>JAXHNG010000005.1:0-441720 GCA_034520805.1 Lysobacterales bacterium | reverse complement strand
CGTGGGTTCGAATCCCACCCCCGCAACCGAAACGCCCCAACGCCCGCAAGGCGCCGCCCGCGGCGCTTTCCTGTGTGGGCCATCCCGGGCGCCCGCCCGTGGCCGCGGCCGCCGGCGACAAGGTGGGCGCGGCTGCGGCGGGGCTTGCGAAATATGCATGGCTGCCGGCGGGCGAGCGCGCGCATGCTCGAGCCGCGGGGCCCGCGCCGTTGCGTCGCGCCGGGCGGTTCCCGCCGAGGAGACGGCCAGATGGCCAAAGCGCAGAAGAAGAGCGGCCGCGAGAGCGCGCAAGCAGAAAACCGACCAGCCGGCCGGCAAGAAGGTGCCGCGCTACCTGCGCGACGGCACCCCGGCCCCCGTCGCGGTCGCCGAGCCGAAGCCGGCGAAGAAGGGCACGACCGCGACCTGACGCGCGCGCGGTCCGGCGCCCGCCGGCGCGCGGGCGCGCCGCACGCCCCTGAAGCCGACATGCCGCCAGGCGCTGTCGTCCTGCCGGCCGGATTTCGCGCGCACGTCTTGCGGCGCGGGCGGAAGTCGCCAACAGGTGGGGTCACCTGTCGGCATCAGGTTCTGCAGACGCCGCCCGTGCCCGGACCGTCCGCCCGCGCCGGCGCGGCCGTCCGGCAGCTCGCCGCCACGGCCGGCGCGGTCTGGCCGGGCCTGCTCGAGCGCCGCTTCGATCGCGACCGCCGCGGCCTTCGTCTCCAGCCGCTACGGCGGGCCGGCGCTGGTGTTCGCGCTGCTGCTGGGGATGGCGTTCAACTTCCTGGCGAAAGCCCGCGCGACCCGCCCGGCATCGAGTTCACGGCCAAGCACGTGCTGCGCCTGGGCGTGGCGCTGCTGGGCGCGCGCATCGGCGTCGAGCAGATGCTGGCGCTGGGCTGGCTGCCGGTCGTGCTGATCGCGGCGATGGTGCCGGCGACGATCCTGTTGGGCCGGCTGGTCGCCCGGCGGCTGGGCGAGTCCGAGCAGATGGGGCTGTTGACCGGCGGGGCGGTGGCGATCTGCGGCGCCTCGGCGGCGATGGCGATCTCCAGCATCCTGCCGCCGTCCGAGCGGCGCGAGCGCGACACCCTGTTCACCGTGGTCGGCGTCACCACGCTCAGCACCGTGTGCATGGTGATTTATCCGGCCATCCTCAGCCTGTTCGACCTCAGCGACGTCCAGGCCGGCTATATCATCGGCGCCAGCGTGCACGACGTCGCCCAGGTGGTGGGCGCCGGCTACGTGATCTCGGACCCCGCCGGCGACGCCGCCACGCTGACCAAGCTGATGCGGGTCGCCATGTTGATCCCGACGACACCTGCTGCTGGCCCACCTCGTACAGCCGGCGCGCCGCCGCGGCGGACGCCGCGGGCCGGCCGGCGGGGGCGAGGCAGCCCGGGGGCCGGGCCCGGCGGCCGAGGCCCGGCGACGCGGACGGCCGCCGAGCCCGGCGGCCGAGCCGGCGGGAGGACCCCGGCCCCGTGCGCCGCCTGCGCGCGGCCGTGCGGGTCCCGGGCTTCCTGATCGGCTTCGTCGCGCTCGCGCTCGCGACCAACCTGGGCCTGCTGCCGGCCCCGGCGGTCCGCGCGGCCGAGACCGCCTCCACCGGCTGCCTGATCGTGGCGATCGCCGCGCTGGGGATGAAGACCGTACTCAAGGACCTCCTCGACCTCGGCTGGACCCCGCTCCTGCTGATGCTCGCCGAGACGCTCTTCATCGTGCTTCGTGGTCGCCGCCGTGGTGCTGGCGGCCGGCGGGGCGTTCATCGCGGGGTAGGCGCCGCCCGTGCGCGGCTCCAGCAGGCTCGACCGGGTCCGGCCAGCGGGTCGTGGCAGGTATACGCTCGCCCCGCCGCGTCCTTGTGCGCCCCCAGCGCCAGGGCAGGCGCCATGGCGGGCTTCACTGCCGGTTCCGGGGCCGGGTGCCGAGGTCGCGTGGAGCGCGGCCAGGGCCTGTAGGTGATCCCAAGCGGCGTGGTCGAGATTGCGGACAGGGACGGTGTGCGGTGGCTTGAGGTCGGCACGGTGTTCGGCGCGCAGGCAATGCTGGGCCTGTCCGACCGGCGCGCCGCCGAGGCCACCGCCGTCAGCTTCCGCCGGCTGCTGATCCTGCGCCGCAAGAACCTGCACGCCCTGGACCGCCGTGAGCCCGACGACCGGCCGAACTGTCCGCGCAAACGCCCGCGCCCGCGGTGTAACGGGCGCTGTGCCCGATGCGTGAGAGCGGGTTCGGGGTAGGGTCGCAGGGGCGCGGCTGCGCCGAGCGCCACTTTCAGCGCGTTTGCTTCAAGCGGGTCCACTTTCTAAACTGGTCGGTAAGACTGCAATCAGCCGGCCGGCGGACGCGGCCAAGGCGATAGGCTCAGGGAGGCAAGCTCGTGAAAAAGCTGATCAACGCGCCGTCCGACGTGCGTGCCGGAGAGCCTGGAGGGCTTTCGCCCAGGCGCACCGCGGGTGCGCTGATCGCCTACGAGCCGGGACCCGTGCGTTCATCCGGCGCGCGCCGACGCCCCTGTGTCGGGCAAGGTCGCCCTGGTCTCCGGCGGAGGCAGCGGGCACGATCCGCTGCACGTGCGGCTTCCTGCGGCCCCGGCACGCTGGACGCCGCGTGTCCGGGGCCGACCTTCACCTCGCCCGGACCGGACCAGCCGCAGGCCGCGGCCAAGGCGGTCGACGCCGGCGCTGGGGTGCTGTTCATCGTCAAGAACTACTCAGGCGACGTCATGAACTTCGAAATGGCCGCGGAGATGCACGAGGGCGAAAGCGCGACCGTCCTGGTCAACGACGACGTCGCCGTCGAGGACAGCTCGTTCACCTCCGGCCGGCGCGGCGTCGCCGGCACAGCTCCGGTGGAGAAGGTCGCTCGGCGCCGCCGCCGACGCCGGGCACGAACCTCGCCGCCCTGAAGGCGCTGCGGCGAGCGCGTGAACGCGAAGCCACCGGATCCATGGGCGTCGCGCTGACCCTGTCCGGCCACGGTGCCGGCGATCCGCCAAGCCGACGCTCGACCTGGCCGGCCGACGAGATGGAGATCGGCGTCGGCGTCCACGGCGAGCCTGGCCGCCGGCGAGAAGCTGGCCGGCGCGGACGAGGCCGCCGTGACGGACCTGCTGGGGGCGATCCTGGACGACCTCAAGCCGGCGAAGCGGCCAGCGCGTCCTGCTGCTGGTCAACGGCATGGGCGGCACGCCGCAGATGGAACTCACCCTGATGTACGGCTGCCGCGCTGCCGCGCGCTGGGTGCACGCGCGGCCTCGAGGTCGCGCGCCGCCTGGTCGGCAACTACGTCACCTCGCTCGACATGGCGCTGCTCGCTGACCTCAAGCTAGACGACGAGATGGTGCGTTCCTGGATGCGCCGGTGCAGACCCCGGCGCTGCGCTGGGGCAGGGAGGTCTCTGATCGCGGGTCGCGACCCGGCTCTGGTGGCAGCGCCGCCGGCCCCGCCACTAGAGCGTGATCGCCGAAGGCGAACTCGCGCTTTAGCGTGATCGCGCTCTATCGATCTGAAGGTAGAGCAAAGTTCACGAGCAAGGTGATTCCACGCTGGCCCCATTTCGCTCTAGAGCCGGGTCAGGCGGCGGGCGTGTCGCCGTCGTTGCTGCGGCGCGGCAGCATCAGGCCGCCGGTCCGCCGGGCGAAGTCGCGGATCGGCTCCTCCAGCGCGCTGCTGCGCCTGCGGTGTCGTCCGAGCTACGGGCACGTCGACGTGCACGCGTCTTGTACGTGCACGCCGCCACGTCCGGCCGCGAGCGCTCGCGGACGTGCGCGGGATGCGCCGCCGCGTCGAGAGGCAGCCAGACACCGCGCTACGTCCGCTGGCCGACAGACTGGCAGACGTCGAAAATCGCGTTCAGGTGCCGCGCGGGGTACCGGTGTGGGATCGCTCGGGTTGGTGATCTGCGAAACGAAGCTCTTGTGCGTGCCCAGCAAGCGCGCGATCCGCAGGCGCGCCCCCGACGGCCGGCGGTCCAGGGAGTCGCGCAAGAGCTGCTTGTAGGCCGCGATCGCGGTCGCGCCTGGACGCGCTGCCCTCGCCAGCCATTAAGACCGTCCGCCGCGGTCCGCGCCAGTCGCCGATCCACCCAGCGCCGGCCCGTCCTGCCCCGAGCCCGCGAGGCCGGTGCCCGGCGACCGCCCGCTTGGTCCGGCCGACCAGCGCCGGCGGCACCGACAGCGCGCGCACGCCCGCGTTCGAGCAGGCCGCGGCACCTGGCCTTGCTGGATCGCCCGCCGTCTCGCCGCACACGCTGACCTCCACGCTCCGCGCCTGCCGCCCGCGCCGCGAGCGACCCGCGCGATCGGTCCACCGGCAGCCCGGATCGCTGGGATCCTGCAGGTCGGCAACCGCGTCGACGTCGCGCGCCGCCGCGCATCACGTACTGCACCAGGTCGTTGGTGCCGATCGAGTCGAAGTCCGCGTCCAAGGCGGCTCGGGCGCGCAGCGCCGCGGCGGGCGTTTCCACCATCATTCCCGAGCGCCGCAACCGCACGATCGATGCCATCCGTCCGCGAGACTCGCGTCGCGCGGCCGCCTGCAGAACCATCCCGCGGGCCGCCGCCAGCTCGCGCGGCAGCGCGACCATCGGCAGCAGGATCTTCAACGGTCCCGTCGGCCGGCCGCGCGCAGCAGCGCGCGCAGCTGCGCCCGGAATGGCTGCCGGCCGGGCCAGCGACAGGCGCAGGCCGCGCTGACCCAGGAACGGGTTGCTCTGCGCCCGCCGGGGTCACGCCCGGCACCGGCTTGTCGCCGCCGGCGTCGAGCGTGCGCACCGTCACGGGCCGTCCGCGCCCACGCCAGGATGCGGCGGTAGGCGTGCAGCTGGGTCGCCTCGTCGGCCGGGCCGTCGCGGAACAGGAACTCCGTCCGGGTCAGCCCGACGCCGTCGCCAGATCGCCGGGTCGAATGCCTCCAGGACGGCGGGATCGTCGACGTTCGGATCAGACCGACGACAGCCGTGCCGTCCGCGCTCGCGCCGGGCCGGCTCCGGTAGCGGGAATCGGCGTGCGCCGCAGCGCTGCGGTCGGCCAGGCGCGGGCGTAGGCGTCGCGTGTCGCCGGCGCGCGGGTCGACGAGCAGCCGGCCCTCGATCGCGTCGAGCACCGCGGGCCGCCCGGCTGGGAGGTCCAGCAGGCCCGCGCCCAGACCGGTCACCAGCGGCACGCCGCGGGCGCGCGCCAGCATCGCCATGTGGCTGGTTGCGCTGCCACCCGCAAGCGCCGCGCCGGCCACGCGCGTCCAGTCGATCTCCAGGAACCGCGAGGGCGTCAGCGTCTCCGCCGCCAGCACTGCGCCCTCCGGCAGCTCGTCCGCGGCGTCGGCGGCGCCCGACAGGGCGGCGTGCACGCGCTGGCGCAGGTCGCGCAAGTCCTCCGCGCGGGCGCGGAAATACTCGTCCGTGTCGGCGGCGTAGATCTCGACCAAGTCGCCGATCGCCGCCTCCCAGGCGGCGTCCGGCCCGGCCCCCTGCGCCAGCAGCGGTGCGGCGGGTTCGAGCAGCTCCGGGTCGTCCAGCAACGCGATCTGGAAGCCCAGCACCTCGCCCGCCAGATCCGCGCCGCTGTCCGCGCGCCAGCCGGTCGAGCTGCCGGCGCGCCGCCGCGATCGCCGCGGCCAGGCGGTCGCGCGCGTCGGCGTCTTGGGCGCCGCCGCCGTCGTCCACCGGCCCGGATGCGTCCAGCTGCGCCAGCGGGCCTTGCGCCAGCCCTGGGGCCGCCGCCTGCCCGGTCAGCACGCGCTCCGGCCCGCCGGGCGGCCCGTTGCCGGTCACCTCCGCGTCGTCACCGAAGCCCCGCTCGACCAACGCCTTTAGCGCGGTTACCGCCTGCGTCGGCGTCGTCGCCTTCCGCCCGGAAATGCAGCATCTTGCCGGTGCGCGCCTTGAGCCGCATGACCTTGGACGACGCTTTTCGCGTTGATCCAGTCGCCGTCCTCGCCGACGCACAGCCGCACGTCGCTCCGGAATCTGGCCGCCAGCTGGGTGAGCTTGACGGCCGGGCGCGCGTGCAGCCGCGATGGCGTGGCGTGAGTTCCTGCGCGCCTTCCGCAACCGCCATTCGAACCAACCTCCTGGTCGTCGCCAGGCCTGCCGCGTGATTAACCAATGCGCGTCCTCGGCCGCCTGCTGCACGTCCCGCAGGCCGCTGCCGGTCGACGCCTGCGTCGCCGCCATCACCGCGCCCTCGACGATGGCTGCGTTGCAGATGGTGAAGTCGCCGCGCCGGTCGTCCGGCAGCATTTCGATCGCCATCTCCGTGTTCATCTCCGCCCCGCCCAGGTCGACCAGCACGGCGACGCCGACCGAACTCCAGACCTCCGCAGGCATGGCGCGGATCTTCTCGACATCGGTGCCCAGGCCACCGTCGGCGTTGCCGCCGCAGGAGCCCACCCGTACGGCGGTGCCCACCATCTGGTGCACCATCTCCGCCGTGCCTCGGGCGATCTCGGCGGAGTGCGAGATGATCGCCACGGCGACCAGCGTGTCCTGGCTCATGATCCCTGCTCCGCAACGTTCGGCCAGGTGCTGCGATCAGCAGGTATGCGGACCTAGCACCCGGGTCCATGTGGCCGGCACTGCGTTCGCCCAGATAAGAGGCGCGCCCCTTGGCGCCGCCGTTGTCATGGCGCGCGTGCTCTCCAGGCCGTCCTCCGCGCGCTGGCGCAGCCGGCGCGCCAGCTCGGCCGGGACGCGCGCGCCCTCGCTCAGCGCGGTCTGGAGCTCGGCGTGGACTGGCACCAGGACGTCCAGGAGGGTCTTCTCGCCGGCGTCCGCCCGGCCGCGCTTCTTGACCATCTCGACGCCCTGGCCGAACGCCTCGGCCAGCGTATCGGGGTCGAGCGTGCGCCCGCCCAGCTGCTTGCCCATCATCATCAACAGGCTGCCGTAGAGCGCGCCGGACGCACCGCCGACCTTGTTCGCCAGGGTGGTGCCGGTGCGCTGCAGCATCTGGCCGGTCGGCTGGTCGGCCAGCGTCCCGGCCTCCGCGGCGACGGCGTCGAAGCCGCGCTTCAGGTTGGTGCCGTGGTCGCCGTCGCCGATCGCGGCGTCCAGCTCGGTCAACTCGTCGGCGTGGCCAGCGATGGCGGCCGCGCAGGCGTCGAGCGCCGGGCGGTGCCAGTCCGCCGGGGGCGTGTCAGCCGGCATTCCGGACTCCCGTCTCTGAACTCCGGGGATGCTTCGGGGCGGCCGCAGCCGCGGGCGCGTCGCGGTCGGCGCCGCGGCGCACCGCGCCGGCCGTCCGCGTCGAACAGCAGCAGTTTGTCGGGCGCGAAGCGCAGCGTGACGGGGTCGCCGCGCGCGATCTGCTGGCCGGGGGTCAGGAGGGCGCGCAGCGTGTGCCCGTGCCAGTCGAACACCGCGACGTCCTCCGGGCCCCAGGCGCTCCACCTGCGACACTGTGGCGCTCCACTGCGGGCGCCTCGCCGCCGCCAGCGGCGCCGCTCATGGTCAAGGTCACGTCCTCCGGCCGGATGGCGGCGCGGGCCGCGCCCGGGACGTCGATACTCCAAGGCGCCGGCGGGCAGGAAATTGATCGCCGGCGAGCCCAGCTGGTAGGCGACCAGCGACGTCGTCCGGGTCGCTGTAGATCGTCGCGCGGCGTCGTCGACCTGGCAGCAGCCGGCCTTCGTGCAGCACGCCGATCCGGTCGGCCAGGGTTAGGGCCTCGACCTGGTCGTGGGTGACGTAAAGGATGGTCGCGCCAAGGCCGACCTGCAGGTGCTTGAGCTCGACCCGCAGGCCCTCGCGCAGCTTGGCGTCCAGCGACGACAGCGGCTCGTCCATCAGGAAGGCGGCGGGCTCGCGCACCAGCGCGCGGCCGATCGAGACGCGCTGCATCTCGCCGCCGGACAGGTGGGTCGGCCTTGTTGCTCAGCTTGGCGGTGATCGTGCAGCTGCGCTCGCGACCTCGCGCACCCGGCGGTCGATCTCCGTCCTCGGCCAGCCGGCGGCCGGGCGCGCGCAGCGGGAACGCCAGGTTGTCGTAGACCGTGTAGTGCGGATACGAGCGAGAACTGCTGGAACACGAAGGCGACGTCGCGTTCCGCCGGAGCGGTCCGTGTAACGTCCTCGCCGCCGATCCGTAGCCTCGCCCGCGTCCGGCATCTCCAGGCCGGCGACCAGTGCGCAGGGTGGTCGTCTTGCCGGCCCCGGTGGGTCCAAGCAGCACGAAGAACTCGCCGTCGCCACCCGCAGGGTGACGTCCGTCGACGGCCGTGGTTGCGTCGTAGCGCTTGGTGATCGGCTTCGAGCGGACCTCAGCCACTGGCCGCCTCCTCGCGTGCGACGTGGATGCGTGGACCGCCGGGGTGGCTGTCGCTGGCCAGCGCTCGCTCGCTCTCCGGATCGAACAACACGACGCTGCTCGCGGGACAGGTCTCCAGGCCGACCGTCTCGCCGATCGCGCAGCGGCGCCCGGTGGCTGGTGCGCACGCGCATGCGCCCGGCCGGCGTGTCCACCGTGAGCAGCTGGTGCGAGCCCAGGTACTCCGACGCCGAACGACTTCGCCGCGCAGGCCGCCCTCGCTCGTCATGGCGCACGATGCTCCGGCCGGATGCCCAGCACCGCCGTCGCCGCCTGTCGAGTCCCTCGCGCAGGTCGGGCATGCCGACCTCGACCCCGGCGACCACGCAGAGCGCGCGCGGCCGGGCGCCAGCTGCGCCGACGGCGGTCCAGGAAGTTCATCGCCGGCGCGCCGACGAAGCCGGCGACGAACTTGGTCGCCGGCCGGCTGTAGATCTCCGCCGGCGCGGCCGCCTGCAGCACCACGCCCCGGTGCATGACCGCGATCCGGTCGGCCATGCTCATGGCCTCCACCTGGTCGTGGGTGACGTAGACGGTGGTGGCGCCGATCCGGTCGTGCAGCGCGCGCAGCTCCTCGCGCATGAGGCTGCGCAGTTCGGCGTCCAGCGTGCCCAGCGGCTCGTCCATCAGGAACGCCCGCGGCCGGCGGACGATGGCGCGGGCGAGCGCCACGCGCTGGCGGTCGCCGCCGGGCAGCGCCGAGACCGGCGCGTCAGCAGCGTGCTCGATCCGCAGCAGCCGCGCGACCTCGTCGACCCGCTCGCGGATCGCGCGCCGGCTCACGCCCTGCGATCTCAGCGGATAGGCGATGTTGTCGCGCACGTTCATGTGCGGGTAGAGCGCGAACATCTGGAAGACGAAGGCGATGTCGCGCTCGCCGCGCGCGCAGCGCGGTGACGTCCTCGCCGTCCAGCAGTGATCCGCCCGACGTCGGCATCTCCAGCCCGGCGATCATGCGCAGCGTGGTGGTCTTGCCGCAGCCCGAGGGCCCGAGCAGGGCGAAGAACTCGCCGTCGGCGATCGTCAAGATTGGTGTCGCTGCACCGCGACGAAGTCGCCGAAGCGCCTTGTGCAGCTGGCTGAGCCGGATCTCGCGCCATGCGCGCTACTCCGGGAAGTGGCTGACCACGAGGTAGCCGAGCGTGCCGGCCAGGATGAAGGTGAACGAGTTGCTGTAGAGCCAAAGCGAGAACGGCTGGGTCATCATCACCACGCCGAGCCCGATCAGCGCCATAGCCACCGGCTCCCACGGCCCGCGGCGCAGGATCCGGCGCAGCGGACCCCGGCGCGGCCGATCGGTCTTGGGGTCCGCGCTCATCGCCGCACCGCTCCGAAGGTGATGCCGCGCCAGCAGGTGCTTGCGCAGCAGCACCGTGAAGATCACCGCCGGCAGCAGGAACAGCGTGGTCGCCGCGGCCACCGCCGGCCAGTCCAGCCCGCCCTCGCCGATGATCAGGGGGATGAACGGCGGCGCGGTCTGGGCGTTGCCGCTGGTGAGCAGGATGGCGAAGTTGTACTCGTTCCAGGAGAAGATCAGGCAGAAGATCGCGGTCGCCGGCGATGCCCGTCGCGCGCCTGCGGCAGCACCACCTTGACGAACGCCTGCAGGCGGGTGTAGCCGTCGACCATCGCGGCCTCCTCGTATTCCCGCGGGATCTCGTCGATGAAGCCCTTCAGGATCCAGACCGACAGGCTGAGGTTCACGGCCGTGTAGAGCATGATCATGCCGAGGTGGCTGTCGTTCAGCCCGAGTTCGCGGTACATCAGGAACACCGGGATCGCGATCGCCACCGGCGGGAACATCCGTGTCGACAGGATGAAGAACATCAGGTCGTCCTTCAGCGGCACCCGGAAGCGCGAGAAGGCGTAGGCCGCCAGCGCGCCGAGGAACACCGACAGGAAGGTCGCGCCGAAGCCGATGATGAGCGAGTTCAGGTAGCGGTCGGCGAAGCGCGACGGCCCGGTGATCACCATGTTGTCCTCGCGCACGATCTCCTCCCACCAGGTCTCCGGCGGCGGCAGGTCCTGCATGTACGCGTCCGTCTGCCGCGAGCGGTTGGTGAACAGGTGGACGTAGCCCTCCAGCGTCGGGATCGAAGACGACCTTGGGCGGATACGCGATCGCGTCCTCGGTGGTCTTGAAGCTGGTCATCACGATCCATGCCATCGGCACCACGGCGAACAGGGCGTACAGCGACCGACCAGCACGACCGCGACGCGCTTGCTCCAGCGCCCGGGCTCGACGATGGATGTGCCTGCGCGGTGCCGGCGCCGTCGGCGGCGCCGTGGGCGTCAGCGTCTCCTTCACCCGTGTTCCACTGCACCTTGCACGTAGATGTTCGCGGCGCCGAACACCGTGACGAACAGGATCACCGCGAACGCCGCAGCGTAGCCAGTGCGCCACTTCTCGAAGGCCTCGCGCTTGAGGTTGATGTTGGCGAGCTCGGTGGCCGAGCCGGGGCCGCCCGAGGTCAGTTCGACCACCATGTCGAACATCTTGAAGTTCTCGATCGAGCGGAACAGCACCGCGAGCATCAGGAACGGCAGCACCATCGGCACGGTGATCGTCCAGAACTGCCGCCAGGCGGAGGCGCCGTCGACCTCGGCCGCCTCGTAGATGTCCTGCGGGATCGAGCGCAGGCCGGCCAGACAGATCAGCATGATGAAGGGCGTCCACATCCAGGTGTCGACGAGGATGATCGCCCAGGGCGCCAGCTGCGGGTCGCCGATCATGGTGAAGTCGCCGACATCGGCGAAAAAGTTGACGATGTAGTTGAAGATGCCCGCCTGCGGCTGGAACAGATAGGTCCAGAAGGTGCCCACCACCGCCTGGCGACAGCATCATCGGCAACGCGATCAGACGTGATGCAGACAGCCCGGCCCCCTGGAATTTCCGGTTCAACAGCCAGGCCAGCCCCGAATCCCAGGATTACCTGGATCAGCATCGTCCAGCCGACGAAGTGGGCGGTGTGCTGCATGTATTCCCAGACGTCCTCGCTGCCGAGCAGGCGCTGGTAGTTCAGGTCACCCACCCAGCGCACCGGGAAGCCCGGCATGTTGGCGCGGTAGGTCGTGAAACTGAGGTAGATGTTCCAGGCGAGCGGGAAGATGTTGATCGCCAGCAGCAGGAGCAGCGACGGCAGCACGAAGTAGAACGCTAGCGCCCGGTCCGACAGACCGCGCACGCGCTGGCGCCGGCCCGTACCGCCGACGAGCCGCCGGAAAACCGGCGCTTTCAAGGGAATCTGGGTCATCGCGGGACCGCCTGGCGGGATGTCGAAGACCTTGCGTGTCGCCTGGAGAGCGGCCGGCCGCGCCCCGGGCGGTCGCCCAAGATCGCGGCCGGTTCGCTGCGCCTACTCGTATTTGCCGACGGACTCGAAGGTGAACCGCCAGTCCGTGATCAGCTTGTCCAGGGCCTCCTGCGCGGTGCCCTTGTCGGCGACGATGTAGTCGTGCATGCGCTTCTGCATCGACTGCAAGAGCTGGGCGTAGGTCGGCTCCTGCCAGAAATCGCGCACCGTGCTCATGGCCGTCAGGAACTGCGGGGCGAACGGCGCGGAGTCCTTGAACCACGGGGCGTTCACCACGGCCTTGTGCACCGAGTAGCCGCCCAGCTTCCACCAGCGCTTCTGGATCTCCGGCTGCGCGAACCACTTGATGTACTTGAGCGCCATGTCCTTTTTATCGGAATACTTGACGACCGAGATGCCCTGGCCGCCCAGCACCGAGGCGCGCGGATTATCGCCGTGCTTCGGGTTGACGAAGTAACCGGAGGTGTCGCCGCCGACCTGCTCGTTCTTGGCGATGCCGGGGAAGAAGGCGAAGAAGTTCATCTGCATCGCGGCCTGGCCGCGACTTATAGGCATCCAGGTTGGCTGTCATGTAGGCGTTTGAGTGCCCTGGTGGCGTGCAGCACTCGTAAAGCTTCTTGTAGAACTTGATCGCCTCGACGGCTTTGTCCGAGTTGACGTAGCCCTTCATGTGGTAGGGCTTGTTTGGGTCGTCGTACTGGACACCCCAGGCGTAAAGGGCGTTGGTGACGCCCATCGTGATCCCCTCGGAGCCGCGCTCGGTGTACAGCGCGATGCCGTAGCGCTTCTTGCCGTCGATCTCGCGACCCTGGAAGAATTTGGCGATCGTCCAGCAGTTGCTGCCAAGTCTCCGGCACGCCCAGCTCGTAGCCGTACTCTTTCTTGAAGGCCTTGCGGATTTCCGGGCGCTGGAACCAGTCCTGGCGGTAGACGTAGCCAACCGCGTCGCCCATCGCCGGCAGCGCCCAGTAGTTGTCCGTGCCCTTCGGCCAGGTCGCGTAGTTGTACACCGCGGCGTCCAGGAACTTGTCCATGCTGATGCCTTCTTGCTCGAAGAAGTCGTTCAGCTTGACGTAGTGCCCGAACTCCGCGCCGATCCCGAGCCACTGGCTGTCGCCGATCATCAGATCGCAGAGATCGCCCCGCGAGTTCAGGACGGTCAGGAAGCGGTCGGCGAAGTTCGTCCAGGGAACGAACTCGTAATTCATCTCAATGCCGGTCTGTTCGGTAAAATCCTTGGAAAGCTGGCGCAGAGCGTTGGCCGGATCCCACGATGCCCAGCACAGCGTCAGCGATTTGTCCTGGGCGCGGGCCGGACCGGCGGTGGTGCCGGCGACGGCGACCGCCGCGAAGAGCCCGGCCGCAAAAACGGCCGCGAACCGTCGAACCATGACTACCTCCCCGTTAACGATCGTTGTGACGGCGCAGGGCAGCGCCGATCGTCCCGGCCTGGGCTTCGGGGGCCTCTTGATCCGGGTGCGGCTCGGACCGGATCGGGACACGGCTGACGCCCCGCCCGGTCCGGTCTAGCAACCAGTTTACCTACTAAACCGGTCGCGTCAACGATCGTGTTCCAAACCGTGGCGTGCGCAAAATATTATTACGCAGTAGCGGTCTTGAGTGGGATTGGCGGCGGATGCCGGGTGGGGGAGGCGCAGAGCGTTGGCGGGGACGCGGCTGACGCTCCACCTAGGCGGTCGAGTTTAGAGCCCCTAAACCGTCTCCCCCACCCGCTCCAGCGGGTAATGGCACGTATACGCCCGCCCCGCGGCGTCCGCCGTCCGCCCCGGCGCCTCGCGCCGGCACAGGTCCTGCGCGTACGGGCAGCGGGTGTGGAATTCGCAGCCCGGAGGGCGGTGCATCAGGGAGGGGACCTCGCCGGAGATCTCCACGCGGGCGCTGGCGGTCTCGGGGTCGGGTTCCGGGTTCGCCGACAGGAGGGCCTGGGTGTAGGGGTGGCGGGGGTGGTGGAAGACCTCCTCCGTGGGGCCGTGCTCGACGAACCGGCCGAGGTACATGATCGCCATGCGGTCGGTGATGTGGCGGACCACGTTCAGGTTGTGGGTGATGATCAGGATCGACAGGCCGAGCTCGCGCTGGAGACGGGCCAGCAGGTTCAGCACCTCGCCCTGGACCGCTGACGTCGAGGCCGGCGGTGGGCTCGTCGGCGATGATCATTTTGGGGTTCATGGCGAGCGCGCGCGCCACGCCCACGCGCCGGGCCTGCCCGCCGGACAGCTGGTGCGGGAAGCGCCGGCCGAAGTCCGCGCTCAGGCCGACCATCTCCAACAGCCGCCTGGCCTCGGCGTCGAGCTCGCGGTCGCCGGCGCCGTGGATCCGCAGCGGCTCGGTCACCAGCGCGCGGATGGTCAGCCGGGGCGACAGCGAGCCCACCGGGTCCTGGAACATCATCGCCAGATCCCGGCGGACCCTGTTGAACCGCCGGCTGGGCAGGCCGACCAGCTCCTGGCCGTCGAACGTCACGCTGCCGCCGGCCGCCGGCACCAGGCCCATGACCGCGCGCGCGATCGTCGACTTGCCGGAGCCGGGACTTCGCCGACCAGGCCCAGCGTCTCGCCCGCGGGCGATGTCGAAGTTGACGCCGCAGACGGCGTCGATGAACGGGTCCTTGACGCCGGTCGGCGAGCGCCTTCAGCGGGCTCGCCACCCGGAAGCGCACGCGCAGGTCCTCCACACTCAGCAGGCTGGTCATGCCGTCTCCCCCGCTGCCGGGCCCTGCTCCCCCCGCGGGCCCTGCTTCCCCTGCGGGTCCTGCTCCCGCCGCCGGCCGGGTCCGGCCGCGGGCTCGGGCAGGTGGCACTTGGCGTGGTGGCGGGCGCTCGCCACCGGGTGGGCGGCCGGCACCTCGGTGTCGCAGCGCGCGTGGCGCTCGGAACAGCGGCTCTTGAAGATGCAGCCGCCGGGCAGGTCGACCAGGCTGGGCACTTCGCCCGGGATGGTCGGCAGCTCGCGCGTCTTCTGCTTGATCCGGCCGGGATCGCAGGCGAGCAGGGCCTGGGTGTAGGGATGGCCGGGGTTGGTGAAGATCTCGCGCACCGGCCCGCTCTCCACCACCTCGCCGGCGTACATCACCACCACCTCGTCGCACAGCTCCGCCACCGTGCCCAGGTGGTGGGAGACGAACATCACCGAGCAGCCCATCTCCCTCTGCAGGCGCTTCAGGAGGTTGACGATCTGCACCTCCAGCGTGGCGTCGAGCGCCGGTCGTCGGCTCGTCCGCCAGGACCAGCGCCGGCTCCACCAGAAGCGCCATGGCGATGCAGATGCGCTGGCGCATGCCGCCGGAGAACTGGTGCGGGCAGGCGCTCAACCGGCTGGCCGGATCGGTGAAGTCCTCGCACACCGACCGTGCTTCCAGTAAGCGTCGCGGCGCTGGTGGGTCAGCCAGGGGATCAGCCAGTGCCCGGTGTGCTCCAGGCGCGCCAGCCAGATCGCCCGCCAGCGGTCCGCGCCCACCGACCGTGCGGATCCGGCGGGGCGGTGTTGCGGGCGAACATGGTGGACGCCCAGGACAGGTTGTCGTTCAGCAGGCAGCCGTTCATGTAGTGCACGTCGTCGGCGTAGCGGTCGTCGGTCGAGCACACCGTGATCACCGCCGCCAGCGGCCGGCGGGCGCTTGGCCGCGACCTGCAGGCCGTTGAAGCCGCCCCAGGAGATCCCGATCATGCCGACCTCGCCCGATGCACCAGGGCTGCTCGGCCAGCCACTGGATGGCGTCGAAGCCGTCCTGCAGCTCCTGCTCGGTGTACTCGTCGGTCATGATCCCCTCGGATTCGCCGCTGCCGCGGATGTCCAGGCGGACGCCGGCGTAGCCGTGGCCGGCGAAGTAGCGGTGGACCTCCGTGTCGCGCGGGTAGGTGGCGTCGTTCTTGCGGTAGGGGATGTATTCCAGGATCGCCGGCACCGGCGCGTCGCGCGCGCCCTCCGGCAGCCAGATCCGGGCGGACAGGGTGGTGCCGTCCGGCATCGGCACGGCTATGTGGCGGTGTTCCTCGACCGCATGGGGGAAGTCGGTGACGCGGCGCATCGGCTCTCGATCCAGGCTCCCGGATGGCGGTGTCGGCACGGATGGTTGCGCCCCCGATGCTAGGCCGGAAACGGCGTGACAGGGCAAGTTCGCTGGCTTATGCAGGCCTGACGCAACCTGACGCAATGCGATCGGAGCTGCGATGGCCGCGCTGCCCTGGTCGGAGAACCTGCGCTACCTGTGCGCCTTCTACCCCTTGATCTCCGAGGGCAGCGCGCGCCTGCTGGGCGACCGGATCTACGTGGTCGAGCACGAGGCGCTGCTCGGCTCCTCGATCACCCAGCTGATCCTCTATCCCAGCTACGAAAACCCGGTTACCGTCATGACCGGGATCCAGACCGGCGCGCCCACGGTGCGCGGCCGCAAGCCGTCGGCGGCCAAGGTGCTGCTGCAGGACCTGGGCCGGGAGCCGGACCTGCGGGCGGCGATGCGCAGCTGCGGCCTGTTCGACGCGACTCCCCGGCCCTCGACCCGGCGATCCGCGGCCGCGTGCGCAATCACCTGGGCGCCGCACCGCACGTGCTGGAGGTCGACGAGCTGTAGGTGGGGGCATTGCGGAGGCAAGGAGTCGGCCATGTCGATCCGGGATCTGCTCGACAACAACGCCCGCTGGGCCGCGACGGAAGGACGCCGAGGACCCGGACTACTTCCGCCTGTTGAGCCAGCAGCAGAGCCCGGAATACCTCTGGATCGGCTGCTCGGACAGCCGGGTGCCGGCGAACGAGATCGTCGATCTGCACCCGGGCGAGCTGTTCGTCCACCGCAACGTCGCCAACCTGGTGGTCGCCTCCGACCTCAACATGCTCTCGGTCCTGCAGTACGCGGTGGAGGTGCTGAAGGTCCGCCACGTGATCGTCTGCGGGCACTACGGCTGCGGCGGCGTGCGCGCGGCGCTGCGGCGCCGGGAGATGGGGCTGATCGACAACTGGCTGGAGCCGCTGCGCCGGCTGGTCCAGCACCACAGGGCCGAGCTCGACGCGCTGGACGGCGAGGCGGCGCGCACCGACCGCCTGTGCGAGATCAACGTCATGCGCCAGGCCGCCAACGTCGCCCAGACCCCGATCGTCCAGGGCGCCTGGCGGCGCGGCCAGGCGGTGGCGGTGCAGGGCTGGATCTACGGCTTGAGCGACGGCCGGCTGCGCGACCTCGGCTGTACCCTGCGCGGCTGCGAGGACCTGGACGAGGCCGCACGGCTGTCGGATCCGCCGACGTAGCGGCGGGTGTCGGCGGGGCCATCCCCCGCGTCCAAAAATCATGCCCCTCCTCCATGGGAGGAGGGGCTGGGAGGAGGTCGCCGCGCCCATAGAGGCGTGCACACCTGCTCTCCCTAACCCTCTCCTCCCAGGGAGGAGGGGGACGTGCTGCCCACCACGCGGTCCCGGCTGGACCCTCACCGGGGCGACAGGCTTGGCCCGGTCGCGCTTGTGCGGCAGGGTTGCGAACCGGGATCAGCGACCCAATGTGGGGCGAAAGGTCCGCGCCGCCGGGGCAGACCGGCGCCGGTCAAGCCCGCCAGGTGCCGAACGATCGGGAGGACTCGCGATGACCCACACGACCGGACTGCGTGCGACCGCCGTGGCGCTGATCGCGGCCTTCGCCGTTGGGCTCGCGGGGCCGCCGGCCGCGGCTCAGGGCGGCGGGCTCAGCGGCGGCAGCGACGGGCAGGCGGCGCAGCAGAAGAGCGCCGCGCCCGAGTTCTCGGATGCCAAGCTGGACTCCTTCGCCGCGGCCTCGATCGCGATCGCCTCGGTCGGTGCGGGAGTACCGGCCGCAGCTGCGCAAGGCCCAGCAGGACGGCGACCAGCAGGCCGTCCGGCGCCTGCAGGCGAAGGCGAGGGCGGCGATGGACGAGAAGATCGCCGCCACCGAGGGCATCAGCGTGCCGGAGTACGAGCGCATCGCCGCCGCGGCCCGGCAGCACGAGTCCCTTCGCCGCGACGTGCTGGAGCGGATGCGCGCCCGCCAGCAGGACGGCCAGGGCCAAAGCGGTGGCGGCGCGGCGGGGCAGTAGCGGCCCGGGACACGCGATACGGATCGGTTGGGCCATGAGCGAAGACGTCGTCACGCCCAAGGGCGAAGCCAAGACGAAAACGCAGCGCCCGCGGATGTACAAGGTGCTGCTCCACAACGACGACTACACCCCGCGGGAGTTCGTCGTCGTGGTGCTGAACCAGGTCTTCGGGATGAACGAGTCCAAGGCCTACAGCGTGATGATGACGGCCCACCAGCAGGGCTCCGCGCTGGTCGCCGTCTACGCCAAGGACATCGCGGAAACCAAGGCGCAGGAAGCGACCGAGCTGGCGCGCAAGGAAGGCCATCCGCTGATGTTCTCGACCGAGCCGGAGGAGTAGGCCGGGTCGGCGCGCCTGCAGGGGCGGATCGGGCTGACGTAGCCCGGCGGTTTCACCGCCACGAGCGGTACCTGCACGCTGTTCAGCACGTCTTCCGCCGTGTTGCCGATCAGCAGGCCCGCCACGCCGGTCCCGCGCGATCGTGCCCAGCACCAGGAGATCGGCAGCCGAGCGTCGCGCACCGCGCTGCGGGATCGCCGTGCGTGCGCTGCCGCGCACGACGTGCCGATGGACCGTGCGCGGGTCCAGCCCGACCGCCTTGAGCGTCCGGTCCAAGCCCGTCCAGTGCGCGCTTTCCAGCGCGGCGGCGTAGTCCTCCGCGCCCTCGGCGTAGCTGGACCAGGAGCGCACCAGCGTCTCCGCCGGCGCGTCCCAGACCGCTGATCGCGTGCAGCTCGCCGACACCGTAGGCGTGCGATCGCCGCGCGCCTCGGCCGAGGATCCGGCGGTTGAGCGCGTCCTCCGTCTCGGGCTCCTCGGGGCCGTCGGGGTCGACGTCGACGGCGGCCAGCACCTTCGACGGCCGGTCGCCGCGGCCGGGCCGGCGCAGCCAGACGGTGGCCGGGCACTTGCGCAGCAGATGGTGGTCCGCGCTCGCCAGCAGATGGCTGGCCGAGGCCGTCCAGCTCCTCCGCCGCCTTGACCACGAGGTCGTGCGCCGCCCTGCGAGCACGTGCGCGCACCGTCTCCAGGAACGGCTTGCCGAGCCGCACGGCGGCTGGCGACCGGACCGGCCGGGCAGCGCCTGCTTCGACCAGCCGGTCCAGGCGCGCCTTCCGGGCCTCCACCGTCTCGCGCTCCAGCCGGCCGGCGTCGGCGTCGGGGCGGAGGCGCAGGTAGCGGGCCGGCGAGGGCTGGGCGGCCAGCGCCTCCAGGCTCGCGCCGTGGCGCAGGGCGACCGATCCGGCCAGTTCCAGGGTGGGCGCGTCCTCCGCGTCGTTGGGTCCGCAGACCGCGAGGACGCGCCGGAAGGCCACCGGGGTGTCCGCGCTCATGATGCCAGGTCCTTTTGCGGCAGGGTCTCGGGGTCGGGAATGTCCGCCGCCGGGCCCGGCTCGGCCTTGCCCCGGACCAGGCTGGCGGCACGCGTGGCGGCGTCCTGGAACGGCCGGAGGACCAGATCCGCGCCGGCCGCGCGCAATCTGCTCGGCCGTCGGTCTGGGTGTGCGCGGCGATCGCGGTGCGGCCCTGAAAGCCGACCTCCCGGAGCGAGCTGAGCAGGCTCATCCGCGGATCCTCGTGGGTCACGCCCAGGCCGTGCTCCGGCACGGCGGAGACCGCCCACCGCACGCCGTTCCAGCTGCAGGTGCGCCGACGAACTCGGGGTCGCTCGCGTCGCCGAACAGCGCGTCGTAGCCCGCGCTGCCCGACGCGCGCGCGCACCGCGTCCGGGGTCGAAGTCGACGCCGAGCACGCCGCATGCCCGTGCGCCGCGCAGCTCCGTCCAGCGATCGCCTGCGCCGTAGCGGCCGAGGCCGAACACGACCGCGTCGTAGCGCGTGCCGCCGGCGGCGCTGTCGTCCTCCCGGCCCGCGTCGCGGCGGAACTCGAACACGCCCAGCGACCGGCTCGAGCCAGGCGTAGAGGCGGTGCGAGAAGGTGATCATGTAGGTCGAGGCCGCGATCGTGATCAGCCCGACCAGGGTGACCAGGCCCAGCGCCTCCTCGCCGACGTGGCCCAGGCTGACCCCCATCGCCATGAAGATCAGCGAGAACTCGCTGATCTGCGCGACCGTCAGGCCGGCCAGGAAGCCGGTGCGCTTGCGGTAGCCCATCGCCCCCATGATCGCCAGCACGATCAGCGGGTTGCCGATCAGCACGAAGGCCGCGAAGACGATCGCCGGCCCCACGCTGGCGCCCAGGGTGGAGAGGTCGAGCGAGGCGCCGAGTGCGATGAAGAAGAACAGCAGCAGGAAGTCGCGCAGCGAGGCGCAGCCGCGCGGCGATCGCCTCCCGGTACGGCGGTGGAGGCGAGCGAGACGCCGGCCAGCAAGCCGCCCAGCTCCTTGCCGAAGCCGAGGTAGTGCGCCGAGCGCCGCCAGCAGCGCCGCCCAGCCGATGGCGAACGAGCACCAGCAGCTCGGGCGCGCGCGCTCAGGCGCTCGACCAGCGGATTGGCGATGTAGCGCACGAACACGCCGACGAACGCCAGCATCAGCCCGCCGTAGGCCGAGCACGCGACCGACCTCGCCACAGGCCGCCGCCGCTCGCGGCGCCCACGCCGAGCGCCGAGAGCACGATCATCGCCAGCACCACGACCAGGTCCTGCACGATCAGGAAGCCGAGCGCGATCCGGCCGTGCAGCGAATCGATCTCCCGCTTGTCGGAGAGCAGCTTCACGATGATGATCGTCGAGGAGAAGGTGAGCGCGACCGCGACGTAGAGCGCGGTCACCGATGTCCAGGCCCGAGCGCCAGGCCGATCAGCCAGCCGAAGACGGTGGTGAAGGCGACCTGCCCCAGGCCGGTGGTCGAGCGCCACCACGCCCAGCGTGCGGACCAGCTTCAGGTCGAGCTTGAGGCCGACCAGGAACAGCAGCACCGCGATGCCGAGTTCCGCCAGCAGGTCGATGTGCTGTGTCGGACTGCGCGATGTCCGAGCACCGACGGGCCCGGCGATGATGCCGACCGCGATGAAGCTGACGATCAGCGGCTGGCGCAGCATCACGCCGACCAGTCCGCCCGCCGCGGCCAGCACCAGCAAGGCCGCGATCTCGTAGAAGAGATAGTTGGAGATGGTCTCGGACATGCGTGCCCGGCCCCCATGGAATTGTGGGCGTCCACCGCCCTTGGCCGGACCGCCTCACGACGCTACAGCCCGAGCGCCCGGACGCCGCGAAAAGGCAAAAACCGCATCTTCGCAGTGCGCGATGTCGGTGTCCGGCAGCCGGCGTCCCTGCCGGGCAGGCAGCACGGGCGGTTCTCTTTCACGCCCGCCGGTCCTACATTCCGTTTTAGCTGACAGGACGAACGATACGAGCAGGAAAGGCCAGACCGCCATGGCGCTCAGCGACGCGCAGCCCGCCGATTCCAGCCCCGCAGGCCGGGGGACGGCCGAGAGCGCGGCCGACCCGTTCGGGTTCGAGACCAGTTACGCCCGCCTGCCCGAGCGCTTCTACGCCCGGGTGCAGCCGGCCCAGGTGCGCGACGCCCGCGCTGCTGCGCCTGAACCGGCCGCTGGCCGAGCATCTCGGCCTGGACCCGGACGCGCTGGAGAGCTGGGAGGCGGTCGAGATCCTGGCCGGCAATCAGCCTGCCGGCGAGCGCCGACCCGATCGCCCAGGCCTACGCCGGCCATCAGTTCGGCAACTGGGTGCCGCAGCTGGGCGACGGCCGCGCGGTGCTGCTGGGCGAGGTCGTGGACCGCGACGGCGTGCGCCGCGACATCCAGCTCAAGGGCGCTGGCAAGACGCCCGTTCTCGCGCATGGGCGACGGCCGCGCCGCGCTGTTCCCGGTGGTCGCGGAGTACCTCGGCAGCGAGGCGATGGCGGCGCTGGGCATGCCCGACCACCCGCGCGCTCGCCATGGTCACCACCGGCGAGCGGGTGCTGCGCGAGGACATCCGCCCGGGCGGCGTGATCGCCCGGGTCGCCGCCAGCCATGTGCGTGTGGGCACCTTCGAGTACTTCGCCGCGCAACGGCGACCACGAGGGCGATCAAGCAGCTCGCCGACTACGTCCTGGACCGCCACTACCCCGACTGCTGGACGCGGCGGAGAACCCGTACCAGGCGCTGCTTGCAGGAGGTCGTGCCGGCGCACCGGCGACCTGGTCGCGCAGTGGATGCTGCGTCGGCTTCATCCACGGCGTGATGAACACCGACAACGTCTCGATCGTCGGCGAGACGATCGACTACGGCCCGTTCGCCTGGATGGACAGCTACCACCCGGAGCGCTGCTTCTCGGCCGTGGACATGTGGGGGCGCTACGCCTTCAACCAGCAGCCGCAGATCGGCGCACTGGAACCTGTGCCGCTTCGCCGAGACGCTGCTGCCGCTCTCTGCCGACGACGCGAGCAGGGCGGCGAAGCAGGCCGCAGGCCGCCTACGACGCCCTGGAGCGCGTTCGAGCCGGCCTTCGACGCCCGCTTCCAGGCCGGCCTGCGCGCCAAGCTCGGGCTCGCCGAGGGCCGCACGACGGCGACACTCGACCTGGCGCACTCGACCTGCTGCGCCGGATGGCCGAGCAGGGGCGCCGACTTCACCCTCACCTTCCGCCGCCTGTCGGAGGCGAACGGCGCGGACGACGCCAACGACGGGCCGGTCCGGGCCCTCTTCCAGGACCCGTCGGCGTTCGACGCCTGGGCCCGGCAATGGCGCCAGCGCCTTGCGCAGGAGACGCGCGAGCGAGGCCGAGCGCGCAGGCCGCGATGCGCGCGGTCAAATCCGGCGCTACGTGCTGCGCAAGCACCTCGTCTACCGCGCGTACGATGCCGCCGCGACGGGCGACACCAGCGTGATCGACGAGCTGCTGACCGTCCTCGCTCGGCCGTTCGACGACCACCCCGGCCACGAGGAGCTCGCCCTACCGCCGAAGCCCGAGGAGCACGTCCCGAACACCTTCTGCGGGACGTAAGGCTGCGGCCGGGGTAACGCGGGCCGGCCGTCGCAACGGAAACTCGCAGCCGCGACCAAAGGTTCGCCGCTCTCCGCTTGATGCCCGGGTGTAAGGTGTTACCTTACACCCATGATCCGGTTGTTCGCCGACAAGCGCCTGCAACGTTTTGCCGAGCACGGGCGCAGCGGCGGACTGCCGGTCGAGAACGCGGCACGCGTCCGCCGAATGCTCACGGCCCTCAAGAACGCCAGCGCGCCGTCCGACATGAACCTTCCGGGCTACCGGTTCCATGAACTGAAGGGGCGGGGTCGCGGGACCTACGCGGTCACTGTGTCGGGCAACTGGCGGATGTTGTTCGAGTGGGACGAAGGCGCCGTCAACGTGCGCTTGGAGGATTATCACTGATGGCGGGCGACACCGACCTGACCGGCCTGGAGCCGATGCACCCGGGCGAGCTGCTGCGCGAGGACATCCTGCCGGCGCTGGGCATTTCCAAGACGGCTGTGGCCGAGCACCTCGGAATCTCGCGCACGACGCTGTACGAACTGCTCAACGAGGAGACGCCGGTCACACCGCAGCTGGCGCTGCGCCTTGGCAAGCTTTGCGGCAACGGGCCGAAACTGTGGCTCAACCTGCAGCAGGACTACGACCTGCGCACGCTCGAAGCCGCAGATGGCGCAGGATTTGGCTCGGATTTCCACCTTGTCGGAGTGACGGACGCTGCAGTTGGCGCGCGCTCGACGTTCGGACGTCCCGCTCCGGGTAAAAGGGACTATGGCGTCGTCCGTGAACAAGCGAATCGGTGCGGGTTGTTTACGGTCGTGATGGATTCCCTCTGGAGTCGCAGCGAACTACAATAGCTCGGGGTCAAAACCGAGTGGATTGGAACATGGTCGACGAACGCGGGATCCGACAGCGCTACGAGGGTCAGGCGGCTTTTCTGGACGAACGCGAACGTCGACGGTTCGCCGCGGCCGAGGCGCAGGCGGCAGGACGCGGCGGGATCGCCGCGGTCAGCCGGGCCACGGGCATTGCGCGCAGCACGATCGGGCGCGGACTGGAAGAGTTGCAGGCCGGTGAGCCGTTGCCGGCGGATCGGATCCGACGGCCGGGTGGCGGGCGCAAGTCGAATACGGCCAAGGACCCGGGCCTCCTTGGCGATCTGCGAGACTTGGTGCAGGGCGACACGCGCGGCGACCCACAATCGCCGTTGCTGTGGACCTCCAAGAGCCTGCGCAACCTCAGCTGTGCTCTACGCGAGATGGGCCACAAGGCCGGACGTAGCCTGGTCGGCGAGCTGCTGCACGGGATGGGCTACAGCCTGCAGGCCAACCGCAAGACCCAGGAAGGCACGGCGCATCCCGACCGCGACGCGCAGTTCCAGTATATCAACACCCAGGTCACGGCCGCTTTGGCCTCGGACGAGCCGGCGATCTCGGTGGATACGAAGAAGAAGGAGCTGGTCGGGGACTTCCGCAACGCCGGGCGTGAATGGCACCGAAGGGCTGTCCCGAGCCGGTTCGGGTGCACGACTTCCTGATCCCCGAGCTCGGGCGGGCTGTCCCTTACGGGATCTACGACATCGCCGGCAACGCCGGCTGGGTGAGTGTAGGGATTGACCACGACACCGCCGCGTTCGCAGTGAACGCGATCCGGAGCTGGTGGCAGCGCATGGGCCAGGCGCGCTATCCTCGCGCCCGCAGCCTGGTGATCACTGCCGATGGCGGCGGGAGCAACGGCTCACGTGTGCGGCTTTGGAAGCGAGAACTCCAGCAGCTCGCCGATGAGCTCGGCCTGACCATCACGGTGTGTCACCTCCCGCCCGGCACCAGCAAATGGAACCGGATCGAGCACCGCTTGTTCTCCTTCATCTCCAGCAACTGGCGCGGCAAGCCGCTGGTCAGCCACCAGGCCATCGTGCAGCTGATCGCGGCGACCACCACGCAGGCCGGGCTCAAGGTCCGCTGCGAACTCGACCAGGAGAGCTATCCAGCCGGCATCAAAGTCAGTGACAGCGAGATGAACAGCCTCAACCTCCGTCGACACGACTTCCACGGGGACTGGAACTATACTATCAGCCCGAGGCCACCCTTATCGAAGCAGTAATTCACGGACGGCCCTGATTCGCAGCGGGCCCCTCGCCTCCATGGGAGGAGAGGACAGGGAGAGGAGGTGTGCACGGCATATGGCCGGCGGCTTCCTCCTCCCCTAGCCCCTCCTCCCCGTGGAGGAGGGGGATAAGCTAAGTTTGGTGGAGGCGGGCGCGCTTTCCCGCTACGCCCACGCGTACGTGCGTACGCGTACATCCGTTCCGGTCGCGGGTGCATGGCTGGCGTGCGCGCTCGGGGGCTGGACGCGGGCGCTTTGGGGTGCACTTCGGCCCCGAGCGCCGGAAACCGGCGCGGACGCGAACCCAGGCCCGAATCGACCTTCGATCGCGCGCATGACCCAGGCCAGCGACACGCCCGCGCGGCCGGCCGAGGGCCGGATCGCGTTTCCCGAGTTCGTCGTGCTGATCGCCGGCATGATGGCGCTGACCGCGCTGTCGCTGGACATGATGCTGCCGGCGCTGCCGGGGATCGCCGGGGCGTTCCAGCTGTCGGACGCGAACGATGCACAGCTCGTGATCGTGCTCTACCTGTTCGGCTTCGCGGCCGGGCACCTCTACGCCGGGCCGCTGTCGGACCGGATCGGCGCAAGCCGATCCTGATGACCGGGCTCGTGGTCTATGGGCCGGCAGCCTGATGGCGGCGGCCGCGCCCGACTTCGCCACGCTGCTGGCCGGCCGGCTGGTCCAGGGCCTGGGTGCGGCCGCGCCGCGGGTGGTCGCCATGGCGGTGGTGCGCGACCGCTACGCCGGGCGCGCCATGTCGCGGGTGATGTCGTTCGTCATGATGGTCTTCATCATGGTCCCGTGATCGCGCCCACGCTGGGCAGCGGGGTGTTGCTGCCGGGCCCTGGCGCTGGATCTTCGCCTGCCTGGTGCTGGCCGGCGCCGGCCTCGCGCTTCGGGTCGCACTCAGGCTGGAGGAGACCTGCCCCCCGGGCGAACCGGTGCCGCTCGGTGTGGCCGTGCGCACCATGCTGACGACCCCGCAGAGCGTGGGCTACACGCTCGCCATCGGGTTCATGTTCGGCAACCTGATGACCTACGTCTCCACCGCCGAACAGGTGTTCACCGGGGTCTACGGCCTGGGGCAGGCGTTCACGCTGGTGTTCGGCGCGATCGCCTTCGCGGTGGTCGCGGCGTCCTTCTCCAACTCCCGGATCGTGGAGCGGGTGGGCATGCGCCGGTGTCCCACGGCGCGCTCCTGGCTATCTCGCGCTGTGCGGCGGATGGCGGCGTTCGGCTTTCCGGCCGATCCGCCGCTGGTCGTCCACGCGCTGTTCTGCGCGGCGACCTTCTTCTGCTTCGGCCACATGCTTGCCCAACTTCAACGCGCTGGCGATGGAGCCGCTGGGCCGGGTCGCAGGCGTCGGGTCCGCGCTGATCGGCTTCTGGATGATGGCGGCCGGCGCCAGCTTCGCCGGCCTGGTCGGCCAGCAGTTCGACGGCACGGTGCGCCCGGTGACGATCGGGTTTACGGTGCTTGCGCTTTCGACCCTGGCGACCGTCCTGGTGACGAGCGCGGCCGGCTGTTCCGGGTGGGCGAGGCGGCTGATCGGCGAGGTGGCCTGCGCCCGCGGCCGTGTTACAAGGGGCGCGCGCGGCGCCCCGGATTTGGACCGTCCGGCGCGCACGTCGATCCACCCAGCGCCCAGCGCCAGGGCGACAGCCCGCATCCGAGCTTCATGCCCGAGCACGGCCATCTGAACGACGTTCTGGTGATCCTGCTGGCGGCGATCTGCTGCGTGGCGCTGTTCCAGCGCCTGCGGATCACCCCGCGCCGGGCTACCTGGTGGCCGGCATCGTGATCGGTCCGCACGCCGCGGGGCTGGTCCACGACCCCGAGGGCACCGAGCTGCTGGCCAGTTCGGTCGATCTTCCTGCTGTCCACCATCGGCCTCGACCTGCCGCTGCGCCGCTTGGTGAGATGCGCACCAGATCTTCGGCTGGACTGGCGCAGGTCGCGCTCACCTCCGTCGCGATCGCGGTCGTGGCCTACGCCGCGAGGTGCCGGCGGAGGCGGCGCTGATCCTGGGCGGCGCGCTCGCGCTTCCTCCACGGCCATGGTCCGTGCAGCTGCTGATCGAACGGCGCGAGCTGGCCGACCGGCACGGCCGGCTGTCGGTCGCGGTGCTGCTGTTCCAGGACCTGGCGGTCGTGCCACTGCTGGCGCTGCTGCCGATCCTGGCGGGCGGGTCGACCAACATCGTGGGCGCGCTTGGCCTGGCCGCGGTCAAGGCGGCGGTGGCGATCGGCCTGATCCTCTTGATCGGCCGGCTGCTGCTCCATCCGATCTACCAGGTGATCGCGGAGACCCGGAACCCCGAGATCTTCGCCGCCATGAACCTCTTGATCGTGCTCGCAACCGGCTACGCCACCGCGCAGGCGGGCATGTCGATGGCGCTGGGCGCGTTCCTGGCGGGCCTGCTGCTGGCGGATACCGAGTACCGCCGCGATCGAGGCGACATCCAGCCGTTCCGCGGCCTGGTCCCTGGGCCTGTTCTTCATCACCGTCGGGATGTCGATCGACCTGGGGCGGATCTGGGGCAACCTGCTGCCGCTTTTGGGTCTGACCGTGGCGCTGCTGGCCGGCAAGGCCGCGATCCTCTACGGCCTGCTGCGGGCCTTCCGGCAGGGCCACCGGATGGCCGCCCGGGTCGCCCTGCTGCCTCGCCCAGGGCGGGATCGCCTTCGTCGTCCTGGGCCTGGCGCTGCAGCTCGACGTCGTGACGGAAGGCGTGGGGCAGGCGCTGCTCGCGGTGGTCGCGCTGTCGATGGCGACCACGCCGGCTGTTCGCCTGGGCCGGCCGGCGGTATTTCGGCGAGGCGGACAGGCACGAAGGTACCCCGAACAGCTGAAGGCGGCGACCGGCGACCTGGACCACCACGTGCTGGTCGCGGGGTTCGGCCGGGTGGGGTGGACCGTCTGCAAGCTGCTGGAGCGCAACGAGGTGCCCTACGTCGCGCTCGACTTCGACATGGAGCAGGGTGCGCCGCGGGCGGACCGAGAACATGCCGGTCTATTTCGGCGACGCGAGCCGATTGGAGGTCCTGCGCGCGGCCGGTCTCGAGCGCGCGCGGGCGGCGGTGATCACGCTCGACCAGCCGGGCCTGGCCGAGCGGGCGGTGGGCGCCCTGCGCGGCCACGACGGGAAGTTCACCATCGTCTCCGCGCCCGCGACGGCCAGCACCGCAAGCGCCTGGAGCTCGCGGGCGAGCGCGGTCGTCTCGGAAGCGGTGGAGGCCAGCCTGCAGCTGGGGCCACCGTGCTGCGCCTGTCCGGCGCGTCCGAATCGGAGGTGGACGAGAGCCTGGCCGCGTTCCGCCGCAACGGCTACGCCCTGCTCGACGAACTGCTGGAGCAGCGCCAGCAGAAGACCGGCGAGCCCAAGCGCGACGACCCGGCAGCTGGTTCGCCCGCCACGTCCCCGCCCTGCGCCGCAACCGCCGCAGCTCGCGCAGCGAGTAAACCGGGCGATCGCGCGGAAGGACGCGCCCGGAGGCCGCACGGCCCCCGCGCCTCCTTCCGAAGAGTTGCGTTCTACCCCTTAAGCGCTTGATCCCCTTTCAGGTTCCGTTAACGCCCGGGGCGTGACCCTTAACCCCGGCGACCACCACCACGGGATCGGATCGGCGCGATGAAAAAGCCTTCCCCCGACATGCAGGAGCTTCTGGCGGTCCAGGGCGGCTGCGGCCGGATGCTCGCGATCAGCGAGGACTTTCACAAGCTGCTGCGCGAGAGCTGCCAGAAGTGCGCCGACGGGGCACCGTGCGTCTGCATGGCGCAGCGCGCCGCAAGCCCTCGTCGGCCCAGGCCGCGCCGCGCGCGCGCCCGGAGGAGGCTCGACCCGGCGGCCGCGGGCCTGACCGCCGTCCACTGACGGCATCCACCGGCGTGCCGGCGTGAAGGCTCCGCGCGGACGGCGCCGTTAACGCGTTCCCGGCGGTCGCGCCCGCGTCGACCAGCTGGCTCGGTTCGCGCGGCGCAGGGCTTCGGCGTACCCGCTCGAAGCGGTCTCGCCGACGGTGGTGACGCGGATGTCCTCGACGTAGGCCCATCCGCGGGCCGAGTGAGTCGCACGAGGCGGCGGCGGCATCGCGCTGGCGCTGGGCCGCACTCCCCGATCGCGCGCCCGGGCCCGGATCTGGCTGCAGCTTGGCGTAGGCCGGGGTGGGCGTTCCAATTGCCCAGGTAGGCAGCGACCGCGGCCTCGATGGTATCGAACGCGCGCACCCGGAAGGGCGGGTCCTACCACGCCGCGCGGCACCAGGCCGTCGTGGTCGGGATCGCGGTGTGCTCGCCGAAGGGTGCGCCGTTGCCTTCCTGGGCGAACCGGCTGGCGCCCCAGCCGGTCTCGATCGCGCCCTGGGCCGGGATCAGGGCCGGCCGCACGGTCTCCACCCGGCGCAGCAGCGTCTCCATCTGCCCGGCGCGACCTTGTAGCGCCGCTCGAGGTACCGCTCCGAGGCGGTGCGCCGGCATCTCCGCCGGCATCCTCGGCGCGCGGGATATCCAGCGCCTGGAGCGTCTGGCAGGAAGTCGCGCCGCCGGCCCACCTCGGCGTTCGGCCTTCGGGATCCCCCGGCAGGAGCGACTTGACGAAGAGCCGCTTGCGCGCCGCCGGCGCTCTCCATCGTCCTCGAGCGCGGCGGAAGGTCCTGGCGCGCGGTGTCCTACGGGGAACCCGCTGGGCGCCGGCGCGCAGCCGCGCGAGGTCGAGCGCGCGCAGCCGGGTCACCAGCGGTTGTCGCCGGACGGGCCGCCGCGCGGCCACGCCCGCGTTCACGGCCGGGCCAGCCGGCTCGCCGCCGCCATGCTGCCACCGCCCGCGAGGCGCAGCGGCGTGGCCGTGCGCCCCGGCGGGCCGTCGAGCTGCGGCCTCGCCGGCCGGGCCCGAAGCCGTGTTGGCGGGCGCGTCGTCGGCGACCGTGTGGTTCGCGCAGGCGCCGGTCAGAAGCAGGATGCACGCCGCCGAGGCCCCCGGCGAGCGGATCGCATGCGCTCGACGCCGTTCCACCCTCTCGCTCAGTTGCTGCAGGTGCCCCGCGCGCCGACCCGCGTGTAGTGGGCGATCGGCTGGCGCTGCGTTCAAGCCGTGCGCGCCGGACGGCTGGCGTCGCAACCCCGGTCGTGGGTAGCAGCGCTTCCGGCGGCACCCGCGCGACCCAGTGCGCGGCCCAGCAGCCAGCCGGCGTCGGCGGCGTGCAGCGCCACGCCGCCGGTGAATCGGGCGAGCGTGGGCTTTTCGCCCCGGCCACGCGGGTCACGCCCGCTTGAGGCCTGCGGAGCCGGCCGCGGCGGCTGAAACCGCGGGGTGCGGGCGGCGTTTACGCACTGGAAGGCGAAAGCATGCGCGCGCGCGCCGCACTCGGCCGCAGCCCGGCCGCCGGCCACGGCAGTGGACAGGGAGCTTGCGCACGATGGCCCGCGGAAGGCGGGCGCATCGTGGATCGTGCTGACCTCCCACGCCACGTTGGGCGACACCGGGCAGGCCGACCGGCTTCCACTACGAGGAGTTGGCCGCCCCCGACTGGGCCTTTACCGACGCCGGCTACACGGTCGACCTGGCCTCGATCGAGGGGCGAGCGGCCCCCGCACGACCCCAGTTCGCCTGGCGGACCAGCCGGCGGACCGCCCCGGGCAGCGCTGGCACGCTTCCTGGACGATGCGGCCGCGACGGAGAAGCTGGGTGCGACCGCCGCCGTGGGCGATTTGGATCCCGAAACTTACGACGGCGTGTTCCTGGCCGGCGGTCACGGCACGATGTGGGACTTCCCGGACAGCGCCGACCTCGGCCGCCTGATCGCCCGGGTGCACGGCGCGGGACGGATCGGTGCGCGTCTGCACGGCCCGGCCGGGCTGATCGCGGCCAAGCGCGGACGGCGGCCCCCTGATCCGCGGCGTTCGGCTGAACGCCTTCACCGGACGCCGAGAGCAGCAGGTCGGGCTCCAGGATACCGTCCCGTTCCTGCTGGAAAGCCGGCTGAAGGAGCTGGGCGCCCGGTTCGGAAAGCCCTCGCCCTTCCGCGGCTGCGCGGTCCACGACCGGGCTTCGTCACGGGCCAGAACCCGCGCTCCAGCCGCGCGGTGGCGGACCGGATGCTGAGCGTCATGGCGCCCGGCACGACCGAGGACGCAGCCTGATCGCGTTGGCTTGGCTGCGGTCCGGCCGAAAACTTTTTGCGCGCCCGATAACGGTCTGATCCACAAGGACGAACACACCGCCGTGCGGGCAGGGGCAGGCGCGGCGGTCTGAAATCAACCCTGGACAGACCCGCATGCCATGCGGCACGTACCGCGGAAGTGTACGTGTCCGCCTGCTCAGTCACGCGTACAGGTCGCTCTTCACAAACACGGCGCGGCTTGCAATCTTGTCGCGCGGTCCGGCGGCGGGGGAACCGTCGCGGCGAACTTCTTGGGGGGTCTCACGACGACATGAAGATCGCCATTCCGAAGGAGCGTCGGCACGGCGAGGCCCGCGTCGCAGCCTCGCCGGACACGGTGAAGAAGCTGCTCGGTCTGCCGGCCGACAAGGTCCAGGTCGCGGTGGAAACCGGGGCGGGCGAAGGCGCGTCCTTCCCGACGAGCAGTACAAGACCGCCGGGGCCGAGATCGCCAAGGACTACGCGTTCTGGCGTGCAGGATGCGGACGTGGTGTTCAAGGTCCGCCGGCCGATCCTGGAAGACGAAGCCGGCAGCACGACGAGCTGGCGCCGATCGAGAAGGCGCGCTTCTGATCGGCAACCTGGATCCCGCAGGCGCGCCGCAGTCGGCCAAGGCCTACGCGGATGCCGGGATCGACGCGTTCGCCAGTGGAATACATGCCGCGGATCTCGCGCGCGCAGGCCATGGACACGCTGTCCAGCCAGGCGAACCTGGCGGGCTACCGCGCGGTGATCGACGCGTCTACGAATTCAAGCGCGGCTTCCCGATGATGATGACCGCCGCCGGGACGGTGCCACCCGCCAAGACGCTGGTGATGGGGGCGGGCGTGGCCGGCCTGCAGGCGATCGCCACGGCCCGGCGCCTGGGCTCGGTGGTCTCCGCGACCGACGTGCGCCCGGCCGCCAAGGAGCAGGTGGAAGAGCCTGGGCGCGTCCTTCGTCGCCGTCGAGGACGAGGAGTTCAAGGAAGCCAAGATCCGCCGGCGGCTACGCCAAGGAGATGAGCGCGGAGTACAAAAAGAAGCAGGCCGAGCTGATCGCCGAGACCATCAAGAAGATGGACGTCGTGATCACGACCGCGCTGGTGCCCGGGCGCGAGGCCCCCAAGCTGGTCACTGCCGACATGGTGAAGACGATGAAGCCGGGCTCGGTGATCGTCGATCTCGCGGTGCAGCAGGGCGGCAACTGCGAACTCTTCCGAATACGACAAGGTGGTGGAAGAGCACGGCGTGACCATCGTCGGCCACGCCAACTGGCCGAGCCGCAGCGCCGTCTCCGCCTCCAACCTGTACGCCCGCAACCTGTTCAACTTTCTGCAGCTGATGGTGGACAAGGAGTTCAAGCAGCTGAAGGTGAACATGGACGACCAGCTGGTCTCGGGTACCTGCCTGACCCGCGACGGCCAGGTGGTGCACGAGAACCTGAAGAACGTCGCCGGCGGCGGTAGCGGCTCCGGGGGCGGGTCCGGCGGCGGGTCGTCCAAGAACGGCGGATCCACCAAGAGCTCCAGCGCCAAGTCGTCCTCCGCCAAGAGCGCGTCCTCCGCCAAGAGCGCGTCCGGCTCCAAGAGCGAGGCTGGCACCAAGAGCTCCGGCAGCAAGTCCTCGGGCGCGAAGTCGGGGGCACCAAGAGCGCCGGAAGCAAGTCGTCGGGCGGCGGCGCCCAGGGGAAGGGAAGCTGAGATCATGGCGAACTCGGCAGAGGAGATGCAGTCGACGGCCGAGCGCCTGCAAGAGCTGGCCGATCAGCTGTCGACCACGGCCAGCGAGCTGGCGGCGCAGGCCGGCGACCTGCCGGCGCGCGCCGGCGAGGCCGCGCAGAAGGCCAGCGAGGCGGGCGGCCACAACTTCATGTTCGGCCTGACCGTGTTCGTGCTGGCGATCTTCGTCGGCTACCACGTGGTCTGGCGGGTCACGCCGGCTCTGCACTCGCCGCTGATGGCGGTCACCAACGCGGTGTCGTCGGTGATCATCGTGGGCGCGCTGCTGGCGGCTGGCCCGGAAGGTTTCGACCTGTCCAAGGGCTTCGGCTTGGCGGCCGTCGTGCTGGCTTCGGTGAACATCTTCGGGAATTCATCGTCACCCAGCGCATGCTGTCCATGTTCAAGAAGAAATAACCGGGGGGCCGAAAGTTCATGTCTCAGGATTTGACGACGTTCGTTTACCTGGTCGCCTCGGTCTGCTTCATCATGGCACTGAGGGGCCTGTCGCACCCGAAGACCAGCCTGCAGGGCAACATGTTCGGGATGGTCGGGATGACGCTGGCCATCCTGGCCACGATCGCCGCGCCGGGCGTGTCCAGCTATCTCGGCATCGTGGTCGCGATCGCGATCGGCGGCAGCATCGGCGCGGTGATCGCCCGCACGATCGACATGACCGCCCTGCCGCAGCTGGTCGCGGCGTTCCACTCCCTGGTCGGCCTCGCGGCCGTCCTGGTCGCGGGCTCGGCGTTCGACGATCCAGCGGCCTACGACATCGGCGTGCCGGGTGACATCAAGACCGCCAGCCTGATCGAGATGGCGATCGGGGCCGGCATCGGCGCGGTCACCTTCACGGGCTCGATCCTGGCGTTCGGCAAGCTGCAGGGGCTGATCAGCGGCAAGCCGGTGACCTTCCCGGGCCAGCACCTGTTCAACGCCGCCCTGGGGATCGGGCTCGTGCTGCTGGTGGTGCTGTTCGCGATCGGCCAGCCGCAGTGGGCCTTCTGGGCGATCGTGGCGATCGCGCTCGCCCTGGGCGTGCTGCTGATCATCCCGATCGGCGGCGCGGACATGCCGGTGATCGTCTCGATGCTGAACAGCTACTCCGGCTGGGCGGCGGCCGGCGTGGGCTTCACGCTGGGCAACAACCTGCTGATCATCACCGGCGCGCTGGTCGGTTCGTCGGGCGCCATCCTCGCCTACATCATGTGCAAGGGGATGAACCGCTCGTTCTTCAACGTGATCCTGGGCGGCTTCGGCGGCGAGAGCGGCGCGGCCCGGCCGAGCTTGGCGACAGGTCGGTCAATTCCGGCAGTGCCGAGGACGCGGGCTTCATCCTCGCCAACGCCGGCTCGGTGATTGTCGTGCCGGGCTATGGGCTGGCCGTCGGCCAGGCGCAGCAGGCGGTGCGCGAGATGGCGGACATGCTCAAGCAGCAGGGCGTCAAGGTGAGCTACGCTATCCACCCGGTCGCCGGGCGCATGCCGGGTCACATGAACGTCCTGCTGGCGGAGGCCAACGTCCCGTACGACGAGGTCTTCGAATTGGAGGAGATCAACCGCGACTTCCAGCAGACCGACGTGGCCTTCGTGATCGGCGCGAACGACATCACCAACCCGGCCGCGGAGGACGACCCGCAGTCGCCGATCTACGGCATGCCCGTCCTCAAGGTCGACAACGCCAAGACGGTGCTGTTCGTCAAGCGCTCCCTGTCGCCGGGCTATGCGGGCATCGACAACCCGCTGTTCTACCGCGACAACACGATGATGCTGTTCGGCGACGCCAAGCAGATGACCGAAAGCATCGTGAAGACGCTGGAAGACCAGTAGCCGGCGGCGCACGCCTTCGGCTAACGAGAACGCAGCGGCGGCGGTCCGTCCTACGGGCCGCCGCCTTTCTGTTATCCCCCTCCGCCAGTGCGCATCGTCCCCTCCTCCACTGGGAGGAGGGGCGAGGGAGGAGGTCGCCGGGATCTCGACCGCGCGCGTACCGCCTCACCCTGTCCCGCTCCGCCCAGTCGCGGAGCGGGGACCCGCCGCCGGCGTCGCGCGAACGCGCGGACATAGGACCCGGACCGCAGCACACGAAAAGGCCGCCGGCGGATGGCCGGCGGCCTGATCGCAACCTCGGGTCGGGGCCGCCACCTCCTGGCGTGGCGGAAGCCGACGGATGCGCGGCGCGGGGTCTAGAAGCCCTCGCGCTCGCGGCGCTTGCGCTGGAGCTTGCGCCAGCGGCGCACCGCTTCCGCGCGCTCGCGCGCCTTCTTCTCCGACGGCTTCTCGTAGTGACGGCGGAGCTTCATCTCGCGGAAAACACCCTCGCGCTGCATCTTCTTCTTCAGCGCGCGCAGGGCCTGATCGACGTTATTGTCGCGGACGTGTACCTGCACGGTTTAGATCACACTCCTTTCGCGGTCTCGACCCGTTGTGCCCCGCGGCGACGCGGGTGCTTGGATTGTCTCGTGCCTCGGCCGGCGGGTCGATCGCGCCGCTGGAACTCGTGCGCGATTGCGCGCGCACCCCCGTGCGATCACGACCCTTGGCCGTCGCTGGCGGGGTGTCTAGCACAGCCGGTCAGGGCTGTGAAGGCTGTCCGGGCGCGCGGACCCGCCGCAGCGGCGTAAATCGTTTGCGGCCTTGTAGCTGGCGCCCGCCGCCGCCATTGTCCAGGATGCGTGCGTGTACGGGCGCCCGTCACGCCCACCGCCAACCAGTTCCGTCCAAGTTGCCAATGCCCGTCCTGCAGATCGCCCGCATGGGCCAGCCCGTCCTCCGCACCCCGGCCGAGCCCGTCGAGGTCCCGGTCGACGCCGCCACGCGGCGGCTGCTCGACGACATGGTGGAGACGATGGACGCGGCGGGCGGCACCGGCCTCGCCGCACCGCAGGTGTTCCGGCCGCTGCGTGCGATCGTGTTCGTCGTCGGCGCCGAGCGCCAGCGGCGCAGCGTGGACGGCGACCCGGAGGCCGACCACGGCGTGCCCCTGACCCGCCTGCTGAACCCGGAGATCGAGCCGCTGGAGGATACGATCGAGGGGGGCTACGAGGCGTGCTTGTCGATCCCCGGGTTGACCGGCCGGGTGCCGCGCTGGCGGCACATCCGCTACCGGGGCTGGCGCCGGACGGCACGCCGGTGGACCGCACGGCCAGCGGCTTCCACGCCCGCGTCGTGCAGCACGAGGTCGACCATCTGGACGGCGTGCTCTATCCAGAGCGCATGCGCGACCTCGCCACCTTGGCCTTCACCAGCGAGATTGCCACATCCAAGCCGGACCCGCGCCAAGCCACCGCCGGGGCCGGGCCGTCTGGCCAGAGGGGAGACGACCATGCGTGACCTGGACGAACTGCGCCGCCAGCTGATGCGCGCCACCCTCGAGCACGTCGCCTTCGACGGCTGGACCCGGCAGTCCATGAACGCCGCCGCAGACGAGCTCGGCCTCGACCGGCGGGAGGCGGAGAGCGCCTTCCCGGGCGGCCCCGCCGAGGTGATCGAGCTGTTCAGCCGGGAGGCCGACCTCGCGATGCTCGCCGAGTTCGAGCAGCGTGACACCGCGGCCATGCGGGTCCGCGACCAGGTCGCGCTGGCGGCGCGGATCCGCCTGGAACAGAACGAGGACGACCGGGAGGCGCTGCGCCGGGCGATGTCCTTCCTGGCGCAGCCGCAGCACCATCTGCTCGGCCTGCGGCTGCTGCACGAGACCTGCGACGCCTGCTGGGTCGCCGCGGGCGACGGCAGTGCGGACTACAACTACTACACCAAGCGCGGCCTCCTGAGCGGCGTCTGACGTCTCCACGCTGCTCTACTGGCTGGAGGACGGCTCGGAGGACTACGCCGCCACCTGGGCCTTCCTGGACCGCCGGATCGACGAAACCGTCCAGATCGGCGGGCGCCTGGGCAAGGCAATCAAGACCCTGGAAGAGGTGCCGCGCACCCTGCGCACGCTGAAGTCCCTGGCGCGGCGAGGACCTGCGCATGCGCGGCGGCTGACGGCTTGGCGGATCTGCGATCCGCCATCGCCCGATTCTCTCGCCATGAAGAGGCGGGGCTACGGGCGGAGGTGGCCGCCGGCATCGATGGCGTGCGGGCCACCTCACCCTGTCCCTCTCCGCCCAGTGGCGGAGAGGGTACCCGCCGCTGGCGTCCGTGACTTCCGCCACCCGATAGCTGCGCGCCTGGCTTTGTCGCCGCGGCGCGGTCCGGCTCAGCCGTCGCTTTTGCGGGCCTGCCGGATCATCTGGGTCAGCTGCTCCCGGCTGATCGCACCCGGCGCGACCTGATCGCCCACGATGAAGGCAGGCGTGCCCTGGACCTGCAGGCGCCGGCCCAGGTCCAGCGTGTCCTGGACGACGCGCTCGACCTTGTCGGACTTCATGTCCGCTTTCAGCCGCTGCATGTCGAGCTCGAGGCTGCCGGCCGAGCCTGAGCGCGCTGTCGCGGTTGACCTGCTGCACGTCGTTCATCAGGCCCTTATGGAATTCCAGGTACTTGCCCTGCATGGCCGCGGCGACGGCGGCGTGCGCGGCGTCCTCGCTGTCCGGGCCCAGGATCGGGAACTCCTTGTAGATCAGCTTGGCGTTGCCGTCCGCCTGCACGACGTCCAACGCGGCGCCGGCGACCCGGCGGCAGTAGGGGCAGCGGTAGTCGAAGAACTCGATCACCGTGACGTCGCCGTCCGGGTTGCCCAGCACCGGCAGCGGCCCGGTTCCAGGAGCGCCTGCCGGTTGTCCTTGAGGGCGCGTTCGGCCTCCTGTTCGGCCTGTTTTTGGCGGCGCTGCTGGAGGATGTTGACCGCTTCCGGGATGATCTCCGGGTTTTCCAGGATGTAGTCCCGGATCATCTGGTTGATCGCTTCCCGTTCGGCCGCGCTGAAGGGCGAGTCGCTCTACAGGCGGCGTGCTTTGCTGGGCGCCCGCCGGGCTGGGCGAGCGCCAGCGCCGCGGCAGCGAACAGCAGGCCGAGCGCGCCCAGCACGCGGCGAAAGGGGTTGATGGGCCGGTCATGTCGTCTCCTTCGATGGTGTGGCGGCCGGTGTCGCGTGCGGCCGATTGTCCGGGCATCAATTCAGGGCAAGATGCTGAAACGTCGGACTCACGTTCAGCTCGTATCTTGCCCTCTCTTCAAGAACCGTTACGAGAAGTTCACGATGAAAGCCGGTTCGGCTTTCATCGATTTTGCTCAGCCGTCCCGGCGCTCCAGGCGGTTCTTCGCCGTACGCTCGATGTCCTGCGCGCGCAGCCAGCTCGGTGCGGCGTTTCTGGAGCTTGTTGCTGCGCGCGCTGCGCCTGGCCGACCGCCTGGCGCAGGTCGCCGCGGTTGATCGCGTATTCGGCCAGGGCCAGGGCGGCCTCGCCGGTGTCGCCCAGGCGTCCGTGGGCGATCCCGACCAGCCGCCAGGCGAACGCGTTGCGCGGCTCCGCGTCGACCACGCGCCGGGCGTTGGCGAGCGCCTTCTCGGTCAGCTCCCGGCTGTCCATCTGCAGCTGGACTTCGGCGAGCGCCATCCGGATCAGCGGCTGCTCCGGCGCGAGATCGACGGCCTTCTGGTAGACGGGCAGGGCGTCGGAGATGCGGCCGTTCTCGAACAGCATCTGGCCCTTCAGCTCGTAGAAGTACGGGTCGTCCGGGTGGTCTTCGATCAGGCCGTCGATCAGCTCCAGCGCCTTGGGGAGCTCGGGGATACGATAGTACGCGATCGCGCGGGCGTAGCGGTCGGGCACGGCGTCGCTGTCCGCGGGATAGCTGTCCAGGACCTTGGTCGGCCGGTTCAGGAACCCGTCCAGCTTGGCCTGCATGCGGGCGTGCCGGCGTTTCAGCGCGTCCGGCGCCTCGGCGCGCAAGCCCTCCGCCTGCTCGGCCTTCTCCGCGGCGGCGGCCAGGGTGCGCACGCGCTCGCCGGTCAGCGGGTGGGTCCGCGATCCAGGGGGCCTGGCTCTCCCGCAGCAGGACCTCCTGGTCTTCCAGAATGCGCATGAACTCGACCAGACGCCGCGGCGAGTAGCCGGCGCGCTTCATGTAGCTGATCGCCGCCTGGTCGGCGGAGCCTTCCTGGGTGCGGCTGTAGGACAGCATGTCGGCCAGGCTGAGGCTTTGCCCGAGCGAGGTGGCGGCCACCCCGGCGGCCGGGTTGCCGGTCACGGCCGCGGCCCCGATCCCCAGCAGCAGGCTGCCGATCATCCGGGTCGCGAGATCCTCCATCTCCCGTCGCCGGCCGGCCAGATGGCCGGCGGAGATGTGGCCGGCCTCGTGGGCGATCACGCCCATCACCTGGGTGGGCGTCTGGCGCGCTGCAGCAGGCCGGTGTGGAGGAACATGTTCATGCCGCCGGCGACGAACGCGTTCAGCGTGTCGTCGGCGATCAGATAGACGTCGATCCGCTCGGGATTGAGCCCGGCCGCCTGGAAGATCGGCGTGGCGTAGGCCCGGATCGTCTCCTCGATCTCGGAGTCGCGGATGAAGCTGGCGGGCTTGTTCTGCGCGCCCGCCTGGACCGGCGCAGCGCGGCGGCGGCCCCGAGCCAGAGGGCGGCGGCCGCGCGGAGAAGGGGTTTGAGCTTGCGCACGAGCGCGTCCTTGTGCTTCACGGCGAAAGGGTATCCCCTGCACGCCGGCGTTTCAATTCACAGGACGAGCGTGACCGCTCAGCAGTCGGCCGGCCTTGCCGCCGGTCTTGCCACGGCCGGAGACGGCACCGGCCGGGATCCGCGATCGCAGACATACCGGTGGCACCGGCCGGCCAGCCGGCTGGCCGTGGCGCTCGCCGGCGCGGCGATGCTCCTGGCCGCCTGCACGAGCGACGACGACACCAGCGACATGCGGCTGGTCGAGGGTTACGCCGGGTTCGCCGCGGCCGACGAACCGCGCGCGGCGCTGATCGGGCGCGAGGTCCTGGCCAACAACGGCAGCGCGGCCGACGCGGTCGTGGCGATGGGGTTCGCGATGACCGCCACGCTGCCCTCGCGCGTCGGGCTGGGCGGCGGCGGGGTCTGCCTGGTCAGCGACCGCAGCGAGGAGACGGTCGAGGCCGTGCAGTTCCTGCCACGCCGCGCGCCCAGGGCGGCGCGATCCCGGCGCTCGCGCGCGGGCTCGCGGCCGTCCACGCCCGGCATGGCGTGCGCGACTGGCGCGAGGTCGTCTCGCCCGCCGAACGCTACGCCCGGTTCGGCCACCTGGTGAGCGAGGCGCTGCACAGCGACCTGGAAGACGGCGCGGACCGCCTGAGCGGCGAGGCCCGCCGGCGCTTCCTGGGCGAGGACGGGTCCGTGCCGCCGGTCGGCCGGCGGCCGTCGCACCCGGCGCTCTCCGCGGTCCTGGCCGGGATCCGGCAGCAGGGGGCGGGCTACCTCTACGCCGGTCCGTTCGCCAACCGCCTGGCCGATCTGGCCCGGCAGGCCGGCCAGCCGTTCAGCCAGCAGGCGCTCTCCGGCTACGCCGCTGAGGCCGGCGAGACGCTGACCGGTGCCGTTCGGCAACCACCAGGTGCACCTGCCCCCACCGCCCGCCACCGGCGGGCTGCTGGCCGGGCAGACCTGGGGCATGCTGCGCAAGGCGAGCGACGCCGCGCCAGCGCTGGACGGCGAGTGCGCATCTGCTGGCGGAGGCCTGGAAGCGCAGCCTGTCCCGGACCGGGCGCTGGCTGTCGCAGGACGCCAGCGCGCGGCCGGCCGCCCAGGAGCTGCTCGCCGCCGACGCGCTCGCCCAGCCTGATCCGCAGCATCGACCCGGAGGCGGCGACGCCGGCCGGCGCTGTCTGCCGCCGCCGCCCAAGAAGTCGGGCGGCGTCCCCACGGCTGGGTGCGGTCGCGGTCGACCGGTTCGGCAACATGGCGAGCTGCACGTTCACCATGAACGGGCTGTTCGGCAGCGGCGCGGATGCGATCGGCACCGGCGTGCTGCTGGCCGAGCCCGCCCCCGCGCAGGCGGCGGGCGCGGACATGCTGCCCGCGCCGATCGCCAACCAGTTCACCGGCCGGGGCTACCTCGCCCTGTCGGGGGCCGGCGGCGCCGACGGCGTGCTCGCCGCGGCCGAGCTGATCCGCAAGCTGGAGGCGGTGAACCCCGACGCGGTCGACCTCGCGAACGACCTTGGCCTGCCGGCGGCTCTACCACCCCGGCAAGCCTGGACGACCTGCAGGTCGAGCCGACGCTGCCCGAGGCGGCGCGACGCAGCGGCTGCGCACGATGGGTCACACCGTCGTGACACGCCCTGGCATGGGCCGGTTGCAGGCTTGACTGTCCCGACGGCGCGAGCGCCAGCGGAGCCGGCTGCCGGGTGGCCTCCGACCCGCGCGGACACGGGCTGGGCGTGCGCGCGCAGTAGCGCGGCGGCGAACCGAGGCGCGCAGGAGCGCGGCGGTGAACGAAGTCGCGCAGGAGCGCGGCGGTGAACCAAGTCGCGCCGCCGGACGGTGGGTCAACAGGGATACCGAAAACGCCATGAGCCTCAAGGTCGCCGAGCGCGGGAAGGTCGACCCCTTCATCGTGATGGACGTCCTGCGCGCGGCCAACAAACGTGCGGCGGAAGGCGGCGACGTCCTGCACCTGGAGGTCGGCCAGCCCGGCCACGCGGCGCGCCCCAGGCCGCGCGCGACGCGGCCAAGCGGGCGATCGACAGCGAGCAGCTCGGCTACACCGACGCGCTGGGGCTTCCGGAGCTGCGCCGCGCGATCGCGCGCAGCTACGCCGCGCCGGCACGGCGTCGACCTCGACCCCGAGCGGGTGATGATCACCAACGGCTCGTCGGCCGGGTTCGTGGTCGCGTTCCTGACCGCCTTCGACGCGGGCGACCGGGTGGCGCTGGCCGCGCCGGGCTATCCGGCCTACCGCACATCCTCTCCGCCCTCGGCCTGGAGCCGGTCTGGCTCAAGACCGATCTGGAAAGCCGCTTCCAGCCGACGCCGGAGCTGCTCGACCGGGTCGACGGCGAGCTCGACGGCCTGATCCTGGCGAGCCCGTCGAACCCGACCGGCACGATGGTCGACGACGCCGGGATGCGCGCACTCATCGAGGCGTGCCGGGCGCGCGGCATCCGCCTGATCTCCGACGAGATCTACCGACCGGATCGAGTTCCAGGGCCGCGGTGTCTGCGCGCTGGAGATCACCGACGACGCGATCGTGGTGAACTCCTTTTCCAAGTACTACGCCATGACCGGCTGGCGGGTCGGCTGGCTGGTGCTGCCGCCCGACATGGTGCGGGCGGCGGAGTGCGTCGGCCAGAACCTGTTCACATCTCGCCCCCGCGCCCTGCCAGTACGCCGCGCTGGGCGCGCTCGACGCGCGCGATGAGCTGGATGCGGTGGTGGAGTCCTACCGCCGCAACCGCGACGTCCTGCTGCGCGAGCTGCCGCGGGCGGGGATCGAGCGCTTCGCGCCGGCCGACGGGGCGTTCTACATCTACGCCGACGTCAGCCACCTGACCGAGGACAGCCAGGCGTTCTGCAAGCGCATGCTGCACGAGACCGGCGTGGCGGCGACGCCCGGTGTGGACTTCGACCCGTTCGAGGGGCAGCGCTTCGTGCGCTTTTCCTTCGCCGGCCGCGAGGACGAGGTCGCCCAGGCGGCGGAGCGCCTGCGCCGCTGGCTGAAGGGCTGATCGGCGCCGCCGCCGGCGGCGCTATAGTCCGGCGCTTTTGCCAAGGTCCGCCGGATCGGCTATCACGCCGGCCATGGCACGGGCACGCGGCAAGCCGAGACTCTCCCACGTCTCCCCCGACAGCGGCGAGCTGCTGGGCGCGGACGCGCACGCCCGGCAGCACGCCAGCGTGCGCAAGGCGCACGAGACCGAGCTGATCGAGGACTACGTCGAGCTGGTCGCCGACCTGATCGACGCCAAGGGCGAGGCGCGGGCGGTCGAGATCGCCCACCGGATGGGCGTGCGCCAGGCGACGGTGGCCAAGATGGTGCGCCGGCTGCAGGACCGCGGCCTGGTCGAGACCGAGCCCTACCCGCCGATCTTCCTGACCCGCGCCGGCCGCGAGATGGCCGAGACCAGCCGCCAGCGCCACGCCGTGGTCCTGCAGTTCCTGCGCAGCCTGGGGGTCAGCGAGGACACCGCCCTGTCCGACGCCGAGGGGATCGAGCACCACGTGAGCGACGAGACCCTGGCGGCGATGCGCGCCAGGCTGGGTAAAGGGTAAGGCCGCCGGCCGCGCACCCGCGCGAAAAAAGGCGGCGTCCGCGAGCCCCCCCCGGGGGCGGCGGCTCAAAACTCCCGCAGGACCGGCACAGTCCGGCATCACCTCCGCAACCCGTGCCTCGGCGCGGACCTGCAGGTGCACCCCGATCACGTGCGTCAGGGTGGGGCCGTCGCCGATCGGTAGGTCGAGGGCGACCACCTTGATGAACGACCGGTCGTGCTGGTCCAGCCGGCCGGAGGCCACGCCGATGAACGGCTCCCGCGCCATCTCGCGGAAGTACGCGAGCTCGACCTCCTGGATCGACTGCGGATCGGCCGCTTCCTCGCCGAGGGTCTTGTTGGTGTAGTCCACGCCCGACCAGTCGCCGAGCGTGGTGCCCCAGAGCGTGAAACGCAGGTTGAAGGGGTCGTGCTCCGCCCGCGCGATGAACACGCGGCCCAGCCAGGGCCGGAAGTCGAACGCGTCGAACGCGCGGCGCGGCGGCAGCTGCCCGTCGGCGGGCGCGCGCCGCTGCCACAGGCGCACCAACTCGGCGAACGGGCCGAATCGCTCCGGCTCCGCGCCGGCGGTCGATTGCGGTAGCGCCAACTGACAGCCGTCTTGGTGGTGCGGGCGTGGATGCGAACCTCCGGCGGTAGCGTGACCCGGCGGCCTTGCGGCCGTCCGATCTACCATCAGTATAGCCCGCTCCGCCCGCGTGGGAAACGCTTCGGCATGCAGGTCATGCCGATAGAGGTACGGCCGCCGCCGATTGCACCGAACAGGCGGCTGGGGACGGCGAACGCAGGCCCGGCCGCGCTGGAGACGCGCCTGCGGCCAAAATCCGCTTCGCCCGCTTGCCGGTCGGTTTGCGACGCTGTTTCGCGGCGGCCTTGCCCGTGCCTTGTGCCGCGCTGCTCTTCGACCGGGAGGCGGCGTCGCTGGCGACCTTTTTCGGCGAACTGGCCGGCGCCGCCCTGCTGGCCGCCCTCGGTGGGCACGCCCAGGTCGGCCTCCTCCAGCTTCTTGATCTCGTCGCACAGCCGGGCGGCCTCCTCGATTTCCAGGTGGCGGCCGCCTCCTTCATCCGGTTTTCCAGGTCGGCGATCAATTCCTTGAGGTTGTGGCCGACGCCCACGGTGTCCTCGGCGTCCTGGCCGGGGCCGACCTGGGCGTGGTAGCCCTTCTCGTCGACCCGATCCGTCGTCGGAGATCTGCTTGCGGATGGTCTGGGGTGATGCCCGTGTCCGCTGGTGTAGGCCAGCTGCTTGTCGCGCCGCCGCTCGGTCTCGCCCAGCGCCTGGCCGTCAGCGCCTGCGGTGTCGTCCTGGTCGGCGTAGAGCACCACGCTTGCCCGTCCACGTTCCGCGCCGCCCGGCCGATCGTCTGGATCAGCGCGGTTCCGGAACGCAGAAAGCCCTCCTTGTCGGCGTCGAGGATGCCGACCAGCGCGCATTCGGGAATGTCGAGCCCCTCGCGCAGCAGGTTGATGCCCACCAGCACGTCATAGACGCCCAGCCGCAGGTCACGGATCAGCTCGATCCGCTCCAGCGTTTCCACGTCGGAGTGCATGTAGCGCACGCTTGACGCCCGCCTCGTGCAGGTATTCGGTCAGGTCCTCGACCATGCGCTTGGTCGAGCGTGGTGACGAGCGCGCGGTAGCCCTTGTTCCGCGTCGCCTGCGCCTCGGCGATGCAGGTCATCGACCTGGTCCGCCATCGGCCGGACCTCCGCACATCGGATCGATCAGGCCCGGTCGGGCGGATGCACCTGCTCGGTGAAGGCGCCGCCGCGTCTGTCGCAGTTCCCACGGCCCGGCGTGGCCGAGACGTACGATCGTCTGCGGGCGCATCGTGTCCCACTCCTCGAACTTGCAGCGGGCGGTTGTCCATGCAGGACTGGGCAGGCGGAAGCCGTATTCGACCAGCGTCGCCTTGCGCGCCGTGTCGCCGCGGAACATGCCGCCGACCTGCGGCACGGCGCATGGCTTTCATCCACGAACAGCATGCGCGTTTTCGGGCAGGTACTCGAACAGGGTCGGCGGCGGCTCGCCGGGGCGCGGCCGGTGAGGTAGCGCGAGTAGTTCTCGATCCCGGCGCAGCAGCCGGTCGCGGCCATCATCTCCAGGTCGAAGCGTCGTACCGCTGTTCAAGCCGCTGGCGCTCCGAGCAGGTTGCCGGCTCGTTGAAGACTCCAGGCGCTCCTTCAGCTCGCTCGCTTGATGCCGCGTGACCGCCTGGCCAGCGTCGGCCGCGGGCGTGCGCGTAGTGGCTGTTGGCGTAGACCTTGACAGCTTCGAGCTCGTCGGTCTTCGTCCCGTCGAGCGGATCGAACTCGGCGATCTGCGTCGATCTCGTCGCCGAACAGCGAGATCCGCCACGCGCGGTCCTCGTAGTGCGCCGGGAAAACAGCTCCACGATTGTCGCCGCGGACCCGGAAGGACGCCGCGCTGCGAAGGCCCGCGTCGTTGCGCTTGTACTGCAGCGCGACGAGACTTGCGAAGAAGCTCCTTGCGGTCCATGACCTGGTCGCCCTGTTGAGGTCTGAAGGTCATCGCCGAGTAGGTCTCCGACCGAGCCGATGCCGTAGATGCAGGAGACCGAGGCGACGATCATCACGTCGTCGCGCTCCAGAAGCGCCCGGGTCGCCGGCGTGCCGCATCCGGTCGATCTGCTCGTTGATCGAGGATTCCTTCTCGACGTAGGTATCGGTGCGCGGGACGTAGGCTTCCGGCTGGTAGTAGTCGTAGTAGGAGACGAAGTACTTCCACCGCGTTATTCGGGAAAGAAGCCTTTCATCTCGCGTATAGAGCTGCGCGGCGAGCGTCTTGTTGCGGGCACCAGCATCGAGGGCCGGGCGCTGCGCCTGCTGCGATCGCCTGTGCGCCATGGTGAACGTCTTGCCCGACCCGGTGACGCCGAGCAGCACCTGATCCTTCTCGCCGGCCTCCAGCCCCTGCACGATCTCTTTGATCGCCTGCGGCTGGTCGCCCGCCGGCTGGAAGTCCGACTGCAGGTCGAAGGGGATCGACTCCGGTTTGCTCATGCGCTGGCGCGCGAGCTCGACGGGATCCTGGTACGCGAGCGCGCGGTGTCCTGTGGCATGGCCCCAATGTAGGGCGTGCGGGGTGGGGGCGGGAGGGTGGAGACCGCTTTACCGTTCCACCGCGTCCGTGCGTCGAAAGACCAGTTCCGGCCGGGTCCCGGTCGCCTTGCCGACCCGGAAGATCGTGCGCAGGTTCGGCATCGTTTTTCCGGCTTCAAGGCGCGCGATATAGGACTGCGGGGTTCCCATACGCTGCGCCATCTCGGCCTGGGTCAGGCCCGCGGCCTGGCGCGCGCCGATGATCGCCTTCGCCACCTCGAACTCTGGCGCGCGGCGGTGGTATTCCTCCTGAACGCCCGGGTCCTGGAGCAGATCCGCTCGAAGCTCATTGAGCGTCTTACCCAGCTCTGTGCCACTCCTGCATGCGTTGATGTCGGCAGAGCAGCGCCCGCGCGCGGCTGCGTCGCGCGGCGTCGACCTGGACGTAGGGCGTGACCGCGACCTCGTCGGCGTGGGCGCGCATGCGCTCGGCGTCGTGCCAGGCCTGCAGGCGCAGCAAGGTGTCCATCGACACGCCGAACGCCTTTTCGAGGCGAGAGCGCCATTTCCAGGCGACAGGCTGGCCTTCTCGTTGACGAGAAGCTGGAGAGGGTCGCCCGTCTGCGCCCAGCGTTTTTCCCGCTGCGCGCGCGACCGAAAGGCCGAGGTCCTCGAGGATCTCCATCCGGACGAACCGGCCCGGGTGCACCGGTTGCATCCCGATCTTGGTCACCGGTTCGCTGGTCAATGGTAATCCTCCAGGTTCAGATCGTGGATCTCGTCGTCGACGACGCGGAAGGTGATCCGCCAGTTGCCGGAGACCGAGATGCTCCATCAGTCCGGCGCGTTCGCCCGACAGCTGATGCATGCGCCGGCCCGGGCGGACCGCGCACGCCGTCGAACGTCTCGGCCGCGACGAGAATGTCGACGACGTTCCACGCGCGCCGCAGAGGGTCGCGCCGCCTGCCGCGGACCTCGCCCGTCTCAGGCGATCTTCTCAGGCCGCGAGATGCCGCACGCTGGCGATCCTCGCTGGCGATGTGTACGCCGAAACCGTCCCGCCTTGCGCAAGCCCTTCCGCCGCGCCGCCTGGACACCCCTGCCCCTCCGCTAGCGTGACCGGGCGGTATCTCCGCCGTTTCCACCGCACGGGCCCGACCCATCATGTCCTTCCTCGCCAGCCGGCTCGACCGGATCAAGCCGTCGCCGACCATCGCGGTGTCCACCAAGGCGCGCGAGCTGCGCGCGGCGGGTAAGGACGTGATCAGGCTGGGCGCGGGCCAGCCCGACTCGACACCCCCGACAACATCGCGAGGACGCCGCCAAGGCGGCGATACGACCAGGGCAGACGCCGTACACCGCCGTCGACGGCACGCCCGAGCTGAAGCAGGCGATCTGCGCCAAGTTCAAGCGCGACAACGCGCCTGACGTACAAGCCGGCAGCGTCTCGGTCGGCACCGGCGGCAAGCAGGTGCTGTTCAACGCCCTGTTCGCCACGATTGAAGCAGGGCGACGAGGTGGTGATCCCCGCCCCCTCCTGGGTGTCCTACCCGGACATGGTGCTGTTGTGCGGGCGGCGAGCCGGTGGCGGTGCCGTGCAGCCAGAACGCCGGCTTCAAGCTGCGCCCGGAGGACCTGGAACTCCGCGATCACGCAAGAACACCAAGTGGCTGATCCTCGAACAGCCCTGCAACCCCTCGGGCGCCGCCTACAGCTGGGCGGAGATGCAGGCGATCACCGACGTCTTGAAAAAGCACGAGCACGTCTGGGTGCTGACCGACGACATGTACGAGAAGCTGGTCTACGCACGGCTTCGCGTTCTGCACCCCGGCGGAGGTCGAGCCGTCGCTGGTCGAGCGCACGCTGACCATGAACGGCGTCTCCAAGGCCTACGCCATGACCGGCTGGCGGATCGGCTACGCCGGCGGGCCGAGCCAGTTGATCAAGGCGATGGCGAAGATCCAGTCGCAGTCGACCTCCTCGCCCTCCTCGATCAGCCAGGCGGCGGCGGTGGAGGCGCTGAACAGCCCAGGACTTCATCGCGTCCAAGCGACGAGGTGTTCCGCCAGCGCCGCGACCTGGTGGTGGAGAAGCTGAACCAGTGCCCGGGCCTGTCCTGCGCCAAGCCGGAGGGGGCGTTCTAGTCTGACCCCTCCTGCTCCGGGGTGATCGGGATGAAGACGCCGCAGGGCAACCGGATCCAGTCCGACGGCGACTTCGTGACCTACCTCCTGGACGAGGCCAACGTCGCCTGCGTGCAGGGCGAGGCGTTCGGGCTGTCGCCCTACTTCCGGATCTCCTACGCCACATCGACGGAGGCGCTGGAAACGGCGTGCGAGCGGATCAAGCAGGCGTGCGACGACGCTGAGCGAGTAGGGGGAGGTAGGGTTACCACCAAGACACCAAGGCACCAGAGGGGTGCCGGTTGGCGAGAGCCGTCAGACGTGCTTCGACACGGCCCTGCGGGCCTGCTCAGCATGACGTCGTTTTTTCTCGGATGCATGCCTGACTGCGTCTCCAAACATGTGACGTCATCCTCAGATATCTCGAGGCCATCCTCAAAAAATGACGTCATCTCCAAATATTTGACGTCATCCTGAGGAGGGCCGCTTGGCCCGTCTCGAAGGACGCTGACGGCTCTCGCCAACCGGCACGCCCCCTTGGTGCCTTGGTGTCTTGGTGGTGACCCCACGCCGCCCGCGCCCCGGCGACCAGCGCGCGCAGCTTGTCGCGGGCCAGCTTGCGCTCCATCAGCGCCAGGCCGCAGTCGGGCGCGGCCATCAGGCGGTGGGGGTCGACGTGCTCCAGGGCGGTGCGCAGGCGCTGGGCGACCTCGTCCGGGTCCTCCCACGCGGCTGCGCGCGACGTCGACGCAGCCGAGGATGACCTGGCGCGCGCGAACGCCTCCAGCAGGCCGGGGTCGTTCGGCCGGTGGGCGTCCTCCAGGCTGACCGCGTCCACCGGCGCCAGGTCCAGGGCCTCGGCGATCTCGGCGTAGGCGCCCGGGTCGGCCTTGGGATAGTCCTCCTGGTCCAGCTCGGCCGGATAGCCGCAGCAGACGTGGACGGCCGTGCGCGTCTCATCCGGCAGCTTGTGCAGGCAGCGCGCCAGGTTGCGACACCGAAGGCGGTCGCCTTGTCCGGGTGGCGGGCGAACAGCGGCTCGTCGACCTGGATCCAGGGGCAGCCGGCGTGGGCGAGGTCGCGCAGCTCCTGGTTCAGCGCGTCGCCCAGCGCGGCGCACAGCGCGCGCTCGTCGCCGTAGTGCGCGTCGGCGATCGTCCCGGCGATCGTCGGTGGTCCCGGCACGGTGATCTTGACCGGCCGGCCGGTCGCCGCCTGGGCGCTCTGCCAGTCGTGGCGCAGAAAGCGCGGGCCCGCCTGGACCGGCTGGCGGACGACCGGGACGTAGGCCGTCCAGCCGCCCTGGCGCAGCTCGCGCTCCTCCAGGTTCTCGAAGTCGATCCCGTGCAGGTGGCGCAGGTGGTAGAAGACGTAGTGCTCGCGCCGGACCTCGCCGTCGGTGGGGACGTCGATGCCGATCTCCGCCTGCTCCGCCACGACCTCGCGGGTGGCGCGGTCGAACAGGCGCTGCTCCTCCTCCGCGTCGACCCGCCGGCGCGCGCGCAGCGGCCGCGTCGGGTCGGCGGGGTGGCGGCCCTGCTCCGCCTCCGGCTTCGCCTCGTGCCAGCCGCGCAGCGGCACGTAATCGGGCTTCGGGTAGGCGCCGATCGTGGTCGTGGGCACGGGCATGCCTCGCCTCCTTGCGCGCGGACGGTTGCGTCCAGGGCTTTGCCACAGCGGGCCAGGGCCCGGCAACGGACGCGCGCGCCGCTCCAAGCCCGCCTCCAATCGAATTGACAGCCGGCCGGCCGCCTGCTTTGCAGGCGCGGCCAGCGACGACACCTGCGCCAGCTACGACACCCGCAAAGGACCAGCCGTGAGCGACGACCAGCCGACGACCCGGGCCGACTACCCGCACCACCTCCACCATCCCGACCCGCTGGATGGACACGACGACATCTGGCCGCATGAACAACGTGGTCTACTACGCCTACTTCGACACGGTGATTAACCGCTACCTGATCCAGGAGGGCAGCTGGACCCGTGGGCCGGCGAGGTGATCGGGGTCTGCGCGGGATTGCTGGTGCCGCTACCGCGCCGCCTTCGCCTTTCCGGAAGACGTCGAGGCGGGCCTGCGGGTTGCGCGGCTGGGCGGCCGGTCGGCGACCTACGATCGGGCTGTTCAAGGCCGGCCGCGAGCAGGCGGCCGCGGAGGGGCGGTTCGTCCACGTTTTCGTCCAGCGCGGCGACATGTCGACCGCCGTCCAGATCCCGGAGCGGATCCGCGCGGCGCTGGAGGCACTGCGGGTGGAGTAGGTGCCGAGGGTGGCCTTGCGCGCTTGGACGGGTTATCTAAGGCCTATCATGACAGGTTGCTGCGGGTCCGAGGTCAAGTTCGACGGCGTGAGCGCGCGCTACAAGCGGGTGCTCTGGACAGTGATCGCGCTCAACGCCGGGATGTTCGGCGTGGAGATGGCGGCCGGCCTCGCCGGGCAGTCGATGGCGCTGAAGGCGGACGCGCTGGAACTTCCTGGGCGATACCGCGACCTACGCGTTGAGCCTCGCGGTGATCGGCGGGGCGGCGGTGACCCGCGCGCGGGTGGCCATGTTCAAAGGCCTCTCGCTGGGCGCGCTCGGCGCGGGCGTGCTGGCCGCGACGCTCTACCGGGTGGTCGCGCCGGGCCAGCCGGACGCCTTCGTGATGAGCCGGGATCGGCGCGCCTCGCCTGCGCGGTCGACGCTGATCGGCGGCGCTGTCGCCGCCGCGCTACCGCGACGGCGACGCCAACGTGCGCTCTGTCTGGCTGTGTTCGCGCAACGACGCGATCGGCAACGTGGCGGTCGCGCTGGCCGGCCTGGGCGTGTTCGCCAGCGGTACGCCCTGGCCCGACCTCGCCGTCGCGGCGATCATGGCGAGCCTGTTCCTGAGCTCCGCCACCGGGATCGTCCGCCAGGCCCTGGGCGAGCTGCGCGCCGTGCGCGCGGAGCGGGTCCCGGCGGAGTGAGGCGGCGGTCAAGCGCGCCGATATTTGGGATCGCGGCGCGGTTCTGGGGTGGCCTCCGGTTCCATTGAGAGACGTCGAGCGTGCCTTGGGGTCAGCACCCGTCAGGGTCCTTCGACCGGTCGCCCTTCGACAAGCTCAGGGCAACCGGCTCAGGATGGACCCGCTCGCTTTACTTCGACCGGAGCGTCTCGTCCAGACCAGCGCCGAAGGCCCTGGTCGAAGGGCTCTGACGGGTATCGCCGCGCGCCCGTGCGCGAACGTCGCCTCGAGGAAGAGGGGCAGCGGCATGCGGCGAGCCGCGGCGGGTTGCTGCATGGGTCCGCACGGCGTCGCGGCGGGTCCCTCTCCCTTGAGGTGGCTTTGCACCATTCGCAAACACCCGTGTGGGATCCTTCGACACTGCGATGCCTTCGGCATCCTACGTAGGATGAAGCTTGTAGGTATTCAAATGACTTAACCCATAGCTTCATGCTGAGGTGCTGGCCGCAGGCCAGCGTGTCGAAGCATCCCCCACGGGTGTGCGCGGGTTCGTGCAAAAGTCTCTCCTCGATGGAGAGGGGATCTGCGCATCGCACTGGCCGGCAACGGAAAAAGCCGGCCGGGGCTGGCGTCCCGGCCGGCTCGCCCGTGGGCGTCGAGGGGGGAGGCCGGCGTCAGGCGGCCTGGCTCTCGATCACCTTCGGCTGCGCGGGCGCGCCGCGCTGGATCCCGACCGGCGCGGGGGCTTCTTCGCCTCCGGCACCTCGCGGACCAGTTCGACATGCAGCAGGCCGTTTTCCAGGCGCGCACCGGTCACCTTGATGTGCTCGGCGAGCGCAAAGCGCCGCTCGAAGGCGCCGCCGGGCGATGCCGCGGTGCAGGAAGGTGGTCTCGCCCTCGGCCTCCTTCGCCTTGCCGGCGACCACCAGGGCGGTGTCCTTGGTGGTGATCTCCAGCTCGTCCTCTGGCGAAGCCGGCGACGGCCATGGTGATCCGGTAGGAGCTCCTCGTCGAGCTTCTCGATGTTGTAGGCGCGATAGCCGCCGCCCGCCTCGTCGCCGCGGGCGAGCGTGTCCATCATCTGCGCCATCCGGTCGAAGCCGACGGCGGAGCGCAGCAGCGGGGAGAAGTCGTAAGCACGCATCGGGCCATATCCTCCAGAACAAGCGGTAGCGAGCTGCACGCGGGCCGGCCGCCGTCCAGGTCGAGCGGCCCCGGGGCTGGTTGCTGCGCCCGCCGACGCGCGACCCGGCCGGGTCCGGCGTGCGGCACCCGGCTCGGCTGTCGGTCACCGCGCGCGAACCACGCGGCCGAAGCGGCTGGCAGATCCCGGTGCCGGCCGGGCCCGGTTCGACGGGCGCCAAGCCCGCTGGCGAGCCGGTCTCCGGCGGCTGGGCGCGGCGCCAAGGAGTTGTTAAGCTTGACGGCCGACTCTGTCGCTCCGGGGCGGGCGCACGATCGCAGCCCCCGCCTCCTCGACTGCAGCCGAAAGTTGCCCCAGCGCGTGACCAGCGAGACCACCCAGGCCGACGGCATCGTGGAGACGGGCCCGCTGATCGAGCGCACCTACGCGGAGGCGCTCGACCTCACCCAGGCGGTGCGCGACTACATCGCCGGGCAGGCGCCGCACGACAAGGCGCAGCTGGACCACGACACCCAGCTGGTGGCGAGTTGCGAGGAGATGCGGGTGACCGCCCGGATGACCCAGGTGATGGCCTGGCTGATGCTCCAGCGCGCGGTGCAGGCGGGCGAGGTCGACCGGGCTGAGACCACCCGGCCTGACAACCGCCGGGCGGCCGCGACATCTGCCTGGCCGAGCCCGCCGTCCCGGTGGAGGCGTTGCCGGACCGCCTGGGCAAGTTGCTGCAGCGCTCGCGCGGGCTCTACGAACGGATCGACCGGCTGGACCGGATGCTCGAGCCCGCCGGGCAGGCCTGAGCGCCCGCCGGCCCGGCCTGAGCCGCCCGCGCGCGGGCCCGCACGCGACCCCGGCGCGCACGCGAAACGACTGCGGCGCGCACGTGAAAAGGGCATCCGCGGCGGTCCACGAATGCCCTTCGCATCCGGCTGGCCGTGACGCGCGCCCGGGCCGCGCGGCCGATCCCGTCCGGATGCGCCCGCGCGAGATCCGGCCGCGGCCGGCGCTACTTCTTCTTGCCGGAGAGGTTGCCCAGGTTGCCGAAGCGCTGGCTGAACTTCTGCATCTGGCCGCCGGAGGCCGCGACGCGGTGCACGCCGGTCCAGGCGGAGTGCGTCTTGGGGTCGATCTCCAGGCGCAGCGCAGTCTCGCCGCCTTCCCGTAGGTGGAGCGCGGTCTTGAACTCGCTGCCGTCGGTCATCACGACCGCGATCTCGTGGTAGTCGGGGTGAATGTCTTTCTTCATCGCTCAAGCTCTGCTCGGCGCGCGCGCGCGGTTATAGGCAAACGCCCGATGTGACGCAAGACCCGTGCGCGTGCACAGGTGTCGGGGCGTGGCGGCGGCCGGCGGCGGTTGCCTGCCCATCGCCCGTGCGATAGGCGTTCAGGCCATTGGCGCGTCAGCGCGCCGTGACGGCCAGCCGGGAGCAGCCATGGCGAGCATGCGCGAGAAGTCGACGGCTCGAGCAGGACAGCGACGCACGAGCCCGACCGGCCGCGCAGCAAGAACGTCAAGAAGCTGCGGCACCTCTGGGCGCTATCTCGCGCCCTGACAAGGGCCATCTGGCCTTGGCCGCGCTGTCGCCGCTGATCGCTGCCGCGGGGACCACGCTGGCGCTCGGGCTGCGGGCTGCAGCTGCTGATCGACCAGGGCTTCGCCGAGGGCAACGCCGCCGCTGCTGGACCAGGCGGTGCTGGTGCTGTTCGCCGTCGTGGCGATCCTGGCGGGCGCGGCGTTCGCGCGCTTCTACCTGGTCACCTGGCTCGGCGAGCGGGTGGTCGCCGACGTCCGGCGGGACGTGTTCCGGCACGTGATCGGCCTGTCGCCGGCTTCTTCGAGACCACCCGCACCGGCGAGTGCTGCTCGCGCCTGACCACCGACACCACGCTCCTGCAGGTGGTGGTGGAACCAGCGTGCCGAGTCGCCCTGCGCAACATCCCTGACCCTGGTGGGCGGCGTGGCGCTGTTGTTGCGCGACCTCGCCGCAAGCTCACCGGGCTGGTCTTCCTGGTGGTGCCGCTGGTGCTGATCCCGGTGATCGTCTACGGCCGGCAGGTCCGCAAGCTGTCGCGCGCCAGCCAGGACCGGGTCGCCGACGTCGGCGTCTACGTCGACGAGAGCCTGTCCAACATCCGCACCGTGCAGGCGTTCAACCACGAGCCGATCGACCGCGCCCGCTTCCAGGAGCGCGTCGAGGACGCGTTCGACACCGCGATCAAGCGCACGATCGCGCGCGCTTCGCTGACCGCGATGGTGATCCTGCTGGTGTTCGGCGCGATCGCGGTGGTGCTCTGGGTCGGCGGCCACGCCGTGCTGGACGGCCGGATCAGCGCGGGCCAGCTGTCGGCCTTCGTGTTCTATTCGGTCGTGGTCGCGGGCTCGGTCGGCGGGCTGTCGGACGTCGTCGGCGACCTGCAGCGCGCGGCCGGCGCCACTGAGCGGCTGATCGACCTGCTGCGCACCGAGACCGAGATCGAGGCGCCGGCCAACCCGACCCCGCTGCCCGCGCCCGTAAAGGGCCGGGTCGGCTTCGAGGAGGTCGTCTTCCATTACCCCTCGCGCCCGGAAACGGCCGCACTCGACGGCTTCGACCTACAGGTCGAGCAGGGCGAGAAGGTGGCGCTGGTGGGTCCGTCGGGCGCCGGCAAGACGACCGTCTTCCAGCTGCTGCTGCGCTTCTACGACCCCAGCCAGGGGCGGGTGACGCTGGACGGCGTCGACCTCAAGGACGCCGACCCGTCGGAACTGCGCCGGCACACCGGCCTGGTGCCGCAGGAGCCGGTGATCTTCTCCGCCGACGCCATGGAGAACATCCGCTACGGCCGCCCGGACGCGAGCGACGCCGAGGTGATCGCCGCCGCCGAGGCCGCCGACGCCCGCGCCTTCATCGAGGAGCTGCCGGAGGGCTTCCAGTCCTTCCTGGGCGAGCGCGGCGTGCGGCTGTCGGGCGGCCAGCGCCAGCGGATCGCGATCGCCCGCGCGATCCTGAAGAACCCGGCGGTGCTGCTGCTCGACGAGGCGACCAGCTCGCTGGACGCGGAGAGCGAGAAGGTCGTGCAGGAAGCGCTCGACCACTTGATGCAGGGCGCACGACCCGTGATCATCGCGCACCGCCTGGCGACCGTGCTGAAGGCCGACCGGCTGGTGGTGATCGACCGCGGCCGGATCGTCGAGACCGGCACCCACCACGAGCTCCTCGGAGCAGAACGGCCTCTACGCCCGGCTGGCCGCGCTGCAGTTCGATCAGGCCCAGGCGCTCTCCGCCGACGCCCGCCCCGACGCGGCGGAGTAGGCCCGCCCTAGGGCAAGATCGGGCAAGGTGAATTCACCTTGTCCGTGGATCTTGCCCTAATACCCGTACGGCACCAGCACGGTGGGCTGGCGCGGCAGGCTGTCCAGCGACACGCGGATCGCGGGATCGCGCGCCCGGCGGATCTCGAACCGGTCGGACATGCCGGCCAGGAAGGTCTCGAAGTGAGCCCGCGCCGAAGACGTGCATCGGGATGACGCAGGCTCGCGCGCAGGTCCTTCAGGGTCGCGATCATCTTGGGCAGCGGCAGGGTCCAGCTGCCGTCGACCGGGGCCATCACCACGTCGAGCCGGCCGATCAGGGCGAGGTCGGCGTGCGAGAGCTGGTGGTGCAGGTGGCCCAGATGGCCGATGCACAGGTCCGCCATCTCGAAGATGAAGATGGAGTTGCCGTACTTTTCCACCGTGCCGCCCTGCCAGCCGCGGATGTCGGTGGCGACGTTGCGGATGCGCGTGTCGCCGACCGCGAGGTCGTGCTGCGCCGGGCCGTCGCCGTCCGGGTTCCAGCCGCGCAGCACGTGGTCGATCCTGGGATCGGGCGTGTTGGTGTAGTGGGTCGTGTGGGCGTGGTTCATGGTCACCACGTCGGGCACGCCTGCTGGGCCGTTGCGGCCGGTGTAGTCGGTCGCGATCACCACCCCGCCGGGGGAGGTGATCTCGAAGGTCGCGTGGCCGACGAACCGGATCTCGACGACGGCGCGCGGGGCCGCCGTCGTGTAGACCACCGGGGTCAGGGTCAGGCCGTCGGGCGGGTTCTGGACGAACGCGAAGCACTGGCTGGCGCGCGCCGGCTGCGCACTCAGCAGCAGGCCGGCCGCAAGCACGGCGAGCGTGGCCAGGACGACGCGGAGCATGGGCGAGCCCTCCCTCGATAGCGCCGGCGCAACATGGGGCCGGATGCCGTCCGGACACCCCGGCGGGCGACCATCATGCCAGCCGCCACGCCCGCGGCGGGAGCCTCTATCGAGCACGGGCGGGCGACAGGCGGGCGACGCGGGCGGGCGACACGGTGGGCGACACGGTGGGCGACAAGGACGGGCGTACGCGGGCGGGCGCCGCGGGCGTGCCGCGGCCTTGATCGAAAAGGCCCGGCCGACGACAGCGCGCCGACCGGGGCCAGGCTGGGGGGGACTGGCTCGGTCGGGCCTGCCGCGGGTCAGTTTGGCAGGATCACCTCGTCGACGACGTGGATCACGCCGTTGGACGCCTCGATGTCGGTCTTGATCACCGTGGCGTTGCCGGGAGACGGAGCCGCCGGTGGCGTCGATCGGCAGCTTGGCGCCGTTGACCGTGTCGGCGCGCAGCCGCTTGCCGGCGATGTCGGCCGCCATCGCGCGGCCCGGGACGACGTGGTAGGTCAGGATGCTGCGCAGCTTGTCCCGGTTTTCCGGCTGCAGCAGCGCGTTCAGCTGGTCCTGCGGCAGCTTGGCGAAGGCCTCGTCGGTGGGGGCGAAGACGGTGAACGGCCCGCCGCTGTCGAGCGTGCCGGCGAGGTCGGCCTTCTCGACCGCCGTCACCAGGGTGGCAGAAGCGCTCGTCGCCGCTGGCGATCTCGACGATCGACTGGTCGGCCGTCGCCATCTGGTCGCCGCCGTTCATACCGCCGTCCATGCCGCCGCTCATCTGGCCGTTCTGGCCGGCGCAGGCGGCGAGCGAGAGGGCCATGATGGCCGTTGCGAGATACTTGAACGTGAAGCCTCCCGGAAAGGGTTCGGTGGCACCCCGCGCCCTTCGCGTGGCCAGGCGCGCGCCCCTCAAATATGTGGGAAAAAATCCGCACACATCGGCCCCGCGATCCGCTGACCCGCGAAGAGGCGAAATTTTATATATTTTTCGGGGATTTACCGGGAACGGAGCAGGCTCAAGTCATTCCCCGCCTCTACTGGGAGGAGGGGCTAGGGGCGGAGGACGCCGCCGGCATATGGCGTGCGAACCTCCTCTACCCTGTCCCTCTCCTCCCGATCTAGGGTATGCACGGATTGTTTATTGCTTCTTCAAGCGTGCACATTTGGCTCTGCGAGTTGTCGCCATGAGATACTAGCATTTGACTTTTCGCCTTCGCTGACGGGGCTACGTTCGCCATGGCGGGCGGGCAGCGTCTCGTGCAGCTCTTTCCGAGTTGCAAGACCCTCTCACCCTCCGCAACGCCGCGGGTTTCGGAATTCCGAGAATCCCCTGAGCCTCCCAATGGAGGAGAGGGAGCCCGCCGCGCGCATCTTGCGAACCCGCGCCACGCCGACAGCAGGACAGCTCAGGCCCGGACCTACCGTGTCTCCATCACGCCGCGGCTGGGCCGCAGGCCGTCGCCGAGGGCCTGCAGCGCGTCCTCCTGGGCGCGCAGGCCTTCGGGCAGGGGGACGCCGTGCTCGATCCGGCAGAGCCGTCCCGGAGCGGGCCGATGAAGACGCCGCGCCGGCCGAGCAGGCGCTCCAGACGCGTGCCGGCCGAGAGCGCGTGGCCGAAGCCGTGCAGCGCGGGATCGCCGTGGACGCGCCCGGCGTAGGCCTCGACCCACAGGGCGGTCCAGGCGGCGGGCAGCACGGGGTGTCCGCGCGCGACCTGGCGGACCCGTAGCCGGCCGTCCCGGTAGCTGCCGACCAAGACCGCGAACCGGCCGTCGGGCAGCGGGTCGCCCGCGTCCGGGCCGGTCACGGGCAGCGGGCCGACCCGCCGGGTGCCGTCGTCGCCCGCGCGTACCACGCCGGAGACCACCGCCGGGCAGCCGCGCCGGTCTCCAGCCCCGGCACGCGGGCGCGGGGCCGGATCGATCCGGGAGGCGACCACCGCGCCGTTGCGCCACAAGCCGCTGACGGCCACCCGGTCGCCGGGCGCGAGGCCAGCCAGGCCGCCGTCGGTCGCGACGGTCGCGTCGGGGGCGAGCGCGACCTCCACGCCCATCACTAAGAGAGTTTCCGCGTCCCGCTCCACCGCTTCGACCGGGCCGGCGAGCGCGATCAGCTGGGCGATCCGCCGGGCGTCCAGGCGCGTGCCCTGCGCCCGGGCGCTGAGCTCGACCACGTGGCCTTCGGCCAGCTCCCCGACCAGCTTCGGCCCGAACGGGGTCGTGACCGGGAAGCCCGGGCCGGCCTCCACGCGCACGCCGTTCACCAGCACGCTGGAAAAGCCGCGCACGGTGCCCAGCACGCCCACTTCGCGCACCGGCTGGGCGGCGCTGCCGGTGCCGCCGATGCCGCCGCCGGGATCGCCCTGCGCGACCCGGCCGGGCGCGTCCAACTGGCCGCAGGCGGCCGTCAGCAGTAGCGAAAGCCCGAGCGCGAGGCGCGCGGGCCATGTGCCCATCGTCATCCCTCATCCCCCGATGGCCGGACGCGGGCGTTTGGGCGGCCTCGCCTGGGCGGCGTCGCCCTGGCGGCGGCGCCGTCGCCCGCGTCGTCGGGCATCTCCTCGCGATAGAAATAGACGCCGAAGCGCAAGCGCTGCAGCCCGGCTTCGGCCGCGTCGGCCGCGGCCGTCTGGCGCTCCAGCGCCAGGGCGTTCAGCTTTTCCAACAGCGCCCGGCTGTCCGCGCGGGCGAGCCTGTGGAGCTCGTCCACCGCATTCGCCGGCAGGTGGGTGTAGTAGACCGCGCGCTCCAGGAACGGGCCGTCGGTGCCGGTCACGCTTCGCCGCGGCGGCGCTCGCGTGGTCGGCCAGGTTGGCCTCGAACAGACGCAGGAGGTGCGCGTCGTCCGCGCTGGGCACGAACGCGGCGGTGTCCAGGCGCACGCTGTCGGCCGTCTCGTCGTGGACGACGAAGCCCAGGCGCTTGAGTTCGTCCAGCACCGTGCGCGGGCGGACGTCGGTGCTGATCCCGGCGACCAGCGCCTCGAAGCTGGGCGCGTCGCCGGTGCGCGCCAGCACGGCGGGCCGGCCGTCGGCGTCGCGGTAGGCGGGATCGCCCAGCCAGCGCCCGACCACGCTCTCGCGCGCGAGACCGGCTCGCGCGCGCTCTCGCGCACCGGCGTCTGCGCCAGGAAATCGGCGCACGTCCTTGCGGTGGACGCCGCTCAGAGACCGAGATCCGGCTCTGCGTCGGCTTCTCGCCGCGGCGCTTCAGCTCGTAGCGCGCCGCGTCGACCAGCACGTCCTTCAGGATCTGCGTCAGCGCCGACAACGGCAGCCCCCGCGCCACCGCGACCCGCGCCAAGGGCCGCAGGATCGAGCGCATCGCCCGATGCAGCAGGCGGTGCTGGTCGGAGGTAGCGCCGTCGTCGGTCATACAGGTCCCAGGGTTGCGGATGACGGCGGTCGCCAAAGGACGCGGCGTCGCCGGCCGATCCCGCTCAGAGGGTGGGCGTATTTCCCACGCCTGTCCAGCAGCGCGCCGCTCTACAGGATGAACAGCGCCGCCAGGCCGAGGAACGCGAAGAAGCCGACGACGTCGGTGATCGTCGTCAGGAAGATCGCGGAGGCGACCGCCGGGTCGATCTTCAGCTTTTCCAGGGCAAGCGGGATCAGGGTGCCGGACAGGCCGGCGACCAGCATGTTGATGATCATCGCAAGGCCGATGATCACGCCGATGTCGACGCGGCCGAACCACAGCCAGGTGACCACGCCGACCATGACGGCGAAGACCGCGCCGTTGGACAGGCCGACCAGGCACTCCTTGCCGATGAAGCGCAGGGCGTTGGTCGCCGAGAGGTCCTTCATCGCGAGCGCGCGCACCGCCACCGTCAGGGTCTGCATGCCGGCGTTGCCGCCCATCGAGGCGACGATCGGCATCAGCACCGCAAGCGCGACGATCTGTTCCAGCGTGGCCTCGAACAGACCGATCACGAGCGAGGCGAACACGGCGGTGCCCAGGTTGACCGTCAGCCAGGTCGCCCGCGACCGGGCGGTCGCGAGCACCCGGCCGTAGAGGTCGCTTTCGCCCAGACCCGCGAGCTTCATCAGGTCGTCCTCGGCCTCTTCGTCGATCACGTGGACGATGTCGTCGACCGTGATCATGCCGATCACCCGGCCGGCGTCGTCGACGACCGGCGTGGAGACCAGGCCGTACTGCCGGAACAGGTAGGCGACCTCCTCCTGGTCGGTGGAGAAGGGGATCGGGCGGACGTCGGTCTCCATGATCTCCGAGATCAGCGCCGGCCGGCGGGCGCGGAGCACCCGGGACAGCGGGACGTAGCCCTGGCACTTGTGCTTGGGATCGACCACGAACAGGTCGTAGAAGTCCTCCGGCATGTCCTGGGCGGAGCGCATGAAGTCGATCGTCTGCCCGACCGTCCAGCCGGCCGGCACGACCACGACCTCGCGCTGCATCAGCCGCCCGGCGGAGGCTTCGGGGAAGGCGATGCCCTCCTCCAGCACCAGCCGGTAGCCGACCGGCAGCTGGGTCAGGATCCGCTGCTGGAAGTCCTCGTCCAGGTCCTCGAAGATCTCGACCGCGTCGTCGGATTCCAGCTCCGACAGCGCGCCCGCCAGGCCCTTCGGGCCGATGTGCTCGATCACCTCCTGGCGCACCGGGGCCACCAGGTAGCTGAGCGCCTCCGGGTCCAGCGCGCCGCCCAGGGTGTCCAGGAGCGTAGTGCGGTGATCCGCCGGCAGCTCCTCGATCAGGTCGGCGAGGTCGGCGGCGTGCAGGGCCTGCGCCGTCTCCTCGACCTTGGCGATGTCGCCCTGGTCGAGCGCGTCGTGCACCTTCTCGATCTGCGCGTCGGTCAGGCCGTACTCTTCCGCCGGCAGTGGGTCGGGCTCGTCGTGCGCGATCTCGGTCTTGGGCGTTGGCGTCGACATGACGGTCCTGACGGGTGGTTACGAGCAGGTTTGTCGGCGGCCGGCCGGCGAGGTGGCTCAGCGGGCGGCCTGCCGGGCGTCGTCGCGGGCGCGCTGGCGCTGGGCGTCGACCACCGCGACGGCGGTCATATTTAGCACCCCGCGCGCCGTGACGGAGGGGGTGAGGATGTGCGCGGGCCGTGCGCTGCCCAGCAGCATCGGGCCCACGGGCAGCCCTTCGCCCAGGATCTTGAGGGTGTTCATGGTGATGTTGCCGGCATCCAGGGTGGGCATGACCAAGAGGTTGGCGCTGCCCTTGAGCCTGGAGTTCGGAAAGATGCGCAGGCGGACCTCCTCCGACAGGGCGGCGTCGGCGTGCATCTCGCCCTCGATCTCCAGATCGGGGTGGTCGCGCTGCAGGATCGCCACCGCCTCGCGCATCTTGCGCGCGCTCTGGCTGTCGGCGTTGCCGAAGTCGGAGTGGCTGACCAGCGCGATCTTGGGCTCGATGCCGAAGGCGCGCACGCCCTCCGCGGCCATCAGCGTGACCTCGACCAGCTCCTCGGCGCTCGGGTCCTCGCTGACGTAGGTGTCGGTCAGGAAGTAGCTGCCCTGCGGCAGGATCAACAGCGACATCGCGGAGTGGTCGTGCACGCCCTCGGCCAGCCCGATCACGTCGTCGATGTGGGCGAGGTGCCACTTGTAGACGCCCTCCACCCCGCACAGCATCGCGTCCGCGTCGCCCAGGTGGACCGCCAGCGCGGCGATCACCGTCGGGTTGGTGCGCACGATGGTGCGCGCGGCCGCCGGCTGCACGCCCTTGCGCTCCATCAGCTTGTGGTAGGTCTGCCAGTAGGCGTTGTAGCGCGGGTCGGACTGCGGGTTGATCACCTCCACGTGCTGGCCCGCCGTGAAGCGCAGGCCCAGGCGCTCCACCCGGGTGTGGATGACGTCCGGCCGGCCGATCAGGACCGGCCGCGCCAGCCCCTCGTCCATCGCGACCTGGGCGGCGCGCAGCACGCGCTCGTCCTCGCCGTCGGCGTAGATCACCCGCATCGGCCGCCGGCGGGCGCGCTCGAACACCGGCTTCATGACCAGGCCGGAGCGGAAGACGAACTCCGAGAGCTGCTGCTTGTAGGCGTCGAAGTCCTGGATCGGCCGGGCGGCGACGCCGCTGTCCATCGCCGCCTTCGCCACCGCCGGGGCGAGTTCCAGCATCAGCCGGGGATCGAACGGCCGCGGGATCAGATAGTCCGGGCCGAAGCCGCTGGCGTCCCCGCCGTAGGCCTTCTGCACGACCTCCGACGGCTCCGCCATGGCGAGGTCGGCCAGCGCCTTCACGCAGGCGGTTTTCATCGCCTCGTTGATCGAACTGGCGCCGACGTCGAGTGCGCCGCGGAAGATGAACGGGAAGCAGAGGACGTTGTTGACCTGGTTGGGGTAGTCGCTGCGCCTGGTCGCGATGATCGCCTCGGGGGCCACCTCGCGGGCGTCCTCCGGCCAGATCTCGGGCGTGGGGTTGGCGAGCGCCATGATGATCGGCGGATCGCTCATCCGCCCGACCATCTCCTGGCTCAGCACCCCGGGCGCGGACAGGCCGAGGAAGATGTCCGCGCCGTCGATCACCTCGCTCAGGGTGCGCTTGTCGGTCTCCTGCGCGTAGGCAGCCTTCCACCGGTCCATGCCGGTGCGCCCGGTGTGCACGACCCCGTCGATGTCGGTGATCCAGATGTTTTCGCGCTTGAGCCCCAGGGTGCGCAGCAGGTCCAGGCAGGCGAGCGCGGCCGCCCCGGCCCCGGAGCAGACCAGCTTGACGTCCTCGAACTTCTGCTCGCGCAGGCGCAGCGCGTTGTAGATCGCCGCGCAGACGATGATCGCGGTGCCGTGCTGGTCGTCGTGGAACACCGGGATGCTCATCCGCTCGCGCAGCGCGGCCTCGACCTCGAAGCACTCCGGGGCCTTGATGTCCTCGAGGTTGATGCCGCCGAAGGTGGGCTCCAGGGCGGCGATCGCTTCGATCAGCTTGTCGGGGTCGTCCTGCTTGAGCTCGACGTCGAACACGTCGATCCCGGCGAAGCTTCTTGAACAGGACGCCCTTGCCCTCCATCACCGGCTTGGAGGCGAGCGGGCCGATGTTGCCCAGGCCCAGGACCGCGGAACCGTTGGTGACCACGCCCACCAGGTTGGCGCGCGCGGTCAGGCTCGCCGCCTCCTGCGGGTCGGCGACGATGGCGTCGCACGCCGCGCGCCACGCCGGGGAAGTAGGCGAGTGCAAGGTCGCGCTGGTTGCCCAGAGGCTTGGTCGGCGTCACCTCGATCTTGCCGGGGGTCGGCAGGCGGTGGTACCGGCAAGGCCGCCTGATCGAGGTCGGCCTGTTTGGCCGCGCGGGACCGCACGTCGCCCGCCGGCTCGCCGCGCGCATCGTCGGAGGCGGGCGGGCCGGTGGGCCGGCCGGCCTTGGGGTTCCGCGGGTCGTCGGCCATGTCGGTGTCCTTTCGTCCGCGTCGACCCCGTCCCCGTGGCGGCGCTAGGATGGCCTTGGGCGCTCGTGGACCCGGTCCCACGGACTAGGAAAACGCCCGCGCGGGGTCGTCCTGGAGCGCGGGCGTCTCAAGCCGGGCGCGCGCCGGCCCAACCGGCGGGCCGCGCGCGAAAAATCGCGTGCTGTCACGACTTTGGCGGAGATAGCAGATTGCCCCCACGCGAGCAAGCCGAAGCCCCGGTCTGGGCCCGCCCGGCGCCCGCGCCCGAGTGGGCGGTGAGCGACGCGGCAGTGGCCTATCCGGACGCGCTCGCGACCATGGAGGAGCGCGTCGCCGCGATCCGGGGGCAGGGTGCGCGCGAATTGATCTGGCTCTTGGAGCACCCGCCGCTCTACACCGCCGGGACCAGTGCGCGGGCCGCGGACCTGGTCGACCCGGGAACCTTCCCGGTCTACCAGATGCCACAGCGCATCGCCGTCGGTTCCGACGGGTCCACGACCGCCAACCGGGCCGTGGAGGTGGCCAGCACGCTGGCACTTGCCTTCGACGTGCCCCTGCTGGTGGTCACGGCCTGGCGTCGGGAGGCCGATGACCCCCGCAGCAAGGAGGAAGCAGCGGGCGGGTCGGAGTGGTACGGCGAGGCCAAGTGGGCCCAGCAGGTCGTGGCCGATGCCGCCGCCGTCGCACGTCGAGCCGGGGTGCCGGACGTGCGGACCTACACCCCCGTGGGCTCCCCGGGACAGGCGCTGGAGAACCTGGCCGCCGCGCAACCCGACACGTTGGTCGTCGTCGGCACCGTGGGGCTGGACTCGGGCGCGGAGCGGCTCCTGGGCAACATCCCCCATCACCTCACCCACCACCTCCCCGGCGACCTGCTGTTGGTGCGATCGGCCGAGGACGCGACCCACGACTGGTCCACGATCATGCTGACCACCGACGGGTCGGACACCTCGGTCGCCGCTGCGCACACCGGTCTCGCGCTCGCCCGCGCGCTGGAGGCAACACCGGTCCTGGTCAGTGCCGGCAGCGACGAGCAGGCCCTGCAGCGGACCCTCGACGAGGTCGCCAACCAGATCGACGACGGCGCCGGACCCCTGGAGCTGGAGGCTGCCGTCACCGAGGACGTCAGCGGCGCGCTCGTCGAAGCGTGCGAGGGGCGCGGCCTGGTCGTGCTCGGCAACCGGCGCATGCACGGCATGGGCCGCCTGCTGGGCTCGGTCCCCAACGACCTGACGCACGAGGTCCCGACCGACATCCTGCTCGTGAACACCTCGAGGTGACGCCATGACCGAAACAGCCAACACCAGCCAGGTGCGCAACTTCGAACCCGAGGGTGCCGGCATCGGATTCGGGGGTTCCAGGCTGCACGCGCCACCTGACGCCTACGACAAGCACGCCGACCCGGTCTTCCCCGGCAACACGGTGATCGACGACCCGGTCATCTCCGTGCGGGGCCTGACCAAGTCGTTCGGTTCCAACCTGGTGCTGGAGGACATCTCCATCGACTTCCCCCGCAACAAGATCACCACCGTCCTGGGCCCGTCCGGCACGGGCAAGTCGGTGTTCCTGCGCAACCTCATCGGTCTGCTCAAACCGGACAGGGGCGAGGTCTGGGTGGGTGAGCACAACATCCCCTCGCTGAACCGGCGCACGCTGCTGGATGTCCGCAAGAAGTTCGGCGTGCTCTTCCAGGACGGCGCCCTGTTCGGGTCGATGAACCTGTACGACAACGCCGCCTTCCCGCTGCGCGAGCACACCAAGATGAAGGAGGGCGAGATCCGGGAACGGGTCATGGAGAAGCTGGAGCTGGTGGGACTGGAGGGCGCTGCGGACCAGATGCCCGATGAGATCTCCGGCGGGATGCGCAAGCGCTGTGGGCTCGCGCGAGCTCTGGTGATGGAACCCGAGATCCTCCTGTTCGATGAGCCGGACTCCGGTCTCGACCCCGTGCGCACCGCCTACCTCAACGACCTCGCCCGCGACATCACCCGCGAGACCGACACGTCGATCATCATCGTCACCCACCACATCCCCTCCGCCCAGCAGGTGGCCGACTACATGGGGCTGCTGTTCCGACGCAACCTCGTGGCGTTCGGCACGGTCGACGACATGTTCAACTCGTGGTACGCGCCGTGCCAGCAGTTCTTCCACGGCATCACCGACGGTCCCATCGGGATGTCGGAGGAGAGGGACCGCCCCGAGCTGCTCTGAACGCAGGACGAACGTTCCACTCGAGCAGCCGGGCCGCGCGCAGCGAGCCTGCGTCGGAGTGGCACAGGTCCGGCGAAGGGCCCGTGCAGGGCCAGTAGAGTCGCAGGTCCACTCCATCGACAGGACTAGCATCGTGGCCGAGATCGAGGACCTCCTCAACGCTGGTGGACGCCAGGCGTTCGACAAGCTGTTCGAGCGGCGCATCCTCTTCCTGCGCGGACCGCTGGAGGACGACAAGGCGGACACCCTCGTGGCGCAGATGCTCGCCCTGGACGAGGAGAACCAGGACGACATCACCCTCTACATCAACTCCCCCGGCGGGATCATCACCGGAATGTTCGCCATCCACGACACGATGACGCTGCTGCGCTCGAAGGTCAACACCCGTTGCATCGGGCTCGCGGCGTCCGCAGGGGCGTTCCTGCTGGCGGTCGGGACCGGGACCCGGTCGGCGACCGACAACGCCCGCATCATGATCCACCAGCCCCTGGGCGGTGCGCAGGGCACGGCCAAGGACATCCAGATCCAGGCCGAGAACATCCTGTGGATGCGCCACCGGATCAACGAGATCCTCGCAGAGCGCACCGGCAAGGACGTCGAGCAGATCGCCAAGGACACCGACCGCGACTACTGGATGACCACCGACGAGGCCATCGAGTACGGCCTGGTCGACGAGAAGGTCACCCAGCTGCACTGAGGTGTCCCGACGCCTTCAGCCGTCGGTGGGCAGTGGATCTCCGACGGCTTTGGTGTAGGCGCCGGCGGCGAGCCGACGGCCCACCACGCGCCCGACGCCGACCGCGACGCCCGTCGCGGCGGCCCAGGTCAGTGCCTGGCGCCAACCGACGCTGGGATCGGCGGGGTTCTGGGGCGGCTCCTCACCGGTTGCGTCGGCCCACACACGCGTCATGACGGTGCGGGTCACGATGCCTGCACCGATGGCCGCCGCTGTGGACAGCGCGCGGTAGGCGATGCCCTGGTCGTCGTTGTCGTGGTCCATGTCGAGCTCCGAGTCCGGGTCGTCAACCTCGACGTGCCACCAAATGCCGTCCGGGACACGATCAGGCGTGCGCGCCTCCCGGCCACACCAGCGCCGCCATCTCCCGGGTCATGGGCGGCGGCATGCGTTGCACCAGGTCACGCAGCTGGTCGTGCTGTGCGGGCCGGGCACAGGTCCGCCGCGCGAGCATGCGCACGAACGCCTCGTGGTCGACAGGCGGTTCGACCTGTTGGGCCCAGGTCAGGTACGTCGGCGTGACGCCGGTGACCTCGCGCACGAGGTCGGCGGCGAGGTCCGCAGTCGGCTCCGACGGGCGACGGATGCCGTGCAGTGCCTCGGCGTACGGGTTGACCCAGTGCAACGGGTGGCGCACCGTCAGGGCGACCACGACCCGCACACGGGCGTGGTCGTGCAACGCGGCCACGAACTCCTCGACACGTTCCCCGACGTCGTAGAGGACGTTGTGGGCGAGCACGACGTCGGCGACGCCGACCGATCCGGCGACGTCCGGCCACCGACCGTGCACGGTCCGCACCGCTGGCGCGCCACCGGCGATCCGCCGCAGCAGGCCCGGCTCCTCGGCGGTCCGCTCCGCGAAGACGGCGAGCATCTCCTCGCGCGGGTCAACGCCGGTGACACGGCTGGCAGCTCGCCGCAGGGGGCGCTGGACGCGCCGGTGCCACACCCGACGTCCAGGACCGTGCCACGGCGCGGCAAGGCGTCCAGCGCGGCGACGTCCACCGGCGACTCGTGTTCGCTACTGCTGCGCCGACGACCATCGAGCTCGTCGGGTCCGAGGCTCCACGGGTCGGCAGGCGCGGCCGTACGGATCTCCTCGGGCCACGCCCAGGCGGCCAGCGCCTGCTCCCAGCGTCGTGCGGCGCCCATCGCCGGCTCCTCCTGACTTCTCGCGCCAGCCTACGCGCCCTGTGCTACGCCGGTGCTCGCCCACATCATCGCGTCGGCACGACACGACTCCTCAGGGCCAGGACGCGTCACGGTTCCCAGGGCGCAAGTCCTCCTCCATCACGGACGACGGCCGCAACGCCGGACCGGCTGACCTGGTCGACACAGTGGGCACTAGGTGAGTGGTGCTTTTCGGTGCTGCTTACGCGACTTGGGTGGGGGTGGGTGCGAGACTCGCGCTGGTCGTTGACGGGGGGCGCGCGGTGACGTTGGGGCTGGCGGAGCGGCAGCGGGTGCTGGGTGATCCGGTCGAGGAGTTCTGCGGCGATCGGCTTGAAGGCACGGTGTTCGGACTGCTCGCGCGGGAGCGTGATCGGCTGTTCCCAGACGAGATGTTCGCCGACCTGTTCACCGACCGGGGCCGGCGGTCGGTGCCGCCGTCGGTGGTGGCATGTGTGATGGTGCTGCAGCGGCTGGAGCACCTCTCGGACCGCGACGCGGTCGACCGGTTCACCTACGACGCCCGGTGGCGGCACGCGTGCGGGGTCGGCGGCTGGGACGACGGGCTGATCGAGTTCGTCCACACGGTCCTGGTGCGGTTCCGGATGCGGCTTGAGGCGTCGGACGACCCGCGGCGGATCTTCCGCCGGACGACCCAGATCGCGGCGGAGTGCGGACTGGTGGGCCCCAAGCGGGTGCTGGACTCCGCGCCGCTGTTTGACGCGGTGGCCACGATGGACACCGTGACGCTGGTCCGCTCGGCGGTCCGGGGCCTGCTGCGCGCCGCCGACACCGAGTTGGAGAACGAGTTGCGGGGCGTGCTGTCGGGCGCCGATGACTACACGACGGCGGGCAAACCGGCCTGTGACTGGGACGACGCCGAGGCACGCGCCGAGGTGATCGACCGGCTGGCCCGTGACGGCTGGGCGCTGCTGGCGGTGCTGGAGGGCCGGACGCTGGACGCCGAGGTCGACCAGGCTGCGGAGCTGCTGGCGTGTGTGATCGGCCAGGACCTGGAGCGCGACGACGAGGACGGGACGTGGCGGATCGTGCGCGGCGTGGCCAGCGACCGCGTGATCTCCACGGTCGATCCTGATGCGCGGCATGGGCGCAAGTCCACCGCGGGGAAGTTCGATGGCTACAAGGGCCACATCGCGATCGACCCGGATTCGGAGATCATCACCGCGACCGCCGCGAGCGCGGCCAACGTCGGCGACGGGCAGCTGACCGGCCAGCTCACCGAAGACCTCGACCAGCCCGACAGAGATCGACCACAACGACCACGAGGGCGATCAGGACGACGACGGTGGTCGGCCGAGGTGTTCGGCGACGCGGCCTACGGATCGGGTGAGCAGCTGGCCGAGCTGGACGAGCGGAACATCGTGGCGATGGTCAAGACCCAGCCGCCGCCCAACAAGGCAGGCCGGTTCACCAAGGACGACTTCTTCATCGACCTGGACGCGATGACGGTGACGTGCCCGGCCGCACACACCGTGCCGCTGCGCCGCGCCGAAGTCCGGCCGCGGCCAGGCCCGCTTCGGACCGCTGTGCGATGACTGCCCGCTGCGGGCGTCGTGCACCGACGCCGCCAACGGGCGGACCGTCGGGATCACCGAGCACGAGGAACTCCTGGCAGCACAACGGACCCGGCAGGCCGACCCCAACTGGCTGGCCGACTACCGGGCCACCCGCCCCAAGGTCGAACGCAAACTCGCGCACCTGGTCAGACGCGGACGGAAGGCCAGACGCCGCGGGCTGCAACGGGTCGATGCGGACTGGAACCTGCTCGCCGGAGCGGTCAACCTCGCCCGCATGGTCACCCTCGGCCTCCACCACGACGGCACCGGATGGCAAACCGCCCCCGGATGACCCGCCCCGGGAGTCCAGACCGGCCTTCGGGCGCGACACCGGCCCTGTCGGCGGCCAGACGACCGCCAAGGCGCTCCGGCGTCCGACTGATCCACGGACAAGACAGCCCCGACGCCCCCTCCGAACTCCCGATTCGACCTCACCCCGGCTGCACAACACCCGTTGCGCACCACTCACCTAGGATCCGCTGCAGCACGACGGAGGGCAGCTTCATGGAGCGTGGCAACGAGATCGAAGAGGCAGAGCAGAAGGGTGCGAAGGACGCAGTCGAAGGGGCTGCGTGCGAGTTCTGCGGCGAACCGCGAGGCGATGTGACGCCCTGCCCGCACTGCGGCATGCAGTGACCGGCTGTGCATCGGCTGGTCTCACCCACGCGGGCCTTTGCCGGGCTGGTCGGTGACCCCGGACGCGTCCCGCTCGGCGGTCTGCTGGGGCTCGAGCACGAGTTCATGGTCCACAGGGACAGCGAGCGTCTCGACGCTCGTCGCTTGCTCGCCGCCGCACCGGACCTCGGGCGACGGTTGGATCCGGGTGACCCGCACGCCCGACGTCGGCCGGGCGGCTGGGTGCTCACCTGCGACGGGCGTGAGGCGGAGGTCGCCCTGCCCCCGGTGGCGATCGGGGCGAAGTGGCCCGATCGCCTTCGCCGGCTGGCAGGCGCAGCGCACCAGGATCTGGCCCGGGTGCTGCCCGGGGACGTCACGGCGACGGGGGCGTCGACGCACCTGTCGGTCTCCTCACCCGACGGGCTCACCGTGCGGACCTGCCAGCTGCTGGCCCGCACGTTCGCGCCAGCGATCATGCTGCTGCTCGACGGGCGCGGCTCGCCGGGCCTCCTCGTGCGCCCCAGACCGGGCCGGGTCGAGCTCGGTGGCGACTACCAGACGGGCGAGTGGTTGACCGCGGCGGCCGCGATGGCGGTCGGGGCCGTCCGCGTGTGCTGCGATGCCCTGGCCGGCGAGGATGGGGACCTGCCCGACCTGCTCGACGTCGCAGTCGAGCCGGCCGTCGATCGGTTCGGCTGGTACGTGGACCGCAGGGCCTTCGGCGGTGACCTCTACCGCGACGGCGCAGCGACCGAGCTGCGGACCGTCGCGGGCGGATCGGTCGGGGCCGGCGCGTACCTGCGGGCCTGTTGGCGGCTGGCACGGGCTGCCCTGACCGACGAGTTGGACAGGACCGAGGACCTGGCGCAGGTCGACGAGCTGATCCACGGACGGGCCGCGCTGCCGTGCACCGGGCCGCACGACCGGTCACCGCTGCTCGACATCGCGGCAGCCGACGACCCGCCGAGGACCCGGCATGCGCTCCCCGCACCCGTGGAGCGCCCGGGGTTCACCGCCGTGCCAGTCGTACTGCGCTGGGACCTCGAGGTGTGGTGGCTCGACGGGCGGCGGCGCGGCTACGCCTCTGTGCCTCGGCGGTGTCTGCCAGCGTTCCACCGCACCCTGGCCACCGGTCGGCTGGACGCGAGCGTGGGGGCCTTTCTCGACCGTCGGACCACTGGCCGGACGCTGACGTCCCACGAGCAGGCGGTGGCCAGCCCGGCGCTGTGGGACGCCGTGACCGCCGCGACCGACCTGATCGCAGCGGAGCGCGACGCCACCGGCACACCGCAGTCGGTCGTGCCGCGTCGGGGCAGCAGCACGTCGCGGACGGCATGGACAGCGACGGCGTCCCGGCCGGGCAAGGGCGTTGTCCCGCCGCCCGCAACCACCGGCCACGACCACGTCCCCGGAGGCGATGTCGACGAGCCCGCTGGCGGCGACCCTTGGCTCTGGGTCGTACTCGGTGTTCTCGCGCTGGTCGCCGTCGTCGTCACGGCCGCCGGCGTCTTCGGCGACGGCCACGGCAGGACCGGAGAACCGGTCGACGCCACCTCCCCCTCGCCCACCGAGACGTCCGAGCCGTCACCATCGCCGTCGCCCGTCCCCACGATCCCCGAGGCGTGGGTGCCGACCGCCACGGCGCTGACCGACCTGGGCCTGGCGATCACGGACACCGCGACGGTCATCGACGGCATCAGCAGCGACCCGATCGGCGACTGGATCTGGAGCGAACCCGACGTCGAACCCGGCGACCCCGACCCGTCGGTCGACCTCGTCGGGACCGTCGGCTTCCCGGGGCAGCTCGACGCGGCCGCTGCGAGCGCCCTCGAGCTCGGCCTGCTCAACTGCGCCGATCCGCGGATCGTGTGCCCCGCGGACCCGGCACCGCTACCCGCGGGTGACGTCGTCGTGGTCGTCGCCCAGCTCGCCGGCCCGGTCCCCCCGGACCTCATCGGTTTCGAGTACGTGTTCGCCGCCGTGTTCGACAGCGACGGCGACCCCGCGAACGACTTCGCACCGACGTTCGCCTGGGACTTCTTCCAGGGGGCCGACCGCTGGTACGTAGCGGTGTCGGATCCGGGGTCCGGGGACCTGCAGCTGTTCGCAGTGACCGACGGTGGCCAGCGACCCGTGGAGACAGGCGCACGCGTGCTGGTTGGGACCACGACCGTCACGTGGATCATCCCGGCCGACGAGTTCGGGGCCGATCGACCGAGCTACCGCACCTCGGCCTTCCGCTCGCAGGGCGCGGCGAACCCCTCGACCTCCGCCGGTGACGTCCCGGGTGCCAACCCCACTGGGCCGCTGCTCGAACTGCTCGGCCCCACCCTCCCGCTGGACACGGCGGCCACCGGCACGCCGACGCCCCCACCGAGCCCTACGTCCCCCTCGCCAGTGCCCGCGTCCCCATCACCATCCCCGGACGCCTCGGAGCTGCTGGCGACGTTCCTCACCAGCTTCAGCCGCGCCAACGAGCGAGGGGACGTCGACTTCCTCGCCGAGCGGCTGCACCCGGCGGTGGTGGACCGGTACGGGGCCGCGCAGTGTCGCGACTACCTCGCGTCGGTCGTCGGCACCGTCACGGACCTCCGACTGCTGACGTCGACGGGTCCTGTCGACTACGGCTACCCGACCGACGGCCTGACCACGTCCGTCAGGGACGCCTACCGTCTGACCGTGGACGCCGACGTTGCCGGAGAGCGGCAACAGCTCACGGTCCACTACGCCCTGGTCGAGGAGGAGGTCCGCTGGTTCACCGACTGCGGTGACCCCAGGTGACCCTGACAGCGCAGTCCGGTCACACTCGGCGTGACCGCCGATCTCCCGTAGCCACACCGTGGCCAGGGGGAGATGAGACCGAGACCTCGGCCTCAGCCCTGCAAGCTGCTCGAGCTCGTCGTCGGGGACGTAGAGGTAGTACTCCTTGTCCTCCTCCTCCCAGTCCATCTCCAGGACGTCCTTGGTGACGGCCGCCTTGCAGAACTGGAGGAACCCGGAGTAGCCGAACTGCTTCTCGGAGAAGTCGTCGTCGCGCTTGCGCAACTGGTCCTTCAGGCCCGACAGCGGCGGGTCGCCACCGAGCTCGTCCATGAGGTCGATGACGGTGTCACGCAGGAGCGTGAACGCCTCTTCCTCGGACTTGGAGGTCTTGCCGCCGCCAGTGGGCAGGTCGACCTCGGGGTCGCCCTTGGCCGGCCCCTCGGAGAGCACGACCACGCCCTCCTCCTCCAGGTGCAGCATGAACTCGCGGAACCCACGGAAGCCGTAGTCCTGCTCGCTGAAGGTGGGGTCCTTGCGCAGCAGCGCCCGCTTGAGGTTGGACGCCTGGACGGTGCCGCTGCCCGAGGACTGCATCCCCGACAGCGTGCGCGCGACCAGCTTCTTGACCTCGCTGAGGCTCTGCTTGGACGACGACTTGCGACCACCCTTGCCGCCGTGGTGCTTCTTGGAGCGGCCACCACCGCCCTTGCGGCCACCACCGCCGCGGCCACCACCGCCACCGCGACGGGTCAGGCCCTCGAGGCGGTCGTAGAAGATGAACTCGTCGCACGCAGGTGGGAGCATCGCCGAGGTCGAGCCCTTCAACCCGACGCCGATGACCTTCTTGTTCAGCTCGCGCAGGCGGTTGACCAACGGGGTGAAGTCGGAGTCGCCGGAGACGATCACGAAGGTCGAGATGAAGTCGCGGGTGAAGGCGAGCTCCATGGCGTCGACGGCCATGAGGATGTCGGCGGCGTTCTTGCGGACGGAGTCGGAGCGCTGCGGGATCTCGGTCAGCTCGATGTTCGAGTCGACCAGTCCGCGGCGGTACTCCTTGAAGAGGTTCCAGTCGGCGTAGGCACGACGGACCACCGTCCGGCCACGCTCCGCGAGTGCTTCGAGCAGCGGGGAGGTGTCGAACTGGTAGCCGATGTCGCGGGCGCCGATGGCGACGTTCTCGAAGTCGAGGTAGAGCGCAAGCCGCTCCTCGCCTGGTTCGTAGGAGCTCATTGTCAACCGTGGTCGGTTTCTCGGATGGTCACCCCCGCACGCTACCGGTCGCAGACGCCGATCCGGTACGTCACAGGTCCAGGGCGTCAGTGACCGCACGGCGGGTGGCCGCGACATCGCCGGTGTGCAGCACACCGGTGAGCCCATAGGACCTGGCCGCTTCGACGTTGGCTGGTGCGTCGTCGATGAGCACCGACCCGGCCAGCTCGGCTTCGACCAGCCCGACGGCGTGCTCGAAGATCTCCCGGTCGGGCTTGCGCATTCCGACCCTCCCGGAGAACACCAGCGCGTCGAACAGTGCCTCCAGTTCGTCCAACGGGTAGGCGTCGGTCCCCCAGGTGTTGGACACCAGCACCGTGGGCACACCTGCGTCACGCACGTCTGCGACCAGTTCCCACACCCCCACGCCGGGCTCTGGGCGCAGGGCCGAGAACAGTCGCCGGACGAGCCCCTCGGCCTCCACGTCGTGGCCTGCCTCGGCGAGCTGCGCGGCGAGCTGGCGCTCGAACTCGGCGATCTCGAGGTCGCCGCGCTCCAGTCGCACGATCGGGTTCTCTTCGCCTGCATCGGGCTCGTAGGCCGCCCACAGCATCCGCGAGATCGTCCGCTCCGGCATGTCGTGGGCAGCCTCGAAGGCACGCCAACCCTCGACCACGCCGGGGGTGAGCACCCCGCCGTAGTCCACCAGCAGGGCCCGGCCGTTGCTCGCCCCGTCCGCCGTACCGCTCATCGTCCGGCTGCCGTGGCGCGCTCGTCGGCGGCCTCGGCAAGCTGGTGGACGACCTCCCCCATCGCCTTGACGCCCTCGTCGTCGTGCTCGTAGGCGCCTGCGGCGAAGCGCTGGAAGACGCCCTCGAGGATGATCGCGAGCCGCCAGAAGGCGAACGCGACGTAGAAGTCGAGCTCGGAGAGGTCCAGCGAGGACCCTGTCGCGTAGGCGTCCATGACCTGCTGGCGGCTCCAGAAGCCATCGAGGATGGTCGGCATGTTGCCCAGTGGGGTGACCACGTCCTGGTCCTCCGCCCAGTAGACGTAGAGCATGCCGACGTCGGCCAGCGGGTCACCCAGGGTGCACAGCTCCCAGTCCAGCACGGCCCGGACCTCCTGGCCGTCCGGCGACAGGATGAGGTTGTCCAGGCGGTAGTCGCCGTGCACGATCGTCGTGCCCTGCGGTTCGGGCACGTCGGCTGCGAGCCGCTGCCCGAGCTCCACCAGCAGTGGCAGCTCGCGCTCGCTGCCCTTCTCCAGCTGCCCCGACCAGCGCTTCAGCTGCCGCTCCACGTAGCCCGTGCGACGACCCAGGTCCCCGAGGCCGGCGGCGTCGACGTCGGTGTCGTGCAGCGCAAGCAACGTGTCGACCAGCGCCCGGCTCGCAGCCGCGCGCTGTGGTTCGTCGAGCAGGTCACGGGTGACCGTCGCGTCGCGCGCGATCACGCCGTCGACGAACTCCATGACGAAGAACGGGGCACCGTTGACCTCGTCGTCCGCCTCGCTGCCGACCACGACGGGCACCGGCACGTCGCTGTCGGCCAGTGCGTCCATGACGCGTGCCTCGCGCGCCACGTCGTGGGCCGACTCCAGGACCGAGTGCAGGGGCGGACGACGCAGCACGTAGCGCCTGTCCTCGGCGTCGGTGACCGTGTAGGTCAGGTTGGAGCGTCCACCGGGGATGGGCTCGAAGCTCAGCGGCGGGACGACCTCCGGCCGCCGCTGCTGCAACCAGCGCGTCACGGCCCCGCCATCGATGCCCTCGACTCCCACGTCCCGTCCCCTCGCCCGGTGGTCGCCGCGGCAGCGTAGGCGCGGCCATCGGCCGCCTCCCACCCGGGCATGGCCGCGTCCGGCCCGGACAGCGCGTCCAGCGGCCGGTGCCGCGCGCTGGCGCCCACGACCCCTGACACAGGGTCGCTCGTGCGCGATCTTCGCACACAGGGGCGGGGGTACCGGCATGGTCGGGTCTGGTCAGATCGGCGATCACGCATCGCCCGTGCGTTCGATCGTGGGGCCCACGACGCCGCGGGTCCGGGCAACCCCACCCCCGGGCCTGACCCGCATCACTCGCCTCGGCCAGCGCCTGCTGGACGCTCCGGTCCAGATCGTGGCGGTCTCACGCACCGCAGCGGGAGTCATCGCTGCCTGTCCCGAGGACGCGCCCACGGTGCCGTTGCGAGTCGCCCAGCAGTTGTCGACCGCCGAGGACGCGGTGACCGTCGAGGCTGCGGACGGATCGGTCTGGAGTGGTGCCGCCGTGCGCGGGTGGGGGCGCGGGATCCACATCAGCCTGTGCACGACGTCGACCAGCCACGAGGGGCAGATCCGGACGACACTGGCCGACCTGGCCGCGTTGGCCACCGACGTCCTGCGCCTGGACACTGCCCTCGGCGACGTCGACGGGCTGCGTGAGCTCCTGGGAACGGTGAGCCACGACCTGCGCAATCCCCTCTCGGTGCTCCGGGCGGGTCTGGAGACGCTGACCCTGCACGGCGAGGACCTCCCGGACGGCCAGTCCGAGCGCATCGCCGACCTCGCCGTGCGCCAGGCCCGCCGCATGAGCGCAATGATCGACGGCCTGCTCTCGCTCAACGGCCTGGAGGACGAGGGGGCCAATCACGAACCCCTCGACCTGCGCCAGCTCGTGCGCGACGCGGTCGAGGCCGGACGGCTCAGCCACGAGCTCGCCGACCTGGAGCTGGACGGGGAGCTGCCGGCCGACCCGGTGACCGTGCGTGGCGTGCCGGACTCACTGGCACGCATGCTGACCAACCTGGTCAGCAACGCTGCCGTCCACGGCGGTGGGCACGTCTGGGTCGGCCTGACCGTGCACGGCGGTGACGCGACGATCACCGTTGCCGACGACGGCCCGGGCATGCCCCACGACTCGGCCCTGGACACGGGCCGACGTGCCAGCCGCGATGGTGGCCACGGGCTGGGACTGGTGATCGCCCGTCGGATCGCAACCGCACACGACGGCTCCATCGGCCACCGCGCCCGGGCGGACGGCGGCACGGTCGTCCAGCTCACCCTGCCGCTGGATCGCTGACGCCCGTGTCGGGTTCACCAACCCCGTTCACCCCACGGTGGCGTCGCCGGCACCGGTGGCCACACGCTCCACCTCACTCTTGGGGGCGACGCGCCAGAACTGGTCGCGGCGGTCCTCCCACGCCTCCAGCACAGCAGCGGCCCGCGTCGAGCCCGTCACCGTCGCGTGCTCGGTGAGCAGCTCGTGCAGCTCGTCGAGCTGGCCACTGGACGGACGGTGGGCCTCCACCAGCTGCCGGTTGACGTTGCCCAGCACGTCCCCGCTCGGGTCCAGGACGAACAGCTCACCCCCGCTCATGCCGGCTCCGACGTTGGAGCCGGTCGGGCCGAGGCAGACCACGGTCCCGCCGGTCATGTACTCGCAGAGGTGGTTGCCGGCCCCCTCCACGACCGCCACGGCCCCGGAGTTGCGCACCGCGAAGCGCTCGCCGGCCCGGCCGGCCACGAACAGGTGGCCGCCCGTCGCGCCGTACAGGACCGTGTTGCCCACCAGCACCGGGTCACCGACGTCGTCGGCCGGCGGGCGGACCACGATGCGGCCCCCGCCCATGCCCTTGCCCACGTAGTCGTTGGCGTCACCGGTCAGGACCAGCTCGACGCCGGCGGCCAGGAAGGCCCCGAACGACTGGCCCACCTGCCCGTTGAAGCGCAGGCGCGCGAGCCCGGGCGGGCTCTCGACGCCGAACTCGAGCCCGATCGCCCCGCCCAGGCGTGCCCCGATCGTTCGCTGCGAGCTCGTGGCCTCGTAGCGGTACTCGGTCACACCACCGAGGAAGACCGTCTCCAGCGCATCGGTGAAGACCTGGTCGCCCAGCTCCGAGCGCGGGTCCTGGATCGACTCCCGTGCGACGAAGTGGCGCGGCCCCTCGCCGACGTCCTCCAGCAGTGGTGCGGGGTCGAGCCGTGCGGCGCGGCCCTCGGTCTCTGCGGGCTCGAGCAGGTCCACCCTACCGATGGCCTCCTCGACCGACCGCAGGCCCAGCGCGGCCAGCCGGTGGCGGACCTCCTCGGCGATGAACAACATGTAGGCGGCGACCTGCTCCGGCCGCCCGGCGAACTTGTCGCGCAGGTCGCGACGCTGCGTGGCGATGCCCACGGGGCAGGTGTCGCGGTGGCAGGCGCGGGCCATGATGCAGCCCTCGGCGAAGAGCGCCGCAGTGCCGAAGGCGAACTCGTCGGCGCCCAGCAGCGTGGCCACCATCACGTCGCGCCCGGTCTTGAACCCGCCGTCCACGCGCAGCTGGACACGGCTGCGCAGCCCGTTGCGCCGCAGCGTCTGCTGGGTCTCGGCCAGCCCGAGCTCCCAGGGCAGGCCGGCGTGCTGGATCGACGACAGCGAGCTCGCCCGAGTCCGCCGTCGCCGCCCGGAGATGTGGATGCCGTCGGCGAGCGCCTTGACCACGCCGGCGGCGACCGTGCCGATGCCGCGCTCGGCGACCAGCTTGACGTTGACCAGCGCGTCGGGGTTGACCTGCTTGAGGTCGAAGATGAGCTGGGCGAGGTCCTCGATGGAGTAGATGTCGTGGTGCGGGGGTGGGCTGATCAGGGTCGCACCGGGGGTCGTGTGCCGCAGTCGGGCGATCTCCTCGGAGACCTTGTGGCCGGGCAGTTGGCCGCCCTCGCCGGGCTTGGAGCCCTGGGCCATCTTGATCTGCAGCTCCTCGGCGAAGGAGAGGTACTCCGGCGTCACGCCGAACCGACCCGAGGCGACCTGCTTGATGCGGCAGTCACGGTCCCGGACGGTGCCCCGGCTGCGGAACCGTGCGGGGTCCTCGCCGCCCTCGCCGGAGTTGGCCTTGCCCCCGATCATGTTCATCGCGATCGCGAGCGTCTCGTGGGCCTCTGCCGACAGCGCGCCGTGGGACATCGCCCCGGTCGAGAAGCGCCGGGTGATCTCGCTGGCGGCCTCGACCTCCTCCAGCGGGATCGGATCCGCGTCGACGAAGCGCAGCAGGTCGCGCGGGAAGGCCGTCGGCCGGTCGTTGACCAGCTCCGCGAAGCGCTCGTACAGCTCCCACCGGCCCTGGTCGGTCGCGGTGCGCAGGATGTGGGCTGCCTGCTCGTCGACACGCATCCCACCGAGGCCGTCGAGCGCCAACGGCTCGTTCTTGGGACGCAGGCCCAGGCCGAGCGTCTCGTGCAGTGCGTCGATGACCGGCTTGTTCATGTCGTGGAACTCGCCGCCGATCTTGTACTTGATCACCCCGGGGCTCTTCAGCTCGGGTTCGGCGTCGTCGAGGTCCCACGCGTCGGCGTGCTGGGACAGGACGTCCTCGGCGAGGTCGGTGAAGGTCAGGCCACCGAGGGTCGACACGGTGCCGGTGAAGCAGCGCTCGACGACCTCGTCGGACAGGCCCATCGCCTCGAACAGCTGCGCCGAGCGGTAGGAGTCGACCGTCGACACGCCCATCTTGGACATGATCTTGAGCACACCGTCCTCGATCGCGGTGCGGTAGCGCTCCTGGGCCTCCGACGCGGCCGGGTTGTCGCCACCGATGCGGCCCTCGTCGGCGAGGTCGGTGATGGTCTGCAGGATCAACCGGGGAACGATCGCATCGGCCCCGTAGCCGAGCAGTGTCGCCATGTCGTGGGTCTCGCGCGCCTCGTCGGTCTCGGCGACGACACTGGCGCGGGTGCGCAGCCCCTCGGCCAACAGGCGCTGGTGGACCGCGCCGACGGCGAGCAGGATCGGCACCCGGCAGCGCTCCAGGTCGGCACCGACGTCGGAGACCACCACGATGCCCGCGCCGTCACGCACGTAGGCCACGGCCTCCTCGCCGAGCCGATCCAGCGCCGCCTCCAGCCCGGCGGTCCCCTCGGTGATCGGGAACGACGCGTCGACCGCCTGGACCTCGATGCCGTTGGGGTCCAGCACGATCCGCTGCAGGCCGTCAGGCGTGAGGTAGAAGCTGCCCAGCTCGACCAGTGCGGCGGCCTGCGGACGTTCGGTCAGCAGCGGCTGGCGCGGGCCCAGCAGTGTGCGCAGGCTCATCACCTCGTGCTCGCGCAGGTGGTCGATCGGCGGGTTGGTCACCTGCGCGAAGCGCTGCTTGAAGTAGTGCGACAGCGGGCGGTGGTAGTGCGCCAGCGGTTCGATCGGCGTGTCGTCACCCATCGAGCTGGTGGTCTCCTTGGCCTGTGTGGCCATGGGACGCAGGATGGAGATGATCTCCTCCTTGGTCACCCCGTAGGCGACCTGGCGCTCCAACAGGTCCTCGGGCACGCGGTCGACCGGTGCGCCGGCGCCAGCCCGCACCAGGTGGGTGTCGAGCCAGTCGCCGTACGGCTGTTGCTCACCGAGGCGCTGCTTGAGCTCGGTGTCCTCCTGCAGCCCGCCCTCGGTCGGGTCCACGCACAGCATCTGGCCCGGTCCGAGCCGCTCGCGCCGCAGCGGCCCGTCGAGCTTGACGTTGCCGACCTCGGAGGACGCCACCACCCAGCCGTCCTCGCTGACGAGGTAGCGCAGCGGCCGCAGGCCGTTGCGGTCCAGGGTCGCACCGACGCGGGTCCCGTCGGTGAAGATGAGCCCTGCCGGGCCGTCCCACGGCTCGACGAGGCAGGCGTGGTAGCGGTAGAAGTCGCGCACGGCCGGGTCGACGTCGCGGGCTCCCTCCCAGGCCTCGGGCACGAGCATCGCCATGGCGTGCCGCACGTCGCGGCCGCCGCGCAGCAGCAGGCCCAGTGCACTGTCCAGCTTGGCCGAGTCCGACCCGTCGGAGGCGATGACCGGGTTGATCAGCTCGGCGTCGATCCAGTCGGCACCGAGGTCGGCCTGGCGCGCCCGCATGAGGTTGACATTGCCCTCGATGGTGTTGATCTCACCGTTGTGGCAGAGGTTGTTGAAGGGCTGGGCGCGTTCCCACGTGGGCAGCGTGTTGGTCGAGAAGCGTGAGTGGAACACCGCGAGGCTGGAGGCGAAGCGCTCGTCGGTGAGGTCGTCGTAGAAGTGGTCGAGCTGGTCGGCGTCGGCCATGGCCTTGTAGGTCACGGTCAGGAACGAGAAGCTGGCGGCGTAGTAGCGCACCTGTGCGTCGGCGCAGGCCCTCCGGGCGCGGCGCTCGGCGCGGTAGGCGAGGCGCTCGGCCGTGACGTCGTCGCACCCCTCCGGCCGTTGCAGCACGGCCTGGGTCAGGTGGGGCATGGCTGAGCGCGCGATGTCGCCGACGGCGTCGGGGTCCACCGGCACCTCCCGCCACCCCAGCACGACGATGCCCTCGGCCGCGCACGCCTCCTCGACAGCCGTGCGCGCCGTGTCGCGGTCCTGGTCGTCCTCGGCGTCGAGGAACAGGAAGGCCAGGCCGAGGTCCTGCGGGCTGACGGTTCCGTGGCCGAGGTCGATGGCGTGGGCGAAGACCAGGTCGCGCGGGATCTGGGTGAGGATGCCGGCGCCGTCGCCGGACTTGCCGTCGGAAGCAACCGCGCCGCGGTGCTTGACACCTGCGAGCCCCTGCAACGCCCTGGTCACGACCTCCCGGCGCGGCCGTCCGTCGACGTGGGCGACGAAACCGATGCCACAGGCGTCCTTCTCGAAGCGGGGGTCGTACAGCCCGGTGGTGCCTGGCATGGGTCGCCTTTCGTGCGTCTGGGAGGAGGTCGGTCCGGGCCCGGACGCACGAACGGCGCCGGCCCGATGGGCCGAGCGCCGTTGCTCGTCGACGTGCAGCCTATCGGCCCGCCGTAGCCTGCTGCCAACACGACGACAGGGAGCAACAGGTGGCCGAGGTGCAGCTGGAGCGACGAGACGACGGGGTCGCGGTGGTGACACTGCACGATCCCGACCGTCGCAACGCGATGACTCCGGAGATGGGCGACGCGCTGCGCGACACGTTCCTCGAGCTCGCCACCGACGACGACCTGCGCGTGGCCGTGCTGACCGGGACACCCCCGGCGTTCTCGGCCGGCGGGGACCTCGGGATGCTCGAGGATCATGCCCGGCGGACGCGCGAGGAGGGTTTCGACGCCACCGACGAGATGCGCGGCTTCTACGACCGCTTCCTCGAGCTGCGCTCGCTGCCGGTCCCGGTGGTCGCTGCCATCAACGGCCACGCGGTCGGGGCGGGGCTGTGTGTTGCGCTGGCTTGTGAGCTGCGCTTCGTGGCCGAGGAGGCCAAGGTCGGGCTGAACTTCTCCAAGCTCGCGCTGCACCCCGGCATGGGCGGATGTCGGCCCCCAGCGCGCAGCCAAGTGGCTCTACACCGGGCAGCTGTACCGCGGCACCGAGGCCGCGGCCGACGGCCTCGCCCTGGAGGCGCTGCCCGCGGACGAGGTGCTGCCCGCAGCGCTCGAGCTGGCCGAGGACATCGCGCGCTCCTCTCCCCTGGTGGTCCGCCAGCTGCGCACGACGCTCGCTGCGAGTCCCACCAACTCGCTGGACGAGCAGCTGGACCTCGAGGCCGCGATGCAGGCGGTCAACTACGGCAGCGAGGACCTCGCCGAGGGCCTGGCGGCCGTCCGCGACCGCCGCGATCCCGAGTTCACGGGCAACTGACACCTCGACTTCTCGGAGATCCCCATGTGGTCCACCGACGACATCCCCGCGCTGGACGGCACGGTCGCCGTCGTCACCGGCGCCAACAGCGGCCTCGGCAAGGCCTCGGCCATGGCCCTGGCCGGCGCCGGCGCCCACGTGGTCATGGCCGCGCGCAACCAGGACAAGGCCCGGGCGGCGCACGCCGAGATCCTCAGCACCCACCCTGGTGCGTCGCTGGAGATCGTGGAGCTCGACCTCGGCTCCCTGGCGTCGGTCCAGCACGCCGCCGACCAGGTCAGCCGGACCCACGATCGAATCGACGTGCTGATGAACAACGCCGGGCTGATGGCCATGCCCCAGCGACAGACCGAGGACGGCTTCGAGATGCAGTGGGGCGTCAACGTCCTGGGTCACTGGGCACTGACCTCGCACCTGCTCCCGCTGGTCCTGCAGACCCCCGGCGCCCGCGTGGTGTCACTGGCCAGCGTCGCCCAGCACCAGTCGCGCGGGATCGCCCCCGACCCCCATCGCCGCGGCTCCTACGACCCGTGGTCGGTCTACAGCCAGTCCAAGCTGGGCGACCGCGTCTTCGCGATGGGGCTCCAGCAGCAGTTCGAGCAGGCCGGCGTGGAGGCGATGTCGTTCGTCGCCCACCCCGGGCTGACCAACTCCGACCTGCAGCAACGCACCCACCGCGAGCAGGGTGGCGTGCAGGCCCGGTTCTGGGCGACGATCACCCCGGTCATCGGGATGACGATCGAGCAGGGCGCGCTGAGCCAGCTGCGGGCTGCGACCGAGCCCGGCGCGGATCCCCACAAGCAGTACTGCCCGCTGTTCGGGGCGTTCGGCCCGCCGGTCGCCAAGCCCATGGTGCGCCCCGGCACCGACCGCGACATCGCGCGGCTGTGGCAGTCGGCCACCCACGACACCGGCCTCGAGATCGACGTCGCCGCGGCCCTGCGAGCAACGTGACGGCCCGCCGGGCCGTCCACGCGCCTCACTGCGTCGCGAGCTCCTCCACGGCTGCCACGACAGCGGACGGTCGCTCGGCCGGGAGGAAGTGACCGGCACCCGCCAGGACCCGCAGCTGCGCGCCGGGGATCGCAGCAGCCACCCTCCGACCCTCGCTGATGGGGAAGAACGGATCTCGGTCTCCCCACAGGACCTGCACGGGAACGTCGAGTCGTGGCAGTGCGGACTCGACCGCTTCGTACCGCTCCGGCAGTTCGCGCAGGGCCGTGCCGAAGATCGTCCTGATGGCATGCTGCTGCGCGCGGTCACCGACATGGATCGCGGGGTCGAGGTCGATGCGGGGCCGCCCCATGCCAGCACGGAGCATCACGCGCAGGGACGGCCCCGACAGGGCGAGTCGGGCCACGGCCCGGCCCACGACCGGCAGCGACAGGGCGCGCAACGGTGTGGGGACGGGGGTGTCGGTGAAGACGTTGCCGGCGGTGAGGACCATCCCCTTGGGCCGGGCGAGGCCGGCGTCCACCAGCGTGACCGCAAGGGGTACGCCGTAGTCATGTCCGACGATCACCACACGGCCCACGTCCCGCTCAACAAGGACCTCCCCCAGCGCTGCCGCCTGCCCGTCCAACCACAGCGACGCCGCCTGGGCGGGCCGATCACTGTGGCCGAAGCCGAGCAGGTCAGGCACGAGCACCCGCCGCCCCGCCGCGACCAACGCGTCGCGACCGTGGTCAGGGCGGCTGGCGCCCGGATCCCATGCAACAACAGGACGGCAGGTCCGGAACCCCGATCGCGCACCGCGATGCTGCCATGCGACGTGCCGACGCGTTTCCGCCTCTCGCATGGCCAGACTCCTTTGAAGATAATATCTACGATCATCAGATATTAGCAATCAAAGTAGATGCTGGGGGAATCACATGCGCTCCTACGACCAGTACTGCGGGCTGGCACGTGCCCTGGACCACGTCGGCCACCGCTGGACCCTGCTGGTGGTGCGCGAGCTGCTGCTCGGGCCGAAGCGGTTCTCCGACCTGCGCGACGCGCTGCCCGGCATCGCCTCCAACCTCCTCACCGATCGGCTGCGGCACCTGGAGGCCGACGGCCTCGTGGCCCGCCGCGAGCTCCCCCCGCCCGCAGCACGCACCGTCTACGAGCTGACGCCCGCCGGACGCGACCTCGAGGAGGCCGTGCACGCCCTGGTGCGATGGGGTGGGCGTTGGATGCTGCGCGGCCCCGAGGGCGACACGTTCCGCGCACCGTGGCTCGCACTCGCGCTGGACGCCCTCGGCGTCGGCGACCGTCTCGCTGGCGTGGTCCTGGACCTCGTCACCGCCGACGAACGGGTGCGACTGACGAGCCGCGACGGGCGCGTCGTCGCGCTGGCACCTGACGACGCCCCCGCCGACGCGACCCTCACCGCAGAGCCCGCGACGATCCTGGGACTCGCGGCGGGTGCCGTGGAGCCGGCCCAAGCGCGTCGGAGCATCGAGGCCGAGCCGTCCGGCGAGGACGCCGAACGGCTCGTGCTGCGGGTGCTCAGGGCAGAATGACCTGGCTCGTCAGTCCTCGACACGCCAGGTGGTGCCGCCGGTGAGCAGGGCGTCCAGCTCGCCGTCGCCCTCCGCCTCCCTGGTGTCCTCGACCTGGTCCAGCAGCTCCTCCTCGTACACGGGCCGCTGCACCTGGCGCAGGGTGCCGATCGGGATTGGACCGCCGACCCGCCGCAGGCGCGACAGGGCGTAGGCACGGGTCGGATCGGCCAGTGAGGGGTCGTGGACGAGCGCCCGGTCGGCGACGTCGTCGCCCTCGATGAGTTCCAGCGCACCGGCCGAACCGGCAGCGACACCCTTGTCACGTTCGGCGCCATAGACCATCGGCTCGCCGTCGACGAGCATCAGGCCCTCCTCCTGCTTGGTGTCACGATCCGTCACCTGCGCTGAAGGCGCCGTCGTTGAAGACCGGGCAGTTCTGGAGGATCTCGACCAGCGCGGCGCCCTTGTGGGCGTGCGCAGCGGCCAGCGTCTCGGTGAGGTGGTTGCGGTCGCGGTCGATGGTGCGGGCCACGAAGCTGGCCTCGGCACCCAGCGCGAGCGTCGAGGGGTTGAGCGGCTCGTCGATCGAGCCGTACGGCGTGGACTTGGCCACGGTCCCGACCGGCGAGGTCGGCGAGTACTGGCCCTTGGTCAGCCCGTAGATCTCGTTGTTGAACAGCAGGATCGTGAGGTTGACGTTGCGCCGCATGGCGTGGATCAGGTGGTTGCCGCCGATCGACAGCGCGTCGCCGTCACCGGTGATCACGAAGATGTCGAGGTCGGGTCGGGCCACGGCCAGACCGGTGGCGATGGCCGGCGCACGTCCGTGGATGGTGTGCATCCCGTAGGTGTTCATGTAGTACGGGAAGCGGCTGGAGCAGCCGATGCCCGAGATGAACACCGTCGACTCGGGGCGGGCGCCCTGGTCGGCGAGGAAGGACTGCATCGCCGCCAGGATCGCGTAGTCCCCGCAGCCGGGGCACCAGCGCACCTCCTGGTCGGACGCGAAGTCCTTGCGGGACAGCTGTGGGAGCTCGGTTTCGGTGGCGCTCATGAGGACTCCTCGGTGAGCAGGTCGGTGGCCACCTCGACGAGCTCGGCGGCCGTGAAGGGCAGCCCGGTCACGCGGTGGTGGCCCTGGATGTCCACCAGCGTGCGGGCACGCAGCAGACGTGTGAGCTGACCCAGGTTGTTCTCGGCGCACAACACCTTCGGGTAGCCCTTGATGGCCTCGTCGACGCCACGCCGCAGGGGCGACAGGTGCCGCAGCTGCATGTGGGCGACCTTGTGGCCGTCCTCGCGCAGTCGGTGGACGGCCGAGCGGAGGGGACCGTCAGTGCTTCCCCAACCCACCAGCAACAGCTCGGCGTCCCCGTCGGGATCGTCGACCTCGATCGGGTCGAGCCGGTCGGCGATGCGGTCGACCTTCTCCTGACGGACGACGGTCATCTCATGGTGGTTGGACGGGTCGTAGCTGATGTTGCCGCTGCCGAGCCCGTCCTTCTCCAGACCACCGAGGCGGTGCTCCAGGCCGGACGTGCCGGGCACGGCCCATGGCCGCGCGAGCGTCTCGCCGTCGCGCAGGTAGGGCAGGAAGCCCTCCGGCGTGTTGGGCTCCGCGGCGTACTGCGGGTCGAACGGGTTGAGGGTGTCGGGGTCGGGCATGTTCCACGGTTCGGAGCTGTTGGCGAGGTAGCCGTCCATCAGCAGCAGCACCGGGGTGCGGTTCTCCACGGCGATGCGCGCGGCCTCGTAGGCCGAGAAGAACGCGTCCGACGGCGAGGTCGCAGCCAGCACCGGGATGGGTGACTCGCCGTTGCGCCCGTACATGGCGATGTTGAGGTCCGACTGCTCGGTCTTGGTCGGCAGCCCGGTCGAGGGACCACCGCGCTGGACGTCGACGATCACCACCGGCAGCTCGGTCATCAGGGCCAGCCCGATCGCCTCGCCCTTCAGCGCGATGCCCGGCCCGGAGCTCGCGGTGACCGCCAGCGCCCCGCCGAACGCGGCCCCGACCGTCGAGCTCATGGCTGCGATCTCGTCCTCGGCCTGGAAGGTCCGCACGCCGAAGCGCTTCAACCGGCTCAGCTCGTGGAGGATGTCGGACGCCGGCGTGATCGGGTACGAGCCGTAGAAGAGGTCCATGCCGGCCCGATTGGCGGCCGCCACAAGGCCCCACGCGACTGCCTGGTTGCCCGAGACGTTGCGGTACGTGCCAGCCTCGAGCTCGGCCGGGGGCACCTCGTAGACGTACTTGAAGCTCTCGGTGGTGTCACCGAAGTTCCGGCCGGTGCGCAGGGCCTTGATGTTGGCCTCGACCAACTCGGGTCGCTTGGCGAACTTCTCCTGCAGCCACTTCTCGGTGGTGTCCAGCGAGCGGCTGAACATCCAGCTCACCAGACCGAGCGCGAACATGTTCTTGGCGCGCTCGGCCTCCTTGCGGTTGAGCCGACCGTCCTCGGTGAACTCCTCCAACGCCTTGAGCGTCAGCGACGTCAGCTGGACGGCGTGGAGGTCGTAGTCCTCGAGGCTGCCGTCCTCCAGCGGGTTCTCGTCGAACCCGGCCTTGTTGAGGTTGCGGCTGGTGAACGCGTCCTCGTCGATGATCAACGTGCCGGTCGCCCGCAGCGACGGCAGGTGCTTCTTGAGCGCCGCAGGGTTCATCGCGACCAGGACGTCGGGCTCGTCGCCCGGCGTGTGGATGTCCTCGGCGGCGAACTGCAGCTGGAACGAGCTCACCCCCGCCAGGGTCCCGGCGGGCGCGCGGATCTCGGCCGGGTAGTCCGGCAGCGTGGCCAGGTCGTTGCCAGCGACCGCGGACTCGTTGGTGAACCGCGTGCCGGTCAGCTGCATCCCGTCACCGGAGTCCCCAGCGAAGCGGATGGTGGCGGCGTCGAGACGGACGGTCTCGCGAGGGGTCTCAGTTGTCGACATGCTCTGGGAGTTCTCCCGATCTGCAGTGGTTGACGACCGTAGCGGTGTGACCCGGCACGTTCAGCAGCAGAGGTCCTGACCGATCGGGCCCTTCAGCCAGACAGGCACGCGTGGCCGGCTCAGCGGGTCAGATCCAGCCCGACCAGTCGGTCCGCGAGCAGCACCACAGCGGGACGATCCGCCACCAGGGCCACGACCGCACCCCCACCCACCTGCGAGGTGGTCACGACCCGACCCTCGGGATCCAGCCGCAGCACGCGCCCGTCGGCCGTGCCCACCAGCAGCAGCGTGCCGTCGCCGGCCACGGCGGTGGGCACGACCTCCAGGTCACGCTGCCAACGAGCCTCGCCGCGGACCGGGTCGATCGCCGCGACGGTGCCGTCGGTGAGGGCGACAACGAGCGTCGGCCCCGACCGGACCAGCGGAGCAGCCAGCGGTGCCGGTAGCAGGAACCTCCATGCCTCGGCGTCGTCCACGGTGCCTCGCAGGCGCTCCTCCACGACCTCCACAGTCATCGTCCGCCCGCCCGTGGGAAAGGTTGGTTCGTCGGGCTCGGTCGTGGCGGTCGCGTCGACAGCGGGGGGCGCGTCGGCATCCTGCCCCGAGGCGACGTCCACGGCCAGGACCGGCTCGCCAGCGGCCAGCAGGACGACGACGTCGCCCGCGGCGGCCAGCCCCCGCTCGTCGGACGCCTGCTGCGGCAGGTCGGTGCGCTCCCAGACGACCTCGCCCTCGGCCGAGAACTGCGGGTGGATCCGCGGCGGCGCCGGCAGGGTGACCGGTGGCACGACGACGTCCTGCACGAGCTCGCTGGCCACGGGGGCCGGCTGGTCGGCGTCGCGATCAGGTGCGGTCACGACCCCGACCACGAGCACGACAGCCACGGCCGCCAGCGCCACCAGCACCCGGGTCCGGATCGACTGCCCCTGGTCGCCTGCGACCGCGACGGCCCTGGCCGAGTCGAGGCGCGCACCGCAGGCACCGCACCACGGCGCCCCCGAGGTGGGGGCCCCACAGTCCGGACACTGCGCTGTCACGTCGTCCCCAGCCGCTGCTGGGGACGACGGTACGGCGATCAGTGGGTCGGCCGCTCCGTCAGGCGGCCAGCGCCCCACGCAGGATCGTGCGGGCGATGACCCGCAGGGCCAGCACCTCGTCGGCGCCCTCGAAGATGCTCAGCACGCGCGCATCGACGAACAGCCGACTGACGGTGTACTCCTCGGCGTAGCCGTAGCCGCCGTGCAGCTGCTGCGCCTCACGGGTGACCCACTCGGCGGTGCGGCACGCCAGCTGCTTGACCTCGGAGGCCTCCAGCTGTCCGTCGCCCTGCGCGATGAGCCGCGCGACCTCGTGGGCGAAGCTGCGGTTGGCCGCGATGATCGCCGCCATCCGGGCAACCTTGACCTTCGACAGCTCGTACTCACCGAGCGCCTCGCCGAAGATCTCCCGCTGGGAGACGTAGGTTGCTGCCTCCTCCATGGCGGACTGCATCACCCCGAGCGCACGCGCGGCGGTCTGCAGACGGGCGTTGGCGAAGGCCTGCATCTGGAGGTAGAAGCCCTGGCCCTCGCCGTCGTCGGTGCCGATCAGATCGGCGTGCGGGACACGCCAGTCCTCGATGGCGACCTCGAAGGAGTGCATGCCGCGGTAGCCGAGCGTCGGGATGGCCTTGGCGTCCATCTTCCCGCCGCCGTCCTGCTCGGCGGTCCAGGCGTGTCCCGGGAAGGACTCCTTCTCGACCACGAACAGGCTCAGCCCCTTGTGGCCGAGTGAGCGGTCGGGGTCGGTGCGCGCCAGGATCAGCAGGTACTCGGCCTTGCCGGCGAAGGTGCACCAGGTCTTGACGCCGTTGAGGACCCACTCGTCGCCGTCACGGGTGGCGGTGGTCTTCACGCCGGCGACATCCGAGCCGTAGTCAGGCTCGGTGACCATGACGCCACACATCTTCTCGCCGCTCGCGATCTGGGGCAGCCAGCGTGACTTCTGCTCGTCGGTGCCGCCGTTCTCGATCGCGGTGCCGATGATCTCCGGGCGCGTGATCAGCGATCCGGCGACCCCCAACGAGCCGCGCGAGAGCTCCTCGGTGACCAGCACCATGTTGAGCAGGTCGTCGTCACCGCCAGCGGCGAAGCCGCCGTGTTCCTCGCCGATCGAGAGTGCGAAGCAGCCCATCTCCGACAGGCCGGTGATGATGTCGTCGGGGATGTCGGCGTCCTGGCGGTGCACCTCCTCGGCGACCGGCATGACCTTGTCCTCGGCGAACTGGCGGAAGGTCTGGCGGACCATCTCCAGGTCCTCCGGCAGGTGCATCGGCAGCGAGGGGTTGGCGATGACCTGGTCACCGAGTGCGCTGAGGAAGCCGGTGTCGCGGCCGGCGCTGACCGCCGCACCGACCTCGTCGGCGAACAGGGTTTCCTGCATCGCGTCGTCGAAGCCCCAGTCCGCCCAGCGGCCCACGGTGCGGGCGGTGAGGTCGGCGTGCACGTCGGCGGCCCACGCCAACGCCAGCTTCTCCTCCAGCTCGCCGTGCTCACCCCACGCCAGCATCGACTCAGCGGCCCGCACCGAGGACGCGATCGACGCCAGGTCGTAGAGCACCGACTGGTGCTCGTCCATCACCGAGACGCTGATCCGCCCGTCCTTGTCGCACACCTGCGCGAAGTGCTCGGCGGCGGCGTCCACGGCGCTGCGCAGCGCCTCGGTGATCGTGCGGGCGGAGTCGAGGTGGGAGGTGTTGGACACGAGCGGCCTTCCGGGAGCGCGATGGGGTGGCTGGGCGATGCCTGCAGTGTGTCCCACGGCGGCGGCCGACCGCCAACCCTCCCACGGTCACAGGACCGTGCGCAGCCGCGCCACGGTGCGTCTACCCAGAGCGACGAGCGATGCGTCTCCTGCCCCCGGGCCCTCCTTGAGCAGGTACGCCGCGATGGCCGCCGCCCATGCCATGCCGCGCCGCCAGGCCGCGTCGTCGATCCCGCCGTACGCCGTCCGGAACGTCGCGTGGGCGGCGACCGGCAGGGTCCACCAAGCGGTTGCGAGGTCGGCGGCGGGATCACCACCAGCCACGTCACCCCAGTCCACGACTGCGACCAGCCGTCCACCTGCCACCAGCTGGTTGCCCGGGTGGAGGTCGCCGTGGATCCACGTCCGGGGACCGTCGTGGGCCGGTGCCTCAAGGCCCTGTTGCCATGCGACTCGCAGCACCTCGACGTCGTCGGCGCCGACCAGGTCGGTGCCGGCGGCGCGCCCTGCCAGGACCTCCAGGGCAGCGGTGGTGCGGGCCGCGCGCTCGGCCAGGGGGATGCTGCGGTACGGGTTGTGGGGTGCCTCGTCGGGTGCCGGCACGTGCAGCGCGGCGAGGAAGCCGCCCAGTGCGGCAGCGTGCGCCCCGACGTCCGCTGGCGGGCGGGCGAGGTCGCTGCGCTCGCCGTCCAACCACGGCACGACACTCCATGGCCACGGCCAGTCGCCGCCGGGCACACCGGCGTGGACGGCCACGGGAACCTCCAGCGGCAGGTGGGCGGCGATCACCGGCAACCACGTCACCTCGTTGACCACCAGCCCCACGGCGCTCCGCCGTCGTGGCAGCCGGACGGCGAGGTCACCGTCGAGCAGCCAGTGGCTGTTGTCCCAGCCGGTGGGACCCCGGACCAGCGGGCGGTCGGCGAGGTGGGGCACCTGGTCGTGCAGCAGCTGTCGGACTGTCGCCTCTTCGGCGCGGGGACCGTGGCGCGAGCCCGGCGACACCGGCGGGAGCGGCCGCTGCATCCCGCGCAGCTCAGTCCCTCGCAACGAGGGCGGCTCCCAGCGCACCGCCCTCGTCGGCCAGTTCGGCCCCGCGCACCTCGACCTTGGCGGGCACGAGGAAGAGGCTCGGGCGCATGGCCGACTCGACCCGATGCAGGAACGACGACCCGAGCTTGTCGGCCAGCCCACCACCGACGACGACCCGCTCGACGTCGAGGAGGTTGACCGCACTGGCGATGCCCGCGCCGAGGGCATCGACGGCCCCGTCGACGAGGTCGGCGACCAGCGGGTCCCCCTTGGCCAGGGCATCCCGGACGACACCGGAGGTCATCCGCCGACGGCCCTTCTGCTCGATGATGGTCGGGACGATCGTCTCCGTGCCGGCGGCGATGGCACGTTCGACCGCGTTCTCCATGGCCCGGCGTCCTGCGTACGCCTCGACACAGCCGCGGCGGCCACAGGGGCAGACCGCGCCGCCGACGTGGACGACGGTGTGGCCGAACTCGCCGGCACCACCGAAGGCGCCCTCGTAGGGCTCACCGCCCAGGATCAGGCCCGCCCCGACGCCGGCACCGACCGAGACGACCAGCAGGTCCTGGGCACCCCGACCCGCGCCGAGGCGGTGTTCCCCGCGCGCAGCAGCCGTGACGTCGTTGACGACCCGGACGGGGCGATCCAGCCGCTGCTCGAGGCCGGTCCGCAACGAGAAGCGCTCCTCCCAGCCGGGGACGTTGGAGGCCCCGCCGACCGTGCCGTCCATCACGACGCCCGGGGTTCCCACACCGACCGCGTCGATCGCACCGAGCTCGAGTCCAGCGTCACCGACCGCGTCGTTGACCGCGGCGTCCATGACCTCCAGGACGTTGGTCCGGTCACCGTCCAGGGGCGTGCGCATCCGGGCCGATCCGAGCCGTTCGTCGTCGCCGGAGAGCACCACCACCTGGATGTAGGTGCCCCCGATGTCCACACCGACGGTCGTCATGTCGCGCTCCCCGCTGTCTGTCCCGCTGCCTGCCTCGCCGTCGACCGTAGTCAGAGCCGGTCGGCGTCGAGTACCTGCAGACGGACCTGGCCACGCGCTGCGAGCTTGCCGTCGCTGCGGGCCACCTCCACCTGCCACAGGTGCTGGAGGCGCCCGACGTGGACGGGCGTTGCGCTGCCCGCCAGGCGCCCCTCACGAGTGGCACGCAGGAAGTCGGTGGTGTTGCTGACGCCCACCACGATCTTCTCCTGGGCCAGGACCCGCATCGCACCGGCCACCGACGCGAGCGTCTCGACCATCGAGCAGTACACGCCGCCGTGGACGATCCCGTAGGGCTGGTGGTGCTGCGGGCCCACCTCGACGTGGGCCTCGACGCGATCCGGGCTGATCAGGTCGAACGCGAGCCCCAGGGCGTCGTCGACCCACGGGGCGCCCGGGATGTCCTCCCACTTCAACTCCTCGAGGTCGTAGCCCTGCACACGGGGACGCGACTGCTGCACGGGATGCCTTCCTGGGAGGGACGGGTCGGACTGGTCGGACTGGCTGCGACCCTACGGCGTGCGTGGCTCGACGACCGCCACGCGCAGCTCGCCCTTGGCGGTGAGGCTGCCGTCGGCGCGGGTGACGCGGACGTCCCACAGGTGCTGGGTGCGACCGAGGTGGATCGGGGTGGCCACGGCCGTCAGGACCCCCTCGGTGGTCGGACGCAGGAACGACGTGGCGTTGTGCACCCCCATCGCAAGCTTGCCCTCGGCAGCGACGTGGGCCACCGACCCGGTCGACCCCACGGCCTCCACCAACGTGGCGTACACGCCACCGTGGACGACGCCGGAGGGCTGGTGGTGCTCGGGACGCACCTGCAGGGTGGCCTCGACCCGGTCGGGGCTGACCAGTGTGAAGCGCAGCCCCACCAGCTCGTTGAAGGGCACGGTCGTGCGGGCCATCCCCTCCACCAGGGCTGCCTCGTCGAACCCGCGGACCTGCACGGCGTGGCCGTGCAGATCCGCCGTGTGGGTGTCGTCGCGCCTGTCGTCATCCATCGCAGCTCCCCTCGGGCGTGCACCCGACGCTACGCCAGCCACCCGGCCCACCTCGGTTGGCACACACGCGCGCACTGTGCTCACCTGCAGGTGCCGGCCAGCGAGAGGAACCCCCGTGCCCATCTCCGACCCGAAGCACCGCAGCCGAGACGTCACCGACGGCTACGAGAAGGCGCCAGCCCGTGCGATGCTGCGCGCCGTGGGGATGGCCGACGAGGACTTCGGCAAGCCCCAGGTGGGGGTGGCGTCGTCGTGGAACGAGGTCACGCCCTGCAACCTGCCCCTGGACCGGCTGGCCAAGCAGGCCAAGCACGGCGTGCACGAGGCCGGCGGCTACCCGCTGGAGTTCACCACCATCGCGGTCTCCGACGGCATCGCGATGGGCCACGAGGGCATGCGCGCGTCGCTGGTCTCCCGCGAGGTCATCGCCGACTCGGTCGAGACGGTGATGCACGCCGAGCGACTGGACGGCATGGTCACCTTCGCCGGCTGCGACAAGTCGCTGCCGGGCATGGTCATGGCCGCGGTGCGCCTCGACGTGCCGACCGTCTTCGTCTACGGCGGCTCGATCCTGCCCGGCCACCACGGCGGCAAGGACATCACGATCCAGTCGGTGTTCGAGGCGGTCGGCGCCCGTGGCCGCGACCTCATCGACGACGACGAGCTGACCGCGATCGAGAAGGCCGCCTGCCCCTCGGAGGGCTCCTGCGGCGGGATGTTCACCGCCAACACGATGTCCTCGGCGATCGAGGCGATGGGCCTGTCGTTGCCCGGCTCGGCCTCGCCGGCCGCCGTGGACGCCTCCCGCGAGCACATCGCCCGGGCCTCGGGCGAGGCGGTCGTGCGGCTGCTGCAGCAGGGCATCACGGCACGCGACATCGTGACCCGCGAAGCGCTGGAGAACGCCACCGCCGTGGTCATGGCACTCGGCGGCTCGACCAACGCCGTGCTGCACCTGCTCGCGATCGCCCGCGAGGCCGAAGTGGACTTCGACCTGGACGCCTTCGAGGAGGTGGCACGCCGCACGCCCCACCTGGCCGACATGACACCCGGCGGCCGGTTCAACATGCTGGACCTGGACCGCGTCGGTGGCGTGCCCGTGGTCATGAAGGCGCTGCTGGACGCCGGCAAGCTGCACGGCGACTGCGATGACCGTGACCGGGCGGACGATCGCGGAGAACCTCGCCGCGATGGACATCCCCGACCCCGACGGCACCGTGGTCCACGCGTTCGACGACCCGATCCACGAGGTCGGGGGGCTCGCGATCCTGCGCGGGTCACTCGCGCCGGACGGCTGCGTGGTCAAGATCGCCGGCATCCCCGGCGACCGCATGGACTTCGAGGGCACCGCACGCGTCTTCGACGGCGAGCAGGACGCGCTGCAGGCCGTGCTGACCGGCCAGATCACCGACGGCGACGTCATCGTCATCCGCTGGGAGGGCCCCAAGGGCGGCCCGGGCATGCGCGAGATGCTGGCCACCACGGCGGCCGTGAAGGGCGCCGGTCTCGGCGACACCGTCGCGCTGCTGACCGACGGCCGGTTCTCCGGGGCCACCCACGGCTTCTCCATCGGCCACGTCGCACCGGAGGCCGCCGACGGCGGGCCGATCGGGCTGGTCCAGGATGGCGACACGATCCGCATCGACGTGCCGAACCGACGGCTGGACCTGGTCGTCGACGACGACGAGCTCGACCGTCGCCGCGCCGCGTTCACGCCCAACGAGCCCCGCTACACCCGCGGCGTGCTCGCCAAGTACGCCCGGACGGTGTCCTCGGCCAGCGTGGGCGCCACCACCTCCGTCTGAGGCGACGGGGCGGACAACGCCGCCCGTCCCCACCACTTCGAAGCTCCGAAGCCCCGGATTCCCGCTGCCGGGTTGGCGACGGGACCGCGCGGACGACATCCTCGAACTCCACGACGAGGAGCCCCGGTGCAGTTCGAGGAGTTGCGGTTCGTCTGCCAGGAGGCGGCGATCGACATCGTCGACCGTGAGGGCGTGGCCCGCCCCACGGTCGTGCTGCCGGGCTCGGAGAAGACCCGGCTGCTCGCCCTGCCGCAGTTCCCCGAGGACGACGAGGCGCGCCACGAGCTGCTCGCCAACCTCGCCGCCGACGAGATCGTGGAGGGCCAGGTGCCCTGTTGGGGCTTCGTCGCGGAGGCCGAACTGGACGACGGCGGCGACGTCGTGGTCGTGGTGTACGGCGCACGCAAGCACGCGCCGCACCTGACCGCTGCCGTCAAGCTGGGTGACGGCACGCTGGACGAGTTCCTCCCCGCCGAGGAGCTGGCCGCCGAGGCCATGCCCTACCTCCACCCCCTGCAGCACGCGGTCGACCAGCTGCCGGCCGTGGAGACCCCACCCGACGGCCTGTCCGGGGTGCGCGGCACGCCAGAGGACCCGCTGGCCGGCGGCCTGCCGATGTTCGGCGGTGGCTCCGACGGCTCGTGACCCGTTCCCCCGGTCAGGGGTGCGACTGCGGCGAGCACTTGCGAGTTCGCTTGGCGCACGCCCGGTCTGCTCGCGTTACACGAAGTGGAGATCCTGCGATTGCCATGGTGACGGCGGAGAGCTCGTCGTCGAGACACCACTGACAAGAGCACGAACCCGACAAGGCTGTTTCCAGGGGGCCTACTCATGAATGAGCACTTTCGACATACCGACTCGAGCAGCACGACCCTGCTGCGGCGCGATCTGGACGGACTGGAGGACCGCGAGCTGGTCCAGACCATCCGGTCCCAGGACGCGCAAGAGGCCGACCGGGCACGTGCGGTGCTCACCGAGCGCTACCAGCCGCTGGTCATCGGCCAGTCCGCCAAGCTGCACCGCGGCCGCGGCCCCGACCACGAGGACGTGGTCTCGGTCGCCCAGCACGGCCTGCAGAAGGCCATCGCCGACTATGACCTGGACCACGGCGCACCGTTCGCCGCCTACGCCCGGGCCAAGGTCCGCGGTGAGATGATGCGCTGGTTCCGTGACGACCGCTACTCGGTGCACGTGCCGCGGCCGCTGCACGAGCGGTTCATGCAGGTGCGCCGCGCCGCGGCGCAGCTGGAGGCCGACCTGCACCGCGAGCCCGAGGTCGAGGAGATCGCCGAACACCTGGACTGCCCGGTCAGCGAGGTGCTGGAGGCCATGGCCGTGCGGTCCGCCCAGCGCAGCCGCATCAACCAGCTGACCTCCCGCATCGGCGACGCCGAGATGCTGGACGTGCCCGACCCAGACCTCGCTGCGGCCCTGGAGGCGCTCGAGGAGCGTGACCAGCTGCTGCTGTACCGCAGGTTCTGGGACGGCGCCTCCCAGCGCGAGGTCGGCGAGGAGCTCGACGTCTCCCAGGCCCACGTCTCACGCCTGGAGAAGCGCGCCCTGGAACAGCTGCGCGAGCTGATCGGACCACGACCCGCAGGCGTCTGACGTGGTCGGGCCCTGCTCGTCACCTCACCACCGGGGGCTGCCCAGGTCCAGCCCAGCCGCCAGGGCCATCCCGCGGTAGTGGCGCGCCAGTGATTCGATGGTCTCGTGCGCGTTGAGACCGCTGGGGTTGGGCACGACCCAGGTCTCGGTGCCCGCGATCCAGTCCTCCTCCGGCTGCCGTCCCGTCCGGGCCTTCCGGCGGCGGTAGGCATCGCGGTACGCGGTGATGCCCACGAACGCGACGACGTGTGGTGCCCACGCCTCGACCTTGCGCGCCACGACCTCGCCGCCCTCGCGCAGTTCCTCGCGTGTCAGCTCGCTCGCCCTCGCGGTGGCGCGGGGCACCAGGTTGGTGATCGCGATGCCGAGCTCCTTCAGGTGCGCACGGTCCCGATCTGTCGCTCCGCTGGGATCGATCGGCTCGCCCGTGATCCCGGCGAGGTGCAGCGCCGGGTAGAAGCGGTTGCCCGGATGCGCGAAGTGCGTGTTCGTGGCCGCCGTCCACAGCCCGGGGTTGATCCCCACCAGCAGCAGCTGCGGGTCCTCGCCGAGCAGATCGTCGACCTCCTCGCCCCGATGCGCCTCGAGCTCCTCGCGGGTGAACCCCATCCTCATACCTCCGTGCTCAGCACGACACCGTCGGCGCGTGGCACCAGCTCCCACGCGGCGGTGACGTGCGGGACGTCGCAGTCGACCGCCGCCAGCTCGGCCACGCCCTCCAGCCGCCAGGTGCGACCGCCGTGGACGAGCCGCGCGGCCGTGGCCTGGTCGGGCTGGCCGCCCCCGACCCACAGCTCGACCGGCGCCACCTCCGTGCCGTGGACGAGGCGGACCGTGCCTGCGGCGTCCTCGACGCGCGCGTCGACAGCGCCGGACCGCTGCTGCAGGCGCAGCCACGCGTTGCGGCCGCCGTCGACATCCTCGCTGACACGCCACACCGCTGCGGCCGGGACCATCTGCCAACAACCGTCCCGGTCGATCGGGGACCACTCGGCACCGACGGCCAGGCTGCCACCGGTCCAGCCGGTCCAGACCCGTCTGCCCACGCGATCGAACCACTCCCCCTGCCGAGCCGGCTGTGCTCGCACCAGTGGCGCCAACTGCCGGACGTCGTCGCTGGCGTCGGCGAGTGCGTCCACGAGGAACGCCAGCGGCAGGTCGTGGCCGTGGTCGAGGTCGCCCTCGTACAACGGCGGCAGCGGGTGCACACCGTCGACCAGCCACGCCAGCCACAGCGCCGTGGCCCCGAGGTGGGCACGCAGGTCCATGGCGTGCGCACGGGAGAACGGCGGCACGAGCGTCCCCAGGCCGGGGTGCCAGACCGCCAGCAGGTCGTGCCACACCTCGTCGCGCAGGGCACGGCCGAGCGGTGCGAGGTCGTCGACCGGTGGTCGCTCGGCCCACAGCGACAAGCCCAGCAGTGTGAGCCCCGTGCAGGTCGGCCCCACGTGCTCGGCGACGTGGCCCCGCGTTCCGGAGTCCGCTGCGACGGACCGGGCGAGCTCCGCGCCGGACGCCAGCAGGTCCTCGTCACCCGACCAGCGCCCGACCTCCATCTCCAGCCACGCCTGGTGGACGGCCACGGTCGTCGAGGTGGCGTCCACCTCCTGGTTGGACCCATCGGACCGCATGGTCCGAACAGCAGGCTCGACCGCTGCTCGGAGGTCCGCCGCGAGCCCGGCCGGCAGGTCGTGGTCGCGCAGCACCAGTGCCAGCGCCGTACCGATGGCGATTCGGTCGTCGGCGTCCTGGACGTCGTCGCGCTCGTCGCCCCAGCGCGCGAGCACGCCCCGCACCGCCGTTGCGGCCAGCTGGCGGTCGCCTGCCTGACCGCGGCGCAGCAGGCCGTGGGCCCACCACACCGTCGGTGCCAGCAAGCCCTGCTCGCCAGCCGCGACCCGCGTGCCGTCGAGCAGCCCGCCGGGATGGGTCAACAGCCGCAGGCCCGGGTCCCACCACCGGCGGGCCAGGGCGTGGGTATCGCGCAGTAGTCGCTCCACGTCAGGGCGTGTAGGACTCGATCGCGATGAACCGAGCCGTGCCCGTCGCGACGTGGGTCCGCTCGCCGTCGCCACCCAACGCGTAGGCCTCGGCGATGGTGTCGATCTTGCGACCCTCCACGCGTTCGACCCGTGCCCGGAACTCCAACGGCGTGCGGATCGGGGTGGGCGCGAGGAAGCGCACGGTGAGCTCACCGGTGTAGGCCGGCTGCTGCAGGAACCGCAGCAGGTAGCCGAGCACGTCGTCGAAGATCGCCGCGACGATCCCCCCGTGGCTGCGCTCCGGCGCGCCCTCGTAGGCCGGCCCCAGCGTGACGCTGGCCACGGCCTCCTCGCCCTCGCGGCGGACCTCGATGCCGATGCCCAACGGGTTCCACGCACCCGAGACGAAGCAGTCCTCGAAGTGGCCGACGACGGCACCGTCAGGCACGGGGTCCTGCCACATCTGTGCCCGCAGCGACTCGAGGTCGCGGGTGCGCAGCGGCACGTCCTCCAGCTGCTCGGTGACGGCGTCGGCCGCGTCTGCGACGCGTTCGAGCAGCTCGACGTCCGCGTCGCGCACGTGCAGGGCGTGGCCGAACCGGCGCAGCGCAGCAGCAGCCCGCGCCCGTGCCGTGGCCCGGTCCCCCGCAGGCCCCTCGGCGTCGGTCGGATCAACCTCGTCCACGCATCGCCCCCTGTTCGCACGCGCACGCTACCGCCGGGCTGCAGCGTGCCTCCGGGCCGGTCGAGCCGTCACTCGGCCACGGGGCGTCCGCGGCGGCGCTCGACCTCCGGGGTGCCGACGTCCGCGCCGTCGCCTACCTCGCCGACCTCACCGGCCTCGCCGGCACCGACGTCACGCTCGCGCTGGGGACGTCCCCGGGGCAGGCGGACCTCGAAGCGCGCCCCCTGGGCCTCACCGCTGCGGTCGACCACCCGGATCGAGCCACCGTGCGCCTCGACGATCCCGCGGGCGACGTACAGCCCCAGGCCGGAGGAGGCCTCGTGGTCACCGTGCACGAAGCGATCGAAGATCCGTTCACGGTCGTCGCGGGCACACCCGGCCCGTAGCCCTCCACCGCGACCAGCACCTGACCGGCGTCGTGGCCGAGCATCACCTTGACGTGCTGCCCCCCGTGCCGCAGCGCGTTGGTCAGCAGGTTGAGCACGACACGCGTGAGGTGGGAACGGTCCCCCAGCACCGGCGTGGAGATCTCGTCGCCGCCGACCTCCACGGCGTCTCGCTCGGCCGGGTCCAGTGCGTCCAGCGCCTCGACGGCCGTCGGTGCGACAGCGACGAGCTCGCGGCGGCGTGCGACCTCGTCCGCGTCGAGACGAGCCGACAGCAGCAGGTCCTCGACGAGGTTGACGAGCTGGTCGGCCTGCCGGGCCATGACGTTGAGGTACTCCCGCTGCTGCTCCTCGCTGACCCTCCCCGTCATGCGACGCAGGTATTCGACGAACCCGGCGAGACCATCAGCGGGGCCTTGAGGTCGTGGGTGACCCCGGCCATCCAGTCAGCCTTCATCCGGTCCAGCTCCTCGAGGCGCTGGACGTTGTCGCGCTCGACCTCGAACAGGCGCGCGTGCTCGACGGCCAGCGCCGCCTGCTGGGCGACAGCGGCCCCGACCTGCTGGCACAGGGAGGTGAATCCACGCGGCTGCGCGATCGTGTGTGCGACGACGAGCGCACCCACGGTGCGGTGGGCCACCTGCAGCGGCAGGCCCATCACCGCCACGGCACCGGCGTCAGCGTGCCATGGCCCCTCGGCGATCTCACAGGCCGTGACGTCCTGGTGGAGCACCTCCTCACCAGTGCGCACGACCTCTGCGGCCAACGCCAGGCCCTCGTCGTCGGCGAGCAGCTGGTCACGGGAGGCATCGGTCGCGTGCACATGAGCCAGCGAGAATGCCTTGGTGAGCGCACGCACATCGGTGCCGTGCTGCTGGCTTCGAGCCTGGTTGCGGATCTTCAGCTGTTGGCCGCCGCCGTGCTCTGGGGGGTTGCGGTTCACATTACCGACACGGGACTTACGCCGACGGTGATGGCGTCGGTGGTTTCGCTCTCCGGCGGGGCACTGCTGGCCAATATCGTGTCGATGGTTGTCGTGCTGATCGAGACCAGCCGTTTTCGGCGCTGACGCCCCGAGTCGTGAGCACGCCCCTGTCACTGCTGTTCGAGCGCATGCGCCTGCCGCTAGTGGTGCTCATCAGTGCCTATGCGATCGCAACCGTTGGCTACACGATCGTGCCCGGCTACGACGAGCGCGGCGAGCCGTGGACCATGAGTTTCCTGCACGCCTTCTACGTGGTCAGCTACACGGGCAGCACGATCGGCTTCGGCGAGTTGCCCGCGGCCTTCAGCGATGCGCAGCGCCTGTGGACCATCGTATGTATCTACCTGACGGTCTTTGCCTGGCTATTTGCAATCGGCAGCCTGGTGGGGCTGGTGCGCGACGATGCCTTTCACGAAGCAATGGGGCGCCGCCGCCTTAAACAGACGATCCGCAGCATCCGTTCACCGTTCTTCCTGGTGTGCGGATACGGCGGCGCCGGCGGCATGCTCGTCGAGAACCTGATCCGCAGCGGCAGGAGAGCGGTGGTGGTCGACCGTTCTCCCGAGGCAATCCGGGATCTCCAGTTGCACGACTACCAAGTTCAGGTGCCCGGTTTCAGGCTTGACGCATCGGTGCCTGACAACCTGCTCAAGGCCGGGCTTCAGAACCGCTGGTGTGCGGGCCTTCTGGCCCTGACCAACAGCGATGAAACGAATCTCAAGATCGCGCTTGCAGGTCGCCTTCTCAACCAGAAGGTTTCGGTCGCCGCGCGCGCCGAGTCTGTTGCAACGGCGGGTAATCTGGCCTCATTCGGTACCGCTTTCGTCGTGCGACCTTGTGAAGAGTTCGCACAACGGGTCTCGCTGGCGATCACGCGCCCAATGACCTATCAGCTCTACGAGCGCTTGTCGGAGACCGGTGTGCGCCACGAGTGGGGCGAGGATTCCCGGCAGGATGGAACCTGGTTGATCTGTGGCCAGGACGATTTCGGACTTCTGTTGGCGACACTGCTTCGCGAGCAGGCGGTGACCACGCGCGTTATTGTCGAAGAGGGAGAAGAGGATGACTGGCCCGCCGGCAGTGTTTTCGGCCCGAGCTCGCAGGGCGACACGCTCGAGCAGGCCGGGGTCGCTGATGCGACCGGGCTGGTGGCCGCTCACGCCAGCGATGCCGAGAACCTCTCGACCATCATGACCGCGCTGATGATCAACCCCGACCTGCTGGTGATCGCCCGCGAGAATCATCTGCACAACCGGCAGCTGTTCGAGGAGGCTGGGTCGCACCTGACCTGTTCGGTCAGCGGCATCGTGGCCTCGGCGATACGTCCGGTGCTGGAAGCGCCGATGGTGCCGGATTTCGTCAAGCGGATGCTCGAGCACGACGAGGACTGGAACCGGCGCTGCCTGGAGCGCATTCAAACGCGTATCGGCGATGGACGCGTCCAGTTCTGGAGTAGTCGAGTCAGTGAGAAGCGTACGCCGCCGCTGGCCGAAGTGATCGAAGCCGGGCAGACGTTTACCGTCGGCATGATTACCCTCGATCCGCGCGATCGCAACGAGAAGATGGACGCGCTGGTGCTGATGATTGTCCGTGATGACCGCGGCATCCTGTTGCCAGACGACGAGGAGCCACTGGCCCTGGGTGACCGTATCCTCTTTTGCGGCACCCCGCATTCGGCCGAGCTGATCTGGGCGGTCGCGGTTGACCCCGACATCGTTCACTACCTGCAGACCGGCGAGCCGCGCCTGGCGAGAAAGCCGTGGTGGCGCCGGGCGTCGGCTTCGACGTAGCGGGCTGCGTATAACCCCGACAGGCACGGATTCAGAATCGATGGACAGCAACGAGTTTCGTCGCCATGCCCATGCGCTGGTCGACTGGATGGCGGATTATCTGGAGACGGTCGAGGATCGACCCGTCAGGGCACGGGTTCAGCCGGGAGAGATTGCCGGGCATTTGCCGGCCAGGGGGCCGCAGTCGGGTGAGCCCATGGAGGCCATCCTGGAGGACTTCCGCGAGCTTGTCCTGCCGGGCATGACACACTGGCAACATCCCATGTTCATGGCCTATTTTCCGGCCAACAGCTCCTACGCCTCCCTGCTGGCGGAGATGCTGACCGCCACCCTGGGCGCCCAATGCATGAGTTGGGAGACGTCGCCGGCGGCCGCCGAACTGGAGGGTCGCGTCATGGACTGGCTGCGCGACTGGCTGGGCCTACCGGAAAGTTTCGAGGGTGTCATCCAGGACACTGCCTCAACCGCCACCCTGTGCGCCTTGCTAAGCGCCCGCGAGCGCGCGACGGGGTTTGCCGTCAACGAGCACGGCTTCGCCGGACAGGGCGGGCGGCGCTTCGCCGTTTACTGTTCCACCGAGGCGCATTCGTCGATCGAAAAGGACGTCAAGATCGCCGGCTTCGGCTCCGCCGCCGTGAGGAAGATTCCGGTCGATGCCGACTTCGCCATGCGGCCGGATGCGCTGGCCGAGCGAATCGAGGCGGACCGGGCCGAGGGCGTGACGCCATTGTGCGTAATCGCCGCGCTCGGGACGACCAGTTCAACGGCCATCGATCCGATCGATGCCCTGGGCGAGATCTGTGCCGGGCAGGGCATCTGGCTGCACGTGGATGCGGCCTACGCCGGCACGGCGCTGCTGCTGCCGGAGTGTCGCTGGATGCTGGGTTGTGCCGAACACGTCGATTCCTTTGTCGTTAACCCGCACAAATGGATGGCGACGAATTTCGACTGCACGGCCTACTACGTGCGCGATGTCGACGCCCTGGTGCGGACATTCGAGATTCAGCCCGAGTACCTCAAGACCCGGGCCGATGATCGTGTACGCAACTACCGCGATTGGGGTATCCAGCTCGGGCGCCGCTTTCGAGCGCTCAAGCTGTGGTTCGTCATGCGGTCTTTCGGACTCGATGGGCTGCAAGCGATGCTGCGTCGCCATATCGAGTATGGGCAGTGGCTTGGCGCGACCATCGACGGCCTTGACGACTTCGAGCGCCTCGCGCCCGCACCGCTTAACTGCGTGTGCTTCCGCTGGTTGCCGCCGGGCGTCGAGGATGAGGCGGGTATCGAGGCAGCCAACCGGAATTTGCTTGCCGGGATCCAGGACGGTGGCGAGCTATACCTCACGCATACCCGTCTGGACGGCCGCTTTGCTCTCCGCATCGTGCCGGGGCAGACGCGCGTCGAACAGCGCCACGTGGAAGACGCGTGGCGGCTTGTCGAGGAGGCCGCCGACCGGCTCACCCAGGTCTGAACTCGAGCGAGGAAGGAGGCGAGCAGGGCCCGCCGCCTTGCGCAAGTTCCTTACCAGATGCGGACGCGGTCTTCCGGTGCCAGGTAGAGTTCGGCCTCTTCCTTTATATCGAAAGCTTCGTACCAGGTATCGAGATTGCGGACGATGCCGTTAACGCGATACTTGGCCGGGCTGTGCGAATCGTTGATCAGGCGGTTTCGCAGCGACTCTTCGCTTGCCCAGAGATTTCGCCAGACCTGCGCCCAGGCCATGAAGAAGCGCTGGTCGCCTGTGAATCCGTCGAGTACGGGCGCTTCGCCGCCGGTGTGATCGTCAAGGTACATCCTGTAGGCATGGTGCGCGATCGACAGGCCGCCGAGGTCGCCGATGTTTTCCCCCAGCGTCAGCTCGCCGTTGATGTTCATGCCCTCGATTGGTTCGAAGCCGTTGTACTGCTCGACCAGCTTTCCGGTGCGCTGCTCGAACTGCTCGCGCGATTCGTCCGTCCACCAGTTGCGCAGCACGCCGTCGGCGTCCGAGCGCGAGCCCTGATCGTCGAAACCGTGGCCCATTTCGTGGCCGATGACCCCGCCGATGGCGCCGAAGTTGACGGCCGGGTCGGCGTTGGGATCGAAGAACGGTGGCTGCAGGATAGCGGCCGGGAAGACGATCTCGTTTCGGGTCGAGGAGTAGTAGGCGTTAACGGTTTGCGGCGTCATGCCCCATTCCCATTTACGCACCGGTTCATCGAGCTTGGCCAGCTGGTCGTTCCAGGACCATTCGCTCAGGCGACGGCTGTTGCCAACCAGGTCGTTGGCGGCAATGGTTACGTTGGAATAGTCGCGCCACTTTTCCGGGTAGCCGATCTTGGGCAAGAAGGCCTCGAGCTTGCGATGCGCTTCCTCGCGGGTTTCGTCGTCCATCCAGGCCAGTGTGTCGAGACGCTCGGCGAAGGCACGGCGCAAGTACTCGACCAGCTCCAGCATTTGCTTGCGATAGTCGGGCGGGAAATGACGCTGGACGTAAACCTGTCCGACGAGCTCGCCCAGACGGGAGCTGACGAAATTGATGGCGCGCTTTTCGCGCTCGCGCTGCTCATCAACGCCGTTGAGGCGCTTGTCGTAGAACTCGAAATGGGCCCGGGCGTAATCCTCGGACAGCAGGGGAGCATGGTTGTTGATCCAGTGGAAGGCATGCCAGGACGCCCAGTCCTCGGCCGGCGTTGCAGCGAACAATTCGCTGTTGGCGTAGATGGCCGTGTTGGTCGCGACCACCATTTCCTCGATGCCGTCGAGTTCGCGTTCGGCCAGGAAGGCAGACCAGGGAAAGCCGGGCGCATTCTCGGCCAGTTCGGCCGGGGTCATCAGGTTGTAGTTGGCCTCGCGATCGCGGGCCTCGACCCGGGTCCAGTGGTTGTCGGCCAGTTTCATCTCCAGCGCCAAGACGGCGTCGGCACGCTCGTCGGCGTTCTCGATGCCGGCGCGCTCGAAGGTCGCGGCGACGTAGTCGCGGTAGGCCTGCCGGTGACCCGGGAAGGGCTCGTCGTCGCGCGTGTAATAGTCCCGGTCGGGCAGGCCCAGGCCACTCTGGTAGAGATAGGTGAGGTAGCGCTCGGGGTTGCCCTGGTCGAGGGTTACGAAGGCGGCCACAATGGATCCCGTGCCCTGACGACCCATCCAGCGGGCCGCGGCTTCGTGGGAGTCGATGGCCAGCAGTTCGTCGAGGGTTGATCGGATGGGTTCGAGACCCAGTTCCTCGACGCGGTCGGTGTTCATGTAGCTGGCGTAGAGGTCGCCGACCTGCTGCGAGGGGCTGCCGGGTTGGGGGGCGTTGTCGCCCAGATCACTGATGATGTCGTTGACGCGCTCCTCGGAGAGGATACGCAGTTCGTTGAACGCGCCCCAGCGGGAGAAGCCGGGTGGGATCTCGGTCGATTCCAGCCAGCCGGCGTTGACCCAGGTAAAGAAGTCGTTACCCGGTTTTACGGACTGGCTGATGTTGGAGGTCTCGATACCCCACTCGCCCAGTTTGGCATCGGGCGAGTCGATAGCGTGATCGTCGGCGTGCGCCTGAGTGCCGGACAGGCCCATAAGGGCGGCGGCGATCAGGCTTTGGTACAGCTTTCTCATGCGGTTTCCTTGGTTCAGGTTTCAGGACAGAACGGACAGTGACTCCAGGCGCGGGTTCAACCCGGCATCAGGTCGGCGGAGAAGGCCCGGCCCAGGAGGGCGTACATTAATGCAGTAATCAAGATGATCATCGCGAAATTGATCAGGAGCCCGGCGCGCGCCATCTGTGGAATTGCGATTCGGCCGCTGCCATAGACGATGGCGTTGGGCGGCGTGGCCACGGGCAGCATGAAGGCGCAGCTGGCGGCCACCGCGGCGGGTGCTGCGAGAACGATGGGGTCGAGTCCCATTCCGACTGCCACCGAACCGAGGATCGGCAGGAATGCGGCCGCCGTGGCGGTATTGCTGGTGACCTCGGTCAAGAAGATGATTGCGCTGACGGCCAGTGCGATCAGGACCACCACGGACAGTCCGTCGAGCTGGTCGAAGGCCTGGCCGATCCATTCTGCCAGGCCCGAGTTGCTGATGCCGGCCGCCAGGCTTAGTCCCCCGCCGAAGAGAATCAGCACTTCCCAGGGCAGGCGTGAGGTGTCGCGCCAGGTCAGCACGAAGCGCCAGTTCTTCCACTCCAGTGGCACGACGAAAAGCAGCAGCGCGCCGAAAATGGCGATGCCCGTATCCGACAGGCCCGGCAGCCACGACTCGATCATCGGCCGGGTGATCCACAGGCCGGCGGTCAGCACGAATATCATGGCCACCTGCTTTTCAGCCCGGCTCATGCGGCCGGCATTCGCCAATTCTTTCCGGATCAGTTCCCGGCCACCGGGCAGTTCTTTGGTATCGACGGAAAACAGCACCCGGGTGAGCAGCAGGTAGACCAGGGGCAGGGCGACGATCACCAATGGCAGGCCGATCAGCAACCACTGGGCAAAGCCGATTTCGACGTCGTGGTTGTCGAGCAGGTAGGCTGCCAGCAGGGCGTTGGGCGGGGTGCCGATCAACGTGCCCAGACCGCCGATGTTGCAGGCATAGGCCAGGGCGAGCAGCAGCACCAGCGCGAAGGCGTCGTTCTTTTCCGAACCCTCGTCGCCCTCGACCAGCCGCACGACGGACAGGGCGATGGGCAGCATCATCATGGCCGTCGCGGTGTTGGAAACCCACATACTCAGGAAGGCGGCGGCGAGCATGAAACCGGCGGCGATGGCCCGTGGGTGCGTTCCCACTGCCCGGATGATGTTGAGGGCGATGCGCCGGTGCAGGCCGGAACGTTCCATGCCCAGGGCGATGATGAAACCGCCCAGGAACAGGTAGATCAGGGGATTGGCGAAGGGCGTGGTCGCCCCGGATATATCGGTCACGCCGAGCACCGGGAAGAGCACGATCGGCAGCAGGGCGGTCGCGGCGATCGGCAGCGCCTCGCTGATCCACCACACCACCATCAGCGCGGCGACCGCCGCCACCCGCCAGGCCTCGATCGACAGCCCCTCCGGCGAAGGAGTGAGCAGGATGGCGATGAAGGCCACCGGGCCGGCAAAGAGCCCGATGCGCTGTCTGATGGTTGCCGAGTCTTGCGTCATGCCGGAATTCAGAAAGTCGAAAGCCCGGTGGCTTCCATGAAACGATACTGCCAGTATCGCAGGTGGGAACGGTCGGCGTAGCGCTCGTAGGGCAGGCTGTGGATACGGTCGGGCGTGTTGGACCAGCGCTCCGCGAAGAAGGCGTTCACCGACCGCATCACACTGGCGTTCCCCGAAGCACGAATCTGGAGGTTGGTTTCGAGGTTGTAGTTATCGAGGTTGCGCCGTGTGAAATTGGCCGAGCCGGCCAGCACCAGGTTCTCGCCCTCGGCGGGTCGCAGGACAAGCATCTTGCCATGGCACTGCTCGCCGCGGGTATTGCACCAGCGTACGGAAATGCCGGCTTCGTGGAGCTCCCAGGCGACCGGCCGGTTGGGCACGCCGTTCTTCTTGCGTCCGAAGGCGTCTTCGTTGGGGTCGAGCAGAATTCGGATGGCCGCACCGCGACGATGGGCGTCGATGAGCGATTCGATGATCTCCCGGTGCGAGAGATAGAACATCAGCAGGTCGAGTGAATCGCCTTTTCCCGCCGTGTCGATCATCGCCAGCGCGGCGTCGCGAATGGCGGCTTCCGTGAGGACACGGACTTCGGCAAGGGTGGGGCCGGCGTCGTCGAACGCCAGCGGCGGCCAGTTCGTCTCGCCCTTGGCCGAGAACCGCATGACGGCGCGCTCGCTCTCGAGCAGGTCGGCCACGGCGGGCCCGTCGAAGGCGATGGCGATATTGTCGTGCCGGCTGCTGGCATCGTGCGGATTGGCGGAGGTCACCAGGGCCTCTGGCCCGCGCTCACCGTCGACAACAAGTGTCTTGCGGTGATTGGCCTTGAAGTTGAGCAGGGTCAGGTAGGTCCTGAGCGTGACCTTGCCTTCTCCCACGGGATTGGGCAGCCAGCCGTCCTGGTGGCCGTTACCGAACCACTGGCAGCAGATGCGCCAGCCCGCTGACCAGAGCGGGTTGGGGTCGCGCAGTCGCGCGAGATCTGTCTCGACGACGTTAACGCCGGCTTGCTCGAGTTCGGCGAACAGCGGCTGCTGCACGCCGTCATAGAGATCGTTGAATGGATCGGTGATTAGAACTGCTTGCAGGGCGTCATGCGCGCGCCGCTCGGTCGTCATGGTATCGACCAGTTCGCTGGAGAGGGCGCGATAGCCTTCGCCGGCCTTGCCGGCAAAGCCGTTGACCAGAAAAAAATCGATCACCACCAGCGTCTCGGCCCGCTCGATCATGGCGAAGGCTGCATCGAAGATCTGGCGCTCGTTGTGCTGCCGGCCCTCGGCATCCAGCCAGGTCGAATCGGCGTGGAAGCGCACGGCGGCGGCCGGGCGCCAGGGCCCTGCCATATTCACGCCTTGTGGCAGAGGCTTGACCTGGTGCCAGAGTGCGGTTCCCAGGTAGACCAGAACCAGCACGGCGAAACCGCGGAAAACCCACTGAGCCGGACGATTCGCTGTTCGAAAAATTGGGCGCATGCCAGGTAGTATGATGGATTGGTCCAGACGAGTTGTATCACGAACACGCAGCGAGTCGGGGCGGCTGCCGATGATGTTCGCTTCACCCGGCCGCGCTTGACCGGTTACCCCAGATTCGGGGGCCGGCGTATCGAAGACTTGAGGTGGTCGAGATGAATGAAGAATTCAGTTTTGGTAAGACGGTCCAAATGGATTTCGACAAAGCAGTCGAGGCAGTGACCGAGGCACTCCAGGCCCAGGGTTTCGGCGTTCTGACCGAAATCGATGTGCAGGCCACCCTGAAAAAGAAGCTGGACGAGGATACGCCTCCGTACCGTATTCTCGGCGCCTGCAATCCGTCACTGGCGCATCGGGCGTTGACGGCCGAACCCCAGATCGGTGTGCTGCTGCCCTGCAATGTCGTGGTCAGGCAGGACGAAGACGAGGCGGTGCACGTGGAGTTCATGGACCCTCAGGCGGTGCTTGAGCTAGTCGACAACCCGGCTGTGCATGAAGTGGCCGCTGAAGTCAGGGAGCGCCTGAATCGGGTTTTGAAACCTCTAAGACGGCCGCCAATGGCCGCGCCGCCAACATCCGATCAATCTATGGCCTCGTAGCTGTTGAATACCGTTTTTGGCCGTCCTCGCCGAACAGGACCACGTCATAGGCCATGCGACGACCGTCGACTTCCATGCCGGGTGAGCCAATCGGCATGCCGGGTACGCTCAGGCCCCGGGCGTGGGGTGCCTCGGCGAGCAGGCGGAGGACGTCTTTGGCCGGCACGTGGCCTTCGATGATGTAATCACCTACCTGTGCGGTGTGACACGAAGGCAACTCGCGCGGCACACCGAGTTCATGCTTGACGCGGTTCATGTCGCTAGTGGCTACCGTCTCCACTTCGAAACCATGGTCGCGCATGTGCTCGACCCACTTGCCGCAGCAGCCGCAGTTGGGGTCGTGGTAGACGGTCATCCTGGGCGTTTCCGATTTCACTTCGGACTCGCCGGAAACGTCGGGAGCCTGAGCCTGGCATGCGCCAATCAGGACGGCGGAGGCCAGCATAAGGCCGTTCAGGAGTATTCGGTTCAAGAGCATGTCCATTTTCTTTGATGTGTTGGTTCGATTTTAAGTCCGGCGAGCTGAAGTGGCGCTGAACGCTCAGTTCCGTCGCAGCGTGAGCGACTTCCATAGATAGTAGACGACCGGCACGACCAGCAGCGTCAGAACCGTCACGCTGGCCATGCCGCCGACCATCGGTGCGGCGATGCGGCGCATGATTTCCGAGCCGGTGCCATGGCCGAGCATGATCGGCAGCAGGCCGGCGATGATCACCGATACGGTCATCATGATGGGCCGTACCCTGAGCAGGGCGCCGTCGGTCACGGCCTGCATGAGCTCTGATCGAGACATGACGCGCCCTTCCTCTATGACCTTGCTGCGGTGGCGGGCAAGCGCCTGGTCCAGGTAGACGAGCATGAGTACGCCGATCTCCACGGCCACGCCGGCGAGTGCGATCATGCCGGCGCCGACGGCGACCGACTGGTTGTAGCCCAGCAGATAAAGAAGCCAGTAGCTGCCGACCAGCGACAGGGGCAGGGTGCCCAGTATGATCAGAACCGAGATCGGATCGCGGAAGTTCATGAACAGCAACAAGACGATGATGCCGATTGCCGCCGGAACCACCAGCTTGAGCTTGTCAGCGGCACGCTGCATGAATTCGTACTGCCCTGACCAGCCCAGCGAATAGCCGGGGGGAAGCTCGACCTGTTCGGCGACTGCCCGCTTGGCCCGCTGCACGTAACCGCCCAGGTCCTTGTCGTTGACGTCGATATAGATCCAGCCGTTGAGCCGGGCATTTTCCGTCCGGATCACACCGGGTCCCGTCTCGACGGCAATATCGGCGACGGCGGACAGCGGGATCTGGGCGCCCATCGGGGTGATGATGGCGAGATTGTTGATGTCTTCGAGCGAATCTCGAAGGTGACGCGGATAGCGCAGGCTGATCGGGTAGCGCGCCAGTCCCTCCACGCTCTCGCTGACGCTCATGCCGCCGACGGCTGAGCGCACGATGTCGTGCACGTCGCGAATGTTTAGTCCGAAGCGGGCAGCTTCCTCGCGCAACACGTCTACGGTGACGTAGCGTCCGCCGGTCACGCGGTCAGCGTAGACCGAAGCGGTACCCGGCACGTCGCGCATGACGCGCTCGATCTCCTCGCCGATTTCGTTGATCACCTGCAGGTCGGCGCCGGATACCTTGATCCCGACGGGGGTCTTGATGCCGGTTGCCAGCATGTCGATGCGGTTTTTGATCGGCATGATCCAGGTATTGGTCAGGCTGGGTACCTGGACCAGATCGTCGAGCTCGGCCTTGAGCTTGTCCATGGTCATGCCGTCACGCCACTCTGATTTAGGTTTGAGCCGGATGGTGGTCTCGATCATGGTCAGGGGCGCCGGATCCGTGGCCGTGTCGGCGCGGCCGGCCTTGGCATAGGCGGTTTCGACCTCCGGCACCGTCATGATCAGGCGGTTTGTCTGGCCCAGAATTTCCGCCATCTTGCCCGCCGAAGCGGCCGGGTAGGCGCTGGGCATGTAGAGCAGGTCGCCTTCGTTGAGCTCCGGCATGAACTCACTGCCGATACGGCTATAGGGAACCCAGGCGCTGGCGAGGATGAGCAGCGTCAGCACAACCGTCGACATGGGAAAGCGCAGGGCCGTTGCCAGGATCGGCCGGTAGACCCAGGTCAGGAAGCGATTGATGGGGTTCTTGTGTTCCGGCGTAATGCGTCCGCGAATCAAATAGCCCATCAGTACCGGCACGAGCGTAATGGCCAGGCCCGCGGCGGCGGCCATTGCATAGGTCTTGGTGAAGGCCAGCGGCTTGAACATACGGCCTTCCTGGGCTTCCAGGGCGAAGATCGGCACGAAGCTCAGTGCGATGATGAGCAGGGAGAAAAACAGTGCTGGGCCGACCTCCACGGCCGCGTCGGCCAGCGCATTCCAGCGCGCCTCGCCCTCGAGCTCGTCTTCGGCACGCTCGAGGTGCTTGTGGTAGTTCTCGATCATCACGATGGCGGCGTCCACCATGGCGCCGATGGCGATGGCGATGCCGCCCAGGGACATGATGTTGGCGTTGATGCCCTGGATTTGCATGATGATGAATGCCGAGAGAATGCCCAGCGGCAGGCTCAGCACGATGACCAGTGAAGATCGGAAGTGAAACAGGAAGATCAGGCACACCAGGGCGACGACGATGAACTCCTGGATCAGCTTCTCGGTGAGCGTGTCGACAGCCCGGCTGATCAGTGAGGAACGGTCGTAGGTCTCGACGATCTCGACGCCTTCGGGCAGCCCTCGTTTGAGCGTTTCAAGCTTTTCCTTGACCCGCTCTATGGTGGCCATGGCGTTTTCGCCAAAGCGCATGACGATGATGCCGCCGACGGCTTCGCCTTCGCCGTTGAGCTCTCCCACGCCCCGTCGCAGTTCCGGCCCGAAACGCACTTCGGCAATATCGCCAATACGAATGGGTACGCCATTTTCGGCGGTGCCCACGGGAATCGCCTCGATATCGGCGAGGGAATCGATATAGCCGGTGGCGCGCACCATGTATTCGGCTTCGGCCATCTCGATGACGCGACCGCCGGTCTCCATGTTGCCGTTCTGGATCGCCTCGCGGACTCGCGTCAGGGGAATGTCGTGGGCGCGCAGCTTCACCGGATCGACCACGACCTGGTACTGGCGGACCATCCCGCCGATGGAGGCGACTTCCGAGACGCCTTCGACGGTCTGTAGCTCGTACTTGAGAAACCAGTCCTGGAGCGAGCGCAACTCGGCCAGATCGTGTTGGCCGGTTCGATCGACAAGGGCGTACTGGTAGACCCAGCCGACGCCCGTGGCGTCCGGGCCCAGTGCCGGGCGGGCCTCCTGGGGCAGGGTAGGCGCAACCTGGCTGAGATATTCGAGTACTCGCGAACGCGCCCAGTACAGATCGGTGCCGTCTTCAAAGATGACGTAGACAAAGGAATCGTTGAAAAACGAGTAGCCTCGTACGGTCTTGGCGCCGGGCACCGACAGCATGGCGGTGGTCAGCGGATAGGTCACCTGGTCTTCGACCACCTGCGGTGCCTGGCCCGCGTACGTCGTCTTGACGATGACCTGCACGTCCGACAGATCCGGGATGGCGTCCAGCGGCGTCTTGAGCATCGCAATGGTGCCCCAGGCGGCCAGCAATGCCGAAAGCATCAGAACCAGGAAGCGGTTCCTGATCGACCAGCGGATGATGGCGCCGATCATGGCTGACCTCCCGATTCATCCTGGCTGTTGCCATGCGTGGAGTGGTCCATTTCCGCATGGTCCGGGTCTTCGTTCGCGCCAGGATCCATCTCAGAATCTGAAGCATTCTCGCCATCGATCATGCGCAACAGGCTGGCATCGGCGCTGGCCTCCGAGTCGATCAGGAACTGGCTAGAGATGACGATTCTCTCGCCCGCCTCGAGGCCTGCGGTGATCTCCGTCAACCCGTCGGTTTCTATACCGGTTGTGACTTCCGCGGGCCGGAATCGGCCTTCTCCCAGGGCGAGTATGACGCGCTCGGCCTTGCCGGTTCGAATGATGGACTGGGTGGGTACGACCAGGACGTTAGAACGCGGGTCGGTCGCGATCGAGACTTGGGCGTACATGTTGGGCTTGAGCGCCAGGTCGGGGTTGTCGAACGCCAGGCGCACGCGCCCGGTGCGGGTTTCCGGCCGAATGGTGGGATAGACGTAGTCGACCTCGCCGTGCCATTCGCCGCCGGTTTTGGCCCAGGGAAGCTCCATGGTGGCCTGCTGGCCCGGCTCGGCCCAGTTGACCTGGTTTTCGTAGAGGTCGGCTTCCACCCAGACCTGCGACAGGTCCGCGATGCTCATGATGGTATCGCCGGGCTGGACATACATGCCCTGGCGAACGTTCAGCTCGAGCACGTGGCCGTCCTGGGGGGCATTAACCGTGAAGAGCCGGTTCGATGAGCCGCGGTCTCGCAGCGCGCGGATCTGCTCTTCGCGCATACCCAGTGCCGCCAGCCGGGATTTCGATGCGGTGATGAGCGACTGGTTGCCCATTCTTTCCGCTTGCAGGTATTCCTCCTGCGCGCTGACCAGGGCCGGGGAATAGATCTCGAACAAGGGCTGTCCGGCCGAAACCCGCGCACCTTCCGTTTCGACATGGAGCACTTCGATCCAGCCTTCGGTGCGGACATGCGCATGTGCAATGCGTCCCTCGTCGGGCGTGACCACGCCCACGGCCTGGATTTCGCGCGCCAGTTCCCGGCGTTCGACGGTCGAAACCTTGACGCCGATGTTGTTGATGACGGTAGGGTTGATCCGGATCGAGGGCTGACCCTGATCACCGTCCCGGCCCGCCTCGTCCGCGTAGACCGGGACCAGATCCATGCCCATGGGCGACTTGCCGGGCTCGTCGCGTCGGTAGTTCGGGTCCATTGGAGCCACCCAGTAGAGGATTTCCCGCTCGGATTCACCCGAGCCCCCGTGACTGCCCGTGTCGGAGCCGCTGAAGCCCCACCAGGCCGCCAGAAAGCCGACGGCGGCGGCCGCTAGTACGATTACACTAAGCTGGAGCTTATTCACGATTCCTCTCCCGTGAGAAAGATTATTTGTGCCCAGGCGGCGCCGGCGCGGGCTTTCAGTTCAGCTCGCTTGATCTGCGTGTCCAGGTCGGCGATCTGGCTGCGAACAAGCTCGGCGAAGTCCGTTTGCCCGTTGGCGTAGGTGGTCACCGAAGCCTCTACCGTGTCTCTGGCGCGCACAGTCACTACTTTTTCATAGAGATCCAGGCGTTGCCGGTATCGCTGCAAGTCGGACACTGCCTGTTCGAGCTGGCGTCTGAGATCCAGCAGTAGGGCGTCACGATCGAATCGGGCCGCGCTGCTACGCTGAACCGCTGCGGTGTGGCGTTTGTCCTGCCGGTTTCCTGTAAACAGGGGTACGGACAGGCTCACGCCGATGGAGGCCAGATCAGGGCGTTCGGAGCGCAGGCCGTAGCCTGCCTCGACGGCCAACTTGGGTTTGTACGCCTGGCGGGCCAACTCGATACCAAGTTCGGCCGCATCGATGCGCGCTTGTTTCGCCTCGACGGCCGGGTGGGCTACCAGGCGAGACTGCAGTTGATCGAGATCGACCGATGCCGAGTCGATCTGCGGCATCCGGTCGGGCAGAGGTCGATAAGCCTCGCTGCCGATATAGCGGGCCAGCGTCGCGCGGGCCCGATCGGCCATGCGGCGATGCTCGGCAACCCGGTCGTCGAGCAGAGATAGTTCCAACTCCGTGCGCAAGAGGGCTTGTGCGTGCAGTCCGCCCGCAGCAAACCGGGATTGCAGAGACTCGATTTGCTCCTCAATGCGGCCGCGACTCTCGCGAAGTACTGCAATGGCTTGCTCCTGCCAAGCCAGTTCCAGCCAGGCCTGGCGAGTTTCCAGCGCGATTCGGCGAATTGCCAGATCGGTCTGCGCGCGCTTGACCTCGGCTTCCGTGCCGCGCTGGCGGCTGCGGATGTCCAGCGTGCGGCCCGCAGGAATTTCCTGACGTAGCCCGACACGCAGAGCCTGGGTCATCCCGTCCTGATCCAGGTCGAAGCTGTCGGTCGGAATATTGACAACCTGGGCCGAAACCATGGGGTCGGGCAACTGGGCGTCGGCTACGGCATCGTTCTCCAGTGCCTCACCGCGGGCCACGAATTGCTGAACGGCGGGGTCGGCAGCGGACGTTGCTAGTGATACGGCCCTTTCCATGGTCAGCCGAGCGTCGTCGCCTGGCCGTGGGTTTCGGGAAGCAGACGTACTTTCATCGCTTGAACCGGTTGCCGGAACTGTCGTCGAGAAAGCCAGCAGGACGAGCAGGCAAAGCGTCCACAGCTTGGGGCGGCTGAAACGGTTTACCGGTACGAGGGTGCCATTGGACATGGTGAACCTCTCTAGATTGGTCTGGTAGAAAAGCAGGGGGTGCGCAGATGGCCGGACCACGCCGGTTCATCCCGGTGCGACGGTGTCTATGCGCTGAGCGAGCGTGTGGGGATCAGGCCCGGGGTGGGCGAAGCAGGGTCGTGATGACTTTTTGAGGTGCGGGCGCGTTGAGGACGTTTGAGGGTCCTTGTGCGCTAGCCAGCGTGGGGGGTTCAGATTGGGTTGGAACGACGAGCGTCAGGGCCGGACAAGCGCAATCACACTTGTCGTGCGCGCAATCGTCATCCTGCTCACCGCAACAATCGCCGTGGGTTGTTTTCGACGTTGAATCCGGAGCGGACTCATCGTTGGCTTCATGGCAGTCGGGGCCTGATTCTGCCATGGCGGCGGGATTTGCCTCCGACGCCATATCCATAGATGTTGGCGCGTCACCCATACTCCATGCGGGGATGCCGCCCGCCACCAGTGCGAGGGCGAGGAAGCATCGGAGCAGAATGGCGGGGCCAGCTTTCATGATTACAGTGTAATAGCTTGTCTTGATCGATGGCAACGAGAACTCCGGTCATTGACAGAATCCTGACGCACCTGGCCAACAAGAATCTCCCTGGCTTGTGGCCGGAAAGCTGGGCACCACCGGCCGAGCGAACCGGCTTGCCTCACTGAATCACAGGAAACAGACCTCAGGCCGCGCTTCGCTTGGATGCGGTCCGGCGCCGCTCGGTTCGTGACAGGCCAGCGCCGGCGATATGGCGGGGCTCCACCGTTTGATTGGCGGCGACAGGAGCGTTCCTTGAATTCCAGTTCGGGCGGGAGGAATTTCACTGATGTGCGCTATACAGGTCCTTGAATTCCGACAATGGCAAAGGCTTGCTGAACAGGTAGCCCTGAAAATATTCACATCCATTGTCCCGCAGAAATTCGAGCTGGTCGGGGGTTTCCACGCCTTCGGCGATCACCTCCATATCGAGCGCGTGCGCCATCGTAATGATGGAGGCGGCAATTCTGGCATCGGCCTGATTGGCTGGAATATCGCGAATGAACCGGCGATCGATCTTCAGGACCTGTGCATCGATCTCCTGCAGATAGGCAAGCGACGAGAAGCCTGTGCCGAAATCATCGATTGATATGCGAATGCCGGCTTTGTGCAACCGCTTGAGAATACGCGATGAGCCGCCGGCCTGTTCCAACAGGGTGCTCTCGGTGAGTTCCAGTTCGAATCGCCGGGGTTCGATCCCGCTGCTGGCGAGTTGCGTAGTGATCCGGTCAACGAAACTCTTGTCAACGAGCTGCAGCGCGGAGATGTTGAATGCGAGCCGAAGTGCTCTGGAAGAATCCCGCTCGATTTCAACGGCTGCGCGGCAGGCCGATTCAAGCAACTGAAAACTCAGCTTGTCGATCAGCCCCGCCTGCTCGGCAAGCGGAATGAATACATCAGGTGAGACCGGATCCCGGCCGGGGCGAGGCCAGCGTGCAAGCGCTTCCATGCCCACAATGGCATTGTCGCTGATCGACACGACCGGCTGGAAGTGAACCTCCAGGGCGGCGTTATCGATCGCCTTGCGCAGTTCGGTTTCCAGGATCAGTCTTTCATGCGTTGCCTCGGTTTTTTCTGATGAGAAAAACGCGTGCGAGCCACGTTGTTGCTGCTTGGCATCAAACATCGCAGCTTCGGCGCTGGTCAATAGTTGCTGCGGCGTTTTCCCGTCACCGGGATACCGTGCAATGCCCGTAGTCAACTGAAAATGCAGTGGACGACTCTCACCGATATCGATGGGTGACGATGAAATCGAGGCGATTCGGTCAAGCAGGTAGAGGATGGTTTTCTGGTTAGCACCACGGCCAATGACGAGGCCGAACTGGTCCCCTGTCGTGCGCCCCAACTCGATATTGTCATGTCCAATCTCGCCCAGCCGATCTGCGATCAGGCGCAGTGCACGATCTCCGGAAAGATGGGAAAAGCTTTCGTTGACCATTCGGAAATGATCGAGCCCACACACCAGAACCGCAACCTGTCCGGACCGACTTTCGGCCTTAACCAAAGTCTCTTCGAGAATCCGCATGAGCATTCGGCGGTTGGGCAGACCGGTCAGCGAGTCGAAATATTGCAATTGCTCCAGTTCCGACTGTGAGCGCTTCATTTCCGTCAGATCGGCAAAAATGCCGGCGTAATTCAGTAGTTCTCCCTGCGCATCGCGCACCTCGGAAATCGACAGCCATTCCGGGTAGATTTCGCCGTTCTTGCGACGATTCCAGACCTCGCCCTGCCAGTGGCCGGTGGTATTGATCTGCTCCCACATCTGTTTGTAGAACGCTTTGTCCTGTCTGCCCGAAGACAGGATGCGCGGATTCTTGCCGACCACTTCTTCGGCCGCGTAACCGGTGATCCGGCTGAAGGCCGGGTCTACGCGCTCGATTCGGCCCTCGGCATCGGTAATCGTGATGCCTTCGGCCGCGCTCTGGATGATGGCCTCGGCCTGGCGGCCGTGTTGCTCCCGCCGGCGTTCCTCGGTCACGTCGATGGCCGTGGACATGATTAGCCGATCGGACACGTCGGCCGACTCCAGCGGTGCCGAATAAAACGCCCAGGTCCGCGTGCGGCCATCGGCACAGCGGATTTCGAAGTCACCCTCTGCAACGGACCCTGCCTCGCTCGGCAGCTTCCGGATGGCCGCTAAAACCACTTCGGCGCCTTCCTCAAAGGCAAACCGGGTCCAGTCTTCGAACGTTATGATCTGGTCTCGCCGGTAGCCGGTAATCTCCAGCCAGGCCGAATTGACCGTTTCGATGCGACCACTGGCCCGGAAGAGCATGACCGGGATCGGTGCATTCTCGATCGCCGATTTAAACTGCTGGAACAGTTCACGCCGGTCCTCTTCAACCCGCTTTTGCCGTGTGACGTCATCGATGGTCAGATGCAGAACCGCTCGACCTTCGTGTTCGATCGGCCCGGTATGCACATGTACATCGCGGACTTCGCCCGAAGCCAGGCGGTGGCGGACAGGGAAAAAATGCCGACGACCGTCTTGCGCCAGGATCATATTTTGCCGGATTTCATCCTCGGTCAGGGTTTCGATATCCGGAAGGCGCTTGCCGATCAGGCCCGTGCCGTAATCGTAGTATTCGATGGCGGCGGTATTGGCGCTCACAATGTTCATGTCGGTAGGGTCGACAATGAATTGCGGCAGCGGTGCATTGAAAAAGAGCGACTGGAAATATTGTCTCCCGCGGCGCCGCGTTTCGGTCTCGTATTTCTCGGTCAAGTCCCTGACGTACGAAAAGTGCACCTCCTCGCCGTCGTGGATAAGGTGCTGGATCTGCACCTCGACCGGCATCAGCGAGCCATCCCGGCGCCGATGTCGTCGCTCGATCCGCAGCAAGTCGTGCCGGTCAGTTTCTTTCCAGTGCTTCTCCCACCTCGCCGGGTTCATGTCGGGATCGAGGTCAAAAATCTTCAGCGCCATCAAATCATCACGGCTGTACCCAAGATTTCTGAATGCGGTCTGGTTAATGTAGGCAAAACTGCCGTCCTCACGGGTCCAGAAGACCCCTTCGGGCGCATGATCGAGCAGGGCTTTTTCGATTTTTTCCACCTGTACTCCCTCGTGTTCCGACTTCCGTATGAATTTATACTCCCTAAATCTACTCTATGGGTGAGCTGTCCATGGATGAGGTGTGATGGCGATGTGTGATTTCCTTCTTCTTCGGGCCATAGGACCAGAAAATCCGGTAGGCCGCTACCGGATCATGGTCGAAGGTCTGAAACCCGCGTAGCAAACCTTTACCAGGAACGTCAAGGGGCTTTCCTGCTGTGCCGGGTGATTCGTCGCGCTTCGGTCTGCTGGAGGCCGAAGCGAAGCAGCGGCTTTTTCAGCGGTCGACGAGTTGTCTGTAGATTCCGGGCAGGGCGTTGGCCAGTGCCTCGGCCCGCGGCACGATGGCGTATCCGCTGCGCCCGAAGATCAGCGGAAAGTACTGCCGGGCACGCGCATCGATGGTCACGCCGAAGACCACCAGGCCGTCGCGGCGTGCCTCGCGCACGGCCATGCGCGTGTCCTCGATGGCGTAGCGGCCTTCGTAGTGGTCGGTGTCGTTGGGCTTGCCGTCGGTGAGCACCAGCAGCAGTCGGTGGCGGTTGCCTCTCTCGGCCAGTTCGGCTGCTACGTGCCGGATAGCCGTGCCCATGCGCGTATAGCGCCCGGGCTTGAGTGCAGCAATGCGTCGCTCTACATCCCGGTCCATGGGCTCCTCGAAGCGCTTGATGGGAGTGATTTCCACGCGCTTGCGGCGGTGCGAGGTAAAGCTGTAGACGGCCTGCTCGTCGCCGCAGGCGTCGATGCCGTTGGCCAGCACCAGCAGGGCTTCCTTCTCGATGTCGATCACGCGACGATCGTCGAGCCAGGAATCGGTCGACAGCGATACATCCACCAGGGTGGCGACGGCCAGGTCACGCGAGGTGTCGCGCCAGGCCGAATAGATGCGCTCCGAGCCGGAATGGCCGGCGGCGCGCTCGGTAACCATGCGTACCAGGGCATCCATGTCGAACTCATCGCCGTCGAGCTGGGCACGCAGCAATTCGCGCCGTGGCCTGAGCGCCTCGAACTGCCGCCGAACGCTGCGGATGCGCGCGCGGGTATCGGAATCCGGCGACCAGTCTTCGTCGGCCAGTTCCGGTTCGAGTACCTGCACGGCGCAGAAATCGGGCAGGTAGCGTCGGCGGCCGTAGTGCCATTCCGGCCAGGTGACCTCGGCCTGCAGCGAGGTGTCGGGAACGGATTGGGAGGCGACCTCAAGCCCCATTTTCAGGCGCGTTGCCGCTTTCTTTCGGTGCTTGGACAAGGTCAGCTCATCGAGTCCTTCGGCAGCCTGGCGCGCCTCGTCCTCGTCGTCATCTTCGACCGCGCGGTTGACGTTGACCATCTCCGCCCAGGAGATGATCTTCTCGAACGGGTTGAGCATCAATGGATCGTCGCGCTCGGTCTGGTCGAGATGGCGCCGGTGGGCCTGGAACATCTGCTCGCCGAGTTCCTTTGCATCGCCGCCGGCCTCCTCCTCGTCGGCATCCCGTTCAGACGCACTCTCGGTTCCGGCACCCGTTGTTACAGCCGGCCAAAGCGGCACCGGCAGGGGCGGGCGGTAGCTGGCCGGGGCGCGGAAGCGGCGGATGCTTGCGGTGCTTTTAGTGACGGCCTCGTACAGTTCACTGGCGCGCTCGTCGAGTTCGATATTCTGGCCCAGCAGGCGAAGAATGACCCGCTCGACGGCGGCCTCGGCCGGAGGCAGGCGGCGCGACGGCCGCAGGCGGATCAACTCGGCGGCCAGGTCGGCGTAGCGTGAGCGCCAGCCCGGGAAGGTTCGGTGCAGCGCGTGCAAGGCCTGGGCGGAAGCCGCCAGGTAGAGAAGGTCGCGCTGTAGCGGATCGGATGTCGCCGGGGGCAGGCGGCTGAAGGCCAGGAACGCCGTCTGCCAGAAATACAGCTGGCGGTTATTTTCGGTGTCGGGAAACAGCGTGTTGTGCTGCGGCAGGATCAAGTGCTCACCGTCGAGGCGCGCCAGCTCCATCGGCTCCTGATCCAGACCCAGGCGCTGGCGCCAGCTCAATCGGTGAGACTGGCCCGCCGCTCTGGCTGTGGTCAGGGTGATGCCGATTGGGCCGCCCAGGGCGCGGTAGTAGACGGGCAGGGCATCGCGCAGGGATTCAAAGTCGACGCCGGCCTCGGGGTGGGTCGGATAGCTGGTCGCCGCGGATGCCCAGCGATGCCACCACCGGCCGGCGAGTTCTTCGAATTCGAGCCATTCAGGCATGCGGCTAGAAGCTGTGCGAGAGCAGTTCTTCGAGCGCGGCGATCACGTCGTCGTCGTCGCTGAGCGGCTGGATCATCGTCGCCCGGGCGGCCGTATCCATGGCCATGCCGGCGGCGACCAGGGTGGCACAGTAGACGAGCAGGCGGGTCGATACCCCCTCCTCGAGATCCTTGCCCTTGAGATCGCGGATCCGTCGGGCGAAGTTGACCAGGCTGGCGCAAAGGTCCTTCGACAGTCCGCTTTCGGCAGCAACGATGTCCCTCTCCACGTCCGGCGGGGGAAAGTCGAAACTCAGCGCGGCGAAGCGTTGGCGCGTGCTCGGCTTGAGCGATTTCAGGACGTGCTGGTAACCGGGGTTGTAGGAGACAACCAGCATGAACTCCGGTGGTGCCTGCAAGACCTCGCCGGTGCGCTCAAGCGGCAGGGTGCGGCGATCGTCGGTGAGCGGGTGCATAACGACCGTGACGTCCTTGCGCGCCTCGACTACTTCGTCGAGATAGCAGATGCCGCCTTCGCGCACGGCGCGGGTGAGCGGCCCGTCAACCCACTTCGTCTCCCCGCCGGAGAGCAGGTAGCGGCCGGTCAGATCGGCGGCGGTGAGGTCGTCGTGACAGGAAACGGTGAACAGCGGCCGCCCCAGTCGGGCGGCCATGTGGGCGACGAAGCGGGTCTTGCCGCAGCCGGTCGGGCCCTTGAGCAGCAGAGGCAGGCCCTGCTTCCAGGCCGCCTCGAAGAAGACGCACTCTCCGGCCGTCTCCCGATACCAGGGTAGTTCCAGCGTCGGCTCGGCACCTCGCTCGGGATCACCCATCCGAGATGCCGGAAGCTACGTGCGCGTCACCCTTCGGGCGCTGTTCGCGCGCCTTGCCCAGCGTGGCCCACAGGAAGATCAGCGCACCGATGACCACGATGATTCCGGCAGAGAAGCGCATGGCGTAGAACACCCAGATCTGGTCCTGCGTGGCCATGTAGTTCTGCCCCATGACTCGCTGCAGGTGGGTCTGGACGACGCCGGCGAAGGTCAGCGTGAAGGTCATGAAGGCCATGCCGCCGGTCATCAGCCAGAAGCTCCACATGTTGCGGATCTGGTTGTAGGGCAGCTTGCCGCGCAGCTGCGGCATGGCGTAGGTGATGATCGCCAGGTTGAGCATGACGTAGGCACCGTAGAAGGCGAGGTGGCCGTGGGCGGCGGTGACCTGGGTGCCGTGGCTGTAGTAGTTGACCCAGGACATGTTGTGCATCAGCCCCCAAACGCCAGCGCCGAAGAAGGCCATGACGGCACAGCCCAGCGTCCAGAGAATCGCCGCCTTGTTGGGGTGATTGCGGCTGCCCTGCCAGAACATGTAGAAGGTAAAGACCACCATCGAGAACAGGGGCAGTACCTCGAGCGCGCCGAAGATATTGCCCAGCGGCTGCCAGTAGGACGGCGTGCCGATCCAGTAGTAGTGGTGGCCGGTGCCGAGCAGGCCGGCGAACAGCACCAGGCCGACGATCACGTACAGCCACTTCTCGATGATCTCGCGGTCGACGCCGGACATCTTGACCAGCAGGTACGCCAGCAGGGAGGCCATGATCAGACCCCAAACACCCTCGACCCACAGGTGGATGACGTACCACCAGTACATTTTGTCGAGCGACAGGTTGGCCGGGTTGTAGAAGGCGAACAGCCAGAAGATGGCAGCCAGCCAGAGACCCGCCATGAGGATCATGGATATCGCCGTCCGGCGGCCCGCCAACAGCGTGCGGCTGCCGTTGTAGAGGAACATCAGAAACGAGATGGTCAGCAGGATCTTGATCCACATCGGCTGCTCGAGAAACTCGCGGCCTTCGTGAATGCCGAACTGGTAGCTGATCAGTGCGGCGGCGCCCGCAAACACGAAGATGCCCAGCTGGATGTAGGCGATCATCGGGCTGTGGAGCTCGGTTTCCGTCTCTTCGGGCAGGAGGTAGTAGGTGGCGCCGAAAAAACCGATCAGCAGCCACACGACGAGCAGGTTGGTGTGGCTCATGCGCATGATGTGGAAGGGCATGGCTTCGGCCATGAATTCGGGCCACACGTACACCGCCCCGGCCAGCAGGCCGAACAACACCTGTCCGGCGAATAGCAGCAGGGCGGCAATGAAAAACGGATAGGCGACTTTCTGCGTCTGGTACTTCATTCAGCTCTCCCTCTTATCCCGAAATCGTCGGTGGCCAGTCTTGCGTGTCGATCTCGCTGGTCCAGCGGAAGAAATCGACCAGTGCGTCCAGTTCCTCTTCGCTCAAATGCTTGTAGGAGGGCATCTGGCGGCGGCCCGGCACACCCAGCGGCTGTAACTTGATCCAGGACTTGATGCCCTGGCGCGCTGCCTCCGGATCGTCGGCGCCGCCGTAGCGCAGCCAGACGTTGCCGAGCTCAGGCGCAAAATAGGCGCCTTCGCCGAGCAGGCTGTGGCAGTTGATGCACGACTCCCGCTCCCACACGTGCTTGCCGAGTTTGACCGACTCGGTCAGGCCTTCGTGATTGGTGGATTCCGTGACGATGTAGTAGTGGCTATGCGCCGTCAGACCGACGAAGATGATGAAGAAAATGATGGAGCCGCCCAGAAAGATGTTGCGCGCGGCGTTACGGCTTAGACCTTCGATCATTGGACCCTCCTCAAGCCAATGAATAATAGGTGGATATAAATTCCACCTTTTCTATTCTAGTGGCGAAGGGGCCGGGATAACAAGAAAAAGATGTAAAAAATATATATCTTAATTAAGCAAACGCTGATACTCGGTGTGGCGCTCGATCCAGCGGGCCACGTAGGGGCAGCGAGCGCGGACCTTGAAGCCCTGCGCCTCGGCCCAGTCGAGGGCGTGTCGGGTCAGCTCCCCGGCGATGCCGCGGCCACCGACCGCGTCCGGCACGCCCACGTGATTCATGCTTGCCACCTCGCCGTGGATTTCGAAGTCGAGTACGCAGGAATGCCCTTCGACGATGGCTTCGAAACGGCCGGCCTCGCGGTCGAGCTGAATGTCCAGGTTGCTCATATCGGGTCTCCTTGGCAGAGCTCAGTAGAGGAAACGGGTTCGAATGGTAGCCGGGATGGCTTCCAGGCCGCGGATAATGCGCGTGGCGTCTTCGGTTTCTGCGTCCATGACCACGTAGCCCACGTCGGGCAAGGTCTGCAGGTACTGCGCGACGATGTTGACCCCCGCCTCGGAGAAGACGCTGTTGATCGCCTGGAGCACGCCGGGCTCGTTGCGGTGGATGTGAAGGATGCGCCGGGCCGTGGCGTGGTCGGGCAGGGCGACTTCGGGAAAGTTGACCGCGCCCATGGTCGAGCCATTGTCGGAATAACGCACCAGCTTGCTGGCCACGTCCAGGGCGATATTCTGCTGGGCCTCCCGGGTCGAGCCGCCGATATGCGGGGTCAGGAGCACGTTGTCCTTTCCGCGCAGTTCGTTGACGAACGCTTCGTCCGGGCCGGAGGGTTCGGCCGGGAAGACATCGATGGCTGCGCCGGCGAGGTGTTTCGAGTCCAGCGCATCGGCCAGAGCCGCAATATCCACGACCTTGCCACGCGAAGCGTTGATCAGGCGGCTGCCGGCCGGCATGAGCGCCAGCTCTCTTTTGCCGATCATGCCGCGCGTCTGGTCTGTGTCGGGCACGTGCAGACTGACAACGTCGGCCTGCTCGAGTACCTGTCCGAGGCTTGCCGCGGGCGTGACGTTGCCCAGCGGCAGCTTGTCGACGATGTCGTGGAAGATCACGTTCATGCCCAGGCCCTCGGCCAGGATACCCAGCTGCGAGCCGATGTGGCCGAAGCCGATGATGCCCAGTGTCTTGCCGCGCACCTCGTGCGAGCCGGCAGCGGTCTTGAGCCATTCGCCCCGGTGGGCGGCCATGTTCTTCTCGGGAATGCCGCGCATGAGCATGATGATCTCGGCCAGTACCAATTCGGCCACGGAGCGGGTGTTGGCGTAGGGTGCGTTGAAGACCGGGATGCCGCGCTTGCGGGCGGCATCGAGGTCGACCTGGTCGGTGCCGATGCAGAAACAGCCGATGGCGGTCAGCTTGTCGGCGGCATCGAGCACGTCCTCTGTAATCTGGCTGCGCGAGCGGATGCCGAGAAAATGAACGCCGGCGAGCGCATTTTTCAGTGTCTCGGGCTCGAGTGCGGTGGATTCGACCCGCAGGTTGTCGTAGCCGGATGCGCGAATGCTCTCGACGGCGCGGTCGTGAACGCCTTCGAGCAGCAGGAAGTTGATCTTGTCTTTGGACAGGGAATGCTTGGCGGCCATGCGGATGATCGACTCGGTGTCTGTGGGCTGAAAAGGTGATAATAACGTCATGAGCCGCTTTGATCCGATCGAAACGCTGACCGATGATGAATCCCTCACGCACTATGGCCGGGACTGGACGCGATTCTGGCCGGCGCGGCCCGAGGCCGTGGTGTTTCCGCGCAGCACGACCGAAGTCGTGGAACTGGTTAACCTGGCCCGCCGGGACGGGCTGAAGCTGGTTCCGAGCGGCGGCCGAACGGGGCTTTCCGGCGGTGCCGTGGCCAGCGACGGCGAGGTCGTCGTGTCGCTGGAGAAGATGCGCGAAGTTCTCGAGCTCGACCGGACGGGCCCCAGCCTGCGGGCGCAGGCCGGCCTGCCCGTCGGAGATCTCCAGCGGCGCGCGGCCGACGCCGGCCTCTACTACCCGGTCGACTGGGCGGCGGCCGGTTCGAGCCAGCTCGGCGGCTCGATTGCCACCAATGCTGGCGGCATTCGCGTGCTCAGATACGGCATGACGCGTGACTGGGTGCAGGGATTGACCGTGGTCACCGGCACCGGTGAGGTGCTGGAACTCAATCGCGGGCTGGTCAAGAACAACACCGGGCTCGACCTGCGCCACCTGATGATCGGTTCCGAAGGCGTTCTCGGCATTATCACCGAGGCCACCGTGGCGCTAACCCTGCCGCCGCCAGAGCAGTCGGTGCTGCTGGTCGGTTTCAGCGGCCTGGCCGCCATCATGCCGGCCTTCGCCGAGCTGCGGGCGGGACTGACCCTGTCCGCGTTCGAGTTCTTCGATCGGCGCTCGATCGATCACGTTGCGCGGGCGACCGGCGAGTCGTTTCCGCTCGACGGCGAGTGCCCGTACTACGCCGTGGTGGAGTTCGACGATCCCGGACAGGCGAGTCAGGAAAGGGCACTCGGCCTCTTTGAGCAACTACTCGAGGCGGGGCATATTGCCGACGGGACGATCAGCCAATCAGGTGCGCAGGCTCAGGAACTCTGGCACTGGCGCGAGGCGATCAGCGAGGCGATCAGTCCGCGCACGCCCTACAAGAACGACCTTTCCGTGCGCGTCTCGCGCGTGCCGGAGTTCCTCGAGTCCCTCGATAAGCTGGTGGCCGAGCATTACCCCGATTTCGAGGTGGTCTGGTTCGGCCACATCGGCGACGGCAACCTGCACATGAACGTCCTGCGACCCGAGAACTGGTCGATCGAGGATTTTCATGCCGCCGGCCGGAAACTGAGCTCGCGCGTGTTCGAGCTCGTGCGCAGGTTCGAAGGCAGCGTCTCGGCCGAGCACGGCGTTGGCCTGCTCAAGCGCGATGATTTGCACTACAGCCGCTCAAAGGCGGAAATTCAGCTGATGCGTCAAATCAAGGCTGCTTTCGATCCGGAGGGCATTCTCAATCCCGGCAAGGTTTTTGTAAGTTGAGCAGGACGAGATTTCAGATTCGGACTACGCATAGCTACATGTGAACAAGACTGATTCCTCGTCCGTCGGGGATGTAACCCCGACCTACGCGGAACGATCGACGGAGCGCGATGCATGATTCGTAATACCTGATCCCTGATCCCCCGGCCGGCGATTCCATCGTCCATGCTATCGTTATCAGGAATCCCAACCGTCGTTTAGTTCGGTACCCATGGCTTCCATTATTGAGTATTTCCTGATTGCGATTGTCGGCATGTTCGTGATCGTCAATCCGCTCACCACGGCCTTTGTCTTTGCCTCACTGACGTCTGAGTGCGATGACGAGGAGCAGGAGGCGATTGCGCGCCGGGCAATGTTCTCGTCGACGGCAATGCTTTTTGTCTTCGCCTTGCTGGGTTCGATGATCTTCCAGTTGTTCGGCATTACCCTGGCGGCCTTCCGTATCGCCGGGGGTATCATTTTGTTCGGCATTGGCATGGGAATGCTCAACAAGAGCGAGGCATCCGATCACGACAAATCGGAAGCCCGTCCCTCGCAGGCATTGCTGGCCCAGGACATCGCCATCGTGCCGTTGTCGATTCCCTTCATCAGTGGCCCCGGCGCCATTGCCACCGCCATGATCCTGACCAGCGAAGCGCCGGGCTTCTGGTATTCAATCGTCGTATTCTTCGCCATCGCGGTGACCACGGTCTCGTGCTACTTCGCCATGGTTTATTCCAAGCTTGTAATTCGCTGGATTGGCAATAGCGGTCGGCGCATTCTCACCAAGATATTCGGCCTGATCCTGGCGGTTATCGCCGTCCAATTCGTCCTCAACGGCGTGAGCGATGCCGTTACCAGTTACCTTGCCGGCCTAGATGCCGCAGCCAGCGCCGGCTAAGGCGTAGGTCGGGGTTACATCCCCGACGGACGAGGTTGCGGATGTTAAAACGCGTGCCTATATAAAACAGACTAACCGTCCTGTTCGCAGTCGGCCATACGAACGCGGGTCAGGCGCTGGAGGGCATAGTCGCCGCTGCCGTAGGCGTCCTTGACGCTGTCGTAGTAGACGTGGGCGCTGTCCGGGCCCTGGAATTCAAGCTGTAGCGAGCCCCAGTGCTCGAGTTCGATCGCGGTGGGGTCGAAATCGTCACCCCAGGTGCCGCCGGTCGGCTGGATCAGATCGTCGATGATCAGGGTCTGTCCATTGAACTCGCCGGTGCCGATCATCCAGGCCTGGTGCATCGAATCGTCTGGTTGATAGGTGAACCAATAGACCAGTCCGGTGCCGTCCTCAAGGACTTCGACGAGGAACCCTTCGCCGCTGCGCTGCGGGTCGTACCATGCGCCCGAATAGGATTGCATCGGGTCATTTGCGCCGCAAACAGTTCCGGCGATAGCGCTCAGGCGGGAGTAATCGAATCGGTCGGAGTGCATCTGCGCAGGACAAGGCATTGGGCTGGGCGGATCGGAGGGGCATTGCGAAAAATCCGCATAGGTCCGCTCGATATGGAAGCGGTCTTCGTCCGTGCGATCCATGCGCCAGTCGGTCCCGAAACCAACCCCGCCGCCGATCGCTTCTTCGGGAGTCCCATCGCCGAAGCGGCCAAGGGTGCTGATCACGCGTTCCGGCCAGAAAAGCGCCGAGTCGTCTTCGCGTCCGACGCCGACCAGCCAGTGTTGACGGCCAGCACCGTCGAAGCCGAAGTGGTAAAGCAAGACACCACCCCGTTGCAGCAGGTGCATGGAGATGCCTTCGCCCGATCGCTCGGGATCGAACCAGCTTCCGCTGACGCTGGCATCGAGAGGAACGCGTTGTCTGGCCAGGCATTGCCGGAAATCCGCTCCGCCGACATGACGTTCGGCAATCGCCGTGATTCTGGATTCTGACGAGACTTCAAAGTCGTTCCAGCAAAGATTGACGCCGCCGGCGGTGCTGCTGCTGTTGTGGTCGAGCAAGTGCTGCACGAATACGCCCGAGCCGTCGAGCGATCCGGAGAAGTTGTTGTCTGCGATATTCACATAGTTCGAGGCGGCGAGCAGCGCATCTTTCCAACCATCCGAAAGTTGATTGTTGGATAGATCGAGGTAGGGCACGTGCAGGCGATCCCAGGTGTCGGGCACGGATCCGTCGATGCGATTGTGCGACAGATCCAGCCAGTAGAGGTTGTCTTCGGATGTGAATAGGGCATCTGGAAGCGGGCCCGTAATTCGATTGCCGGTGAGGATGAGCGTTTCGATGGCTCTGGGGAGGCGCGTCAGGGGTCCGCTCAGGGCATTGTTGCTGAGGTCGATATGTCTGAGATGGTCGAAGATGTCGGTGCCTGAAATTTCTCCCCTTAGGTTGTTGCCGGGGAGTTCCAGGGCTTGAATGCCAAACTCGCCGCCCCAGGAACCGCAATCCACACCATGCCAGTCGCAGGGCGCGACGCCGGGCTCGAGCCATCCCTCGCGGTTGGTCCAATCATCGCCGCTGAACTGCTCGTAGAATCGTTCCAGGGCCGCGACGCTTTCATCGTCTAGTGTCTGCGCCTGAACGTGTACTGACGCCGACAAGGCGATTGCCGCAAAAATGGATTGTGCCGTCGAGACGTTCATGCCTACCACCGTGCTTTTGCCGTTCCCACCAACCATTCTACGGCGAATGTCGGGGGGGGCAAGCGCAGCGGCGTCAGGCGGCCTGACGTTCCTCCGGCGTCAGGCGCTCGAGCAGCTCCTCGGCCATGTGAAAGCGGTCTTCGACTTCCTCGAACTCGCCCTTGATGCGTAGCTTGTCGTTGGCGGGGAGCTCGAAGGTATGGGATTCCTTCTGGATCATCTTGAGCAACTCGCCCATGTCGATGTCGGGCTTGGCCTTGAACTCCACGCGCCCGCCGGCGGGGCCGACTTCCAGGCGCTTTATGCCCAGTTTCTTGGCGCGCAGCCTCAGTTCGGCGGTGGTGAAGAGGTTATTGACTTCCTGTGGCAGCAGGCCGAAGCGGTCGATCATCTCGACCTGCAGGTCGTTGAGCTTCTTGTCGGTGTCGGCCTGGCTGATGCGCTTGTAGAGCACCAGGCGCTGGTGCACGTCGGGCAGGTAGCTGTCCGGGATCATCGCCGTGATGTGCATGTCGACTTCGCTGGTGATCGACATCGGCTCGTCGAGGTCCGGCTCTTCGCCGTTCTTGAGCGCCTCGACGGCGCGGTTGAGCAGGTCGGAGTAGAGCGCGAAGCCGATCGCCTCGATCTGACCGGACTGGTCTTCGCCGAGCAGTTCGCCGGCACCGCGGATTTCGAGGTCGTGGCTGGCCAGGGTGAAGCCGGCGCCGAGGTCCTCGAGCGACTGGATGGCCTCCAGGCGCTTTTTCGCGTCGCGCGTGAGCGACTTCCACGGCGGCGTGATCATGTAGGCATAGGCGAGGTGGTGCGAGCGGCCAACGCGGCCCCTGAGCTGATGGAGCTGGGCCAGGCCGAACTTGTCGGCGCGGTTGATGATGATGGTGTTGGCCGTGGGTACGTCGATACCGTTTTCGATGATGGTCGAGCACACCAGCAGGTTGATGCGGCGCGAATAGAAGTCGCGCATGGTCTTTTCCATCTCGCCCGGCGGCATCTGGCCGTGGGCCATGCCGATGCGTGCATTGGGAAACATTTCCTCGAGTTCGGTTACCTGGCGCGGCATGGTGCGCACTTCGTTGTGCAGGAAGTACACCTGGCCGCCGCGCTGGAATTCGCGCGAGACGGCGTCGCGGATCGTCGGCGTGTCCCACTCGGAAACGAAGGTGCGAACCGCCAGGCGCTTGGCCGGCGGCGTGGCGATGATGGACAGCTCGCGCAGGCCGGCCATCGACATGTTCAGCGTGCGCGGAATCGGGGTGGCGGTGAGCGTAAGCAGGTCGACCTCCGCGCGCAGGGCCTTGAGCCGTTCTTTCTGCCGGACGCCGAAGCGCTGCTCTTCGTCGATGACGACCAGGCCGAGATCCTTGAAGTGAATGTCCTTTTGCAGCAGGCGGTGGGTGCCGATGGCGATATCCACCGTGCCGTCTCCCAGGCCCTTCACTGTCCTGGCGGCAGAGCCGCCCGAGCGCGAGAGCAGGCGTACGTTGACCGGCCAGTCGGCAAAGCGGTCGGCGAACAGCCGGTAGTGCTGCTCGGCCAGCAGCGTGGTCGGGGCGAGCAAGGCTACCTGGCGGCCGGAACTGGCGACGACGAAGGCGGCGCGTAGCGCCACCTCGGTCTTGCCGAAGCCGACGTCGCCGCAGACGACGCGATCCATCGGCTCGCTCGAGGCCAGGTCGGCCAGCACGCCGTCGATGGCGGTTTGTTGGTCTTCGGTTTCCTCGTACTCGAAGCCGGCGCAGAAGCGGGCGTAGAGGCCGCGGTCGATTTCGAAGCTCTGGCCCTGGCGGGCGGCACGGCGGGCCTGCAGGTTGAGCAGCTCGGCGGCCGCGTCCCGGACTTTCTCGGCCGCTTTTCGCCGGGTGCGTGCCCAGCGCTCGGAGCCGAGCTTGTGCAGGTCGATCATCTCCGGGTCGGTTCCGGTGTAGCGGCTGACCAGGTGGAGGTCGGTAACCGGCACGTAGAGCTTGTCGCCGCCGGCATACTCCAGGCACAGGTATTCGGCCGTCGTGTCGCCTGCGTCGAGTACCTCCAGGCCCAGATAGCGGCCGATACCGTGCTCGAGATGCACGACCAGGGCGCCGGGCTGAAGGTCGGCCAGGCTCTTGATCATGGATTCCGGGTCCTGGCCCGTCTTCCGTTCCCGCCGCAGGGTGCGGGTATGACCCGGGAAGAGCTCGTTCTCGGTCAGGATCGTGATAGCGCGCTCGCCCAGGCGGCAGCCGCCGGAAACCGGCATTTCCACCACGGCCAGCGGATCCTCGCCGCTGACGAAGGCCGACCAGGATTCGAGCAGTTTCGGTCGCAGTCCGCCGGCACGCAGCGCGTCGCGGATCAGCTCGCGCCGGCCGGCGGTATCGGCGGCGATCAGAACGCGATCGGACATCTCGCGCAGCTTGTGGGCGGTTTCTTCGGCCTTCGTCGTCGAGATCGAGCGCGGGTGCGGGTGCAACCACGTCGGCCGCCGGTGGGCGGCGAGTGACCTTGACGGCGGCATCGTCTTCCATCGTGCCGATCATGTCCGGCGCCGGAACGAACAGCTCGTCTGGTTGCAGCACCGGGCGCTCGATGTCGCCGCCTCGCTGTTCAAAGCGGTGCTCGACTTCGCGCCAGTAGTCGTTCGCCGCCTCATCGACGCCTGGAAGCAGTACCAGCCGGTGCGGGCTGGGCAGGTAGTCGGTCAGGTTGGCCGTGTGCTCGAAAAACAGCGGCAGGTACTGCTCGAGCCCCTGGCTGTGGTGGCCCTCACCGACGTCCTGGTAGGGAAGAGCGCGCCGGAGGTCCACGTCGAAGCGATTGCGGAAGGCGCGCCGGAAGGCCTGCCGGCTGTCCTCGTCGAAGGGATACTCGCGCGCCGGGAGCATTTCGATGCGTTCGAGCTTGCCGGTGGAGCGCTGGCTTTCGGCGTCGAAGGTGCGGATCGATTCGATTTCGTCGTCGAACAGTTCCAGCCGGTACGGCTCGGACCGGCCCATCGGCCACAAGTCCATGACAGCCCCGCGTACGGCGAACTGCCCGGGTTGCCAGACCTGCTCGGCCGCCTGGTAGCCGGCCGCGTGCAGGCGGCCCCGGAAACGCTCGGTGTCGAGGCGCTCGCCGAGGTTCAGGTTGAGGCTTTGGCCCTGCACCCAGGCCACGGGCGGCAGGCGTTGCATCAGTGCCGTGATCGGCGCGATGACCACGCCCGATTCCATGCCCGGCAGCCGCGCCAGGAGGTCCAGCCGCCGGGAGATCAGGTCCGGGTGAGGAGAATAGAGGTCGTAGGGCAGGATCTCCCAGTCGGGAAAGAGCTCGGCGTTCGCGACGCCGAGCTGGTTGATGTCGTCTCGCAGGTTGCGTGCGGCGTAGCCGTCAGGTACCGCTACCAGAACCGGCCCGCCCTTGCGGCCGGCGTAGGTCGAGACGGCAAGCGCCAGCGGCAAGCCTTCGAGCAAGGGCCACTCGATGCGCGCGACTCCGTCACGGGGGGGATTGAATACGAAAAAGCGCTCGGACATGATCTGGGCGGGCTGCCAAAACCAAGTATGTTACCAAGGGCGGGCGTCCCGACCGGGTGAAGTCGCTGCATCGATTGTCGGCGGGGGTGTCGGGATTGGTGCTTGTCGAGCCCCGGGAGTTCGGGTACACTTCGCGGCTTAGTTCGAAAGGGCGATTAGCTCAGTTGGTTAGAGCGCTGTCTTGACATGGCAGAGGTCGCTGGTTCAAATCCAGCATCGCCCACCACCTGAATCTGCCCCAGCACTACTGAGAACGCCCGCATCGGCGCCGGGCGGTGCTCGAAATCCTCATGTACCATCAAGGTACACTCCGGTTCCTGCGCTCCGTCCGTCACCGATGCGGACGCTCTCAGCAGCACTGGGACAGATCCAGGAACCTAGAAGGATTGGGTGGGCCGGGCTGGAAACAAATTCGAGGCTGTGCGGTTCCTGTGCGGAGCTTGCCCCGGACTTGATCCGGGGTCCGCCACCGAAATCGACGCACTCAGAAAGCGCTGGAACGAATTCGATCCTTTCGCAATTGAATGGTGCCGGGGCCGTCACCGATGCGAACGTTTTCTGCAGTACTGGGACAGATCCAGGAACCTAGTATTGGGTGGCCGGACTCGATTGAAGCCGAGGATGTCGTCCCGGAAATCGCGTCAGCGATTATCCGGGATCTCGCACGGATCGGGTTGCACTGAGTTGGGTCGTGCCGGTGCGTTGCGTGGGAGGTCCCGGCTCTTCGCTGACGCTCCGGCCGGGACGACAGTATGGTTCCGGGTCGGCCGGGGTTCGATCCTTCAATTTATGTGCATCCGCCCCCACTTCCTCGGCTGAGTGACGGTAGAATTCGCAACCATGGTTCAGATTACGCTTCCAGACGGTAGCCGGAAAGATTTCGATCATCCGGTGACGGTACACGAGGTGGCCGAGTCGATCGGTCCGGGACTGGCCAAGGCGGCGCTTGCCGGTGAGGTCGAGGGCCGGATGGTCGATACGAGCCACACCATCGATCGCGATGCCGAGCTGCGCATCATCACCTCGCGTGACGAGGAGGGCGTGGATCTCATTCGTCACTCCACCGCGCACCTGATGGCGCAGGCCGTCCAGCGCTTGTACCCCGAAACCCAGGTCACGATCGGGCCGGTGATCGAGCACGGCTTCTACTACGACTTCGCGCGCGAGGAACCTTTCCGCCCGGAAGATCTCGAGGCCATCGAGAAGGAAATGGCGAAAATCGTCGCAGAGGACATCGCGGTGGAACGCTCGGTCATGGAGCGCGACGAGGCGGTCGAGTTCTTTCGCGACATGGGCGAAGAGTACAAGGCGAAGATCATCGAGGACATTCCCGCCGACGAGACGCTTTCGCTCTATCGGCAGGGCGATTTCATCGACCTGTGCCGCGGTCCGCACGTGCCGTCGACTGGCAAGCTCGGCGCTTTCAAGCTGACCAAGCTGGCCGGCGCATACTGGCGTGGCGACTCCGACAACGAGATGCTGCAGCGTATCTACGGTACGGCCTGGCCCGACAAGAAGCAGCTCAAGGCTCACCTCAAGCGCCTGGAAGAGGCTGAAAAGCGCGACCATCGCAAGCTTGGCGCGCGCCTTGATCTCTACCACATCCAGCCCGAAGCACCGGGCATGGTGTTCTGGCATGACCGCGGCTGGCGCATTTACCTGGCGCTGCAGGACTATATTCGCGGCCGCTTGAAGCAGGCCGGCTACGAGGAAATTCACACGCCTTCGATCGTCGATCGCAGCCTGTGGGAGAAGTCCGGTCACTGGGAGAACTTCGGCGACGATATGTTCATCACCTCCTCGGAGGACAGGGTCTACGCGGTCAAGCCGATGAATTGCCCCTGCCACGTGCAGGTGTTCAACCAGGGCCTGAAGAGCTACCGCGACCTGCCGCTGCGCATGGCCGAGTTCGGCTCCTGCCACCGCAACGAGCCTTCCGGGGCGCTGCACGGGCTGATGCGCGTGCGCAACTTCGTCCAGGACGACGCCCATATCTTCTGCACCGAAGACCAGATTCGCGACGAGGTGCTGGCCTTCAACAAGCTGGTTTTCGACGTCTACAACGACTTCGGTTTCACCGATGTGGCGGTCAAGCTCTCGACCCGGCCGGAAAAGCGCGTCGGTTCCGACGAAGTCTGGGACAAGGCCGAGCGTGCCCTGGCCGAGGCGCTCGAGGCTGCCGGCATCGAGTACGAGCTGCAGCCGGGCGAGGGGGCCTTCTACGGGCCCAAGATCGAGTTCTCGCTGACCGACTGCATCGGCCGCGTCTGGCAGTGCGGCACCATGCAGGTCGACTTCTCCATGCCCGGACGGCTGGGCGCGGAATACGTCGACGAGCACGGTGAGCGCCGGGTTCCGGTGATGCTCCATCGCGCGATCCTGGGGTCGATCGAGCGCTTCATCGGTGTTTTGATTGAGCACTATGCCGGTGACCTGCCGCTGTGGCTGGCCCCCGTCCAGGCAGTGGTGATGAACATCACCGACGCCCAGGCCGACTACGCGCGAGAGGTGACCAACGCCCTGAATCAGCAGGGTTTTCGAGTCGAATCCGACTTGCGTAACGAGAAGATCGGCTATAAAATTCGCGGCCGCACGCTCGAGAAGATTCCGTATCTGCTGGTCGTGGGCGATCGCGAGGTCGACAATCGCCAGGTGGCGGTGCGCCTGCGTGACGGCACCGACCTGGGCGCCATGTCGCTAGACGACCTGGTCAAGCGCCTGTCCACGGAGGTGGCGCAGCGCGGCCCGATCACGGATAATCGACAGTTCACTTGCACTGATTTCAACCAAGGAGCAGCACACATCGCAACGGATAAGAAGACCCGACGCAACGAGGACATCACCGCCAGAGAAGTGCGCGTGGTGGGTTCCGAAGGCGATCAGATCGGGGTGATGGGGATCAGGGATGCGCTGGAACGTGCCGGGGAAGAAGGCATGGACCTTGTGGAAATCGCGCCGCAGGCCGATCCGCCCGTCTGCCGCATCATGGACTGGGGCAAGTTCCGCTTCGAGCAGTCCAAGAAGCAGCAGGCGGCGCGCAAGAAGCAGAAACAGATTCAGATCAAGGAAGTGAAGTTCCGCCCCGGAACCGATGACCACGACTACGACGTCAAGATGCGCAATCTGCGCCGGTTCATCGACGAGGGCGATCGGGTCAAGGTGACCCTGCGCTTCCGTGGTCGCGAAATGGCCCACCAGGAGCTCGGTCTCGATATCCTTCAGCGGGTCGAAAAGGACATGGCCGAAGAAACGGTCGTGGAGCAGCGTCCGCGTATGGAAGGTCGCCAGATGGTCATGATGCTGGCGCCCAAAAAGACTTCCTGAACGCGAAGGCTGAACGAACCGGCAGCTGTTGCTGTCGGATACAACTCGCCGGAATGCAGCTCGCACAAGCGTCGCCTGGACGGCCCGGGGACCGCTGCACGATGGTAAAAAAACAGGAGATACGACAATGCCGAAGATGAAGAGCAATCGGGGCGCGGCCAAGCGCTTCCGGGCTACGGGCAGCGGGCGCATCAAGCGCAAGCGCGCCTACCACAGCCATATCCTCACCAAGAAGGACACCAAGCGCAAGCGGCGCCTGCGTGCTTCTACCCTGGTCAACCGCGCGGAAGAGAAAGCCGTGCGCCAAATGCTGCCGAAGCTGTAAGGGAGAGCGATCATGGCAAGAGTCAAGCGTGGAGTAGTCGCCCGTCGTCGTCACCGCAAGGTGCTCAGTCGGGCCAAGGGATATTACGGCGCTCGCCGCAAGGTTTATCGCGTCGCCAAGCAGGCCGTCATCAAGGCCGGCCAGTACAGCTACCGCGACCGTCGGCAGCGCAAGCGTGATTTCCGCAGCCTGTGGATCCAGCGCATCAACGCCGCGGCGCGCGAGCACGGCCTGTCCTACAGCCGTTTCATCAACGGTCTGAAGCAGGCCGAGGTCGCCATCGACCGCAAGGTCCTGGCCGACCTGGCCGTCAATGACAAGGCCGCCTTCAAGGCGCTGGCCGAGAAAGCTCAGTCCAGCCTGGGCTGAGCATGGAGACGCCGGCATCGCAAGACCTGCTCGGGGACGCCCTCGAGCAGGTTGCCCAGGCTGACAGCGAACGAACCCTGGACGAAGTCCGGGTTCGTTTCCTGGGCAAGAAAGGGGCCCTGACCGCACAGCTCAAAACCCTGGGACAGCTACCGGCCGAAGAGCGTCGGGAGGCGGGCCAGGCCATCAACCGCGCCAAGCAGACGCTCGAGCAGGCCATCTCCGAACGCGGCGAGTTGCTTGCCCGCGACCGCCTGAATGCGCAGCTCGCCGAGGAAACCCTCGACGTGACCCTGCCCGGGCGCTCGATCGAGCCTGGGGGCGTGCACCCGGTCAACCGGGCGCTTGATCGCCTGCTCGATATCTTCCAGCGACTGGGTTTCGAAGTCGCTACCGGCCCCGAAGTCGAAGACGACTATTTCAATTTCGAGGCGCTGAACTTCCCGCCGCACCATCCGGCGCGGGCGATGCACGATACTTTTTACCTGCCCGACGGACGTCTGCTTCGAACCCACACCTCGCCGGTGCAGATCCGCGTGATGAAAGAGCGGGGGGCGCCGGTACGCATCGTCGCGCCCGGCCGTGTGTTTCGTTCGGATTCCGATCAGACGCACACCCCGCAGTTCCACCAGGTCGAGGGCCTGCTCGTCGACCGCGACGTGACCTTCGCCGACCTCAAGGGCATGCTGTCGGATTTCGTCAACGCGTTCTTCGAGGACGATCTCGAGATGCGGCTGCGTCCGTCCTATTTCCCGTTTACCGAGCCTTCCGCCGAGGTCGACGTGCGCTGGCGTCACCCCGACGGTACCGCCGGCGACTGGCTGGAAGTGCTCGGCTGCGGCATGGTGCATCCCAACGTTCTCGCCAATTGCGGCGTTGATTCCGAGGAATACACCGGCTACGCCTTCGGCCTGGGCGTCGAGCGCTTCGCCATGCTGCGCTATCGCGTCGACGATCTGCGCCTGTTTTTCGACAACGACCTGCGCTTCTTGCGCCAGTTTCGGTAGGTAACGTCATGAAGATCAGTCATCGCTGGCTTGGCGAATGGGTGGATTCCGGCCTGGACGCCGCCGAGATCGCCGAACGCTTCACCCTCGCCGGGCTGGAAGTCGATTCCGTCGAGCCCGTCGCTCCGCCGCTCGACGGGGTTGTAGTCGGCGAGATCCTGTCTGTCGAACCCCACCCCGATGCCGATCGCCTGCGTGTCTGCCGCGTCGGCGGCGACAGCGAGGAGCGCACCATCGTTTGCGGTGCGCCCAACGCCCGCGAGGGGCTGAAGGCGCCGCTCGCCACGCTTGGGACCAGGCTCCCGGGCGGCATCAAGATCAAGCCGGCGAAGCTGCGCGGCGTCGGCTCGGAAGGCATGCTCTGCTCTGAACCGGAGCTGGGTCTGGGCGAGGACGCCGGCGGCCTGATGGCCTTGCCCGCCGATGCGCCGGTGGGTGAATCGCTGACCACCTACCTGGGCCTGGATGACCAGGTTCTCGAAATCGACCTGACGCCGAATCGCGCCGACTGTTTGTCGGTTCGCGGCCTGGCGCGCGAGCTGTCCGCGATCACCGGTCAGGCCGTGCAGGAACCCCGGATCGACGAAGTTGCCGCCGAAAGCGATCGGAATGTCGAGATTTCACTCGACAGTCCGGCGGATTGTCCGCGCTACGTGGGGCGGGTTATCGAGGGCATCGACGTGGCGGCCGCCACGCCGCTGTGGATGGTCGAGCGCCTGCGCCGCTCGGGTATTCGCAGCCTCGGGCCCGTCGTCGACGTCACCAACTACGTCCTGCTCGAACTGGGACAGCCCATGCATGCCTTCGATCTCGACCGGATCGAGGGCGGCATTCGGGTTCGCCGTGCCCTGAAGGGCGAGAAGATTGCTTTGCTCGACGGGCAGGAGGTCGAGCCTGACGAAGATATGCTGTTGATCGCCGATCACGAGCGCCCGCTGGCCATCGCCGGCGTCATGGGCGGTCTCGATTCGGCTGTGGGTGACAAGACCCGCGACATCCTGCTCGAGTCGGCCTGGTTCAACCCGGCGACGATCAGCGGTCGGGCGCGTCGCCTGGGCCTGTCCACGGAGTCGGCGCATCGCTTCGAGCGCGGTGTCGATCCCGCGCTTCAGCGCCTGGCCATCGAGCGCGCCACGAAGCTCATCGTTGACATTGCCGGCGGTCGTCCCGGGGCGGTTGTCGAAGCCGTGGATTCCGAACACCTGCCCGCCGCCTCGCGGGTCGCGCTGCGTCTCGAGCGCCTCAATCGGGTGCTGGGCGCGAACCTTGACGCCGACACCGTAGCGTCGATCCTCGGAGCGCCTGGGTATGCAGGTCAGCCGCCATGACGAGTCTTTCGAGGTGGTGGCGCCGACCGCCCGCCGCGACATCGACATCGAGGCCGACCTGATCGAGGAAGTGGCGCGTATCCACGGATATGACCGCCTGCCGACCCGTCACCCCGGCGGTGAAATCGTGGTCAAGGCGCCGCAGGAAAAGCGTACCGGCGAACGTTCGCATCGGCAGCAGCTGGCCGCTCGCGGATTCCAGGAAGTGATTGCATGGAGTTTCGTCAGCCAGTCGGAGCTCGACGCCTTGTCGATGGGTGAGGGCGCGCAGGCCCTGGCCAATCCCCTCAGCCGCGAGATGGCGGTGCTGCGAACCAGCCTCTTGCCGGGTTTATTGAGCGTCGCCGGTCGCAACCTGCGGCGTCAGAGCCGATCCTTCCGGCTGTTCGAGACGGGGCATTGTTTCGTCAATCGCGCCGCCGGTTTCGATGAGTCCTGGCGCCTTGGTCTTCTGATGACGGGCGATGCCCGGCCCGAGCACTTCAGCGGTCGATCGCGCAGCGTCGACTATTTCGACCTCAAGGGTGAGGTTGAGCACTTGCTGGCGTTCAACGCCATCGAAGGGAGCGTGTCGTTCGAGCGCACGGAGTTGCCGTGGCTGCACCCCGGCCAGGCGGCTCGGCTGCTGATCGACGGTGAGCACGCCGGCTGGCTGGGTCAGTTGCATCCGGCCCTGGTCGACGACCTCGAGCTTGACCAGGCCGTTTTCGTGGCCGAATTCGACGGCGAGCGCATCACACCGAGGCGGCTGCCCGAGCACCGCGACAGCGGCCGCTTCCCGGCGGTCCGCCGGGATATCGCCATCGTCGTGTCGGACGAGTATCCCGCCGCGAGCCTGATCGACGCGGTGCGTGGCGCCGCCGGCGGGCTGCTCGAAAACTGCGTGGTTTTTGATCAGTACCGCGGAGAGGGGATTGAAAGTGGCTTCAGAAGCCTCGCTATTGGCTTGATTTTGCGCGATGTTTCGCGCACCCTTAAGGATCGTGAGGTCGACGCGCTGGTTCAGACGGTGCTGGGCGACCTGGAAAACCGCTTCGGCGCCAAACTGAGAGGTTGAAAAGGGGATGTCCTTGACCAAAGCTGACCTGGCTTCCGCTCTGTTTCGACGAAGTGGGTCTCAACAAGCGCGAAGCCAAGGAGTTCGTGGACTCCTGGTTCGAAACCATTCGCCAGGCGCTCGAGGACGGCGATCACGTCAAGCTGTCCGGTTTCGGCAACTTTCAGCTGCGCGACAAGAACCAGCGGCCGGGGCGCAATCCCAAGACCGGCGAGGAAATTCCGATCTCCGCACGTCGTGTGGTCACCTTCAAGCCCGGTCAGAAACTGCGAGCGAGAGTAGAGGCGTATGCTGGATCCGCGGAGTAATCAGGAACTGCCGCCGATCCCGGCGAAGCGCTACTTCACGATCGGTGAAGTCAGCGAACTGTGTGCGGTCAAGCCGCACGTGTTGCGCTACTGGGAGCAGGAGTTTCCCCAGCTCAAGCCGGTCAAGCGACGCGGTAATCGACGCTACTACCAGCGCCATGACGTCCTGATGGTGCGCCAGATCCGCAGCCTGTTGCACGAACAGGGATTCACCATCCAGGGCGCCCGGCAACGCCTCGAAGGCGATAACGCCCAGAACGACGTTTCTCGCAGCCAGCAACTGGTCAAGCAGATGCGCGTGGAGCTTGAAGAGATCCTCCACGTCCTGCGTCGCTGAGAGCTCGGTTTGGCAACCACCGAATACACTGAAAGCACTAAATAAAATGCTTTAGATAAAAAGCGTAATATACTGGTTTATCTTAGATTTGTTATTGTCTATTGATTGTACGCGTTGCCTTTTCGGTGAGTGACGATCCCACTACGGACTCGCACCCGATCAGGTTTTCGCGGTAAAATAGCAGTCTTAGCCCCAAGCAAGTTTCCGGTCGGAGCGTAGCGCAGCCTGGTAGCGCACCACAATGGGGTTGTGGGGGTCGGGAGTTCGAATCTCCCCGCTCCGACCAGTTTTCCTTCCCGCGCGCCTTCTGCGGCAGCGTCCTGATTCACGGGTCTTTCATTGCGAATGGCGTTCAATATTGCTTCGCAATGCAATCGCCCGCAGCAATTCAGGGCGTCTATCGACCCAAACGCAGCAGAGAGCCATCTATGAAAAAGCAGACCAACGTCTCCAACATGCCGGATATCGCCACGCATGCCAAGGCCCAGGTGGCCGGCCAGCTGGATTGGGTGGGCATGAACAGTATCGAAATGCCGATTCTGCTGGACGCGTCCGACGGACGGCATATGCAGACGACGGCGCATATCAGCGCTTTCGTGGATCTGGAGCGACCGGAAAAGCGCGGCATCCACATGTCGCGGCTCTACCTGCACCTCGATCGGGCCCTGGCGGAGCATGCCGTCACGCCGGCGCTGCTGCGCCACCTGCTGCGCGATTTTCTGGCCTCGCACGACGACCTGAGTTCCCGCGCCATGGTTCGGCTGGATTTCGACTACATGCTGCGTCGTCAGTCCCTGGTCAGCGACAACAGCGGCTGGAAACGCTATCCGATCAGCCTGATTGCCGGCCTGGACGACCGGGAATTCGAGATCGAAATGGCGCTCCAGATCGCCTATTCGAGCACCTGCCCCTGCTCCGCGGCGCTGGCGCGACAGCTGATCCAGGATCAGTTCCGCAAGGATTTCGGCGGCGACGGTTCGGTGGACGCCTCGGCGGTGCTCGATTGGCTGGGCAGCGAAGAAGGCATCGTCGCCACGCCGCACAGCCAGCGTAGCGCTGCCGATATCCGGTTGCAGCTCGCGTCCAGCTTCGAAGCTTTCCCCTTCGTGGAGATGATCGACGCCGTCGAAGGTGCCCTGAAGACGCCGGTCCAGGCCGCGGTCAAGCGCGAGGACGAACAGGCGTTCGCGCTGTTGAACGGTCAGAACCTGATGTTCTGCGAGGATGCAGCCCGCCGCCTCCAGACCGCGCTTGAGTCGCAAAGCAAGGTGATCGACTTCTGGGCGCGTTGTCGCCACTTCGAGAGCCTGCACCCGCACAATGCGGTCGCCATCGTGACCAAGGGCGTCGAAGGCGGCTACAAGCCGATTGACGGCCAGCCCTCCGGCTGGCGCCACGACTGATCGCGTCGCTAGCGACGCTTTGCGGTCAGCCCGACCTGGAGGTCGGGCAGGGCGATGCCTAGGGTGCCGGACCCCGGTTCGGCCCAGGTTTCGGCGATGATCTTGCCCGATTCGCGATCGGTAACCGTCAGGCGCATCAGGGTTTGTCGGCCGCTTTGTTCCATTCGGTAGTAGTTCAGCGCGAGTGCGATGCCCAAATCCATGTCGGCGGCGTCCAGCGGCACGTTGTGTTCACCGGTGCGTAGCGTGAAATCGCGCGCTACGCGCCACTCGCCGCCTTCGAGGATGCCGAGCCAGCCGTTGAAGTCTTGCGCCGGCAGGAAATCGATGACCTGATCGTCCCCCCGCGGCTGATCCGACTGCAGATCGACCAGGCGGTCGCCGATGGTGATGCCACGCCCGTCAAACACGAACTCCTTGAGCAAGCCGATCTCGTCATCCCCTTCGCCAAAACGACAGCTGTCGGGTGTCGTTTCGCCTACCAGGCCCTGACGGGTGATATGAAACTGCATGGGGCAGCTTTTGCGAACGCTTCCCTCGGGGCCGAGCAGCGCGAAGCGGCCGGTCAGGCGGCTGTCGATATCGGTCGGTTCGAGTTCTACGCCGTAATATCGGGGCTGTTCATCGCCATCCGCCGTCTGGATCAGCGATAGGGCCAGGCTGCGGTCGTTGTCGGCATCTCGTCGCTCCACGAGGAGCGTCTGGGTAGGACGATCTCCTGACTCGACGCTGACGTATTCTCCGGGCAGCCGGGCCGCGATCTGTTGTAGAGCAGGTGGCGGGCCCTCGCGCGGCGGCGTTGATCGGGATCCATTGGCAGCGCAGGCGGTAAGGAAAAGGCACGCGAAGCCGAGCGCGAGGCAGGATCCGACAACTGAGCGGTCGAGATCAGGGTGCATTTGCATGTGGATTCTGGCTCCAGTCCAGCAGAAGGGCAGGGTCGACGCGCACGTCGCCCAGGTTCATCCGCCAGTCAAGGTGGGGCCCGGTCGCGCGACCCGTCGCCCCGACTTCGGCCACACGCTGCCCCCGATCGACCCGATCACCGACTTCGACATGGATGGCTTCAAGATGAAGGAAGGCCGACACCAGGCCGTGGCCGTGATCGATGAAAAGCGTGCCGCCGGAAAAATACATGTCCGGGTGCGCCAGCGTCACGACTCCCGCGGCCGGCGCGCTGACGGGCGTGCCCGTCGGGGCGGCGATGTCGATGCCCCAGTGCGGATTGCGCGGTTCGCCGTTGAGGATGCGCTGGCTGCCGTAGACACCGGTGATCGGACCGGTCAGCGGCCAATCGAAACCGCCGGACCAGTCGCTGCGCTCGTCGCGGCGCTGGCGCGCCTGGCCGGCCTGGCGGGCGTCGTCGCGGATGCGGGCCAGAACGGATTCCGGAGGCGTTACCTGGTCCTGCGGCAGGCCATCGATGCGCTGGATCTCGAACTCCCGCGGAGCGGGCTCGAGCCGTCGTTCGAGTCGCTCGCCTGAAGGAAGCACCACTTCAACTCGGCTCGGCCCGGTCTGTTCGCGGGCAAAGGCGACGAGAAATCGTCCTTCGCTATCGATCATGACGGGACTGCCGTCGACGCTGACCGAACTGCCTTCGGGCGCATTGCCGATCAGCAGTCCGCCCTGGACGAGTTCGCCGTCGAATTCGAGCGGGTCGTCGTCGGCGGCGACGAGCGGCCAGGCTCAGCATGAGCCCAAGGCCGCCGGCCAGGATTCGTGAAATGTTTGATTCAGGCATTGCTGTCTCCGCGAATCGTCAGGGTCTGTCCCGGCCGCAGAATGGCGCCCTCATTCAGTCCGTTCCATCGCATCAGATCCCGGACGGATACGTCGTGGCGTCGCGCGATGGTCCAGAGGGAGTCGCCGCGTCGAACCGTATAGTCGCGTGACCGGGAAATGCCGGGACGGGACATGTTGACCAGGATGCGGTCACCGGGACGAATCAGGTCGCTGCCGCCGAGTCCATTCCATCGCTTGAGGTCGCCGACGCTGACGCCGTAGCGGCGGGCGATGACCCAGAGATTCTCGCCCGGTCGAACCTGGTGCTGAAAGCGCTTGGTCGGAAGAAGCCGCTGCTGCAGGCGCTCGAGCTGGGCGTAGCGATCTGCGTGCGGCGAATTCTCCGGCGTGCGCCCGTTGTCGGCCAGCCGCAGTTTCTGGCCGGCGCGGAGAAAACTGCCCGACAGTCCGTTCGCCTCGCGCAGTTGTCGCACCGTGGTGTTGTGGCGCCGGGCGAGATGCGAGAGCGTGTCGCCGGGGCGAACGCGGATTTCGCGCCAGACGATCATGTCTTCGGCGTCGAGCTCTTCGAGCAGTTCGCGGATCTGCCCGGCGCGGCCGGCGGGCACCATCAGGTGATGCGGTCCGCCGGGCGGCGTCAGGTGACCGTTGAGTCCCGGGTTGATGGCGACCAGCTTCGGCGATGTCGAGATCGGCCGCAGCCGACAGCGCGACGATGTCGACCGGCGCTTGCAGTTCGATCCGGGTGATCTGTGGTCGGTTGTCCCAGACCGGGATCTCGAAGCCGTAGCGGGCCGGTTCCTGGAACAGGCAGCCCAGGCCGTTGAGCTTGGGCACGTAGCCGAGCGTTTCGCGCGGCAGTCGAAGCGCGTGCCACTCGGTCGAAAGGCCCTGTCGGCGGTTGCGGTCGACCGCTCGCTGTACGCGGCCCTGGCCGCCGTTGTAGGCGGCCAACGCGAGATTCCAGTCGCCGAACTTGTTGTGCAGGTACTCGAGGTAGTCAAGCGCGCCCCGGGTGGCGGCCCATACGTCTCTCCGGCCGTCGTAGAAATCGTTGATCTCGATGCCACGCTCGCGCGCCGTCGCACTAAGGAACTGCCAGGTGCCGGCGGCCCGTCCGTGTGAATAGGCGAACGGGTCATAGGCCGACTCGACGATTGGCAACAGGGCGAGCTCGCCAGGCAGCTGGCGCTGCTCCAGTTCACCGGCGATATCGTAGAGCCAGGGCCTGGCCCGGTCGAGGACGCGTTCCATGTACTCGTCGTGTTCGGCATACCAGCGTGCCCATTGCTCAGAGCGGCTGTCGGCCGGGCATTGGCTGAATGCGAGGCGCTCGGTCACGCGCGCCCACAGGTGAGGAGGACGCGACGGCTGTGGTTCGCGATCGAGGTGATCGCCGAGGTGGCGCGTTGCTTCTTCAACCACCGAAAAGGGGTCGGGCAGGTCCGCCGGGTTGCGCTGCTCGACGGGATCGACCGACGGTTGCTCGGTCTGGGTCGTCGCGCAACCGGTCGCGAGCACAACCAGGGTGGCCATGAGCAGGTGTTTCAGCCGCAGGCAGGTTCGGGTTCCGGGCGGGGCGGAACGTGGATGACGTGCTTTTCGCATGAATTCTTTCGGGCTCGTTGAGCGGGCAATTATGCCGCGATGTTCGTCGAGTTGAATCGTTCTATTAACTGTTCGATTAACGCGAACATGGGCATCCGATGCAGGTCTGGACGGGTACAATGGGCAACATGAATAATCAATCTTCGCATATCTCGCGCGAGCGCATTCTCGCTGCCCTGGAAGACGCGGGCCGACCCGTTACGCGTCGCCAGTTTTCTCACTTGTTCGGACTCGACAAACCGAAGTCCGACGAGTTCCTCAGACCGGTCCTGATGGATATGGTTGCAAAGGGGGAGCTGGTCAAAAACCGGCGCGCCGCCTACGGCCTGCCTTCGCAGATGGACCTCGTCTCCGGCCGCATCACCGCGCACCCGGACGGCTACGGATTCGTCGTGGTCGAGGGCGACGGCGACGATCTCTACCTGGCGCCGAAGCAGATGCGGCAGGTGTTCAACGGCGACCGGGTGCTGGCCGCCGTCACCGCGGTCGATCGGCGCGGACGCAAGGAAGGCGCCATCGTCGAAGTGCTTGAGCGCGCTCATGCCCAGGTCGCGGGCCGGCTGCTGGTCGAGTCGGGCGTTGCCGTGGTCGTGCCCGACGATCCCCGCCTGACGCAGGACATACTGGTTCCGACCGAGCACATCGGCAAGGCGAAGCCCGGCCAGGTCGTGGTGGTGCGGATCGACAAGCCGCCGACGCTGAAGCGTGGGGCGGTGGGCGAGATCATCGCCGTTCTGGGGCACGCCGACGAACCGGGTATCGCCACCGATGTCGCCGTCTACAGCCATCAGCTTCCCTGGGAGTTCCCCGATGAGGTGACTCGCGAGGCGGAGGGCTTCGGCAGCGAGGTCGATCCGGATACGGCGGCGGCTCGCCTGGATCTGCGCGATCTGCCCCTGGTGACGATCGACGGCGCCGACGCGCGCGATCTCGACGACGCGATTTTCGCCGAGCCGCGCGGGGACGGATTTCGAGTCCTGGTGGCCATCGCCGACGTGGCCGAATACGTCCAGCCCGGACGTTCGCTCGATGACGAGGCCGAAAAGCGCGGCACCTCGGTCTACTTCCCCGACCGCGTCATCCCGATGCTGCCCGAAACCCTGTCCAACGGGCTGTGCTCTCTCAATCCCGAAGTCGACCGGCTGTGCACGGTCTGCGAAATGCATGTCGATGCCAAGGGCAAGGTCACCTCCAGCCGATTCCACGAAGCGGTGATGCGCTCACACGCGCGGCTGACCTACGACCATGTGCGACGCATCATGGAAGCCGGTGATCCGGAGCTGGTGGAGCGTTTCGGACACGTGTTGGGCAACCTGCAGGCGCTCTACGATGTCTATCGCTTGTTCTTCCGGCGCCGGGAGCAGCGTGGCGCGCTCGATTTCAATTCGCAGCAGGCCTATTTCGAGTTCGATACGGACGGGCGGGTGGCCAACATCCGGCTCCAGCAGCGTCATGACGCGCACCGGCTGATCGAGGAGTTGATGGTGGCGGCGAATGTTGAAGCGGCCAAGTTCGTCGGCCGCGGCAAGCTGCCGATGCTCTACCGCGTGCACGAGCCGCCGCCGACCGAAAAACTCGAGGGGCTCGAGGAATTCCTGCGGGTCAACGGTATCCAGGTGCGCTGGTCGGAGAAGCCGGAACCGCAGCAGTTCGCGGCCATCCAGCGCAAGGTGGCCGGCCAGGTCAACGAATCCCTGGTCAATGCGCAACTGCTGCGCAGCCTGAGCATGGCGGTCTACCAGCCGGAGAACAAGGGCCATTTCGGCCTGGGGCTGGAGCACTACGCGCATTTCACCTCGCCCATTCGCCGCTATCCCGATCTGCTTCTCCATCGCGCCATCAAGCACCTGTGCCGCGAGCGCAAGCGCGAGGACTTCCACTACGGCTTCTCGCGCATGGAAGAACTCGGCCGCCATTGTTCCTGGACCGAGCGTCGGGCCGAGGACGCCTCTCGCGACGTCGAGGAGCGACTCAAGTGCCAGTTCATGCAGCGGCATGTGGGCGACGAATTCGACGGCATCATTTCCGGCGTGACGAGTTTCGGGTTGTTCGTCGAGCTCGACGGGCTGGCCGTCAGCGGTCTCGTACACGTCACGGCACTGCCGAATGACTACTACCATTTTGACCCGGTCAGTTCGAGCATGACCGGCAAGCGGCGCGGACTGCGCTATCGCCTGGCCGACAAGGTGCGTGTCGAGGTCATGGCCGTCAATCTCGAAGAGCGCAAGATCGACTTCCGGCTGGTCGAAGACGAGGACGACTGAGGGGCGTCGAGGCGATGAAGCGGGAACTGGCGATGGGCGTCAACGCCGTCGAGGGACTGCTGCGCAATGCGCCCGAACGACTGGTGCGCGCCTGGCTCAAGCCGGGTGGGCGCCGCTTGAAGGAACTCGAACAGGAGCTGGGTGCGGCTGGCGTCGCCGTGGAGCATGCCGACGAGCGCGCGCTCGATCGAATGGCCGGCAAGGTTCGCCACCAGGGCGTGATTGCCGAGTTCAGGCCGCGCCAGCCCGGCGACGACGGCCGATTGTCGGCGCTCCTGGAATCGGCGGATGAGCAGGCCCTCTTCCTCGTTCTCGACGGCGTTCAGGATCCGGGCAACCTCGGTGCCTGCCTGAGAACCGCCGCCGCTGCGGGCGTTACGGCCGTGGTCATCCCGCGCAACAAGGCGGTGGGCCTGACGCCGGCCGCGCGTCGTGCCGCGGCCGGGGCGGCAGAGCGTGTCGAGCTGGTCGTGGTCACGAACCTGGCCCGCAGCCTGCGCCTGCTCGCCGATCACGGCGTCTGGCGGGTCGGACTGGCCGCTGGTACGGGTCAGAGCCTCTTCCGGGCCCGGCTCGACGGGGCGCTGGCCCTGGTGCTGGGTGGAGAAGAGGGCGGCATGCGCAGGCTTACGCGCGAGCATTGCGACGAGCTGGTGGAGATCCCCATGCCGGGTGCGATCGAGAGCCTGAATGTTTCGGTGGCAGCGGGTGTCGCGCTGTTCACCGCCGTTGAAAGGAGATTGTCTTGACGGTCATGGATGGATTTCGTGTCGACCTTCCCGACTGGATGCGGGAGTTTTCAGCCAAGCTCCCAGGCCACCTGCCCGCTGCACGAGAGCGTATGGCGGTAGCCATCAGCCTGGCCGATCAGAACGTGCGCCGGAAGACCGGGGGGCCCTTCGGTGCCCTGGTCGTGGCACAGGAAAGTGGTGAAGTCGTCGCCCTGGGGGTCAACCGGGTCGAGCCGCAGCTGTGCTCGGCCGCCCATGCGGAGATCGTTGCATTGAGCGTGGCGCAGCGGATGATGGGAACGTGGAATCTTGCGGATACCCACCTGGGGCCGCTGCAGCTGGTCAGCTCCTGCGAGCCTTGCGCAATGTGCCTTGGAGCAATCCCCTGGTCCGGTGTTCACTCCTTGCTGACCGGCGGCAGCAAGGCGGATGCCGAAGCAGCGGGCTTCGACGAAGGGGCCCGGCCCGGGGACTGGATCGAGGCGCTTGAGAGGCGCGGTATCGAGGTGCGTACCGGCGTGATGCGGGAAGAAGCGGCGCGCGTACTGGAGCACTACGCCTCCAAGGGGCAAACGATTTACAACCCCTGAGGGGCACGGGGGCAGGGTCGGAAACGAAAAAAGCCGGGGCGATGTACGCCCCGGCTTTTCCGAATCCGGGCTGTGGGCCCGGGCGATTCGCGTCGGCGAATCGCTTACTGCAGCATTTCGGTCAGCTTCTGCTGGAGTTCCGGATCGTTCTGGATCGCCATGGCGATCTGGTTGAACGATTCGACGTCCAGGCCGGCTTCTTCGACCGCGGCAGTCATTTCCTCGTTGGCTTCACGCTGCAGATCGCGGGCCTTTTCCGGCTCTTCGACGTTCTGCAGGCGCGAGGAGAAGTCCTGCTGGATGCTGGCGATTTCCATCTGCGCGTCGGCAAACTGTTCCAGCTGCTGATCGCTGACATCGATGGTCTCCTGCTGCTGCATTGCCTGGCCCTGGCTCTGCTCTTCCTGGGCGATGGTCGCCAGGCTGAAGGTCAGGGCAGTGGCAGCGGCGAAAATCTTGAGGGTATTGCCAAATGTCATGATTCACTCCTTGGAGTTTTGCGCGTAAGTTTATGTTGGCAATCAATATCAAGCAAACAACGTGCCAACGCGCTCGGCTTACCTGAAAACAATCACTTGGCGTTGGGAGCAACCTGTCTTGTGCAACTCTGATGTGTCATAATGGCGCATGTGCCTTTCCTGAACGCATTGCGAAGCCTTCGTGTACAGCTGATTCTGCTCGTGGTCCTGCCTCTGGCCGCGCTGGGAACCCTGGTCGTCTGGCTGACCTACGAGTCAGTAGAGAGCGCCGTCGAGCGTCGATTGGAAAAAGAAATCGAACTGGTGGCCCGGGCGATGCGCGTGCCGGTCGAGCGCGCGCTGCAGCAGGGCGAACTCGCTGATATCGAGCGCACGCTCGACGCGGTGTTCGAGATTGGACGGGTCTACGGCGCCTACGTTTACGACGCTGCTGGTCGACGCATAGCAGTGGCGGGTAAGGCCAGGCCGGGCCTGCGTGAGCAGATCGAAGCGGTGGAACTGGTTCAGATCGGCGAGGAGCTGGGCCGCTACGCCGAGTTGGGCGGGGAAGAGGTGTTCTCCTATTTCGTGCCGCTGACCGGAACGACCGGGCGCATCGACGGTTTGTTGCAGGTCGTGCGCCTGGAGAGCGAGATCGCGCAGCGGCTCGACCAGATCAGGGATCGTACCTGGCTGGCCTGGCTTGGCGTGATGGCATTGATGCTTGTGATCGTGATTGTCGGCTACCGGCTGGCAGTGGGGCGACACGTGAAGCGCCTGGTCGATTCCATGGCGCGGATCGAGTCCGGTGACCGGCATCATCGCGCTCGCGTCGATGGGCCGACCGAGATATCGGGTGTCGCCGCGGCGTTCAACCGCATGCTCGACGGCCTGGATCGGATGGCCGAACAACTCGCGGAGCAACGGCGCGAGCGTCGTCGGATGGAAGAGCGCATGCTCGCCCAGGAGAGTCTGGCACGCCTCGGGCAGTTTTCTTCCGGGGTTGCCCATGAGCTGGGCGCGCCGCTGACCGTCATCGACGGCGACGCGAGGCGCTTGCAGAAAGACGAGGCGGTTTCGGCGGATTCGCGGCGTCGACTGGAGCGGATTCGCCGCCAGGTCTCGCGTACCCGCGAGCTCATCAACCAGCTCATGGAGTTCGCCCGCAGCGACAGCAGCGACCCCGAGATGGTCGACCTCGATCGCCTGCTACAGCGCGTGCTCGCCGGCGTGCGCCCGGAATGCGAGAGCCGGGGCATCGAGCTGGACTATCGGGCACACAAGCCGGGCCTTGAGGTGGAAGGCTGGGCGGCCCGGCTCGAACACGCGCTGCTCAACCTGGTTCGCAACGCCGTGCAGGCGGCCCGGGCGCGCGTACAGGTCTCGCTGGACCTTGATTCCGAAGATCGGGCGATTGTCCTGATTGAGGACGATGGACCCGGTGTGCCGTCCGAGCAGCGCGAGCGCATCTTCGAGCCTTTCCACACCGCCCGGGAGGGTCGCGGTGGCACGGGTCTGGGCCTGGCGATCGTCAAGGGCGTGGTCGACGAGCACGGTGCGTCCATCGAGGTGGGCGAAAGCGAGGCATTGGGCGGGAGTCGCATGACACTGATTCTTACGGCGAGGTCGCGATGACGACAGGTGCACGCGTTCTGGTCGTCGAGGACGACATGAGCCTTACCGAGCTGCTGGTCGAAGAGCTCGAGGCCGAGGGCTGGACGATCGACGCCCAGCCGTCCGCCGAGCAGGCGCTCGAAATCATTGACGAGTTCGAGCCCGACGTGGTGGTCAGCGACCTGCAGCTTCCGGGGGTGGACGGCCTGGCCCTGCTCGAGCAACTGCGCAAGCGCCACGCCCCGCCGGCCGTTTTGATGATCAGCGCCTATGGCACGGTCGAACGCGCTGTGGCGGCCTTGCAGGCCGGCGCCGAGAACTTCCTGACCAAGCCCCTGGACATGGATCATTTCATGCTCAGTATTCGGCGGCTGCTCGACAATCGGCGTCTGCACGAAGAGGTCCGGCGTTTTCGCGAGCTGCTCGGCGGGCCGTCCTTTCACGGCATGCAGGGCTCGAGCCGCGTCATGCGCGTGCTGTTCGATCGCATCGGCCAGGTTGCCCGCGCCGACGGGCCCGTTCTGGTCAGCGGCGAGTCCGGCACCGGCAAGGATCTCGTTGCCCGCGCGATTCATGCCGAGAGTTCGCGTTCGAAGGAGCCCTTCCTGGTCGTCAACTGCGCCGGCATTCCGGGCGAGTTGATGGAATCGGAGTTCTTCGGCCACGTCGAAGGCGCGTTCTCCGGAGCCGATCGCGCGCGCAAGGGCCTGTTTCGCGAAGCCCAGGGCGGAACGCTCTTTCTCGACGAGATCGGCGAAATGCCGGTTTCTCTCCAGGCCAAGATGCTTCGCGCGCTCCAGGACGGACGGGTCCGGCCGGTGGGGGCCGAGCACGAACACCAGGTCGATGTGCGCCTCGTCGCGGCCACCAACCAGGACCTGCACGAACTGGTCAGCGCGGGAGAATTCCGCGAAGATCTTTACTATCGCCTCGAAGCGTTCCAGCTGGAAGTGCCGCCGCTGCGTGATCGCGGCGAAGATCTGGAAATGCTCGCCATGCAGTTCGTCGGGCGATTCGCTGCCGCGCGGCAGCGTCCGGCGCGATCGATCAGCAACGAAGCGCTGATGCTTATCCGCGACTACGCCTGGCCCGGCAACGTGCGCGAGTTGAGCAACGCCATGGAGCGCGCCGTCACCTTCTGCGAGGGCGAGGAGATCGGCGCCGACCATCTCCCCGAGCGGGTGCGACGTTCCACCGGCGCGGGAGCGGGCAAGGCCGGTTCGCAAGACCCGCTCGATGCAATGCTGGCGGGGGGCGAGATGCTGCCGTCCATGGACGAATTGCGGGGTCGCTATGTTCGGTACGTGCTCGACCGCGTCGATGGCAACAAGCGTCGGGCCGCGGCGCTGCTCGGCGTGGGGCGCCGAACCCTCTATCGCTGGCTGGATGAAGACTGATGTTCAGCCGGGGTTGAACTGCACCCTGTTATTCAAGACATCACAAGACGTTCGTTGAGAAAGTGCCCTTAACCGAAAGCCCGAAAGGAGTTCGCATGAATACCCTGACGCAGAAAATTGCCAAGCCGCTCGCCGTGATGACAGTCGTGCTCGTGTCGGCGTGTGCCACCACCACGGACCCGTACACGGGAGAGGAACGGGCCACCCGGACAACCCAAGGCGCGGCCATCGGGGCCGGGGTCGGTGCGGTCATCGGTGCGATTTCCGGTGGCGATCGTCTCGAGCGTGCGGCCATCGGGGCCGGCATTGGTGCATTGAGCGGCGCCGCGATCGGCAACTACATGGACCGGCAGGAAGCCGAACTTCGTCGCCAGCTCGAAGGCACGGGTGTGACCGTGACCCGCCGCGGCGAGGAGATCATCCTGAACATGCCCGGCAATGTCACGTTCGACTTCGACAGCGCGAGCCTGCGCGCCGAGTTCAACGATGTGCTCGAGTCCGTGGCACTGGTGCTGGACGAATATGAGAAAACGGTGCTGATCATCGACGGCCATACCGATTCGACCGGATCGCGCAGCTACAACATGGAGCTGTCCCGCCGCCGCGCCGAGTCGGTCGGGGATTACCTGATTACGCAGGGTGTCGAGCCAGTGCGGTTGGCCACCTACGGCTACGGGCCCGAGTATCCGGTCGCCAGCAACGATACCGAGGCCGGTCGGGAGGCCAATCGCCGCGTCGAGCTGACCCTGTCGCCGGTGACCGAAGACTGATCGCGGTCTATCGTTGAACGGGTTCGGCGGTCAGTTCGGCCGGTACCGAGTCGAGGCCAACGTCTTCGCGCAGGATGCGATGGTCGGTGGGAGACAGCTCCTCGAACCGGCCGCTCTTGACCCGCGCCGGCAGGAACACCGGCCCGAAGCGCACGCGCTTGAGGCGCGCGACCTGCACGCCGACCGCTTCCCACAGGCGCCGTACCTCGCGATAGCGGCCTTCCATGAGCGCGACGGTGTACCAGCTGTGGCCGCCGGTCACTTCGCCGGCGACGATGTCGGTGAATCGTGCCGGGCCGTCGTCGAGCCGGACACCCCGAAGCAGTTGTTCGATCTGTTCTTCGCTGACCGCGCCGCGAATGCGGCACAGGTACTCGCGATCAACCTGGCCGGAAGGGTGCATCATGCGATTGGCCAGCTCGCCGTCGGTGGTCAGAACCAGCAGGCCTGCCGTGTTGATGTCGAGCCGGCCGATCGCGATCCAGCGGCCCTGCTTCGGCCGGGGCAGGCGATCGAAAACCGTGCGGCGGCCTTCCGGGTCGCTGCGCGTGGTCACTTCGCCCTCGGGCTTGTGGTAGATCAGGGTTTGGTGATCGGTCGGCTGGCTCGTCACGCGCCAGCGCTGGCCGTCCATTTCGATCAGGCTGCCATCGCCGACCGTGGCACCGAGTTTTGCGGCGGTGCCGTCGAGGCGAATCTCACCGGCTTCGATTCGAGCCTCCAGCCTGCGCCGCGAGCCGAGGCCGGCGCGGGCCAGTACTTTCTGGAGTCGTTCGCTGACGTTCGATTCAGCCGGCAGATCGCTCGCCGGGGTCGTCTTCGGGGCCCGGTTCTTCTTCGGGCTGGTCCGGCGCTTCGCCGTTCGCTTCGGACCCGCCCCCGGTGTCTGTCCGGGGGCTCGCTTCGGCGTCGTCTTCTCCGTCCCCGTGCGACGCGGCTCGCGCTTGTTCGTCGTCTTCTTCGTGCGTTTGCTCGACGGCGTCTTCTTCGTCGCCTTGCTTCTCGTCGGATTGTTTCTCGTCGACTTGCTTCTCGTCGGCTTGCTCATGGCTGTCGTTCTCCGCGTTGGACGAGTCGGGGTCGGATTGAGGGCTCTGAAGTTCGAGTTCCGGCTCTAGATTGTCAATGTCCTTGATCTCGGCCAGCGTGGGCAGTTCGTCGAGCGACTTCAGGTTGAAATAGTCGAGAAAGGCCCGGCTCGTGCCGATCAGCTCGGGACGGCCCGGAACGTCACGGTGACCGAGTACCCGGATCCAGTCGCGCTCCTGCAGCGTGCGCAGGATGTTGGAGCTGACCGAAACACCGCGAATCTGCTCGATCTCGCCGCGCGTGATGGGCTGTCGATAGGCGATGATCGCCAGGGTCTCGAGCATTGCACGCGAGTAGCGAGGCGGTTTTTCCGCCCACAGCTGGGAGATGACCGGCATCAGGTTGGTGCGGATTTGCAGCCGGTAGCCGCTGCCGACCTCGCGCAGTTCCACGGCCCGGCCCTCGACTTCGGCGTCGAGCGCGGCAAGCGCCTCTCGCAGGGCGCCGTGGCCCGGCTGTTCGCCGTCCGGGAACAGGCTGTTGAGCTGGTTCAGACTGAGCGGGTGGCCGGCGGCCAGCAGGGCGCCTTCGACGATGCGCTTCAAGTAGTCGATATCCATCGGGTCGTATTCGATCTCAGGCGTGGGATGGGGTGCGAACGTAGATGCTGCCGAACAGCTCCTGCTGAACCAGGTCGATAAGATGCTCGCGCAGGAGTTCGAGCATGGCCAGGAAGGTCACGACCGCGCCCATGCGGCCTTCATCGAGGTCAAAGCAGGCGTCGAATTCGACGTACTGGTTGTTGGAGACAAGGTCGATGATTCGCGACATGCGTTCGCGCACCGAAAGCGGCTCGGCCTGGATGTGGTGTTGGGCGAACATCTCGGCCCGGGCCATCACGTCCTTGAGCGCGAGCAGCACTTCGCGCAGATCGACTTCCGGCGGCAGTTTGACCTGGCCCTGATCTTCGACTTCGGCGACCGCGACGGCCACGTCGCGCTCCAGGCGCGGGAGTTCGTCGAGATCTTCGGCGGCCTGCTTGAAGCGCTCGTATTCCTGCAGGCGCCGGATCAGCTCCGCGCGCGGGTCGGCTTCCTCGTCCTCTTCAGCCTGCGGCCGAGGCAGCAGCATGCGCGACTTGATCTCGGCCAGGATGGCGGCCATGACCAGGTATTCGGCGGCGAGCTCGAGGCGCATTTCCGTCATCATCTCGATGTAGCCGGTGTACTGGCGCGTAATCTCGGCGATGGGAATGTCGAGAATGTCGAGGTTCTGCCGTCGAATCAGGTAAAGCAGCAGGTCGAGCGGGCCCTCGAAGGCTTCCAGGAACACCTCGAGGGCATCGGGCGGAATGTAGAGGTCGTCAGGCAGCTTCAGAACGGGAGCGCCCTGCACGATGGCAAAGGGCATTTCCTCCTGGTGGGCCCGCTTGTCCGCAGTCTCGCTCATGGGATGCAAGTGTAGCGGTTTCCGCCCGCCGGGGTGGCGCCGATGTGGTCAAGCGCGGTGTCGTCGCTTGCGCATGCCGATACAATGCGGGGTCGCCATTTGCCGGAGAACGCGATGCTCTACATGATTGTCGGACGCGATGCCGAGGACAGCCTGCCGCGGCGCAGCGCCGCTCGGGACGCTCACCTGGCCCGAATCAACGCGTTGGTCGACGAGGGGCGGCTCGTGCTGGCCGGGCCGCTGCCTAAGATCGATGCGTCCGATCCGGGTCCGGCCGGTTTCACGGGGTCGCTTATCGTGGCGGAGTTCGATAGCCTGGCCTCGGCGCGCGAGTGGGCGGCGTCCGATCCGTATCTCAACTGCGGCGCCTGGACGGAGACGGAAGTTCATCCGTTCAAGCAGGTGCTGCCGTGAGCGACCGCATTGCGATGATCCGCCAGCGTCTGGAGGAGGGGCTGCATCCCGACGAGCTCGAGATCGTCGACGAGTCGCACCTGCACATCGGCCATGCGGGCGCGCGCGACGGCCGGGGGCATTTCCGGGTGCGCATCGTCGGCGACGTATTCGCAGGCCTGCCGCGGCTGGCCCGGCACCGGCGCGTTTATGCGGCCGTCGGTGACCTGATGCAGACCGATATCCACGCGCTCAATATAGAGGCACTTTCGAGAAATGAAATTTAACTGTTTGATATTACTAGCATCGATCCTGCTGGTTGCCTGCGGGGGCAGCGGGGATGGCGCCCGGTCAGCGAACGAAGACACCGTTGTGCTCGTGGAGGTCGACGGCACGCCCGTCACCCTGGCCATGCTCGAACGCGCGATGGAAGCCCGGGGCATCGAGGAATCCGATCACGAAGCCATGCGCCAGCTGCTCGATGAGCTGATTCGCATGCAGGCGGTGGCCAACGCCGCACGGCGGGAAGGGTTGACCGAGGACCCGCAGGTTCGCGCGGAGTTGAGGCTCGGCGAGATGCAGTCGCTCTATCGTCGTTATCTCGACCGCGCCGGACAGTCGGGATCGATCTCCGAGCAGGACCTGCGCGATGTCTATGAAGCCCAGCTGGAGCGCTCCGGCGACACCCAGTATCGCATCGAGATCATCGGCTACAACGAGCAGGCGCGCGCCTTGCAGGCGATCCAGCGGCTGCGTGACGGAGAGCTGAGCGTTTCCGAACTCAAGGCCGAGGCCGACGCACAGGGGCTTCGAGTCGAGGAGCCGGGCTGGATCGATCGCAGCCAGGTGCCCGAGGACTTTGCGAGTTCGCTGGCCGAGACCTCGACGGGCGAGGTGGTGTCGAAGCCCCTGCAGAACGGCCAGGGCTGGTTCCTCGTTCACGTCGCTGACAAGCGCGAGCTGCAGGTGCCCGCTTTCGAGCAGGTGCGCGAGGGAATCGCGCGCTCACTCCAGCAGCAGCAGCGAGAGGCCCTGGTCGATTCGCTCTACGACCAGGCCGACGTCAAGCCGATGCTGCCGCTGGAGGAAGCCGAGGCCGCGGACGACCAATAGCAGTTCCGGTTCCGGTTCAGGGCAGGCGCACGCTTTCAGGCGCCTGCCAGCCCTCGGCCCGGTGTTCGACCACGACGCTCGTATAGATGCCGCCGCGAACATTGAATTCCGCGCTCAGCCGCATGAAGCGCGGCTGGACGGCTTCGACCAGGTCGGCGAGAATGCGGTTGGTAACCGCCTCGTGGAAAGCGCCTTCGTCGCGGAAGCTCCAGACGTAGCCCTTGAGTGCCTTGAGCTCCACGCATTCGGCCTCCGGGACGTACTCGATCAGCAGCTCGGCGAAGTCCGGCTGGCCGGTCTTCGGGCACAGGCAGGTAAATTCGGGCACGCGGATGCGAATGGTATAATCCCGCGCCGGCTGCGGGTTGGGAAAAGTCTCCAGGTTTCTGCTGGATTCGATGGCCATTTCGGTCGGCTTCCTGACGTTCAAAGCGCGTACATTACAACAACTCCAAACAAGACTCTGTCTCGATGCGATTGACCGCAATGAAACTGTCCGGCTTCAAGTCATTCGTGGAGCCGACCACCGTACAGTTCCCCTCCAACCTGATGGGCATCGTCGGGCCGAATGGCTGTGGCAAATCCAACATCATCGACGCCGTACGCTGGGTGATGGGCGAGACATCGGCCCGCCAGCTTCGCGGCGAGTCGATGAGCGACGTCATCTTTTCCGGTTCGAGCGCGCGCAAGCCCGTGGCGACGGCCACGGTGGAGTTGATTTTCGACAACAGCGATGGCCGTGCCGGCGGCGAGTACGCCGATTACAACGAGATCTCGGTCAAGCGCCAGGTCACCAGAGACGGCCAGTCCGGCTACTGGCTCAACGGCACCAAGTGCCGCAAGAAAGACATTACCAATCTCTTCCTCGGCACCGGCCTGGGGCCGCGCAGCTACGCCATCATCGAGCAGGGCATGATCTCGCAGATCGTCGAGGCGCGCGCCGAGGACCTGCGCGCCTTTCTCGAGGAAGCCGCGGGCATTTCCAGGTACAAGGAACGCCGTCGCGAAACCGAGAACCGCATTCGCCACACGCGCGAGAATCTCGAGCGATTGAGCGACCTGCGCGAAGAGGTGAGCAAGCACCTCGACAAGCTCAAGCGCCAGGCCAATGCCGCCGAGCGTTACAAGAAGCTCAAGGCGCGCTATCGCGACGACGAGGCGCGCCTGATGGCGCTTCGCTGGCGCGAGATGAAGGCGCGTTCTGAAGGCGAGGAAAAGGCACTCAGGGACGTCGAGAACCAGCTGCAATCGGCGCTTTCGACCCAGCGCTCGGCCGAGAAGGAGCTCGAATCGCTCCGGCAGGGCCAGCACGAGGCGCGTGACGCGGTTTCGAAAGTGCAGGGCGAACTCTACGAGGTCGCCGCCGAGATCGCCCGAATCGAGCAGGCCATCGAACACCAGCGCGACATTCGAAAGCGCCAGCAGGCCGAGTACAGCGAGACGGAGTCACAACTCAACGAACTCAAGCAGCACCTCGTGCTCGACAAGGCCCAGGTCAAGGAGACATCCGAGCTGCTTGCGCGCCTGAACCCTGAACTGGAAGCCGCGAGGGAAGCCGAGCAGGAAGCGCAGTCGCAAGTCGAGCGTATCGACGAGGGGCTGGAGTCCTGGCAGCAGCGCTGGCAGGCGCATCAGGAAGGCGCCGGTTCTGCGTCGAGCGAGGCCGAGCTGCTGCGCCAGCGCATCGAACACCTCGACGATCGCATGAACCGGGCGGCTGAGCGGCTCAAGTCGCTCGATGAGCAAAGCGGCGACTCGGCGCTCGAACGCCTGGCCGGCGAAAAGGAAACGCTGGCCGAGCAGGTTTCCGGCAGCGAGGCCCGTCTGACCGAAATGCGCGAGGCCATCGAGGCCAAGCGTGGACAGGTCTCGGAGATGCGCTCGCGCATCGAGCAGCTGCGCAACGAGCTCGAGACCGCCCGTGCCGAGCGGCACGAACGGCAGGCCCGTGCAGATTCACTGCGCCTGCTCAATCGCGGCGAGGACAACGGCGAAGAGATTGCCCGCTGGCTCGAGTCGCAGGGCCTGGATGCCGAGGCACGGGTGCTGCACCGGCTGGAAGTGTCCGAACGGGAATGGAACCGGGCCGTCGAGACCGTGCTGGAGGACTGGCTGCAGGCCGTCCGGGTCGACGGAATCGACGGGCACCTTGGCGGCGAATTGCCCGAGGCCGGTCTGCGCATGGCCGACGGCAGCGAAACGGGTACACGTCCGGGTACGCTGGCCGAGAAGGTCGACGGCGCCGGCGCCCTGGGTGCCGTGCTCGCGCGCGTCTACTGCGTGCCGGATCTTTCCGCGGCGCAGGAAAAGCTTGCCGGTCTCGAAGAACACGAATCGGTCATCACACCCGACGGCGTCTGGCTGGGCAGGGGATGGTTGCGGCAGCCGGCTGCCGCGGCCGACGACTCCGGCCTGCTGCAGCGCGAGCAAGAGATCCGGGCGCTCGGTGAGCAAATCGAAAGCGACGACGAACGCATCACCGGAATCGAATCGCAGCTTGCGCAAGCGCGTGAAGAGCGCGAGCGCCTGGAGGCCGAGGTTTCCCGGGAAGTCTCCGAGCTCGAGGCCGGGCAGCGCGAGCACGCCCGTCTGCAGGGTCAGCTCAGCAGCCTGGAATCGCGCCTGGAAAACCTGGAGCGCCAGCGCCAGGCGGCTGCCGAGGAAGTCGAAACGCTCAAGGCCAGGCAGGCCGAAGACGGTGAAGCCGTCACCGTCGCCCGGCGTGACATGCAAGCCGCGCTCAAGCGGATGGAAGAATCCGAGGCCGGCCGTGAGCCGCTCCAGCGCGAGCGCCGTGAACTCGATGAAGCGCGCCAGCAGGCGAGGGCGCGCCTGGCCGAGGCGCGCAAGCAACGCGAAGAACTTTCGCTCAAGGTCGAATCCAGCCGGGCGGGTCTCGAGTCCCTGCGCCAGTCGATCGAGCGCATGGACAACCAGGTGGGTCAACTGCAGTCGCGCTACCTCGAGCTCAGCGAGGCCCTGGCGCAGGGCGACGAGCCCGTCGCCGCGCAGCAGAAGAAGCGCGACGAACTGCTCGACGAGCGCCTCAAGATCGAGGAGCGCCTGCGCGAGGCGCGCGCGCGGCTCGAATCACTCGAAGCCAACTGGCGCGAGCAAGACGAGATCCGCCAGAAGTCGGCCGGCGAGGCCGATCAAATCCGCGCCGATCAGTCCAGCCGCCAGCTGGCGCTGAAGGAAACCCAGCTCAAGGCCGAAACCATCGCCGGGCGCATCGCCGAACTCGACGCCGATCTCGATCAGCTGCTCGGTGAGCTGCCCGAGGGGGCCGAGGCGGAAAAGTACCAGCGCGAACTCGAAGACCTCGAACAGAAGATTCGCCGCCTCGAACCGGTCAACCTGGCCGCCATCGACGAGTACGAGAGCGAGTCCGAGCGCAAGGAGTACCTCGACCGTCAGCACAACGACCTGGTCGAGGCGCTCGAGACGCTCGAGAAGGCCATCTCCCGGATCGACCGAGACACGCGCACGCGCTTCCGCGAGACCTTCGAGCAGGTCAACAAGAACATGGAAACGCTGTTCCCGCGTCTGTTCGGCGGTGGGCACGGCCATCTCGAGATGGTCGGCGAGGACTGGCTATCGGCCGGCGTGGCCATCCTGGCGCGTCCGCCCGGCAAGCGCATCGCCCGCATTCACCTTTTGTCGGGTGGTGAGAAGGCGTTGACGGCCGTGGCCTTCGTGTTTTCCATCTTCAATCTCAATCCGGCGCCGTTCTGCCTGCTCGACGAGGTCGATGCCCCGCTCGATGATGCCAACGTCGGCCGCTTCTCCGACATGGTGCGCGAGATGTCCGAGCAGGTGCAGTTCCTGGTCGTGACCCACAACAAGGTCACCATGGAAGTCGCCCACCAGATGCTGGGCGTGACCATGCGTGAGCCGGGCGTATCGCGCCTGGTCTCGGTCGATCTCGACCGCGCCGTGGCGCTTGCGAAAGCCTGATCGGCGCGGGGACGGCGGGCGGCTTCGGTTACACTCTGTGCATCGCAACGGGCAAGGTCGATATACGTGGACAATCTGCGCCTGATCCTGGTTCTGATCGGTCTGGTGGTGCTGGCCCTGATCGTGCTGCTGCACAAGCCCGAAGGAGAATCCAAACGCAATCACGCGCGCTGGCGGGCTGCCCGGCGTGAGCCCACCCTGGGGGAACTCGACGGCACGTCCGACGACGACCGCGACGATGTCGACTCCGGCCGGAACGAAGGACGCGAGAGGCCCGAAAACGCATCGCTGTGGCCGGCGGTCGAACATGCTCCTGGCGGGGCGGGAGAAGATCATCTCGCCACCAGCAAGTCCACCGCGCACGAGTCGCCCGACAAGATCGTCTACCTCTATATCTGCCGTCGTGGCGACAAGCGTATCAGTGGCTCGGAGCTGCTCGACGCCGCCATCAAGGCGGGCCTGAACTTCGGCGAGATGAATATCTTCCACCGCCGCCACGAGGGTGCGAAGAAACCGGTCTTCTCGATGGCCAACCTGACGCCGCCGGGGCACTTCGACCCTTCCCAGTGGAACGTCTTCGACACGCCCGGCGTGACCCTTTTCCTGACCCTGCCGGCACCGGTCAGTGCGCTCGATGCCTGGGACGCCATGCTGGCCACCGCCGAGCGTGTCAGCAAGCTGCTTGAAGCCGATATCCTCGACGACGCCAAGTGCCTGCTTACGCGCCAGCGTATCGCCCAGATCCGCGAGGAGATGCGCGAATACGATCGCCAGTCGGGCATGATCAAGCCGGAGTAGGGCGCCGGGCATGGCGGACAAGCACTCCGATGTGGCCGGGCGCATGGAAGCGCTGCGCGATCAGCTGCAGGAACACAACTACCGTTACTACGTGCTCGACGATCCGGTCGTCTCCGACGCCGAATACGATCGCCTGCTGCGCGAACTCCAGGAACTGGAATCCGACCATCCCGATCTGGTCAGCACCGATTCGCCCACGCAGCGCGTCGGCGCCCGTCCGGCCGAGGGCTTCGACACGGTCGCCCACCGTATCCCGATGCTGTCGCTCGGCAACGCCTTCAGCGAAGAAGAGGTCGCCGAGTTCGATCGCCGCGTGCGTGAGCAGCTCGACCTTGAGGAGGTCGTCTACAGCGCCGAACCGAAACTCGACGGAGTGGCCATCGCGCTGCGATACGAGCGGGGTCGGCTGCAGCTGGCCGCCACCCGCGGTGACGGGCGCAGCGGCGAGGACGTGACGGCCAACGTGCGCACGATCCGGGCCGTTCCCCTGAAGCTGCGCGGTGACGGCATTCCGGAAACGCTGGAAGTGCGCGGCGAGATCTTCATGACGCGCTCGGGCTTTTCCGAGCTCAACGAGCGCCTGGCCGATGCCGGCGAGAAGACGTTCGTCAATCCTCGCAACGCGGCCTCCGGCAGCCTGCGACAGCTCGACTCCAGGATCACGGCGAGACGCCCGCTCCATTTTTACTGCTACCAGGCCGCCACCACCGACGATTTGCCGGGATGCCACTCCGAAATCCTCGAGCGGCTGCGCGAGATGGGATTGCCGGTCAGCCCCGAGGCGCGCAAGGTGCACGGCCTCGAAGGGCTGCTGGATTACTACGGACAGGCTGGCGAGCGCCGGGACCGACTCGACTACGACATCGACGGGGTCGTCTACAAGGTCGACGACCTCGATCAGCAACAGGAGCTGGGTTTTGTCTCGCGCGCGCCGCGCTGGGCGATCGCCCATAAATTCCCGGCCCAGGAAGAGATCACCCGCCTGCTCGCCATCGAGGTGCAGGTCGGTCGTACCGGTGCGCTGACCCCCGTGGCCCGGCTCGATCCGGTTTTCGTCGGCGGCGTGACGGTGACCAACGCCACGCTCCACAACGCCGACGAAGTCCGGCGCAAGGATGTGCGTCCCGGCGATTATGTCGTCGTGCGTCGCGCCGGCGACGTAATTCCCGAGATCGTGCGCTCGATTCCCGAGCGCCGCGAACAAGCGCTCGAGCAATGGCAGATGCCGGATCGCTGTCCCGAGTGCGGTTCGGCGGTCGAGCAGGTCGAGGGCGAGGCCGCGGCCCGCTGCACCGGCGGCCTGGTTTGCCCGGCCCAGCGCAAGCGCGCCCTCGAGCATTTCGCCAGCCGCACGGCCATGGATATCGACGGGCTGGGCGAGAAGGTCATTGCCCAGCTCGTGGAGCGCGACCTGGTGCACAGTCCGGCCGATCTCTACAGCCTGGACCGCGACGCGCTCGCCGGTCTCGAGCGCATGGGGGAGAAGTCGGCCGACAATCTGATCGCGGCGCTGGAAGACAGCAAGCGAGTCACGCTCGGGCGCCTGCTCTACGCGCTCGGTATCCGCGAGGTCGGGGCGGTCACCGCCCAGGCCCTGGCGCGGCATTTCGGAACCCTGGATGCGCTGGCCGACGCCCCGGTGGAGGCGCTCGAGTCCGTGCGTGATGTCGGTCCGGTGGTTGCCCGCCACGTACACGCCTTCTTCGACGAAGCGCACAATCGCAAGGTGATCGATGACCTGCTGGCGGCGGGTGTACGCTATGAGCCTCAAGAGGCGACGGCCGAGGCCGGGGACCTGCCGCTGGCCGGCCGCACCTACGTGCTGACCGGCTCGCTGTCGGGGCTGACGCGATCGGAGGCCAAGAAACGCCTGGAGGCGCTCGGTGCACGCGTGACCGGCAGCGTGTCGAAGAACACCACGGCGCTGATTGCCGGCGACAGCCCGGGCTCGAAGCTCGATCGCGCCAGGGAACTGGGTGTCGAAGTGCTCGACGAAGCCGCGCTGGGCAAACTGCTCGAAGAACACGACGGCTGAAATTGCTTCAGGTCAAGACGGCAAGCTGCTGGTATCCGCACAATCGGATCCGGTAGCGAAAATGACAATCAACGCAGGAGGACAGACATGAACCATCCGGTCAAGGAAATCCTGGTGCCGGTCGACGGCTCCGACAACGCCAATCGTGCCGTGGGGTTCGCCGCGAGCATGGCCGCGGCCCTGCAGGTGCCGATGCGACTTTTCTACGTATTCCCGGCCGCCTCGGTCGAGGTCATCGGCATGGCCGGCATGTCGCGCGACGATATCGACCAGGCCGCCCAGTCCGCCGCCCAGCGCGCCTTCGACAAGACGCGCGAAGAACTCGGCAACGAGGCACCCGATGATCTCGAGGAAGAGACTTCCATCGGTGATCCGGCCGAGGAGATCGTTCGCTATACCGAGGACGATCCCGGCGTGTTGGTTATCATGGGCCGCCGCGGCCTGTCGCGCATGAAGTCCCTGGTGCTCGGCAGCGTCAGCGACAAGGTCAGCCGCCACGCCAAGAGCCCGGTGACCATCATTACGTAGTTGGCTGCTACTGCGAAATTGGGACTGCACTAAGGATTATCACGCAGAGCCGCGGAGCCGCAGAGTTCGCAGAGGAAAAAGAGAAAAATAAATATGTTTTCTCCGCGCACTCTGCGTCTCTGCGGCTCTGCGTGAGGCGGCATGACGACGCATCGTTTTCCTCCGTCGTTTTCTATTATTCCTGTCGATCAACAAAAATCCCGCGAGCGGCTGTCGAGTTGGGCCAGCCAGTCATCGAGGCAGTCGATCCGCTCGGCCACCAGGTGGCACACGCCTTCGACGTTCTGCAGCTTGCCGTGAATCCTGAGAATGCGCCCGCCGAGCACCTCGCGGCGGTAGCGTTCGAGCAGCTTTGGCCAGATCACCACGTTGATGATCCCGGTCTCGTCTTCCAGCGACACGAAGACCACGCCCGAGGCCGTGCCCGGGCGCTGGCGATGCGTGACCAGCCCGGCGGCCGACACGCGTCGTTCATTGGCCTGTCGCGGCAATTCGCTCGCCTGAAGGGTCTGTCGGCCCAGGCGGCCGCGTAGCAGCTTCAGCGGATGTCGCTCCAGGCTCAGCCCCAGGCTGGCGTAGTCGTCGATCAACTCGCTCTTTGCGTCGGGCAGTGATAACTGCACCGGTTGCTCGCGGATCTCCGTCCCGGCCAGCAGGTCGCCCTGCCGGCGCGCCCCGAGCGCGGCCCAGCGCGCGCGATGACGATGCCCGGCCAGACCTTTCAAAGCGCCGGCGTCGGCTAGTTTGCGCAGGACGCCCCGATCCAGCTCGGCCCGCTCGGCCAGGTCGTCGACGTCGCGAAAAGAACGCTCGCCTCGTGTCTGTACGATCCGCTCGGCTGCGTCCTGCCGGAAGCCCTTGATCATGCGCAGGCCCAGGCGGATCGCCGGTTGGTGCTTTGGTTTTTTGGTGTTTTGGTTTTTTGGTGTTTTGGTTTGGGGGGCGCCCGAGGCCGGATTGTGGTTCCCGTAGGTCGGGGTTACATCCCCGACGGACGAGGTTTCGGGTCTGTTCACGTGTAGCGATGTGTGTTCAGGGTTGATATGTCGTCCGTCGGGGATGTAACCCCGACCTACGCGGGCTTCGGTGAGCGTTGAGTCCCATTCGCTGTAACGCACATCCACGGGCAGCACCCGTACCCCGTGCCTTTTTACGTCGTTGATGATCTGGGCCGGGGCGTAGAAGCCCATCGGCTGGCTGTTGAGCAGGGCGCAGGCGAAGGCGGCCGGCTGGTGGCATTTCAGCCAGGACGAGACGTAGGTCAGAAGGGCGAAGCTGGCCGCGTGCGATTCGGGAAAACCGTATTCGCCGAAGCCGCAGATCTGGGCGTAGATGCGCTCGGCGAAGTCGTCGGGGTAACCGCGCTCGCGCATGCCGGTCAGCAGCCGCTCACGGAACGGCTCCAGGCCGCCGCGGCGGCGCCAGGCCGCCATCGCGCGACGGAGCTGGTCAGCCTCGCCGGCGCTGAACCCGGCCGCGACCATGGCGATCTGCATGACCTGTTCCTGGAAGATGGGGACGCCCAGGGTACGCTCGAGCACGGCCTTCAGTTCCCGGCTGGGATAGGTTGCCTGTTCGGGGTGGCGCCGGCGCTCGAGGTAGGGGTGGACCATGTCGCCCTGGATCGGGCCGGGACGGACGATCGCCACCTCGATGACCAGGTCATAGAAACGGCGCGGCTTCAGGCGCGGCAGCATCGCCATCTGCGCGCGCGATTCGACCTGGAACACGCCGACCGCATCGCCGCGGCAGAGCATGTCGTAGGTTTCCGGGTCTTCTCGGGGGATCGTTGCCAGTGTCAGTTTCTGCGCCTTCGTTGGTGGGTTGGTTGGTTTTTTGGTGTTTTGGTTTTTTGGTGTTTTGGTGTGGGAGGTACCTGAGGCCGGATCTTGTTTCGCGTAGGTCGGGGTTACATCCCCGACGGACGAGGTTGTGGGTCTGTTCATATGTAGCGATGCGTGTTCAGGTTCGATACGTCGTCCGTCGGGGATGTAACCCCGACCTACGCGGGCTTGCGAGTCCCGGTTCACCAGATCCATCGCCTTGCGGATCACCGTCAACATCCCCAGCGCCAGGCAATCGACCTTGAGCAGGCCCAGGGTCTGGAGGTCGTCCTTGTCCCACTGGATGATCGTGCGGTCTTCCATGGCGGCGTTTTCCACCGGCACCAGTTCGTGCAGCGGCGTATCGGAAATGACCATGCCGCCGACATGCTGCGAGAGGTGGCGGGGAAAGCCGATCAGGCGGTCGGTGAGTTCGAGGAAGCGCTTCGTCAGCGGCGCGTCCGGGTCGAGGCCGCATTCGCGCAGGCGTTCGGGCCAGACTTCGGGTTGGTCCCACCAGGCCAGGGAGGCGGTCAGGCGGTTGATGCGTTCGGGCTCCAGCCCCAGTGCGCGGCCGACGTCCTGCATGGCGCTGCGCGGGCGGTAGCAGATGACCGTGGCGGCCAGGGCGGCGCGCTCGCGGCCGTACTTCTCATAGACGTACTGCAGCACTTCCTCGCGCCGCTCGTGTTCGAAATCGACGTCGATGTCCGGTGGCTCATTGCGTTCCTTCGACAAGAAGCGCTCGAACAGCAACTGCTGCTTCGATGGGTCGACCTCGGTGACGCCTAGGCAGTAGCAAACGGCCGAGTTGGCTGCCGAGCCGCGGCCCTGGCACAGGATGCCGCGCGAGCGAGCGAACTCGACCAGGTCGTGCACGGTCAGGAAGAAGGCCTCCACACCCATGTCCTCGATCAGGGCCAGTTCGCGCGAGAGCAGGGCGCTGACCGCTTCCGGGACGGGATCGCCGTAGCGCTTTTGCGCGCCGACGAGCGCGAGCTGGCGCAGGTGCTGGATGGGGCTGAGCGGCTGCGGTACCAGTTCGCGCGGGTAGTGATAGTTCAACTCGTCGAGCGAGAAGCGGCAGCGTGCAGCCAGGCGCAGGGTTTCGGCCAGCCATTCGGTCGGATACAGTTTTTCCAGCACGTCGCGGTCACGCAGATGCTGTTCGCCGCTGGCGGCCAGGGCCAGGCCGCAGTCGGCTACCGGCCGGCCCAGGCGCAGCGAGGTAAAGACATCCAGCAAGGGTTTGTCGCCCCGCACCGCCAGGCGCACGTCGCCGCAGGCAAGCCGGGGGATGCCGTGACGCTGGCCGAGCTCGTCGAGTTCGCGAAACCATTCGCGTTCGCCGGGTGCGAGCAGGCGGGTCGCGCCGAGCCACAGGCGCCCCTGGAAGCGACGCTTGAGCCAGGGGATTGTCTTTTGGTTTTTTGGTTTTTTGGTTTTTTGGTTCTCCGGCTTCCAGATCGCCAGCACCCTGTCCAGGCCCTCGTCGAGGTCTTCAGGCAGCATCCGGTACTCGCCCTTGCCGGCGCGGCGGCGGGCGCGGGTGATCAGGCGGCAGATCTGCGCGTAGGCGGTCCGATTGGGAGCCAGCAGCACCAGGTGCGTTCCGTCGTCGAGCCGGAATTCGCTGCCGACGATCAGGTGGATGCCGTATTCGCGGGCTGCTTCGTGGGCGCGCACTACCCCTGCCATGGCGCACTCGTCGGTGATCGCCAGGGCCGAATAGCCGCACTCGGCGGCGCGCTTGACCAGGGTTTCCGGGCGCGCGGCCGAACGCCGGAAGCTGAAGGCGCTCAGCGCATGCAGTTCGGCGTAATCGGGCAACGAGGGCGTGGCTGAATCGGGCAAGAAGAACTCCGTTGAAGCGTGAATTCGCGGGTTTTGAGAAACTATAAATTTATATAGTATTCTGTTCCATCTGAACGGAGCCCGCAATGTCTGCCCAGGCAAGACTCGAACAACTGCTGAATCGTCGCCCTGATCTATGGCGCGGCCGCGCCCGCAGGTCTTTTCCGGTGGCGCCCACCGGCCTGGACTGGCTCGATCGCGGCCTGCCCGGCGGCGGCTGGCCGCTGGGTCGCCTGACCGAATTTTTGCCGCGCGTGAGCGGCTGCGGCGAGCTGGGCCTGCTGCTGCCCCTGCTGGCGCGCTGTACGCAACAGGGCCAGCCGGTGGTGCTGGCCGGCCCGGTCATGGTGCCGGGGCCGCAGGCGATGGTCAGGGCGGGCGTGGTGCTCGAGCACCTGCTCGTGGTGCATGAAGTCGCCGAGGTTATGTGGGCGGCCGAGCAGTGCCTCAAAAGCGGCCTGTGCGGCAGCGTTGCGGTCTGGCCGCCGGCCGGCCGGGTGGGGGAGCGCGCCGTGCGCCGCCTGCAGCTGGCCGCCGAACAGAGCCCGGGGCCGACCTTTGTCGTCTATCGTCCGGAGCAATCGCCACCTTCTTCCGTGTCGGCTCTTCGCCTGGGCCTGGGCCCCGGTCCCGAAGTCGAGCTGCTGCGCAGCCCGGCCGGCCTGGTCGAGTCGAGGCACTTGGCCCCGGAATCCGATTCCGTTATCGACCTGACGCGCTATCGTCGCCATGCCCGCCCGGCATAACGAACGGTGGCTGGGCCTGCACTGCCCGCAGCTGCCCCTGCTGGCCGCCTGGCAGTGCGATCCGGTCGTGCCCGAGCTGCACGCCGTGCACGGCTATCAGTGCGGGCGGCACGTGATCCTGCAGGCCAGCCCGGCGTCGCGCCAGGCCGGAGTGGCGTCGGGCCAGCCGCTGAGCACGGCGCTGGCCGTGGCGCCGGCCCTGCATAGCCGGCCGCGCCATTCACGGGCCGAGCGAGCGCTGCTCGATCAGCTGGCGCTGGGCGCCTGGCGCGTCAGTAGCCACGTGGTGCAGGCGCCGCCCGACGGCGTGCTGCTCGAGATTGCCGGCAGCCGGCGTCTCTACGGCGGCCTGAGGCCGCTGGTTGAAACGCTCTGTGCACAGCTCGAACGCGAGGGCCTGCCGGTTTGGACCGGTTCGGCGCCGGTGGCGGCGACGGCTCGCCTGTTCGCCCGTCACGGCCTGCATGCCGGAAGCCGCGGCGCGATGCGCGAGAAACTGCACGCGCTCGCGCTGACCGCGCTGGCCCTGGACGACAACCAGGCGCAGGCGCTGGCGGGTTGCGGACTCGATGCAGTGGCCGATCTGCTGCGCCTGCCGGCGCCTGAGCGGGCGCGGCGCTTCGGTCCGGAATTGAATCGGCACCTGCTCTGCCTGGAAGGGCGGGTCGCCACGCCGCTGAATGCCTGGCAGCCGCCGGAGGTCTTCCAGCTGCGACTGGAGCTGCCCGCGGCCAGCAGCGACAGCAGCGCATTGCTGTTCGTGCTGCGCCGTGCCGTCGCCCGCACGGCGCACTGGCTCGAAGTCCGCGACCGGGCGCTTGTGCGTTTGCATATCGCGCTCCAGCGAGAAGACGGCGGCGGCAGCGTGCCGATCCGGGTCGGCCTGTCGCGCCCCGGTATGGATGAGGAACGCTTGCTGGAACTGCTCGGGCTCAAGCTCGACAATCTCGATCTGCCGGGACCGGTGGAAGCCGTCGAACTGCGCGCCGAAAGCACCGAAGAGCACCGTCCGCCGCAGGCGGATCTATGGAGCGGCAACAATCGCGGCGATGCCTGGCCGGCGCTGCTCGATCGATTGCGCGCGCGCCTGGGCGAGGGTGGCGTGGCCGGGTTGGCGCCGCAGCCGGACCATCGCCCCGAGAAATCCTGGCGCTGGGTCGAGCCGGGTACCCCGACGGGCTGTACCGACGAGCGGCCGCGGCCGACCTGGCTTCTGCCCGAGCCCAGGCCTTGCCGGCGCGACAACTTGCGCCTGGAGGACGGCCCGGAGCGTATCGAAGCCGGCTGGTGGGACGAGCAAGACTGCCGGCGCGACTATTTTGTCGCCCGCGATCGGCACGGGCGGCGGCTGTGGGTCTTTCACGAGCACCAGCCGAGGGAGGGGTGGTTCATTCACGGGGTGTTCGATTGACGGCGGTGGCCCTGAACCTGATCGAGGCCCGCGTAGGTCGGCGTTACATCGCCGACGGACGACATATCGGGTCTGTACACACATCGCTACACGTGTACAGACCCGATATGTCGTCCGTCGCGGATGTAACCGCGACCTACGCGGGCTTCGACAGGCGTCAGAGGTCCAGACCGGCCTGGCCCTTCGGCAACTCGATCGGCTCGAGCAGATCCTCGCCCTGGTATTCGGGGTTGTTGACGCGGGTCGTGACGGGTTCGGCGCGCAGGCTGTCTTCCGGCGGCGGGGCGAGCAGGCGCTCGGCGTCTTCCGGTGAGCCGGTCAGCCAGGTCTGCCACTGGTTTTCATCGAGTACCACCGGCGCGCGGTGGTGGCCGATATCGCGCAGCAGGCCGTTGGGCTCGGTGGTGATCAGGGTAAATGAGCGGCGGGTCTCGCCCTGGCGGGTCGTCGACTCGTCCCACAGGCCGGCGAATATCAGCATGGGCGCATGGGTCGGCATGACGCGCCAGGGTTGCCTGGGCTTGCTGCGCTGATCCCATTCGTAGAACCAGGAAAACGGGACCAGGCAGCGCCGGCCGTGCTTCCAGGCATTGCGAAAGGTTGGCTTTTTCGCGACGGTTTCGGAAAAGGGCGCGTCCGGTTCGCTGCGACAGTTGGCCGTCGAGAACTTGGGCAGATCGCCCTTTAGCCAGGCAGGAATCAAGGGCCACACCATGTGTTCGAGCACGCGGCGGCCCTGGTTGTCGGGTGTGGTCACCGGCAGGACGGTCCAGCGAACGGAATCGCCCCGACGCGTGGAGGGAGCGACGTTGAGCAACCGCAGCCCGTCGTCGGGCGGGGTGCCGAACAGGTCCAGGTACTCGTAGACCTGGCGCCAGGAAAATTCGTGTCCGCCGCGTCCACACATGCGCACATACCGAAAAAGAAAAGGCCCTGTGCGGATGATACCGCGCAGGGCCTTCTCGGATCTGGCTCCCCGGGTCGGATTCGAACCAACGACCTAGTGATTAACAGTCACCCGCTCTAACCAGCTGAGCTACCGGGGAATCGTGAAGCCGCATATTGTGCGCATTGTGGCCCGGCGCGTCAAGCGCCCCGAGCGAATTTTCAACATTTCCGCGCGGCCTAGTGGGGCATGCGGCAAGTTAGGTGACACTCAGCCGTCGCACAAGCGTTGTGGGCAAGGCGCGCGAGCGCAGGACTGGTGTCGCCAATTCAAGCGAGTGCAACACGGGCACGGCCCGCACGGCGCTTCGCTGCGAGCGCTGCGGCCCTTCGGGAGCCACTGTGCCGGCGCGACTCGGCGTTGCGTTTCTTGGAAAGGGAACAACCATTCCCTGCAAAACGCGCCTTGACTCGCACCGGCACAGTGGCTCTGAGTGTTACCTAACTTGCCGCATGCCCCACTAGTGCCCGCTTGTCTCAGGATCGGGCAACGATTCGGTTTCGCCCGCCGGATTTGGCCTGGTAGACGGCCTCGTCGGCGTAGCGAAGGAGCCGCGCGGCAAGCTGCGGCGCATTGTCGTGATCGGGCGACTCCGTGGCTGTGCCGATGGAGACTGTAACCCCCAGCGTGCCACTTTGCTCGGGCAGATCGAAGACCAGATCGGCAACCGCCTGCCGCAGCTCTTCTGCCAGTTTGTACGCGCCTTCCTCGTCGGTGTCGGGAAGTACCAGCAGAAATTCTTCGCCACCGTAGCGCCCCAGGGTATCGACGGCGCGCACACGTTCCTGCATGACGCCCGCGACCCGGGCCAGAATGCGGTCGCCGAACAGGTGACCATGGGCGTCGTTGACCGCCTTGAAATGATCGAGATCGATCATGAAGACTGACAGTGGTGTGCCCTGGCGAATGGCGCGGGCCGACTCGGTGTCGAGCTGCCGCAGGACGACTTCGCGGCGAAGCAGCCCGGTGAGCTCCTCGTAGGTGGCGTCCTGGAAGAGTCTCAGGTTCTCCAGGCTGGTGGCAATCTGGTGAGAGAACAGGTCCAGCAGTTCGATCTCCTCGCGGCGAAAGAGCTCGCCGGATTGCTTTCGCGCCAAACACAGGATGCCGATCATCCGGCGCTGCAAATAGAGCGGCACCAGGACTTCGGCTCCGATGCCGGCCAGTTCCGCGGCGATTTCCTCGTTCTGGCGGTAGAGGCGGTTAACGGTGATGGGTCGGCGCAGTTGTTCAAGGCTCTCGAAGGCTTCGGAGCGCTGGTGCAGTAACGAAGTTAGACGATCCTGCTGAGCCGGCTCGATCCCCCGGCTGAAGGCGGTGGTGAGACCTTCCTGTGACTCGTCGATGGCCACGACCGCCGCCCAGGAGAGATCAAGCGCCTGGCTGGCGTCATCGGCTAGTTGCTGGATGAGCGTTTCCAGGCGATTTTGCGTCGATAGCGCGCGAGCGACCTGGATCAGAAGGTGGCGCAGAACCCGGCGTTTCGGGAAAAGTCCGCGCTCGACCAGCCGCTCGATGCCGCGCCGGAGAGGGCGGAAAAGAATGCCGATCAGCAGGGCGCAGGCGGTCACCATCCACTGACCGGCCTCGGTCCCCAGAATCTGCTCGAACAGCGGTAGTGCCGTGGTTAGCAGGGTGTAGAGCAGGATGATGACCAGCAAAGCGACGGATCCGTAGACCAGCCCGCGGCGAACCAGCGATTCGACGTCGAACAGACCGTAGCGGAAGATGGCCAGAAACACCGTGGCGGGAAAGATCAGCAAGACGACATTTTCGATGTGCTCGATGGTCTGCTGATCCAGCTCGGTCCAGCCGGCCCAGATGGTGGACGTGATGATATAGATTGCCCAGGGGAGGAGGCCGGCCAGCACGACCAGAGCCTGGTTGGTCTCCCGTTTAGATTCCGCGCGCCAGGCCTGCCAGCTGAGAATGGATGCCACGGATACGGCCCAAACCAGGAGTACTGTCGTTTCGACCCAGCCAAGAAGAGGCGGGCCGTCGGGCGGCGCGAAGTGCCACTGGTAGACGGCCAGGCTCGCCAGCAGCAATCCGGCGCCTAAACCCAGAGCGTAGTAGGCCCATACGATACGGGGGTGTTTGTGCAGCAAGGGCAGGCGCCCCGGGATGAGGCTGACAAGATGCAACTCCAGGGCGAACTGCACGCCCGTGGCCAACAGCCAGAAAAGCAGCGTTCCCGTGATGGCGATGGTCCCCAGGGTATAGCCAACCGGAATGGCCAGTTCGATGGCGACCAGGGAAACGAATATAGTCAGTATGCGTGCCCTCAGATCTTGTCGACGGTAGCGAGCCGCAAGGGTGGCCAGGCCCAGGTAGGCCGCGACCAGGACGAATTTGGCGAGCAGGCCTGCAACGTCCAGGGGCATGCCCGGCGTGAGTTCTATCGAGATCGTCTGTTCCCCGCGCTCGACTTGCCCTCTTAGCGGCTCACCCCGTCGATGGTGGCGCTCGAAGATCTGCTCGAGTTCTGAAAGGGTGGAGAAAGTTTCCCCTTCCAGGGAAATCAGGCGATCACCGGCTTCGAGTCCGGCCCGATGGGCTGGTGTGCCGGGCGCCACGGCATCGATCCGGACGCTCTGGTCGGTCAGGCTGACGACTACGCCGATGCGGTCCTTGGCAAAACGCCACTCGTCGATGACCGACCAGGTCAGCAGGACACCAATGAGCAGAATCAGGCCGCTGGAAGCGAGGAAACTGCCGGAACGGTAGTTGGCGCGCAGCGTATGCGTCATGCGGCTACGCCGCCTCCTGCGGCCTCTGGGCCAGTACCGGATGCGCGTAGCGGCTGAGTTCGGGCCAAGCCCTGGATTCAACCATGGAACACCCCTTTTCGAAACTAATTGGGCAGTCTAGCGGAGTTGCAGACACCGTGATTCGTGCACCACCGCATTGCCGGACTTCTTTCGAGCATCAGTTCACGGAAGCTGTTCCTTGACGTGCTTCACCACTCGATTTCGGCCTTCCGCCTTGGCCTTGAACAAGGCCTGGTCAGCCTGGCGGAGCAGGTCCTCGTAATTGCCGGCCTGGCCATTGTCGCTCACCCCGAAGCTTGCAGTGAGACTCAGGCCGGGCGCGAGTCGGCCGAAATCCGTCGTTTCGATCGATTCTCGAATTCGCTCACTGATGCGAGCGGCCTGTTCGCCGTTGATGCCGCCAAAGGTCAGAGTGAACTCCTCGCCACCCCAACGCGCCGCCTGATCGCCGGTGCGGACATGTTTGCGCAGTACGTCGGCGACCATGCGCATCACCTCGTCGCCGATCAGATGCGAGTATTCGTCGTTGATCTTCTTGAAGTGATCGAGGTCCATGATGACGAGGCTCAGCGGCCGGTCCTCGGATTTGCTGCGGCGAAACTCTTCGGCCAGCCACTCGTCGAAAGCACGCCGGTTGGCCAGTCCGGTCAACTGGTCGATGCGGGCCTGCCGTTCGAAATTTGCGGCCTGATGCTGGAGTTCCCGGGTTTTCTCGTCGACCTGCGCGCGCAATTCGGCGGCGCGTTGCTCCAGGCGGCGCATTCGCCATTTCGTGGCCAGGGCGATCAGTCCGATCAGTCCGGCAACGAGCAGGATCCAGAACCAGGCACGCTGCCAGGGCAGGGGGGCGATGGAGAAGCGCAGGCTCGTTTCCGAGCCGTTCCAGTCGCCGTAGGGGTAGGCGGCCGAGACCCGGAATATGTACTCGCCAGGTCCGAGGTTGGTGTACTCGGCCACGCTCTGAGCCCGGCGGTCGACCCAGTCGTCGTCGAAACCCTCGAGCAGGGTCCGGTAACGGATGCGCTGCGGCATGATGAAACCCAGGCCGGCGTACTTGATGGTTACTCGCCCCGTGCCGGCCGGCAGTTGCGCCGCTCCTGTCGTCGGCATGGCGACGCCGTCAGCCTCGAACTGCTCGATGCTCACCGGCAGTGTCGTGTCCTCGTAGCGGTTGAGGTGTTGCGGATCGACGCTGGCCAGGCCGACGGCTGTCGCCACCCAGACCCGGCCCCGATGCCAGGCGGCCGGGGGTCCCGCGCCGCCGTTGGCCTGGGCGCTGAGCAGTCCGTCGCCTTCGGTATAAAGCTCGAAATCGATCGTCCCGCGCTCTCCATCGGCGGCTTCCTCGGCCTGGCTTTTCAGGACGCGGACGATACCGCGGTTGCTGGTCAGCCAGAAAGCGCCGTGACGATCGTCGACAACGTGGAACAGCTTGTCGACCGGCATGCCGGCGTCGCGACCGACCAGGTCGGCCCGGCCAGAGTCGGGCCGGTAGCGGATCAATCCGCGATCGGTGGCAATCCAGAGCTGATAGCGTTCGCGGTCTTCGTGGATGCCGTAGACGTAGAGGGCCTCGTCGAGGTGGTAGAGCGAAATCGGCTCGAAGCGGTCACCGGCGAGCCGAGCCAGGCCGAACCCGGTGCCCACCCAGATCTCACCCCGGCTGTCTTCCACGACGGCGATGACGAAGTCTCCCGGCAAGCCGTCCTCGGGCCGGAAGACCCGCGTGCCGTTCGGGCCGACACGGGCAAGTCCGCTGGCCGTCGCGATCCAGGTCCGGCCGCTTCGATCCGCATGGAGATAGCGGATGTCGTTGGCGGGGAGTCCGGTGCTGCGGTCGTGCCGATCCACGATTTGACCGTCTTTCCAGTGCAGCACGCCCTCGGAATGGGTGCCGATCAACACGTCGCCGCCGGGTAGTTCGGCCAGGCTGAGCGTGGACCAGGAGATCGGATTGCTGCCGTCGAAGATGGTTTCGGTCCTGCCTTCCGATATCCGCGTCACGCCCTCGCTCGTGCCCGACCAGAGGCTGCCGTCGGAATGTGGCATCACGGCCCGAACATAGTTTCCCGCCAGGCCCTGTTCCCGGGTGAGCGTGACGAACGGTGCCGAGCGCAGCCTGAACAGCCCGCCGTTAGTGCCGATCCAGAGGCTGTTTTCCATGTCGAGATAGAGCGAGAGTACGCGGTTGTTGGGCAGGCCCTGTTCGGTGTCGAGTTGCCGCACCCGACCGTCCTGCAGGCGGAAAAGTCCGGAATTGATGGTGCCCACCCAAAGAGCGCCGTCATTGCCTTCGAGAAGGGCGCTGATCGCCAGGTTGGCGAAGGCGTCGTGCAGCAGGCGAAACGGCGCGTCGGGGTGGCCGCGAACGAACAGGCCCCGTTCGGTGCCAACCAGCAGGCGTCCGCGTGAGTCGCTCAGCAGGCTCAGGGCGGGCGCGTCCGGCAACTCATCCTGCCTAACCAGCCTTGCTTCGCCGTCGGGGGAGATCTTGAGCAGACCTTCGCTGGTTGCCGCCCAGGCGCCACCCTGATCGGGAAGAACCTGGTGCGAGGACGCCCCGGCCAGGAAAGCCTTCTGCGCCACTGTTTCGCCGGAATCGTCGAGCGTGCGGCGGATGACGCCGGCACCCTGGGTGGCGATCCAAAGCTGCCGGTGAGAATCAAGCACGGCATGGGTGATCATGGTCGGTGCCAGGGCCAACCCCTGCCATTGATGCCCGTCGGTCAGCGAGAGGCCGCCGCGCGCTCCGGCGGCCAGCAGCCGGCCTGTTTCGTCGACCGAAAGAGACAGTACGCCGGCGTCGGGCAGGCCGGTCTCCGAACCCCGCTCGAAAAGCCGGAAACGATGCCCGTTGAATCGCGCGATGCCCTCCCAGGTGGCGAGCCAGAGGTAGCCGTCGGGTGTCTGTGCGATGTCGTTGATGGTGTTGTGCGGGATGCCCTGGCGCGTGGTCCAGGTCTGCTGATGAAGGTCTTCGATCGGCACGCGGTCAACCTGAGCGCAGATTGCGCCGGGCAGCATGACGAACAGCAGCGCCAGGGCTGCTGGAAAATTGTAGAAATGGCGCATTTCCCTTCCCGAAGAATGCGTCTCTAGTGTACCCCGTCACTCAGATTGTTGCTTGTAGAGCGCCGGTATGTGACCGATACAAGTTCTTTCTGCCCTCCGGTGGGTCTGATGGGATGCGACCGGCATGAATTCAGGGCGATTCAGGTATACAATTCGCGGTTTGCCCGTCGGCTTCGCGTCTGCCGCCGGGCGAGACCTCGAAGATCAGTCGCTGACTGACGATTCAAACCCAAGTTATCTGTCCCGAAGGAGCAGGAATGGAACGCACACTGTCGATCATCAAGCCCGATGCCGTGGCCAAGAACGTCATCGGCGAAATCTACGCTCGTTTCGAGCGCGCCGGCCTGAAAATCGCGGCCGCCCGCATGAAGCACCTCACGCGTGAAGAAGCGGAAGGCTTCTACGCCGTTCACCGCGAGCGCCCGTTCTTCAAGGACCTGGTCGAGTTCATGATCTCCGGGCCGGTGATGATCCAGGTGCTCGAGGGTGACGATGCGATCGCACGCAACCGCGAGTTGATGGGCGCGACCGATCCGAGCCAGGCCGCTCCGGGCACCATTCGGGCCGATTTCGCCGCCACCATTGACGCGAATGCCGTCCACGGTTCCGACGGTGAAGACACCGCAAAAGAAGAGATCGCCTTCTTCTTTGGTGCAGATGAGATATACTCACGGTAATTATCAGCGAAAGTACGCAAATGCCCGCAGGGCCTCAAGAAATCACTAACCTGCTCGGTCTCGACCGGGACGGGCTGGAACGATTTTTCGTCGACCTCGGCGAAAAACCGTTTCGCGCGCGTCAGTTGCTGCAGTGGATTCACCAGCGCGGCATCACCGATTTTTCGGAAATGACCGATCTGTCCCGGTCCCTGCGCGAGCGCCTGGAGACCCTGGCGGGTGTCGCGCCGCCGTCGATCATGCGCGAACAGCGGTCGACCGACGGCACCGTCAAGTGGTTGATGTCGATCGCCGGCGGCAACGCCGTTGAAACGGTCTACATCCCCGAAACCAGTCGCGGAACGCTTTGTATTTCCTCGCAGGTGGGCTGCATGCTCAACTGCACCTTCTGTTCGACGGCCACGCAGGGGTTCAGCCGCAACCTCGACACTTCCGAGATCATTGGGCAGGTCTGGCAGGCGGTTCACCGCCTGCACGAACTCCACGGCGATGAGCAGCGGGTGACCAACGTCGTGTTCATGGGCATGGGCGAGCCCATGCTCAATCTCAACGCGGTGCGCCCGACGCTTTCGCTGCTGCGAGACGATCTGGCGTACGGGCTGGCCTCGCGTCGGGTCACGATCTCGACCTCGGGCGTGGTGCCCGGCATCGATGATCTGGCCGAAGGCGACGAGTTTGCCCTGGCGGTATCGTTGCACGCGGCCGACAACGACCTGCGGACCCGGCTGGTACCGCTCAACCGCAAGTATCCGGTCGAAGAGCTCATCGCCGCCTGCAAGCGCTTCGTCAAGGCAAGGCCGCGCCGGTCGGTCACGTTCGAGTACACCATGATCGACGGCGTCAATGATCGCCCCGAGCACGCGCGCGCCCTCGTGCGCCTGCTGAGCGTGCTGCCCTCGAAGATCAACCTGATTCCGTTCAACCCGTTTCCTGGCACGCCGTTTAAGTGTTCCTCGGACGAGGCAATCTACGAGTTCCAGAAGATCACCCGCGCCGCCGGCCTGATCACCACGGTGCGCAAGACGCGCGGTGAGGATATCGACGCAGCCTGCGGGCAGCTGGTGGGCAAGCTCCTGAGTCCCAACCAGCGCCGCCAGGTCGTGCAGCAGCAGCTGGCTCAGCAGGCAGTGGCGTCATGAACAGGCTGCAGCCGGTCGCGCTCTTGGTGATTCTCGCGCTGGTCAGCGGCTGTGCCACCACCCAGCCCGAACGCGGCGAGAGCGGGCGCACGGGCATGGAGCGGGTCAGCCCCGTGCGTGGCGCAGATATCAATGCGCGCCTGGGCGTCGGCTATTTCGAACGCGGCGACCTGCAGGTCGCTATCGAGAAGCTCGAACGGGCAATCGAACTCGATCCGGCGCACGTGCCGGCCTATGTCACGCTGGGCATGATCCAGGAACAGCTCGGACGTGAAGCGCGGGCGCGTCGTTACTACCGCGACGCGGTTCGCCTGGCGCCCGAGGACGGCGCGACGCTCAACAGCTACGCGACCTTCCTGTGCCGCCAGGGCGAATACCGCGAGGCTGACGAGCTGTTTCGCCGCGCGATCAACGACCCCTTCTACGATACGCGCGAGGTTGCCTACACTAACGCCGGGGCCTGCGCGATTCGCGCGGAGCGTTACGACTCCGCGGAAAGCTACCTGCGTGAAGCGGTGGAGGTCAATCCAGACTATTCCGATGCGCTTTACCATCTAGCCCGCCTGTTCCTGCAGCGCGACGACGCCTTTCGGGCGCGCGCTTTCCTGCAGCGATACGAGGCGGCAACAGGGGACGATCCGGGAGCGCTACTGCTCGGGTACCGGATCGAAGAACGGCTTGGCAACGAGCGGGAGGCCGCCCGCTACTTCGCACGCCTCGAGGACCAGTTCCCCGATTCGTCCGAAGCTCGAAATATAAGACAACAGACCAGCCAAGATGACTGACGACACCAGCACCAGCGACGAAAAAAAGCAGCAGCAAACGGAAAATAAAGAGCAACACTACCAGCGAATCGGCGCCGAACTCCGGCGACGACGGGAAGCGATATCGCTCGAACAGGGCGATGTCGCCCGTCAGCTCCACTTGCCCGGCATGGTCGTGAACGATATCGAATCGGGCCAAGTCGAGAATCTGTCGAGCATCTACCGGCGCGGTTACATTCGAAACTACGCCCGCCTGCTGGAGCTCGATCCCGACGAACTCCTGGCCGATGCCGGCGAGGATGTGCCGCCGGAGCTCAAGGAGGTGCTGCCGGTGTCGAAGGGGAGCTGGCGGCTGGAGCGCTATCTCAAGATTGCAACTTACGCGCTTGTGACGGTTGCCATCGTTCCGCCGCTTGTTTATTTCTTCATTGCTGGGGGCATGCGCGTACTCGAGCGAGATCCCGCGTCAAGCGAGTCGCGCGAGGTGGCCGGCTCGACTCAGTCGCAATTGTCAGAGGTATCAACCTCGTCGGGCGTCGCGGAAGTCGGGAAGCCCGAGTCGGCGCCGTCGACGGCCCCACACGTTTCCGCCTCAGCGTTACCGCTCAACCCGGTTCGTCCGGTGCGAGAGCCGTCCCCCGAGCCTGCGAGCGATGCCGGGACCTCGTCGACCGAAGCACAGGAAGCCGAAGCCGGGCCGGCATTGAGCGCACTCGAAGTCGAACTGCTTGAGGATAGCTGGGTCGAGATCCACGACGCCGAGGGCACGCGCCTGGAGTACGATTTGCTGCGCAGCGGACAAAAGCGGAATTACGAAGGCCAGGCGCCGTTTCGGCTTCTGGTCGGGCGTTCGAGCGCCGTTCGTCTGCACGTGAACGGACATTCGGTTACCTGGGACGGCCACGACAGTGGTGATGTCGCCGAATTGGCCGTGACGGCGAACGGCGAGGTTCAGCCTTGAAGGCCGGCTGACGGTCCAGGTATGACCCGATATTTTCTTGCGAGCCCGCCGCCGGCGGGCTTGTCATTTTTGACGGAAACGGTTTAGATGAACAATATCCAGTCGATTCGCGGCATGCACGATGTCCTGCCGGAGCAAACGCCGCTGTGGCGCTGGCTGGAAGGCCGGCTGTCTGACGTTTTCGCGGCCTATGATTTTCACGAGATTCGCCTGCCCATCCTCGAAAAGGCCGAGGTCTTCACCCGGGCGATCGGGCAATCGACCGACGTGGTCGAAAAGGAAATGTACGCCTTCGAAGACCGCAACGGCGACCTCCTCAGTCTTCGCCCGGAAGGAACGGCGGGCGTTGTGCGCTCGGCCATTCAGCACGGTCTTCTTAATCCCCCCGGGCTCAAGGTCTGGTACCAGGGCCCCATGTTCCGCCACGAGCGTCCGCAGAAAGGACGGCAGCGCCAGTTTCATCAGTTTGGTGCCGAGGTCTTCGGGTTGGAGCAGGCCACAGCCGATGTCGAACTGATCGCCCTGGGTGAGCGGCTCTGGCGCGAGCTCGGGCTGACCGGCCGGGTTCGCCTTGAGATCAACACCCTTGGCGACCGTGCCGACCGGCAACGCTATCGGCAGAAGCTGCTCGACTACCTTGCGCCCTTCCGGGACCGCCTCGATGCCGACAGCCAGCGCAGGATGGAGACCAACCCCCTGCGCATCTTCGACAGCAAGAACGAAGATACCCGCGCCATCATGGCCGAAGCTCCCCGGCTTGCCGACGAGCTGGGGGATGAATCGCGCGCTCATTTCCAGGAGGTCTGCACGCTGCTCGAACGATTGGGTATCGCCTATACCGTCAATACGGGTCTGGTACGCGGTCTCGACTACTACTGCAGAACCGTATTCGAATGGGTGACCGATGAGCTCGGAGCGCAGGGTACGGTATGCGCCGGCGGGCGCTATAACGACCTGGTGGCGATGCAGGGTGGGCGCGATACACCCGGTATCGGATTCGCGCTGGGTGTCGAGCGGCTGCTGGCCATGCTGGAAGCGGCCGGGGTCGAGCGAGAACAGCGTGCCGATGTTTTCGTGGTCAGCCAGGTTTCCGCCGGCGACATGCTCGCGCTTGCCGAGCGCCTGCGAGACGAACTGCCGTCGCTCTCACTGGCGACGGCGCTGGCCGGCGGCAGCATGCGCGCCCAGTTCAAGCGTGCTGACCGCAGCGGCGCTCGCTGGTGTGTCATTCTCGGTGAAGCCGAGTTCGCCGACGGGCAAGCCGCGATCAAGGATCTTCGCGGCGACGCCGAACAGGAACAGGTGGCGCTTGAGCGCTTGCCGCAGCGCCTGCATTCATTGCTTGCCGCTGACCCGGGCGACTGATTTATCATAGTCGGTCGATTTCTCACCATGCCTACCGCAAGGATCAACTCGACATGGCCGTAGAGCTTTACGACGAACACGAACAGGGCGAACGCGTCCGACGCTGGATCAAGGAATACAGTTCGACCATTATTGTGGGCCTGATACTGGCATTCGGCGGCATATTCGGCTTTCGCCAGTGGCAAGACCACCGCGCCGAGCAGCAAATGCTGGGCTCGGAGTACTACCAGGTCGTGAGCCAGGCTGTCTCCGGCGGCGAACTGGAGAAGGCCGAGTCGGAATACCAGGCCATGCGCGAAGCGGTCGGCAGCACGGCCTATGCGGGCCTGGCGGGTATGCACCTCGCCGCCGCCTGGGTCGAGGATGGCCGACTTTCGCCGGCCGCCGGCGTGTACCGCGACATCATTGACAATCGCCGTCTCGAATCATTGTGGCCGGTGGCCAAGCTGCGCCTGGCGCGCGTACTCGAAGCGCAGGATGCGCACGAAGAGGCACTGTCCCTACTCGACGGCGATGCGCCCCGGGGCTTTGAAGCGTCCTGGGCGGAGACGCGCGGCGACCTGCTTTTCGAGCGCGGCCGTCTGGACGAGGCCCGCGTGGCATGGGAACAGGCCCTGTCTCGACGCACGGCCGACGGCGGCAACCCGCGCCTGCTTGAAATCAAGATCGATGCCGCGCGCACCAGCGGGGATCCTTCGTGATCCGGCAGGGAAGACTTCTGCTCCTGATCCCCGCCCTGGTGGCCCTTTCGGGTTGCCAGACGCTGGGCGGCTGGTTCAGCAGCGACGACGAGCCGCAACCGGCGGAACTGACAGAGATCACTCAGCCGGTGCCCGTCGAACAGGTCTGGTCCGTGAACGCCGGGGAGGGCATCAATCGCAGCCAGCCGCGAATAAGGCCGGTGGCGGACGGTGACCTGATCTGGGTTGCCGATCACGAAGGCCTGATCACCGCGGTCAATGCCGATTCGGGCCGGGTGGTGCGTGAAATCGATATCGAGCTTCCCATTTCGGCGGGACCGTCCGTGACGCCCGATGCGATCATGGTCGGTACCTTCGATGGCGAGCTGGTCGTTATCAATCGAGACAGCGGTCAGATCGAATGGCGCGCGCAGCTGTCTTCCGAGATCCTCGCCCAACCGGTGCTGCATGACGGCATCGTGGTCGTGCGCTGCATTGACGGTCGTATTTTTGGCCTCGATCGCAGCGACGGAGCGCGGATCTGGGTTCACGACCGCAGCGTGCCGCTGTTGAGCCTGCGGGGTAACGGCGATCCGCTGACCCGCGCCGGGCAAGCCTATATCGGCTACGACGACGGTCAGGTCACGGCCCTGCGCGTGTCTGACGGGTCGGTACTGTGGGAACAGCGCGTCAGCCAGCCGGAAGGGCGCACCGAGCTCGATCGCCTCGCTGATATCGACGGCCCCATGCTGGTCGTGGGTACAGAGCTTTACGTGGTGACCTATCAAGGCCGGCTGGCCGGCTTGGCGCTGGAGTCCGGCCGGATTCTGTGGGTCAAGGACGTCGCCTCGGCAAGCGGCTTGAGCCTGCGACGCACGCAGCTGGCGGTGACCGATCAGGACGATAATGTCTGGATGGTCGATCGCAGAAACGGGTCCACGCTCTGGCGCGATGACCAGCTCCTGCGCAGGCAGTTGACCCGGCCGGTCTTTCTTGGCGGGCTCGTGGCGGTGGCCGACTTCGAGGGCTATATTCACTTTTTCGACGCCGACAACGGTCAGATCGTCTCGCGCGTGAATACCGGTGGCAGCGCGCCGGCTGCGGCGCCGCTGGTCGTCGGGGATACCCTCTATCTGTTCGACGAGGACGGAACGCTCAGCGCCTGGCGCGTCAGACGCTCGGGTTAGGCCGGCCAACATGTCCTCGTTGCCGGTGGTCGCCATTGTCGGGCGCCCGAACGTCGGAAAGTCGACCTTGTTCAACGCGCTCACGCGAACGCGTGACGCCCTGGTCGCCGATACGCCGGGTGTGACCCGCGACCGGATCTATGGCCGCGCAAGCCTTGACGGACGCTCCGTGATTCTCGTCGACACCGGCGGGCTCGATCAGGCCGGCGACGAAATTGCATCCGGCGCACAGGTGCAAACGCACCTGGCCATCGACGAGGCCGATATCGTATTGATGCTGACCGACGCACAGTCGGGCATCGTGCCGGTCGAGCACGAAATCGCGGCAGACCTCCGTCACCGCGGCAAGTCCGTGCTGCATGTGGTCAACAAGACCGACGGCCTGGACGCCGATATGGCGTTGGCTGAAGCCGCCGAACTCGGGCTCGGGGAAATTTTAACCATTGCGGCCAGCCACAGGCGCGGGCTCGAGCAGCTCAGTCAGGCCCTGGTGGAGCGGCTGCCGGAAGACTCGGCGTCGGGTATCCCCGATGACGACGGCCTGCGCCTGGCCTTGATCGGGCGACCGAACGCGGGCAAGTCGACGCTCCTCAACCGCCTGCTGGGCGAAGAGCGGGCCCTCGCTACGCCGGTAGCCGGCACGACGCGCGATCCCATCCACGCAACCGTTGAACGCGACGGCGTGCGTTATCACTTGATCGATACCGCCGGAATCCGTCGGCGGCGCGGCAGCCACGAAGGCGTCGAGCGTTTCAGTACGATCAAGGCCCTGCAGTCCGTCGAGCAGGCGCGCATCGTCTGCTTGATCTGCGATGCCCTGGAAGGAATTACCGAGCAGGATGCCCGCCTGGCCGGGCATGTCATCGATGCCGGCCGGGGGCTGGTCGTGGTGCTCAACAAGTGGGACGCCATCGACAAGGACCGACGCCGCGCCGTGCTGGTGGAAGTCGCCGAGCGCCTCGATTTTGCCCGTTTCGCGCCCGTTGTGACCGTCTCGGCGCTGCACGGCAGTGGCCTGGGCGAGCTGACCGACGCGATCGAGCACGTACAGGAAGCCGGCGAGCAAGAGTTTTCCACCTCCGCCCTCACGCGCGTGCTGCGCGACGCCGCGGCCGCGCATCCGCCGCCTTCGGTGCAGCGCAGGATGCCAAAGTTGCGCTACGCTCACAGCGGCGGTCACTTCCCGACGCGGATCGTCATTCACGGATCGCGCTGCCGCGGCATGCCGGATCAATACCAGCGGTACCTGATCAACTGCTTCCGCAAGCACTTCCGCCTTACCGGCGTTCCGGTTCGCCTTGTCTTTCGTGAGGGTGAAAACCCCTATGCCGGGCGCCGCAATCCGCTCACGCCGAGGCAGGTCCAGAAACGCAGAAGGCTCAAACAGTTCGTCCAGCGCAAGAACCGCAAGCGCTGACGTTCCGGCTCGCCCGGTTCGTCGGCCGGGAGGATCAGATCCCGCCGAGCTGCTGGTTGATTGAGCGAACCAGCATCGGATCGTCGGGCTGGGTTTCAGGGGGGAAGTGCTCGGCAAGTTCGCCGCGCCGGTCGAACAGGTATTTGTTGAAGGTCGCGCGAGGCAGACTCGAGACACCTCTTTCCTGGAGCATTTCGCGAAACAGCGGATGCGCCTCGGGGCCGGTGGTGGCGTAGCGCTGCGTGACGATGTAGCTGTAGGGGTAGTTTTCTTTCATGAACTCTTCGATCCCTGCCTCGTCGCGCGGCTCCTCGTCAAAGTCGTTGCAGGGCAGGGCGATGACGACAAGACCGTGACGATTGAATTGCGTATGCAGCTGCTGAAGGCGCTGAAGCTGCGGTACGAACCGGCCCTCGGTCGCAATGTTGACGAGCAGGAACGGTTGGTTGCGATAGCGTTCCAGGTAAATACGAGCGCCCGAGAGGTCCATGAAATGATGATTGAACAGATTCACGCCGTCTTGCTCCCTGTCTGATTCGTCCTGAATCCTACCTTACAATAGTCGCCATGACGAAATCCCAAGCCCGCATCCTCGACGGCCGTGCCGTCGCCGACCGGTTGATCGCCAACGTCGCCAACGCCGTCTCCCATCACGTCGACGCTGGCGGCCGGCCGCCGGGCCTGGCGGTCATCCTGGTTGGCGACGATGCTGCATCGGAGGTTTACGTCAGGAACAAGATCCGCGCCTGCGAGCGCGCCGGCATGGTCTCGAGCACCCATCGACTGGCCCACGGCGCGGGGCGCGGCGAACTGCTGGCGCTGATCGACGCCCTCAATCGCGACGAGGCCGTCGACGGTATCCTTGTGCAACTGCCGTTGCCGCCGCACCTGGACGAACGGGCGGTCACGCGCCGTATCGCGCCGGACAAGGACGTCGACGGCTTCCACCCGGTCAACATGGGGCGGCTTGCATTACGCGATCCCGGACTACGCCCCTGTACGCCGCGCGGCGTCATGACGCTTCTGGCGGCGCACGGCATCGACCCCAAGGGCATGAACGCGCTTGTGGTCGGCGCTTCCAACATCGTTGGACGGCCGCTTGCGCTCGAACTGCTGCTCGCCGGCGCCACCGTGTCGGTTGCCCACCGCTTTACGCGTGACCTTGAGGCACATACCGTACGCGCCGAGCTTCTGTGTGTTGCAGTCGGCAAGCCCGGCATCGTACATTCCGATTGGATTGCCGAAGGCGCAATCGTTGTCGATATCGGCATCAATCGCGATGACAATGGCAAGCTGCGCGGCGACGTTGATTTCAATGCCGCGTCGCGGCGTGCCGGCTGGATTTCCCCGGTGCCCGGCGGTGTCGGGCCGATGACGGTGGCCACCCTGATGCAGAACACCGTCGAAGCGGCGGGGTTGGTGGTTCGCGCGCCGTGATTTGCCGCCTGCTCGTGACTGCGTTTCTGCTCGGTCTGGCCGGCTGTTCGGCCATCGTGGAGCGGCAGACCGCGCGACTGGCCGGCGACCTGGAGACGGCTATCCGCCAGTACGACGATCCGGCTACCGTGGCCGACGCAATGCCGGCCTATCTCCTGTTGCTCGAAGCGCGACTGCAGTCCAATGCCGAGGACGCCGGCCTTTACCTGACGACGGCGCGCCTGACCGGCACCTACGCGACGTTGTTCGGCGGCGAGGAAGCGTCCGCCCGACGACTCACCGCGCGCGCGCTCGATCATGCGCGCTCGGGCGCCTGTCTTCGCTCATCCCGGCTGTGCGATCTGCAGGAAGTGCCGTTCGACGTGTTCGAGCAGCGCATCGACGGGCTCAAGCCCGCGCATCTGCAGGCCGCGTACCTGCTGGCGACTGCCTGGGTGGGCTGGATCGACAGTCATTCCGATGACTACGCTGCCCTGGCCGACCTGCCGCGCGCCCAGGCGTTGCTCGACTGGGTGGTCGGAACCGCCCCCGAATACGACGACGGTGCGGCCTGGTTGTACCTGGCCGTGCTGCATTCGCAGCGACCGCCCGCAGCCGGCGGACGGCCCGAGCTGGCCCGGGCGCATTTCGAACGTGCGCGAGACGTGTCCAATGGGCGAAACCTGCTGGTGGACGTCATGCTGGCCGACCATTACGCGCGCCTGCTTTTCGACCGCGAGATGTTCGTTGCCGCGCTCAAGCGGGTGGTCGACAGCGACGTCGATGCCCTTGAGTATCGACTGGTCAATGCCGTGGCGCGTCAGCGGGCGAAGGCTTTGCTGGAACAGACCGAGAGGATTTTCGACTGATGAATCGACTCACGCTGGCCACACTGGCCACGATCTTGCTGTGCCTGGCTACGGCTTCGGAGGCGGCCCAGCTCAAGCTGGCGACCTTCGCACCCGATGGCTCGAACTGGATGGAGCGCATGCGCGCGACCGCGGAGCGCATCGAGGATCGTACCGACGGCGCGGTTCGCCTGCGCTTTTATCCCGGCGGCGTCATGGGCGATGCCGACGCCATCCTTCGCCGCATGCGTCTGGGGCAGTTACACGGCGGGTCGTTCACCCTGGGTGAGCTGGCTTCCGTGGCGCCGGCGGCCAATCTCTACTCCATGCCTTTCGTCTTTCGCGACGTTGGAGAGGTAAGGCGCCTGCGCGAGACTTTTGACCCGCTGGTGCTCGGGGCCCTGGAAGAGGCGGGCATCGTTGTGCCGGGAATCAGCCTCGGGGGGTTCGCATACCTGTTCAGCGACCGTGAGTTGCCCCGCGCCGATCCCGAAGCACTCACCAGCGCCTATCGGGTGTGGGTGCCCAGCGGGGATCGGCTGTCGCAGCGAACGCTGGAGCGCGCCGGCGCGACCCCGGTGCCCCTGCCCCTGGCCGAGGTCTATACGGCCCTGCAGACCGGCGCGGTCAACACCTTCGCCAGCACGCCCTCGGCCACGATCATCCTGCAGTGGCATACCCGGGCCGAGACCATGCTCGACATGCCGCTGCTGATGACGGCCGGGACGATCGGTCTCGACCAGCGCGCGCTCGAACGCCTGGCCGAGGATGATCGGGCCATTCTGATCGAAGAACTCGCCGCCACGCTCGAGCGCATCGAAGCCGATAATTTCGAGGACAACCGCGAGGCCAGGGAGGCGCTCGCGTCAAGAGGTGTCAGGATGATCGAGCCAGAGCCTGAACTGGTCAGCTTCTGGCACGAGCTGGCGCACCGGATCCGTCGCGATGCTGTCGAAGACGGCAGTTTCAGGCTGCCGCACCTCGATCGCCTCGAATCGGCCCTGGAGCGAATGCGTGCCGAAGACTGAGCAAGGCGGGGAAAGAGGTACCGCCGCCCGCGCCCTCCGCGGCCTGGAGGCGGGGTTGTTGACGACCCTGTTGCTGGGCCTTGTCGTGCTCGGTCTTGCCCAGATCGGTTTTCGCAACCTGGCGGGGATGGCGCTGCCCTGGGCCGATGGCGCCATGCGCGCCATCGTGCTCTGGCTGGCGATGGTGGGCAGCGTGGTTGCTACCGGCCGCCTGCGCCATATTCGTATCGACCTGGTCGAACGCTGGCTTCCGCCCAGGGGTGTGATCTGGCTCAGGCGGGGCGTCTTTGGCGCGACGGCGCTGATCTGCCTTGCCTTGACGCGGACCAGCCTGGACGTCGTTGCGCTCGAGTACGAGTTCCAGGCGGTCGCCTTTCTCAACGTTCCCAACTGGGTAGTGCAAAGCATCGTCCCCATCGGCTTCGGCTTGATGACGGCGCGCTTTCTGGCCTGGGCGGTTGCCCCGCCTTCGGTCACGGTGTTGCCCCTGCAGGGTCGTGGAGAGCGCGAATGATGCTCGTCATCCTGCTGGCTCTGGCGCTCGTCGGCATGCCCTTGTTTGCCGTTATCGCTGCGGGCGCCCTGGCCGGTTACTGGCGCGCCGGGCTCGATCCGGTCATCGCCAGCATGGAGTTCGTCCGCATCGGCGAGTTGCCGGTACTCGTCGCTTTGCCGCTGTTTACCTTCGCCGGCGTGCTGCTGGCACACAGCCAGGCGCCGCAGCGCCTGGTCGAGTTGACGCGTTCGGCACTGGGCTGGATGCCCGGCGGCCTGGCGATTCTCGCGCTCGTCCTTTGTTCTTTGATGACGGCCTTTACCGGCGCGTCGGGGATCACGGTCGTTGCCCTGGGCAGTCTGCTTCTGCCGGCGCTGGTGCAGGGTGGCTATCCGCAGCGCTTCAGCCTCGGCATGGTCACGGCCGGATCGAGCCTGGGGGTGCTGTTCGCACCATCGCTTCCCCTGATCCTGTATGCGGTGGTCGCCCAGCAGGTGGCGCCGCGGGCCGGTATCAGCGTCGATCAACTGTTCCTTGCGGGTCTGCTGCCGGGCCTGCTGATGCTTGGCCTGATGGCCGCTTATGCGGCCTGGGTTCATCGTGGCCTGCCGCCCGACGACCGTGTGCGTCAGCCGATCGGTCGCTCGCTGCGCGACAACGCGTGGGAGCTCCCGCTGCCTGTCGTCGTACTCGGCGGAATCTACTCCGGTTGGCTCCTGGTGGTGGAAGCGGCCGTGGTCACGGCTGCCTGGGTACTCATCAGCCTCGTGCTGGTTCGCCGCGAGATTCGGTTTTCCAGACTGCCGGAGATCGTCACGGAGGCGATGGTGCTGGTGGCCGCCATCCTGGTCGTGCTCGGCATGTCGATGGCTTCGACCAACGTCATGATCGACGCCGGGGTTCCGCAGCGCCTGTTCGAATGGGTCGAGCCCCTCATCGACAGCCAGCTCGTCTTCCTTCTGGCCGTCAACGTGATGCTCCTGGTCGCCGGAATGCTCCTCGATATCTTCGCCGCGCTGGTCATTCTCGCGCCATTGATTATTCCGGTGGCCATGGCATTCGGGGTGGATCCGGTCCACCTTGGCATCGTTTTCCTCGCCAATCTTCAGATCGGCTACTGTACGCCGCCGGTCGGAATCAACCTGTTCCTGGCCAGTCATCGCTTCGAACGCGATATCCTGACCGTCTATCGGGCCACGATGCCTTTCCTCGGCATACTGCTGCTGGCTTTGCTGATCATTACCTGGTGGCCGGCCTTGAGTCTCGCCCTGCCTTCGATGCTGGCAGACTGATCTGCAGACTGCGCTAAACTGACGCCATCATGCCCCCGAGCCCGCCGACGTTTCCGACCGTTTCGCCACATATCCGCTGGCCGATGCTCGGGCTGGCCTGCCTGCTTTTCGCGGGATGCCAGCTGTGGCCATTCGAGCGCAAGGCTGAAGAGCCCGCGACATCCGCGAGTAGCGCGCGCGGTGCCGATGACGGGCCGCTGGTAACGACCGACTCCATCGGGCTTGCCTTGACACTGCTCCAGGACGGTGCCGAAGAGCGCGCCGAGGAAATGCTCGAGGATCTCCTGGCCGACGACCCCGGTGATGCAACCGCCAGGCTGCTGTTGGCTCAGATTCGCCAGCCGCCGGAAGACTTGCTGGGCGAGTCTTTCGAAGTGATCGAGATTGAAGCGGGTGACAGTCTTTCGGCTATCGCCGGGCGCACGATCGACAACGAACTGCTTTTCTACTCCCTGGCGCGCCTCAACGATATCGACATCCCTCGACTGCTGAGGCCGGGGCAACGCATTCGCGTCCCCAGCAAGCAGCCGGCGCAGCCCGAAGATGCCGGGGAAGCCTCGCCCGAGCGATCCGAGCAGGCGCCGGAAGCGGAACAGGGACCGGAAAACAACGGTGAACTCGGCAAGACGGCGGCCAGCCTGATCGAGCGCGAGCGCTATAACCAAGCGTATGCGCTACTGCTGAGCGCCGCGCGCGCCGGCAACCTGCGGGATACCGATCGTGCCCTGCTGGCGCGGTCCTCGGTCGCCCTGGCTCGGGCTGCCTGCCGTGAGGACGATCCGGAGCGGGCGCGAAAAATGCTCGACCAGGCCTTGCCCTGGCTGGGCGCCGAAGGCGAGTCCAGTGAATTCGTCCGCCAGCGCGATCATGTCGAGGCGCGTCTGACGCTCGGCGAGGCCGAGCAGGCTCTTGCGCGGGGAGAGCACGCCAACGCCTTCGACGCGCTTTTGATCGCGCGCGATCTCGATGCGGGGCTGCGGGAGACGCACCGGCAAAGGCTGGAGCGGCTCGAGTCTGTTCTGGGCGAGCACTACCACGGCAATGCGCTGACCGCGTGGCGCGATCAGCAGGTCGATCGAGCCGTGGAGCTTTGGGACCGGGTGGTGCGCATCAACCCTCAGTTTGAACCCGCCATTCGTTACCTCGAGCGTGCGCGCCGCGCTCAACGCAAATTGCGCAGCCTGGAAGAAGGCTGAGTCAGTCGCTACCGCGACCGCTGCCGGAGTTTTTGCGCTCCGATAGCGGCAGAACGTTGGAATCTTCCGCCGGCGGTTCCATTTCCATCGTTTCCTCGATGTCGAGGTCGTCTTGATCGTCGAAATCCGGCAGCGGTTGCCGGGCCGGTTTGTACTGCAGGTAACCGTGCCGTTCCTCGAGTCGATTGGCCATGTCGTTGAATCTCTGGAACAAGGGCGCGAAGACGTCCTGGCGGCCGGTCTCCAGCCGCGTATCGTACTGCCCGCGCCCAATACGCTGCAGCCCGCGGCTGGCGCGCTGGATCGAGCGCTGCTGACGCCGGACCAGAAGGCTGAAGCCGGTTCCCACAACGATCAGGGTCACGGCGAAGACCAGCGCGAGCATGGTCAGGGTGGTACGGGCGGCCGACTGGAGCTGATCGCCGTCGATTCCCAGCTGGACTTCGCCGATGCGTTGGGTGTTGAAACGGATCGGCGTCTGGAACTCGAGATTGCCGTCCTCCCTGGAAAGCAGGCGCACGCCACCCTGCTCACGCTCGATGGTGGCGCGGCCGGGCTCGGGTCGGGGTTCTCCCTGGAGGAAAGGGTCGGTGCTCGCCTGGACCCGGCCGTCACTAGAAGTGACGTGGAGGTAGGTGATGCGCGGATTGACGGAAAAGTCCGAAATCAGGTTGGACAGGGCCGTTGTGTCGTCGAGGAAAAGCGCCTCCGCCGTTTCGCGCGCGACCACGCTGGTCAGCGCGTCGCCGTAGCCGTAAGTGGACTCCTCCATGGCTTCGGTCTGGCTGTGGTAGACCCAGGTCAGACCGCCGCCGAGCACGACCATCAGCGCCAGGGACAGGGCCGCCAGCCAGCGCCAGGCGCCGGGTTGGCCACGCACGGTGTTGAGCAGTCCGCGGTCGAGATCGGCCCGGATCTCCTGCAGCTCCTCCAGCAACTGGGCACCGCTGGCGGATCTCGATTCGGGATCCTTGGCGAGGAGACGATGCACGAGATCGATCAGGTCGACCGGGGTGCGGTCATCTCGCGGCTGGAGGCGTGTCGGCGGTCGGTGCACGATCTGGTGGATCAGCGCGCCGATGGAGTCGGCATCGAAGGGCACGGTTCCGGAAAGCAGCCGGTAGAGCACGACGCCCAGCGCGTAGAGATCGGCTCGGCCGTCGAGTTCACTACCCTGGATCTGTTCGGGCGACATGTACTTCGGCGTGCCGGCGATGGTCTCGACGTCGTCACCGTTGGTCTGCGTCCGGTCATTGATGGCGGCGATGCCGAAGTCGACCAGCTTGACCAGGCCGGATTCGTGGTCGAAGTAGATATTGGAGGGTTTGACGTCGCGGTGAATGACGCCGCGACCGTGGGCATAGTCGAGCGCCCCGGCAAGCTGGATGCCGATGGACAGAACTTCGTGGACGCTCAGGCGCCCACCTTCGTCGAGATATTCTTCCAGGCTCTGGCCCTTGAGCCGCTCCATGACCAGAAAGGGGAGGCCCTCGTGCTGGCCGACGTCGAATACCGTGACGATGTTGGCGTGGCTGAGGCCCCCTGCCGAGCGAGCTTCGCGCAGGAAGCGCTGGCGGCTCTTGAGATCTCGCGCGTAGCGCTCACGCAGCACCTTGACCGCGAGGTGGCGGTTGATATGCGGGTCGAAGGCCTCGTAGACGATCGACATCGAGCCTCGCCCGAGCTCGCGTTCGATCCGATAGCGGCCGATGCGCTCCATACAGGATTCTCCCCTCAGGTCGGACGGTTATGTTAACCCACCGGGCGCGCACGCCCCTACGCTGCGATTTAGAAGTTTGCCGCCGGGCGGCGCAGGTAGTAACGGATCGCGACCCAGTCGTAGAGGGCATGGATAATGATCGGGACCAGCAGATTGCCGGTCCAGTGATAGAGCAGCCCCAGGTACAGTCCCATCAGCGACGCCAGAATGAGGTAGCTCAAGGTGACGGCGTGGGCGAGTCCAAACAGCAGCGAGGCGACGATGATACCGGTCGCGGGTGTCCACCACTCGACCAGGCCTGCCTGGATGACGCCGCGAAAGAGAAGTTCTTCGCCAATTCCGGCCAGCGCCGAGACCAGCACAACCGCGCCGGGCCGACTATGCCGGAAAAGCACCGCGACAAAGCGGCGCACGAGGCTGCTGAGTTCGTCAGCCCAGCGCCACCGCCCTGCGGGCAGTGCCAGCAGGATGGCCGCCAGGGGCCCGGTGGCGAGCAAGGACAAGCCCAGGGCAGACCATGACAGGTCGATATCCAGCCAGGGCTGCAGCCCGAGCAGGAAGGCCAGGAGCAGTGCCAGAAAAACCAGGCCGCCCTGGAACAGCAGGGCGGCGGTCAGGGGGCGCATTCGGCTTTTCAGCTAGACTCGTCCCCGGTCGAATCTCCGGGCTGCGAAGAAGCCGCTTCACTCTTGCGTGCGGTTTTCTTCTTGCCTGTCTTTTTGCTCGACTTCTTCCGGGCGGACTTCTTGCGTGTCGATTTCTTCGACGCGCCCCGGCCGGAACCGTTGTTATCGCGCTCGAGAATCGCTGCCACGCCCATTCCGCCGGCGGTGCAGATCGAGATCAGGCCGCGACCCGAGCCCGCTTTCTCGAGGATGTGGGCCAGGGTCGATACGATACGCGCCCCGGTCGCGGCAAAGGGATGGCCGATCGCGACCGAGCCGCCGTGCACGTTCATCCGGCTGCGGTCGATGCTGCCGAGCGCGCCGTCGAGACCGAGACGTTCGCGGCAGTAGCTTTCGCTTTCCCAGGCCTTGAGCGTGCATAGCACCTGGGCGGCGAATGCTTCGTGGATTTCGTAGAAATCGAAGTCCTGTAGTTTCAGGTCGGCGCGTTGCAGCATTTCGGCAACGGCGACCGTGGGTGCCATCAGCAGGCCCTCGTCGCTGTCGACATAGTCGACGGCGGCCGTTCGCGAATGGGTCAGCCATGCGAGGACCGGCAGGTCGTGTTCACGCACCCATTCTTCGGAGGCGAGCAGGACGGCGGCTGCGCCGTCGGACAGGGTGGTGGAATTGCCCGCCGTCAGCGTGCCGTGCCTGGATCGATCGAAGGCTGGCTTGAGGCTGGAGAGCTTCTCAAGCGTGGAGTCGGGCCGCACGATGTTGTCGCGGATGACGCCGTTGTGTGCTTTGACCAGGTCGTCGAAGAACCCCGAATCCCAGGCTTCGGCGGCCTTCTGGTGCGAGTCTAGCGCCAGCTCGTCCTGTTCTTTGCGCGTGATGTTCCACTCGCGCGCCATGCGCTCGCAGTGCTGCCCCATCGACAGCCCGGTGCGCGGTTCGGAATTGCGCGGCGGCTGCGGCGCCAGTTCGGAAAGGCTGAAGCCCTTGAAGGCTTTCAGGCGTTGCCCGAATGACTTGGCCTTGTTGAGCTCCATCAAGCGCTGGGCGAAGCGGCGCTTGAATACGATCGGGACGTCCGAGGTGGTGTCGGTGCCGCCGACCAGCGCGCATTCGATCTCGCCCGAGGCGATCTGGCTGCCGGCAAGCATTGCCGCTTGCAGGCTGGTGCCGCAAGCCTGCTGCATGGTGACTGCCGGCGTCAGCGGTGAGAGATCGGTGGACAGGACGGCCTCACGCGCCAGGTTCCAGTCCTTGGAGTGCGTGGTAACGGCGCCGGCGATGACCTGATCGAGCTTCTTGCCCGAGAGCCCGTAGCGGTCGACCACGCCGCGGAAGGCGGCGGTGAGCATGTCCAGGTTGGTCTGGTCGGCGTACAGGCTGCCGGAGCGGCAGAAGGGGATGCGGCTGCCGCCGACAATGGCGATTCGGCGCAGGTTCTTGTCGGGCATCAGGACGCCTCCTTGTCGGCTTGGGCTGATTCGAGGTAATGCATCGGGCCGCCCCGGAAAGGAGCGAACCCGGTGCCGAAGATCATGCCGGCATCGAGCAGGTCGGCGTCTTCGACCACCTTGTCGGCCAGGCATGACCGGCACTCGTCGAAATACGGTTGCATCAACTGCTCGGCAAGCTTGTCCAGGTCGTGGCCCTTGTGGGCGTCGTCTTCGCGCTGCGGCTTGCCGTCCTTCCAGCGATAGAATCCTTCGCCGGATTTCTTGCCCAGCTTGCCGGCCTCGACCATTTGTTCGAGTACCTTGCGGTCCTCGCCGGCGTCTTCACCCATTAGCGTCTTGATTACGCCCAGGCCGACGTCCAGGCCGACGGTATCGGCCAGTTCGACCGGCCCCATGGGCATGCCGAACTGTTCGGCCGCCTTGTCTAGCGCCTCTTTCGGAATTCCCTCGCGATGCATCTTCATGGCATTGCGCATGTAGGGTCCGAGCACCCGGTTGACGAGAAAGCCTGGCGTGGAGGTCACCGGCAGGGCGTACTTGCCGATCTGCGTGGCGAAGCTCGAGCCGTCGTTGACGCGATCGTTGTCGGACAGGGCCGGGTCGTATACCACTTCGACCAGGGGCATCTTGGCTACCGGATTGAAGAAATGAAGCCCGATCAGGCGCGACGGATCATCCAGGACGTCGGCGAGCTCCGATAGCGGAATGGCCGAGGTGTTGGTCGCGATGATTGCATCGCGCGGTGCATCCTTGTTGACTTTCGAGAACAGCTCACGCTTGGCGTCGCGGTCTTCGAAGATCGCCTCGATGATGACGTCGGCCTGGCCCACGCCCTTGCCTTCGAGATCGGCGATCAGCCGGCCCTTCGCCGCGGCCACGGCCGTGGGCGTCTTGAGCTTGCGTTTGAATAGCTTGGCCGCGCGCTTGAGCGCCGGCTCGATGTATTTCATCTCGCGGTCCTGCAGGGTGACCTCCAGGCCGCGCGAAGCGCACCATGCCGCAATGTCGCCGCCCATCACCCCGGCGCCGATGACGTGCACGCGACGAGCCTTGAAGTCGCTGCGTTTGCCCTGCGCCTTGAGCGTTTCCATCAGGCGAAACACCCGTCGCAGGTTGCGCGAGATATCACCGGCCAGCAGCCTGGGGACTTCCTCGGCCTCGATACGGATCATTTGCGCGCACGAATCGCCGGCTTCCTCGAATGCGTCGATCAGGGCGTAAGGCGCGGGGTAGTGTTCCTTGCGGGCCTTTGCGGCGGTTTGCTTGCGCATCTGTCCGGCCAGGAACTTGCGCACCGGGCCCCAGGTTGTCGCGCGTGCGGTCAGGCCGGGCTTGCGCGAGCGGCGCTTCTTGAGGATAGCGTTGCGGGCGGCCCAGCGCAGCGAGCCGTGCTGATCGACGGTCTGGTCGATCAGGCCCAGGCCCTTGGCTGCACGTGCCCTCAGCATCTTGCCGGTGAGCATGATCTGCATGGCCTGCAGGCCGCCGATTGCGCGAATGCTGCGGCCGGAACCGCCGAAACCGGGGTAGATGCCGAGATTTACTTCAGGGAAACCGATGCGGGTGTGATCGGCGTCCAGGGCAATGCGGTAGTCGAAGCACAGTGCCAGTTCGAGCCCGCCGCCGAGGCAATAGCCTTCGAAGGCAACCACCGTGGGGAAGGGCAGGTCGTCGATGCGCTGGAACAGCTTGTGCACGTTGCGCACGTTGCCGCGCAGTTCGTCGACGTCATCGGTGGCGTCGAATTCGCGCACGTCGGCGCCGACGATGAATGATTTGGGTTTGCCCGACATCAGCACCAGCCCCCTGGGGTGGTCGGCTTCCAGCCGGCCGATGATCGTGTCGAGTTCCTCGAGAATCTGCGAGCCGAGGCTGTTGACCTTTTCGTCGTCACGGTCGAGGTAGAGCCAGGCTATTCCGTCGAGGTCGGATTCCAGCCGCCAGTGCCGTCCGGCGCTGGTTTGCGAGGCAGTCGATGCCATCCGGAATTACTCCATTCTGGTGCGTATGGATAGCTTATCACCAAGATCCCCGGCTTGTGTCGCCATGCGGCGTTCAGGGCACGGCGATGCCGAAGCGGCCCAGCAGAGGCACGACACGCGTCAGGGGAAGACCGATCAGCGCCGTGGGATCATCACTGGTTATACGTTCGACCAGACTGATGCCCAGCGCCTCGCTTTTCATCGCGCCGGCACAGTCGAAGGGGCGGTCGGCGTCGACGTAGCGCTCGATCTGCTGACGCTCAAGCGTGCGCATCGCCGAGACGGTCGGCACCGTGACCGTATGCTCCTCGAGATCACGGCGAACCGTGACGGCGGTGTGGAAGACGACTTCGGCGCCGCTGCAGAAGGCGAGCTGTTCGATTGCGCGCTCGCGGTCGCCGGGTTTGCCCATCAGTCGACCCCTGCATTCGGCGACCTGGTCGGAGCCGATTACGACGGCGCCGGGAAACCGCTCACTGCCCGCTGCGGCCTTGGACTTCGCGAGACGGATGGCGAGGGCGTGCCCGGACTCGTTGCGGCCGGGTGACTCGTCGACGTCGGCGGCGTAGCGTTCAAAGTCGAGGCCGAGCCTGCCCAGGAGTTCGGCCCGGTAACGTGAGCCGGAGGCGAGAACGAGCTTGCCGGGAGCGATTGATTCGGACATGTCGAACAGTGTTTTGAAGTTGATTTGAATGATATACTGCCCGGCTTATGTCGCGAGACTTTCCAGACTGGATCGACCCGGAAAAGGCGGCAGCCGCCGGGCGAGAATTCAGCGGCACGGTCCCGCTGGCGCGCTTACCGCGCCTCGAAGGCATGATAGCCGATCCCGGTGATGCCGAAATCGGTTTCAGGGTCGTCTTCGGGCTCGACGAGCAGCGCCAGGTCAGGGTCGAGGTTTCGGTCAGCGGTCGAGTGCCGCTGCACTGCCAGCGGACCTTGAAGGTCTTCGAGCATCCGATCGACAGCCGGTCGACCGTCGGCATCGTCCCCGACGACCGGGAAGCCGAATCGCTGCCGGAGGACTACGAGCCGCTGCTGTGTCCGGACAACAAGGTCGAGCTGGTTCGCCTCATTGGCGAGGAGGTTCTGCTGGGCTTGCCGCTGGTGGCGATCGACCCGGCTTCGTCTCGCGTCGGCGATCCGGCGCCGGCGACGGATACGCATCGGCCTTTTGCTGATCTGGCCGACGAATTGCGCAAGAATCGCGACAAGGATTGATAACTCAAGGAGAGTAGTGAGCCATGGCTGTTCAGAAAAGTCGTAAAACCCCGTCGAAGCGCGGCATGCGCCGTTCGCACGATAGCCTCAGCGCACCGACCGTGTCGGAAGAATCGACCACCGGTGAGATGCACCGCCGCCACCACGTATCGGCCGAAGGGTTCTACCGCGGCCGGCAGGTCGTGGAAGTGGCCCCCGAGATCGACGAAGAAGACCTCGAAGAAGCACAGGGCTGAACGGCCTGCGTTGACTCATGGCTGCCCTGGATAGCGCGCGGGTCGCCGTCGACGTCATGAGCGGCGATGGCGGCGTGGACGTCGCGCTGTCGGCGGTCAGACTCGCCCTGGCTGCCGATCCACAGCTTTACGTGGATCTGGTCGGCGACCCCGAGCTGCTGCCCGACCGTCTGGCTGCAGCGGGGCTCGCCCAAGGGGGGAGAATCGAGCTCGTTGCGGCCGGTCAGGTCCTGTCAATGGACGCCGGTCCTGCTCGTGCACTCCGCCAGGGTCGCGGCAGCAGCATGCAGGTTGCGCTCGAGCGCGTCGCGGAGCAGGCCAGCGGTGCCGTGGTCAGTGCCGGCAACACCGGTGCGCTCATGGCGCTTTCCCGGCAAGTTCTCGGGATGCTCCCGGGTATCGAACGTCCGGCGCTGATGGCGGCGCTTCCGACGGTCGATCGGGCCGTATGGGCGCTCGATCTCGGCGCCAACGTAAGTGTCGATGCCCAGCGGCTGTGCGAGTTCGCCCGCATGGGCAGCACGGCGGTCGGCGTCCTGGAGAATCGTCAGCCGCGCGTCGGCCTGCTCAATATCGGTCATGAGCCCAGCAAGGGGCCCGATGTCGTTCGCGAAGCCGCCCGGCTGATCGAAGCCGAATCCGGTCTGGACTTCCGTGGCTTCGTCGAGGCCGACCGGGTGTTTGCGGGCGACGTCGATCTGGTCGTCTGCGACGGGTTCGCGGGCAATGTGTTGCTCAAGTCTGCAGAGGGCATGGCCCGGCTGTTGTTTACACAGCTCCGCGGCGAAGTGACGGGATGGCGTGGTGCGGTGCTTCGTCGTCCGCTGGCCCGCGTGTATGACAAGCTCGATCCGGCCCGGCATAATGGGGCCCCGCTGCTGGGCGTTCGCGGGAACGTGATCAAGAGCCATGGCAGTGCATGCGAGCGCGGTTTTGCAACGGCTATCGGACTGGCCGCACTGGAAGCGCGCCGCAATCTGATTCCCGAGCTCGAACAGGCGCTCTGGGCCAGCTACTGACCGACATGCAGGGACAATAACCAAAATGTACGCTCGCATTATCGGAACGGGCCACTACCTGCCCGAGAAAATCCTGACCAATCAGGATCTCGAGCAGATGGTCGAAACCAGCGATCAGTGGATCCAGGACCGCACCGGCATCCGGCAAAGACATATCGCGGCCGAGGGTCAGACGACCTGCGACCTGGCCGAACAGGCCGCCCGGCGGGCCATGGATGATGCCGGGCTCAAGCCGGGCGACATCGATCTTCTGCTCGTCGGCACCACGACGCCCGACCTGGTTTTTCCCTCCACGGCCTGCCTGCTCCAGCACCGTATGGGCATGGCCGAATGCGGCGCCTTTGACGTCAATGCGGCGTGCTCGGGCTTCATCTATGCGCTGTCCGTGGCCGACCAGTACATCCGCAACGGAAACGCGCGCAACGTGCTGGTTGTGGGTGCCGAGACGCTCACGCGCATGGTGGACTGGAACGACCGTTCGACCTGCGTGCTTTTCGGCGACGGGGCGGGTGCCGCGATACTGACAGCCGACGATACGCCGGGTATCCTTTCGACGCACATTCACGCCAACGGCGGTTACAGCGATCTGCTCAAGGTCGACGTCGGCGTGTCCCGCGGTTTCAAGGCCGAAGCGCGCGGCGGTCTTGCGGTGTCGATGAAGGGCAATGAAGTGTTCAAGGTGGCGGTCAATACGCTCGGGCGTATTGTCGACGAGACGCTGGCGGCCAACGATCTCGAAAAGGAGGACCTTGACTGGCTGATTCCGCACCAGGCGAACCTGCGTATCATCAAGGCCACCGCCCGCAAGCTGAAAATGTCGATGGACCAGGTCGTCGTGACCGTAGATCGTCACGGCAACACCTCGGCGGCTTCCGTCCCCATGGCACTGGACGAGGCGCTTAGAAGCGGCCGGATTCAGCGCGGGGACAAAATGCTTCTGGAGGCTTTCGGCGGCGGCTTCACCTGGGGCGCGGCGCTGATCGCCTACTGATCCGCTTTTCCATTCCCGCTTTTATTCCAAGAATCGCAACGCCAGGGGAGAACGCATGACGGATTTTGCATTGCTGTTTCCGGGGCAGGGCTCACAATCGGTCGGCATGCTGGCCGGGCTGGCCGACAAGCACGAACGCGTACGCCAGACCTTTGCGCAGGCCGGCGATGTTCTGGATACAGACCTGTGGAAACTGGTTCGCGAAGGGCCCGAAGAAGAACTCAATCGAACGGAACTGACTCAGCCGGCTGTATTGGCCGGAGCGGTCGCGGTGTGGCGCGTCTGGCAAGATCTCGGCGGTCCGGTACCGGCTCGCCTGGCCGGGCACAGCCTGGGCGAGTACTCGGCACTCGTCGTGGCCGGTTCGCTCGACTTCGAGACCGCCGTCGCGCTCGTAGCCGAGCGGGGTCGCCAGATGCAGGCGGCCGTTCCCGAAGGCGTGGGTGCGATGGCCGCCATACTGGGGCTGGATGACGAGGTGGTCGCCGCCATCTGCCGCGAAGTGGCCGAAGACCAGGTCGTGGTGCCGGCCAACCATAACTCCCCGGGCCAGATCGTGATTGCCGGCAACGCTGCGGCGGTGGAACGGGCGTTACACAAGTGCAGCGAGGCGGGTGCGCGGCGAGCCGTCAAACTGCCGGTCAGCGTGCCGTCGCACAGCCCGCTGATGGAGCCCGCCGCCGAGGCGATGCGCGAGATTCTGGCTGACACCGAGATTCGCCGCCCCGCCGTGCCCGTGGTTCAAAACTGCGATGTGGCCACGCACGATGATGTCGATGCCATTCGCGAGGCGCTGGTCCGGCAATTGACCAGCCCGGTACGCTGGACGGAAACGGTGCGTGCGATCGGCGAGGCGGGTATCATGCACTTTGCCGAATGCGGTCCCGGTCGCGTCCTTTGCGGGCTCGGTCGACGTATCGAACGCCAGGCCAGCTGGGTGGGTCTGGACAGTCCCGATACCCTCGAGGAAGCGATCGCCAACTTCAAGGAGTCGCAATGATGACGCCAGAGACGGCAAGTCGAATCGACGGGCGTGTGGCGCTGGTGACCGGCGCAAGCCGGGGCATCGGGCAGGCAACCGCAGACTGGCTCAAGGCCATGGGTGGCGACGTGTTCGGAACGGCCACTTCGGAATCGGGCGCGGCGCGTATCGCCGAACGCCTGGGTGAGGGGCGGGGCCTGGTCCTGGACGTGACCGATGCTGAAGCCATTACCGACACGGTCGCCACCATCAAGGAGCGCGCCGGCGCCGTGACTATCCTGGTAAACAATGCCGCCATTACACGTGATCAGCTCCTGATGCGGCTCAAGGACGACGACTGGGACGCGGTCCTGGATACCAACCTTCGGGGCGTGATGCGCATGACCCGCGCCTGTCTGCGCGGTATGCTCAAGGAACGGTTCGGACGTATCGTCAGCCTTTCTTCGGTCGTCGGCTACAGCGGTAATCCCGGACAAAGCAACTACGCGGCGGCCAAGGCCGCCGTCGCCGGCTTCTCGCGATCGATCGCGCACGAGCTGGGGAGCCGCGGCATCACCGTCAACGTGGTGGCGCCGGGCTTTATCGAAACCGACATGACGGCCGAGCTCGACGAAAAGCAACGCCAGCGACTGACCGAATCGATTCCACTCGACCGGCTCGGTTCCGTCGAGGACGTAGCGGCCGCCGTCGGCTTCCTCGCCAGCGGGGGCAGCGCCTACGTGACCGGGCAGACACTGCATGTCAACGGCGGTATGTACATGACGTAATGGATTACCTTAATCAGGTAACCTATTGAATATTAGGTTAATAGATTTATCAGGGCCGTGTTGGGTGCGCTCATTTTTCGGCACCTGTAAACTGGCAGTGAGCGGATTTGTTCACTACAATGTGCCCGCTTCGGGCAACCCTTATCAAAGAGGAAATCACCAATGAGCAGCATTGAAGAACGCGTCAAGAAAATCGTGATCGAACAGCTGGGCGTCAAGGAAGAAGAAGTCACCCCCAGCGCCTCCTTTGTCGATGACCTGGGCGCCGATTCGCTCGATACGGTCGAGCTGGTCATGGCGCTCGAAGAAGAGTTCGAGTGCGAGATCCCGGACGAAGAGGCCGAGAAGATCACCAGCGTCCAGCAGGCGATCGACTACATCAAGTCCAACGTCGACAAGTAACCGACGTCTTCATGGTCTGTTCAACCTGTCAGGGACAATGAAAAACGGAGACGCACATGCGTGGTGACCGTCGCATCGTGATTACGGGCATGGGTTGCATCTCGCCGGTCGGCAACGACGTGGCCAGCGCCTGGGATGCAATCTGTAACGGTCGCAGCGGGATCGGGCCGCTGGAAGCGTTCGACGCCGAACGCTTTCCGGCCAGGATTGCCGGCGAGATTCGCGACTTTGATATCGGCGACTACCTGTCGCCGAAAGAATCCCGTAAATGTGACCCGTTCATCCACTACGGTATGGCGGCCTCGATGCAGGCCATTGCCGATGCCGGGTTGAGCGACGACGAAGGCGATGCCGAGCGAATCGGGCTGGCTATCGGCGCCGGTATCGGGGGCATCTCCACCATCGAGAAGACATACAACACCTATCTCGAGAGCGGCCCGCGCCGCATCTCGCCATTTTTCATACCCGGCGTAATCATCAACATGATCGCCGGGAACCTTTCCATCAAGTACGGCTACAAGGGCCCGAACCTCTCGATCGTTACAGCCTGTACCACCGCAACGCACAATATCGGCGACGCCGCGCGCCTGATCGCATACGGCGATGCAGACGTGATGGTGGCCGGCGGTGGCGAGTTCGGCACCACGCCCACGGCCTACGGTGGCTTCACGGCCGCCAAGGCCCTGTCGACTCGCAATGAGGAGCCCGAAAAGGCCAGCCGTCCCTGGGACGTGGGTCGCGATGGTTTCGTGCTCAGCAACGGCGCGGGTATCGTGGTGCTCGAAGAGTTGGAGCGTGCCCGCAAGCGCGGCGCGAAGATCTATGCTGAAGTCGCCGGATACGGCATGAGCGGGGATGCATATCACATCACTTCTCCGTCCGAAGGCGGCGAGGGCGCGGCACGCTGCATGGGCAATGCGATCAAAGATGCCGGCCTCGATCCCTCCGAGATCGATTACATCAACGCTCACGGAACATCCACACAGTTGGGAGACCGTGCCGAGTGCGCGGCGGTGCGCACCTGCTTCGGCGATCACGCCGGCAAGCTGATGATGAGTTCGACAAAGTCGATGACCGGACACCTGCTGGGTGCGGCCGGCGGCGTGGAGGCCATCTTCACCGCGCTGGCGCTTCGCGACGGCGTGATCCCGCCGACGATCAATCTTGATGAAACTGATTCGGATTGCCGTGATATCGACCTCGTCCCGCACGAGGCGCGCGAACAACCTATCCGCGCGGCCCTGAGCAATTCCTTCGGTTTCGGCGGCACCAACGGTACGCTGCTGCTGAAACGCTTTGAATGAGATGTCCGGCGCGTGAGCTGACGGCCCCCGGGTCGTTGCTCGCCATCCACCGGAAACTTCCTCATCGCTGGCCTTTCCTGCTTGCCAGTTCGGCCTCGGCCGGAAAGCTGGGGCGCTGGTCGATGCTCTTGCGTGGCGCCGATGAGGCACCGCTTGTGTTCGATGACAACCGCGGCGAAGACGCACCGACCTTTCTCGATGAGCTGGCCCGGCGTCAGGCAGAGGCAGGGCAGAGTGCCTCCGACCATCGATTTCCCTTCTGCGGCGGCTGGTTCGTCTATCTTGGTTACGAGCTTGCCGGTGAGATCGAGCCCGGGTTGAATCTTCCTCCCGCCCGCGACGGCCTGCCGGTGGCATTCGCCAGGCGCTGCCGCGCCGCCGTGCTGCATGATCACGTCGAGCAACGCGCCTGGCTGGTGGCGGAGACCGACGCTGAGCTGGACCAGGCACTGGCGGAGCTGCGGTCGCCCGACGAACCTGCCGGGTCCGATCACGAAGAACCGCCCAAGCTGGCATTGACCGCCGATCCGGGCGAGCGTTTCATGGCCGGGGTCGAGCGGATACGCGAATACATTCGCGACGGCGACGTGTTCCAGGTGAACCTCTCGCGTGGCTGGGAGGCGGTCGGCGAGGCGGTGATTGACCCGGCCACCCTCTATACCGCCCTGGCGGGATCGAACCCGGCCCCGTTTGCCGCGCTGGCGCGGCTGCCCGGCGGGACTGTCGTCTCGTCCTCCCCCGAGCGCCTGGTCAGCGTCGACGGCCGTTCCGTCCAGACGCGCCCCATTGCCGGCACCCGACCTCGCGGGTCGTCCGAGGATGACGACTCCCGGCTCAGCACTGAACTCGTTTCGCATCCCAAGGAACGCGCCGAGCACATCATGCTCATCGATCTCGAGCGCAACGACCTCGGGCGCGTGTGCCGGGTCGGTAGCGTCGAGGTCGACGAGCTGATGGTGATCGAATCCTACGCGCACGTGCACCACATCGTCTCCAACGTTCGCGGCCAGCTGCGCGATGGGGTGACACCCGCCGATGTCGTCCGGGCGGTCTTCCCGGGAGGCACCATCACCGGCTGTCCCAAGGTGCGCTGCATGGAGATCATCGCCGAGCTGGAGCGACAGGGGCGCGGCTGCTATACCGGCGCGCTCGGGTATCTGGGCCGCGATGGCCGCATGGACCTCAATATCCTGATTCGCTCGATGGTCGTCGAGGGCAAACGCATCGTCTTCCGCACGGGGGCGGGCATCGTGGCCGATTCCGATCCGGCAGCCGAACTGAGCGAAACCGAGGACAAGGCACGCGGTCTGCTTGCCGCCATTGGGCATGGTTGAAGCACTGGTCAATGGTGAGCCATCGGACTCATTGCCGGTCGACGACCGGGGCTTTCTCTACGGCGATCACCTGTTCGAGACCATCGCTTTCGTGCGCGGGCGGGCTCCGCTGTGGAGTCTGCACATGCAACGCCTGCTCAAAGACGCGCAGCGCTTGCTGATGCCCGCACCCGAGCCCGAACTGCTGGCGGCTGAATGCGCCCGGCTGGTCGGGGGTGAGCGGCGTGCCGTCGTGCGGTTGACCATCACCCGCGGCAGCGGCGGTCGAGCCTACCGGCCACCCGCCGACCCGGCGCCGCGACGTATCGTGATGCGTCGACCTTGGCCGTCGGGGCTGGCACACGCGCGGCGGAAGGGCATCGTGATGCATACGAGCCCGGTACGCCTTGCCGTCGGCGGCCCGTTGGTCGGGATGAAGCACGGCAACCGGCTCGAGCAGGTACTGGCCGCCGAGCACGCGCGCCGGGACGGTGTCGACGAGGCCGTTCTTCTGGATGCGCACGGACGCCTTGTCGAGGCGATTGCCGGAAACGTTGTGCTCATCGTCGATGGTGAAGCGATCACGCCGTCTTTGTCCGCTGCGGGTGTCGCCGGCGTGGGAATGCGCGCCCTCGTCGAACGGCTCGGTGCGAATTTGGCCGAACGTGCCATCGACTCCGACGTCCTGCGCCGAGCCGAGAGTCTCATGGTGATAAACTCGGTCGCCGGTATCCGGCCCGCGCGCCGGCTCGATGATCGTGAACTGGCGATGATCGAGCCCTGCCACCGCTGGCAGCGACTCTGGGAAGAGCTGTTCGAATGCAAAGAATGATCATCGGCATCTTGCTGATCGCCGTGCTGGGCGCCGGCGTGGCGGCGTGGGGTTGGCGCGACTTTCAACAGTTTCGCCAAGGTTCGCTCGGCCAGGGTGGCTCGATTACGCTCTGGCTCGAGAGCGGTACGAGTTTCCGGGGCATGGTGGGCCAGCTCGAGCGGCTGGGGCTGACTCGCCACGACTGGCGCTGGTGGCTTCTGGGTCGTATCGACTCGCCCGTCCTGCGCGCCGGTGAATATCGGATCGAGTCAGGTATGACCGTCAATCGGTTGCTGGAGACGCTCGCGTCCGGCCGGGTCCTCAAGCACCGTTTCACGATCATCGAGGGCTGGACTGTTGAAGAGATGCGAGCGCGCCTTTCGTCGGATACCCGTCTGCGCAAGGCCGCGGCCGACTTCACGGAGGACCAGTTGATGCAACGCCTCGGCTGCGACGGCTGCAAGGCCGAGGGCCGCTTCCTCCCGGAAACCTATTTCTTCGAGCGTGGGTCGAGCGACCTGGCGCTTATCGAACGCGCCTACGCGGCCATGAAGGATGCCTTGCGGCAGGCCTGGGCGAATCGGGACGAAAAGCTGCCGCTGGACGACCCCTACGAACTACTGGTTCTCGCGTCACTGATCGAGCGTGAAACCGGGCAGCCGGATGAACGAGCGCGGATCGCCGGCGTGTTCGTTCGGCGGCTCAATCAGGGCATGCGCCTGCAGACCGACCCGACCGTCGCCTACGGCCTGGGTGCGGATTTCGACGGTCGGCTGCGGCGAACGCACCTCAGAAACGACCACCCCTGGAATACCTACACGCGCCACGGACTGCCACCCACCCCGATCGCCTTGCCGGGGCGGGACGCGCTCGAGGCCGCGGCTCGTCCTGCTGACGGCACGGCGCTCTACTTCGTGTCGCGCGGTGACGGCAGCCATCAGTTCTCCGATACGCTGGCCGAGCACAACGCCGCGGTCGATCGCTATATCCGGGGGCGGTGATGAGCACAGGGCTTTTCATAACGCTCGAGGGCGGGGAGGGCGCCGGCAAGACCACGGCCCTGCAGACCATCCAGAAATGGCTGGCCGCGCGTGGCCGCAGGGTGATCGTCACGCGTGAGCCCGGTGGTACGGCTGCGGCCGAGCGCATTCGTGAACTGCTCCTCGATCCGGCGACCGGATCGCTCACACCGATGAGCGAGTTGCTGCTGATGTTCGCGGCTCGCCAGGAGAACCTGACGCAAGTGATTCGCCCGGCGCTGGCTCGGGGTGACGACGTGGTCAGCGACCGATTCACCGACGCCAGTCGGGCCTACCAGGGCGCCGGTCGGGCCTTGGGCGAGGCTGCGGTCGAAACGCTCGCGGGCCTGGTCCACCCCGGCTTCGCACCGGATCTGACGCTGTTGCTGGATGTGCCGGTGGACGTCGGTATGGCGCGTATTCGCGGTCGAGACGGCGGACCCGATCGCATGGAGCAAAGCCGGCCCGACTTTCTCGAACGGGTTCGCCAGGCGTACCTGGATCGTGCCCGGCGCGAGCCGGAACGGTTCGCGGTGATCGATGCCACCCGTCCCCTCGAAGCGGTGACCGCAGCGATCGAAGACGCACTGGCAAGGAGAGTGTACTGATGCTGCCCTGGCTTGAAACGCACTGCCGTGACCTGCGCGAGCGAATCGAGACGCAGCGGCTCGGGCACGCACCCCTGATTCACGGGCCGCGCGGGATCGGCAAACGTGAGCTCGGTCAGTGGCTTGCGCGCCTTCTGCTCTGCGGCCAGCCGCGCGGCGGCGACCCCTGCGGTGACTGTCAGAGCTGCCGCCTGTTCGAGGGAGGCGGTCATCCGGATCTGTTCGTGATGGAAGTGCCCGAGGACAAGCAGGGGATCGGGGTCGACCAGGTGCGTGACCTGATCGAGCGGCTTCAGTTGACCTCCGTCATGGGGGCCCATCGCGTCGGTCTCGTGCTGCAGGCCGACGCGATGAATCGTAATGCCGCCAATGCCCTGCTCAAGACGCTCGAGGAACCCCCGTCGGGCGCCTGGCTGATTCTCTTGAGTGAGCAGCCGGCGAGACTGCCGGCGACCATCCGCTCGCGCTGCCAGCAGTGGCCGCTGAGGGCACCGGATGCCGAAGTCGCCGCGGCCTGGCTGGCCGACGCGTACCCGGACGCCGACGCACAACAACGTGAAGCAGCGCTGCAGCTCAGTGCTGGCGCGCCGCTGGCCGCGCTCGAGATGCTGGCGTCCGATGATCTGAGCGCGGGCCTCGCCATGCTCGATGACCTGATCGAGGCTCGCCCTCACGTCGAAGTACTCGAGCGCTGGCAAGCCGATCCGGTCGCAAGCTGGCAGTGGCTGGGGCGCTGGATGAACGTGATCATGGCGCACGCGAGCCGTGCCGGGGGGTGGCAACCGGCCGGCAAGCGCCTGCCCGAGGCACTCGATCGGCGTGATCTTGCCCGCCTGTGGCAGATGGCGCTCGACGGTCATCGAGAGGCCGTGCGTGGGGTGGTGCGCCAGGACCTGCTTCTGGGTCGTTGGCTGCTAGAATGGGAGGCGTCCCAATCGGCGTGGAAGTGACCAGATGGCCCAGAAAGGCATTCTCTCCTACAACATCGAGAACAAGCAGGAGCTCTACGGCGCCTACATGCCGTTTCTGATCAATGGCGGCCTGTTCGTGCCCACGCGCAAGCAGTTTCAGTTGGGTGACGAGGTGCTGATCCTGCTCGGCTTGATGGGCGAGGAGCGAATCGCGATTCCAGGCAAGGTCGCCTGGTTGACGCCGTCGGGCGGCTCCCATACCGCCAACAGCGGCGTCGGCGTGCAGTTCTCCGACAGCGCTGAGGGGCAGCAGGCCCAGAGCACAATCGTTTCCCTGCTTGCCGGCATGCTCGACAGCGACAAGCCGACACGCACCATCTGATTCCCGCCTATCCCAGGGTCTCATCGGCCGTCAAGGCATCCCTGTATGACGGAGGGGCGTCATGACACGGCGCGCCATCATCCATGTTGACATGGATGCCTTCTATGCCAGCATCGAGCAACGTGATCATCCCGAGTTGCGGGGTCGCCCGGTCATGGTCGGCGGCGGCAGTAGCCGCGGCGTGGTGGCGGCAGCCAGCTACGAAGCCAGGCAGTACGGCGTTCGTTCGGCCATGCCCGGTGCCCGCGCGAGGCGCCTGTGTCCGGCGGGTGTTTTCGTGGCAGCGCGCTTTGATCGCTACCGTGCGGTTTCTCGTCGCGTATTCGAGCTGTTTTACGAAATCGGTGATCGGGTCGAAGGCCTGAGTCTCGACGAGGCGTTCATCGACGTCAGCGAGCGCGTTTGCCTGCAAGGGGAGTCGCTGATTGCAATCGGTAGCCGACTCAAGCGTCGAATTGCCGCCGAGACGGGACTGACGGCCTCGGTCGGCATGTCCCACAACAAGCTGCTGGCCAAGATCGCCTCCGACTACGACAAGCCCGACGGCCTGGTCCATATTCCCGCCGACAGGGTCAAGCGGTTTCTCGACCCGCTGCCGATTCGCCGACTGTGGGGCATTGGTCCGCGCACGGCCGAGCGGCTGCACGACATCGGCGTATTCACCGTTGGCCAGTTGCGACGTACCAACCTCGATGTTCTGTCGGGGGTGTTCGGGGATCATGCCGTGGAACTGGTCGAGCGCGCGGCCGGTATCGACGAACGGGCGGTCAGCGTGGAGCGCCTGCGCCGGTCGATCAGCCAGGAAACCACCTTTTCGGAAGACCACCACGACATCGAAGGCCTGGTGGCGGTCATGCGCGGCCAGGCAGAGAAAGTGGCGCGGCGAATGGCCGACCGTGGCCTTTATGCACGTACGGTGACGATCAAACTGCGCTCGAGCGGCTTTTCGACTATCACGCGCAGCCAGGCCCTGGGGGGATACACGCGCAACGCCGATCGAATACTCGACGGTGCCCGGCATCTGATCGAGGGCTGGGCCGGCTGGCGAAAACAATTTGCCGTGCGCCTGATCGGCGTCGGCGTGTCCGGGCTGTCCGAACGGCCGGACGAGTCCGACCTGCTCGAATGAAGCCCCGATTTCCGCGCCATCAGTCCTGCGAGCTGCGCGCTTCGCCGTAGAGATCGCGCAGTTCGCGCCGCAGGATCTTGCCGACGTTTGTCTTGGGGAGCTCCTCGACGAACTCGACGTACTTGGGCACCTTGTAGCCGGTCAGCTCCTTGCGGCAGAACTCCCTGAGTTCCTTGACCGTCAGCGACTCGTCCTTGCGTACGACCACTGCCTTGACCACTTCGCCAGATTTCTCGTCGGGTGCGCCGATGGCGCCGACTTCCAGCACCTTGGGATGCGCGGCGATGATGTCTTCGACCTCGTTGGGATAGACGTTGAAGCCCGAGACCAGGATCATGTCCTTCTTGCGGTCGACGATGTAGAAGAAACCGCGCTCGTCCATCTTGGCCATGTCGCCGGTTTTCAGCCAGCCGTCGTCGTCGAGGACCTTGGCGGTCTCCTCCGGTCGATTCCAGTAGCCCTTCATGACCTGCGGGCCGCGCACGCACAGCTCGCCGGTTTCGCCGACGGGCAGGGGGTTGCCGTCAGCGTCGATCACGCGGCATTCGGTCGAGGAAATCGGCAGGCCGATGGCGCCGTTGTAGTCCTGCAGGTCTATGGGATTGATGCAGGCAGCCGGTGAGGTCTCGGTCAGGCCATAGGCCTCGACGAGCGTCACCCCGGTGGTCTTCTTCCAGCGTTCGGCTACGGCGCGCTGGACGGCCATGCCGCCACCGAGGGTCATGCGCAGGCTCGAGAAGTCCAGGTTCTGGAAGCCGGGGGTGTTGAGCAGGCCGTTGAACAGCGTGTTGACACCGGTGATGGCGGTGAATTTGACCCTCGACAACTCCTTGACGAAGCCGGGCATGTCGCGCGGGTTGGTGATCAGGACGTTGCGGCCGCCGAGCTTGACGAAGACCAGGCAATTCGCCGTCAGGGCAAAGATGTGGTAGAGCGGCAGGGCGGTGATGATGGTTTCCTCACCAATGTTGAGCCGTCCCCCGAGCCAGGCCGAAGCCTGCTGCATGTTGGCCACCATGTTGCCGTGCGTGAGTACCGCACCCTTCGACACGCCTGTCGTGCCGCCGGTGTATTGCAGGAAGGCAACGTCATCGTGCCCGAGTTCGACCGGCAGGAAGCGCTCGTTGGCACCCTCGCGCAGGATGGTGTTGAACGATTGCGCCGTTGGCAGGTTGTACGCCGGTACCATTTTCTTGACGTAACGCACCGCGAAGTTGGTCAAGGCCCCTTTGAGGGTTCCGAGCATGTCGCCCATGCGCGTGATGATCACGTGCTCGACCTCGACGTCGTCGATGACCGCCTCGAGGACGCTGGCGAAATTGTCCATGATGACGATTGCTTTCGCGCCGGAGTCACCGAGCTGGTGCTTGAGCTCGCGGGCGGTATAGAGCGGATTGGTGTTGACGACGACGAGTCCGGCGCGCAAAGCCCCGAAAACCGCGATCGGATATTGCAGGACATTGGGCATCATGATCGCGATGCGGTCGCCCTTCTCCAGGCCCATGGCCTGCAGTCGGGCGGCGAACGCAGCGCTGTACCGGTCGACCTGGCCGAAGGTCAACTCGGCGCCGAAATTCATGTAGGCGACCTTGTCCCGGAATTCGTTGCAGCTGGTATCGATCACGTCGACGACCGAATTGAATTCGTCCATGTCGATCTCGGCCGACACCCCTTCCGGATACTGTTCAAGCCAGGGCTTGTCGCTCATCGGGTCTCCCTTCCATCCGTTGTGTTTCGGTATCGCTAAAGCTTGGCACAGTCGGTGCGTGGAGACAAGCGCCCGGGCGGCGCCAGCAGGCTGGATTTGCCCCTTACGCAAGTGGCGTATATGATCGCCGGGAAGTCAGTCAGTGGCAGGCGCTCCCATGGGTGAACAGAACGTCGAACATACCGCCGACGAACAAACGCGCCGTGCCTTCATGAAGGCGCTGCTCAACGAGGTGCGTGCGCTCGAGGACATGCTCAACGCCGGAATGATCGAGTCGGGCATCAGGCGCATCGGCGCCGAGCAGGAAATGTTTCTCGTCGATCAGTCATGCCGGCCGGCGCTGACGGCGATGAAGATTCTCGAGACGATCGATGATCCCCGGTTCACGCATGAGCTGGGCCTTTTCAACATGGAGGCCAACCTCTCGCCCCTGGAGCTCGGGGGAGATTGCCTGCGGCAGCTCGAGCGGGAGACCGACGAGGTGCTCGATATCGCCCGCCAGAAAGCGGCAGGATTCGGCAGCCGGGTTGCGCTGGTCGGAATCCTGCCCACCCTGACGCGGGAGCATTTGTCGCTCGACGCCATGGTGCCCAGGGCGCGCTACTTCGCGCTCAATGAGGCGCTGCTGCGCCTGCGGGGCAGCAATTTTCAGTTTGCGGTCAAAGGCATCGACCAGCTCAACATCAACCACGACAACCTGATGCTCGAGGCCTGCAACACCAGTTTTCAGGTGCATTTCCAGGTTGGCGCGGAAGAGTTCGCCCATCTTTATAACATCGCCCAGGCCGTCACGGGTCCGTTGCTGGCCAGCTGCGTCAACTCGCCCATCCTGCTGGGCAAACGGCTCTGGCACGAGACACGTATCGCCGTTTTCGAGCATTCCATCGACGGCCGCTCGGAGGCGCATGCCGCCCGCGGACACAAACCCAGAGTGCACTTCGGCGACCACTGGATCGACGAGTCGGTGATCGAGATCTTCAAGGAGGATATCGCGCGTTTCAGGGTGATCCTGACGACCGAGTTCGAAGAGGATCCCATCGGCATGGTGTCCCGCGGCGAGGTACCAAGGTTGCGTGCGCTGTGCCTGCACAACGGCACCGTCTATCGCTGGAACCGTGCCTGCTACGGCATATCCGACAACGGCAAGCCGCACCTGCGAATCGAGAATCGGGTCATACCATCCGGTCCGACCGTGCTCGACGAAGTGGCCAATGCGGCGTTCTTTTTCGGCATGATGTCGCGCCTGTCGCATACAGTTGACGATATCCGCGACCACCTCAATTTCAGCGACGCCAAGAGCAACTTTCTGGCCGCCGCGCGCGAGGGGCTGCGGGCGCAACAAGTGTGGTTCGGCAATCGCCAGGTCACGGCACAGGAGCTCATTATCGACGAGCTGCTGCCGCTGGCCCGCGAGGGGCTGTTCGAGGCCGGGATCGACGAACGCGACATCGATCGCTACCTCGGGGTCATCCGGGATCGGGTCGAGAGTCGGCGCACCGGCGCGCGCTGGCAGCTCGATTCGCTGGAGGACATGGGCCAGGAGGGCAACGAACACGAACGGCTCCGGGCGCTGGTCTCCTCCATGGTCGAGCAGTCTGAATTCGGCAAACCGGTGTCGGATTGGGAACTGGCGAGCCTGTGCAGCCAGCAAGACTGGCGCGACAGTTATCGAAACGTCGGCCAGTTCATGGCCACCGACCTGTTCACCGTCCGCCCCGACGACATTGTCGATTTCGCCGCCAGCCTGATGGAATGGCGGCACGTCCGGCACGTCCCGGTCGAGGACGATACCGGGCGGCTGCTCGGACTTGTTTCCCACCGCCAGCTCCTGCGCCTGATTGCCCGTGGCGACCGTAGTGGCGAGACGGTGACCGTTCGCGACATCATGCGCCCGGATCCGATCACGGTCTCGCCCGAAACGACCACGGTTGAAGCCATTCGCCTGATGCGCGACAACCGCTTGAGCAGCCTTCCGGTCGTTGAAGGCGGGAAGCTGGTCGGGCTCGTGACCGAATACGACTTGATTGTTGTCGCTTCGCGCCTGCTCGAGACCTACCTGAGCGAGGAACAGCTCAAGTGACTGCAGCGCGCGCGGCCTGGCTGTCAGTCCTGTGCATCGCTTTGCTGTCGGCCTGCGCCGAGCCGCCGCCCGCCGAGCAGCAGATCCGCAATCGCATCGAGGGCATGCAGTCCGACCTCGCCGAGGGCAACAGGCGCGCTTTCATGGCCCCCATCGCCGAGGACTTCAGCGCTGCCACCCGCAACCTGGATCGGCGCGCCGCGGGACTCCTGCTCAGGCGAGAAATGCTGGCCCACGAGCGCCTCAAGGCCCGCCTGTTCGACATCGAAATCGAACTTCAGGTCGAGAGCAGGGCGACAGCAACCATGCACGCCGTCCTCACGGGCGGCTCGGGCCTGGTTCCCGACACCGGCAGCTGGTACCGGGTGACCACCGGCTGGCGGCTCGATGACGGCGACTGGATGCTCATCTCAGCGCGCTGGGAGACCGTGGCCGGCAGGGGGTAGATTCGAACGCAGCAAAAAAGTGCCGGCGCATCGGCCGGCGCTCTTTCTCGACTTAGGGCTACTTCGTCAGACGACGTAGACGAAGACGAACAGGCCCAGCCAGACCACATCGACGAAGTGCCAGTACCAGGCCACGGCTTCCCAGCCGAAGTGGTTTTTCTTGGAGAAATGGCCGGCCATGCAGCGCAGGGTGATGACGATCAGCATGATGGTTCCGAGCGTCACGTGCAGGCCGTGGAAGCCGGTGAGCATGAAGAAGGTCGAGCCGTAGATTCCCGATCCCAGGGTCAGGCCGAGGTCCTGGTAGGCGTGGACGTATTCCGAGGCCTGGAAGTAAAGGAAGAGGGAGCCCAGGGCCACGGTGGCGAGCATCCAGCCGATCAGAGCGCGGCGCTGGGCTTTCTTGAGGGCCCAGTGGGCCAGCGTGATGGTCAGCCCGGATGTGAGCAAAATCAGCGTATTGAGCAGTGGAAGCTCGAAGGCGGGAATGGTCTGGAAGCCGCCGCCGAGCTCGGCCGGACCGGCGGTCGGCCAGGCGGCGCTGAACTGCGGGTAGAGCAGCTCGTTGGTCATCGCGCCGGTGCCTTCGCCGCCGAGCCACGGCACAGCGAACATGCGCGCATAGAAAAGGGCACCGAAGAAGGCGGCAAAGAACATCACTTCCGAGAAGATGAACCAGATCATGCCCTGACGGAAGGACCGATCCTCCGCACCATGGTAGAGCCCCTGCTGCGACTCACCGATAACCTGGGCGAACCAGCCGAAGACCATGACTATAACGACAGCCGCGCCCGCCATCGTAAACCAGGGGCCGAAGGCGGCCTGGTTGAGCCAGCTGGCGGCACCGATCATCATCACGAACAGGCCGATCGAGCCGACGATGGGCCACTTGGCCGTGTGGGGTACGTAGTAGTGTCCTTGTGCCATGGTTGATCCCTGATCCAGTTTCTTTTGCGGCCGGCCTGCGGGCCGGCACCGTTGATTCCCTGATGGCGCCCGGGCGCATTACCCGGAGCCGGTTACGTTCAGGCGGCGCCGAGTACGCCCCTGATGATAAAGCCCAGATAGATGACCATAACGACCGCGCCCAGCGCGAGCGCCGAGCGAATTACTCGACGCCGCTTCTGGCGATTGTGGTCGTTGCCCTCGGTCATCTTGCCGCCGTCTTCACTCAGGCCAGGTTATCGGAATGAGCGGCGACGCTGTCGTCGACCTTCGGCGGCGTGTCGAACGTGTGCAGCGGTGCGGGAGAGGGTACGGTCCACTCCAGGCCGCGTGCGCCGTCCCAGACCTGATCGGTGGCGCGCTCGCCACCGCGGGCTGCCTGCCAAACGATGTAGACGAACAGCAGTTGTGCCAGGCCGAACGCAAACCCGCCGATCGACGAGATCATGTTGAACTCGGCAAACTGCACGGCGTAGTCGGGAATGCGTCGCGGCATTCCGGCCAGCCCCAGGTAGTGCTGCGGGAAGAACAGCACGTTGACCGAGATGGTTGACCACCAGAAGTGGATCTTGCCCAGTTTCTCGTTGTACATGTAGCCCGTCCACTTGGGCAGCCAGTAGTACACGGCGGCCATGATGGCGAATACAGAGCCGGTTACCAGCACATAGTGAAAGTGGGCGACCACGAAGTAGGTGTCGTGATACTGGAAATCGGCAGGTACGATCGCCAGCATCAGGCCGGAGAAGCCACCGATGGTAAACAATACAACGAAGCCGAGTGCAAACAGCATGGGTGTCTCGAAGCTCATCGAGCCGCGCCACATCGTCGAGACCCAGTTGAAGACCTTCACGCCGGTGGGCACCGCGATCACCATGGTGGCGTACATGAAGAACAGCTCGCCCCCCAGCGGCATGCCGACGGTGAACATGTGGTGCGCCCACACGATGAACGACAGGAAAGCGATCGAGGCCGTGGCGTAAACCATCGAGACGTAGCCGAACAGCGGCTTGCGCGAGAAGGTCGGCAGGATTTCCGAAATGATGCCGAAAGCCGGCAGGATCATGATGTAGACCTCGGGGTGCCCGAAGAACCAGAAGATGTGTTGGTACATCACCGGGTCACCGCCCCCGGCGGCATTAAAGAAGCTGGTACCGAAGAATCGGTCGGTCAGGAGCATCGTCACCGCGCCGGCCAGGACCGGCATCACGGCGATCAGCAAAAAGCCGGTGATCAGCCAGGTCCAGACGAACAGCGGCATGCGCAGCAGGGTCATACCGGGTGCGCGCATATTGAGAATGGTGACGATGATGTTGATCGCGCCCATGATCGATGAAATGCCCATCAAGTGGACGGCGAAGATCACGAAGGCGATATTCGTGCCGCCCTGCAGCGACAGGGGTGGGTACAGGGTCCAGCCCGAAGCCGGCCCGCCGCTGCCGATGCCGAACAGGCCTAGCGCCAGCGGCATCAGGAGAATGGTGAAGGCAAACGGCAGGATCCAGAACGACCAGTTGTTCATGCGCGGCAGGGCCATGTCCGGCGCGCCGATCATCAGCGGCACCATCCAGTTCGCCAGGCCAACGAAGGCGGGCATGACGGCACCGAAAATCATCACCAGCGCGTGCATGGTGGTCATCTGGTTGAAGAATTCCGGGTTGACCAGCTGCAGCCCGGGCACGAACAGTTCGGCGCGGATGATCATGGCCATGGCACCGCCCACCAGGAACATGGTGAGCGAGAAGACCAGGTAGAGCGTGCCGATTTCCTTGTGGTTGGTCGTGAACAGCCAGCGCGCCAGCCCCGTGGGATGCTCGTCGTGATGTTCGTCGTGGTTCAGTGTGGTTTCGTAACTCATGCCTTGATTTCCTCGGTTCTGCTCACTCTTCAACCCTGATCAGCGGTCTCGTCCAGCACTTCGCTGGCGGTCACCTGCTGCGTTTTCTCCGGAATTTCGGCCCCGCCTGCCGCCTGCTCCGACTTGCGGCTCTCCACCCACTGGCGATACGCCTCGGGCGAAACGGCCTCCACCACGATGGGCATGAAGCCGTGATCCTTGCCGCAGAGTTCAGCGCACTGGCCGCGGTAGACGCCTTCTTCCTCGATCAGGGTCCACGCTTCGTTGACTGTGCCGGGGATCGCGTCTCGCTTCCAGCCGAGTTCCGGCACCCACCAGGAGTGGATAACGTCACCGGAGGTCAGCAGCAGGCGAATCTTGGTGTCGGTGGGCACGATCAGGCGCTGGTCGACCTCGAGCAGGTAGTTGTCGACCGTTCGAACGTCAACGCCGGAACCGATCTGGCGAGCGCGATTGCTCTCGCGTTCGAGTTTCGAGTACAGGCTGATGTCGTCCTCCAGGTACTCGTATTGCCACAGCCACTGATAGCCGGTGACCTTGATATTGATATCGGCCCCGCCAGTGTCCTCCATGTCGATCAGCACGCTGGTGGCCGGAATCGCCATGACGATCAGAATCAGCACGGGGATGGCTGTCCAGGTGATCTCGGCGAAGGTCGAGTGACTGAAGTTTGCCGGTTTGTAGTCCTTGGACTTGCGATGCACGACAATGGACGTGAACATGGCCGTGAAGACCAGAACGCCGATGACGGTAACCACGGCCAGGATGACGTTGTGCAGCTGGTAGACATCCTTGCTGAAGGGCGTGACGCCGGCGGGCATGTTGTCGCCCACGGCGAATATGCCCCATGTGACCACGATAATGACCGCCATTACTGCCAGGGCCACGATCAGTTCGTTCGTTCTCTTCATCCTCGACTCACCTGTGATTGCTTGCTCCACCCCGGGCGTCAAACGGCCGGAGGCTCTCCTTCAAGGCGCCAGCCAGCGCCAGTTTCTCGCCAGTCGGCAGGAATTCGCCGATGACCTGGCGACGTCCATGGCACGCGACGACGACACGGCGGTCGCCCATCGGTCGATTTTCGACCTGCACCTGTACCCAGGCGGACGGCCACTGCGAGCGAGACCGACGACGGACATCGAAGTGCTCGATCGTCAGGCTGTCGCTGTCGATCCGCATCCGCTCGCGCACCCAGTTGCCGCGCCAGGCCAGTCGCATGCACCATCCAACCATCAGCAGGTGCAAAACGGCGGCCGCCATGATGGGCCAGAAACCCAGCAGAAGCGGACCGAGCGCTACCAGCAGCGTGACTGCGCTCAAACCGAGAAACACCGCGGCCAGCCGATCGAGCGACATGGACAGGTTCGAACGCGCCTCGATTACGCTGGAGCGGCGCGGGTCCGAGCTGTGCCGGGTGTCGATCACGGGCGAACACCGTGTCTCTTAACGTAGATGGGTATTCTAGCCCATGCGACATCAACGTGGCAGGTAAAATTGTCTTCTCGAACAAGGACCGGTTGCGCCGGGCACATCCGTAAAGACCGTCGGCACCAGCCGTCAGCCGCCTTCGGTTACACTTGGTATATGCCTTCAACCCAGTCTTCCGAGGCCTCCATGAGTCAAGATTCACATCCTTTCGTCACCACAGAATCATTTGCCCCGGACGCGCTCCGGAAGGCGCTGGACGACGCCTGGCACAAGGACGAGGGGGAGCATGTTCGTTTCCTTCTCGACCAGGTTCCGCTCGACGCCGGCCAGCGCGAACGCATTCGCGATGACGCGCTGGAACTGGTCAAGCGCGTGCGCGAGCGCAGTCGGGACTCTGGCGTCATGGAAGCGTTCATGCTCGAATACGACCTGTCTTCCGAGGAAGGCGTGATCCTGATGTGCCTGGCCGAGGCGCTGCTGCGGATCCCCGACAACGACACGGCCGAGCAGCTGATCTCCGACAAGCTCTCCGACGCCGACTGGGAGTCCCACCTGGGCAAGAGTTCTTCGGTGTTCGTCAACGCCGGCACCTGGGGTCTTATGCTGACCGGCCGCCTGGTCGGCGTGGCCGGCTCGGAAAAGCGCAGCATCGGCACGGTACTCTCGAAGATCGCCAACAAGTCCGGCGAGCCGGTCGTTCGCACGGCCATTCGCCAGGCCATGCGCATCATGGGTCACCAATACGTGATGGGGCGCAACATCGAAGAGGCGATGGAGCGCTCGAAAAAGAAGGCGAACAAGCGCTTTCGTTACTCCTTCGACATGCTCGGTGAGGCTGCCCTGACCGCTGCCGATGCCCGCCGCTACTTCGATTCCTACGCCAACGCGATCGACGCGATCAGCCGCGGTACCGAGGGTGACGACGTGTTCGCGCTGCCAAGTATCTCGGTCAAGCTTTCGGCCCTGCATCCTCGCTACGAGCACGCCCAGCACCCGAGGATCATGGATGAGCTGGTGCCGCGTCTGCGCGACCTGGCCCGCCGCGCGCGCAGGGCCGGGATCGCCCTGACCGTCGACGCTGAGGAAGCCGACCGCCTGATGCCTTCCTTCGACGCTTTCGCCGCCGTGCTGGCCGACCCCGAGCTGGCCGGCTGGGACGGCTTCGGCCTGGCCCTGCAGACCTACCAGCGACGCGCCTGGGCCGCAATCGACTGGCTGGCCGAACTGGCACGTCAGACCGGCCATCGAATCCCGATCCGTTTGACCAAGGGTGCCTACTGGGATACCGAGATCAAGCTCTCACAGATCGAAGGCGTCGAGGGCTATCCGGTCTTCACGCGCAAGGCCAATACGGATCTGTCCTTCCTCGCCTGCGCCGACAAGCTGCTGTCGCTACCCGATTGCTTCTACCCGCAATTTGCCACGCACAACGCGCACACCATCGCGACCATTGGCGAGCTGGCCGGCGACAACACCGAGTACGAATATCAGCGCCTGCACGGCATGGGGCAGCAGCTCTACGAGGAGGTGCTCGACAACGACCGCTTCAACGGCCAGTGCCGCGTCTACGCACCGGTCGGCAACCACAAGGACCTACTGCCCTACCTGGTGCGGCGGCTGCTGGAAAACGGCGCCAATACCTCTTTCGTCAACCGCATTGTCGATGAAAAGCTTCCCGCCGAAAAGGTGGTCGACGACCCCATCGCCGAAGTGCTGTCGCATTCGAACATGTCGCATCCGCGCATTCCGTTGCCGGCCGACATCTACGGCAGCGAGCGCCGCAATAGTCGGGGCATCAACATTGCGCGCGATTCCGAGTTGCAAGCGCTCAAGCAAGGCATGGAAGAAGCCCTCAATCGCGAGTGGTCGGCCGCGCCCAGCGGGAAGGCGGCGCGCGGCGAGGGCGATAGCACGCTGAATTCGCCGGCGAATTCCGGGGTTGCCGTGGGCAAGGTGACGTGGACGGCGGTCGACTCGGTGCCGGACGCGGTCTCCGCGGCAGTCGCCGCTCAGCCGGCCTGGGATGGCCGCGGCGCGGCCGAACGTGCCGACATTCTCGATCGGATCGGCGACCTCTACGAGCAGCACTGCGCCGAATTGATGGCGATCTGCACCCGCGAAGGGGGCAAATCTCTGCCAGACGGCATCGCGGAAGTCCGCGAGGCGGTCGATTTCTGCCGTTATTACGCGATGCAGGCGAGGAGCGAACTCGCCGAGCCGGTGGAACTGCCCGGCCCGACGGGTGAATCCAACACGCTTCGAATGCACGGCAAGGGCGTGTTCGTGTGCATCAGCCCGTGGAACTTCCCGCTGGCGATCTTCACCGGCCAGGTCGTGGCCGCCCTGGTCACCGGCAACGCGGTGATGGCCAAGCCGGCCGAGCAGACGCCGCTGATCGCCGCCCGCGCGGTCGGGTTGATGCACGAGGCCGGCGTGCCCGAAGACGTAATCCAGTGCCTGCCGGGTGACGGCAAGGTGGGGGCGGCGCTGACCGGCGATGAGCGCATCGCCGGTGTGGCCTTCACCGGTTCGACGGAAGTCGCGCGCATCATCAACCGCACCCTGGCCGAGCGGGAAGGCCCGATCGCCACCCTGATCGCCGAGACCGGCGGACAGAACGCCATGATCGTCGACTCCTCGGCGCTGCCGGAGCAGGTGGTCCAGGACGTGATTCACTCGGCCTTTCTGAGCGCCGGTCAGCGTTGTTCTGCACTGCGCGTGCTCTACCTGCAGGAAGACGTCGCTGACCGCATACTGACAATGCTCGCCGGCGCGATGGAAGAGATTTCGGTCGGCGATCCCGGCCTGCTCGAGACCGACATCGGTCCGATCATCGACGAGGCGCAGCTCGAAATGCTCAACGAGCACGCCGAGCGCATGGATCGTGAGGCGAAGCTGGTGGCCAGGACGCCCCTTCGAAAAGACCTGCCGCCGGGGCACTGGTTTGCCCCCTGCGTCTACGAAATCGACGGCATCGATCGGCTCGAGCGCGAGGTTTTCGGCCCCGTCCTGCACGTGGTGCGCTACAAGTCCAGCGAGCTGGACAAGGTTATCGACAAGATCAACGCCACCGGCTACGGCCTGACGCTGGGCGTCCACAGCCGTATCGCCAGTGTCTATCACCACATCGCAAACCGGGCGCACGTGGGCAACGCCTACGTCAACCGGAACATGACCGGTGCGGTGGTCGGCGTCCAGCCCTTCGGCGGCGAAGGCTTGTCCGGCACCGGCCCGAAGGCCGGCGGCCCGCACTACCTGCACCGCTTTGTCGTCGAGCGCACGCTGACCAACAATACCGCCGCCATCGGTGGCAACGCCTCGCTGATGGCGCTGTCGGATTGAGTTGCGTAAATGGTAAATCGTGAATCGTGAATCGATTAAACAATTGCAATCTTGATGATCGGGAGCAATCGATAGGGGTAGCGGGTTCCGGTACGGATGGAGCCTTGCCCGCCGTCCATTTACGATTTACGATTCACGATTCACGAAACATCAAATCCACGGCGCTGTCCTGTCCCGCCGCTCACACGCTTCCCGGGACGCCTGCGTAATGTATGAATCGTTCTACGGCCTGTCCGAACGCCCGTTCTCGATCACGCCCAACCCGCGCTTCGTCTATCTGAGCCAGCGCCACCGCGACGCGCTGGCGCACCTGCTCTACGGCGTGGGGCAGGGCGGTAGCGGCGGTTTCGTGCAGCTCACCGGCGAGGTGGGTACCGGCAAGACCACGCTGTGCCGTGTGGTGCTCGAGCAGGTACCCGAGAACACGCGGATCGCCCTGATCCTCAATCCCATGCTGTCGCCGGCGGAGCTGTTGCGGGCCGTCTGCCGCGAGCTCGAAATCTCCATCGAGGGCACCGACGGCAGCCTGCAACAGCTGCAGGAACGCCTCAACAGCTACCTGCTCGAGCGTCACGCCGAGGGTGAGCGCGTGGTGTTGATCATCGACGAAGCCCAGAACATGAGCCGGGAGGGCCTCGAGCAGATCAGGTTACTGACCAACCTGGAGACGGCCACCGACAAGTTGCTGCAGATCATCCTGATCGGCCAGCCCGAGCTGCGCGAGCTGCTCTCCCGGCCGGAACTTCGCCAGCTCGCCCAGCGCATCACGGCCCGCTACCATCTCGATCCCCTCAACGAGGCCGAAACCGAAGCCTATATCCGCCACCGCCTGCAGATCGCCGGCGCCGAACGCTGCCCGTTCACGCAGGACGGCCTGCATGCAATCTTCAATACTTCCGAGGGCGTACCACGCCTGGTCAACATCATTGCAGACCGGGCCCTGATGGCCGGCTACGCCCGCGAAGAGGATCGTATCGGCGCCGGGCTGGTGCGAGCGGCCGCCCGCGAAGTCGCCGGCGAAGAGGAAGAGCAGGACGGCGGCTGGCTGAGGGGGGTGATTGCCGCCGTTGTCCTCGCCGCGGTTCTGGCGGGAGGCGGCGCTTTATCCTGGCTCATGCTCCAGCCGAGTGCCGAAAGTCCCGCTGGCGCTCATTCGGCCTGGGAAGTCATGCTCGACAACGCCAGTGCTGCGACGGCATGGACGGAGCTGGCGGCACTTTGGCCCGGAATGAGTGCCGATGCCGTCTCGAACGCCTGTCAGTCCGAAAGCGGCGAAGCCCTGGCCTGCCTGCAGCTGCGTGGCAACTGGTCCTTCGTCGCCGAGATCGACCTGCCGGTGGTGCTTCGCCTGGCCGAGCCAGCTGCCGCTCACGTTTTGCTGGTCGGCCTCACCGAGGGCGATGCGATTCTGCGCCACGGCGGTCAGGACTGGCGCGTGCCCCGAAACCAGCTCGAACGGCGCTGGCGCGGGGATTTGCTGGTGGCCTGGCCCGACAGCGGTGTGTTGCTCAAGCGCGGCGATTCCGGACAGATGGTCGAACGCATGAAGCGTCTCGCCAGCGAGTCCGGGTTCGAGCCGTGGACGGGCGGGGTCAACGGCAACTATGATGATGCGTTCCGCGACTGGGTGGTGGCTTTCCAGCGGCGGCACGGTATTAACGACGACGGCGTTATCGGACCCGCGACCCGTCTATTCCTGCGTGCCCCCCATCAGAATGCCCCGCTGCTGCTGACCGAAAACGACGGAGCCTGATCGTGTCCTTCATACTCGACGCCCTGCGCAAGTCCGATGCTCGCCGCCAGCAATCCGGTGCCCCGGGGCTGAACTCGCCCGAACCCCCGCAGCCGCCGCGTCGCCGGCGCCGCGGATTACTGGCCTGGTTGGCCGGTTCGCTGGTGCTGCTGGCTGCCGTTGCGACGGCGGTGTACGTGCTGCGCCCGGAATGGTTGCCGCAGGATTCGAGCATCGGCGACGGGGCGCGTGACACCGAGGCGTCGGTCGATGCGCCAGAAGCGTCGTCCCGGCCCGAAAACCCACAAGACGCCGAGCCTGCGGTGCAGGCAGGGACGGACGAAGCAGGCGCGACCAATTCGGTTGCGCAGCAGACGCCCGAGCGATCGTCGGTCGAAGACGGTGAGTCGGCCCCGAGAGATCGGCGCCAGCCCATTCCGGCCAGCCCCGAGCGCACCGTCAGCCGCGAAGCGCCGCAGCGGGAGTCGGTGCCCGTTCCCGCTGAAGATGCCACCGAAGAGCTGGAGCGCCGGATCGCGGAAGAATCGGACAGGCGCCGCCGGGAAGCATCGACGGCGCAGGAAGCCCAGACAGAAGCTCCGGCAGATGAAGAGCGCTCGGTTCGCCGACGTCGACCCGACTCGTCCGGCGAACGCGATGCGGACTCCGCGCCGAGCGCACTCAATGATGGTGTGGCCGAATATGTCCAGAGCTGGGAGCTGCCGCTTTCGGTGCGTCGCAACCTGCCCGAGCTCGATCTCAGTATTCACGTCTTCTCCCCCAACGAGGCCGAGCGTTTCGTGTTGATCAACGGCGAGCGCTACCGGTCCGGCGACAGCATCGGTGAAGTGGAGATTGTCGACATCAATCGCGACGGCGCCATCGTCGATTTTCGTTCGCATCGCTTCCTGCTAGCGCCGCGATGATCGACTCGGCGGGTCTGCGCCGGCGGCGGCTGGCCTGGCCGTGGGTGCTGACCGTCTTCAGCCTGGTCATGCTGATCAGCCGTGTCTACGCTGAGTGGATGCCGGGCGAGGCCGCCGATGAGTGGATCCGCGCCTCGGGTTTCGTGCCGGCCCAGGTACTGGCAGCGCTAGGGCAGCTCCCCGATAGCTGGAACAGTGCCCACTTGCTGGGCATTGTCACTTCCCTTTTCGTGCATGGCGACTGGCTGCACCTGGCCGGTAACCTGGCTTACCTGCTGGTGTTCGGTATCACGGTTGAGCGGGCCATCGGCCACTGGGGCCTGGCGCTGAGCTTCCTGTTGCTGGGTGCGGTTGCCAATTTGTTCCTGGCCTGGCAGCTGGGCGATACGCAAACGCCCGTTATCGGCGCCAGCGGCGGCGTTTCTGCCCTGATTGGTATCTACCTGGGCTTGTTTCCGGTCAGCCGTATGGGCCTGTGGCTGCCGCTGGGGCTTTATCTGCAGTTCGCCCGGGTTCCCGCCGTCCTCGTGATCGGGTCGTGGTTTACGCTGCAGCTCATCTATACGGCATTCGGCAGCCCCGATGGCGCCGTCGCCTGGTGGGCCCACGTGGCGGGATTCGTCGCCGGGGTGGCGGTGGCCATCGCGCTCCGGCCCTTCCCGGCCCTGGCCGATCTCAGTCTTCAGGATGACTAGTGGGCCATGCGGCATCGACCTCAGAGCCCTTCCGCAATGCGGTCGCGGGAGGGCTCCGAAGGCCGCCGCACAAGCGCTGTGGGCGGCGTTGCACCGCTGATTGGCGCCACCAGTCCTCGCTCGCGCGCCTTGCCCACCGCGTCACGGCGGTGTCCCTACTGCCGCATGGCCCACTGTGGTCGGGCGGCATGGTAGTGTCGGCGCTTCGGCGCGGAGTGCCGGGCACAGACAACGCCCAATCACGATAACAACACTGACGGGGACCCTCATTCAATGAACAGCACGCAGCAACAACCCGCCGGGGACGCCGGCAGCGAGAGCGGCTGGCTCAATCGCGCGCTCAATTTCATCGAGGTTGTCGGCAACAAGCTGCCCGACCCGGCGATGCTCTTCCTTTTGCTGATGGTCGTGGTCTGGATTCTGTCCTGGCTGTTGTCGGGCATTCAGTTCAGCGCCCAGCATCCCTCTTCGGGTGAGGCGATTACCATCACCAACCTGCTCACCGGTGAGCAACTGGTGAGTTTTCTGACCACGATGGTCACGACCTTCACCAGTTTCGCGCCGCTGGGCGTGGTCCTGGTCGCCATGCTCGGCGTGGGCGTGGCCGAACAGAGCGGCTACATCAATGCTTTGCTCAAGAAGCTGCTGGCGTTTACGCCGAAAATGCTGCTCACCCCGATGCTGATCCTGATCGCCATCGTCAGCCATACGGCGGTCGACGCCGGCTACGTGGTCGTGATTCCGCTCGGCGGCATCATTTTCTATGCCGCCGGACGTCATCCACTTGCGGGCATCGCCGCGGCCTTTGCCGGCGTGTCCGGCGGTTTCTCGGCCAACTTCGTTCCGTCTGCGCTCGATCCGTTGCTGATGGGCTTTACCGAACCGGCTGCGCAGATCGTCGATGCCGGCGTGTCCCTGCACCCCCTCATCAACTGGTATTTCACTTCGGCATCCTGCCTGGTCATCGTATTGCTGGGGTGGTGGCTGACCGATCGCGTGGTCGAGCCCCGCCTGGCCGACACGCCGCTCGACGGCGACGACGATGACATGCCCGAGATGCATCCCATCGACGTCAAGGAAGCTCGTGCGATGTGGGTCGCGACGACGGTCATGGCGGTCGGCTTCGTGCTGTTGATCCTGTCGCTGCTCCCGGAGACTTCGCCCTTCCGCGATCCCGGCACCGGCAAGCTGACCGACTTTTCGGCCCCGATCATGCAGTCCATCGTGCCGTTGATCTTCATCTTTTTCGTTTTGCCCGGCGTGATCTACGGTTTCATGACCGGCACCTTCAACAAGAGCAAGGACGTGGTCGATGCCATGTCGGAGACCATGGGGTCGATGGCGTACTACATCGTCATGGCTTTCTTCTGCGCGCTGTTCGTGGCCGAGTTCGGCCGCTCCGGACTGGGCGTGCTGCTGGCCGTCGAGGGCGGCAACTTCCTGCGCGAGCTTGCACTGCCGGGCGGGGCGACGCTGTTCGGGATCATCATCCTGGTCGGTTTCGTCAACCTGTTCGTCGGCTCGGCATCGGCCAAGTGGGCGCTGCTCGCGCCGATCTTCGTGCCGATGCTCATGCAGGTGGGCTTCTCGCCCGAACTCACCCAGGCCGCCTACCGCGTCGGGGATTCCTCGACCAACATCATCACCCCGCTGATGCCGTACTTCCCGCTGGTGGTGGTCTACTGCCAGCGCTACGTCAAGGGCACTGGCATCGGCACACTGGTGTCGATGATGCTGCCTTATTCAGTCGTATTCCTGCTGGTGTGGTCGGTCTTCCTGATTGGCTACTGGATGCTCGGCATCCCTCTCGGCCCGGGCACTAGCTACGTCTATCCAGCAGCGGGCTGATTGCTACCTGCTGATCCAGCCGGCCGGGTCCACCGGCCGGCCGCCCTGGCGCAGTTCGAAGTAGACGACGGACTCGCTGACGCCGCCCGAACGGCCGGCCAGGGCCACGACGTCGCCCGGCGCTACCCAGTCTCCGACATCGAGCATCAGCGCTTCGTTGTGGGCGTAGAGGCTCATGAATTCATCGCCGTGGTCGATGATCAGTAGCAGGCCGTAGCCACGAAGCCACTCGGCGTAGGCGACGCGGCCGTGGGCGATGCTCCTGACCTCGTCGCCGGTGTCGGCCTCGATCAGCCAGCCCGTCCACTGCAGCTCGCCGCTGCGGTGGTCGCCGTAAGCCTGTAGTACCCGGCCGGAGACCGGCATGTCGAGCTGGCCGCGCAGTTCCTCGAAGGGCGGGATGGCGATGTCGGCGGGCACGTCGGCGAGTACGTCGGCAAGCTGCTCGAGCAACCGGGTGAGTTCGGCCGCGTCGCGCTCGAGGTCGGCGAGGCGCTCGCGGTCGCTGGCCAGGCGCTGTTCGAGGGCGTCGAGCGCTTCCCCGCGCTGTGCCATGGCCGATTCGAGGCGGCGGGTTTCGCGGCGGCGCTCTTCCAGCAGGTCGCTGAGCCGCTTGGCTTCGGACGCCAGTTCGGCACGCGTGCCCTCCAGCTCGGCAACGGTCTCGCGCAGTTCCTTGATTGCCGCCAGCCGCGCCCGCGACAGGTAGCCGTGGTAGGCCAGTCGGCGCGACAGGCGCCTGGGGTCGTCCTGGTTGAGCAGCATTTTCAGGCGCGACTGGCTGCCCTGGCGGTAGGCGGTCGCAAGCTGCAGGGCCAGCTCGGAGGCTTGCTGCCCGGCCTGCTCTTCGAGCGTCGAGCGCCGTGACTCGAGCCCGGCAATGTCTGACCTGACCGCCGAAAGCGCGCGGTCGGTTTCGGCCTGCGCCCGCCGCGAGCGGCCAACGGCACGCTCGGCTTCGGCCAGTTGTCCGAGCAACCGATCACGATCACTGAGATTGTCGTTGATGCGCGATTGGATCTGTTCGATTTCAGATCGCACCCGATCGAGTTCCGCCTCAACCGCCTCGCGGTCTTCCTGCGCCCTGGGCGAAGTTACCGCGAGTCCAAGCAGCGCCGCCGCCAGCAGCGCGGGAACGGGCCTGCCGAGCGTACCCACGCGCTTCAGCCGATCCGGGTCAGGGGCCGGCCGGTCATTTCCTCGGGCTGGGGCAGGTCGAGCAGGTTGAGCAGGGTCGGGGCAATGTCTCGCAGGCTGCCGCCGTCATGCAGTTGCAGCGTGCGCGGCCCAAAGTAGACCAGCGGTACCGGGTTGGTGGTATGCGAAGTATGCGCCTGGCCCGTCACAGGGTCGCTCATCTGCTCGACGTTGCCGTGGTCGGCGGTTATCAGCGCTTCGCCGCCGACGCGTTCGAGCACCGGCAGAACCTCTCCGAGCACGCGATCGACCGCTTCGACCGCCGCCACCGCGGCCTCGAACTTGCCGCTGTGGCCGACCATGTCGGGATTGGCAACGTTGCACACGATGACATCGTAGTCGCCGCTTTGGATGGCCGCCACCAGCTCCTGCGTCAGGGCCGGCGCGCTCATTTCGGGCTGCAGGTCGTAGGTAGCCACGCCCGGCGACGGAATCAGCTTGCGGTCCTCGCCCTCGAAGACCTGCTCCTCGCCACCGTTGAAGAAGTAGGTTACGTGAGCGTACTTCTCGGTCTCGGCGATGCGCAGCTGCCGCAGGCCGGCGGCGGACAGCTCGGCGCCGAACAGGTGTTCGAATCGCTGCGGGGCAAAGGCGACCTCGACGGGCAGGCCGTCGAGGTAGTGGGTCATGGTCACCATCGTCGACAGGGCCGGGCGCCGGCATTCGAAGCCGTCGAAGCCCGGTTCGACAAATGCGCGGGTGAGCTGGCGAGCGCGGTCGGCCCGGAAGTTGATGAATACGAGCGCATCACCGTCCGCCACCTTCCGGCCGCTGCCGATCACCGTCGGTTTGACGAACTCGTCGTCTTCATCGCGTGCATAAGCCGCCCGCAGGGCTTGCGAGGCGGTTTCGGCCGTGAAATCCGCCTGCGCTTCGACGATCGCGTCCCAGGCAAGACGCGTGCGATCCCAGCGCTGGTCGCGATCCATCGCGTAGTAGCGCCCGCCGACGCTCGCGATCCGCGCGCGGTCGCTGCCGGCTACGGTCGCTTCCAGGCGCGCGATCGATTCGGCGGCGCTGCGCGGCGCCACGTCGCGGCCGTCGAGAAAGATATGCACGGCCACCTCCGGCGCGCCGTTGTCCAGCGCCAGTGCCAGGGTTGCCAGCAGGTGGTCTTCGTGGCTGTGCACGCCGCCGGGTGATAGCAGGCCCAGGATGTGGACGCAGCCGCCGGCGGCTTTAGCTTTTTCGATGCCGCCGAGGAGGGCGGGGTTGCGGTTGAAGCTGCCGTCCTCGATCGCCTTGCCGATGCGCGTGAGCTCCTGGTAGACGATCCTGCCGGCGCCGAGATTCATGTGACCGACTTCCGAGTTGCCCATCTGTCCGGCGGGCAAGCCAACCGATTCGCCCGAAGTGTCGAGCAGGGTACGGGGGCGATTGGCCCAGATTGCGTCCCAGTTGGGCGTGCGGGCGCTCGTAATGGCGTTGTCGTCGGCAGCTTCGCGCTGCCCCCAGCCATCCAGGATCAACAGCATCAGCGGGCGGGATCGTGACATCGTTGCTCGAACTCTCGCGTGTGTCGGATGACTTCGATTATCACACAGCCGGCTGGCGCAGTGCTGGCAACAAAGCTCGAGATCAACGATAATGGGCGGCTTTACCCGAGCCGATTCATTCCATGGAACAAGCCCTCGAGTTCATTGGCAATCACCCGTTGCTGACTGGTGCGCTGGGCGCGGCCATCGTCGCGTTGCTTGCCTACGAGATCAGCCGCCTGTTTCGCAAGTGGAAGGAGCTGGGTACGCTCGAGGCGGTCCAGCTGCTCAATCGCGAGGAACCGGTCGTGCTGGATGTCTCCAACAGCACCGACTACGCCAAGGGGCATATCCGCGGGGCGCTGCACATGCCGCCATCGCGCATCGAGGCCGGCAATCAGCAGCTGCTCAAGCACCGAGAGCGGCCGCTGTTGGTCTATTGCCGAAACAACCAGGTCGCCCCCCAGATGGCCTCGCGCCTGGTCAAGCTCGGCTTCACCAACGTCAACGTCCTCGCCGGCGGTCTGACGCAGTGGATGAGCGATCAGCAGCCGGTATCGCGCCACAAGGGCTCGGGCAAGTCGGAATCCGGCAAGGACAAAAAATCGAAGCGGAAGAAGAAGTCCGAGGCGGATCAGGTGGAATGACTTGATCGCTACGCGAATTATTTTTTCAACTAAATCATAGAACTGCAAAGGATATTTCAGGTTATGGCAGAAGAAAATCAGCAGGGCGCGGCCGACAACACCCAGGAAGCCCAGATGACCGTCCAGCACGTCTACCTCAAGGACGCGTCGTTCGAGGCCCCGAACGTGCTCGAACTCGACCAGAGCGGCGGCGAGCCGGAAGTCAACATCAATATGTCCCAGCGCAGCGAGAACATGGGCGAAGGTCGCTACCACATTACGCTGGCGGTCACGGTGACCTCCAAACAGGGCGAAAAGACCGCATTCCTGTGCGAAGTCCAGTTCGGTGGCTTCTTTCAGCTGACGGGTTTCAGCGAGCAGCAGATTCCTTACGTCATCAACGTGCTGTGTCCAAACGTGCTCTTCCCCTACTGCCGTTCGCAGATCGGTGCCCTGGTCAGTTCCGGTGGCTTCTTCATGCCGCCGCTGCAGCCGGTCAACTTCGAGGCGGTGTTCCGTCAGCGGCTCGAAGAGGCCCGAAAGCAGCAGGGCGAAGATGAGCAGCCGGCCGAAGGCGGCGAATAAGCGTTTGTCGGGCATGGCCACCAGAATCGCGGTTCTCGGCGCCGGCTCATGGGGTACGGCGCTGGGCATGCAGCTGGCCCGCCAGGGCCACGAGGTCCGGCTCTGGGCGCGCGACGCCGAGCGCGCCGGGGCCATGGAGCGCGATCGCGTCAATCACCGCTACCTGCCCGATACCCCGTTCCCCGAGTCGCTGCACGTCACCGCCGATTTCGAGGATGCCTGCTCGGGCGCCGATCGCCTGCTGGTGGCCACACCCAGCCACGCCTTTGGTGAGACGCTCGACCGGGTCGCGCCGTTCGTGACGCCCGCAACCGGGCTGGCCTGGGCCAGCAAGGGTTTCGAGCCGGGTACCGGTCGCCTGCTGCACGAGCCGGCCGGCGAGCGCTTTGGGGAAGAAATTCCCTTAGCGCTCATCACCGGGCCGTCGTTCGCGCGCGAAGTGGCCGAAGGTCTGCCCACGGCAGTGACCGTGGCCGCCACCGAGCCGGCATTCGGCCGGGCCTGGGCGGCCCTGCTGCACGGCAGTAACTTCCGCGCCTATTACACGGCCGACCTGGTCGGCGCGGAGCTGGGCGGCGCCATCAAGAACGTACTGGCGGTTGCCTGCGGCATGGCAGACGGGCTCGGGCTGGGCGACAACACCCGGGCCGCGCTGATTACCCGCGGCCTTGCTGAAATGCGCCGGCTGGGCCGGGCCCTGGGCGCCGACGATCACACCCTGATGGGGCTGGCGGGCGTTGGCGACCTGGTGCTGACCTGCACCGGCGACCAGTCGCGCAACCGTCGCCTGGGCCTGGCCCTGGGGCAGGGACGCTCGGTCGATGAGGCCATGGCCGAGATCGGGCAGGTGGTCGAGGGCATCAAGACCGCCGAGGAAGTCATGCGGCTGGCCGAACGGGCCGGTGTGGAGATGCCCATCGCCGAGCAGGTCCACGGCATCCTTTTCCGCGGCTGGAGCGCGCGCAAGGGCGTCCAGGTCCTCATGGAGCGCGATCTCAAGGCCGAAGCCGAGTAGCGCTTTCGGCTTGCCTGGCCCCGTTCGGGGCCGGGCCGATTTTGATCTCATTGTTTTTTTTCGAAGCAAACGCCTGCACCCGCAGGCGCTTTGGCGCGTCTCGTTTCAATCCTCGAAAAGTGAACCTCAACAAAGCTTGAATCGTCCCGGGCTTGGGCGTAAGGTATGTTCGGCTGGCACAATATCTTGTGGTCCAGCCATGGTTTTGGCACAACGGGTTGTGAACAAGGCGGTGGACAGCCTGTGCATAACCGGGGTTAGCACACAATAATCAAGAGGTTGCGGCATGAGCGTTTCGGCAGAATCTTTGACGGCCGCGCTTCCGGATATCGCATTCCAGGAAGCGTCGCTGGACATCTGGGACAAGAAGTACCGTCTCAAGTCGAAAACGGGGGAAATCATCGACGGCGAGATCGACGACACCTACAAGCGTGTCGCGCGGGCGCTGGCCGACGTGGAAGAAGGCGACGACAAGCGCACTTACTGGTATCGCGAATTCCTCTGGGCGCTCAGGCGCGGAGCGATTCCCGCCGGGCGCATCACGTCGAACGCAGGCGCGCTGGCGCACAAGCCGGCCACATCGACCATCAACTGCACCGTCTCGGGCACCATCCGGGATTCGATGAACGACATCCTGGGCAAGGTCCACGAAGCGGGCCTGACGCTCAAGGCCGGCTGCGGCATCGGCTATGAGTTCTCCACGCTGAGACCCAAGGGCGCCTACGTGTCGGGGGCGGGCGCCTACACCTCGGGTCCGATGTCGTTCATGGACATCTACGACAAGATGTGCTTTACCGTCTCCTCGGCTGGCGGCCGGCGCGGCGCACAGATGGCGACCTTCGACGTCTCGCACCCGGACGTAATGGACTTCATCCGCGCCAAGCGCGAGAACGGTGTGCTGCGACAGTTCAACTGCTCGCTGCTGATCACCGACGACTTCGTCCAGGCCGTGGTCGACGATACCGACTGGCCGCTGGTCTTTCCGGTACTCGACAGTGAAGCCGAGGAAATCGACTTGGCCGATCCCGAAAAGGTGATCTGGCGCGAATGGCCCACCACCGAAGGCTACGTCAGCAACGACGAAGGCCTGGTGGCCTGCAAGATCTACCGCAAGGTGCCGGCCAAGCGCCTGTGGAACATGATCATGACATCGACCTACGACTACGCCGAACCGGGCTTCGTGCTGGTCGATCGCATCAACGAAGACAACAACAACTGGTGGTGCGAGACGATCCGCGCGACCAATCCCTGCGTCACCGCCGACACCTGGGTGCACACCTCAGAGGGGCCGCGGCAGGTCAGCGACCTGATTGGGCGTGGGTTCTCAGCCGTCGTCGACGGTACTGCTCACGCCAGCGGGCCGGAGGGCTTCTTCAAGACGGCCACCAAGCCCGTCGTTCGGCTCGCTACCGCGGAGGGCTACGAGCTGAAACTGACCAGTGACCATCGAGTGCGGCGGGTCAGTGCCTTCACTCGTCATCGGACCGAGACCGAGTGGTGTGAAGCCGGCGACCTGAAGTCGGGTGATCGTGTCCTGCTCAACGATCATCGTTCCGGGGCCGAATGGGACGGCGCTCTTAACGAGGATGAAGGTTACCTGCTGGGCCTGTTGGTGGGCGATGGCACCCTCAAGCAGGACAAGGCTGTGCTCTCGGTTTGGCAGGAGGCCGCGGTAGCCAACGGCGAAGAGCGGCAGGTGTCGGGCGCACGCTCGATCATGCAGGCGGCAGAGACTGCGGCTCGTTCACTTCCACATCGATCCGACTTCTCCGGCTGGATGGCGGTGCCCGGGCGCAACGAGTTCCGCCTGGCAACGGCGGCCGTTCGCGAGCTTGCCACTGCCATGGGCATGTCGCCGGGCAACAAGGCGATCACGCCACAGCTGGAGCAGGCCTCGATCGACGGCTACCGAGGATTCCTGCGGGGATTCTTCGACGCAGACGGCAGCGTTCAGGGCAGCCAAGCAAAGGGCGTGAGCATTCGACTGGCGCAATCCGATCTCGAGCGGCTGAAGGGCGTCCAGCGCATGCTGCTGAGAATGGGCATCGCCTCGAAGATTTACACTGATCGCCGCAAGACCACACACCAGATGATGCCGAATGGTCGGGGCGGTCAGGGCGAGTACGAGATCCAGCCGCAGCACGAGCTGGTAATCAGCGGCGAAAACCTGCAGCGCTTCAGCGAGCGGATCGGTTTCGCCGACGTCTGCAAACAGACCGCGCTCGAAGAGCTGCTTTCGTCTTATTCGCGTGAACTCAATCGCGAGCGTTTTGTTGCGCGCGTAACCGCCGTCGAAGACGACGGCGTCGAAGATGTCTTCGACGTGCAAGTCCCCGGCATCAACACCTTTGATGCAAACGGCTTGCATGCGCACAACTGCGGCGAACAGCCGCTTCCGCCCTACGGCGCCTGCCTGCTCGGCTCGGTCAACCTGACGCGTTTCGTCGAAGAGCCGTTCACCGAGAACGCGCGCTTCAACTGGGACGAGTACCGCCGCACGGTGCAGATCTTCACGCGCATGCTCGACAACGTGGTCGAGATCAACGGCCTGCCGTTGGAGAAGCAGCGCAACGAAATCCTGTACAAGCGCCGTCACGGCATGGGCTTCCTGGGCCTGGGATCGGCCCTGACCATGCTGCGCAAGCAGTACGGCCGGCCCGAGTCGCTCGAGTTTACCGAACGCGTCTCGCGCGAGATGGCCGTGGCCGGCTGGGAAGCCGCAGCCGAGCTGTCTGAGGAAAAGGGCCCGGCGCCGATCATGAGCGACGAGTTCGAGGTCACCCCCGAGATGCTGCGCAAGCGCCCGGAAATGAAGCGCGACGGCTACAAGCCCGGCGACAAGGTGCCCGGCCGCATCCTGCACGCGCGCTACAGCCGCTACATGCAGAAGGTGGCCGAAGTCGCGCCCGAGCTGGTCGAGAAACTGGCCGAGACCGGCGCGCGCTTCACGCACCACACCTCGATCGCGCCGACGGGCACCATCTCGCTGTCGCTGGCGAACAACGCCTCCAACGGCATCGAGCCGAGCTTCGCCCATCACTACAACCGCAACGTGATTCGCGAAGGCCGAAAGAGCAAGGAGAAGGTCAGCGTCTACTCCTATGAATTGCTCGCCTATCGAACCCTGGTCAATGCGGCGGCCATGCCGTATTCCGAAGAAGCCGAAGAGCAACTGCCGGATTACTTCGTCACGGCCGAGACGATCACGCCGAAAGAGCACGTCAGTATTCAGGCTGCCGCGCAGAAGTGGATCGACTCGTCGATCTCCAAGACGGCCAACGTTCCGACCGACTATCCGTACGAGGATTTCAAGGATATCTACCTGTTCGCCTGGGAGCAGGGCCTGAAGGGCTGCACGACCTTCCGCTTCAACCCGCAGGCCTTCCAGGGCGTGCTGGTGACCGACAAGGATCTCGAGTCCACCACTTACGTGTTCGAACTCGAGGACGGCTCGAAGGTCGAGGCCAAGGGTCACGAGGAAGTCGAGTACGACGGCGAGCTGCACACGGCAGCTAATCTCTTCGATGCCCTTAAAGAAGGCTACTACGGCAAGTTTTAATGATTGAGAGCAATGCGGGAGCATTGAGATGACCATCAGAATCGACAAGAAGATCGTGAACTACGAAGTTCAGGACAAGAAGGCCGAAGAGCAGCAGGGCGCCGAGAAGAAGGGCGGCGGTCGCGAAAAGGCCGAGATCATCCGGATGCACGAGAAGCTCGAGCGTCCGGAGGGCATGGATTGCCTGGAGGGTGCAACCTACAAGATCCGCACGCCGCTCGACGACCACGCGCTCTACGTGACCATCAACGACATCGTGCTCAACCAGGGCACCGAACACGAGGCGCGCCGGCCCTTCGAGATCTTCATCAACTCGAAGAACATGGATCACTTCCAGTGGATCGTGGCGCTCACGCGCGTGATGTCGGCCGTGTTCCGAAAGGGCGGCGACGTCACCTTCATCGCCGAGGAGCTGCAGGCGGTGTTCGACCCCAAGGGTGGCTACTTCAAGCCGGGCGGACGCTTCGTGCCGTCCATCGTCGCCGACATCGGCGCCGTGGTCGAGAACCACTTCAAGCGCATCGGCCTGCTCGAACCCGACGAGCTCTCGGAACAACAGCAGCTCATCCTCGAACAAAAGCGCGCCGAAGTCGAAGCCCGTGACCAAAAGCAGGCGGATGCGGAAAAAAAAACGGTGACCGGCGCAGCGACTGACGCAACAACGGCGTCGACGGGGCAGGGCGACGAGGCCTCCTATCCGGCCTCCGCTACCCTGTGCCACAAGTGCTACACCAAGGCGATGGTGCTGCTCGACGGCTGTCAGACCTGTTTGGCCTGCGGCTATTCCAAGTGCGGGTAAACCTGACCGGCTGAAACGAGCAGCGGCGAAGGGCATGGACGATATCCATGCCGTTGACCTGAATCAAGACCCGGCAGTGGGACGATGGCTAGCATGGAGGCATAGCCACTCTCGGAGGCCGCAGTCAGGTCATGCCCTTTTCCCGCATCCTGGTTCCACTCGACGGCTCGGACTATGCCGAGCAGGCGCTGGTGCATGCGGGACGGATGGCGCGGGCGTTTTCAAGCCGGATTTTCCTGCTGCGGGTGCTGTCCGAGGTCGGCGACAGTCATGGGGAGCACAGCGCCGACTGCGTCGACTGGCGGCTACGCAAGGCCGAGGCGCAGCGTTACCTGCGCAACCTGATCGCGGATGAGCGCCTGGCCGGTGCACCGGTCGAGAGCGAGGTCATGGACGGCCAACCGGCCGAAGCGGTGGCGCAGTTCATCGAACATAACGATATTCGCCTGGTCGTGCTGTCGGCCTGGGGTGCCGGGGGGGCTTCGGGCCTGCCTTACGGCGGCACGGTTCACAAGGTGCTCGCCAACATCCGCATTCCCTACCTGATCGTGCGTGGCCAGGCCGGCGACGCGAAAGCCGGCGAGCCATACCGTCACGTCATGGTGTCACTCGACGGCTCGCAGCCGGCCGAGGTGTCCTTGCACGTGGCCAGCGCGCTCGATCGCGACGGCGGCATGAAGATGGAGCTGCTGCACGTGGTGAGCGAACCGCTCATGCCGCGACGTCGCCCGCTGACCGCTCGGGAACAGTCTCTCAAGTCCGAACTGGTCGAGTGCAACCGGCGCGTCGCAGCCGGCTATCTTGAAGAGTTGCGCGATCGCCTGGCCTCCCGCCACGAGATCAATACCCGCCTGGAGACCTCAGCCCGCCCCGTCGAGACCATCGCGGAGGTCTGTCTGCAGGAGCGGCCTGACCTGCTGGTGCTGGCCGTGCATCACAATGATGGCGAAAGCGGCTGGAGTAGTGAGGCCGTGCGCCAGGTGCTGCTGACGCGTATTACCACGCCGGTGCTTGCGCTTCAGGACGGCATGCGGGTCGGGCAGGAACTGCTGCAGGGCAGTCACTGAGCGGCCGGCCGTGTCGAGCACCCAGCCGAACGGCAGCCCGGAATCCAATCATCAGTCGCTACGCAGCGCCCTGCATGCCCTGGCGCGAAGCCCCCATTCGCAAGGTTCCGACGGCCGACGCTTTCGGCGGCGGCTGGACGGCCAGCGCAAGCGCCTGGATCGGCTCTACGCGAATCTCGACGCACTATTGACCGGCCGCCGCTACGCCTCGCGCGGTGAAGAGTGGCTGCTCGACAACCGGCACATTATCGACGACGCGCTTGCCGGCGTGCGGCGCGACCTGCCCAAAGCCTACGTGCGCAGCCTTCCCGGGATCGATCTCCCGGGTGGGCCGCCCGGGCCGGCCGTCGCCGCCCTGGCGGCCGTCCTGGTCGAGCAGGGCGGTCAGCCTGTCGATCCAGCCTGGATGGAGCGCGCGATCGAGATCTATCAGTCCGAACGCTGCTTGCGTATCGGCGAGCTATGGGCCTTGCCCGCCCTGGTAATCCTGGCCGAGACCGAAACCCTGATCGACGCCGGCGAGGCCCTGGTCGAGCGGATGCAGGCCAACAAGGAAGAGGAAGACGGCCTGGTCGAGCGCATCGCCAGCGGCGTGGTGAGCCTGAGATCGCTGATGGGACACGACTGGCGACTGAGCTTCGAGCGCCTGAGCGCCGTCGAGCGGGTGCTGCGCGACGATCCCGCCGGCGACTATGCCGAAATGGACTTCGAGTCGCGCGATCACTACAGGCGCGTTGTCGAGGAGCTGGCGCGCGGCAGCCGTCACGACGAGGCGTCGATTGCCGGGCGTTGCCTTTCGCTGGCGCGTGCCGCGTCGCAGGACGCCCGCCACGGCCACGTCGGCTACTGGCTGGTGGGTGGTGGCCGGGCGGCGACCGAGCTCGAGATCGATTACCGGCCCGGACCGGGCCGGCGAATGCTGGATCTGGCCTGGCGCCGTCCGGGCATGGTCTATTTCCTGCTCGTCTTTGCGCTGGCCGCCCTGGCCCTGGCCCCGCCGGCGGCCTATCTCGCTCATCAGCAGGCAGCCGGCGGGCCTGCTGCCGCGGTCCTGGTGCTGTTGCTGGTGCCCGCCCTGGGCCTGGCCGTGACCCTGGCCAACGGCCTGCTGACACGGCTTTTGCCGCCGCGCACCCTGGCGCGCCTGGATTTCGAGGCGGGCATTCCCGCGCAGTACCGTAGCGCGGTTGCCGTGCCGGTGATCTTCGCCGGCCCGGAAGATGTCGACCACGCATTCGAACGCCTGGAAATCAACTTCCTCGCCAACGACGACGCGCAGCTGGTCTGGGTGGTGCTGGGCGACCTGCACGATGCCGACGAGGCCACGCTGGACACTGATCGAGCCATTCTGCGCCGGGCCAGGCAGCAGATCGACCGGCTCAACGGACAGTACCCTCACGCCGATTTCCTGTTCCTGTGCCGCGAACGGAAATTCAACGACAGCGAAGCCTGCTGGATGGGGCACGAGCGCAAGCGTGGCAAGCTGATGGCCTTCAACCGTCTGCTTGCCGGGTATGACGACGCCGGTTTTTCCGATGCTTTCGGCAAGCTCGATCGGCTCGGGGGCGTGCGCTTTGTCATCACGCTCGACGCCGATACCCGTCTGCCGCCGGGGACCGCCAGGCAGCTCGTGGGTACCCTGGCCCATCCGCTCAGCCGCGCCGTCTATGCTGACGACGGTCGTTCCCTGAAGGCCGGTTACGGCATTATCCAGCCGCGTGTGGAGATCGATCCCGATACCACGCGCAACAACGCTTTTACGCGCGCTTTCTCCGGCGATACGACGATCGATCTCTACACCCACGCCAGCTCGGACGTCTACCAGGACCTGTTCGGCGAAGGCATCTTCGCCGGCAAGGGCATATACGACTGGCGCGCTATCGAGGCGACGCTGGCCGGACGGATTCCCGACAACAGCCTGCTCAGTCACGACCTGCTCGAAGGGCTTTTCGCCCGCGTCGGACTGGCGACCGACATCGTCTTGATGGAGCAGTTTCCGCCCAGCGTGATCGCCTGGACGCGTCGCCAGCATCGCTGGGTGCGCGGTGACTGGCAGCTGTTGCCCTGGCTTGGTCGTCACGCCAGGGCAGGAGGCGGCGAGCGCCGGCGCAATCGATTGCGGCTTGTCCATCGCTGGAAGATCGTCGACAACCTGCGCCGCAGTCTGCAGCCGCCGGTTACGCTCGTGCTGATCCTGATCGGTTTCAGCGGCGTCCTGCCCGGCAGCGATCTGCTGTGGTCGCTGCTTTTTCTGCTGCTCACCGCGGCGGGGCTGGTCAGCGAACTATTGGGTTCGGTCACTCATCTGCTGGCTGCCCCGCGCGCAGCCTGGCTGAGGCTGCGACCGGCGCTGCGCGGCCTGCGGCTTCAGGCCCAGCACTGGCTGCTCACGCTGGTGCTGCTGCCTTACCAGAGCATGATGATCGCCGATGCGATCGCCCGCACGCTGGTCAGGTTGTTTATCACGCATCGTCACCTGCTGGAGTGGACCACGGCCGCACACCTTCATCGCAGCCTCGGCCGGGCCCGCCAGAGCCTGTGGCGCGAGCTCTGGCCCTGTCCGCTGCTCGGCGCGGTCGTGCTCGCGAGCGTGGGCCTGTCCCAGCCCGCGCTGCTGCTGGTGGCCGGCCCGGTCGCCGTCGCCTGGCTGGCCGCGCCCGCGATCGTCAGGCGCGTCGAGCGCCCGCGGCAGCGCGAATCCGAGCGTCCGGACCCGGAAGCCGAACGTCTGCTGCGCCGTATTGCCCGGCGAACCTGGTTGTTCTTCGACCACTTCGTCGGCCCCGATACCCACTGGCTGCCGCCCGACAACTATCAGGACGACCCGAAAGTCGCGCTGGCGGCGCGCACCTCGCCGACCAACATGGGCATGGCCCTCAATGCCGCTGTGGCCGCGCACGACTTTGGCTGGATCGACCCGCAGACGCTGATCGCCTGGCTGCACAACAGCATGGAGGGCATGGCCCAACTGGAACGCTACCGGGGGCACTGGTTCAACTGGTACGAGATTCGCGATCTCGAGCGCCTGCCGCCGGCCTACGTTTCCACGGTCGACAGCGGCAACCTGGCGGTCGCGCTGGTTACCCTGGCGCGTTCGCTCGATGAAGTTCGCGGCCGCCCGCTGGTGCTGACCCGGCTGGCGCGCGGCCTTGCCGACACACTCGACCTGATCGCACGCACCATCCGCCCGATCATCGAACAGGAACCGGGAAAGCACGCGCTCTCCAGGTGGATCGAGCGCATCGACGCGCAGTATCACCAGGCCCTCGCCGCCAGCCCGGCCGAATGCCGCGAACTCCTCGACCTGTGGCACGAACATCAGCTCGACGAACTGGCAGATGCCATCGTCGAGATGGCCGAGGACGAGAGCCTGGACGTCAGCGCCGATGTCATCGCCGAACTGCGAACCTGGCTGACGCAGCTGATCGGTCAGGTGCGCCAGGCTCGCCGCGCCGTCGAATCGCTGCAGCCATGGCTGCCCGAGCTGCCCGCCTTGAGGCGCTACGCCGAACAGGCGGACAGTCGAGCGCTGTCGCAACTGGCCGACTTGCTGGAAGCCGGGTGGTGTCCGCAGGCCCACGCTGCGCAGACCGGACGCGCCGGACGCTTGATGGCCGCTGCCAGGCGCGAGGGAGCCGGCCTGCCAACGGCGTTGGCCGAGCGCATCGAGCGACTGCTCGTTCAGGCCGGCGACGCCAATGACAAGTTGGCCGATGATTGCGCGGATCTGGCCCGCCTGGCAGAGCGCTGGGTCGCGGAAATGGACTTCAGCTTTCTCTACGACGGCGAGCGACATCAGTTCCGCATCGGCTTCGACGTCGACAACGCCGTGCTCGATTCCGGCTGTTACGACCTGCTGGCCTCCGAAGCCCGCCTGACCAGCCTGCTGGGCATCGCCCGCGGCCAGGTGCCGATGCGTCACTGGCTGCACCTGGGCCGGCCTTTCCGCCGATACGGCGGGCGGCGCTTGCTGATGTCCTGGGGCGCGACCCTGTTCGAATACCTGATGCCCAGAATTTACTGCCCGACCCCGATTACCGGGCTGCTCGAGACGGCCAGCGTCAACGCCATCGATCTGCATCGCGATTTTGCCGAGGCGCACGGGGGCATCCCCTGGGGCGTTTCGGAGTCGGCGTATTACCAGCTCAATGAAGAGCGACACTACGCCTATCGCAGCTTCGGTGTGCCCGGCCTCGGCTTTCGCCGTGACCTGGGCGAGCGCCTTGTCGTGGCACCCTACGCGAGCGTGATGGCCCTGCCGTATCGCCCGGCCGCCGTGATCGACAACCTGAAGAAACTCTCGAAAATCCACGCCATCGGCCTGTTCGGCTGCTACGAAGCGGTCGATTTCGGCCGTCGCGCGAGCGACAAGCCGCGTCGTGCCCGGGTCGTTCGCGCCTGGATGAGTCATCACCAGGGCATGATCCTGGCGGCCATCGACAACTACCTCAACGACGACATCATGGCCCGGCGTTTCATGAACGACCCGCACATGGCCGGCGTGTCGATGCTGTTGCACGAGCGCCTGCCGCGAACCAGCCCGGAGCTGGCCATCCGGGCGCGCCTGCAACCGGAGCGCACGCTCGCCGTAGCCGCCAGCCCGACGGAATGGACGGTCGACGTCAGGCAGGCCTCATCGGCTTGCTATTGCCTGCTTTCGAACGGCCACTTCAGTACCATCGTCGATGCCTGGGGCGGCGGCGGCAGCTGGTGGCAGGGCATCGCTATCGATCGCTGGCAACCCGATCTCACTACCCGCCGCCACGGCAGCCGGGTGTACGTCGTTGAACCAGACGAGGGCAGGGTGTTCACGATCGCCGCCGACGCCGCTTTTCCGGAGGAGGCCGGCGAGACCCAGGTGGTGCAGGCACCCCATCGAGTCGAGTTCCGGCGCCGCCACCATGACCTGCTGTGCCGGCTGGATGTCGCCATCGCCGGCCAGCACGATGTCGAGGCGCGCAGGCTCGTCATCAACAATGAATCTGGGTCGTCGCGGCGACTGGTCATCGCCAGCTTTGCCGAACTCGCCATGGCGCCGGCCCGGGATTTCGAACGTCATCCGGCCTTCGCCCGGCTGTTTGTCGAAAGCGAATGCCTGCCCGCTGACCGGACGCTGATTTTCCGCCGCAGGCCGCGCAGTGACGAAGAGATGTCGCTGTACGTCGGTCACGCCCTGATCACGCCGGTAGGCCAGTCCACACGCTTCGGCTGGGAAACCGACCGCGCGCGCTTTATCGGGCGCGGCGGCAGCCTGCGCCGACCGGCCGGATTGTCGTCCGGAATCGAGGGCTTGAGCGGCACGACGGGCGCCGTGATCAATCCGTCGAGCACGGCCGCGCTGGAGGTCAGCATCGAGCCGTACGGGCGTCTCGAGATCGGCTTTCTGACCGCCGCGGCGCGTACGCGCGAGGAACTGCTGGGCGCACTGGAACACTATCGCTCCCCGAGCCGGATCAACTGGCTGTTCGAACAGGCGCGCATGCAGTCCGCGCTCGAGCTGCACCACCTGCAGATGCCGCCCGACGAGGCACCGTTCGCGATGCAGCTGATGTCGGCCATGCTCGAGCCGCAGCCGGAATGGCGACAGACGGCCGAACGGCCCGAAGAGGCGCTGCAGTCGTTGCTGTGGTCGCGCGGCATCTCGGGCGACTGGCCCATCATCACCGGCCTGGTTCGTGATCGCGGACACCTCGAGCAAATCGAACGCCTGGTGCGCGCGCACACCCTGGTGTCCGGGCGGCAGCTGCGCTCGGACTTGCTGCTGATCGACGAGATGGCAGGCGGTTACGAGCAGACGGGGCGGGACCGGCTGCAGGAACTGGTCGAGTCCGTGCGATCGCGCACCCAGCGCGTACTGTTCGGCCAGGTGACGGTAATCCCGGGTCGCGAATTATCGGCCGACCAGCGCCGCGCCCTGCTGGCGGCCGCCAGCGTCGTCCTGGACCTCGACCGGCCCGATCTTGTCGGCCAGTTGCGTCCACCGCAATCGCAGCGATTGCCGCCGCTGGTACCGTCCCGAAGCGATCGCGACGCCGACGAAGTGAGCCGGCCCCTGGTGCGCCCCGACGACCTGCTTTGCGACAATGGTATCGGCGGTTTCAGCCCCGACGGCCGCGAGTACGTGATGCATCTCGAACCGGGGCAGCACACGCCCGCGCCCTGGTCCAACGTGCTGTCCAACCCGGCGTTCGGCACCCTCGTGACCGAATCCGGAAGCAGCTTCACCTGGGCGGGCAACAGCAGCGAATACCGCCTGACCGCCTGGCCCGATGATCCGGTCACGGATCCTTCCGGCGAGGTGATCTACCTGCGCGACGAGGAGTCGGGACGCGTGTGGACACCCACGCCAGCCCCCCGACCCGCCCCGGGTGCCTGCCAGGTGCGCCACGGGCTCGGCTACAGCCGCTTTGTTCGTAGCGACGGCGGCCTGGAACAGTCGCTGGACGTGCACGTCGATGCCGGCGATCCGGTCAAGATCTGCCGCCTTGCGCTGACTAATCGCTGCGACTGGACCCGGCGCATTACGGCCACCTGCTACCTTGAATGGGTGCTCGGCAACCGACGCGGCGACACCGCGCTGCACCTCGACTGCGACCTCGATCTCGAGCGCCACGCGCTGCTGGCCAGCAACCCCTACGATCGATTCGCCGGCCGGGGACACGCCTTCGTCGCCAGCGATCTGCCGGTGCACGGTTTCACCACCGACCGCAGCGAGTTCCTGGGGCAGGGCGGTAGTCTCGATCGCCCCGCGGCGATGTGGCGAATCGGCCTCAGCGGTTCACTGGCCGCCGGCAGCGATCCCTGCGCGGCCTTGCAGGTGCACCTGGACCTGCCGCCCGGCGAGACACGGGTGGTGCAGTTCGTCATCGGGCACGGCGCCACGCGCGAGGCGGCGCTGGCGCTGGCCGGGCGCTATATCGAGCCGGGGCAGGGCGAGCTGAGCCGCGGGCGAACAGTGCAGCGCTGGCAACGACTGCTGTCGCAAGTGGAGATCGAAACACCGGATAAAAGCTTCGACCTGCTCTACAACCACTGGCTGCCTTACCAGGCGATTACGGCCCGGCTGTGGGGGCGGACCGGGTACTACCAGTCGAGCGGCGGTTTCGGCTTTCGTGACCAGCTGCAGGACGTGATGGCCATGACCTGGCTGGCACCGAAAGAGGCCAGGGCGCATATCCTGCGCGCCGCCAGCAGGCAGTTCCCGCAGGGCGACGTTCTGCACTGGTGGCACGAATCCCCGCTGCGCGGCGTGCGCACGCGCTGCTCCGACGACTTGTTGTGGCTGCCATTCGTGACCGCACACTATATCGAGGCCACCGGTGATACCGGCATTCTCGACGAGCCGGTGGCGTGGCTCGATGGTGCGCCCCTGGGTGCCGCCGAGGCCGAACGTTATGCCGAGTATGGCCAGAGCGAGCGCACGGCGAGCCTTTTGGAACACTGCTGCCGGGCGATCGACCGGGCCAGCACGGTCGGCCCCCACGGCTTGCCGGTGATCGGCAGCGGCGACTGGAATGACGGCTTCAACCGCGTGAGCACGACCGGGCGCGGTGAAAGCGTTTGGTTGGCCTGGTTCCTGGTGAGCGTGCTCGAGGGATTTGCGCCGATGTGTGAATTGCGCGGCGAGAGCGAAAGCGCAACGCAATACCGGCAGCTGGCGCAACTGCTCATCGGCCGGATCGAGAAGCACGCATGGGACGGGCGTTGGTACCTGCGCGCCTGGTTCGACAACGGCCTGGCGCTGGGCTCGGAAGAGAGCGAGGAGTGCCGCATCGATCTGATCGCCCAGGCCTGGTCGGCATTGGGACCAAAGCGACTACCCGAGCGCTCGGCTACTGCCATGGCGGCCGCCCTCGAGCAACTCGTCGACGACAAAGCTCGCCTGATTCTCCTCCTCAGGCCGCCTTTCAACCGCATTCAGCATGATCCGGGCTATATCCGCGGCTATCCGCCGGGGATTCGCGAAAACGGCGCGCAGTACACGCATGCAGCCACCTGGGCGATCTGGGCGGCGGCCCGCCTGGGCTGGTCCGAGCAAGTCGAACGGTTGCTTGATATTCTCGATCCGGTCAAGCGAAGTGCCAGCGAAGAAACGGCTCGTCACTACCGCCTGGAACCCTACGTGCTGGCCGGCGATATCTACAGCCAGGGCGAAAACCTTGGCCGGGGCGGGTGGAGTTGGTATAGCGGTGCGGCGGCCTGGGCCTGGCGAGGGGCCGTGGAAGCCGTCTTTGGGCTGCGTCGCCGGGGCGACCGGCTGATCATCGACCCCTGCCTGCCGCCGTCGTGGAAGCGCTGCCGCGTCACGCTCAAGGCCGGCGCATCGCCCTACGTTATCGAATACCGGCAGCCGGCCGACGCAAGACCCGCCGAAACGCGCATTTCCGTCGACGGAAACGCCGTCAGGGGCAACTTGATCGATTTCGTGGACGATGGTGATGCACACCACGTCCTCGTGGAAATAGCAGGGCCATTAAATCTCTAAATATCAGTAAGATATAGGCTATTTCTAAACAACGGTCACAAGACCCTGGGCGTGTGCGGCGACCTTGCTGCTCACGCTGCCCAGCAACAGCGACTTGATCTTCGACAGTCCCCGACGGCCCATGACCAGGTGCGTGTCGGGGTTGTCTTCCATGAAAGCGATGATCTCTTCGGCCGGATCGCCCGAAAGAACGTGCTTGTGCGCAAACGATGTACCCAAGCGCTTTTCGGCGGCTTCGAAGATCTTCGCGGACTCGCTGTCACGCATCTGCTCGAGGTTTTCCTTCGACGTCTGTTCGTCGAGCCCGGACGGTGTGGCAGAAAAACCCCGGCTGTGCGGGAAGACATACAGCGCCGAAAGTTCGCGGCCCATGGCCTTGGCCAGATCGCGCGCTTCGTCGAGCGCCTCGAATGAAGGGCTGGATCCATCCAGCGCGACGATCAGTTTCCTGGACTGGCTCATGGCGAGTCTCCTCATGGTTAATGTGTCCCACAAGCATTGCACACAGCGCTCGAGGGGATATTGACTCTGATCAGAGGTTTCACCTGCATCGATGAGGCGAACTGTAAATAATAGGAAATCAGTTTAAATATAGCTTTCAAAGCATTGATAGATCATGCGTTATTTTGCAGGACCGAATTTGCGCTGCATTACGGCCGTGGACGGTTGCCGGGAGCTTAACTTTACATAATATACATTATGCGAACTAATGCAGGGGTGCCGATAAGCCGGATTTTGCGATGGCCTCTTGGCCTGACAGTGCGCTATGACTTTTCTCGCACCCACGACCGGCTATAGTGACCGCCCATTCACTGCGCGTGTCAGCGCCTGCAAACCGCCAACCAGGCATCCAACCCCATGGAAGCGACCCCAACCTCCGGCTTGATCGGCCAGTTCGTGCCTCTGGTGACCTATGGCCGGCGCGCGCTCGAGCTGGTATGGGCGACCAGCCGGCTGCTGACGCTGGCCCTGGCCACGCTGACCGTGATCGCCGGGCTTTTGCCGGCCGCGATCGCCTGGGTCGGCAAGGAGCTGGTCGACAGTGTCGTTCTGGCTATCGAGCATGGCCAAATGGGCCCGGCAATCTGGTTCTGGCTGTCGCTGGAGGCCCTGCTGGTGGCGGTAATGGCCGCCACCCAGACCGCGCTCAGCATCGCCAACAATCTGCTGCGTGCCCAGCTCGGCCAGCGGGTCAACGTGATGATCCTGGAAAAGGCGCAGAGCCTGGAGTTGGCGCAGCTCGAGGACGCCGAGTTCTATGATCGATTGACGCGCGCACGGCGCGAGGCTTCGTCGCGGCCGCTGGCCTTGGTACAGAAAACCTTCGGCGTAATCCAGAACGGCATCGCGATCCTGAGTTTCAGTGGGCTGCTGCTGGCCTTTTCGCCCTGGGCCGTGCTGTTGCTGGTCGTCGGCGGCCTGCCGGCGTTCTTCGTCGAGGCCCGGTTCGCCGGCCAGGCATTCCAGCTGTTTCGCTGGCGCTCGCCGCACACGCGCGAAATGATGTATCTGGAATCGGTGCTGGCGCGCGAGGACTACACCAAGGAAGTCAAACTCTACAATCTCGCCCCTACCCTGCTGGCCCGCTACCGTGAGATCTTCGCCAAGCTTTTCCGGGAAGACCGGGCGCTGACCATCCGGCGTGGCTGGTGGGCCTTCGTCCTCGGCCTGCTCGGCACCGCCGCCTTGTACGGGGCCTTTGCCTGGGTCGTGGTGGCTACCGTGCTGGGACAGCTATCGCTTGGCCAGATGACGATGTACATGATGGTGTTCCGTCAGGGCCAGTCGGCGGTCAGCGCCTCCTTGAGCTCGATCAACGGTATGTACGAAGACCACCTCTACCTGTCGAGCCTGTACGAGTTTCTCGAACAGCCGGTGACCGCCCATGGCGGCACGCTGACCGAAGGCGCCAGCCCGGGCAGCGGTCTGGTGATGGAGCACGTTTGGTTCAGCTATCCCGGTACCGACGAGCCAGCACTGAATGATGTCAGCCTCGCACTCCAGCCCGGCAGCAGCCTGGCGCTGGTCGGCGAGAATGGCTCGGGCAAGACCACGCTGACCAAGCTGATTGCCGGTCTGTACCCCATTGACCGGGGCGATATCCGACTCGACGGTACCTCATTGAAAGACTGGGACCGGCGCGCCCTGCAGGATCGCATCGGCGTGATTTTCCAGGACTTCGCGCGCTACCAGTGGCTTGTCGGCCACAACATCGGAGCCGGTGATATCAGCGCGTTCAATGACCAGGCGCGCTGGCGCGAGGCGGCCGAGAAAGGTCTGGCCGACGGCTTCATCGAGGAATTGCCGGGCGGCTACGAGGCCCAGCTCGGCCGCTGGTTCAAGGACGGGCGCGAACTGTCGGGCGGACAATGGCAGAAGATCGCCCTGGCGCGCGCGTTCATGCGCAAAAACGCCGACATCCTGATTCTCGATGAACCGACCTCGGCCATGGACGCCAAAGCCGAAGCCGAAGTATTCAACCATTTTCAGGCCACCGCGACCAGTCAGATTCTGATCCTGATCTCCCATCGTTTTTCGACCGTGCGACAGGCCGACCGCATCGCGGTGATGGACCAGGGCCGGATCATCGAGCTGGGCTCTCACGACGAGCTGATGGCCCGGCGCGGACGCTACGCCCACCTGTTCGAGCTGCAGGCCAAAGCCTACCGCTGATGTATCAAACTGATGATCATTTGGGCGAGAGCAAGCGATCGCTCCACATTGGCCAGCACCACCCTGAGGTCACCCTCCATATCCCGCGGATTAGCGTAAGGCACCGGCTGGCGCACCAGCCGCTGCCACGCATCAGGCAGCTCCGGTCGATCCGCCAGCTTAACTTCGAGCAGCGGTAGCCCGCGCTCGATGCAGAACGTCGCGATAATCACATCTGCGGTCTTGCGGATGGTGACGCCCTTCTTGCGCAGTGCCCGGAAATTTTCCGCGCACTCTCCGGCCAGGGCCGTGCCGAACAACTCGTAGTGATCCAGGGTTGCCAGGGAACGGCGGGGTTTCTCGTACTCGCGGTCATCGCGAATCCCCTGGAGAACTTCCAGAAAGATCAGATCCGCCATACTTCCCAGCCGGCAACGATGCTCTTATAATATCTAGACAATCTAGCCACTTGAGAACGCCATGGACTGGAAACTCGCCGACGCCAAGAACAAGTTCAGCGAAGTCGTCAGACGCGCACTAACCGAGGGGCCGCAGCGCATCACACGGCGCGACGACGTCGTCGTGATCATCTCCGAGGATGAATACGCGCAACTGACTGGCCAACAGCCCGGCTTTCGTGACTACCTGCTGGGCAGCGGCCCGAGCCTGGAAAGCGTCGACCTGACGCGCGATCGCTCCCCCGCCCGCGGCGTGTCGCTGTGAGAGTCCTGCTCGACACCTGCGTCCTGTCCGAAATTCGTCATCCGCGAGGAGCGCCCCGCGTACGCACGGCGGTCCAGGAGCATGCCGACGAAGAACTGTTCCTTAGCGTTCTCACACTGGGCGAACTGGCCAAGGGCATCGCCCTGCTCAAGCCCGGCCGCCGCAAGCGCGAGCTGGAAGCCTGGCTGTCGGGCCTGCACGCGCATTACAGCGACCGAATTCTGACCATCGACAGCGAAACCAGCCTGATCTGGGGCGAGATTACCGCCGCGGCCCAACCCATAGGCCGCACCATCCCCGCAATCGACGGCCTGATCGCGGCCACCGCCCTTCGCCACGGCCTGGCCCTGATGACCCGCAACGTCGAGGATTTCACCCCGACCGGCGTCAGAATCATCAACCCCTGGGCGCCACCGGGCGTGCACGACGCCTGAAGACACGCAAACAATAACGCTTGACGTTAATATCGCATTACGTTACTATCATGATCCGATCTTTCAAATGCGCCGACACCGAACGACTGGCCCAAGATCAGCGCGTTCGGCGTTTCATCCGCATCAACGATCAATACCGGCTGTGTTTTCGATGGATCGATGGCGGCGCTGAACAAGTCGAAATAGTGGACTATCACTGAGGAAAACCACATGACCGAATTGAGTCCCGTCACTCCCGGAGAACTCCTGCTCGAAGAATTTCTCGAGCCCATGGGAATCAGCCAGTATCGACTGGCCAAGGAAATCGGCGTGCCGGCCCAGCGCATCGGTCAGATCGTCAAGGGCCGCCGGGCGATCACTGCAGATACCGACCTGCGACTATGCCGCTTCTTCGGCCTGTCCAACGGCTACTGGCTGCGCGCCCAGGCGGCCCACGACACGGAAGTCGCCGAACGCGCCCTGTCATCGGAACTGGCCCGGATCACACCCTGGCAACAGCACACACCTGTATAGGAGCGCCAGCGACGAGTGCCGGAAGAATCCAATAAGAATTCCAAGGGCTGAATCCCGGCACGGCTTCCACGCCCAGTGCGAGATGATCCGTCATCCTGGAAATCACCGCCCCCCTGTCGTCCCGGAAGCAGCACCCCCTGTCGTCCCGGCCGCAGCGAAGCGAAGAGCCGGGACCTCCCACCGACCAGCAACCCCAACACCAGATCCCACCAGTTCCCTCCCACCCACACTACTGGTAACCTCTACCCGAGCATTGAGGGGACCCGCCACCACCACGCATGAACGACGCCAACAGCAACCACACACCCGAGGCCGTCGAAGCCTTCATCGACCGCTGGCAAGACACCGGCGGCAAGGAACGCGCCAACTACCAGCTCTTTTTGACCGAGCTGTGCCAGCTCCTCGACCTGCCCGGCCCGGAACCGGCCGGCCCCGAGCCGACAAAGAACGGCTACGTGTTCGAACGCCGTGTCGACATCCACCACCCCGACGGATCCACCAACAGGGGCTATATCGACCTCTACCGCCGCGGCCATTTTGTGCTCGAGGCCAAGCAGGTCAGCGAAAAGCACGCCTCCAGCCGCTGGGACAAGGCCATGCTGCGCGCCGCAGCGCAAGCCGACACCTACATCCGCGCCCTGCCCGCCGAGGAAGGCCGCCCGCCCTTCCTGCTGACCTGCGATGTCGGCAAGACCATCGAGGTCTATTCGGAATTCACCCGCTCGGGCGCGACCTACGTGCCCTACCCCGACCCTAGAGACCACCGCATCCACCTCGAGGACCTGCGCGAAGAAAAAGTCCGCGAGCGGCTCAAAAAGATCTGGACCGACCCCGACAGCCTCGACCCGTCCAAGTACGCCGCCCGGGTCACGCGCGAGATCAGCGACACCCTGGCCAAGCTGGCGCGCACCCTGGAGAAGGACAGCTACAAGGTCGAACGCGTGGCGCACTTCATCAAGCGCTGCCTGTTCACCATGTTCTGCGAGGACGTCGACCTGCTGCCAAAGGGCGAATTCACCGCCCTGCTCCAGAAACTCAAGAAAACGCCCGAGCACTTCCCCAACGCCGTCCAGAACCTGTGGGAGACGATGAACACCGGGGGCTACAGCGGCGCGTTCAACAAAGAAATCCTGCGCTTCAACGGCAACCTGTTCACCGACATCGCCCCCATCCCGCTCGACGCCGACCAGATCCAGCTCCTGATCGACGCGGCCAAGCACGACTGGAGCCAGGTCGAACCGGCCATCTTCGGCACCCTGCTCGAACGCGCGCTCGACCCCGAAGAACGCCACAAGCTCGGCGCCCACTACACGCCGCGAGCCTACGTCGAACGCCTGGTCATGCCCACCGTCATCGACCCCTGCGAGACGAATGGAAAGACGTCCAGGCCGCCGCCGCCGCCCTGGAAGCCCAGGGCAAGCACGACAAGGCCGTCAAGGAAATCCGCGACTTCCACCGCAAGCTGTGCGAAATCCGCATCCTCGACCCCGCCTGCGGCAGCGGCAACTTCCTCTACGTCACCCTCGAGCACATGAAACGCCTGGAAGGCGAAATCCTGGGCACCCTCAATGATCTGGGCGAAGGCCAGAACCTGCTCGAAATGCAGGGCAACACCGTCGACCCGCACCAGTTCCTAGGCATAGAGATCAACCCCAGAGCCGCCGCCATCGCCGAAATGGTCCTGTGGATCGGCTACCTGCAATGGCACTTCCGCACCCACGGCCACATCAACCCGCCCCAGCCCGTCCTGAGAGCCTTCGAAAACATCGAATGCCGCGACGCCGTCCTCGCCTACGACCGCTGGGAATACAAAATGAATGAAGACGGCCGCCCCGTCATGCGCTGGGACGGCAAAACCTACAAAAAGAGCCCCACCACCGGCGAAGACATCCCCGACGAATCCGCCCAGGTGCCGGAAGAGGTGTATATCAATCCGAGGAAGGCGGAGTGGCCGGAGGCGGATTATGTGGTTGGCAATCCGCCCTTTATCGGCGCCAGAGCGAATGCGCATCGCACTCGGCGACGGCTACGTCGACGCGTTGCGAGAGACCTGGAAGGACAGTGCCCGAGTCCTGCGACTTCGTCATGTACTGGTGGCACAAGGCGGCCGACTCGTCCGCGCACGGCAAGATCAAGCAATTCGGACTCATCACAACCAACAGCCTCCGCCAGACGTTCAATCGCCGAGTGATTGAACAGCACATGCAGCGAAAAGAAGCCACTGTCGCTGCTCTTTGCGATTCCGGATCACCCTTGGGTGGATGCTACCGATGGAGCGGCAGTTCGGATTGCGATGACTGTCGGCACAGGCGACTGAAGCACTCCGGCACTAGTCGGTAGCAGATCAACGAATGAAATACGAGGCGACCCGCAAGCTCGTAATTGATTCCGATGGCGGCAGCGGAAAAGTTCATCGCAGACCTTGACTATCGGTGCCGAACGTCGCTCAGCAGTCGAGCTTGCAGGCAAACTGCAGGCCTCAGCTATCAGAGGCGTCAAGCTGCATGGCTCCGGCTTCATCGTTGACTCTCAGAGCAGGCAGAAGCTTGGACTATCTGAGAAGCGCAGGCGTCGAGAAGCCATATCGTGAGCACTACGTAAATGGGCGAGATCTGACATCAGATCGACCGCGAGGCGTATGCGTAATCGACATGTTCGGACTTAACATCGGAGCAGATGCAGCGATAGCGTACCCGTACTTCTATCAGTGGTTAGCATGAGCGCGTCAAGCCTGAACGTGATGCAGAACAAAGGACGAAGCCGATTACGCTGAGAAATGGTGGCTATACTGGAGACCGCGGACTGAAGTTGCAGTAAGCATGTCGGCAGAACTTACCCAAGTACATCGCTACCGCTCGAGACTTCGTAAGCACCGATTTTTCCAGTTTCTGAATGCAGCGATCTTCCCGATGACACGCTGATTCGCTATCGCGCTACCAGATCCTGACATTCTGGGCATGCTTGTCGAGCCGAATCCACGTTGCTGTGGGCGCTTGCGCACCGGCGGTCGACTGGGAGTTGGCAATGATCCCACGTTACAACAAAACCCGCTGCTTCGAAACCTTCCCGTTCCCAGAACCCGACGAAGCCACGGCTAACCAGATCGCCGAACTAGCCGAACAACTAGACACCCACCGCAAACGCCAACAAGAACAACACCCCGGCCTCACCATGACCGGCATGTACAACGTCCTGGAAAAACTGCGCCGGGAAGAAGAACTGACCGACAAGGAAAAGAAAATCCACGAACAGGGCCTGGTCTCCGTCCTGCGCGAACTCCACGACGACCTCGACCGCGCCGTCTTCCACGCCTACGGCTGGGACGACCTCGCCGAAAAACTAGTCGGCCGCCCCGGCGCCACCACCCCTGGCCCGAAAAGCCCGAAGACCAGCAAGAAGCCGAAGAAGAACTCCTCCAACGCCTCGTCGACCTAAACCACCAACGCGCCGCCGAAGAAGCCAAAGGCAAAATCCGCTGGCTAAGACCCGACTACCAGGCCCCGGAAGAAACCGCCCAACAAGGCGAACTAGCAACCGACGAAGCCGAAGCCGACGACACCCAGCCAAAACGACCAAACAGACCAACCAGCCACCAAAAAACTCGCTTGGCCCAAAACCCTACAAGCCCAAGTCCGCACCATCCGCGACCAACTAGCCGCCGCTCCTATGGACCCAACCACCCTGGCCAGCCACTACAAACGCAAACCCGAAAAGTCCGTCACCCAGGTCCTGGAAGCCCTGACCGAACTCGGTATGGTCAGCACCGACGAAAACGGCAACTACCGAATGCGAGAGGGATGACGATGCACCGATACGAGATCACCATCTTCTGGAGCGATGAGGACGACACCTTTATTGCGGAAGTCCCGGAACTGGCGGGCTGCAAGGCGCACGGCAGCTCGCAGAAAGAAGCACTGGAAAACGCCCAGGAAGCCGTCGACCTGTGGCTCGACACCGCCCGAGAGTTCGGTGAACCAATTCCGGAATCCAAAGATCGCCGGTTGATGTATGCATGAAAGCCGATCATCTACGGCTCAGCAACTTACCAGCATTATTAGCCGAGAAGACGACACACGCGTAGTCCTAGCCCGTAACTCGACATCGCAAGCCAGGGCGAATCTTCTTCCGAAGCCCGAATTAACCTGAGAGGCTTCATCCGGCTCTTCCCCGAGTCCGACGCACCTAATAAAATCCAAAATCGCATGCATCGTCACTCCCACTCGCACTAACGTCTGAGCTAAGCGGCGCGGCTTTAGCCGCGTCCGGTGGAGGCCCGAAGGGCCGGAACAAACTTGAGCGACTTGTTAGCGATTCTCCAGACCGGAAGCGGCCTGCCCTTTCCGAATCTCCTCGTAATTCTCGTGGACATACGACCACAATTCTCTCGAGCCCATCTCGCACTCGACGATGCGCGGATGGGTACTTGTCTTTAGGAGTGAACTCGTTCGGCGTTCGAGCATCCCAATTGAGCGCTCGCTCAATAACACGCTCCCATTCAGCCGGGTCTCCTCCAATATACTGGTTCACCCCTCTGACCCAGGACTGGAGTTCAAGGACGCGAATAATGCGGGGTCTCTGGTCAGCGGGGAGGTCAGGACGTGCCTCAAGATGGACTCTGTAGCGAAGCTGGCCGGCATAGAACCAGAATGCAGCCTCGTTCATTTCGCCATCTTCCAGAAGGCGTGCGGCGTAGTAGACATCTGGACCGGACGCGCTGTCGCGGCCTGTTCGGGCTCAAAATCGAGGTTAGGATCAAGCGAAGAAGACGGGCCTGTAGCGCAGCCGGACAGTGCGAAAAATAGGATGAAAATCGACATTATACGTAGCATAGCGTTCCCTTAAGCTAACTCCTCACATCACCGGCAGCAAAAAGCAGAGCGAGCAACGAGCAGCGCTTTTTACTGTCCGAGTGTATGTGATTGTTAGCTGTTTGTGGCATTGCTTATCTGCGCTCGATAAATACCATTTACCAATGCAAGCGTAACAATAGAGAGGATGATTGCCGTGACATCACGACGCTTGATAAACAAGGTTGACATTTTTTAGTTCTGCGATTTCCTCAGCCCGAAGTGACATCCGCATAACAGCTTGCCCTAAGAACCCGTTTACCAACCAAAAGAACCACCACCAAGGCAATATTGAGCTAACTTCGGCATTTTTCCAGTCACTTGGATTGTGACTGGCTTTCCAGATTTCCTTTCATTGCCTGATATGGCTTCCAAAGTGTGAAAAACAGGAATAAATACCAGCCGATAGACCAGCCAGGTGTGAACCTCATATCCTCGGCACCAAGTTGTCTCGCATTGTAGTTAGCACGATATATCCACTTAAGAATAACAATGCCAGAAATTATAAATATGGCCAGATAGATCATCCCTATAATCCCTTGCCGCCTATCATTTGCCTCTCCATCGGCAACGGCCTGTTCTTGAGAGGTGTATACACCGTTCTCATAGTCGGTCAACAATGAGTATTCCATATTCCCAGAAATCAGCGAAATCAACGCTACAACTATCTGGATATACAGAAACCATCGCACCCATTTGGTAAGTGCTTCTGAATTGATGAAACCGTTATTTTTATGGGCTCTTCACTGATTCGTGTGGGTAGCGTTCATTTCCGGACCGCTTCCGGGTAGAGATCGAGCCCACCCAGGTGGAAGTAGATCGCAGCCTTGAATCGCTCCTTGTTTCGGAACCCCCGAGCGTCGCGCTTGATCTTCTGGATCATCGTATTGAAGCCCTCGGCGCGAGCGTTGGTTGCGCCGGTAACGACAGCAGTGAGGATGCCCTCGAGATGACGCTTGATCGTTCGCGCCACCTTCTTGACCGGCTCGAGCCGCGAGCGGATGGCCCAGCCATACCAGCTCATCCAGGCTCTGCGCGCCCAGCCTCTGACCTGGTAGTCCCACAGGCACATGGCGTGGGTCTTGATCGCCCAGGCCCGGGCGGTCTTCAGGTTAGCGGATTTGAGTTCCTTGAGGCGGCCCCAGCTCTTGTCGGTCATGTTGTCGGGATGCTGCAGCCAGAGGTAGCGGCTCTTGGTCAGGATCGAGTCGCCTTCGCCCGCCAGCAGGGCCTTGTGCTCGGCCCGGCGGACCTTGTCGACGGCATCGCCGAGGTGCTTGGCGACATGGAACTTGTCGAAAGCGATCTTGTGTTCTGCATCCGGAACGTGGGCCAGCGTCGAGTCGATGAACGGGCCCCACATGTCCATGGCCACCGTTCGCAACCCGTCGAGCGCCTCGGCCGGCTGCGCGGCGTACCAGGCGTCCAGGGTCGAGCGCTTGCGGTCGTCGGCGACGTGCAGCACCCGATCGCCGCTGCTGATCACCGTCACATACTGGTGCCGGCGCTGAAACGCGGTCTCGTCGATGCCAATGGTGTCCGGGAAATCCTGCTCCCGGCGCGCCAGGCCGCGCGCCACCGCGCGTTCCTGCACGCCGCTGACTGCAGACCAGCTCAAGCCGAGCCGTTCGGCGACTTCCGAGATCGTGCCGATCTTGAGCCAGTCGATCACCAGCGCCTCGAACAGCGCCGTCAATCGGCTGTTGTTCTCCGCCCAGGGCACCGGCAGCTGATGAACGCCGTGCTCCGGACACCGAACGCGCGGGACCTGGGCGACCAGCCAGGTCTTGTACTGGCAGGTGTCGAGATGCCGCCACTTGCGCTCGCGGGTGTCGTAGCCCGAACAGCTCTCCCCGCACTGCGGGCAGGCCAGATCCGATCCGGAATGGTGAATGTGGACAGTCACGCCGGTGCCGGGCAGGTCGACGTCCACTTCAGAGACCTCCCAGGGCGCCTGAATGCCAAGAATCTGGCGGTAAAGCTCGCGGTCGTGCATGAAACTGGACTCGAATCAGGGCCAGCGGGTAGCCTATCCGAACCGCTTAGCCCCACACAAAACCGGGAAGAGCCTTCTTATCAGACATGCTCTTTCTCCTTGCGACAGCTAACGCCCTGGCTTTGCGGCGCGCCGAAGCGCCAGCGTAGGTGCGTCCGACAACAGCCACTTGTTAGGTATATTCATAGCTATTAGTAAACAGTCTTAGTTATCTTTTCTACACCGGCGATCATATCTTTCATTTGTTCTTCAGTTGGATCGTCAGTCTTCTTATGGCCGCAAAGATTTCGCAGGTCGCCAAGATGCTGAATAAACCTCCAGTCCGGAACTCCAATCGAATCTGCGTTTTTTAGTGCATCGTTAAAATCGGTAATAGTTGGATTCTTCTTTCTGAGCTTAATGCCTTTATCAGAACAAACCTGACCCAAATGACTTTCTAGTACCACTCCAGTCAAAGCCCCGGCCGCTCTATAAAACCTATTTTTTAAGAGCTCTCGGGCGGCATCCAGTTCCGAATCAAAAAGGTCCGACTGAACTAGTTGGTATATTTCAAATAGTGAGCTTTCAAATTTGGGCTGAATAGATTTGATAATCGCAAGCTGCTGGTCGAAATGCGGGATAGCCGCATCTGGCCCAACCTCTTTTTGGCTATATCCGGATCTCGCAAAGCCTTGATCCCGCAGCACGCCTGATCTGACTGGGTTTGGCGCATGATTCACAGTGTACGGAACCTTCCCGGGATTTGCTCAGGCAGATCCAGGTCGCCAACAGCCAGGAAGATCATGTCGGAGAAGGCATCGAGATGTCGGTAGCCACTGGCGCGGTTTTTGACGATCTTGACGATGCGGTTGATGCCTTCTGCGATGGCATTGGTGACGCGGGTATCGATGAAGGCAAGGACTGCTGACTGATGTTTGCGCAAGGTCCTAACGAACTTCCTCATTGGCTCCAGCCGGCTGAGTAGCGTCGTTCGGGTCCAGCGCTTGAGGAAGCGCTCGGCCGCCCAGGTTGCCTTGTAGGTCCAGAACTGCTCGAACTCTTCTTTCAGTTGCCATGCACGGTAGATACGACGGTTGTGCTTGTCGAGGGCCTTGAGGTGGCGGGTGTCGCGCCGGGTCCGGGTCGATGAGTGGCGATACAGCAGCCAGCGCAGCCCCTTCAGGGGCTTGCGATCAGCTTGGCTGGCTTCTCGCCACTGCTGCTTGCGCACCTCGTCGACGGCCTCGTTGAGGGCCTTGACGATATGGAAGCGATCCAGCACAAGCGTGGCATTCGGGCAGTGGGCTTCGATGGCCCCGATGTAAGCCTGGCTCATGTCGCAGCAAGCAGCCCGGATGCGGGCTTTCTGGTAGCCGCTCAGGGCCTCGTTGAAGAAGCCATCAATGGCCTCGCGGCCCTTGCCTTGGCCGACCCAGACCACACAGGAGCGGTCCAGATCGTAGACCAGCGTGGCGTACTTGTGGCCCTTGTGATAGGAGATCTCGTCAATGCCGATGGTCTTGAGTCCCCGGATACGATGGCCCCTGCGCAAGCGCTCAATCGAACGGTGCAGCAGGTCCGACAGAGTCGAGGCCGGCAGTCGCAGCAACTCGGCGGCCGCCTTCTGAGGCATGATCTGGCAATAACGCAGTATCAGGTACTCAAAGCGATAACTGACCCGGGCGTTGGCATCGGCCCAGGGCAGGCGCTCGGTGACCCGGCCGTGGGTGGTGCAGTGGATCTCGCGCGGCCAGTACATCAGCCATACCGACCAGGGGCCGACCGGAATATCGCGCCAGAACCGCAGCTCGGGCCGCTGACGGATGATCTTGCCTCTGCGGCCGCATTCCGGGCAACGACAGCCGTTCTTGAACGGCTTGACCAGCACATCAAGCCGCCCGCCGCGGCGAAAAGCCAGGTCGACACAGCGAAATCCCTTGAACTTGAGCAGCTTTCCGATAAGCTTGCAGGCGGTCATGGGGCTTATCTCCTGTGTTGTTTGTTCGCGAAAACAAAACATTACAGGAGGCCCCATGGCCTCTCAAATCAGGCGGCTTCATGCCAGCAATTCGTTGCGAGATTCGGATAGACCCCTTTTTTTCTTGCCAATTATTCGTTACGACCAGTCCTTGAAGAGCATCCTCTATGCGATAATTTTCAAAACCAATTTCTTTTCGTGGCTTTGGCTTTTGGTAGTGTCGGATAAAATCGTCTAATCGGTGTGGAATCAGCTGTAAAACCAGCGCTTTTGCTTCTGAATACCAAATTTGATATTCACTCTTAAATGATGGTATCGACCTATTGAACTTATCTCTTTCTTTTTTATCAGCAAAAGCTTTCTCTAAGGCTTCTTCCCACTGTTCAGGAAAGTTCTCTTTACTTAGTGCATTTTGAAGCTGGCCGCCTTTATTAACCAGTATTATCGAAATCCGTTTTGAATTTGTCACGTTGGCTAGTCAATTATCGCTCCCTAAGTACACTTAGATCCGCCTACCTAACGTCTGAGCTAAGCGGCGCGGCTTTAGCCGCGTCCGGTGGAGGCCCAAAGGGCCGCAACGAACTTGAGCGGCTTGTTATGTGAAACCACTTTGGACATGGCTCATAGTGGTCGGGCTTCAGTGGCAAGCGGAAAGTTTCGTTTCTCTGCCTCAGCCTTGATCTTTGAGATTAAACGCTCTGCCTCGGACTTGTCCAGAATGGCTACTGCGTACTCTCCGCGAGTATGGATCTGCAACACTGGTCTCAATTGCAGCACTTTTCTCCTGCTGAAGATACTCCCTGAAGAATTTGCACCACGAACTCCATTGGGGTGGTGGAATCGTTTTTGACGATTAGCCTGACAGGTTCCATGAGGCTGTCTGGAGTCGCTCCAATACTAATTTCAAAGCCCAGTGGCTCTAATGGATCACGACGTCCTAAGTGACGTTCAAAGAAGGCTTTCAACCCCATTGCAGGCTTCTCACATAACGTCTGAGCTAAGCGGCGCGCCTCTGGCGCGTCCGGTGGAGGGCCGCTAGGCCCGGGAACGAACTTGAGCGACTTGTTAGGTGGCACACGCCTATAACAAGCACTGCAAGCCAAGCGACTAATGTACCCGTACTACCGAGGGTTGGCACGGAGTAGGAGTCAACACCCAAAAGAACCTCTTGGGTCTCAAACGGGTCGCCCCACTCTGCCACCGGTGCATGAATGATGGTGTACTTCTCCCGGGGCAAATGATCCTAGGTTGAACTCATACGTGGCCGGGGGAGGCGGGACACCGCAGATCGCCGAAGCCTCGTATGAAATTACAACTTCGTTCCCGCTACGGGATATGACCGGATCTTCTATGGGAAAGAAGCATGAGCAAGTCGTAGACGCGGTCACAGTCTGACCAGAAGATGCGGGGTTTGGCTCCACTTGCAACGGTGTGCAATTGAGGGTAACGCCCTGGCCATGTGCTAGAGACCCAGCAAATGTCAGAAGTATAAACGCGAGAATTCGAATCATTTGCTCACCTAACTAGTATTTCACCGAAAAAAGTCACAGCGATCGATTAGAGCGGAAAATTTCCTCATAACTCGCAAACCTGGCGTTTGTCCGCATAACTCCACCCCGCTGCAGAACCGGGTAACCTCTCGGGCACTCCCACTGCGGAACCCGACCTAATCATTAGCTTCCCGCTCAAATCCATGTCTCATTCAGATCTTCTCCCAACTTCCGTCTCGGACCGCTCCTCCTCCGAACTCCGCTTCTTGTACTTCGGCGGCGGCGCCCGCCAAGGCGTCAGGTTCTGCCCCACCTGCCGATAAAAATCGACAAAGGCAGTGACCGTATTCTCCACCATCGTCTTCGCCCCGCGAAACTTCCCGGCCAGGTCGACCACTCGCCTGACTTCCAGGGCAGTGGGCAGTTCCGACACGCCGTCGGGAATCAGATCGTCCGGATGCTCGGTCGCATCCTGGAAATTCAGCGTGGTGGCCTCGATTCTGCGCGGCCAGTGGCAGGTGCGACGTCCACCGGAATCAACCGCGCCCGCTCGCCCGATTCGATCTGATCGAGAATGGATGTCTTGGCCATACTGCCTCCCTCGCTCCCTGCCCCGCCGATTTGCGGGAACGCCTGCACGGCCTTTTTACCGCGGGAAGCGGGGTGGTTGCAAATTCCATGGGACGAAACGGGGAATTTTCCCGCCAGCGCGTCATTCGGGCGAATTCTCGCCATTGCGAGGGCTTAATGAATGGACTAGCATTAGGTCATGAGCGAAGACCAGATCATCACCATCGAGGCTGGCAAGCGTGGCGGCAAGCCCTGCATTAGAGGGCTGCGGATCACGGTATACGACGTGCTCGAATACCTCGGTTCCGGCATGACCGAGGACGAGATTCTCAATGATTTCCCGGATCTGACCCGCACAGATATTCGAGCCTGCCTGAAATTCGCGGCTGATCGGGAACGCAAGCTCGCCACGACCCGACCGGCGGCGTGAAGCTTCTGCTCGACCACAATCTTCTCCACGACTTCCATCAGCTCGCTTTCCTGAAGGGACCGCCGCCCAGGTGATCTGGATCGCCTGGCAATGCGCACCTCAACAGGCGCTCATGCGCCGATCGCAAATCGTCGCTTCATCGCCGGATCAGCGGATCGTCGAGTGAGCGTCATCGATTGAAGCGAGTGGTGAATCCAGGGTCGTGTCCGAGCTCGCTGCGAATGAGGCTCCGGAATAAACTTCTTCAGACCAGCTTGCTTCCGGATTTAACCGGCGCAGGCTATGTACGCGTCCGAGTTGAAGCCATTGTCAGGCGACACGGAATTCGACCTTTTCAACAGCTTCCAGGTTGACGGATTGGCGGGCGTGCCACAATTCATGATTGTCCTGCATCGCCAGCCAACTCTCGGGAGAACGCCCAAGGGCCTTGGAAAGGCGAAGCGCCATCTCCGGACTGATTCCACTCCGCCCCTGCAGAACGCGATTAAGCGTGGAGGGCGAGACACCCAACTTTGACGCCAGCTGGCGCCCCGTCATCGAATGAGGATCCAGATACACCTCACGGATAAACTCGCCCGGATGTGGTGGATTGTGCATAGTCATCAGTGATAATCCTCGTAGTCAATAACGTGAGCCTGTCCATCTCGAAACTCAAAGGTCAATCGCCAGTTTCCGCTGACACGAACTGACCAACGCTCGGCATCCTTCCCCTTGAGCCGGTGTAGTCGGAAGCCCGGAACATCCATATCCTGAATAGAGACGGCAGTATCCAGTGCGGCAAGCAACATTCTCAACCGTTTCGCATGGATTGGCTGAATTCCTGCCACAGAGCCCGTTTCATAGAACTTAGCCAAGCCCTTGTGGCGAAACGACTGAATCATACCAAGAGTGTAGCATGGCGCGCAACGCGCATCAATCACCTAGCGGAAACGTGCATCCCCTACCGGAACGGGGACCCTTTGGACGAGGGCCTGCCAGGGCCAGCGCGAACTTGAACCGCCTCAGCGCCCTTTCAAGCAACCATACGCCGCCGCCAGCAACAAGGCATGGCGCGCCTGGGAGACGCTGAATTCCTCCGGATCGAAATCATCGCCGGCCCATCTCACGAAGTCGCGGTCGTCCTCGTCGAGGGATTCGGGTGGCGTACTCGCGGCCTCTATCAGGCGCTGGTAGCCATCGATACCGCCACAGTCTTCCGGCGGGCCGCGTCGGGCCCCATCGATTAGCCAGGGAATCCAGCCGGGGTCTGCCTTTACGGCGGCATCCTCAACCTCGATCCGGTGGACCCAGTTGTCGCCGAAATCGTAGACGTACTGAAAGACCTGTCCGGGTTCGGTGATTAGTTTCGACAGCTTCGCCCTGGTCGAATCCTCGCCCTCGGCCTCTTCGTCCGGCTCTTCGAATCGCCTGTTGTCGATCTCGAACTGGTAGAGGTGGTAGTCATACCAGTCGAACAGCACCTGGATGCCCCGGTACCTTCGTATCCGGCCGAAAGCCGTTGGCCATGAGGGCGGCAAGTGAGCTCTGCATGATGCACTTGTAAGCAGCGTCGAAGCGATTCTCGGTGCTGATGTTTTCTGCGCGTGAATCGGCGAGATTGCGCTTGGCCGCGGCCAGGAGATTGCCAATTTCATCGGCATCGGTCTGGTGCGGTTTGAGTCGACCAATCTTTAGAAGGTTATCCAACGTCATCATCGGCTCCCATCAAGAATAGCCGGGGTTCGCCCACAACTCGCTCGACGAAGCGTTCGCCGTTCTCACGCGCCGCTCGGAACTGCTCTGGGGTCATGACCACCGGGTTGATTTCCCGACCCAAGCGCTCCTGGAGCGGTGAGACCGCCGTTACAACCTCGGTAAAGGACGCCTTGCCAACTACAAACAGATCCACATCGCTACGGCTGGATTCTGCTTGCCGAGCAATGGAGCCAAACAGAAATGCGCTGTGGATGCGTTTGGACAATGGGGCCAGGGCCTCGCGAAGCAGATCGGCCAGGCCGGTCGTCTGGCGGAAAATTTCAGCCAGCTCCGGGTAAATCGGGCAGTTTCGGTTGGCGCTATAGTGAACCTGATTGCCTACGGGCTCGCGCAGGAGCAAGCCGGTTTCGGTAAGGGTGCGTAGCTCCCGATGGAGCGAACCGGGCGGCACCCCCGTCAAGCGAGCGATTTCGCGCACGTGCAGGCTGTCTTCCGGACGCATCAGGAGCAGCCCCAGCACCCTGCGCTGGTAGGCGGAAAACATGAGTTCAATGGGTCTGACGGACATCGTAAACTGTTCTCAATTAAGCTTCCTTCGTAGCTTATATGAGAACAATCATAATATGCAAATCCACCCCACGCGCAGCCGTGCACCGAACTGCGCTGCCGCGACTTACTCTCGCTCAGGCCGCTTCCTCGCTGTCTTCCTTAGGCTCATGCAGCGACTTGAGCCGGATCTTTTGGTGCCCGGGAAACTCCACGTTCAGCTCGAGCCGGCCGCCCAGGCCCTGGATATAGTCCTGCAACGTACTCAGCAGCATGTCGGTACGCCGTTCCAGACGCGAGACGGTGTCCTGGCCGATATTCAATCGTTCGGCAAGAGCAGTCTGCGTCAGGTCGAGCGCCTTGCGCAATTCGCGTAGCGTCAGCTCCTGGTCGATCAGCTCGGCAGCGCGCTCATCGATGCGCTTTCGGCGGTCGGCCGGCAGCGTATTCAGTTTGTCAGTCAACGTCCGTGCCATGTCACTTCACCTGTCTCAGGCCTCCCACTGCATGTGATAGATTACGCACTTCCATACATATGGTTTCAGAGCATCCCCGGCCACATGGCGCCTTGAACTGGGATCAGCGATTTAGTTTACAATTAGGCATCATATTATTCGGGTAAACCGATCATTGAATTGACGTACCGAAGGCCTCCCAAAATGCTCGGAACCCGCATCAAACAAGCCCGCGAAGCCGCCGGCCTGAACCAGCGCGAGCTGGCCGCTGCCTGTGGTATTTCTGCCATGGCCATTTCCAAGTATGAGCGCGACCTCTCGGTGCCCTCCTCCCGGGTGCTGATGGCGCTGGCCGATGCGCTGGGTGTGCGTGTGGAGTATTTTTTCCGCTCGCAGCACGTGGCGCTGGACAAGCTGGAGTTTCGCAAGCATGCGCGCCTGCCGGCCAAGCAGGAAAAGCGCGTGCTGGCCGATGCGCGCGAGCAGTTGGAGCGCTGGATGGCGCTTGAAGAGCTGCTGCCCAATGAATGGATTGAACCATTCACTGTTCCAAAGGGCCTGCTGATGACGGTCAGTTCTGGCGATGACATCGAGCGGGTCGCCATGGCCGTTCGCAAGGCGTGCGGCCTGGGCACCGAGCCGATCGTCGACTTGATCGAAGTTCTCGAGGAGAACGGCCTGAAAGTGCTGCTCAGCGAGCACGCCCAGGCCAGCGATTTCGACGGCCTGGCGGCGCAGGCCAACGGGCACACGGTCATCCTTGTGGGCGCTGACCTGCCGGGTGATCGGCAGCGCTTCACGATTGCCCACGAACTTGGCCATCTTGTCCGGGCGGGCGCCTTGGCGGTGAACTGGCCAAGGACGAGGAGCGCGCCTGCTCATCGTTTCGCCGGCGCTTTCTGGTACCGGCCAACGAGGTCCGCAAGGCGCTTGGGAAGAAGCGATCCTGGATCGAGCCGCGCGAGTTCTGGCTACTCAAGCAGCAGTGGGGCCTGAGCATGGTGGCTGGTCCTACCGCGCCGCCGACCTGGGCATCGTCAATCGCACGACCCTCGGCGCTTCTGGGGCCTGATGCGCAAGCACGGCTGGCGCGAGACTGAACCCGATCCCCAGTATCCTGGAGAGAAACCACGCCGCTTCGAGCGGATGGTCTATCGAGCACTAGCCGAGGAATTGATCGGCGACTCCCGCGCCGCGGAACTGCTGGGCATTCCCGCAAGCGAGCTGACCAGGAAGCGCAATCTGGAAGCCGATTATGGCGTTGATCATCAGTGACGCCAATATCCTACGCTGTCCATGGCGACAGATTCCGCGAACACCGGCGTGAGCTTGCGAACGTCCGGCAGCCGCAGGCTGCGTAGCGCTATGCTTGGTTATGCATTTGCGAGCTTATCGCCCAATTGCTTTGTGAACTCCCAGTGATCCCCCGTGTCGAAAGCAACAACCCAGGCGGCTTCTACGGTGTAGAAAAGGCTTCCATCGCTCTCTGAAGACAAAGTAACGTTTATCTTCATAAGCTTGATAGATATATCGCCGGCTACTGGAGCCTCTCGAGTATTCATTAATCCGCCTCCGCTATCCTTCCTTCTCCTGAAACCCCAAGGACCACACCACCTCTTCCACATGGTGGTCGGAATTAGGCTTTGGCACCGTACTCCTGGGATTTGGGGAAAAGGTGCAAAGGCCGCGGCTTCTTCTGCCCAAGAGCTCGGTGAGGAATCACCTTATAAAGTATGGTTACGGCCGCGAGGAGGGCCACTACAGCTATAACGATTTCCATAATTTCAACATCCAATTTTTTGCATAACGGCGGAGATCAGCGGTAGCTAAAAGCATAGCGAAGCGACGCTTTTAGCTATCCGCCGCATCGGCTTGTTATGGCTTTACAGGGTTACACCTTAGCCTCGTGCTCCAATACTGCCGCTATTGTGATGGACCGCCTCCGCCCCCACCTCCGTCACCATCACCGCCGGCGCCATCAACGGGGCCGGTGCCTTCACCAGGGCCGCCGCCCTCGAATCCTGCATTCATCAATGCACCGCATACCAATCCAGCGACGCCCGACCCGGCCGCTACCCTGGAAACCTCAAGCATTTCTTCGACTCCTTTGTCCCCAACGCCCTCTTCGTACAATACCTCTCGATCACAGAAGAGTAGATAAGCGTATTGGATGTGCCTCTCTACTCAACCGTAGATCTTCAACAGTTTTCTTAACCTGAGCTTGGGTATACGGTTCAGACCCATACCGATGGGAGAGCTCACCTCGGTAATTTCTTTACGTACTTCCTTATGGCTTCCTTCTTTCCAAACATTACCACCTCGCTGTCTTTGTTCAGGGCCGCCGCTGACGGTCTTAATCCCGATTGGGCCTATCATGCCATATTAGCGGCCGCTACTAGACCCAATGTCGCTCCCTAAGAACTCCTTGCACCACGTAAAACCCCATCAGGACCACTATTTTCCGGGCTCTAGCGGCGCAACGTTCCTGCCTTAGCGCAACACCCTTCGCACAAGCGTTCTTACCCGGCCATCCGAAACCCTTTTGATGATCGCTCCACCTCGTGGCGGTGCAAGGTGCCTTGCCATAACTAGGAATTCAAAGGACAAAGTCACTCGGCCACTTGGATTGGAAAATTTCATTGGACGAAACGGGCGGATTTTCCCGCCAGCGCGTCATCGCGGCCAATTCTCGCCATTGCGAGGGCTTAATGAATGGACTAGCATTAGGTCATGAGCGAAGACCAGATCATCACCATCGAGGCTGGCAAGCGTGGCGGCAAGCCCTGCATTCGAGGGCTGCGGATCACGGTATACGATGTGCTCGAATACCTCGCTTCCGGCATGACCGAGGACGAGATTCTCAATGATTTCCCGGATCTGACCCGCACAGATATTCGAGCCTGCCTGAAATTCGCGGCTGATCGGGAACGCAAGCTCGCCACGACCCGACCGGCGGCGTGAAGCTTCTGCTCGACCACAATCTTTCTCGAAGACTTTTGACATCCTCTTCAGCGATCAATACCGCCCTGTTGCGTTTCACTGGTGATCAGCGGCGGCTGGTGGGGCTCGGCGGTTTCGTCGATCAGGCGGCGCTGAGGGGGTGTATGCGCTGGACATCCCCTTGTATGGCCTGCCCTGCTTCCCACAGATCCACAGCTCGCTGTGCATTGAGCCAGAACTCAGGACTGTTTCCGAACAGCCGGCCCAGCCTCAGAGCCATTTCAGGACTGACTGCACGTCGCTCCCGCAAGAGTTCATTCACTGATTGGCGTGATACGCCGATGGCTTCTGCCAATCTGCTCACCGTCAAGTCGTAGTCCGGCAGAAAGTCCTCCCGCAGCATCTCTCCTGGATGCGTTGGGCGGCGCTTGATGCCTGTATTGGTAATGCTCATCCTGGCCTCCATCATTCAGTGGTAATCACAGACCTCGACGTCATACGCATCGCCGTCATCGAAGCGAAAGCATATTCGCCATTGGTCATTAACCGAAATCGAGTGCTGCCCTTTGCGATCACCTTCCAGCGCATGGAGTCGATTACCTGGTGGCGTTCGAAGGTCTTCGAGCGTGGCAGCGAGATCTACATACTCAAGCTTTCGCGCCGCCCGCTTGGCGACATCTGCCGGGAAGCGCTTTGCCTTGCCTGATTCGTAGAGCTCCTTTGTACGTTTATCGGCGAATGTTTTAATCACGGGTCAATTGTGATTCGTCACGTGACACACGTCAATCGCTAGGCCCATATGGCTTTCATGCACTGCCCGTCGGGCGCGTGGCCCAAAACGCCGGCCGAAGCCGTCAAGTGAGCTTCTCCGCCTGGTCGGAACGACCACGGGGCTTCGATCCCGGTGCGGGAGCGGTTTCCAGACCGCGATTTTTCGATCGTGCGTTTCGTGATCTGGAGATCGCTCCTACGGCTGGGTTATCCCTATTCGTAGTGCGTCCACATCCGCAAAACTTTGACGACCCGCTCTTCCTCCAGAATCTGGTAGACCAGCCGGTGCTGGATATTGATTCGCCTTGAGTACGCTCCGGCCAGATCGCCCACCAGCTTCTCGAAGGGCGGAGGCCGCTGGAAAGGGTCGGCGGCCAGCAGATCAAGCAGCTCCCGGGCCTTAGGCTTCAGGCCGCTGCGGGCCAGCTTTTTGGCGTCTTTCTGGGCCTGTTTGGTGTAAACCAGGCGCCAGCTCACCAATCCAGATCCTCGGCACACTCATCGACGGGCGTGGCCATGCCCTCGCGAATGGATTCGCGCATGCCGGGAACGGACAGAAGGAACAAGGTTTCCTGGATGGCTTCCCAGTCTTCTTCGGCGATCAATACCGCCTTGTTGCGCTTGCCGGTGATCAACAGCGGCTGGTGGGATTCGGCGGTCTCGTCAATCAGGCGATAGAGTCGTGCGCGGGCTTCGCTGGCGGTAATGGCGGACATGGCGGGACTCCGGGAATCATCCTCCTGGAAATTGTACGTGGTTTCGAACGTACGTCAAGGCGTACGATGCGGCCGTTGACGAGATCGACACAGAGCGGAGGGACGTTTCCGCTGAAACGTCGGCCGAAGCCGATATGGACAGGCCGTTGCCCCGCCCGGTCTGTGAGCGGGAACACCTGCACTGGGCCGATTGCCGCGGGAAGGGGTGGCTACAAGTTCCATGGTCGGCGGGTCTCGTCGATCAGGCGGCGCTGAGGGGGTGTATGCGCTGGACATCGCCTTGTATGGCCTGCCCTGCTTCCCACAGATCCACAGCTCGCTGTGCATCGAGCCAGAACTCAGGACTGTTTCCGCACAGCCGGCCCAGCCTCAGGGCCATTTCAGGACTGACTGCACGTCGCTCCCGCAAGAGTTCATTCACTGACTGGCGTGATACGCCGATGGCTTCCGCCAATCCGCTCACCGTCAAATCGTAGTCCGGCAGAAAGTCCTCCCGCAGCATCTCTCCTGGATGCGTTGGGCGGCGCTTGATGCCTGTATTAGTAATACTCATCCTGACCTCTATCGTTCAGTGGTAATCACAGATCTCGAAGTCATACGCATCATACTCAAGCCTTTCGCGCTGCCCGTTTCGGCGACATCTGCCGTCTGCTGGCCTGAAGTTATGCCGCGTCCGCTTGAGCATTTTGTTGGGCCGTGGTGATGCCCGCATGTAGCTGGATGCCAAGGGCTCGAGTGACCTTCAGGATCGTGTTGAATTCAGGAGATCGTTCCCCAGAGAGGGCTTTATACAAACTTTCTCGGGAAAGGCCTGCATCCCGGGCAACCTGAGTCATACCTTTGGCTTGGTGCAATATCTCCAAGCGCTTTGGCAATAAAGGCGGCATCTGCCTCAGGATCGTTGAAGCAAGCTTCCAGATAGGCCTTAATTTCTTCGTCCGTGCGAAGATGCTCGGCCACGTCGAATTCAGAGGTTCGTGTCTTGGTCATGGCTGCTTATAACTCCTGAGCCAATGAAATGGCCCGCTTGATATCACGACTCTGTGATTTCTTGGTTCCGCCGGCAAGAAGAATGACTACCGAACTTCCCTGGCGAGTGAGGTAGACCCGGTAGCCGGGACCGTAATCAATCCTGAGCTCGGAGACGCCATTTGCGGACTGTAGCCTTGCGGCTACAGCCTGTCAATGCTCTCTCAGCGCCCTTTCAAGCAACCATACGCCGCCGCCAGCAACAAGGCATGGCGCGCCTGGGAGACGCTGAATTCCTCCGGATCGAAATCATCGCCGGCCCATCTCACGAAGTCGCGGTCGTCCTCGTCGAGGGATTCGGGTGGCGTACTCGCGGCCTCTATCAGGCGCTGGTAGCCATCGATACCGCCACAGTCTTCCGGCGGGCCGCATCGGGCCCCATCGATTAGCCAGGGAATCCAGCCGGGGTCTGCCTTTACGGCGGCACCCTCAACATCGATCCGGTGGACCCAGTTGTCGCCGAAATCGTAGACGTACTGAAAGACCTGTCCGGGTTCGGTGATTAGTTTCGACAGCTTCGCCCTGGTCGAATCCTCGCCCTCGGCCTCTTCGTCCGGCTCTTCGAATCGCCTGTTGTCGATCTCGAACTGGTAGAGGTGGTAGTCATACCAGTCGAACAGCACCTGGATGGCCCGGTGCAGTTCGTGCAGGGTGGCGTTGCGCGGAAAGATCACGGTTCGCCAGATGGGCGGCTCGATGTCCTCCAGGGTGATTCGGAGGCGTAGTGCGGAAGTTTTGCTCTTGCCATGCATGGGTTCAGCTCACTGGATTTCGACGGAAGCCTGATTTGTCGGCCTCAGTTTCCGCGATTCCTCTGGCACTGGCAATCTGGAGGTTCTGACCGGGCCGGAATAATCTATTCTATCCCTATGATTGATTGAGTTTTTAGCCCGCTTACTGTACACTTATATAGTACTTAGAACAGGGCAAAATCATGGCGTTGACAACTCCCATCATCCCGACCCTGCCTCAGAGTGAAATCCGCGCGCTCGAGGACCAGATCACCGAGCTGGCCGCACATATCCATGCCGCCAATTACCGTTTGCTGACGCTGATTCGGCAGTTTGATGCATCGGCCGGCTGGGCCGAGCCCGGCCTTCGATCGTGTGCCCATTGGCTGAACTGGAAGTGTGGGATAGGGCTCAATGCTGCCCGCGAGAAGCTGCGCGTGGCGCATGCGCTGGGCGAGCTGCCGAAGATCAGTGCTTCGTTCTCGAAAGGCGAGATCAGCTACTCGAAGGTGCGGGCCATGACCCGGGTGGCCACGCCGGAAAGCGAGGAGTTCCTGCTGATGATCGCGCTGCACGGCACGGCCTCGCACGTGGAGCGGGCTGTGCGTCAGTTCCGGCGGGCGAAGCGCAACGAAGCGCTGGAAGCCGAGAACGATCGTCACGAGCGTCGCCGGGTGGTCTGGCGCATGGACGAGGACGGTTGCTGGTCGCTGCATGCCCGCTTCACGCCGGAACAGGGCGAGCGCGTCATGAAGGCGATTGATGCGGCCGTGGACGAAATCGAGGCAGAGCAGCGGCACGTTTCCGCTGAAACGTCTCCCGAACCCGATATGGGTAAGCCCATGCCCTGCCCCATGGAGCAGAAGCGGGCCGACGCGTTGGAGCGGCTGGCTGATGGGTTCCTTTCCGGGGAAGGCGGCACCGTAAATGGCGGGGATCGTTGCACGGTGAATGTGCATACCGATGTCGATACCCTGCGCGCCGATGGCGAAGGGGCGGAATCCACCCTGGAGATTGGCGGAAACGTTTCAGCGGAAACGTCTCGGCGGTTGGCTTGTGATTGTGGGGTGGTTCCGTGGATTGAGAATCGGGGGCGAACGGCGAATGATGGACCTATGCCAGATGTTGTCCGTCGGGGATGTAACCCCGACCTACATGAGTCGGGATTCGGGTCTCATGGGATGGTTACCCAACCGTTGGATGTGGGCCGCAAGACGCGCTCCATTCCGCCGGCCATCCGGCGGGCCTTGCAGCGACGCGACCAGGGCTGTCGCTTTCCCGGCTGCACGGCACACAAGTATGTCGATGCCCACCACGTCGTGCACTGGGCTGATGGCGGAGAGACGAAGCTCGATAACCTGGTTACCCTGTGCCGGCACCATCACCGGGCCGTGCATGAAGGCGGCTTCGGCGTTCGCATGGACGCTGACGGTGTGCCGGTGTTTCTTGATCGCCAGGGCCGGCGCATTCCCGAGGCGCCCAAAACACATTTCCGCGGTAACGTTTTTGCCCTGATGACCGCCAACCGCCACGCCGGCGCGGACGTTTCAGCCCAAACGTGTGTGCCCGAATGGCACGGCGAGGCCATGGACGATGACTTGGTGGTCGAAGGGCTGTACCAACTGCAGCGCTAGCTTTTCACGGGCCACACCTCGAAGCAGCCCAGGCGCCAGACTCAGGGCAGACACTATCGCTTAAACGGCGATTCGTTGAGCACCAGCCAGTAGAGTTGCAATTGGTGCACGGCCTCCTTGAATTTAGCGAAGTCCACGGGCTTTCGGATGAAGCTGTTGGCGCCTCGCTCGTAGCTTTGCAGCATGTCTTCCTGCTCACGAGACGAGGTCAGAATGACCACCGGCAGGTGGCGCGTCTTTGAATCAGCGCGTAACTGCTCCAGCACTTCCAGGCCATGCAAGCCGGGAAGCTTTAGATCGAGCAATATCAGCGCGGGCAGCGGTTCATTCTTTTTGTGCTCGAACTCATCACGGCGAAACAGGTAACTGAGGGCCTCTTCCCCGTTTTTTACGACATCGAGTCGGTTGGCGATGCGGTTTTGATCGAAAGCCAGCTGCGTCAGTTCGATATCATCGTCGTTATCTTCGACCAGCAATATATACATGTTCTCAATTCCTAATCTTGGCGCGACTCAGTCGTAAAATAGAAAGTCGAGCCTTCGCCCTTTCGGCTTTCGGGCCAGATCTCTCCCCCGTGTTTTCGGATGATCCGGTCGACAATCGTCAGCCCGATGCCCGTTCCGGGATAACGACTTTCGCCATGCAGTCTCTGAAACGGATCGAACACCTTATGGGCGAGACTCATGTCGAATCCGACGCCGTTGTCGCTTACGTAGATAACACGCCGACCTTCGACTGTTGTTTCGCCCACCTTGATGCGCGCCTGTGACTGTTCCTTGCTGAACTTCCAGGCATTCGAAAGCAGGTTCTTCAGGGCCATGGTCAGCATGCTGGCGTCGCCCCGGAGCGTCAGCCCCGATTGTATATCAACTTCCACTCGGCGCTCCGGCTCCGCCTCCCGGAGCTCGGTCACGATTCGCTCGGCGATCCGGGACAAATCCACGGTTTCGTTTTTCAGTGCCTCTCGCTGGAGTTGGGACAAGGCCAACAGGTCGTCGATAATGGCCTCCATGCCGTTGCTCGCTTCCTGAATGCGGTCCAGATAATGCTGTCCCTGCTCGTCGAGCTGTCCGGAATGGTTGTTCTTCAGCGCCTCGCTGAATCCCGACATCCTTCGCAGCGGCGCCCGCAGGTCGTGTGAAACCGCGGAACTGAACTGTTCGAGTTCGTAATTGGCATTCTCCAGCGCGCGATTGGCGCATACGAGGTCGTCGCGGGTGGGCATCGACCGGATGCTGGGCAGCAGTCTGAAAAGCATGTAAGCCGTCGGAATGGAAGCCGCCGCCGTTACGAACTTGACGCCGCCGGAGAACCAGTAATTCGAGTTCCAGATGTTCCAGATCTCCACCAGGTGCGTGAGGCCGCAGGCAACAATGAAAACCCCGAACAGCACGAACATCCAGGAAAACGGCAGGTCCCGGCGTTGCCTGACCACCATCAGCAGCGCAATGGGGATCGCCACGTATGCCAGGCCGATCAGCGCATCGGAGCCCGCGTGTAGTATGACGAGGCTAGGCGTCCAAAGGTAGCAATGACCATGCGGGATAAACCCTTGCGCCAGGATTCCAAACGCTGATACGTCCATATCCGATCCCCCGCCTTCCGGCGAATTTTTGGGCAGCGTACTGCGCCCACTTTTGTTGGGTCAAGGGACTTAGTGCTTCAATAGTGTCCTGTCTGCTAAAGTGATCGAAAGCGAGGGCGTGGTTCAAAGGCTAGGAGGGCTCGGGGTAGTTGAAGAATGCGTCACGGTAAATCACAAAAACGCACGGGACTGCAGGAAATATCGGGACGCCCCGCGCGTTCGTCCCGTCCCGGCTGTCGAATCGCGTTCATCTACCTCGCGTTAGGCCTCGTGTGGATCCTGGCATCGGATGGCTTTTTGGTGTTCACCGGCGCCCTGGACCCGGGCGCCTTCGGGGAAGAAGCGATCAAGGGCTGCGTGTTCGTCGGGCTCTCGGCGCTGGCGCTGTATCTGCTGGTGCAATACCTGCCCGCCGGGCGGCGCTGGCTGCCGGTGCTGGTCGCCCTGGCCTATCTTGCGATGGGTCTGGCCTGGATCATCGGATCGGACCTCTACCTGTTCCATACGGGTCATTTGAGCCGCGAGGCGCTGTGGATGCAGATGTTCAAGGGCGCCGCCTTTGTCACGATCTCGGCTTTCGTCGTCTTACTGATTACCCAGCTCGTGGAAGGCCAGCGCATGACCGGTTCGATAGCCCGTGGCGACGGGGAAAAGATGCCCGGTCTCCGGATCCATCCTTTGCGCGTCGCCATGCTGTTCGGCTTTATTCTGCTGGGCCTGTCCCTGATCCTGGATATCTACAATCTGGCGGTAAGCCAGGTGATCACACCCGTCGAATTGGGTCGGCACGTAGTGGAAAGCCTGGTTCTGACACTTTTCGCGGGTTCCACCCTGTTTCTGTTGCTACGCTTCTATATTTCTCAGGCCAAGGCCGCCACTCAGGGACTCGCAGCCAGCGAGGCGCGCTACCGAGCGCTTTTCGAGCATACCCCGGATATGGTGTTCCTGACGCGACCCGACGGCAGCATCGAGGCAGCCAATCCGACTGCCGAAACCGCGCTCGGCCTGTCGGAAGCCGAGATCATCGAACGTGGGCGCGACGGCGTCGTAGATATTTCCGATCCGGTACTGGGAGAATTTCTCTCCGAGCGAGAGCGAAGCGGCCGGGCTCGAGGAACGCTACGACTGATTTGCGCCGACGGCACCCGGCTTCCTGCAGAGGTGACCACTGCACGCTTCCAGAGCCTGGAAGGAGAAGCACAGTCCTTTGTGGTGGCGCGCGACATCAGCCAACGTCTGGAAGCCGAGCGCCAGCTCGAGCTGGTGGCCGCCGCTTTTCGCGGCGCCGGCGAGGCGATGGTGCTTTGCGATTCGGATTTCGTGATCCTGGACGTCAACCAGGCCTACGAGCGCCTCATCGGATGCGAACGGGACGACGCTATCGGCACCCTCCCCCTGTTCCTGGAAGTCGAACAGCAAGAGAGTCAGCTCCGCCAGGGGCTCCAAGCCGAAGGCCACTGGCGCGGCGAGCTGCTACAGCGGCGCATGGACGGTCACATGTTCGTGTCCCGGGCCGCCGTCAGCGAAGTAGAGGATCCCGATGGAGGCGACCCCCACCTGGTGGTGAATTTCGAAGACATTTCCGAACTGCGCGACTACGAGCGCAAGGTCGATTATCTCTCCTACCACGACCCCCTGACCGGCTTGCCCAATCATGATGCCCTGAAGGATTGGTTTCAGAGCGCGGACATTCCCGGCGAGGCCGGGGCGATGTCGAACCGGGCCCTGGCCGTCATGAACGTGGACCGGCTCAAGACCGTGAACAGCGCCTTCGGCCACGCCGTGGGCGACGAGCTGATCGTGGAGCTGGCCCGACGCCTGAGAAAGGTGTGCGGCGGAGACGACTACGTGGCACGGTTGCTCGGCGATGACTTCGTGATGGTGGTTGGAGACGTTGCCGACGCCGATGAGGCCGTCGAGATCATCCGTCAACGAATGGAGAGCTTGACCGCTCCCCTTCAGCTCGACCAGGTCCCCGTTCATCCCACTGTTTGTGCCGGCATCGCCTTGTCCCCGGAGCACGGCATCAACCTGGAAGAGCTTCTCCGCAAGGCCGACATGGCCAAGCACGAGGCCAAGCGCCATGGTTGCGGCGAGATTGTCGTGTTCAGCCCGGAAATGACCGAGGAGCTGGAATTCCGGCTCCTTATCGAGCGCCGGCTTCGCAGCGGTCTCAACAACCGGGAATTCCTGCTCCACTACCAGCCCTCCGTAAGGCTGTCGAACAACCGGGTCATCGGGTTGGAAGCCCTGGTGCGCTGGCACAGTCCCGAACTCGGCATGGTGCGTCCTGATCATTTCATCCCGGTGGCCGAGGAAAACGGCATGATCATCGAGCTGGGCGCCTGGGTCTTCGAGGAGGTCTGCCGGCAGATTGCCCAGTGGCGGGACGAGGGTGTCCCCTTCGGCTGCATCGCGGTCAACTTTTCCGCCATCCAGTTCCAGGATCAAGGTTTGTTGGAAACGATCCGGACGTCCATGGAACGTCACGGCGTGCAGGGCCGCGAGATCCGGGTCGAGATCACCGAAAGCGTGCTGGTCATTGATCCGGATCGGACCGTGCAACTGCTCAAGAGCCTGCGGGAAATGGATATCCGGATCGCGGTCGACGATTTCGGGACCGGCTATTCGTCGCTGGCCTACCTGAAGCAATTCCCGGTGGACTTCGTCAAGCTCGACAAATCCTTCGTCGGCGGGCTGCCGCACGACGAGTCCGACGCCAACATCGCCGCCTCGGTGATCGACCTGGGCAAGCGCCTCGGCCTGGGTATCGTGGCCGAAGGCATCGAGCGCAAGGATCAGCTCGAATTCCTGAAGAACGCGGGATGCCCGGAAGCGCAAGGCTACTACTTCAGCCCTCCCATGGATGTGGAAGACATCGCCCGGCTGTTAAAGAACCACACGGAGCTTCCGGTCAGCCGGCCGGCAGACGACTGCAGCGAGGCAGAACCCGCCGAGTAGCCGCTTGCGCCCCCGTTTCCTCACCGACCGCGAAGCGGAGAGCCGGGACCTCCCACCAACCAGCAACCCCAAACCAGATCCCGGCTCAAGGCCGGGATGACAGCTATTCGTCGTCCCGAAACCCACCCCCCCTGTCGTCCCGGCCGCAGCGAAGCGCAACGAAGCGCTGGAGGCCGAGAACGAACGTAACGAGCGTCGCCGGGATGTCTGGCGCATGGACGAGATCGACGCCGAGCACAAAGACGTTTCCGCTGAAACATCGGCCGAACCCGATATGGGTAAGCCCATGCCCTGCCCCATGGAGCAGAAGCGGGCCGACGCTTTGGAGCGGCTTATCGCAACCGTTCCTGCAGCCTTGCGAGTGCATCGGAGCCGGGACAAAGCTGCTCGAACGTCATGTCCCGCAGCGGTTGCCTGGCCGTTTGCGCGATGGCGTGAAAATTCGGCTGTTCGGCGTCGAGATAGAGCAAGCCGGTGACCACTTCACCGTGCTTGCGGTGATGTTCGAGGTATCGGAGCGCAGCGGCGCGATCGCCCCACTCATAGTCTGACTCGGTCTTCCGAAATCGAATGGTCGAGCCGTCGTGCAGTGCGACGTTGACGGCGTCACCCGGGTCGTAGTCGGCCTCGATGGGCTCGGCCGGTTCCACCAGGTCGCTTTCGGTCACGACCTCGTGGTGGGCGCGCGTGAAGGCATAACTCTTGGTTGAACCCTCGTGATCATTGAACGTCACGCAGGGGCTGATCACGTCGACGACGGCGCAGCCCGGATGCGACAGGCCGGCCTTGATCAGGGGCACCAGCTGGCGCTTGTCGCCGGAAAAGCTTCTGGCCACGAAGCTGCCGCCCAGCGTGATGGCCGTGGCGACCGGGTCGATCGCCTGCTGGCGGTTCTCGTTGCCGCGCTTGCTCTTGGTGCAGCAATCGGCCGAGGCCGAGAACTGGCCCTTGGTCAGGCCGTAGACCCCGTTGTTCTCGATCAGATAAAGCAGGTTGATGTTGCGCCTCACGGCATGGGCAAACTGCCCCATTCCGATCGACAGCGAGTCGCCGTCACCGGAAATACCGACGGCAATGAGATTCCGATGGGCAGCCAGCGCCCCGGTGGCGATCGAGGGCATTCTGCCGTGAACCGAATTGAATCCGTGTGCGCCGCCGAGAAAATAGGCGGGCGTCTTCGACGAGCAGCCGATACCGGAAAGCTTGATGACCTGCTCGGGACGGATGGCCATTTCCCAGAACGCCTGCACCAGTGCCGCAGTGACCGAATCGTGACCGCAGCCGGCGCACAGGGTCGACATCACGCCTTCGTAGTCGCGAATGGTCAGCCCGAGCGGGTTGCGCTGCTGGCCCGGCCAGTCGACTTTCGGTTTGGTGATCCAGGTCATGCCGCCTCCTCCCTGCGTACATGTTCGCGAATGCGTTCGGTGACGACATCGGAAGGAATGGGCAGTCCGTTGTAGTGCAGGATCGACACCAGCTTGCCGCGTTCGACTTCAGTTTCGAGCATCAGCAACGATCGCATCTGCGCATCGCGGTTCTGCTCGACCACGAAGATCGTCTTGTGGTCATCGAGAAACCGCTGCACTTCCTCGTCGAATGGAAAGGCGCGCAGCCTCAGGTAGTCGGCGTGAATGTCGTCCCGGGCCAGCCGGTCCAGTGCCTCGCTGACCGCCCCGTGCGAGGAGCCGAATGCCACGATGCCGATGTGGGTGGGACGGTCAGCCTTGCAGAGCCTGGCGCCCGGTACCAGTTTGCGCGCCGTCTGCCATTTGAGAAGCAGCCGATCGACCACGTCCTGGTATTCATCGGCGTCTTCGGTATAGCCGCCGTAGCGGTTGTGGCCGGAACCTCGCACGAAATACGCGCCCTTGCGATCGGAGCCGGGCAGCGTGCGATAGGGAATGCCGTCGCCGTCGATATCGGCAAAGCGATGGAAGACAGCCAGCTTATCGAGGGCCTCGGCGTCGAGCACCTTGCCGCGATCGGGACGATAGTCGTCATCCCAGGACAGTTCGGGAACCATCCAGTCGTTCATCCCGATATCGAGATCGGAGAGCACGAATATCGGGGTCTGCAGGCGCTCGGCCAGATCGAAGGCCTTGACCGAAAGCTCGAAGCATTCGGCCGGGTCGGACGGAAACAGCAGCGGATGGCGGGTATCTCCGTGCGAGGCATAGGCGGCGGCCAGCAGGTCGCACTGCTGGGTCCGGGTGGGCATGCCGGTGGATGGACCGACCCGCTGAATATCGAAGAATACTGCGGGAATCTCGGTGTAATAAGCGAACCCCAGAAACTCGCCCATCAGGGATATCCCGGGCCCCGAGGTCGGGGTGAAGGCGCGCGCTCCGGCCCAGTTCGCACCGAGAACCATGCCGGCAGCCGCTAGTTCATCTTCGGCCTGAATGATGCAATAGTTCTTTTCTCCCGTTTCGGGATCACGGCGAAACTCGCGGCAGAAGCCCTGGAAGGCGTCCATTAGCGAGGTCGACGGGGTGATCGGGTACCAGGCCGCGACGGTGGCGCCTGCATACAGACAACCGAGGGCGGCGGCCTGATTGCCGTCGATCAGCACGTGGCCCTTGCTGGCATCCATGGTTTCAGCGCGCACCGGCAACGGGCATTCGAAATGCTTGCGGGCATGACTGAAGCCCAGCTCGATGGCTTCCATGTTCGAGTCGATCAACGCCGGCTTGGCGCTGAAGGTGTCCTCGACCAGCGCCCGGATGACATCCGGATCAATATCCATCAGCGCACCGAGTGCCCCGACATAGGCCATGTTCTTCATCAGGATGCGCACCCGCGGCGCGCTGAAGCGGTCATTCACCATTTCGGCCAGGGGAATGCCGATGATCTCGACATCGTCGCGTTTGAGCTGCGCATCCCTCGGCCAGGTGGAATCGTAAAGCAGGTAGCCGCCCGGACTGACTTCGGCGAGGTCCTTGGCATAGGTCTGGGCGTTCATCGCCACCATGACGTCGACCCGGCCGGTTCGGGCGTTGTAGCCGTCCCGGTTGGCGCGTATTTCGTACCAGGTCGGCAGGCCCTGGATATTGGAAGGAAAAAGATTCTTTCCGGTGACCGGAACCCCCATCCTGAACAGGGCCTTCATCAGCAGCGAGTTGGCGCTGGCCGATCCGGTTCCATTGACTGTCGCGATCTTGATCACGAAGTCGTTGACACGATTCGTGTCGGGGTCCGGCGTATTCAACATCATCCCCTCAGGTTCCGGTTCGACGCTTCTGACACGGTGTGACATCGTGATCGCCGGCGTATGGGATATCGAGCAGCGACTTCTGCATGTCCCAGGCGGCAGTCGGACAGCGCTCGGCGCACAGGCCGCAATGCACACAAACATTCTCGTCCTTGACCATGATGCGGCCGGTCTGCTTGAGCTCGCCGGATGCGAACAGCGGTTGCTCGGTGTTGTCGGCCGGCGCAGTCAGCCGGGGACGAAGCTCGGCTTCCTCGGCGTTTTCGGTAATCGTCAGACAGCGTGTCGGGCAGATATCGACGCAGGCGTCACATTCGATGCACAGATCATCGGTAAAGACCGTCTGGATATCGCAGTTGAGACAACGCTCGACCTCGCAGGCGGTCTGCTCGGCGGTGAATCCCAGTTCGACCTCGGTATCCAGCTCACGAAATCGCTCGGTCAGCGGTACGTGTTCCATTTTCCGGCGCGCGGCCGGTTCGAAGTAGTTCGAGTAACTCCATTCGTGAATGCCCATCTTGCGCGACGACAGGTTGAGTGTCCGCGGCAATCGCTCGGATACTGATTGTCCGTGAACGTGATTGTGAATGGATATGGCCGCCTGATGCCCGTGTTCGACGGCCCAGATGATGTTCTCCGGCCCGAAAGCCGCATCGCCCCCGAAGAAGACGCCGGGCAAGCTGGACTGATAAGTGCTGCGGTCGACGACCGGCTCTTCCCACTGGTTGAATTCGATACCGATATCACGCTCGATCCAGGGGAAGGCGGTCTCCTGCCCGATAGCCAGAATGACGTCGTCGGCCTCGAGAAAGGTCTCGTCGACCACCCAACTGTCGGTGATCCGGCCTTCTTCGATCTGATATTCCATGATCTCGAACATCATGCCCCTGAGCCGGCCGTCCTCGACCACGAACGACCGTGGCGAGTGATTGATGACGATTTCCACCTGCTCTTCCTCGGCGTCTTCCAGTTCCCAGTCGGAAGCCTTGAAGAATTGGCGCGGCTTGCGCGCCATGACCTTGACCTCTTCCGCGCCGAGCCTGAGGCTCGTCCGGCAGCAGTCCATGGCGGTGTTGCCCACGCCGATGATCAGCACCCGCTTGCCGATACTTTCCGTGTGCTTGAAGGCCACCGATTCGAGCCAGTCGATACCGATGTGGATGTTGGCGTCGCCCTCGCTGCGACCCGGAAGATCCAGTTCCTTGCCCCGCGGGGCGCCGGAACCGACGAAGACGGCATCGTAGCCTTCGTCCAGAAGCGCTTGCATACTGTCGACCGGGCTGCCGAGACGCAGATCGACGCCCATGTCGACAATGTAGCCGATCTCCTCGTCGAGGACTCTGGCCGGCAGACGGAAGGCCGGGATGTTCGAACGCATCAGGCCGCCGGGCACATCCAGTGCCTCGAAGACCGTGCATTCATAGCCCAGCGGGATGAGGTCGTTGCAGACGGTCAGGCTGGCGCAGCCGGCGCCGACCAGGGCGATCCGTTTGCCGTTCTTGCGCTCGGGAACGAGCGGCAGACGCGCGGCGATGTCCGACTTGTGGTCGGCCGCGACGCGCTTGAGCCGGCAGATGGCGACCGGCGCTTCATCCACCCTGGTGCGCCGACAGGCGGGTTCGCAGGGGCGGTCGCAAACGCGGCCGAGAATACCGGGAAACACGTTCGACTCCCGATTGACCATGTAGGCGTCGGTGAAGCGCCCCTGGGCGATCAGGCGGATGTATTCGGGGATGTCGGTGTGAGCGGGGCAGGCCCACTGGCAGTCAACAACCCGATGGAAGTGCTCCGTGTTGCGCGTGTCGGTCGGCTTCACATGAACGAACTCCCTTGGGTCGCCCTTTCGGTCCAAGCATACATAAATTTGGCCTGACGAACCAGAAACGAACTAGTCTTTCCTGAGCCTCGATTCGGCGCCTCTGTTCTTCGGCGGCCTGTAGCACCTGATCTTCCGCGTCGCGCGCTTTGTCGACGGCTTCGACGTAGCCGCTCATGGGGAATTCCGAATCAGTTTCTTCGTCGGCATTGGCTGGTCCGTGCTCGCTGCAACCACCAACGAGTGAAAGTCCGAGCACGATCAGGAGTAGAGATTTGTATGGCATTCGATACCGCCTTGCCCGAGGACGGGCCGAGGATTGGATATCGACCAGAATAACGCAATTGATCCGGGTCGCCCAGGCAACGACCCGCCGCAGTGCGACGGGTGTCAGGTTTTTGCAGCCTCAGGGCGTAATGCGTTCGATATCCCCTTCGACTGTGCCCTCGACAAGCAACTCAACGCGGCTGTCGATACGCAGGTTGCCGGTCACGGTAGAGTCGCCCGAGATTTCCACGGTGGGTAGTTTTTCATCGTAGTCTTTCGGCAGCAGAACGATCACGTGGCCGTCGACCTCGCTGCCATCGAGCACTCGAATGTTGCCGGCTTCCGGCCAGGAAGTGTCTGCGCCGAACCCAAAAAATCCTCCGTTGCGACTCGCACTGTCTTGCGATATTTCGATGACCAGGTCGCCGCCCGAGCGGCTGGTGCCCTTGAGCACGATATCGCCGGCCAGTGTCTGAATGCCCTGCTCTGCCGTCGCGCCTTCTAGCACGACGCCACCGTTGCGTGTCGTGATCTGGCCCGTTACCCGGCTACCCGACGCGAGCGATACGCTGCCGTTACGTGTATTCACGCTGCCGTCTACGAGCGTGTCGCCGGCGACGGTGATTCCCCCGTTACGTGACTCGAGGCTCGCGGTCTGGCTGGACACGCCGATGGTGATCCGACCGTTTCGGGCCTTCAAGTCTCCGGTCGTCGAGCGATCGCCCACCTCGATGTGGCCGTTGCGCGATTCGATCCGGCCGTACTCACCGTCCTCGCCCAGTTCGATGGCCCCGTTGCGGGTGTAGACATCACCGGCCCTGACCGAAGAGCCGGCTTCGATCCGGCCGTTCCGGCTCTCCACGGCGCCTTCGATGATGGCCTCATCGCCAATCCGGATCGAGCCGTTGCGGGTCTCCAGGCTGCCCTTGTAAGTGCTGCCCGCCGGAATGCTGATGTTGTCGTTGGCTGCCGCGAAAGAAGACAACCCCAGGAATAGCGCCGCGGCGCCGCGCGCAATCGAGAAAGTCGGCATGGTCACGCCTCTTTGTTCTGGTGAAAATGCCATTAAAGCACGGACTTGCTTGCGAGGCACAGTGCCGGAGGTCATGGACGGGTCGGCGAACATCCGGCCTGTGCGTTGACGCGCGTCAATGCGGATATATCGGCGCAGGCGTATTTTTAAACTCTGCATTGTTCTTGTCAGGCAAGGCAATGCACCGCGAGGAAGGCGAGAATTTTCATCGTGTCGAGCGCTTTGCCGGCAGCTTCGAAGACCGTCGCTTGGGAGATCGAAATCAAAAACTCAACAGGAGATCGCGTTATGAGTGTGGCTAAGGTGGTAGAGATTACATCCGATTCAACCGAGAGTTTCGAGGACGCTATTCGGCGCGGCGTTGAACGCGCCGAGAAGTCGCTCAAGAACGTACGCGGAGCCTGGATCGCCGAACAGAAGGTCGCAGTTGAGGACGGCAACATCATCCGCTATCGCGTGAACATGCGCGTAAGCTTCGTTCTCGAGTAGGCATCTTTCCAGGCTCGAAAATGGCGCTTGTGCAAGCGCTTAGTATTCGTCCGTTCGGCACAGGAGTCCAAAGGCATGAGTGATTGCTGGGTCGTCGTGGCTGACAGTTCCCGCGTCCGCCTGTTTCAGAAAGGCGAGGGACAATCGCTCGAGGAGTTCGATGTGATGCTCAATCCTGACGCGCGTTTGCGCGAACAGGACCTGGTGTCGGACGAACCGGGTCGCGGGCTCAATCGAGCGCGCTCGGGGCGCTTCTCCATGGCAGACGCAGAAAACCATCGCGAGCACGCCGAAAAGACCATGGCGATGGAACTTGCCCGGCGGCTTCGCCAGGCACGGCTGGATGGAAGCGTGTCTCGTCTCCATGTCCTTGCCGCGCCGCGCTTTCTTGGACAGCTTCGCAACTGCCTCGATGACGAGACGCACGATCTGATGCGGAGCGAGACAGCGAAGAACGTCTCGAGGCTGGACGCCGCGGCCATACGCGAGCAGCTGCCCGAGTATCTTTGACTATAAGCGAGTGGATAAGGCCACCGATCCGTCGGTGACCGGCTCGATACACCTCGGCAATCCCGTGGAATTCACGATGCTGGAGCTCGGTTGCCAAGAGAGGATGCCCTGCCCGCGATGCGATTAGGCGATACTCGATAACACGCGCGGCGTTGCCTCGCCTTGCCCTGATGATTGCCATCAATGCTTTGGCGTGCAGCTTAGTCGCAGTGGTAGCCCAGGACCTCGAGTCCCTCTTCGAGATAGTCCGCCAGTAGCGGGTGCGCCAGCATGTAGTCGGCCGTATAGTCGGTTTTCTGTTGGTCGGCATCCATCTTTGCGCGATCCCATTCGCCGAGATCGTAGTCGCCGCGGCCGATCCACATCAGGGCCACGACCTGTACCTGCTGGCCGCGATCAAGGTCGGCGATGATATTACGAAACTCGGCAACGATCGGATTTTTGCCGTGACGCTCCATCGCATCAAAGACCAGATCGTCGGTCAGGCTTTCGGGCTCTTGATCAATGATCACGGAGTCCTGCGCATGGAAATCACGGGCCAGCTGGGCGAGCTGGCATACGTCATCCGGATTGACCTGGAGCGTCGGAATCGATTCGATCCAGTCCGCGTTCTCGTTGCCGCCGTCCATTTAAGCCTCCTGGGATCCGCCGGCTGCAGACTGCAAGGCCGAATAGTCCAGAACGCGTATCTCGCGATTGTCGACCGAGAGAACACACTGTTCCTGGAAGCGAGTGAACGTTCGCGAAAGCGTCTCCGGCGCCAGGCCCAGATAGCGCGCCAGGTCGCGACGGTTGAAGGGCAGCATCAGGTCGAGCGGACGTCTGCCCCGCTGCTGTTCTTCGCGCGAGAAATCTAGAATGAATTCCGCCAGGCGGCGATCCGCCGGATGGCGATCCATGTAAAGCAGCCGGGTACAGCGCTGCAGTTCACGATACATCCCCTCAACGAGGCTGACCATGCCCTCTGAACTGGCGCCTGACTGCTGGGTTTGGTGAGACAGGTCGACCACTTCGATGCTGGCAATCTCGAGGGCGATGGCACTGCAGTTCGCCGGCTTGTCGATCAACGCTTCGCATCTCAGCATGTCGCCGGGGCCATGCATGCCGAGAATCTGCTCCTCGCCATCGCGGTGGATCCGATAGCTCTTGAGATGACCGGACCGGATGACGAAGGCCTCACGGCCCACCTCCCCGATCTGGAAAAGGTGTTCGCCGGCCTGAAGAATCCGGCGCCGCGCAATACATTGCCGAACTCGACCAGGCCAGGGAACCGGCCGTTCCGAGGCCGTTCGTGCGTCCCCCTGCAAAGATCGCAGACCCTGACTCATTCTTGCTCCCTCCCGGGATTTACCCGGATGGTTTAGCCAACAAGCACCTCAGGTCTATGAATCTAGCGGATTGTGACGCACTTCCCAATAAGGGGACTCCCTTATGCAGTCAGTAGGGATTGCTCGACGGCGTGGATCCATTCGCGGGGTAGGAAAGGCTTGGTGATGATCCGACTGGCGCCGGCCTTGAGCGCTCGATGGGCCAGGTCGCTTTCCGGCCAGGCGGTCAGCACGATGGTATGGCTGTATCCTTCGGCCGCCTGCAAGGCTTCCAGTAGTTCGGCCCCGTTCATCCCGGGCATTTGCAGGTCGACTACCCGGCAGTCCGGCGGTCTTTCCGCAAATGGAAATGCCGCCAGGTAATCATCGGCACTGGAGAAGGTTTCGACTTGCCAGCCCTTGGCGTCTCCCAACAGGACAAGACTGCTGGATACGGCTTCGTCGTCGTCGATTACGTGAATCAAGGGCTGCGCGCGCTGAATGCTCATATTGAATTCCTGGGAGGCTACACAAACCAGCAGGAATGAGGCTCAATTGGAGCATGAAGCTCTTTGCGCGTTACTGATGATGATCAATGAAATTGCAATTAGAGAACAACACTAACCGCCTGAGGCCACATGATCTAAGATGGGCTCGAGGCGAGCCAGTTCGGCAGCGGTTCGCAGGCCGAGCTTTTTCATGGCCCGGCCCCGGTGGATCTCGACCGTCCGTTCACTGATGCTCAACTCCATGCCAATCACGCCGTTGGTCTTTCCCGCCGATGCCAGGCGGGCGACCTGAAATTCCCTTGCGGTCAGGCGATCTATCCGGCGTTGTTCGCTTTCGCTCGCCTCTCGCTCGACCATGCGACGACGATGTTCGCTTACGCACACCTCGATACTGGCCAGCAAATCGGCCGGCTCCATTCGGCTCTTCTCGATAAAGTCAACGGCGCCGTTCTGCAGTGCCTCGACCGCGGCTGGTACGTCGCCGTGGCCGGTGAGAAACACGATCGGAATATTCCAGCCCGACTCGAGCAGCCGGCGCTGAATCTCGATCCCGCTCATGCCGGGCATGTTCAGGTCCAGCACGAGACAGGCCGGACCTTCCGGCGGCTCATTGCGAAGCAGGTCTTCGCCGCTGTCGTGGCAGCAAGTGGCATACCCGGCGGCATCGAGCAGCATCGTGAGAGATTCCTGGACCGGACCGTCATCGTCGACGATAAGGACCGTTCCCTTGCTCTCGCGAACGTCATTCATCGCCCGACCCTCCGATCGGCAGTGTGAAGCTGAACACGGCGCCGCCCTGCGGATGGTTTTCACCGCGGATTTTGCCGTCGTGTCGCTCGACAATTGAGCGGCAGATGGACAGCCCCTGCCCCAACCCTTCGCGCTTGGTCGTGTAGAAGGGATGGAACAGCCGAGGCATGTACGACTCCGCCAGACCGGGGCCGGAATCCGATACCTCGAAACAACACTCGTCTTCATTCGAACCGTGGGCGCACAGGATGTGAATCCGGCGCTCGCCGTCCCAATCCTTCAGTGCGTCGATTGCATTGCGCACCAGGTTGAACAGCACCTGTTCCATCTGGACCCGGTTGACCCGGAGCCGGGTTAATCCCGGCGCCACTTCCTTCACGACCTCGATCCCGGCCGCATCGAGTTCCGGTTCGAGCAGCAACAGCACGTGATCGACCAGTTCTTCCGGAGCGCACAAGACACGGCTGTCCTCTTGCTCCTTGCGCAGGAAAGCCCTGAGCTGGTCGACGATCTGCCGCGCCCGCTGCCCCTGGGTAGCGATTTTCTCCAGCGCTGGACGCAGGGCTTGTCCCGAATCGGGATCGGCATCCAGGCGCATCAGGCAGGCTTCGGCCGAGGCCGAAATAGCTGTCAGCGGCTGGCTGATCTCGTGCGCCAGTCCGGACGTAACCTCGCCCAGGGCCGCGACGCGGGTGGCATGCGAAAGCTCCAGCAGGTGGGCCTGGGCTTCCTGACGGGCGCGGGCGCGCTCCTCGTCGAGCGTCTCGCGCAGGCGCTGCTGCTCGCTCAGGTCGACCGACACGATGTAGAAACCGTCGGTTCGCTCATCCTCGTCGAAAGCGGGAATGTAGCTGCCGTGAATAAAGCGGGTCGGGCCAAAGCGATATTTCAGCCTGCCGTGATAAACCGCACGCTGTCCCGATAGCGCAGATCGGAAATACGGTTCGAGAACCCCGAAGGCGGATTCGCCGATAACGTCGGCGATAGGCTCACCGACCATGTCGGCGGGATTTACGCCGAACCACTGACGATAACCTTCGTTGGCAAGCCGCACGCGGAAATCGGATCCCACATGAGCAATCAGCATCGGCAGTGCGTCGAGCAGGTAATGGCGCTCGTGCTCCCAGTGCCATTGCGCCTTCAGGGCCCGCTTCTGCTCGGTCACATCAATGCCCGTTCCGACGAAGCCCAGTACACGGCCTTCCTCATCCCGCAGCGAGGTGTTCCGCCACTGGATCAGACGCTTCTTGCCGCCTCTTGTCAGCCAGTGATTGACGTAGGTGTTCGTGGATTCCCTCTTCTCGCGAAGCCTCCCGTGAACCTGCCTGACATCCGGCAGTTCGTCTTCGGGGATCAGTTTGGACCAGATAGGCTCACCTAGCAGATCATCGGCCATGAAGCCGGTCAATTCCTCGCAGGCGCGGTTGAACAGCTGGATTCTCCCTTTATCGTCGAGCACCACGACAAGGAGCCCGGAAACGTCCAGCAATGCATCCAGCAAGCCCGTATTTCGGGCCTGTTCCACTAGCGTTGGCTCCATCTCTGCACTCATACGCCGTTTCCCGCGAACCCTTTATTCAGGCCAGTGTAACTGTGCATTATATGGGCATTTTTTGACCTGAATCAGAAGCCCGGGCCTTCGCTCCACGCAGACTTTTTCGGCGGCGTCATCATGTTGACCCTAGCGCTGGTTCTGGTGCTTGCGCCCGAGCTGATGCACGACGTGGGCGGCGCCGTCGTAACGGTCATGCTCATGGTGCTGCACCGATACGTGCTGCCGAAATTCGGCATCCACCTGGGCGACGAATGGCGCTGACTCCACCCTGCCCTGCTATGCTTCCGAAAGGAATGGCCATAGCGGAAAGCAGTATGTCTCGACTGAACAGCCTCGAACCCAGCGTCGCGATCGAACGCGATCACTACAAGACCTTGCTCCGGCAGTGGCAGTACGACCTGCTCACCCTGCAGCAGACCGTGCTGCGTGCCGGTACCCGGATGGTGGTCAACATCGAGGGCATGGATGCCGCGGGCAAGGGCGGCGCGATCCGGCGCATGGTGTCGCGCCTCGATCCACGCGGATACAAGGTCTACCGGATCGGTGCCCCGGAACCCTGGGAGCAGGACAAGCATTATCTCTATCGCTTCTGGACGCGGATTCCCGCGCCGGGCGAACTGGTGATTTTCGACCGCTCCTGGTACGGGCGGGTGCTGGTCGAGCGCGTCGAAGGCCTCGCGTCCAAAGCACAATGGCAGCGCGCCTACCGCGAAATCAACGATTTCGAGCGCATGCTGGTCGACGACGGCGTCGTCGTGCGCTCGCTGTGGTTCCAGATCGGTCCCGACGAGCAGCTCGAGCGCTTCGAGCGCCGCCTGGCCGATCCGTTCAAGGCCTGGAAGATGTCCGACGAGGACTGGCGCAACCGGGCGCGTTGGGACGATTACATCGAAGCGGCCGAAGAGATGCTGGAGAAAACCGACACACCCGGGTCGCCCTGGACGGTGATCGCGGCCAATGAAAAGCGCCACGCGCGCCTGACTGCCCTGCGCGCGGTGGCTACCGCCCTGGCCGAATCGGTCGAACCCGAGCGCTTGCCGTCAAGGCTGCACATGCCGGCCTTCTGATCGTGCGAAATCTCGCCGAGCCGTCGGGGTTCCTCCGGTATCCTCTGCACATGAAAAGATTCAGCAGCAACGCACATGCAGTCGATGATTGAACCGGAAGCGGCCGCGCGCCTGGCCCTGGGGCTGATGGACCTGACGCGGCTGGAGGCTGACGACGAGGCGTCGGCGATCATATCCCTGTGCCGACGCGCAGCGACCCCCTTCGGCCCACCCGCCGCAATCTGCATCCACGCCGAGTGGCTGGCCACGGCCAGGAAGACGCTTCGGGAACTCGGCCTCGAGGGATCCGTTCGCCTGGCCACCGTGGCCAATTTCCCGGCCGGCGATGCCGATCCCGGGCAGGCAGCCGCGGAGGTACGCGAGGCGCTCGCGCTCGGCGCCGACGAAGTCGACGTGGTCTTTCCCTGGCGGCGTTTCATGGCAGGCGACGATCAGGCCGGGCGAACGCTGGTAAGCGCCTGCCGCGAAGCCTGCACCGAGCGGGTACTCAAGGTCATCCTCGAGACCGGCTGCCTGCAGTCACCCCGGCACATCGAGCGGGCCGGCCGGATCGCGATCGAAGCGGGCGCCGATTTTCTCAAGACCTCGACCGGCAAGGTGGCAATCAATGCCACGCCGGAAGCTGCGCGCATCCTGCTCGAGACCATCCGCGACAGCGGGGCCGATGTCGGCTGCAAGGTCTCCGGCGGCATTCGGGATACCGCGCAGGCGCAGGCCTACCTCGAACTTGCCGCCGAGATCATGGGTGCCGACTGGATTACAGCAAGGCATTTCCGCTTCGGCGCCTCGGGCCTGCTCGACGATCTGCTGGCCACGCTCAGCGACGGGCCGAACGCCGGGCGCGGCAGGGACGCCTACTGATGGCCGTCACCGACATCCTCCGGCGCAAGCGTGACGGCGAAACGCTCGACAGCGCGGCCATTGCCGAACTGGTCAGCGGCATTACCGACGGCACGGTCGGTGACGAACAGCTCGGCGCCTTCGCCATGGCGGTTTATCTCCAGGGCATGCAGGACAACGAATGTGCGCTGCTGACCTCGGCCATGCGCGATTCCGGCACGGTCATGCGCTGGCACGACGACGCCCTGCCCGGGCCCGTGCTCGACAAGCATTCCACCGGCGGCATCGGCGACGTTACCTCGCTGCTGGTCGCGCCCATCGTTGCCGCCTGCGGCGGCTTCGTGCCGATGATTGCCGGGCGCGGCCTGGGGCATACCGGCGGCACGGTCGACAAGCTGGCAGCCATTCCGGGCTACGAGGTTTCGCCTTCACCCGCGCGCTTCCAGCAGATCGTTCGCGAAATCGGATGCGCGATCATCGGGCAGACGCCGGAGCTGGCGCCCGCGGATCGCCGCTTCTACGCCGTGAGGGACGTCACGGCCACGGTCGAATCGACGCCGTTGATCGTCGCTTCCATCCTGTCGAAGAAACTGGCGGAGGGCCTCGATGCGCTGGTGCTCGACGTCAAGACCGGCAACGGCGCGGTCATGACCGATCCCGCCCGCGCCCGTCATCTTGCGCGCCGCTTGAGCGAAGTGGGTACGCGCGCCGGCGTGGCGACCCACGTGTTGCTCAGCGACATGAGCCAGCCGCTGGCCGACAGCGCCGGCAACGCGCTGGAGATCGCCGAGGTCATCGATTGCCTGCGCGGGCGAGCGCGGCGGGACTCGCTGCTGACGCTCAGCCGGGAGCTGGCGCTCGAAATGCTCGTGGCCGGCCGGCTGGCGGACGATCGCGACGCTGCCCGAGCGCAGGTAGACGCCGCCCTAGAAAGCGGCCGTGCTGCGGAGCGCTTCGCTGCCATGGTCGCGGCCCTGGGCGGGCCGAGCGACCTGATCGAGCACCCCGAACGACACCTTCCATCGGCACCCGTTGTCGAAGACGTATACGCCGATGGCGACGGTTTCGTTGAATCGATCGACGTGCGCGCGCTCGGCCTGGCCGTCGTCGACCTCGGCGGCGGGCGCCGGCGGGCCGACGACCGGATCGACCCGGCGGTCGGATTGACCGGGCTGGTCCAGCTGGGCGACCGCGTCACCTCGGACCGGCCGCTGGCGCGAATCCATGCGCGAAGCGCCGAAGCGGCCAAGCGCGCTGCGATGGCGATCCGCGCGGCCTGCTGCATCGGTGAGCAGCGGCCGAAACGACCGCTATTGATATCGGACAGACTGATACCCGGAGAGAACTGACATGTCGCGAGCCCTGGTCATCGTCCTCGATTCCTTCGGCATCGGCGCCGCGGCCGACGCCGGGCAATTCGGCGACGCCGGCGCCGACACGCTGGGACACATCGCCGAGCACCGCTTGAGGGAGGGAGCCCCCCTGGCCTTGCCCAACCTGGCGCGGCTCGGACTTTTCCATGCGCACCGGGCCAGCACCGGTTCGGCGGCGGCTGGCGTTACCCTGCCCGACCATGTTGACGGCAGCTGGGGCTACGCGAAGGAGGTCTCCAGCGGCAAGGACACGCCCTCGGGCCACTGGGAAATGACCGGTGTGCCGGTGCGCTTCGAATGGGGCTACTTCCGCGCCCGGGAAGACAGCTTTCCGAAAGCATTTCTCGACGAGCTGATCCGCCGTGCGGAACTGCCCGGCGTACTCGGCAACTGCCACGCCTCGGGTACGGAAATCATCGCCCGCCTGGGCGTCGAGCACATCGAGACCGGCAAGCCCATCGTCTACACCTCGGCCGATTCGGTCTTCCAGATCGCGGTACACGAACAGTTCTTCGGTCTCAAGCGGCTTGATCGCTTGTGCGAAATCGCCCGCGAATTGCTCGACGACTATTGCGGCGACCATCCCATCGGCCGCGTCATCGCTCGCCCCTTTGTCGGTAACCATGCGGGCGATTTCAAGCGCACCGGCAATCGCCGCGACTACAGCGTACCGCCCCCGGCCCCCACGATCCTCGAGAGACTGCTCGACGACGGCGGCGAGGTGATCGCCATCGGCAAGATCGCCGATATCTTCGCCCATCGCGGCATCAGCCGGTCCATCAAGGCCGACGGCAATGCGGCCCTGATCGACGCCACGCTCGAGGCCATGGACGCAGCCGGCGAGCGCAGCCTGGTGATGACCAACCTGGTCGATTTTGACATGGTCTACGGCCACCGGCGCGACCCGGCGGGCTACGCACAGGCCCTCGAGCAGTTTGACAAGAAACTGCCTCTTATCATTGAAAAGCTTGCAGAAGATGACCTTCTTATCCTGACCGCGGACCACGGCTGCGACCCCAGCTGGTCCGGTAGCGACCACACCCGAGAGCACGTGCCGGTGCTGGTGCTTGGCCGCGGGCTCGCACCCGGCTCGCTCGGCGCGAGGGAAAGCTTCGGCGATATCGGCCAGAGCCTGGCCGCGTTCTTCGGCCTGGCACCCTTCGAGGACGGCGTCAGCTTTTTGACCGATGAATACCGGAGCGGAGATCCAGCGCCATGACCGAACGTATTGAACCAAGCCTGCTCGAAGAGTTGCGCCGCCTGCGCGACAGCGCCTATGCGCCCTATTCCCGTCACCCGGTCGCCGCGGTCGTCGAAACGGACGCCGGGCAGCGCTTCGGCGGCACCAACGTCGAGGTCGCGCACTACAAGAGTGTTTGCGCCGAGGCCTCGGCCATTTCGGTGATGATCAGCCTCGGCGCCGCCGAGTCGCTCCGAGTTCGGCGAGTATGGGTGCTGGGTCCTGACGATCGCCCCTGTACCCCCTGCGGTGACTGCCGACAGCGACTGCGGGAATTCGGAGATGACGCGACTTTGATTGAGGCGGTTGACAACGCTGGAAGAATCACGCGTTCACACACGCTGGATGAACTGCTGCCCGATGCTTTCGGGCCAAACAACATCCCGGGCTGATTCGAGACTGTCGAATCGACTGCTTCCGGTTAGGCTGAATCCGGAACAGCCGGATCAAAAACGGAGAACAGGCGTTAGTGCTGGTAGCACGCCCGAGACGGCTTCGCCGCTTTCCGGTAGCAAACGATTAAAAAAAAGGCCCCGCCGAAGCGGGGCCCGAATGCTGCAATGGGTCTGTCTGGAACTAATAATTCGTGAGTGTCACTGACCGATCGACGCGGCGGCCTCGCCGAAGATATCGATCGTCCAGCCCTGGGTCCAGTCACTGCTGCCGTTGAACGCGCCGCTATAGGGGGTCGTGTCGAAGAATTCTTCTGTCTCGCCGTCACCAAGATCGAATACCTGAACGCCGTTGCCCAGCGCCGGCGAACCCGGCATCGGCTGGAAACCGTCGAGCATCAGGTTGCCGACCACGGCGTTGCCCGGGAACGCGCTCGACGAGAAAAAGTCCTCGACCGAGTACGGCGCGCCGTCTTCGTCCTTGAACACAACCGGGCAGCCGCCGCTGCTCAGCAAGGTACCGGCGAATGCGGTGATGCCCGACGGGGCAGCGGGGGTACCGGCTGCAGTGTAGGTCGGAAGGTCCTGGAACTCCAGGCAGGCATTGTTGAACCCGGTCACGACCGAGTTCCATACCTGGCCGGCGGAGCCTTCCTTGATGCGAATGCCGGAGCCATTTTCCGCATCGGAAGCATCACCGATGAACGTGATATTGGACAACACCGGCTGAGTACGCGGCTGAGCGTCGAAGTTGTCCGGATTGCCGGCCCCCTCGATGCCGTGATCGCCGCCGAAGGCGCCGTTGTAGGTCACGAGACCATACTGCAGCTTTCCAGCCCAACCGGTATCCCAGTCGATACCATCATCCTCGCCGGATGAAAACACTGCGTACTTGACATTGACTGTGCCGCCGAAGAACTCGACTCCGTCGTCTGCGCCGCGGTGAGCCTGAATGTGATCGACAACGGTTCCACGACCCACACCCTGGAACGTAAAGGCGTTGACCTCGCGATCCTGAACGAATTCGATGCCGGCGTAGCGAACCTGGAAATAGCGGATCACGCCGCTGCTTTCGTTGTTGAGCGGGTCCTCGCCTCGACCGTAGAGCAAGTCGGTGCGGAATTCAGACTGGCAGCGATTGCCCTGGGCCACGGCATTACACTGCGCGTTGCCGGCAAGCACAACGCCGCCTACGTCCCCGGCATCCGGAAACTCACCTGGCCGGAAACCGTCGAACGGCGAAGTCCACACAATCGGCGCCGAGGGCGTACCTTCGGCAAAGATCTTGGAGCCCGGATTGACATACAGGAAGTCGGCAGACTCGCCGGCGCCGATCAGAACCGTGCCGGGCTCGATGGTGATCGTGGAAGGATTGACGTTGTCACTGCCGCCCGCAGGATCCGAGCCGCCAATCTCCACGAGGCCGGAGAAGACCCAGGTCGTGTCGTTGGTCAAGAGCAAGTCCTGGTTTTCGTACTTTCCATTCAGCAGGCAGGCACGGTCAAGGGTCCCTATTTCGGTTGCGAAGCTCGGGCAGCCGTCGAATTCCTCGGTGTAGGCGCACTGCGGATTGGTAACGGCAGGTTGCAGGTCTTCGAGCGTGACGTCCGAGACATCCAGATCAATACCTTCATTGAAATCGAACGCAACCGTGATGCTCGTGCAGCTATTGGCCGTGACGGTGGCCGTACCGATCTGGGTGTTGCTTACCCCGGGGAACGGAAAACCAAACGAGCCGCCAGTGGTCAGGAAAATATCGGTCTCGGCTTCGAACTGGTGCTCCAGAACCTGACCGGAAAATGTGATCCAGGCGTTGTCACCAGAATCCTCGAAGGAGAAGACTGCGCCGAACAGAAGTCCGCTGCCGTCATCGTTGGGAACGTAGTCGATGGAAATGCCACGCCCGCTCTCGCTCGGGCTGAAATAGTTGGCATCCATCGCTTCAGACCACTTGAAAGCGGCATCCGCGGTAGATACGGAAAGAAGGGCCGCAGCCGCAATTCCGTATGAAAGGGTTTTTACAGGGTTGTACATGAGTTCCTCCAAAAGTACGCACTCAAAGGCGGGCACTACCGGTCGGCAATGCACTCGCAATAAAGCTTAGAACGCGTCGATGACAATAAACTGACGCAGATATTTCAGTTTCATGATCAGAATGACAAATCCAACCCGAGGCTGATGTCACGGCCTACTTTATAGCGACGCGTTACTTTCTCGCCCTGGGTCCACTCCACCGGCGAGTCGAGCAAATTATTGAGCTCGAGCTTCAGCGTCCAATGGTCGCGAAACCGGTAGCGCGCAACGAAGTCAAGACTATCGAAAGGCTGCTCGAATATATCTTGCTGCCCCTGCGTGCCGGCCTGGATAATGCGTTCCCCAAAACTGTTGTACAAAGCGGTGAATTCGAGCGCTTCACCGGGACTGGTATACCCGATCTGTGCGTTTACGGTCCACGGTGAAGCGCCCTGCAGCGGCCGGTTTTCATTTGTGGCGTTCGAGGTCTGAGGATCAATCTTTATACTCGTAGTGATATCGGCATAGTTGGCGGAAACATAGAAGTTCTCCAATCCGATATTTCGCAGCCAGCCCAGCGAAGCACGATCCAGCCACGACCAGGAATTGACGAATCCGAGCTTCCGATAGAACTCGACCTCCCACCCTTTGATTTCCGCAGCCAACGCATTCTGAATGGTGACAGTCAATCCGGATCCGCCTGAAGAGACGACGCGCTCGATCGGATTGGTGATGTCTTTGGTGAAGTAGCTAAACGAGATCCCGTCGGTTTCGTCGAAAAAGTACTCAACTCGACCGTCGAAGTTTTCAAGCTTTGAAATCTTGAGATCCGGATTGCCGACAGTAGTCAAATCGAGGACCGGATCGACAAACTGAGCCGGCGAGATCTCGCGAAAATCCGGCCGCGCCAGAGTTTCGGAATAGGCAAAACGCAACTGCACATCCTCAAGCGGCTTTAGCGTCAACGAACCGGATAGCAGATCATCCTCCCCATCCAGCTCGCTGATGACCGGCGGCGCAAGCGGGTTGCTGACATTGTTTGTCTCGACGCGCTGGAAGTTGTTTTCGTGTCTTATGCCACCGACCAGATTCAAGCGCTCGAAGAGGTCGAATTCAAGTTGTGCATGCCAGCTATCCAATTGCTGCTCGGCTGTGTAATTATCGGTCGCCTGCGTAATCTCGGCCAGCCTGAGGCCGGTTGGCCCGATGTTGACCGGATTGAAGATCGCGTTCTGGTCGTCAAGCAATTCGTCACCGGGAAGCAGACCATCAAACGAGAAAGTGCGCTCATCGGCAATGCGGTCGCGCTCGGTGCTTCCCAGGCCGCCCCGGCCAATCACGCTTAGCGGCCCAATTTCGACCGGTTGCTCGGCCTGGACGGACCAGTCGCTCAAGTCATCTTCCAGGTCGAACCAGGACTGCGAGTTGCTGTCAGCCCGTCGAGAGAACTGGAATTCGCCGTTGGCATTCTGATCGCGTCGCCACTCGCGACGATTGGGGTCTTCGCGCGAGGCGTTCCCTGTCGTGTATTGCCATTCAACCTGGGTATCAAGAACAGGCGCCTGGTGCTGTCCCATCAACTGCGTGGCCATCAACTCGTTTTCAGTCCACTCAACCTTGAACCGGCGCAGGAACTGTGAATCCTGAGTCCCTTCGGTAAACCTCACCTCGTCTTCGCTTTGGCGCAGCAGCATGGTGTTGGCGCTAAGGGTAGTCCAGTCTGAAAACTCGATACCCGCGTTGATAAAGGCACTGAAATCAATACTGCGCAGTGTGCGTTGCACCCGCGTATCGTTGCCGATCTGCAACCCGGCGTCGCTGGCCCGGAATGTCCGCCGCTCTTCGTCCCGGAAACGCCACTTATCGCCGTATTGCACGGCGGCAACGGCACCGGCACGCGTCCAGTCGTTGAGCGCGAATGAATTGCCGGTTGCAAGTGAGAAGCTGCGATCGGCTGGCAACGACTTGGGCTGAGTCCCGTAGAACGACTCCGCCGCAACCTGTTCGCCGATTTGCTCGATCTGCTCGTTGGTCAGCCCGTCCGGATTGACCAGCGAGGACTGGCGAAGAAACTCGCCGTCTGCAGTGGCATCGGCCAGAAGCGGGGGCACATCGCGGCTGCCGTCGTCAAAGCCGGTGAAATCCCTGTCGCCACCCGGTGTCGTCAAACCCGTTTGACCGGTACTCTCAGAATTGTAAGCCGTGCCCAGGGAAAGCTCGAAAAAGAAATCCTCAGGGAAGCCAACGGTCGAAACCTGGACCGCACCGCCGCCGAACTCACCAGGCATTGACGAATCCGAAGATTTCCGTACCACGATCTGGCTGATAATATCGGTCGGGAACAGATCCATCGGCAGCACCCGGCGCGTCGGATCGGGGCTGGGCAGTCTGGAACCGTTCAGAAGCACGCTGGAATAGCGCTCGCCCAGGCCACGAACGTAGATGAAAGATCCATCGACCAGGGTCAGCCCAGTGACTCGCTTCAGGGCGGCACCAGCATCCGAATCGCCGGCACGTGAAATCTGCTCAGCGCTGAGCACGTCGGTGACCGAGGTCGACTCGCGACGGGACGCCATCACCGACGATAACGATCCCTCTATATACGGCTCGACGACGACGTACTCGGCCAGCTCCAGTCCAGCCGGTGGCAGCTCGAAATCGCGCCGGGTCTCGCCGTCGCGTTCGATTTGCACGCCGTCGACGGTGCGCGTGGCGAACTCGCTGTGCAGCACGGAAACCGCGTACTCGCCGACCGGCACTTCCACGTTGAAGCGGCCTTCTTCGTCGGTGCGGGCTTCCACGGGTGTTCCGCTGACGAAGATGCGCGCCCCCGCGACCGGCGCGCCGTCTTCGGTGGACACGACCCGGCCGACGAGCGCGCCGCGGCCCTCGGCGGCCGCCACTTCCTGACTGGCCTGCGGCAGGGGCTCACGGCCGTCGGCGTGTGAACTCTCGATACTGACCATAGCCCGGCGATCTTCGCCGGTCAGGGTGATGATGTACTGCGCCACCTCGCCGGCGTGGACGCGCACGGGCAGGAAAGCCAGCGCCAGCGCGTGCTGGTAGACGGCCAGGCGCTTGTCGCCCGGCGCGACGCTTGCACGCCAGGTGCCGTCGGCATTGGTCAGCCCGGACTGCTCGCCGATTTCGACGCGCACACCCGAAAGCGGGCGCCCCTGCTCGAAGACCAGGACGCTGATGTCGGCGGCCGAATCGTCCTGGGCGGTTGCCGGCGCGGCAAGCACGAGCAGCAGCACGGAAAGGCAGGCAGCCATCAGTCGCCTCACAGGCAGCTTCATCGTGGAATTCCTCGGGTCCATGCGTGGTTCAGATGCACAGCCACGGCTCGTCGCCGCACTGTTCCATTGCTCGTCTCAGTTCATTGGCCTTGCGGAACAGGTCGCTTCGCGTCAGCTCGCTGAGGTGATGTTCGGCGCGCTCGAAGCGGCCGGTCTTGAACAGCGCGTAGGCCAGCGCATAGCGAATGTCCTCGTTGTCGAGCAGGCCGGTACGCACCAGGTCGGACGCCATGTTGGCGGCCTGGTCGAAGCGGCCGAGCTCGATCAGGATCGCCATGCGCTGCTTGAGCTTCTTCGGCTGGTCGATGACGCGAGCGTTGAGGGTGAGCGCCTGCATCAGCCAGCCGGCGCGACGGTAGAGCTCCGCGGCTTCGACCAGTAGTTCGGGGTCGATCCGGGCGGCCTGGTTGAGGATGTCGGCGGCGGGCAGGAACTGTTCGCGGTCGAGCCAGGTTCGCGCCAGCACGCGAGACAAACGCACGTTGTTGCCGTCTTCCAGGCGGGCGGCCTCGAGAATGCGCAGCGCCTTGTCGAGTTCGCCGGCTTCGCGCAAGGCGTTGCCGATGGCCACGGCGTCGTCCACCGTCGCTTCCCCGGCCGCCATGAAGCGCTGCCCGATCCGCGCGGCTTCCTGATAGAGCCCCTGCTCGACCAGCAGGAACACCTGCTGCCGGGTGAATTCACCGGCGCGATCCGGAAAGCGGCCGGCGCCTTTCGCGAGTACGCGCCAGGCGGCCTGATAACTGCCCATCTGCCAGTGCGACTGCGCCCGCATCAGGTACACCGATGGCAGTTCGGTGGTCTTGGTGTCCGCCCCGTCGAGGGCTTCGAGCGTGCCGGCGTAGTCTTCCTGGCCGAAACGCGCCTGCGCCAGGTAGAGCCAGATAACGTCTGCCGGATCTTGTTCGGATTCTCGCCCGGCTTCGAGCGCCCGCTCGAAGGCCGATTCGGCGCGGGGCAGCTCATCGAGGTTGAGCGCGACCAGGCCGTCGAGGCTGTGGTAGCGCACCGCATCGAGTTCGGGGTCGTCCTGATCGACGGCGGCCAGCACGCCGCGAGCGCGTGCGTAGTTACCGTCGCCGATCAGCAGCGAGGCGAGCGACAGGCGATCGAGGTCGTCTTCCGGCGTCTGCTCCGGGGCGTCCTGCGCAGCCAGCGGCGCGGCCAACATCAGGACCAGCGTGATCAGAAACGTACGCATGATGGGCGGGGCTCCTGCTCGCGATCAGCTCAGGTCAAAGCGGATGCGCTGCTTGGCCCAGACGCGCACGTTGCGGCCCTGGTACTGGGCTGGCTCGAAGCGCCAGTCCCTGATCCCTTGTACGGCGGACTCCTCGAACAGCCCCGCCGGACTCGATTCCAGCACCTGGACTTTCTCGATCTCGCCGGCGGCGCTGATCAGCAGCGACAGCACGACATAGCCCTCGACGCCCTGCTTGCGCGCCAAGGACGGAAATTCCAGCGGCGTTTGTCGGGTGGCGCGCGGCGGCTGGTCGACCGAATCGTCGGTCATGATGACGTCTTGCGTGTCGCCCAGCAATTTGTCGCGCAGACCACCCAGGTCGTCGGCGCTCATACTCGGGATGCCCATATCGATACCCGAAAGCGACGTATCCAGATCGACCATGGGTGCGTCGATGTTGCGCGAGCGTTTCGGCTCGGGCCGCTCTTGCTTGACCACCTTTTTCGGCGGCGGCTCGGGCTTGCGCTCGACCTGGAAGCTGGTCTGTCGAGTCGCTTCCTGAGATTCCGGACCCTTGGCCAGACGATTGATCACCAGCAACGTGCCGATGATCAGAACCGAACCGGCCAGCATGAACGCCAGGCCGTAAGACAGTTTTCTGATTTCCGAAGTCATGCGTCGTCCTCCTCGTGGCTCTTGCATGAATGATTCATCCGGCGCCGGCCTCGTTGACCGTCGCCACGCCGACATCAGCGGCGCCGGCGCGGCGCGCCTGGTCGACCACTTCCACCAGCTTTTGGGCGGGCACGTTGTTATCGGTCACGACCAGGACCGATTGCGATGCCGCGCCCTGCAACATGTCGCGCAGCTTGCTCTGGATAATCCAGACCCGGATCGGCTGCCCGTCCAGGAAGGTGTCGCCGCTGTTGTCGATGTAGAGACGTATGGCCTTGGTCGAGGCTTGTTCAGACGTCGAAGCGCTGGGACGCTCGAGATCGAGCTTCATGTCCTTGACGAAGGTCGTCGAGACCATGAAGAAGATGAGCAGGATGAAGACCATGTCGATCAGCGGTGAAATATCGACGGTCTGTTCGGTGTTGACGCGTTCGCGAAATCTCATGCCGGGCTACCTTGCTGCACTCTTGCGCAGAGAATGTCCTTGACCTGGGCCAGTTCGAGCCGAATCACCGCGGCGCGCTTTTCGAGCATGCCGCCGACGATCAGGCCGGGAATGGCCACGGCCAGCCCCATCTGGGTGGTGAAAAGCGCCTGGGAAATGCCGCCGGCAATACCGCCCGACTGGGCGAACAGCGACATGTCGCCAAGTGAATCGAAGGTCTCGATCATGCCAACCACGGTGCCGAGCAGCCCCATCAGTGGCGCGACCGCAACGATCGTCATAATCAGCGTGTGAAAGCGCGCCACGTCGCGCTGGAGCGGCCAGAAGGCGTCGTCGAGCAGGCGCCTGAGATCGCCGTGATGGGCGCGAGCGATGGCCGTACCGTCCTGGATGGCTTTCTCGATCACGCCGCGCGGCGCGCGCTCGAATCCTTCGGGATGTTTCTGAAGGATGCGGCGCACCGTGCGGATGTTGCCGCGCTTGAGCGCGGCGAAGCGGTAGCCGATGGCAAACCACAGCACCACCGTCGCCAGCACGAGCGGCGGCATGACGTAGCCGCCTACCTCGAAGTAGAAGCGGAAGTCGTTGGCGAGTTCGCCGAACATCAGGCCTTGCCCTGCTCCGCGTCACCTACCGCCTGGAGATACTGGTTGGTCACGCGCAGCGTGGCCTTTTCCATATCGTCCTTGATGCGCTCGGCCCAGCCCGAAAGCAGGTTGCCGAACAGCAGCGTGGGGATGGCGACGATCAGCCCCAGCTCGGTGGTGACCAGTGCAATGGAGATGCCGCCCGAGAGCAGCTTGGGATCGCCGGTGCCGAACTCGGTGATCACGTCGAAGGTCGAGATCATGCCGGTGACCGTGCCGAGCAGGCCCAGCAGCGGCGACACGGCGGCGATCACCATGATGAACGAGCCGAAACGGTTGAGATGGCCGCTCTCGTGCAGGATGGACTCGGAGACGATGTCCTCGAGGTGTTCGCGGTCGCGATCCAGGTTGCGAATCGCCGAGGCCACCACGCGCGCGGTCGCTCCCTGGCGCTTCTTGAGCACCGACAGGGCGGCTTCCTTGTCACCGCGCCGCACGTGACCGGAAATATCGTCGAGGATCTTGCCGGTCGAGGCCCCTGCCCGGCCCAGGAAGACAGAACGCAGGATGACGAGCGTGAGCGCCAGCAGGCCAAGGAAGAAGATGATCCAGCCGATCACCCCGCCATCGGAAATGGTTTCGAAAACGCCCTGGGTGCCTTTCTGCTCGACTTCGGCGCTCAGCGTTTCATAGATGAAGATCGGCAGCGGCGAAACCGCCTGTCCGGCCGCCAGTGCGCGGGCCGTCTCGCCAGTCTCTTCGTTCCAAAGCTTCAGTTCGCCCTCGCCCGCCGGCGCGAGCACGCCCGCGCCCCGTTCGCTGACGCCATAGCTGGCGATTCGCCCGACCTGGATGATGTCACCTTCGACACGCGTGCCGTCGGCCAGGAAGAATTCGCCGCTTTCGCGCTGCACGCTGCCCCGGTCTTCCAGTTCCGAGCGGGCCGCCTCGAACATCGCGCTGACGTCCGAGTCTTCGGGTACCTCGTCGCCTTCGAGCGTCGGCGCTTCCCAGCCGTCGACCGTGGCCTCGGCCTGCAGGAATGTGTTGGCCAGCAGGTTGACGTTGTCGCGCGCGGTCTCGACCGACCGCTCGGATTCGAACACCTGCTCATCGAGCCGGTCGCCGCGGCTGGTCGCCTCGACCACCCGCCGTTCGAGCGCGCGGATATCGGCCTGCAGCTGTTCGCGATCGGCCTCGCTGACCTGCTCGAATTCGTCGATGCGCCGCTGCAGGTCGCGCTTTTGACCCTGCAGGAAGGCAAATTCCCGCTGGTAGGCCTGCTCCAGTGATGGTGCCTGAGCCGCGACCGTTGCCGGCTCCGGCTCGGCTTGTTCATTTAACCCGGTCTCGGTTTGGGCCGCCTGTTCGACCGGGTCGGGGTCGGGTTCGGCTTCTTGGGCGGGCGCCGGGAGCGCCAGCCAGGCCGAAGCCAGTACGATCAGAAGATGGGAAACACGAACGCTCATGATTCTGACTCCAGCCGGATGGCCGCGTTGGGCAGTTCGAAGTAGCCGGTGCGGATCTGCTTCTTGAGGGACTCAAACAGTGTGTCGATGCGCTGGATGGAGGTGCGGTCGTCGAGGCGGGCAAAACGCCAGCCGTCACCGCTGTGTTCGGCCTGGCCGTAGTCGCCGTCGCGCGTCTTGAAGTACATCGCGACCGTACCGAGGCGGGCAACGTCGGCCAGCACCTGCTCGCCGCCGAGCGAGATCACTTGGCTGTAGAGCCCGTTCTCGCGCGTGAGGCGGAGTTCGTCCTCGTAGAAGCCCCACAGGCGGTTGATGGCGCGCGGCGGCGACAGCGCGCCCGAAGCGAGCCGGGTTTCGATTTCGGCGAGCGCATCAAGGCGCTCCTGCGGCTTGAACGGCAGCGAAGTCTCGATGTGCCGGCGCAACGACGCGATGGCGTCCTCGGCGACCGGAACGATGGATTCGCCGGCGATGCCGGCCTGCTCTGCGCGCTCGCGGTTGCGCTCGAGGTCTTCTTCGAGCTGGTCGACGCGCAACTGCTCGCGCCTGAGCGTGGCTTCCAGCTCACCCTTCTGGGCGGCCAGCGAGCTCATCTCGTTGCGATGCCGTTCCTGCTTGCGGTTGAGCTCGGTATTGAGCGACTCGACCTCGCCGCGAATGCGCACCAGCTCCTCGGCCAGCGCTTCGAGGCTGTCGCCCTCGCGACCCGACTGCGCGGGAAGAACCAGGGGCAGCAGCAGCAATCCGACCAATAGACCGGGACGTAGAATTCGCACGTGCATGAACGCTCCACTCGTGTATGTGGCATGGGACCAATGCCGGCTAGAGTAGAGACGCTTCGTTGCAAGTCGGTGACGCGAATATGACGGATGTGTTGCACCAGGCGTCATCGAAATGAAATGAATCCGAGCCGTCGATCTTTACGGGTTGCGACGCAAGCCTTCGAGACGAGTTAGAGTCTTACCCATGGAAAGCAACTTCTGGCACGAACGCTGGCAGCGCGGAGAGATCGGGTTTCATCGGTCTGATATTCACTGGGCGCTCGAGCGGCACTGGGCGGCCATCGCACAGGGACGTTCAGGCGCTGTACTGGTGCCGCTTTGCGGCAAAAGCCTGGACATGCGCTGGTTGGCCCGACGTGGCCACCAGGTAGTCGGCATTGAACTCAGCGGGCAAGCCGTGCAAGCGTTCTACGAGGAATGGGGAAAGCAGCCGACATCGTTGCAGGCAGGGCGGCTTGAACGCTGGCAGGCCGATGGCGTCGTACTGTACGAAGGCGATTTCTTCGACTACCGGCCCGAGGCACCGTTCGAGTTGTTCTACGACCGCGCCGCGCTGGTCGCGCTGCCCCCGAATATGCGCACGGACTATCTCGACCACCTGCGATCCCTGCTCGCATCCAGAGCGCAGGGTTTGCTCGTGACTTTCGAGTACGACCCATCGCAAATGGACGGCCCGCCTTTTTCCGTGCCCGAGGCAGAGTTGCATGCGCATCCGGGACTGGCGTTCGAATTGATCGAACGCCGCGATACCCTCGGCGGACACCCCCGCTTCGCCGAACGCGGCCTGACCGCTCTGCACGAATGCGCCTGGCGGGTGGGAATCATCGACTGAGCGAGAGTGGCCCGCTCAGCTGATCTGGATCACACCTAACCCAACTCGGAGCGCGCGGCCTGGAGCAGTTCGTTGACCAGCAAATTGGGAAAACGTCGCTTGACGGTCACCGCGTAGAAGGTTTCGACAAGATCGGGTATCGGGACGATCTCGGACAGGCGGCCGGTGACCAGTTCGTCTTTGATCACGATCGGCGGCACCACCGCCAGACCGATGCCCTCGCGTGCGAGCAGCCGAATCATCGCCATGTCGTCGACTTCCGCGGCAATGTTCGGTCGCAGCGCCATGCGATCGAGCAGCGCATCGAACCCGGCCCGGATACTGTTTTCGCGCGTGGGCAAGATGACCGGATGATGTTGCAGCAGTTTTGCGAGGTCCGGCCCCTTGTCAGCGAACTCCGGCAATCCGACCAGGCTCAGATGCTGTTCGGCAACGCGATGGATGATCCATGGTGTGATCGCATCGGTCGCCGGCGCCTCGTTGACCAGCACCATGTCCAATTGCAGGGTATCGAGCGCCTGCAGCAGATTACCCGCGCTGCCCGAGCGCAGCACGACCTCGACATCACTGCGCTGGAGCATCGGGCGCAGAAAATCGATCTGGAAGTTGCGCGACAGGGTGGCCAGCGAACCGACGCGCAATGCCTTGCGGGCCGTTCCGGACTGACTCAGGGTGCCGACCAGCTCATCGCCGGCGGCGAAGATGGCATCGGCATGGTCTAGCGCGATGCGACCGGCCTCGGTCAATTCGAGGCGACGGCCGCGTCGCTCGAACAGGTCTTGACCGAGCCGTTGTTCCAGCTTGCGGATTTGTACCGACAGGGTCGACTGCGACACGTTGAGCCGTTCGGCCGATCGCGTCAGGCTACCTTCATGAGCCACCGCCCAGAAATAGCGAAGGTGATTGTAGTTGAAGCGTGCCATGTCTGCGCCAACCATTCGTTTTTATCGAATCAAACTATTGAAACAATGAATTGTACCGATTATTGATCGCCGTATGATGCATAGCAATCTCAAATCTCTCGCGGAAACGTTCAATGGGCTCCTATCTTTTCCCGCTGCTGGCACCCGCTGCACTGCTGTTGGCGGCCGGCGCGGCATTCCGCCGCCCCGGTCGTCGCCCGGGTGCCATCCCCATCCTGGCCGAAGCGGCCGCTATGTTCGCGGTGCTGGTCACGCTGGCAGCACTGGTGGTATGGGTCAGGCAAGGCCCGGTCACAAGTTTGTTGATCGGGTTGAAAGGCATTGGGCTGGCCGTCCGGATCGATGGGCTCAGCGCGATCATGATGGTTCTGGTCGCCTTCGTGGGCTGGTTGGTGGTGCGTTACGCCCGAACCTACCTCGACGGCGACAGCGCTCAGGGCCGTTTTACCGGCTGGTTGTGCGCCGCGCTGGCGATGGTGCTGATGCTGGTCCAGGCCGGCAATCTGTTGCTGCTGGCGACCGCCTGGATCGGCGTCGGCATCTGCCTTCACCGGCTCTTGCTGTTTTATCCCGAACGCCCCGGAGCGCGTCGCGCCGCGCGCAAGAAATCGGCTTCGGCGCGTCTGGGCGACACGGCGCTGCTGCTGGCACTCGGCATGCTGGTATTTGCCTATGGTACCGGGGACATCGCCGCCATCGGCGCGGCAGCGCGCGCCGGAGAAGGTCACCCGGCGGTATTCATCACCGCGCTAATGCTGGCTTTCGCCGCAATCGTCAAATCAGCCCAGTTCCCGCTCCACGGCTGGCTGACCGAAGTAATGGAAACGCCGACGCCAGTTTCCGCGCTGCTGCACGCCGGCATCGTCAATGCCGGCGGTTTTCTACTGATTCGTTTTGCCGATGTCATGCTTCTTGCGCCGGGCGTGCTAGCCGTTCTGGTCATGGTCGGCGGCTTCACGGCGATATTCGCGAGCCTCGTCATGCTGACTCAGTCGGCGGTCAAGACGTCGCTGGCCTGGTCGACCATTGCTCAGATGGGATTCATGATCATGCAGTGCGGACTCGCCTTGTTTCCGCTGGCCCTGCTGCACATCGTGGCCCACTCGCTGTACAAGGCCCATGCATTTCTCGCGTCCGGCTCCACCGTCGAGGCCGTCGCCGCGACTCGCCGACCAGGTCCGATCGCGATTCCGGGCGCGCGGTCGGTGGTGCTGGCGTTCGTGGCCGCGCTGGCCATCTATGCGACCACCGGCTTCGCATTTGGCTTTTCCGACAAGTCGCCGCAGGCGATCGCCATCGGCGCCATTCTCGTATTCGGTGTCGCCTACCTTCTCGCCCAGGGGCTGGCTGACGACGCGCCACGCTTGCTGACCCGACGTACGGCCCTGTACTCGGTGGCGGCGTCCGTGGCCTATTTCCTGTTGCACGGCGCGTCAGCCTGGCTCATGACCGACACACTGCCTGCGACACCGCCGCCCGGTCGCCTGGAATGGGCATTGATCGTGCTGGTGGTGGTCAGCTTCGGCGCGGTGGCCGTGGCCCAGGCTTTGTTCCCGCTTTGGGCCTATCATCCGGCAGCCGTCGGACTGCGGGTGCATATCGCCAACGGCCTCTACATCAATGCGTTGACTGACCGCATTCTTCGCGGCTGGACAACCCGTCATTCAGCATGAAACCGGAGAGCAGACGATGAAGCCAGTTTCCGAAAGCGCTGCCGTATTGAGTGGCCAGGCCCGGATCATGTCTGCCGCAAGCGCTGCGGCACAGGCCATCCCACCGGCCTGGCCGCTGGACGCCACGGTGGCGGTCAATCCGTACCTGGGACAGGCCCACGAGACGCTTGCATGCGCTGCCGCTCGTCTTGCGAGGGTTGCCGGTACACCGATGACCATGCCGCGGGCGTGGTATCGCGAGCAGCTCGGCAACGGCCGCATCGCCGATGATGACCTGGCCGCCGCGCTGGACGCGGCTCGGGAGGCAAATCCGGATGCCGGGCTGCCGGAAAGCGTGGGCGAATTGCGCGCGGCGGTCGAACATGATGCGGCGACGCCGAATGCGCTGCCGAGTATTGCTGAACTGGCGGCCGAGGCATCGAGCATCGACTGGCCGGCGCTGATCGCCGATCGCGTGGGCGCCTGGGCTTCGGGCTATTTCGATGTCGGACAAGCGCAGTGGGCGGCACCGCAGCGCATGTCAGCGTTTACCGCCTGGGTGAACTACGCCACCCATGATCTGACCCCGGAAATCCAGGGGCTGTCGGGCTTCTGCAGGCGGGCGGCAGAGGCCCCGGATACGGTCGACCGAACGATGGCCCGCGTCGTCGAGCGCATCGGTTTGCCGGATACGGCGCAGGAGAGCTATTTTCATCGTCTACTCATGGCCCTCGGCGGCTGGGCGCAGCTGGCCCGCTGCCGCTTGTGGGAGGCTGAACTGTCCGGGGCGACCGATACGACCGTCATCGAGTTTCTGGCCATCCGACTGCTGTGGGAGGAAGCGCTGTACGATCAGTATCGCGAAGCGATCACTGCTCGCTGGCGCGAAGCCAGGGAGAAATTCGCCGAGCCCGTTGGCCCTTCGCGCGAGCATCTTGTCGATGCGCTGTTGCAGGAAGCCGCCGAACGGGCCTTCCAGCGCCGGTTGGCCGGCTCCATGATAAGAGCCGGAAAAGCCGAAACCAAGCAGCCGGATCAGGCCGACCGGCCGTTGCTGCAGGCCGCGTTTTGCATCGACGTGCGATCCGAGGTGTTCAGGCGGGCGCTGGAATCGCAGGACCCGGCCATCGAAACCATCGGATTTGCCGGATTCTTCGGCATCGCTACCGAACACCGGCGCTTCGCCTCGGATGTCGAAGAACGACGCCTGCCGGCGTTGCTCAACCCGGCCGTCAGCACCTGTGCCACGGCGCTGGAGGACATCGGCCGGGATCGCAAGGCCCGTTTGGTGTCCAGGGCCCGCCGCGCCTGGGGCCGTTTCAAGCTCGCCGCAGTTTCATCGTTCGCCTTTGTCGAAGCAATGGGACCGGTCTACGCCGGCAAGCTGCTGCGTGACGGCCTGGCGCTGGCCGAACCGGCAACCCCGGCTGACCCGCCTCCGCGCTTCGACCCACCCCTGGAGACGGAGGAGCGCATCGATGCCGCCGAACAGGTTCTGCGCGCGATGTCGCTGACCGAGCGCTTTGCCCGGGTCGTGATCATCGCCGGGCACGGTGCCCGCGTCACCAACAATCCGCACGCCAGCGCATTGCACTGTGGGGCCTGCGGCGGCTATTCGGGCGAAGTCAACGCACGCCTGCTGGCCGGGTTACTCAACGAACCGGAGGTGCGGTCCGGGCTGGCAACTCGAGGCATCGCGATTCCCGAAGAAACGCTGTTCATCGGCGCCTTCCATGACACGACCACGGATGCCGTTCATATCTATGACAGCGATCATCCAGATACGCGCACGTCGAAGGACCTCAAGCGCATTCGCCTGTGGCTCGAGCGGGCCGGCCGGCTGGCCCGAGCTGAGCGCGCACCCCGCCTGCCCGGCGCACGGTCCGCTGGCAATCCAATTCGGCGCAGCCGTAACTGGGCCGAGGTTCGTCCGGAATGGGGGCTGGCGGGCTGCAGTGCATTTATCGCCGCACCGCGAAGTCGCACATCCGGGACCGCATTCGACGGGCGGGTGTTCCTGCACGACTATCACTGGCAGCGGGATCAGGACTTCCAGGTGCTCGAACTGATCCTGACCGCGCCGGTCGTCGTGGCCTGCTGGATCAGCCTGCAGTACTACGGCTCGATCGTGGCGCCGGAAACATTCGGCGCCGGCAACAAGTTGCTGCACAACGTAACCGGCGGCATGGGCGTGGTCGAGGGCAACGGCGGACTGTTGCGGGTCGGTTTACCCTGGCAGTCGGTCCATGATGGCGAACGCCCCGTCCACGATCCGCTGCGACTGAGCGTGTGCATCGAGGCGCCGACCGAAGCCATCACCCGCATACTCGAACGCAACCCGCAAGTGCGTACGCTGTTCGATCAAGGCTGGCTGCACCTGTTTGCGCTTGATGCACAGGGACGGATGGCCAATCGCTACGTGGGTGCGCTCGCGTGGCAGGACGTCGACACCCCCGCTGACAAAACCGAAGTGTGAAGGGCGCAGTCGGGGCACAAGTCGCAAGTTCTGTTCAATAAATCCTCCGATCAGGGAAAAGGTGCTATTATCCGCCCCGCATCGGGCTTTTGCGTTTACCTGCAACTGGAAAACCGGTGCCCTCTCGCGGATTGTATGTAGACCAAGGCCTCTCCCCGATTTGTAGCTCGCCCGACTGACGGGCTTTTCTTCGCCTTGGTTTATACAAGGAACAAACATGAACTTCGATTCCCTCGGCCTGAAGGCCGAATTGCTTCGTGCTGTCAGCGAACAGGGCTATACCGAGCCCACGCCCGTCCAGCTCAAGTCCATTCCGGTGATTCTGCAAGGCCGCGACATCATGGCGAGTGCCCAGACCGGCACCGGCAAGACGGCCGCCTTTACGCTGCCGCTGCTGCAGCGCCTCAGCGAGCGCGAAGGTGGCAACCAGCGCCAGCCGCGCGCGCTGATCCTGGCGCCGACGCGCGAACTCGCCGCCCAGGTCAACGAGAACCTGCGCGCTTACGGCCGCCACGTCAAACTGCGTTCGCTGGAAATCTTCGGCGGCGTGAACATCAACCCGCAGATCACCAAGCTGCAGCGCGGTATCGACGTGCTGGTTGCCACGCCGGGCCGGCTGATCGACCACATGCAGCGCGGCACCGTCGATCTGTCGAAGATCGAGTTCCTGGTACTCGACGAAGCCGACCGCATGCTCGACATGGGCTTTCGCCCGGACATCGACCGTGTCGTCAAGGCCCTGCCCAAGCAGCGCCAGACCCTGCTGTTCTCCGCGACGTTCTCCAAGGAGATCACGCAGATGGCGCAGAAGTACCTCACCAATCCCGAGCGCGTCGAGACCGCCCCGCCGAACTCGACGGTCGAAAAGATTGCCCAGCAGGCTTTCCGCGTCGACCAGAAGCAAAAGCGCGAAGTGCTGTCCTTCCTGATCGGCTCGAACAACTGGCAGCAGGTGCTGGTCTTCACCCGCACCAAGCACGGCGCCAACCGACTGGCGAAGCAACTGGAAACCGACGGCCTGCCGGCTGTTGCCATTCACGGTAACAAGAGCCAGGGTGCGCGCACCAAGGCCCTGAGTGAATTCAAGAAAAACAAGGTTCGCGTGCTCGTGGCTACTGATATTGCCGCCCGCGGCCTGGATATCGACCAGCTGCCGCACGTGGTCAACTACGACATTCCCAACGTGCCGGAAGACTACGTTCATCGCATCGGCCGTACCGGCCGCGCCGGCCGGGAAGGCCTGGCCGTCTCCCTGGTGGCCGGTTCCGAGCACGGCCTGTTCGAAGACATTCGCAAGCTCGTCAAGGTCGAGATTCCGACCTACGGCGTCGAAGGCTACGAGCCGACCGAACCGCTCTCGAGGGACGCCGGCAAGACCCCGGTCCGTCGTGGACGCGGTAACGGTGGCGGTGGTGGCGGTCGCGGCAACGGTGGTAACCGGGGCGGCGGCAATCGTGGCGGCAGTGCCTCACGAGGCCAGAAGTCCGCGCGCGGCAACAATAGTCGCGGCCGCAATCGCGGTCAGCGCGGCCAGCAAACCCGCGCCGCGTAAGAGTAACCACGCAATGGCGGCGGAGCCTCTCCGCCGCCAATTGCGAACGCTTGATTAAAGCCTGCCCCTCTGCGCTCGGACATTCCCGAACAAGCAGATTAGTTTGATCTAAAACAATAATCCCTCGCATCACTGCGTTAGGATGCGGCGCTTCGACACCACCTCAAGCCGCAGCACCATGGATAAATTCCGCCGAGAGCGCGTCCTCAGCGTTCACCACTGGAACGAGGACCTGTTCAGTTTCCGCACCACGCGTGACCCGGGCCTGCGCTTCGAAAGCGGCCAGTTCATCATGATCGGGCTGGTGGTCGACGGCAAACCGCTGATGCGCGCCTACTCCTTCGCCAGCGCATCGTGGGAGGAAGAACTGGAATTCTTCTCGATCAAGGTTCCCGACGGCCCGCTCACCTCGCGCCTGCAGAACCTCCAGGTCGGCGATGAGATCCTGCTGTCGAAAAAGCCCACCGGCACCCTGCTGATCAGCGACCTGCATCCGGGCAAGCGCCTCTACTTGCTGGGCACCGGCACCGGGCTGGCGCCGTTCCTGTCAATCATCAAGGACCCCGAGACCTACGAGCGATTCAACACCGTCATCGTCGCCCACGGCGTGCGCCATGTCGCTGACCTGGCCTACAGGCAGCACATCAGCGACGAATTGCCTAATCACGACCTGCTCGGCGATGTGATCCACGGCCGCCTGCTCTACTACCCGGCCGTCACGCGCGAACCGTTCATGAACAATGGCCGGCTGACAAAATTGTTCGACTCCGGTCAGATGACCGAAGACCTCCAGCTGCCGCCACTCGATCCGGAAAACGACCGGGTCATGCTCTGCGGCAGCATGGCCATGCTCAAGGACTTTCGTCAGATTCTCGATCGGCGCGGTTTCAAGGGCAGCCCGTCGATTGGTCAGGCCGGTGACTACGTGTTTGAGCGGGCATTCGTGGGTTGAAGTCCTCCGTCGGGTATATGTACCCAACTTAGAAGAGTTCGAATCGATCCCTGAACACTGCACCGGTATCGTCTAGCAAACCGACATCCCCGATCGGCGAATCCTCGCTCAATCGCACGTCGTCGGCAGGCCACGGCAAAGCTTCCCATACCGTGTTATTGGAAGAATCGGCTGGATCCAGGCCTGCAGCGCATCCATCCGCCGGAACACATTCGAAAAGGTCGCCGTTGACGCTGACCACATCGCCCTGATTGTAGGTGACAGGCTGGCCGTTGAAATCCTGCGCGGTCCAGATCTCGAGCTTGAGCCAGTCGAAACCCTGTTCAAAGCCCGAGTCGTTGAAGCGAACGGCAGGGATGACGACCTGTTCATTACCCTGGCCACTGATATTGCCGATGACCTGGTTCGGGTCATCCCAGTTGCTGATGAAGTGTTGCTCACCGTCATACTCGTTATCGACAAACTCAATGGATGAGGTATTGGCGACCCCACCCGATCCCAGCCGGAAGAACTGATCGTAGTCGCTGATACCAGAGTCGACCTCGTTTCGCTGGAAGACGATGCGGCGCATCCGGTTGCGAGCGAAACGCACTGTCATGCCCGGCTGGGTCAGGCGCGCGACGTAAGCACCGAAATGGCGGGAATCGGAGTAGTAATTGTCGGCAATCTCCACGAGAACACCGGGTTCGTGAGGGTCGCCGGCCACGTCGTTACCCAGGAAGTTCATCCACGAAGCGCCGGCGCCGATGACGATATTGTTGCGAAACGAAAAATCGCCGAAGCGCGGCCCGAGCTGCGTACTGTTGTTCTGGAATCCCTGGAACGGATTCTTCCAGTCCATCGCGCCGGCTAGAAATACGTTGTTGTATACCTCGGTATTGGGCCCGATCTGCCCGAGCTGAAAGATCTCGGTGCCCGTGCGCAGCACCCGGTTGTTGTAGAACTTCATGCCATCGATGCTGTGCTGCGGTTGCGTCTGGGTGGAGCCGATGTAGACACCCTCCGAGCCGGTATCGTGAATGTAGTTATCGTGGATATGCACGTTGGCCATCGTGGCGCTGCCGTCGTCGTCGGTCTTGATCAGCATGCCGGCAAAGCCGACTCGCCGGATCTCGATAAAGTCGATTTCGAAATCCGTGGCACCGCTACCGACCGCCAGGCCGGAGGGATTGCCCTCAGCCACGACCTCATCGTCAATCAGAATGCCGTAGCTGCCCTGACTGTTTGCGTACTGGCCGTCGGCGTGACCTGGGTAATCCGGATGTCCGGTGCCGCTCGCCGGAGAGTACTGCCCCGTCAGCCGCCAGTGGCTGCCGCCGCCGAGGATGAACAGATAGTAGTGATCAAGCCCGCCCACGCGCGTCTGACCGGCGCAATTGGTAATCGTCAGCCGGTCTTGCGGCGTGCGATCCGGCAGATTGCCGATGCGGATGAACTTGAACTGGCCGGCAGGCAAGCAGAGCACGTCCAGCGTTTGCCAGTTGACCTGCGGATAGGATGCCTGGATGTCGGGTCGGTACAACCCGTTCGGCGGGTCGGCGTCGGGAATCTCGAACACCTCGAGAGCACCGGCAAAGGCAAGCGAAGGCAGCAGCGGCACTGCCAAAAGGGCGGATCTGCACATCAAACGGTCTCCCAGTCAGCCCCTCGTTTCCGACGTATCGTAGCGCAGAACGCAACGGCACACGGGGCGGCTCGGGGTGGTATCCCGACCGAACGGCTTCTCTTGGCACAGCTTCCATCCGGTATACACTGAGGGTCCGCAAGGTCGCCACGAGGAGCCCACCCATGCGCGTCTGCCTGATTCTATGTGCACTTGGCGTGTCCGTGTCCTGCCTCGCCGAGGAACGTCGCATCGGCGCCGAAGACGACGTACTGTCGGCACTGCGGAGCCTTGCAGACCGATTCCAGCCTGGTCATTGAAGGATTGCGGCTCGATTCGACGGAAGCGTCTCTGTCCTCAGCCTGAAACCAATGGCGGTTTTCAAGCCCGACGCCCAGATCGCCGTTCACGAGGGCGGACGGGACGACGCGCAGGGAGCCCCCGCCCGATAGTCGCTGGTTTCAGGGAAGGATTCTGGAGTGGCCCGACTCCCGGGCTCTCGTTTCCCTGCATTCGGGTTCGGAGCTTCGAGGACTCGTGCTTTCCAAAGAGTCGGAGATTCATTTCCTGACCCGGGGAGCGCTCGATGGAGCGAATCGGGCTCGGGGACTGACCGGCCACAGTATCGACAAACGGTCGATCCAGCCCGATCGCCAGTTCGCATGCGGCAATTCGCAGGCGCCTGTCGGTTTCCATACTGCAGCGCCTCTGCACGACCTGCCGATCGGGACGGCTGCGCTCCGGCGCGCTGCCAGAGCGCAATCGGGACTGCGCGGGAGCGAACCCAGTTACTGGGTCAACCTGGCCCTAGAGACCGACGTCGAGTACCTGCAATTGTTCAGCGGCGACACCGGGGCGGCAGCGGAGTACGCAGGAGACCTGGTCGCCTACACCTCTTTGCGCTACCAGGACGAGACCGATACTGCCATTGCCATCGGCTATCTGTCGCTATGGGCAAGCCCGGATCCATGGACGCAGTCCACTCCCTATTGTCAGATGATGGAGTTCGGCCGCTACTGGAATGACAACAACAGCGACATCGAGCGAACCACGGCTCATTTCCTGAGCGGTCAGAATCAGGGCGGCGGTATCGCCTGGGTTGGCGTCCTTTGCACGGGAGCATTCAACGTCGATCACGACGGCTCATGCCCGGATCTGTCACCGCAGACCGACAACTACGGCGGCGCCTACGGTGTATCGACTTCGATTTCCGGCAACTTTGACATTAACAACCCGGATATCATCTTCGACACCTATATTTTTGCACATGAGCTGGGCCACAACTTCGCCTCCCCGCATACGCATTGCTACGCGGGAATCGGCGGCAGTTCCGAACAGGTGGACGAGTGCAGCAACGTCGAGTGCGATCAGGGCGATTGCTTACTGCGGCACGCCCAGCCTGCCCGACGGGCAATCACCAGGAACCGGCGCAGGCACACTGATGAGCTACTGCCATACGCGCCCGGGCGGTCTCGACAACATCTCCTGGACATTCGGCCAGGGCCATCCGCACGGTGTGCAGCCCGAACGCGTACCGACCCGCATGTTCGACCACGTAGTCAACCGTTCCGACGCATTCCCCGGCTGCCTGGACACACCCGTGAGCGAAGGGTTCATCTTCAGCGATCGCTTCGAAGCGTTGTTTCGCCAGGGGAGGCCTTGAGCTACCGGGCACCACGGCCTTGCACAATCCGCGTGGTCAACGTACCGACCGATCAGAGCACCGCGTCATTGGCCTTCGGGCCGTCGTTCTTGCTTGAGAACTCAATCCCGAAGGCGGATTCGCTCAGCCCGCACGTCGCCGCGATGATCGATCACGCCGCGCACCTGGACGTAGTCTCCCGGTTGCGGGTTGTCGTCGATGCGCGTGCCCGGCGGCACGACCAGTTGCAGGCCGTCCAGCGCCCAGCCCTGTCCCAGCACGCCGTGGAGACGAACTTCCGCACCGATCGGCACATCGGCTGTTCGGCCGGTGGCGTCCGGTGCGCCGCCAGCAATCCATTTCTCGATCAGCGTGATCTGTTCGGCATTGAGGAACGGGGGGCCATCGAAGGGCATTCGCGGCAGGGCCTGCCCGCGAATACGGCGAACCAGTTCGCTGGCGTCCGGATTGCCGGGAATCACACGGCCCCGGTCGGCGGGTGAAAGAGCAGATTCGTAGGAAGTCAGCCGATAGCCTTCTGGTGCCGGCCCCATCAGGCCCTGGTCGGTATGGCACTTGGCGCAGCGAGTGGCGAGGATGGGCGCGACATGCCGCCAGGTGACGGTTTCCACATTCGACGGCCCTGTCACCACTTCAGGGCCGGGTTCGGTCGATTCTTCGGCCGCTTCGTCCTGCCCCGGCCCGGCATCCGGCTCCGAAGCAGCTTCTTCTCCCGATTCAGCCTCGGCCACGACCACCCCGTCCGCCGTCTCCTGGAGCCCGCTGGACACCCAGGATTCGAACAGGGCGATCTCCTCGTCGGAGAGAAACGGCGGCCCGGTCATCGGCATGCGCGGTTGCGATTCGCCGCGAATTCGCCGGATCAGCTCGCTTCCGTCGGCATCGCCCGCAACCACCACCGGCCCGTTATCGCTGCCTGCCAGCAATCCTTCCAGGCTTTGCAAATTCAATCCCAGTGGAGCGAATTCGCCCGTGTGGCACATTACGCAGCGTTCGGAGACGATGAGTTCGATCTCGGACCAGGTGACGGAGTCAGACGGCTCCTGGCCATAGGCGGCCGGTACTGCGGCAACGAGCATCCAAACCAGAAGTGCCTTGAGCCCCGGACCAGGCGAATTTCCCATCGATGACGTTCCCTGAACGGATTCCAGTCCCATCATTGCCGAAGTTTCGAGTCCGGGGCAAGCAGAACAGATCGCCCTATCCTCCACAGCAGCCTTGATGTCCTCCAGGTCCCGAGCCAGCGCCTTGCGCATGCCGCCCACGAACAGGAACCCCAGGCAGGCCGTGAAAACCTTCGCCATCGCCGTGACCGGCCGACCCTGGAATCGTATGGTGAGTATCGTCGACTCGGGCCGCTCCAGAACCTCGACCGACTCGATGGCCTCGATGCGCTCGGCGGCATGCTCGATATCCGTCACCACGTCCCAGACTGGGCGCTTGAATGACAACCGAAGCTTCCACTTCCATCATTCAACTATCTTCCCTGGGGGCAGTTCTTCACCCCTGCCCATCAGCTTTCTTTTGGTTCCGAATGCGGCGGTATATCGCGCCGGCATAGCCAATCAGCGTCAGCGGAAATGCGACAAAGGCGAAAATACTCAGCGTGAAGACGACCGAATAGGCAGCGTCGTTCGGCGAAGCGGCGTCTTCCCGGATGCCGGCCATCACGCTGAACACGACATGTTCGAGATCGAGTACGGCCAACGCTACCACGATCGCGGAAATCGGCAACACGGTGGCAACCGCGGTCTCGAACGCGCCGAGACCCGCTGCCGTTATGAGAAACCGGACATACAAGGCCACGCGCCAGGCGGCGACCACTGCAAGAAACCAGGCATTGACGGTCTGAGCCGCCTCCAGGGGCAGGAAGCGTTCGACCGGCACGGCATACAGCAATGCCGGCAGCGATGTGAGCCCCACGAATACGAGCACCATCCTGTATGACCAGCGGACGGGCCTGAGTGGGAGCGCGACAAGATAGATCAACAGCGAAAGCAACACGATGTAGGCGACCGAGCCCAGACCGGCGGACTGCCAAAGGTAGGCGTCCGGATGATCCCAGTAGCGCCCGATCCCCACGATCCACGTGACTGTGAAAACATACACGAGATAGCTGAAAGCGTGTTTCTCGAGGTTCGGGCGAATCCTGCGAAACGCGAGGAAACCGAACTGGGTGCGCAGGATCTCCCGCAGAGTTTCTGCAACAACTTGCCGGGCAGGACTACCCACGGCCGGAAATGATACTGAACCCCAACCACAACGCCAGGATTCCAATGAAAACGCTGGCAAAAATGTAGCCACCTGCAATGAGCACCTCGCCGCGCCTTAATAAATAGAACGTTTCAAGACCAAAGGCCGAGAAGGTCGTAAAGCCACCGGCGAGGCCCGAAAAGAAAAATACGTGTGTCGGGCGAGAACAAACCGTGCTTCACGACGAGCGCGCCGAGCACACCAACGGCCAGACACCCCAGGACGTTCACGAGGAAGGTACCGAAGGGGAAGCGCCATTCCACGAAATGCTGAAAGACTACTCCCGACAGTAGATAGCGTGCCACGGAGCCTGCGGCACCCCCCAACGCGACCAACACGACAGCGTTCATCTCAACCTCTATGAATGATGGGAAACGATCTCAGTGGGCCACCTACTCGGAGCTGGCACCTATTCGTCTTCACTGTTCTCGATCAGGAGCACGACGCCTGTGATGGGGCCGAACTCGCCCATCTACTACGTTACCTTTCCAGCTTGCCTCGTACGCCTCTCGAAGCCGATACCATGTGGCGACCCGGCCTCATCGCTTGTCCGGCAGCATCGAGGTGGCACTGATTGCGGCTGGTTGAATGCGTGCTCTCCATGATTCACGGTGCCAGCCCCTGCCTTTGAAAGAGCCCCTTCGATTTCGATGATGCCGCCAACCGGGTACGGTGATCAAGCCCTGTCTGCTGTGACGCATACCCCCACATGGAACGTGAAACAAAGTATAAATCAGATTACATATGGAGTATAACTTATTGACTTTCCTATTTTAAGTTTTACCTAATGCTATTTCGAATTGCATGTTATACCCCATGGGGGTATCCTGCTTCCCATGGATCGGCATCCGTCCCACCGCGACCAGCTCCGCCGTCTCAACCGCGCCCGCGGGCAGGTCGACGGCGTGGCCAAGATGATCAATGAGGACCGCTACTGCGTCGACATCCTCACCCAGCTGCGGGCCGCGCGCTCGGCGCTGCGGGCGGTGGAGGACGGCGTTCTGCGAACGCACGTGCAGCACTGTATCCAGGACGAGCTGGCGCAGGGGCATACCGAGAAGCCCAACGAGCGCATTGACGAATTGATCGACGTGCTGACTCGCTACGGGCGTTGAGCCGCCCTCTCCTACCTGTCTGCCGAATTGAATTTCGAGATTTGCCATGAGTGAACACGAGCATCATTGCTGCCATTCCGATCATGGGCGCGGCAACGGTAATCAGCCTTCCGGCGACAAGGCTTACTACTGCCCGATGTGCCCGGCCAGGAATCCGACGAGCCGGGCACCTGTGCCAAGTGCGGCATGGCGCTGGAGAAGGTCCAGTCCGGCCCATCGACGAAGACCGAGTACATCTGCCCCATGCATCCGGAGATCGTTCGCGACGAGCCGGGTGAGTGCCCGGTCTGCGGCATGGCGCTGGAGCCGCGCACCGTCACAGTCGAGGAAGAAGACAACCCGGAACTGGTCGACATGAGCCGCCGCTTCTGGGTCGAGCGTACCGCTCACCGCCATAGTGCTGTTTTTGGCCATGGGCAAGATGATTCCCGGCGTAGCAGGCCTGATTCCGCACCAGCTCGGTATCTGGCTGGAGCTGGCCTTCGCCGCGCCGGTGGTGCTTTGGGCCGGCTGGCCGTTCTTCGTGCGCGGCTGGCTGTCGGTGCGCACCATGAACCTCAACATGTTCACGCTGATCGCGCTGGGCGTGTCGGTGGCATTCGTCTATAGCGTGGTCGCCACAGTGGCGCCGGGGATCTTTCCGCCGAGCATGATCGACGAGCACGGTGCCGTGGGCGTCTACTACGAGGCCGCCGCGGCCATCGTCACGCTGGTGCTGCTCGGCCAGGTGCTGGAACTGAAGGCGCGTTCGAAGACCAGTCAGGCCATCCGCGCCCTGCTCGGCCTCGCACCCAACACGGCCCGGCGCATCGACTCGGACGGCAACGAGGAAGATGTCCCGCTCGAGGAGGTCCGGATCGGCGACCGACTGCGCGTTCGCCCCGGCGAGAAGGTGCCGGTCGACGGCGAGGTGGTCGAGGGTCGCTCGCAATGTGGACGAATCGATGATCACCGGCGAGCCGGTCAAGGTCGAGAAATCCGCCGGCGACAAGGTTATCGGCGCCACTGTCAACGACACGGGTTCGCTGGTCATCGAGGCCAAGCAGGTCGGCAACGACACGGTGCTCTCGCAGATCGTGCAGATGGTGGCCGAGGCGCAGCGCTCGCCGAGCGCCGATCCAGAACCTGGCCGATATCGTGGCGAAATACTTTGTGCCGGCCGTCGTAGCGGCAGCCGTGATCGCCTTCTTCGTGTGGCTGACGCTTGGCCCCGAACCGCGCCTGGCCTACGCCGTGGTCAATGCCGTGGCGGTGCTGATCATCGCCTGCCCCTGCGCCCTGGGCCTGGCCACGCCCATGTCGATCATGGTCGCCACCGGCCGCGGCGCCGGCATGGGCGTGCTGTTTCGCAACGCCGAGGCCATCGAGGTGATGCGCCAGGTCGACACGTTGATCGTCGACAAGACCGGCACGCTGACCGAAGGCCGGCCGAAGTTGGCGTCCATCGAGACGGTCGAGGGCGTGGACGAAGACGAGCTGCTCGCTGCCGTTGCATCGCTCGAACGGGCCAGCGAGCACCCGCTGGCCGAATCGATCGTCGAGGGCGCCAAAGAGCGCGACATCGAGCTGTCCGACGTGTCGGATTTCGAGTCCGAGACCGGCCAGGGCGTCTACGGCGATGTCGGCGGCAAGCGCATTGCCCTGGGCAACCGCAGGCTGATGGACACTCTCGGGATCGACGTCGAAACCCTGATGGATGCCGCCGAGTCGATGCGCGGCAAGGGCCAGACCGCCATGTTCGCGGCCATCGACGGCCGGGCCGCCGGCCTGATCGGCGTGGCCGACCCGGTCAAGGAAAGCACGCCCGACGCCATCCGTGCGTCTGCACGACGAGGGCCTGGAGATCGTGATGGTCACCGGCGACAGCGAGACGACGGCCCGGGCCGTGGCGAAGGAGCTGGGTATCGACCAGGTCTTTGCCGACGTCGCGCCGAAGGACAAGGCCGACAAGGTGGAAGAACTGCGCGAGGCCGGCAGGACCGTAGCCATGGCCGGTGACGGCATCAACGACGCACCCGCCCTGGCCAGCGCGGATGTGGGCATCGCCATGGGCACCGGCACCGACGTGGCCATGGAATCGGCCGGCGTCACCCTGGTCAAGGGCGACCTCAACGGCATCGTGCGCGCCCGCCGACTCTCAGCGGGCCACGCTGGCCAACATCAAGCAGAACCTGTTCTTCGCCTTCGTCTACAACAGCCTGGGCGTGCCGATCGCCGCCGGGGTCCTCTACCCCTTCTTCGGCATCCTGCTCAGCCCCATGATCGCGGCGGCCGCCATGAGCTTTAGTTCGGTATCGGTGATCGGCAATGCGCTCAGGCTGAACAAGGTGTCGATTTGAGAGGGCAGAACACCACTAGCTTCAAAGGGAATACGCTTCCGCGGATTCCTGCAATCGGGAGCCGGATAAGGGATTGACGTAGTCCAGTCCCTCGAAGCGGCGGAAGTCATGGTCGGCCGAATACAGTGTGGCGTTGTACTCGATAGCCAGGGCGGCCAGGTGCGCGTCGTTGGTCAGGTTTCCGGCGGTGCCGTCGCGACGAAGCAGGCGTGAGAGGATCAGCCAGTGACGATCGCCGGGGTTGATCAGGGTGACGCAAGGCTGCTCCAGCCAGCCGGAAACCAGATCCAGTGTGACTTCCGGCGCCAGTGGCGACTCGAGAATCCTCGGGCTGGTGGTCAATCGGATAAACGCGATCAGCACCAGCCAGGGCATGCCCACAGCCTTGGTGCCCGAAAGCACCGACTCCAGCCAGCTTCGCGCAGGCTCGTGGTGCGGCGCATCGCGGTTGACCGCGTAGATCAGAAGATTGGCGTCCGGCAGGATCACTTGTGCAGTTCCATTTTGCGCGCGAGCTCGGCGTCTTCGAGAGAGCCGGCCAGAGCGACGGCCTTGTCGAGATCGACGCCGGGGCGCGGTGAGCCCAATCCGACTGCCGGAACACTGTAAGCCCGGCTGGGCGGTGGCGTTTCCACCCGTTCGAGCCCGGCGCGCAGGGTTTCGTTGACGACCTCCTTGAACGGCCGGCCGCTGTCGTGCGCCCGTTGCTTCAGTTCGGCAATGAGCGAGTCATCCAGTGTCAACGTCGTCCTCATGTAGGCATCATAGCATCATTAGAATAAGCATCGAGGCATCATTCTGGCCCACTAGCCAACGACCGGAAACATTCCGACGAGAAAACCTGCGGTAGACTCTCCGGCATGGATGGGGTTTCCGAAATCGGTGCATTCTCGGCCTTGATGGCCGGCATTTGCCTGAGCGCGGCGGCCGGGCTGCGGGTGTTCATTCCCCTGCTGGCGCTTGGCCTGGCAGGGCGCATGGAGCTGTCTGCCCCTGGGCGAGCAGTTCGCGTGGATGACCACCGAGCCCTTTCTGCTCGATCGTGGGCATCGCGGCGTTGATGGAATCCGGCGCCTACTTCGTGCCACTGGTCGACAACATGCTCGACGTGCTCACCACGCCCGCCGCACTGGCCGGCGGCACGGTGATCGTTTCTTCGCTGCTGCCCGAGATGAATCCCGTCGCGCAATGGACCACGGCCGCGCTGCTGGGCGGCGGGACGGCCGGAATTGTCCAGACCGGCACCGTTCTGACCCGCGGGGCCTCGACCATTACAAGCGCGGGATTGGCCAACCCGCTCGTTGCCACCGGAGAGACCGGCGGCAGCCTGCTGGCCGTGGCGTTGGCGATCTTCGTTCCGGTCTTCTTCGGCGTGGCGGTCGTCATCGGCCTGGTGGCGCTGCTGGTCTGGATCGTGCGCCGCCTGTCCAGTCCAAGGCAATCTGCCGTCGGCAACGACCCCATGCAGCCGCCACACTGACCGCCCGATGACGGAACGATCATCGAAGCACCCGGTCGGCGAAGTATTCCGCGCCTTCCTGGTGCTGGGCCTGACCTCCTTCGGCGGGCCGATCGCCCACCTGGGCTACTTCCGCAGCCGTAGTTCGTGACGCGCCGTCGCTGGCTGTCGGAAGGCGATTACGCTGATCTGGTCGCCCTGTGCCAGTTTCTGCCCGGCCCGGCCTCCAGCCAGGTCGGTTTCGCGCTCGGCCTGATGCGCGGCGGGCCGGCGGGTGCGGCTGGCTGCGCTGGGTGGCGTTCACCCTGCCCTCGGCCCTCCTGATGGTGCTGTTCGCCTTCGGCGCGGTCCTGCTCGAAGGGCCGGTCGGAGAGGGCCTGATCCACGGCCTCAAGCTCGTCGCCGTGGCGGTCGTCGCGCACGCCGTCTGGGGCATGGCGCAGTCGCTGTGCCCCGACCGGGAGCGTGCCGGAATCGCCCTGGCGGGCGTCATCGCGGTGGTCGCCATCGGCGGTCCGCTAAGCCCGCTGGTAGCGATCGTGCTGGGCGCCCTGGCCGGGCTGGTGCTGTGCCGCCGGGACGATGAATCCACAGCCGATGTCCAGGCCGTGCCCGTCTCGCGCTCCGGAGGGCATGTCGCCCTCGGGCTGTTCCTGGCGCTGCTGGCCGGGCTGCCGCTGGCCACGTGGCTGTTTCCGCAGCCGACGATACAGCTGGCGGACGCCTTCTATCGCTCCGGCGCGCTGGTGTTCGGCGGCGGCCATGTCGTCCTGCCGCTGCTCGAGGCCGAGGTGGTTCAGTCCGGCTGGGTGAGCCACGACGATTTTCTGTCCGGCTACGGCGCCGCCCAGGCCCTGCCCGGCCCGCTGTTCACCTTCGCCGCCTATCTCGGCGCGCGTGATCGCGCCGGGCGCTGGCGCCATGGCCGGCGCCGGCCTGGCGCTGGTCATGATCTTCCTGCCCGGCCTCCTGCTGCTGGTCGCCGTTCTGCCGCACTGGAACCGCTTTCGCCGCCTACGCTGCGGCCCAAGCGGCCATGCGCGGTGCCAACGCTGCCGTTGTCGGCATTCTCGGCGCCGCACTCTACGACCCGGTATGGACCAGCGCGGTCACCGGAGCCGGCCGAGTTCGCGCTGGCCCTGACCGGGTTCGTGTTGCTGGCGGCATGGCAACTACCTTCCTGGTCGGTAGTGCTGATACTGGCTGCTTCCGGCGTAGTCATGGGCCCATGGATTATCTGACGCAGACTATGAAACGCACATCATTCAACCGCCGGATAGCCAGTTTTCCACTTTCAGACCGGGGACACGCGCAAACTCGCGCTGGTTTGTCGTGACGACCGTCAAATCCTCGGCCCGGGCCTGGGCGGCAATCAAGAGGTCATTGGGCCCGATCGGCGTGCCGGCACGGTAGAGGTGATGACGTATTTCTCCGTAATGCCGATCAGCCGGAGGCTCCAGCGGCAGAATGGCGATGGCCGAAAGCAACTGGTCAACGTGTTCGGCCAGGCGGCTCGACCCCGACTTCTGCACGCCGTAGCGCAGTTCCGTGGCCACGACGATGCTGGTTGCCACCGAGCTTTCTCCCACTCTGGCAATGCGCTTGTAAACGCTTCCCCGGGGATTTCGAGTCAGTTCGGAAATGATGTTTGTATCGAGCAGGTAGCCGAGCATCACAAGATCAGCGCCTCGGTCCGGAACCGCTAAATTTCGGGCTCATCGAGCTCAACCAGATCGTCATCGACATCGGGGAACGGCGTGTCGAGCGGCTGCATGTACTCGAGCAACGCCAACATGCGCCCCTTTCGAACCGGCTCCACGATCAGCCGATCCCCCTCCTTGCGCACAATGGCCTCCGCGCCCTGAATCTCGAATTCACGGGGGATGCGGAGCGCCTGGTTACGACCGTTTCGAAACAGGCGGACGTGCCGTTCTTTCGCTGACATTTCTTGATCCTGGACCGCTTGACATATGCCTTAGCATCTGCCGCCATGACCTGCCCGTCAAGTCCGGGCGTTAGACTGGCATAACATGAACACATCCCAATCACACGCGACGGGCTGGATCGCCTTCCTGGCCCACCTGCTGTTCGTGCTGGCCGCCTGGTCGGTGTTCATCAAGTACGTCTTTCCGTTGGGCTTCGCGCTGTTCAACGGCCTCCCCTGGCATACGCACGTCTTCTGGGACCTGTGGCCGGTGGCCCATGTCTGGCTGGGCTGGGCTCTGCTGGCGCAGCCGTGGTACACGCGCTGGCTCGCTGCGGGCATGGCGGTCGTCGAGATCGTCATCATCGTGGGCCTGTTCGCCTGGTTCCTGGCGGATCCGGAATGGACGATCTGGCGGACCAACTGGTTCGTCAACAAGGTCTTCGTGCTTACGGCCTTCGCACTGATTCTTGCTAGCGTGGTCTACAGGCCTGAACGCTTTCGCACGAGGTCGCCATGACGATCCGGTTTTCGCGCCGCAATGCGATCAAGATTCTGGGGGCCGGCATGGCCGGCGCCTGGCTAGCACCGCACCTTGCTTTCGCCAGTGACGGCGGCGCCATGCTGCGCAAGCCCATCCCGGGCGGCGCCACCCTGCCGGTGATCGGCATGGGCACCTGGCAGACCTTCAACGTGGGCAGCGACCCGAAGCTGCTCGACGCTCGAACTGAAGTCGTGCGCGCCTTTTTCGAGCACGGCGGCGGCCTGGTCGACTCCTCGCCGATGTACGGTTCCGCACCCGACGTCATGGGCTACGCGCTCGACAAGCTGGGCCGGCCCGATTCGCTGTTCGCCGCCGAGAAGGTCTGGAGCCCGGCCGGCGGCTCTACGCGCGAACAGGTTGCTGAACTGGCCGGGCGCTGGGGCGTCGCGCGCTTTGAACTGATGCAGGTGCACAACCTCAGTGACTGGCGCGAACACCTGGAGGTCCTGCAGCGGATGAAGGCCGATGGCGAAATCGGCTACGTCGGCATCACGACCTCGCACGGCCGCCGCCACGACGAATTCGAGCGCGTCATGCGCGAACACGATATCGACTTTGTACAGTTGACCTACAACATCACCCACCGCGGAGTCGAAGACCGGCTGCTTCCGCTGGCCCGCGAGAAAGGCATTGCCGTGATCGCCAACCGTCCCTATGACGGCGGCAGCCTGATCAAGCGCATCCAGGAACGGCACGACGTACCCGAATGGGCCCGGAAGGAATTCGATTGCCGCAACTGGGCCGACTTTCTGCTGAAGTTCATCGTCAGCCATCCGGCGATGACCTGCGCCATTCCGGCAACGACAAGCGTCGACCATGTCATCGAGAACATGCTCGCCGGGCACGGGCTCATGCCCTCGCAGACCACGCGAGAGCGCATGGCTCGCCACATCGAATCGCTGTAGCGCTTATGGGGGGCTGGCTGTCCTATCGTCTGGGGGACTTCGTGCCCTTCACGACCGAGGTCTACATGCGTTTAATCGAGCGGGTCAACGAAGCTTTCTGGCCCTTGCAAGGATTGACCATCGCGCTGGGCTTGGCGGCGCTGCTGCTTGCCCTGCGCGGATACCGGCGCCTTTCTCTCGTCCTTCTGGCCCTGATCTGGATCGGTTGCGCGGTCATCTTCCACTTTGGCTACTACGGCGAACTCAATTGGGCGGCGTCCTGGTTCGGCTGGGCATTCATCGTCGAGGCCCTGCTTCTGCTCATCGTTGCCGCCCTGTCCGCCGATTCCCGCCCGGGGCGCCCACTCGGCCGCCTGCGGATCATCGTTGCCGCGGCGCTGGCCGCCATCGGCACGATCGCCTACCCGTTCGTTGCCGTTGTCGCCGGCAGCGGCTGGACGAACGCCGAAATTATCGGCCTGCACCCCGACCCGACCGCCATCGCGACGCTGGGCGTTCTCTTGCTTGCCCGGCGTGGTGCGATCCTGGCTTGCCTGATCACCATACCGGCGGCGGCCTGCCTGCTCGGCACCCTCACGCTGATCCCGCTCGATATCGCCTGGGCGCCGCTGCCTGTAGCTGCCGTCATCGCTTGCCTTCTGACGCTAACCCTCGACGCCGTAGTCCGGCGTCGAGGTGCAGCTGGCTAAAGGCCGGTTCATTCAGCCTGGAGCCGGGATTACGCCCGCGCGCGCAGCAGACCCGTGCGACCGGCCACGATGAGCATCATCAGCGCGAGCAAGGCCGCCGCCCACTGCGTCAGCGAGGGAACCGGTGCCGCGCTGCCGGGCGGTCCGATGGGCGGCTCGCCGGTGGTCCCGCTCTGCACCTGGACGTTTTGCTGCGACTGGGCCGTGCCGGCGCCGAAACTCAGTCCGCCCGGAGACGGCGCGGACACCGTCGCCTGGTTGTCCACCGAAACGACCGACGCGGGCATGACGGCCTGGTAGGTGAATTCCAGCGCGGTATTGGGGCCGAAGGTCGCTATGGTGGCCTGAAGACCCGTGGGGTCACTGGTTATCGGCGGGCATACGGCCGTGCCCTGCGGATTCGGAATGAATCCCGATCCGCTGATATCGCTACAGCTCACGTTGACATAGCCGCCGGGATTGGCCGGCAGCAGTGCAGGCGGCAGCGGATCGACGAGCACAGTACCGTCGGCGGAAGCCGACCCGATATTGACGACGGTGACCGTGTAGCTGACGGTGTCTCCGGGCGCTGCGATCTGGGGCGATACAGTTTTCTGGACGCTCAGTTCCGGCGCCGGCGGCGGGCAACTGGTCGCAGAATCCTCGGCCGGTATCCAGCCATTCGGGTCGTTCGGGGCGTTGAACTTCGCCCGGTTGAAGATGCAGCCGAACATGCTGGTCGGGTTCGCGAGCTGCGCGGTGATCACGAACTCGATGCTGCCCCCGGGCGGGAAGGTGTCGTCACCGATCGCGCCCCACTCGTGGTCGATATGCAGCGGATCGGATAGCGGCGAGGTCGGCCCGGACGCAGGCGTCTGCACGCCCGGGATCACCGGCGTGGGCGGGCACTGGGCGCCGCCGGACAGCACGTTGCAGTCGACATTGACGATCGAGGCGTTGACGCCGAAGGCGAAGGTCTCATCGACGAAGCGCGGGATATCCAGGGTTTCGCTGGCCGATGCATTGGTCAGCGTGACGCTCCAGCTGATCTCGCCGCTGACCGGAATGCTGGTGTCGGTGGCCGGCGGCAGGATGGTTTTCTCGATTTCGAGCGCCCCCGGCGTGCACGGCGGCATACCGATGTAATGGTCGACGATACTCTGCGGCGTCGATACCAGGTTGCCAGCAGCGTTGACGTAGCGTGCCGCCACGTTGTTGCTGGTCAGCTCCGGGTCGTGACAGCGGTTGAGGTGGACCGGCATGGTGAACGGCACGATATAGGTCAGCGTTGCCTCCGGTGCCAGCGGCACCTCGCTGTTGCCCCCGTGCAGGGTGGGATCGTAGCTGAGCGTGAACGAGTTGGTGTAACCGGTGGAGATGAAACTGCTGGCCAGGTCATGACAGTCCTCGCTGGCCGGCGCGGGCGTACAAGTGATACCCCAGTCCGACAGGTCGTTACCGCTGTGGACGAACCCGCTCGGCGGCGAGGTAGCCAGGCCCGGGAGATTGAAGTTGAAGTCGTTGAGCTCACCGAGCGGAACGGCATTGACCGTGTTCGGATTGGTCACCACGATCTTGTAGAACACTTCCGTGCCGTCGGCGATGAAATTAGCCGGTGTCTGCCCGATCAGCGGTGTACCCGCCGCGGCGTCGGCCGCGCTGGCAAACGGGCCGGTTTTCTCGACCTCGATGAACGACTGCGGCGAGCCACCGGGGCAAACGTCCAGGCCGGTGACGGGCACCGTGGCCTGCAGCCCGTTGTTGCCGAAGAACGGGTTGCTGCCCGGGGTAAACGGCGGCGGTTCGGGCGGCGTGACCGTGCTGTAGATCGGGTCATGTAGCGCCGGCGAGGGCGACGCCTGGCCGATGAGATTGATCTCGGCCGTGTTGCTGCCCCAGCAGGTCGTACGCGAAATATCGACCGGCAGAGAGACGGTAACAGAACCGCCCGGAGGCAGCGAATCGATCATTGATGCGAAGCGGAAATGGCTGTTGCTGGTCGAGACAATTCCGTCGTTGAGTTCGGTCGGCGACGGGCACAAACCGCCCGGTGAGGAGCTGCACGAAAGCGCCCCGTAGCTGTGGGCGAATGCCAGGCTGTGGTGCTCGAACTCGAAGTCCACGTCAGTGGCCGTGCCGGCCGACGGCCCGGTGCTCAGGTTGGCGACCGTGACCTCGTGCAGCCAGCTGGCATCGCCGTTGCCGTCAAGCGCGGGGCTGGCCGGGACCGACTCGGTGGTGAACTCGACATCGGCCACCTCGCAGTTACCGGGCACCTCGGCGATCACCGTGGCCGTGTTGTCGGCCGGGCCCGGGGGCACCAGGTCGGTGCCCTGCAGGCCCTGGACGCTGAATTCGAAGACCAGGTCGCGAACGCCGATTTCGGGCGCATCCACGCACACCGGGTCACCCACGAGCACCTCGGCCCGGAAGCGCATCACGCCGCCGCCGGGCGGGCCGTCGAGCGTGCCGGGCAGGTCTGCCAGGAAATCGCCGGTTGGGAACCCGGTGACCGGCGCATTGTTCTGCGGGCTGCTGGGCGTCGGGATCGGTATCAACCCGGTCGACGGGCAGGTTTGCCAGGGTGCCGGCGTGCTGGGAAAAACCGAGGCCAGCGGATAGCTGCCGAGCGAAGCCGACAGGCAGTCGATGCTCAGCAACTCGGTATTGGGCAGCGTCGAGCCGCTGGCGCCGTAGGGGTGATTGGTGACGCTCAAAGGCGACATCGTGCCGGCCTCGCCGCGGATCTCGATATTGAGATTCAACAGGTCGGAGGGTTGAAGGCCGAAGCTGTAGAGCTCGAACTCGTACTCCACCACCGAGCCGGGCGTGGCCGTCGTCGGGGCATCGACGATATCGACGGCGTATTGCACGTCGGGCGGGAACAGGAAGACGTTTGTCGTGCTGGTGTTGGTCACATCGTTGCTGTCCGCCTCGGCTGCCGTGACGTCGGCCGAAACGATGAAATTGCCGGTCGGCACTCCGAAACAGGCCGGTTCGCCGGCATTCGAAGAGGGGCAGTGCACCTGCGTCTGGAAGTCGATCCGTGCCTGGCTGAGGGCGGGTATCTCGGGCAAGGTCACGCTAAAGGTCTGGCCGTTGCGCACGAAAGCCGCCGAAGGCGCGGTTCCCGAGCCCGGCGGACATACGGCCGGTCCGTTCGGGTTGGCGCCGGACAGGGCCTGACAGGTGGCGCTGTCTTCGAACGGCGTCTCGGCGATCGGGTGCTCGACGACCAGCTCGACGTTGGTGGCCGTATCCGGACCGTTGTTGGAAATGGTGACCGAGAACGACTGCATGTCCTGGGCCATGTAGGCCGGCTGGTCGCCGGTAATATTGACCACCAGGTCGACGTCCTGGGCACGGCCCTCATCGGCCGTCAGGATGCTTGCCAGAAAGGCGATCGGAATGATGACGGTCGCTTGGACCAGAAACGTTTTTATACGCACAGGGCTCCCTCATGTTGCGACGACGGTTGCAACATGAAACTGCCGATGCCTCCGCCTTGCCGGTTCGAATTGTTGGTGATTACCGGGGGATAGTACCCGAACGCGCTGCGCAACACCGAAACTGGCCACGAATCCGGATCAACGGTGCAGGCGCCGCGACGGATGGAGCGCTTTTTACCGACCGGATACGAAAATCCCGGCTGGCGCCGGGATTCTCGATCGTGCGTGTTTCTGATGAACGTTCGAAGATCAACCACCACCGGTTGCGTCGTCGACTTCGTCTTTGGCTTCCTCCATCTTTTCGCCCGCTTCTTCCATCGCTTCATCGACGTTTTCGCCGGCTTCTTCAGCGGGGCCCTGATCTTCGCAGCCAGCCAGAATGCCGACCGACAGGGCCAGCAGCAGGGCGAAGAAAACGTTGAAAAATCTGTTGTTGGCAAGCTTTTTCATGGTATCGGTTACTCCTTGCATCTGTTTGAGCTTTGCGGCGATGGCCTCTCGCTCGATTCACGCCTTTGTCAGAGTACTGCTGTTGACCCGCCATGTCCATGAGCGCGATTCCTCGGTCCGGCTACAATTGAGCCTGGTTAACGCAAGAGGCAATCGCGAATGGCTGCAAGAATCATTTGGGTAATCGTGTTCAGCGTGCTGCTGGCCGGGTGCGGTGCCGACTCATCGGGTTCGGACGACGGCGACCACGCCCTGCAGCACTACGAGGACGCCCGAGACGACGCGCGGGCGGTCGAAGACCAGCTCCAGCAGGATATGGAGCGCAAGCGACAGGCTATCGACCAGAATGACGGCTGACCCCGGGCTCACGGCGCCCAGGACTCTCCTGATGGCCGAACAAACAGGCCTGGTGGCACAATCAGGCCTTTTAATACTGAATCAGACCGCAAACATGGCAAGTGAAAAGGATACTCGTTCAGGCTGCAAGGTCTGCGCCGACGGATCGGATTCAACTTTCGACATTTCCATGGCCTTCCAGCCCATTGTCGACGTCGATGAGCGGTCGATTTTTGCCTACGAAGCACTGGTTCGAGGCGTTGACCGAGGTCGACTGGTCGGTCCTGGACTGATCCCGAAACACGGCTACTCCGATCCCGCAGCAGGAGACTATTGCAAATGCTTCGCCTTGTCGGAAATGTAATCTGGTTCATCCTGGGCGGATTCTTCATGGGCCTGGCCTGGTGGTTCTACGGGCTGCTGTGCTTCATCAGCATCATCGGTATTCCCTGGGGACGGGCCTGCTTCGTGCTCGGAAAGTTCATGTTCTGGCCCTTCGGGCGCGAGGCGGTCGATCGCCAGGCGATGACCGGCAAAGGCGACATCGGCACAGGCTGCCTTGGCATGATCGGTAACGTCATCTGGTTCGTGGTCGCCGGCATATGGCTGGCCATCGGACACTTGTTCTGGGCGCTGGCGCTGTTCATCACCATCATCGGCATTCCCTTCGGCATCCAGCACGTCAAGCTTGCCGGCATCGCCCTGTTCCCCATCGGCAAGTCGGTGGTGCTGTCCGAAGTGGCAAACGCCACCCGCGCCGCTCGCAGGGGCTGAGCCGGCTTGAACGTCCTGCTCGACCTTGACGGTACGCTGACCGATCCGCGCGAAGGGATTACGCGCTGCATTCAGCACGCGCTGCGGCGGCTTGGCCGTCCCGTGCCCGAACAAAGCCAGTTGCTCCAATGCATTGGGCCACCCCTACATGCAAGCTTCGTGGAACTGCTCGACGGCGATGACTCGCTGGCTCATCGTGCCGTGGCGCTGTACCGGGAGCGCTTCGGCGAAGTGGGGCTCTACGAGAACATGCCCTACCCCGGCATCGGCAAAGCCCTGGATACGCTGCGCGATAACGGTGCACGCCTGTACCTGGCCACTTCCAAGCCGACGGTCTACGCTCGGCGGATCGTTGCGCACTTCGGTCTCGAGAGCAGGCTCGAGGAAGTCTTCGGCAGCGAGCTCGACGGCACCCGCACCGACAAGACCGAACTGCTGGCCTGGATCGTCGACGAGCTCTCGATCGATCCATCCACAACCGCCATGGTCGGCGACCGCAAGCACGATATGGTCGGGGCGCGGGCCAACCGAATTTATCCCGTGGGCGTGACCTGGGGCTACGGCGCACGCAGCGAACTGCTGGAGGCTGGCGCGGCCCACTTGCTCGACACCCCGGAGGAGCTGGCCATCCTCGAAGCAAAGGGCTGGATACCGCTGATTTGCTAAGATCGCAGGTGAAATCAAGAGGCAATATTTGCAGTAATGGCGACCGAAGCCCTCGCGGGTTGATTCGGCCCGGTTAGCCAGCCCTGACTTTCGCCGGCAAGCCGGCACCGAGACACGTTCCAGGTGATTCCATCGACAAGATCCTGCAACCGCTCTTCGAACTGCAGCCCTTCACGATCTATGTCCTGATCGGCGTCTTCTGCTGGACCGAGGCGGCCTTCTTTCTGGGTTTCGTAACGCCCGGCGAACTGGCTGTCGTAACCGGCGGCATTCTCGCCTCCCGTGGACAGATCGAAATGCTGCCCCTCCTGAGCGTGGTGACTTTCGCTACGATCACCGGCAACGCCACCGGGTTCTACGTGGGTCACCGCTGGGGCTCGAGCATATTGGAATGGCCCCCGCTGCAGCGCTTTCTCGGCCCGTCGATCCGGAAAGTGCAGGACTTCATGCTGCGCCGGGGTGAATGGGCGATTGTACTGGGCCGGGTCTCCACCCCGACACGGGTCATTGTGCCCTTTCTTGCCGGCGCTTCACGGGTTCCCTACCGTCGCTTCGTTCTGTTCGATATTCCTGCAAGCCTGGTCTGGGCCATCTCGTTCAGTACGCTCGGTTATGTGCTCGGGGCATCCTGGGACCTTATTCGAGAGTTGACCGGTACGGCGGCGCTGCTGATCCTGATCCTCTTCATCCTGGCATTGATAATCCGATGGGTGGCCGCCCGCATTGCCGCGCATCGTCGCCGTGCGCAGGCTTTATTCCGATTGACGCTCCGGGTGACGGGCACGCGAGGAATCGCTCGTGTGCTCGCGCCCGGATTCCGCTGGATGAGCCGGCGGCTCGATCCGCGTCTGGCGCGGGGACTCAGCCTGACGCTTTGCTTTGTAGTACTTGTTGGCGCGGCCGGCGGCATCGGTCTGGTATTCAGTCAGACGCAAGCGGTTCAGGGTCTGGCCTTGATCGACTTTCCCGTTCTCGAGTGGATGGGCAGTGTTCGAACGGATGAGGCCGTCTCTATCGCGCGCGGCGGACTGCACGCATTTCACTGGCCCGGCGTACTGGCGGTAGCGGTCCCGCTGATGGGATTGATTCTCTGGCGCGCCGGATGGATCGCGGCGCTGCGAGTCGGGGTCGGCGTCGTTGGCGCAGCGGGGGGCGCCTATTTCCTCGACCGCTTCGTGCTGGAGGGGCACGTCCCCAACGCGGAGTTTCCCTCGGTCCCGGTTGCAGTGGCGGCCGTGCTGCTGATCCATACTACGGCGCTTACAGCGCGGGAGCTGAGTTGGCCATCCGCCGTGGGATGCGCCGCAGTCGGCACGTTCGTTCTCTGCACCGTAGCGCTGGGCACGGTTGTCGCAGGCTGGGCGGCGCCCTCGGGCATCGCCCTAGGGCTTGCCCTGGGACTGGCCTGGGCCGCGGCTCTTGAACTGCCCTGGGCTGCCCTGGGGCCAAAGCGTGAACCCGAACAGAAGGAACGAGGCAGCCCACCCCCGCCGGAAGGGGGCGACCGCTCCTCTACGTTATGACCGGCACGACAATCAAGGTTGTATGGTCAGCGCGCGCCCGCTTTACAAGGCACCGGCCTTCGGAGACACTGAAGTACAGCATTTGAAAAGCATTGGCAAAGAGGAACAGCACCCATGTCAGAGCATTATCCGAAAGCCCAGCTTCATCCCGTTCCCGAGGAAATCGAGCGGTCCGCACATATCGATCGGAAGCGCTTCGAAGCGCTCACGCGCGAGGCGCGCGACGACCAGGATGCGTTCTGGAACCGGATCGGCCAGCGGCTGGACTGGATCAAGCCCTATTCACGCATCAAGGACGTCAATTTCGACCTCGACGACCTGCATATCCGCTGGTACGAGGACGGCACGCTCAACGTCTGCGCCAACTGCGTCGACCGACACCTCGAAACCCGCGGCGACCAGGTGGCGATTCTCTGGGAAGGCGATGATCCCGAGCGCGACGAGAAGATCACCTATCGACAGTTGCACGACCGCGTCTGCCGCTTCGCCAACGTACTCAAGCGCCTGGACGTAGGCAAGGGCGATCGCGTCACGCTCTACATGCCGATGATTCCCGAGGCCGCCGTGGCCATGCTGGCCTGCGCGCGCATCGGCGCGGTGCATTCGGTGGTCTTCGGCGGCTTTTCACCGGACGCTCTGGCCGGGCGGATTGTCGACTGCGATTCCAAGTGCGTCATCACCGCCGACGAGGGTGTCCGGGGCGGCAAGGCCACGCCGCTGAAGAAAAATGTCGACCGCGCGCTCACCAACGAAGACGCCGCCGGACGCGTCGAGTCCGTGCTGGTGGTCCAAAACACCGGCGGCGACACCGAATGGATCGGCGAGCGGGATCACTGGCTGCACGAGGAACTCGACCAGGTCGATGCCGAGTGCGAGCCGGAAGAAATGAGCGCCGAGGATCCACTCTTCATCCTCTACACCTCGGGGTCGACCGGCAAGCCCAAGGGCGTGCTGCATACCTCGGGCGGGTATCTCGCCTGGGCCAGCTGGACCCACGAGGTGGTGTTTGACTACCACGACGGCGAGATCTACTGGTGCACGGCCGACGTCGGCTGGGTAACCGGCCACAGCTACATCGTCTACGGCCCGCTGGCCAACGGCGCAACGACCCTGATGTTCGAGGGCGTACCCAACTATCCCGACAACAGCCGGTTCTGGCAGGTCGTCGACAAGCACCGGGTCAGCATCTTCTATACCGCGCCGACCGCAATCCGCGCACTTATGCGCGGCGGCGACGAGCCGGTCAAGAAGACCAGCCGCGAGTCGCTGCGTATTCTCGGCACCGTCGGCGAGCCGATCAACCCGGAAGCCTGGGAATGGTACTACCAGGTCGTCGGCGACGGCCGCTGCCCGATCGTCGACACCTGGTGGCAGACGGAAACCGGCGGCATCCTGATCTCTCCCCTGCCCGGCGCCACCGACCTCAAGCCCGGCTCGGCCACCAAACCTCTGCCCGGCATCGAGGCGGCGCTACTCGATGCCGACGGCAACGAGCTGGCGGGCGAGGCTTCCGGCAACCTGGTACTGACGGGCAGTTGGCCCGGGCAAATGCGCACCGTATACGGCGACCACAAGCGCTTCGGCGAGACCTACTTCGCCACCTACCAGGGCCGCTATTTCACCGGCGACGGCGCACGCCGCGACGCCGACGGCTACTACTGGATTACCGGCCGCGTCGACGATGTCATCAATGTTTCCGGGCACCGTCTGGGCACGGCCGAAGTGGAATCTGCCCTGGTCGCCCATTCCGCGGTGGCCGAAGCCGCCGTTGTCGGCTTCCCGCACGACATCAAGGGTCAGGGCGTCTACGCCTACGTCACGCTGATGGCCGGACGCGAGGGTGACGACGAGCTGGCGAAGGAACTGATCCAGTGGGTGCGCGACGAGATCGGAAAGATCGCCACGATCGATCACCTGCAGTGGGCGCCGGGCCTGCCCAAAACGCGCTCGGGCAAGATCATGCGCAGAATCCTGCGCAAGATCGCCGCCAACGAGCACGACCAGCTCGGCGACACCTCGACCCTGGCCGACCCCGACGTGGTTGAGCACTTGGTCGAGAACCGGCGCCAGGTCTGACCGAAATGTGACCGTAGCGCGGCGGGGCAAACGCGATGCCTCGGCCACGATCTACGGCCTGATCGAGCGCGGCTAGCTTAGCAGACGCGCTGTCTTGTGCCGAGCTCGTGCTGGCTCTCGCTCGCGGCAGCCGGGCGACATTGCTGGAGGTGGCGACGCCGCCCCTATCCTGATTCGAGCGCTGGCGGGTCTACGCCGCGGCCAGGGCTTCGGCATGAAAGCGCAGGTGCTCGTCGATGAAGCTGGCAATAAAGAAATAAGAGTGGTCGTAGCCCGGCCGCATGCGCAGGTCAAGATCGACGTTGCGTTCGCCACATGCCGCTTCTAGCGCCTCCGGGCGCAACTGACCGTCAGCAAGAAAATTGTCGTCTTTTCCCTGGTCGACCAGGATGCGCCCGTCGAAGCCTTCGCGCCGGATCAGCTCACTGGCATCCCAGTTCAGCCAGGCGTCGCGGTCGTCACCGAGATAGCCGCTGAAGGCTTTCTCGCCCCAGGCGCATCGGGTCGGGTTACAGATCGGTGCGAATGCCGAGACCGAGCGATAGCGACCCGGGTTGGCGATTGCGCATACCAGTGCGCCGTGGCCGCCCATGGAGTGACCGGAAATCGACTGGCGATCGATCTCGACCGGAAGGTGATCGGCCACCAGCGCGGGCAGCTCGCCCGTGACGTAGTCGTACATGCGGTAGTGACGACTCCACGGTTCGCGCGTGGCGTTGAGGTAGAAACCCGCGCCGGCGCCAAAGTCGTAGCTGTCATCCTCGCCCGGCAGCCCGACATTTCGCGGGCTGGTATCCGGACAGACGATGGCCACGCCCAGCTCGGATGCCAGACGATGCGCGCCCGCCTTTTGCATGAAATTCTCGTCGGTACAGGTCAGGCCCGACAACCACCACAGCACCGGCACGCGTCCGGATTCGACCGCGGGCGGCAGGTAAGCGGCGAAGACCATGTCGCAGTCGAGCACCTTGGAGTGATGCCGATAGCGTCGGTGCCAACCGCCGAAGCTGCGATTGTCCGCAATCTGCTCGATTTGCATGTGGACCTCCCGGTCTGATGGTCAGGAATGAAATTCAATAGCGCAGGACGGTGCGAATGCTCTTGCCGGCGTGCAGCAGTTCGAAGGCTTCGTTGATCTTCTCGAACGGCATATCGTGGGTAATGAACTCGTCGATCTTGATCTCGCCGTCCATGTAGCGCTGCACGTAGTCCGGCAGCTCGCTGCGGCCCTTGACGCCGCCGAAGGCCGAGCCGCGCCAGACGCGGCCGGTCACGAGCTGGAAAGGCCGCGTGGAGATTTCCTCGCCGGCGCCGGCCACGCCGATGATGATCGATTCGCCCCAGCCCTTGTGACAGCACTCCAGCGCCGAACGCATTACGTTGACGTTGCCGATGCATTCGAAGGAGTAGTCCACGCCGCCGTCGGTCAGATCGACGATGACCTCCTGGATGGGCTTATCGTAATCACGGGGATTGACGAAATCGGTGGCGCCGAACTGGCGCGCGAGCTCGAACTTGTCGGGGTTGATGTCGATGGCGATGATACGTTCGGCACCGGCCATGACCGCGCCCTGGATCACGGCCAGCCCGATGGCACCGAGCCCGAAAGCAGCCACCGTCGAGCCGGGCTCGACCCTGGCCGTATTGAGCACCGCACCAATACCCGTGGTCACGCCGCAGCCGAGCAGGCAGATCTTGTCCAGAGGCGCCTCTTTCGAGACCTTTGCCAGCGACACCTCCGGCAGGACCGTGTAGCGGCTGAAGGTCGAGGTGCCCATGTAGTGATGCAGCGGCTTGCCGTGGAGCGAGAACCGCGAAGTGCCGTCGGGCATCAGGCCCTGTCCCTGCGTGGCGCGTACGGCCTGACAGAGATTGGTCTTACCCGACGTGCAGAACTTGCAGCGGCCGCACTCGGCCGTGTAGAGGGGAATGACATGGTCGCCTTCAGCCAGGCTGGTCACACCCTCGCCCACTTCGCGCACGATGCCGGCGCCTTCATGGCCCAGCACCGAGGGGAACAGGCCTTCCGGGTCGGCACCCGAAAGCGTGTAGGCATCGGTATGGCAGACACTGGTCGCGACGATCTCCACCAGTACCTCACCGGCGCGCGGGCCTTCGACGTCGATCTCGGTCAGTTCGAGGGGCTTTCCGGCTTCATGTGCGACAGCGGCGATAGACTTCATGCTTCGATTCTCCGGTGAGGGCTTCATTTAATGACGCTATTAGAACATCGACCCATGGACTAACGACTGCAGACCGAGCAGGACGGGCGCTCAGGGTTTCGGGCCCGGTTCCTCCACGTCCCGGTAACAGCTCGGACTGAAGCGAGGTGTGCAGAGGGCAAGAAAGACCAGGTCCTGTTCGCCGACATTCCGGATGCGCTGGGCCAGGCCCGGTGCGATCACCACGACATCCCCCGGCCCGACCGTCTCGCGGATTTCCCCGCCCAGTTCGACGCGTCCGCAACCGGACAGGATTACGTAGCGTTCGGTTATCCCGTCGAGGGTATGCCAGCGAGTCACGTCTCCCGGCGCCACACGGGCGCGGGCAACGGATAGATCCGGGTCGTCGGACTGATTGCTTAACTCGGTAATCCAGCAGCCTTCTTCAAACCAGTATTCCGGATTGTCGGCAGCGCGTCGTATGGCCACGGTCACTCCTTCTTTTCGGGCTGTGGGATCCACCCTGGGCCGAGATTCTCCATTTGCGACAGGATCCAGCGCTGGCGGTCGACCAGGACGTCATCGGGGCGGTCGGCCTCGAACTGCTTGGGCGCGGGCAGCACGGCCGCAAGCATCGCTGCCTCTTCAGGTGTCAGCATCGAGGCCGGCTTGCCAAAGTAATGCCGAGCAGCTGACTCCGCCCCGTAAACACCCTCGTCGAACTCGGCGATATTGAGATAAATCTCGAGGATCCGGTGCTTGGGCAGAAACAGCTCCAGCGGCACGGTCAACGCTGCTTCGAGTCCCTTGCGGAACCAGTTGCGGCCCGGCCAGAGATAGAGATTCCTGGCCACTTGCTGGCTGATGGTGCTCGCCCCTCGCAGCCGGCCACCGTCCAGACGCGTATCGACCGCGTTGCGGATCTGCTCGATATCGAATCCGTAGTGATCGGGAAACTTCTGGTCTTCGGACGCCATTACGGCGAGCTTGAGATGGTTCGAGATGCTCGCGTAGGGCAGCCACTGCTGCTGGACGACGCGGTCATCGCGCCAGGCATCGAGTTCCATGTAAGCAGAGGTAGCCGGATCGATCCAGCGCAGCGGCAGGGTCAGGCCAACGAACAGCAGCACCCCCAGCAGCCCCATGCGCCAGGCCCAGCGGGCGCACCAGCGGAGCAGGGATTTCATCATTCACCCTGCTGACGAAGCGTGGCGCAGAGCCGACGATAGTCTGTGGCGCTCATCTGCCCGCGAAAGATGCCAAGGGCATGCGGCAGCCGGCTGCTCTGCGGAGACCAGCGAAATCCGACGAAAACAGGAGAAACGAAGGGGGTCCCGTTCAGGGTTCCCGACTTGCTGGACCCGTCGTGGAAGCGCATTCGAACTTGCTGCCCTTCGACCATTACTGCACTCACCGCCGGAAACAGTAGGCGTCGAACGGCATGGCCGCCAAAAGCCACGACCGAAATCGCAATGAAAATTTGAATGAGCGTCGGTACGCCATTGAGAAAAGCGGCAGCCACGCCCAGCACCGTCAGGACCGAGACAGTGAAAGCCGCGTTGCGCGACGCACCAAGCGCCCAATCAGCGACTCGATGGCCTGAAGTGACGTTCACGGATCGCCTCGATGAGGTCTTCAAAACCGCTATCGGGACGCGAGCGGCCGAGCAGCCAGTTCCAGAGCCGGTCGTCCTCGATCTCGAGCAGCCTGTCGAAGTCCAGCCGCTGCTGCTCGTCGGCGTCTACCCAGCATTCATCCAGCCAGCCGCCGAGCATGACATCGAGTTCCTGCATGCCGCGCCGGCAACGCCAGCGCAGCCTTGACGGCGGTTCAGACGAGTGCTGATTCATCGATAGAAAAAACCTCCCAACAATGATTTCGGGCAGGCGCCTCTGAGAGCGTAGCGAGCGGGCGACTGTCGGTGGCCGCCTGCGCAGAAGCTCTCAGAGGCTCCTGCGCGCCAGCATCATCTTCTTGATCTCCGCAATCGCCTTGGCCGGGTTCAGGCCCTTCGGACAGGTCTTTGTGCAGTTCATGATGGTGTGACATCGATAGAGGCGAAACGGATCCTCGAGATCGTCGAGCCGCTCGCCGGTCGCTTCGTCGCGCGAGTCCACCAGCCAGCGATAGGCCTGCAGCAGGACGGCCGGACCGAGATAGCGCTCACCACTCCACCAATAGCTCGGACAGGCGGTCGAGCAGCAGGCGCACAGGATGCATTCGTAGAGGCCATCGATATGCTTGCGGTCTTCGGGCGACTGCAGGCGCTCCTTGTCCGGCGGCGCAGGGCTCTGCGTGCGCAGCCACGGCTTGATCGATGCGTACTGCGCGTAGAAGTGCGTCAGGTCGGGGACAAGATCCTTGACCACCGGCATATGCGGCAGCGGGTAGATCTTGACGTCTCCCTTGACCTCGTCGATGCCCTTGGTGCAAGCAAGCGTGTTGATCCCGTCGATGTTGAAGGCGCAGGAGCCGCATATGCCTTCGCGGCAGGAGCGTCGAAAGGTCAGCGTCGGGTCGATCTCGTTCTTGATCTTGACGACGGCGTCGAGCACCATCGGCCCGCAATCGTCCAGATCGATGTCGTAGGAGTCGATACGCGGGTTCTCGCCGCTGTCGGGCTCCCAGCGGTAAATACGGAAGGTCTTGACGTTCTTCGCCCCTTCCGGCGCCGCATGGTGCTTGCCTTTCTTGATCCGGGAATTCTTCGGAAGTCTGAACTCTGCCATTGTTTAGTACGTCCGTGCCTTGGGCGGAATGACCTCGCAGTCGTCGGTCAGCGTGTGCATGTGAACCGGCCGGTAGTCGATCTTTGTCTTGCCCGACCCGTCCATCCAGATCAGCGTGTGCTTCATCCAGTTGTCGTCGTCGCGGTCGCCGTGATCCTCGCGGGCATGCGCGCCGCGGCTCTCGGTTCGATTCTCGGCCGCGACCATGGTCGTCACCGCGTTGCCCAGAAGGTTTCGCAGTTCCAGCGTCTCGACCAGGTCGGAGTTCCACACCAGAGAGCGATCGGAAACCTTGACCTTGTCGAACTTGCCGGCCACGTCCGCGATCTTTCCGCAGCCTTCTTCGAGGGTTTCGCCGGTGCGGAATACCGCAGCGTTGTTCTGCATCACTTGCTGCATTTCGCCGCGGATTTCGGCCGTGCCCAGGTCGCCATCGGCATGACGCAGTCGATCGAACTCGTCGAGCAGCTTGTCGACAGTGCCCTCGGGCAGCGGTTTGTGCGACTGTCCTGGCTCGATGGTTTCGCCGCAGCGCAGGGCGACGGCGCGACCGAATACGATGAGATCGAGCAAGGAGTTCGAGCCCAGGCGGTTGGCACCGTGTACCGAAACGCAGGCCGCTTCGCCGATTGCGTAGAGACCGGGCACGGGGCTATCGGGATCGCCGTCCTTGAGCGTGACCACTTCGCCGTGGTGGTTGGTCGGGATGCCGCCCATGTTGTAGTGCACGGTCGGCAGCACCGGGATGGGTTCACGGGTGACGTCGACACCGGCGAAGATGCGCGCTGATTCGGCGATACCGGGCAAGCGTTCGTTGATCACATCCGCACCCAGATGCTGCAGGTTGAGATGGATGTGATCCTTGTTGGTCCCCACGCCGCGGCCTTCGCGGATCTCGATGGTCATCGAGCGCGACACGACGTCGCGCGAGGCGAGGTCCTTGGCGTTGGGCGCGTAGCGCTCCATGAAGCGCTCGCCCTCGGAATTGGTCAGGTAGCCGCCCTCGCCGCGCACGCCCTCGGTGATCAGGCAGCCGGCGCCATAGATACCGGTGGGATGGAACTGGACGAACTCCATATCCTGCAGCGGCAGGCCGGCGCGCAGCACCATGCCGTTGCCGTCGCCGGTGCAGGTATGCGCGGAGGTGCAGGAAAAATAAGACCGGCCGTAACCGCCGGTGGCCAGGATCACTGCCTGAGCACGGAACTCGTGAAGCGTACCCGTACCGAGATCCCAGGCCAGCACGCCGCGGCAGGCACCGTCGTCGTCCATCAACAGGTCGATGGCGAAGTACTCGATGAAGAACTGTGCGTCGTGCTTGAGCGATTGCTGGTAGAGCGTATGCAGGATGGCATGGCCGGTGCGGTCGGCTGCCGCGGCCGTGCGCTGGGCGGTGCCCTCGCCATAGTGCGTCGTCATACCGCCGAAGGGGCGCTGGTAGATCTTGCCCTCCTCCGTACGCGAGAACGGTACACCGAAGTGCTCGAGCTCGATGACGGCCTGCATGGCGTTCTTGCACATGTACTCGATCGCGTCCTGGTCGCCGAGCCAGTCAGACCCCTTGATGGTGTCGTACATGTGCCAGCGCCAGTCGTCATCGCCCATGTTGCCGAGTGCGGCGCTCATGCCGCCCTGGGCAGCCACGGTATGCGAACGAGTCGGGAAAACCTTGGTGATGCAGGCGGTCTTCAGGCCGGTTGCCGCCAGCCCCATGGTGGCGCGCAGGCCGGCGCCGCCGGCGCCGATGACCAGCACGTCGTACTCGTGCCGGGTAATGTCGTAAGCGTTGCTCAAGATCAGACTCCCAGAGCCAGTTTGAGAATGGCGAGTACGGCCAGAAGGCCGCCGAAAATAGCCAGCGCCTTGATGGCGACCAGCAGAAACACCTCGAGCGCGCGATGATGCACGTAGTCTTCAACCACGACCTGCAAGCCCAGCTGCCCGTGATAAAAGCCGCTGGCAACGAAAAGGATGCCCATGACCGCGTGAAAAGGATGGGACAGGAACGCGCTGGCTGCCGAATGATCGGCGCCTACCAGGGCGGTGAGGGCCCATACCAGCCAGGCGGTGAGCAGCACCAGCAAAATGGCGGAAAAACGCTGCGCCCACCAGTGGCCGACACCGTCACCGGCCGAACCGTGATTATGGGCACGTTCGAGAGGATGACGCAGTTGATTCACAGCAGGCCTCCCCAAACGATGGCGGTGAGCACGACGGTCAGGACGAGTACCACCCATCCGGATGCGTAGGCGCCCTTGAGCTCGAGCAGCCAGCCGGCGTCCCAGAACAGGTGCCTGATGCCGTTGAGCAGGTGATAGAACAGGCTGGCAGTCCAGATCAGGAGGGCGAGCAGCCCCACCGGGCCGGCCAGCCAGTCGTTGACCGAGGCGAAGGCGGCCGGACCGGCCGCGAGGGCTGCCAGCCAGGCCGTGACCATGATCATGCCGGCACTCAGCAAGACCCCCGTTATGCGATGCGCGATCGACATCACCGAGGTTAACTGCGGCCGATATATCTGCAGGTGCGGTGAAAGGGGGCGGTTATCCGTCACCATGGGTTTGATACTCCCCGTTTAAAGTCCAGGTCAGAAATCAATGCAGCGACCGTCTTTCTCCCAGTCGCCGTAGCGGGTCGGCTCAAGACCGTCCTTACGTCCGCCGTATTCTTGGGGCCGATGCGGCTCGGGATTGCCGGAAGGTGCCCGGTCGGAGTCGCTTTTCCGCCCTGTTGCGGTGGGCGCCTTGGCAGCGCGCTGGTCTCGGGTCGTGCCTGACGATGTAGAATTGTAACCGTTCATAAGACTCCATTTTACTCGGTATGCCGAATCGATTCTTGCTTGATCATCTCGCATCCTTCTCGCTTGAAGGAGCCGACGCGCGCGTTTTCGCGCAGTCCCAGTTTACCGTCAGCATCGACACCCTCTCGCGCGATTGCTGGAAACCGCTGGCCTGGTGCGAGCCCAAAGGGCGTGTCGTTTCGTTCATGATGAGCCGAAGCAGTGAAAATGGCGTGGACCTGGTCTTGCCAGCCAGCCAGGCCGACGACGTGACCAGGCGACTCGCCCAGTTCACCATCGGGAGAAGCGTCGAAATCACGCCGCTCGCACCGGTGGCTGGTTGCTTCAACCCCGGCGACGACATGCCAGGACTCGCGCCGGACGCTGACCGCGGCATGATCGCAGGCACCGAGGCGCCTGCCGACGCCGATTCACAACGCCGATGGCAAGCGCTGGACATTTGCCAGGGTCTGCCGTGGCTGGAACCGCCCAGCAGCGGACAGCACCTGCCTCAGTGGCTGGGACTGGAGCGACTCGGCGCGCTGGCCTACGACAAGGGCTGCTATCCCGGACAGGAAGTCATTGCCCGCCTGCACTATCGCGGTTCAGTCAAGCATCGCCTCGCCGGACTTCGTCTCAATTCGAATCCAGGCGTCGCCGCGCACGCACGAGTCACTGACGAGCAAGGCGCCGGCGTGGGCCATTGGCTGAGCGGCCTGGCGCACGCCGGCGTGACGATTGGCCTGGCGGTCGTTTCAACGCGAATCCACAACGGCGACACCGTACTCCTGAACGACGGTGATCACGGAACAAGCGCAAAAGTGACGCCGCCGGAAACCCTGTGCTAACATCCGAAAGAACCAAAAGAAATCCACAAATCATGAATTTAGAGGGGTCAGTTCAATGAAAACTTCAATCAAGCTGCCGATGCTCTTTCTCGGGCTGATCCTGGCTGCATCCGTCTGGGCTCAAGAGGAAGCGCAGCAAACGGCGGAAGAGACCACCCCGGAATCGGCCGAGATCGTCACTGAATCCGAAGGCGAGTCGCAGCCGGCGGAAACCGAAGCCGATTCCGGCAGTGACAGCGAACCCCAGGCGGCCGACGAACAGTCCGCAGCCGTGTCGGAACCCGCAACGCCACAGGCGGGCGCACCTGTTCCAGAAGGGGCGGAGATTTTTACTTTCCAGGCGCATCCGAACTTTCCGCCGCGGACCGCCGAGCTGGTCTATCGCCCGCTGGTCGACTACCTCAACGACGCACTGCCCTACCGCTTCGAACTCAAGCTGGCTCCCGATTACCATCGCTACTGGCTGAGCACCCGCCGCGGCGAGAACCCGCATCTGGTGCTCGAAGAGCCGCATCTCATCGCCTACCGCATGAACCAATACGACTTCACGCCGCTGGTTCGTGCCGCCGAGCCGATCACCTATTCCCTGCTGACATCGATGAACAATGCCGAATCGAACGTGCGCGATTTCATCGGCCAGCGCATATCGACCATGCCAGCCCCCAGCCTCGGCTACCTGGTTCTGGCGAGCTGGTTCGACAACCCCATGCAGCAGCCGATCATCCAGTCCAACGCGGCTTCGTGGATGGACGCCGTCGAAATCGTCTTCTCCCGGGAGGCAGACGCGGCCATCGTGCCGCACAACCTGGTCTCGCGCTACGTCAACATGGCCAACGTGCTGACGTCGCGGGAGTTTCCGGGCGTGACCATTGCCGCCAGCCCGGAAGTGCCGGCCGATATCCAGGAACAGATCACTTCTGCCTTGCTGGCGCTGCACGAGGACGAAGAGCATTTCGCCGCGCTCCACGAGCTCGACATCGGCCAGTTCGTCGAAGCCCAACCTTCTCAATACGAGGGGCTGGACGAGTGGATCAGCCTGGTCTATTCGATATTCTGACGCAGCCGCCCACCGCAGACTTCAGCGGCGCGCGACCAGATAGCAGATCCAGCCGGCATCAGCGTCACCGGCGTCGGCCGGCTCATAGATGCCGTTGCCCTCGCCCGTGTCCTCGTCCGTGCCTTCCCAATAGACCTCGACCGAGGAATAGCCCGCTTCCTCGAGCAACTCCCGAATCTCCGGCAAAGTCCACAGCCGCCAGTGATACTCGAAGGCACGCCGCATTTCCGAGCCGTCAGGAAACTCGAAATGGATCTGGCAGGTCATGGCGTGCTGGATGGGATCAAAGCTGGCCTGGTCCCAGACGTAGGTGAATTCGTCGTACTCGGTTCGCTCTTCCAGTTCGCGGTGCGCGTCGTAGCCGCCGAAAGCGTCGAGAAACAATAAGCCGTCGTCGACGAGTGCCTCCCTGGCCCGCTCGAAATAGCTGCGCAGGCTCTCACGCGTCGTGAACAGGTAGTAGCTGAAGTTCATGGCCAGCAGGGCATCGACCCTGGGCGTGTCCGCGCTCATGACATTGCCCTCGATGAGTTCGATGCGGGACCGTTGCCGGGCGCTTAGCGCGTCGAGGTGATGCGCCCTGCCCCAGGCCAGGACTTCCGGATCGAGGTCGACCCCCACGGCCCGATGATCGTCGCCATCGCCCACCCAGTAGCAGGCTGTATTGGCCGTACCGCAAAAATCTTCGCGAATGAATTTCAGGGGCCGTCCGGTCAGCGTCTCGAAGGTCTCGGAGACGAAAGCCAGTTCGCTCTCGGGGTCTTGAACGCTTTCTTCGTAGAGTACGTGGCGGTCGGCGCGATCCGCCAGCGTGGACTGCTTGCTTGCTCGGCGAGACATCAGTCAGGCTCCCAATGGTTATAGAAAATCCGGCCGAAGGGCCGGCTCAGGATTGCTTGCGCATGGCCGGCCAGGCGGCCCGCAGATAGATGAACATCGACCAGATCGTCAGCACGGCGGCAATGATGAGAAGCCAGCGGCCGATCTCGAGCACGGGGATAATCCAGAGCGATTCGCCATAGAGCAGGAAACCGATCGCCACCATTTGCAGGATGGTCTTGATCTTGCCGACCCAGGCGACCTTGACGCGTGCAGCTTCACCAAGCGCCGCCATCCATTCCCTGAGCGCTGAAATCGTGATTTCGCGACCGATGATGACCGCAGCCGACAGGGCAATGCCGATTTCGGGGTGTCGTTGCACGATCAACATCAGCGCGACGGTCACCATCAGCTTGTCGGCCACCGGATCGAGGAAGGCGCCGAAACTGCTCGTCATCCCCCAGCGACGCGCGATCCAGCCGTCGAGCCCGTCCGTGACGGCTGCCAGGATAAACAAAACGACGGTGACCTGGTTGGAGGCCTCGAACGGCAGGTAGAACACCACCACGAGCACCGGTATGAACACGATGCGAAGCAGCGTCAGCAGTGTCGGGATGGTCAACTGCAAGAAATCGCTCCGGGAACGGAAAACACGTCATTATCCCGCAACTTCTGGTCGAGCGTAACCTTCAATCCTTGCTGAAGTGTTCGACGACTGATTCCGCGAGCTTGCGGCTGATACCGCCGACGCGAACCAGTTCGTCGACACCCGCTTTGCGAATTCCCTTGAGACCACCGAACGCCTTGAGAAGCGCCTGGCGCCGCTTGGGCCCGATGCCGGGCACATGCTCGAGCGGAGAAGCCTGGGCGCGCTTCTGGCGGCGATTACGATGCCCGGCAATGGCGAAGCGGTGCGCCTCGTCGCGAATTTGCTGGACCAGGTGCGAGGCCGGATGATGCGGGCCGGGCACGGCCTCACGATCGCCCATGATGAATCGCTCATGCCCGGCGCGTCGGGCCGGCCCCTTGGCCACGCCCAGGAGCGGGATGGCTTCGAGTTCCAGTTGTTCGAAGACCTTGCGGGCGCGACCCAATTGCCCCTTGCCGCCGTCGATGACGACCAGATCCGGCAGCGTCTCGGACTTTTCCAGAACCCGACTGTAGCGGCGCCGCAGCACCTGCTCCATGGCCGCGTAGTCGTCGCCCGGCTCGATATCCTGGATATTGAAACGCCGATATTGCTTTTTTTCCGGGCCGCCCGGTCCGAACACGACGCAAGAGGCGACCGTCTCGGTGCCCGAGATATGCGAAATGTCGAAGCACTCCATTCGCTCGGGCGGGCTGGCCATCTCCAGCATCTCGGCCAGCGCCGCCAGTCCCCTGCCGACCTGGTCGCGTTCGGCCAGCCGGCGTCTGAGCGCATCGGTCGCATTGGCCACGGCCAGACGCACCCATTCGGCGCGCTGCGCGCGCAGACGCCAGGAAAGTGCCACACGTGAGCCACGCCGCGACGCCAGAGCCTCTTCCCACAGGCGGGCATCAGCGGGTTCCTCCGACAGCAGAATCTCGGCCGGCGGCGTTCGGTCGGCATAGTACTGGCCGAGGAATGCGCCCAGGATCTCGTCCGATGACATGTCGGCGTGGAGGTTGCCGGGGAAGTAGCTACGCCCGCCGACGTTGCGGCCGTGACGAAATTCCACCACGTGCACGCAAGCCTTGCCGCCCTCGGCGTGCATGCCGATAACGTCCATTTCACCCGTGCCGCCGGTGACAAACTGGCTGCCGCGGACCTGCTGGACGGCACGAATACGATCGCGATAGGCGGCCGCCTTCTCGAATTCCAGCGCCTTCGAGGCCTGTTCCATGCGCTCGCCGAGGTGCTCGATTACCTCGTCATTGCGCCCTTCGAGGAAGCGAACGGCAGCGCGTACGTCGGCCGCATAGTCTTCCTTCCCGATGTAGCCCACGCAGGGAGCGCTGCATCGATTGATCTGATATTGCAGGCACGGCCGGCTGCGGTTTTCGAACACCGTGTCACGGCACTGGCGCAGCCCGAACAGGCGATAGATCTGATTGAGCGCCTCACGAACCGCGCCGGCGCTCGAAAAGGGGCCGAAATAACGATGCGGCGGCTTGCGGCTGCCGCGGTAGAAACCGATCCGGGGATAGTCGTGCCCCGTCTCGAGCCGGATCCAGGGATAGCTCTTGTCATCACGGAGGCTGACGTTGAAGCGCGGCCGGTGAGCCTTGATCCACTCGTTCTCGAGCAGCAGTGCCTCGGCCTCGGTCCGGGTCAGGCTGACTTCCATGCTGGCAACCTTGCGGACCAGCAGGTTAAGTCGCGGGCCGAGGTCGCGCCGGCTGAAGTAGCTGCCCACGCGCCGGCGCAGGTTGCGCGCCTTTCCCACGTAGAGCACCTTGCCGTCCGGGTCGCGCATCAGGTACACGCCGGGCCCGGTGCCGAGACTGCGGGCGAAAGCGCGACCGTCGAATTCGCTCATCGCCGTGGCGCGCTGAGTTCCTCGACCAGTCGATCGGCGGCAGCCTCGAGCATATCGATAACGCGCTGGAAACCGTCTTCGCCCCCGTAGTAAGGGTCCGGCACTTCCTCGACGCCGTAGTCCGGAGCCAGGGTCATCACCAGGTCCAGTCGGCAACGACTGTCGAGCGGGCGAATGGCCTCGAGCTGATCGAGGTTGGAACGATCCATGACGAAAACCGCATCGAAGCGAGAGAAATCGTCCGGGGTGACGATGCGGGCGCGCTCGGTGGAGATATCCAGCCCCCACTGCCGCGCGATTCGCTGGGCGCGCGGATCGGGCGGACTGCCGGCGTGATAGCCGGTGATGCCGGCCGAATCGGTCTCCACCGGCAGCCCTGCCTGCCGGAATTTCCAATCGAACACCGCCTTGGCCGTGGGGCTCCGACAGATATTTCCGAGGCAAACAAAAAGTATTCTTTTCATGATCTTATCCAATACAATTCAGATAATTTGTCACTTTGCTTGGGACTCACCCGCGGAGAAACGCTCGACCGCGGCGGCCAGGTCCTCGGGTGTATCGATACCGGCCGGCACCGGGCGTTCCGATTGCGAGCATGCAATGATCCACCCGGCCGACAATGCCCGCAACTGTTCGAGCGACTCCAGCCGCTCGAGCTCCGATGACGGCAGAGAGCGCCAGGCCTCCAGCGCCTCGGCCCGATAGGCGTACAGGCCGAGGTGCGCGCGCGCTGCCGAGCCCGGCCAGCCGCCGTCTCTGACGTGCGGTATGGGGCTGCGGGAAAAGTAGAGCGCCCTGCCCCGCTCGTTGACGACCAGCTTGACCACGTTGGGGTTACGCCAGTCGTGTTCGTCATCGAGGGTGCGCCAAAGGGTGGCTATTCTTGCCTCGGACTGGGCTTTGAGAAGGCCGGCAACCTGCCGAATGCAGGCCGACGGCATTTCCGGCTCGTCGCCCTGGAGATTGACCACGATATCGTCACCCGAAAGACCCAGGTGGCCGACCGCTTCGGCCAGGCGGTCCGTACCCGAGCGATGATCCGGGCGGGTCAGGATGACCGCTCCGCCGTCGTCGCGAACCAGCGCCGCCACCTCTTCACTATCGGTGGCCACGTGGACGCTGGCCGCACCGGCGATGCGGGCGCGATCGCATACGCGCAGGATCAGCGCGCGCCCCGCCACATCGGCCAGCGGCTTGCTCGGCAGCCGTGTGGATGCCAGTCGTGCCGGGATCAGAACGTGAAACTCGGTGGTCATGGCCTGAATTCTCGCACATGCTCGAGCACTGCCTCACACGCTGCTTGCGGCAGGCGAGCCTCGATCGGCAGCACCCAGGTCTCCGGCAACCCCGCAAGGCACTCCAGCTTGACCGCGTCCTTCTCGGTCACGATCAGCGGGCCGGGCAGTCGAGCCAGCTCGAGCGACGTGTAGGCGTGATGGTCGGGATACGGCCTGCGGCGGAACCGATAGCCCAGGGCATCGAGCAGGGCGAAGAAGCTCTCCGGGTTACCGATCGCACACACGGCGTCGAATTCGGCCTGCGGCAGTTCCCGCGCAAGCTCTTCCGGCGAACCAAGCCGGTAGGGCCGTCCCGGCACCACGGCAAAGGGCCGGCCCAGCGATTCGGGTTGGGTATCGGGTTCACCGCTGGTCTTGACGAGGATCTCATCGACCGATTCGAGGCGCGCCAGCGGTTGCCGAAGCGGCCCGGCAGGCAGAAGCCGGCCATTGCCCAGGCCCCGCATGCCGTCGATGACGCAGACTTCGTAACTCCTGGGCAGGCGGGGATGCTGAAGTCCGTCATCGGCCAGCACCACGTCGGCTCCGCCGCGGCAGGCGGCGTCGAGGGCGGCGCGCCGATCGCGGCACACCCACACGGCGCACCCGGCCCGGCGGGCCAGCAGTACCGGTTCATCGCCGACTTGCCCGGGATCGCTGGAAGTCGTCACCGCCCGCGGCTCGTCGGACGTCCGGCCGCCGTAACCGCGACTGATCACCGCCGGCGCGTAGCCGCAGCCGGCAAGAAATCTTGCCAGGGCCGCCACGACGGGCGTCTTGCCGCTGCCGCCGACGGTAATATTGCCCACCACGATGACCGGACAGGCGGGTCGACCCTGCGGCTTGCGCCAGCGTCTTGCGGCTACCGCGCGGTAGAGGGGGACGAGCGAACGCAGCCACAGCGGCGGGCGCCGCCGCGAATACCACAGCCCGGTCAGGTACCGCTCGAAGCGCGCCCTCACCGCCGGTCAGGCACCGGCCAGCTGGAGCCGGTGCAGGTAACGATAGAGACCGTCGTCTCGCTCGAGCAGCTCGGCATGCGAACCCGACTCGACTGTGCGCCCCTGATCGAGCACAACGACCTGGTCGGCTTTCTGGACGGTCGCGAGGCGATGCGCGATGACCAGCGTGGTTCGATTTTCCATCAGCACCTCCAGCGCATCCTGCACGGCCTGCTCGGACTCGGCATCCAGCGCCGAAGTCGCTTCGTCCAGAATCAGGATAGGCGCATCTTTCAGCACGGCCCGCGCGATTGCGATGCGCTGACGCTGCCCTCCCGACAGCAGGGAACCGTCCTCACCAATCGGCGTATCCAGTCCGAGCGGCAGCCGCTCGATAAACTCCATGGCGTGGGCCGTGCGGGCAGCGTCCTCGATCTGCTCGCGCGTCGCACCGGCCAGGCCACCGTAGGCGATATTGCGGCCGATGGTGTCGTTGAACAACACCACGTCCTGGCTGACCAGCGCGACGCGACTGCGCAGTGCGGCCAGCCTGAAGTCACGAACATCGACGCCATCGATCAGGATTCGCCCCGAAGAGGGCTGGTAGAAACGCGGCAGCAGTTTGACGATTGTGCTCTTGCCCGAGCCTGAGCGTCCTACCAACGCGGTCACCTTGCCGGCCGGAATATGCAGGTCGAGGTCGATCAGCGCCGAATCGCTGGCGTCCGGGTAGGAAAACGAGACGTTCTCGAACAGGATGTCGCCGCGCACCCGATCCGGCTCGTAAGTGCCGCTGTCGGGCTCGCCGGGCGTGTCGACCACGCGAAAGATGCTTTCGGCGGCCGCCACCCCGCGCTCGATGGTCACGTGCATCTTGGTCAGGCGCTTGAGCGGCGGAATGGTGGCCGCCAGCGCGGCCAGCACCGACATGAAGATGCCGGCGGTCACCGTGTCGCCCATCAGTTCGCTGGCCGCCACGACCAGCAGCACCACCAGCGCCACACCGGCGGCCAGCTGGACCAGCGAAGACGACAGCAGCTGCGTGCCCACCAGCCTCAGGTGCAAACGCCGGTTGCTTTCATTGATGCCGTGAAACTTGTCACTCTCGTGCTTCTGGCCACCGAAGACCTTGACCACCTGATGTCCATTGACGGCTTCCTCGGTGATGTGCGTAACGTCACCCATGGAGTCCTGAATGTTGGTCGAGATCTGGCGGAAGTGCCGGCTGATGACGAAAGCGATGATCGCGATGACCGGCAGCAAAAGCAGCAGCGATAGCGTCAGGCGCCAGGACTGAATCAGCATCACGCCGAACAGGGCAATAACCGTCATGACATCACGCGACACCCCGATCAGCGCCTTGGTAGCCGCCTCGGCAACCTGTTCGGTGTTGTAGGTCACCCGCGAGATCATCTGCCCGGATGACTCGCGGTCGAAGTAAGCAGCCGGCAGCTCCAGATAGCGATCGAACAGCGCGTTACGCAGATCCGCAATCAGCTTGCGCCCGACCCACTGCATGCCGAATTCACCGCCGAAGTTGCCGATCACGCGCAGGATCAGCGACAGGAAAACGAGCGCAGGCAACACGTAATTGAACTCCGGATTCGGATTCGCAATGGTGTCGTCGATGAGCGGACGCAGCAGGTAGAAGAACAGCCCCTGCCCGGCGGCGTCGAGCGCGACCGCCAGCAGCGCCAGGCCGAAAATCAGGCGATGCTTGAGCACCATGCCGAGCAGGCGACGATAGACCTGGCGGCCCGTCATCTCTGTGGTCTCCGTCATTCCGATCCTCCCTCGACGGCGGCGATACTCACCCGGCGGATGCCTTCGGCAGCAGCCGAATCAAGCACGCGCACCACCAGGCGGTGCGGCGCCTCGGCATCGGCGCGAATGACCAGCACGGCTTTCGGGTTCTCGCTGAAGCGCTGCGCGATAGCGGCCTGCACGGTCGCCTGACGTTGGTCGACGAGTTCATCGTCACCGACGAACAAGCGGCCGTCATCGGTGACGATGAACTCCACGATCTCGGGCACGGATTCGGTTTCTGCCGTACTGGCTTCAGGGAGGTCCAGGCGCAGCAGGGCCTGGCGCTCGAAAGTGGTCGAGACCATGAAGAAAATGAGCAGGAGAAACACCACATCGATCAGCGACGTGAGGTTGATTTCCGGCTCCTCGTATTCGTCCTTCTGGAGTTTCATGGCTGTTGCTTTCAGCCGGCAGCCTGCGGACGCTTGCGCTCGATGGTGTAGAGCAAGTCCAGCGCCTGCTGCTCCATCTCGACGACATAAGCGCGCACCAGGCCGCGGAAATAGCGATAAAAGAAATAGCTTGGAATGGCCACAGTCAGGCCCGCGGCAGTGGTGATCAGTGCCTGCGAGATCCCGCCGGCCAGCTGACCGGGATCGCCCACGCCGTGAACCATGATGGCCGAAAAGACATCGATCATGCCGATGACCGTACCCAACAGGCCCAGCAGCGGCGTAATCCCGGCGATCGTGCCGAGCGTGTTGAGGAAGCGCTCGAGTTCGTGGACGACGTGCCGGCCGGTATCCTCGACCGAATCCTTGATCACCTCGCGCTCACGCCGCCGATTGACCAGCGCAGCGGCCAGAACCCGGCCGAGCGCCGAACTGCGCTTGAGCTGTTCGATGTGTTGGCGATCGAGCTCGCGCTGCGCCGCCCATTGCCGAACCCGGTCGAGGATGCCGGCCGGCAGCACGCGCCTGCGGCGCAGGTTGACGAAGCGTTCAATGATAATGGCGGCGGCGATGATGGAGCAGGCCAGGATGGGCACCATCAGCCATCCACCCGCGACAACAATTTCGAGCATGTCCGGAGTCTGCCCCGACGGTTGGCTTGTTCAGCGCGCATGATAACGGGTTTGAACTCGATTCGTCGCGCCGGCTCAGGGACAGCCGTCGCGATTCTTCCAGAATCGTTGCCTGAGCGTGGCCAGCGACTGAATCAGGGGCTCGCTTCCGGGTCTCAACAACACGCGCACCGCGCCGCAGCGCGCTGTGGACACCCACTCGATACCCAGGGACTCAAGCCGGTCGCGCGTTTCTAGGTGGACGCGACCGAATCGATCGTGGCGAGCGACCGAGGCCAGGGCCAGCCGCGGCCGGACCGCCGCAAGGAACGGCGTGCTGCTGCCTTTCCGGTGCCCACCAGCGGGCAAATGCAGAATGTCGCTCGGCGGCCCGTCCCAGCGGGCCACCAGGCGCGCTTCAACGTCCGCATCGATGCCGCCGGTCAGAAGCACAGAGCCGCCCGGGCCGCTGATGTGCAGCACGCATGATGAATTGCCGCCGAGATCCGGCAGGCCCGCACTGGGGTGAAGGAAGCGGAAGCGATAGGTGCCGGCGGTCCAGGCGTCACCAGCTAAGCAGGGGCGCGCCTGCTCGATGCCGCTGCCGTAAACGACCGTATCCTGCCCGAGCACGGATGCCAGTCCGCCGGCATGACCACGATGATCGTGGGACACGACAACACGGTCAAGCCCCCGCAGGCGCAGCCGCTGCAGGGCGTCCGGCAGGATCCCGGAAATGGCGTCGCCGCCCTCGCCGTCTCCCGGGCCGGTATCGTAGAGCAGGGTTTCGTCTTCCGAGCGAATCAGCACGGCAAGCCCGTTGCCCACGTCGAAGAACCACGCTTCGAGTTCATCTTCAACCGGGTGCGGTCCGGCCGGCCAAAGCAAGGGCAGCAGCAGCACCGCCCCCAACCCGCGGGCCGGCCAGCCCGAAGGCGCGATCAACCAGGCCGCTCCCAGCGCCCCCAGCGGGACGGCCCAGGCCGGACCGGCGGCCACCGGCAGGTAGGCGGCCGTCAGGCCATGCACCCATTCGAGCACGGCCAGCAGGAGCGCCAGTCCCGAGTCGCCGATGACGGCCACGTGGAAGTTCGGCAGGCCAGTCAGCATCGTCACGAGGTCAATTAGCAGCACAGGCAGGATCACCAGTCCCATCAGCGGGATCGCCACGAGATTGGCCAGCAAGGCGCCCGGAACAAGCTGCCCGAACAGGCCCACGTTGAGCGGCAGCAGACCGATAAGCAGTATCGCCTGCGCCCGGATCAATCCCACCAGCCACTGCCCGGGCCCCGACGGTCGCCAGGCAAACGCCCAGATCAGTACCGCGACGGCCGCGAAAGACAGCCAGAACCCCAGCGCCAGGGGCGAGAGCGGATCGAACAGCAGGACCGCCACAAGCGCCAGCAAGAGCGCGTGGCCGGGTGCGACGGCGCGCCTTCCAAGCAACGCCAGGGCGAGGACGGTCAGCATCACCAGCGCACGCTGGGTGGGCAGGGTAAAGCCGGCCAGGCCGGCATAGCCCACCGCGGCTGCCAGTCCGACGACAACACCCACCCTTCGACGATCGAGCCGGCCGGACCACAGGCCCAGCGGCCCGGCCAGCCAGCCCGCGATCAGCCCGGCCAGCCCCGCCACCATCCCGATGTGCAAGCCCGAAATCGCCAGAAGATGGGCTGTGCCGGTCTGGCGGAGACGCTCGGACAGCTCGGGACGCATACCGGAACGATCGGCCACACCGAGCGCGCGCTTGAGCGCAGCGACGTCGCGATCGGTGGTTTCGGACTGGAGAATGTCGCTCAGGCGCTGGCGCTGTCGGTCCAGCCAGCGACTGCCGGGATCATCCGCAAGCAGCCGAGGCTTCCCTCGCACGCTACCCGTCGCACCGATCCGCTGCGCCAGGAGATAGCGCTCGTAATCGAATCCGCCTGGGTTGTCCCGGCCCGCCGGCGGCGTGAGTCGCAGTCTCATGCGCCAGCGGCTGCCGGGCTCGAGCTTCCTGAACGGGCGATACCAGCGCACGCGGATCCGCGTGGGCGGCTCACGCGCACCCTGCCACTGTTCGACGCGCAGCGTAAAGCCGATGCTGCGGCCCGAATGCGCCGGCAGATCGACGATGGTGCCGGTCACTGCCACGACCTCCCCGGCAAGCGCCGCCGGCCACTGCCGGTCCATCTGCCACTGTGCGGCGGCGAGAAACCACAGCGCCCCCAGAACAAAGACCGCGGCTAAGCGCGTGGTGTCGAAGGCCAGGGCGATACCGGCCACGACAGCAAGCAACACGAGCACGCCGAGCCCCGGCAGGGACGGAAGCCAGGACGCGAGCGTGCATCCGCACACGAAGGCCAATGCCGCACGCCCGCCCCTGCCGGACATGAATCAGTCGATGGGCACCAGCTGGCCGCCGGTCATCTCCAGGCGCCGATCCATGCGGCCGGCCAGCTGCGGGTCGTGAGTGACGAGGACGACGCTGGTGCGGAATTCGCGGTTGAGTTCAAGCATCAGCTCGTAGATCTGCGCGGCATTGCGCTCGTCGAGATTGCCGGTCGGCTCGTCACCGAGTACGCAGGCCGGCCGATTGATCAGCGCCCGCGCCACGGCCGCCCGCTGGCGCTCACCACCCGACAGCTCGCCCGGCTTGTGGGTCAGGCGCTCACCGAGACCCACGCGCTCGAGCAGCGCGGTTGCCCCCGCCTCGGCCTCCTTGGCGCTGCGACCTGCAATCAACAGCGGCATGGCCACGTTCTCAAGCGCGGTAAATTCCGGCAGCAGATGGTGAAACTGGTAGACGAAGCCGAGATGGCGGTTTCTGAGCGCCGCCCGGCGTGTTTCATCGGCACGAGCCATATCCTCACCGGCAACCTCGACGGTACCCGCGGTCGGCTTGTCGAGCCCGCCAAGCAGATGAAGGAGCGTGCTCTTGCCCACGCCCGAGGCACCCAGAATCGCCACCTGCTCGCCCGCACGGATGTCGAGATCGACCCCGCTGAGCACGCGAAGCTCTGTGCGCCCCTGCACGAAGGTTCGGGTCAGGCCCTGCGCCCGGATGACGAATTCACTCATGACGCAAGGCCTCCACCGGCTCGGTCCGCGCCGCCCGCCAGGCGGGATAGATGGTCGACAGCAACGACAGCACCAGGGCGACGGTACCGAACTTGAACACGTCGCCCCAGCGCAGCTCGGACGGCAGATCGCTGATGTAGTAGACCTCGGCGGAGAGGAAATCAGTGTTCAGGAACTGCTCGAGCGAGGCGACGAGGCCCTCGACGTTCAACGCCAGGGCCACCCCCGCGACGATACCCAGCAGCGTCCCGATGATACCGATCAGCGAGCCCTGCACAATGAATATGGACATGATGCTTTTCGGCCCCAGGCCCATGGTCTTGAGGATCGCGATATCGGCCTGCTTGTCGGTTACCACCATGACCAGGGTCGAGATGATATTGAAGGCCGCCACGGCGATAATCAGCGACAGGATGATGAACATCACGGTCTTTTCGGTTTGCACGGCGCGGAAGAAGTTGGCGTGCTGCTGCGTCCAGTCGCGGACGCGATGCATGCCGCCGAGCTCATCGCTCAACTCCCAGGCGATCGAGCGGGCGCGCATCATGTCGTCGAACTTGAGCCGGATACCGCTGACCTGATCCTCGAGACGGAACAGGCGCTGGGCATCGCGATAGTGGATGACGGCCAGTGCCGTATCGTACTGCTGCACGCCGGCCTCGAATATCCCGGCCACCTCGAAGCGCCTCACTTGCGGCACCACGCCGGCCGGGGTCGCCCGGATCTCGGGCGCAAAAATGGTAACCGAATCTCCTTCGCGCACGCCCAGGCGGGCGGCCAGCCCGGCCCCGAGCACGACGCGCCACTCGCCCGGCACCAGGGCCTCGAGACCGTCGTGGCGCACCAGCTCATCGATCTCCGAGACCTGCGGCTCGAGTTGCGGATCGATGCCGCGTACCTGTGCGCCGGCCGTGCCGCGTCCCTTGATCAGGGTCTCCTGCTCCACGTAGGGCGCCGCGCCGACGACCGAGGGATGCCGCCCGACCTGTTCGAGCAAGGACTGCCAATCCGGCAGTCGTCGTTCCGGGCCTTCGATGGTGGCATGCGAAATCATGCCGAGTATGCGCTCGCGCAGTTCCTTTTCGAACCCATTCATCACGCTCAGGACCGTAATCAGAACCATCACGCCCAGCGCGATGCCCCCCATGGAAACGAGCGATATGAAGGAGATGAAATGGTTGCGCCGCTTGGCGCGCAGATAGCGCAGGCCGACGTAGACGCTCAGTGGTTGGTACATTCGCTAGCGGGTTCCTGTTTCAGGCCAAACGAGCGCTCGAACGAATTCGATCGAGCACGGCAGATAGTTCGTCGGGCAGCGGGGCGGAAAAGACCTGCTCCGAGGGCCAGGGCAGCTTGAGGTAGTGCGCATGAAGAAACAAGCGCTTCAGCCCTTCCGGCGACGCGTTCTGATTGTACCGTTCGTCTCCGGCCAGGGGATGATCGATGCTGGCGGCATGCGCCCGGATCTGGTGCGTTCTGCCGGTCTCGATGCCAACCTCGACGTAAGTGTGGCCCCCTGCCCGCTCGAGCACCTGGAAGTGCGTCAGCGCCGACTGGCCGTCCGGCGCAGCCACGACTCGATGCTGTCCGCTGGCGTCGCGGACCTTCTTGAGCGGCGAATCCACGCTTAGCCGATCTTGGTCGAGCTCGCCGTGCAAGAGCGCGAGGTAGCGCTTTTCGACCGCATGGGATGAGAAAGCCCGCTGCAATTCACGCGCGGCACGGTGGTTCCGGGCAACCACAAGCGTGCCGCTGGTCGCCCGGTCCAGTCGATGCACCGGCCGATAACCCTCGCCCATGCGGGCCAGGACGTCCATCAGGCCCCAGTTGAGCCCGCTGCCACCCTGCACGGCCACCCCCGCCGGCTTGTCGAGCACCAGGATGTCCGCATTCTGTTCGATGATGCATTCGCGAATTCGCTCGACCATGCCCTCCGGAACCAGCCGCTCCTGGGGCGGCTGACTGGCTACGGGCGGAATCCTAACCTCGTCACCACTGTGCAATTTCTTCATCGGCTTGGCGCGCCGGCCGTTGACGCGGACCTGACCGGTCCGCACCAGGCGATACACCAGCCCGCGCGGCACCGAACCCAGTTCGCCCATGAGGAAATTATCCAGTCTCTGTCCATCGCGATCGCCGCCGACGGTCACGTGGCGGACGCTTTGCGCCTTTGTACTGCCGCTCATCGGACTCCCGCGGTTGATGAAATGGGTGATCGACGATGACTATCGTCGCGAGACGATCAATGATAAAATAACGCGATCAGGCGCATGCGTGGTCTTGTCGCCACATTTAATCGCGGTCAAGCTCGGACCCGCATGAACCCGATCGCGGATGCTGGCACATATGTCCATGCCGACACAAGCGGCATTGGCTAAGGCCCCGACAGGCCCAGGTGTGACATTCGCCACCAGAACCATTTGCTCAACTCCCGGCTGGCCAGGGCCAGATCCGGGAGCGGTCCTCAAGGGACCATTTCGATTTGCCCGGCAGCCGGGGCGCATTCTTCCCGGCTGTGGCAGAGAGACAAAGCGCGCCCCGGTTTCCGCAGAAAACGCGAAGATTAACCGGCGGCGAGAAACGAAGAATATGCGCTCCCGGATCGACCGACGCACGGTCGCCGGGTGCAATGTCGGATATTGCAGGCCAGCGCCACGCGCGGCCGCAAGTGGACCAGGCTCGCCGCGCGAAAACGCGGCGCTCGAGGAAGCATCCGGGCCGAATCGCCCGGCGACAATCGATACAGGCTGGTTTGCCCGCCCCGGTTCCGTTTCACGGAGCTCGGCCATATCCGGCATCTGCCTCTCCAGGCCCCCTGCGCGGGACGGTCGGGAGCGCCGGAGGAATAATAATGAAACGCATGCTGATAAACGCAACTCAGCCCGAAGAGTTGCGCGTAGCCATCGCCGACGGCCAGACCCTGCTCGACCTCGACATCGAGGTACCCGCCCAGGAGCAGAAGAAATCCAACATCTACAAGGGCCGCATCACCCGGGTCGAGCCCAGCCTCGACGCCTGTTTCGTGGAGTTCGGCTCCGAGCGCCACGGTTTCCTTTCGATGAAGGAAATCAGCCGCGAGTATTTCAGCGAAACGGCCATCAAGGCGATGGAATCCGGCGAACGCATCGAAATCAAGGATGCGGTCCAGGGCGGGCAGGAAGTGATCGTCCAGGTCGACAAGGAAGAGCGCGGCACCAAGGGCGCGGCGCTGACCACTTTCGTCTCCCTGGCCGGCCGCTACCTGGTCCTGATGCCGAACAATCCGCGCGCCGGCGGCGTGTCGCGACAGATCACGCGCGACGAGCGCAAGGAACTGCTCGACACGCTCAGCGAAATCGAGATCCCCGGCGGAATGGGCTGCATCGTTCGCACAGCCGGTGTCGGCCGCGAGCGCCAGGAACTGCAGTGGGACCTCGACTACCTGCTGCAGCTCTGGAGCGCGATCAAGGAAGCCGCCGGCAGCAAGAAGGCACCCTTCCTGATCTACCAGGAGAGCAACCTGATCATCCGCGCGTTGCGCGACTACCTGCGCGACGATATCGGCGAGATCCTGATTGACGACGAAAAAGTCTTCGAGGACGCCCGCGAGTTCATGCAGCAGGTCATGCCCCACAACCTGCGCAAGCTCAAACTCTATCGCGACGACACGCCCCTGTTCTCTCGCTACCAGATCGAAAGCCAGATCGAGTCGGCCTTCGCCCGTGAGGTACGCCTGCCCTCCGGCGGCGCGGCGGTGATCGACCACACCGAGGCACTGCTGTCGATCGACATCAACTCCGCGCGCGCCACCAAGGGCGCCGATATCGAGGAGACCGCGCTCCAGACCAACCTCGAGGCGGCCGACGAGATCTCGCGGCAGCTGCGCATTCGCGACCTCGGTGGCCTGATCGTGATCGACTTCATCGACATGATGAGCAAGGATGCCCAGCGCCAGGTCGAGAACCGCCTGCGCGAGGCGATGAAACTGGACAAGGCGCGCGTGCAGATCGGCCGGATCTCTCGCTTCGGCTTGCTGGAGATGTCACGCCAGCGCCTGCGTCCTTCGCTGGGCGAATCGAGTTACATCACCTGCCCGCGCTGCGATGGCTATGGTGCGATTCGCTCGATCGAATCCCTGGCGCTATCGATCCTGCGCCTGGCTGAAGAAGAATCGATGAAGGAGCACACCTCGCGCGTGATCGTCCAATCACCGATCGACGTCGCCAATTTCCTGCTCAACGAGAAGCGGCAGGCCACCGAAGAAATCGAGGCGCGCACCAAGGTCGGAATCACGGTTGTCGCCAACCGCTGGCTGGAAACACCGCGATTCGAAATCCAGCGGCTTCGCACCAGCGAGTCGATCGAAGAACCCAGCTACGCCTTGCCCAGTGGCGAGGAACTGGAATCGCTGCCGGCACAGGTCGAGGCCCAACCCGGTCCTGCACCCAAGCCGGCTGCAGTCAGCGGGATTCAGCGCACGACGGCCCCGGCGCCCACGCAAGAGCGTAGCGGCGGTTTCGGCGCCTGGCTGAAGTCGCTCATCCGCCGCATGTTCGGCACTTCGGACAGCGAAGGCGAAAGCGCCAGGCGCGACCGCCCGCGACCGCACAAGCACGGCGGCAAGCGAACCGACAAGGCCGTGGGCAGCCCGCACCGTCACCAGGGCAAGCCGGGCGGCAAGAAGAAAAAGAAGAAGACCCAGCCCGGAGGCAAGAAGAAAACGGGCGGCAAGCCGCCCAATGATCAGAACGGTCCGCAGCAGAAGCCGGGTGATGACAACTCGGCTCCGGACGGAGGCAGCAAGAAGAAGAAGAAGCGCCGCCGCCGGGGCGGCAAGAAGCGCCGTGGGCGCTCGGGCAACCAGGATCAGCCGCAGGATCAGAACGGTAACCGCAACCAGGATCCTGGCAAGGATCAGAAGCCGGATCAGAAGCCGGATCAGAAGCCGGATCAGAAGCCGGATCAGAAGTCGGATCAAAAGCCGGATCAAAAGCCGGATCAAAAGCCGGATCAAAAGCCGGATCAAAAGCCGGATCAAAAGCCTGAGCCAAAGCCCGAGCCAAAGCCTGAGCCAAAGCCCGAGCCAAAGCCTGAGCCAAAGCCTGAGCCAAAGCCTGAGTCAAAGCCTGAGCCGAAGCCTGAGCCGAAGCCTGAGCCGAAGCCTGAGCCGAAGCCTGAGCCGAAGCCCGAGCAGAAGCCTGAGCAGAAGCCTGAGCAGAAATCGGAACGCAAGGACGATCGGAAGCCGGAGCAGACTCCCGAAGCGCGGCCAGCACAACCGGGTCGCTCATCAGGTCAAGGCTCGGGCGATGACTCGGACAAGTCGGAAAACGACCGTAGAGAAAAGCGCTCCAAGGCCACGGGCGCCATTCCCGAAGGCGGCGGAATCTACCGCCTCAAGGACGACGACTGACGATACGGGGAATGCTTTGCGACGGGCCGCACCGCGGCCCGTACCCCGCCACTAATTCAGACTTCTGAAACTAATCCGTGTCGCAGGGCCGTGCGCAGCAATTCGACCTCGCTGGCCACGCCGACCTTGTCGTAGATCCGGTACTTGTAGGTGGCGACTGTCTTGGGGCTAACGTTGAGGACCTCGCCGATGGACTGCATCTTCATGCCCTGTGTCAGCATCAGTGCAATTTCGAGTTCGCGGCCAGTCAGCTCCTGGAAGGGCGACTGGGGCGTTCCGGGCAGGAGCGATATAGCCAGCTGCTGAGAGATATCGGAGCCGATGTAGCGCTCTCCCTGTGCCACTTTTCGCACGGCCCTTAGCAGTTCAGCTGCATCACAAGCCTTGGTCAGGTAGCCGGAAGCGCCGGAATCTAGCAGCCGCGCCGGCAGAGGTGGTTCGCTGTGAGCCGTCAGAACGATGACGCGTGTTTCCGGCCGCGCTTTGAGAAGCCGTTCGGTGGTTTCAAGCCCCGATAATCCCGGCAGGCCAACGTCCATGAGCACCAGGTCGGGCTCGAGTTGCCGGGCAAGCTGGATGGCGTCCTCACCGGTAGCGGCCTCGCCGATCACTTCGAGGTCGGGTGCGCCTGCGAGTATATTCTTCAGCCCCGTGCGGACCAGGTCGTGATCATCGACAATCAAAATTTTGGTCAATTTAATGTCCCCATGTTGCAATCTACCCTCCCATCAATCACGTTAACGCAAATCCGGTTGCGAGTGAAGAACCCGTGCTGGTATCCGGCAAAGTTGGCTCAACGCGACGGGGCAACAATGAAATGATGACCGAAACCGACCACCGCAGCGAACCCATGCTGGTCGTTCTGACCGGGGGTGTAGCCAGTGGCAAGACGAGCGTATCCGACCGCCTCGCTTACAAGGGAGCGCCGGTCATCGATACCGACGTGATCGCTCGTGAAGTCGTTTCTCCGGGGAGCCCGGGCCTGGATCGCGTCGTCGAGACTTTCGGGGCGGACATCCTGGACGAATCCGGCGCCCTCGACCGGCGCAGCCTGCGTGAACGGGTCTTCGCGAGGCCTCAACAACGCCGCCGACTCGAACGCATTCTGCACCCGCTCATCGAGAAAGAGGCGCGGCGGCAGATCGCGCGATTCCAGTCGGCCGACTATGTGGTGCTGGTCGTGCCGCTACTGGTCGAATCCGGTCTGTTCGAGGACGCAGACCGTGTCGTGGTCGTGGATGTACCCGAGTCGCTTCAGATTCGCCGCCTGCTTGCTCGCGACGGCGTCGAACGTGAACAGGCCGAGGCCATGCTTGCGGCACAGGCCAGCCGTGCCGAGAGACTGGCGGTGGCAGACGAGGTCATCGAAAACAGCGGCACGCTCGAAGGTCTCAGGCAGGCCAGCGACGCCCTGCACGAACGCCTCGTCGCGCTCAGTCGTCGCCGCCGCTGTTCGCCTGATAAGCCTTGACCAACTCGTCCTGTTCGCTGGTGGGTACGGCTTCGTAGTGCGAAAACGACATCGTATAGCGCCCTTCCCCGCCGGTGAGGCTTTTGAGTTCGGTCGGGAACTCCGCCAGGACCGATAGCGGAACGGCAACCGAGATCGTGGTCAGGCCACTGCGCAAGCTGTCGGTCCCCTGGATGCGCGCGCGCTTCGCCGCCAGTGCGCCGGTCACATCTCCCATGGCGCCGTCGGGCACGGTCACTTCCAGTTCCACCATCGGCTCGAGCACCTGCGCGCCGGCATTGCGCACCGCATCGAGGAAGGCCTTGCGGCCGGCAATCACGAAAGCCACCTCCTTTGAATCGACCGGGTGGTGCTTGCCGTCGTAGACCACCGCTTCGATGTCCTGCAGCGGGTAGCCGGCAATCGCGCCCTCCTCCAGAAGTTGCCGAACGCCCTTCTCCACCGCGGGAATCAGGTTGGTCGGAATGGCGCCGCCGACGACCTCGGAACGGAACTTGAACCCCTCGCCCCGACCGAGCGGACGTACCCGCATGAACACTTCTCCAAACTGGCCCGCACCACCGGATTGCTTCTTGTGGCGGTAATGTCCCTCGGCTGGCCGGGTAATGGTTTCCCGGTAGGCCACGCGCGGGATGCGGGTTTCGACCTCCACGTTGTAGCGTTGCTTCATGCGCTCGAGCATGACGCGCAGGTGCATCTCGCCGAGCCCTCGAATGACGGTCTCATTGAGTTCCTGGCTGTGATCGACGATAAAGCAGGGATCCTCTTCGGCCAGGCGTGCGAGAGAGGAAGCCAGTTTTTGTTCGTTACCACGGGACGTGGCCTCTACCGCGAGGCCGAACATCGGCTGCGGGAAATCGATCGGCTTGAGATAGTAATGATCCTCGTCGTGGCTATCGTGGAGTATGGCGTCGTAGTGAACCTCGTCGACTTTTCCCAGTGCGCAGATATCGCCGGGCGAAGCCGCTTCGATCTCGATGTGTTCCTTGCCCTGGATGCGGTAGAGGTGGGCCGCCTTGATCGGCTTGCGGTCTTCACCCACGTAGAGCTGCGTGTCGGGCCGGATCGTTCCCTGATACACCCGGAAGATACTTAGCTTGCCGGCATACGGGTCGTTGCTCACCTTGAACACGTGCGCGAGCACATGGTCTTCGGATTCGAGGGTCGCCGTCACCCGCTCACCGCCCGGCCCCTTGCGAAAAGGCGGCGGATTGCCTTCAAGCGGGCTGGGCAGAAGATGGCGGCAGACCCGCAGGAACTCGCCGCAGCCGGCGCCGGTAACCGCGGAAGTGAAGCAGATGGGCACCAGGTGTCCATCGCGCAGCGCCTTTTCGAATGCGTCGTGCAACGAATCCGCATCGATCTCCTCGCCGTCGAGATAGCGCGACATCAGGCCCTCATCGACTTCCACCACCTGGTCGACGATCTCGGTGTGGGCTTCGGCAACCGAGAAGATATCGGTCTCACCGTCGGTCTTGAAGAAGCAGTCCCGAACGCTCGCACCATTGTCGGCCGGCAGGTTGATGGGCAGGCACTCGGCGCCGAACGTATCGCGAATATCGCGCACCAGCGCCTCGAGATCCGCGCCTTCGGCATCCATGCGGTTGATGACGACGATGCGGCAACGCTTGCGCTGGCGGGCGCGGCGCATCAGACGCCGGGTCGACATTTCGATACCCGCCGCGGCGTTGATCACGATGGCCGAAGTCTCGGCGGCACTCATGGCCGCCAGGGCCTGTCCGCGAAAGTCGGGGTCTCCCGGCGTGTCGAGAAAGTTGACGTGGACACCTTCGAAAGACAAAGAGGCGATGGAAGCGTTCAGGGAGTGCTGGTAGGCTTTTTCCAGCGGATCGAAATCGCTGACGGTGGTACCCCGCTCGAGCGAGCCCGCCTCCCCCAGCACGCCGGCCTTGACCAACAACGATTCCAGAAGAGAGGTCTTGCCCGAACCCGCGTGACCCAGCAGGGCCACGTTGCGTATTGCACCGGCATCATGCTCCGCCATGCTTATCTCCTCAAGCGGCAGTGATAGCTGCATCGTAATCCAGCCGCGAGGGAATCGGCAAATGGGCGGCTGAGGGGTCAGGGGTCAGGGGTCAGGGCAGCTTCGACTTCTCGTGTGGCAACCCAAGCTTTCTACTGGTCGGTCAGCACCACGCCATTCGTCTTCTCCCTTAGCTCCCTGAACCCTGAACCCTGAATCCTGAATCCCGACCACCCAGGATTCAGAAGCAGTTCAGCCGGACCGTACTAAGCTTCCACCCGACACTGGCAACCAGCCGCTTCCGGCGATGGAGAACGCAAAATGAGGACAAAACTTCTGATCATGGCCGCCAGCCTGGCGGCGAGCAGCCTGGTCCTGGCCGGCGGCAGTGACTTCGATACGGCGCGAGTCGTGGACGTGGAACCGATTCGCGAACTTCACCGAACGCCGGTCGACCGCGAAGTCTGCCGGGACGAAACCGTCTACGTGCGCGAGCGCCGTCGTTCCCACACGCCGACCGTCGTGGGCGCGATTATCGGCGGCGTAATTGGCAATCAATTTGGCAGCGGTAGCGGCCGCGATGCCGCCACGGCCGCCGGCGCTTTGCTCGGAGGATCCATTGGCCGCGACGCATCGAAGGAACGCCACGCTCGTGCGCGGCCGGTAACGCGGGAGCACTGCCGAATCGAGCGCGACTGGCGCGAACGGACCGTGGACCGCGGCTACCGCGTGACCTACGAATACGGCGGCAGGCTCCATCGCACGACGATGGATCGCCACCCCGGCGATACGATTCGCGTCCGCGTCTCCGTCGATCCCCTCGACTGACGGCGGTATTGGTTACTGCGCGACGGGCCCGTAGTCGAGTTCATGCGGCGGCGGGTTGCCGCCCTCGCCCTTGAGGTAGTGATTCATCCAGCGCATCAGGCGCAGGCTGTAGTCCCAGCGACTGGCGGCCCGGCGGTTGCCGTGCCCCTCCCCGGGATAAAGGACCAGACGCACAGGCGGCGGATCATCCTGCAGGGTGAGGTAGCGATAGAGAATGCGCGACTGGGTCGGGTCGACCCGCGGGTCGTCTGCACCGTGCAGGATCAGAATCGGCGTCTGTGCCCGATCGGCGTAGTAGATCGGGCTGGCCTCACGATACAGGTCCCAGTCTTCCCAGGGCCATGTGCGGTAATGCACCTCGTAGAGCTCCTGCGGTATATCGGATGTGCCCAGCATGGCAATCTTGTCCGACAGGCCGACGTTCATGACCGCCGCGGCAAAGCGCTCGGAATAGTAGGTCGCCCCCCACGCGGTCGCGTAGCCGCCGTAGGACCCACCGGTGATACCGACCCGGTCACCGTCGACCCAGCCGCGCTCGATCAGATGATCCACGCCGTCGACGAGATCGTCGAACTCCTCCTTGGCCGGCCGGCCCTGTGAACTCAGCGCGAATTCAACGCCGCGCCCCGTGCTGCCGCGATAGTTGGGGTAGAAGGTGAAGTAACCCTCGGCAGCGGCGTGCTGCGCCGGCAGGTTGTAGCTGGTCAGCCAGCCGTTGGAATAGTGGCTCTCCGGGCCGCCGTGTACCGCCAGAATCAGGGGGTATCGCTGTCCTGACTCGTAATCGAGTGGTCGCACCAGAAGCCCCTGGATCATCAGGCCGTCGCGGGCCTGGTATTCGATCACCTGCTGGCGGGCCAGATCGACGTCGGCCAGCCAGGGATTGCTGTCGGTCACGCGCTCGGCATCGCCGTCGCTGAGCGAATAGATCTCGGCCGGATGCCGGGGAGTCGACGCCGTCACCACGGTGCGCCCGCCGCGCGCCTCGACGGCACCGGCGACCAGGCCTTCCCGTTCGAGCAGGGTTTCGGGTTCACCGCCGTCCGCGGTAATTCGGCCGACGCGCGATTCGACGCCCTCGTGGCTGACGAAGATGATCTCGTCGCCGGCCCAGTCGATATCGATGACGTGGCCTTCCAGGCCCGGCATCAGGTGGGTCCATTCGCCACCATCAGCGCCGGCGACCATCAAACGGCCGGCGCGTGTGTCCTTGATCGTTTCGGTTGCGATCAGGGCCAGCCTGGCGCCGTCATCGCTCCACGCCAGGTCGGCCAGCTTGCCCGGATTTTCGATGCGGCCAAGTTCCTCACCGTCGGGCGCGATGATACGAACGCGCTGGAACATCAGCGTGTCGTCGACGAGCTGACGCGGCGTCACCCGCAGGGCGAGACGATCCCCGGCCGGCGACCAGTCCACGGTCTGGACCGAACCCTCGACATCGATCCGGCGCGGCGCTTCGTCGCTCTCGATGTCATGAATCCACAACTGCCTCGGACGCCGCTGCTCCTCGAACACGACGGCATCGAAGCCCTTCTCCCGCCTGTCCTCGACCGCTTCGGGTTCCGGTTCAGCGGCGACCAGCGCCACCGAGCTGCCATCGGGCGAAAAGCTGTAGTCGGCGACACCCGCGCCCACCGAGACGACGCGCTGTGCCTCGCCACCGTCGACCGGAATGCGGTAGAGCGCGGCAGGCTCATCAGCATCCCGCTTGTCGATGAAGGTGATCGCCGACCCATTCGGCGTCCAGCCGATGCTACCCAAGTTGACCTCGCCGGTAATGAAGCCCCGGACTTTCCCGGCGCCATCGACGAGGTGGAGCTCGGTCCACGCCGGCCCATCGTCGGACTCGGCCAGATCGCGCGGGACCACGCGGGTAAAGGCAACGCGCTGACCGTCGGGAGCAAGCGCCATCTCGCGAACCTGCTGTAGTTCCGCAATCTGTTCAAGGGACATGCCGTCGGCATGCAGCGACGAGGCGGCCAGCAAAAGCAGCAGCGCAATCGAAATTCGAGTCATGTTTCAATTACCGGGTTTTATAAGACAGGCTGGCAAGATACCAGAGACACGCTATACCGGTGCAGGCGGGACTCGGTTACACTTTTCGACCATGAGAACGCCTCTTTACTTGCTGCTTACCACGCTCGCCTTTTGTGCGCCGTGCGCAACCCTCCACGCACAGACGGCCGCGGATCAGACGGACGTGCAGGAGAAGGACTTTTATCGTGTCGAAGCGATCGTATTCACGCACGCCGGCGGGCAATCCGACGAGTGGCCGCTGGAGAATCCGACTGACCATTCCGACGCGATCGATCCGGCATGGCGCGCATTCGCCCGCGAGCAGAGACTCGAACGCGCCGAAGAAGACACCTCCGTCGCGGATTCAGACCTCTCGGCGGCCCTGAACGTTGTCGACGCCATCGCCGAGCTCGAAAGCGGTGAACAGTCGCTCGGCGAGGCCCTCCTCTACCCCGACCCATGGCTTGCCCTCGACGAGCTTTCCGAACCGATGCAACAGGCCACCAGTCGACTCGAGCGCTCGGGCGCCTACCGGGTTCACGCCACGCTCGCCTGGCACCAGGGCCTGGACCGGACAGCGCAGCGCCAGGCCGTGAGAATTCACGACGACCGTATCCTGAAAGTCGACTGGATCAAGTTGACTCCGACCGGTCGTTTGCTCAGGGGTAACCGCCCCGTGCGCGCGGTCTCGGATCTCACACCAGCGTTTCATTATCGGCTGGACGGCACCATCCGCCTGCGCAAGCGTCAGTTCATGCACGCCGACGTCGATCTGGGTTGGCGTGTTCGTGAACGAGTCGGCCCCGCCGCCTGGCCGCTACTCACTGCCGACGCCGAATTCTCTGTTCACCGTCTCGACCAGAGTAGAACCATCCGCTCCGACCGATTGGAATACTTCGATTCCGACTGGCTGGGACTGCTGCTTCGGGTCAGCCGCTACGAGCTCGAAGCCGACGATCCCATGGCGGAAAACCCGGACGCGGACTCCGCCACGCCATGATGGACAGGATCTTTGCCAGCAAGCGCCTTGAGGGGGTCTACCAGAAGCTCGTCAACGAGGAGGACGCGAGGGTCTGCCGAGACATCGATGAAAATGCCTGCCGCGTGGTGCCGGGCAATTTTTTCCTGCAGGTTGTCACCCAGTTCTTCACCAAGCTCGGCGACTCGATCGCCAACCCAAAGACCGTTCTTGCCTGGCTGCTCTCGGCGCTGGCGGCCCCGGGCGTGTTCACCGCTTTTTTGGTGCCCGTGCGCGAATCCGGCTCGCTGATCCCTCAGCTGGTCATCGCCAGCTTCGTGCGTCGCCAGGCGATACGCAAGTGGACCTTTGTGCTCGGCTCCCTGCTTCAGGCCGCGGCCGTGCTGGGCATGGCGGCGGTAGCGGTCACGCTCACCGGCACGGCCGCGGGCCTGGGACTGCTGGCGGCCCTCGTGGTGTTCAGCCTGTCACGCGGACTGTGTTCGGTCGCGTCCAAGGATGTGCTCGGCAAGACGGTGCCCAAAACCCGCCGCGGCCGAGTCAGCGGTTGGTCGGAGACGCTGGCCGGGCTGATCACCATCGGCGTTGGCATCGTGTTGCTGTTCGACGGCGGCGGTTCGGGCAGGACCGGGATCTACCTCCTGCTGCTGGTCGTCGCGGCCGCGCTGTGGCTGCTCGCTTCGACCTCTTATGCCATGATTCGCGAGTTTCCAGGCGCCACGGAGGGCGGCGGCAACGCGCTGACCGAAGCCGTCAAGCGCCTCGGTCTGCTCAGGGACGATCGCGATTTTCGCCGCTTCGTTCTCGCCCGCTCGCTGCTGCTGTGCTCCTCGCTGAGCGCGCCCTTTTTCATCATGCTCGCGCACGAGCGCACCGAGGGCGCCCTGCTGGTCCTGGGCCTTTTCGTGATCGCCGACGGCATCGCAAGCCTGGTATCGGCGCCGTTCTGGGGACGATTTGCCGACAGCTCGAGCCGTCGCGTGATGGTTATCGCCGGCACCGGCGCGGCACTCGTCGGCATGCTGCTGGTGCTCACCGTCCACGGCCTGCCCGCGCTGGCCGACAGCACCTGGCTCTATCCGCTGTTTTTCTTCCTGCTGGCGATTGCCCACTCCGGCGTGCGCCTCGGGCGAAAGACCTACATCGTCGACCTCGCCGGCGGCAACAAACGCACGGACTATGTGGCCGTCAGCAACACGGTCATCGGGGTCGTGCTTCTGCTCACCGGCAGCGTCGGCGCCCTGACCACCATCATGCCGACCTCCGGCATCATCCTGATCCTGGCCGCCATGGGCCTGGCCGGCGCCTGGCTGAGCAGCCGCTTACCGGAAATTCAACAAGCCTAGACGGCCCCAATGGCCAGGATCGGCCGTCCGGAACATTCGAATTTCAGTCATTCGAAATTTGTTTGGTCCTTGGTGCTTCGAATTTGAAAATTTCGACCCGAAGTCTTCGACAATACCCGAGGTCGACTCTCCGATATCGGTCGTCCCAAGCGTCAACGCAAACTCACCCGGGCGGCCAGTTCATCTGGCGACCGCCGAGCAGGTGCAGGTGGATGTGGTAGACGGACTGGCCGCCGCGCTCGTTGCAGTTGAAAACCAGGCGGTAGCCGTCCTCCGACAGCCCTTCGTCGGCGGCGATCTTCCGGGCGGTCAGCAGCATTCGCCCGACCAGGCCGGCATCGGCCTCTTCGAGATCGTTGATGGTGGGAATGCGCCGCTTGGGGACGATCAGAACGTGGACCGGCGCCTGGGGGTCGATATCGCGAAAGGCCAGGACTTCATCGTCTTCGAAAACGATATCGGCGGGAATCTCGCGATCTATGATCTTGAGGAAGAGATCGTCTGACATGCTCGTACCTCTCTTGTTCAGGTGTCCGAATGGGCGGAACGTTCAACCGCCTCGATGACCTTGCCGGCAGCCGAATCGGCGCCCGGCAGATCCTCGGGTGAGTCCGAGGGCCAGGCCGCCACTCGCAGCCGACTGTAGAAAGGCCCGGGGTCCACTTCGACCACACGCGGGTGATTGTGGGCTCGATCGGCATCGAGGATGCGGGCCATCTGATGTCGCCCTGCCTGGGCCACGCCGAATGCTCCCCAACCGCCGGGGTGCTCCAGGCAGTGACTGTCGCCGACAAAAACGATCCGGGCGTCCTGCGCCATCAGCGGCGCCAGCACGGCGTTGAGCATGTACGGCGCCGTCAGCGATGTCTGAACGATCTCGAGCCATTCGCCGGGCTGCTGCTGCAGCATCGGCCGAAGCGCCTGGAAAGTCGCGGCATTGTGCACCAGCACGTCGAGGCGGCCGAACTCCGACTCGACCGCCTCGGCCAGGCGCTGGTAATCCTCAGGGCCGGCCCCCGCCAGGTCCATGGGCATCAGCGCGGGCGCCTTGCCCAGGCGTTCGTTTAGATCGTCGTGAAGCGCGTCGAGTTCGCGTGCGCGCCGATCGAGGGCGATGCAGTCGGCACCGTCTTCAAGCAGACGTCGAACCAGCGCGCTGCCCAGCGCCCCGGCCGCGCCGGTTACCAGCCAGACGGGCGTTGCAGAGTCATTCATTCGGAGTTGTCCGGTAGCCGGTCGATACAATCCGGCATTGTCGCAGATCCAAGGTGCGCCCGGGCTTTTCCCCGCTCAATCGCGCACAACGGTAGAATAAGCGTATGCCCTTTTACGAATACGTCAGCATCGACCCGGACAACGGCTGTGACTACTGCAGCTTGCCCGTGACCATTCTCCAGAAAATCGATGATCCACCCATGGAGAAATGCCCCTACTGCGGGCATGCCGTGCGTCGGCTGATCAGCCCGCCGAACCTCGCCGGTCAGAACTCGCGCGCACCCACGCCCGGCGAGGCCGAAAAAGCCGGCTTCACTCAGTACCGCAAGATCGGCAAGGGCGTCTACGAAAAGTCGGCCGGCAAGGGTCCGGACATCATCAGCTCGGACTGAACGCGGTATTTGCCGCGCGTGCCAGTCGACGGGCTTGCCGCCAGGCATGCCAGACATTGCCGGCGTGACCGGTCTGCACGCGTCGGTCGAGAATTCGCCGCGGGTGTCTTGCCATGGCCTGCGCCAGACGGCGGTCAAGCGCGTGCGAGATCAGGAGATGTCGCTGGCGCCAGCGATGCTCGGCTGGTAGCCCCTCGAGCGCTTCGTCGACGCGCTTGCGGCCATCTTCGAGCCAGGCTCGCACCATGCCGTCGAAACCGCGCGAGATCGAACCGCCCACGATATCCTGCCGGGCAACCTGGTACTCGGCCTGAAGGTCCAGCGGAACCGGCCAGCGGTTGGCCCGTGCATCAATGCCAAGATCGCGCAGCAGCCGCACCAGGTAGGCGAAGCCGCCCAGAGCCGACCAGTCGCCGGCCGATGCGTCGGCGGCATCGACCAGTTCCACTTCCAGGCTGGCCGCCGGCCCACCCAGGGCCATGCAGTGCGCCCAGGCATCGTCGCGGCGTTCGAAACGCGGTGGCTCCAGCGTCGCCGCGACGCTGGCGATCAGGGGCTCGAATCGCCCCGGAAACAGCCGGTCGGCCGCACCGCTGGCCACCAGGCCCTCGATAGCGGGATGAGGCGCCCGATTACGAAGCGCATCGCTCCACCATGCAAGCTTCTTGCGCCCAACCTCCGGATCGCTGACCGTGTCCGGAACCGCCGCAATCTCGGAGATGACCGCGCGCAGCGACACGATGGCATCGCGCAGCGATTCAGATGCGAACGGCAGCGAGGCCGCCAGCGGGCTATGACGGCCCAGCATGCGCGAGCGGCACCACTCGATCGGCCGCTCCATCAAACAGCCTCCCGGGGAGCCAGCCAATCGATCAGTTTGAGCGGATCGGGAATCACGGTATCGGCCTCCCAGTCTTCGAGACGCACACCCGCCGGCACGTAGCCCCAGGCCGCCACGACGGTCGATGTGCCAGCCGCGCGGCCAGCCAGCACGTCACGCCGGTCGTCGCCGACGAACAGGGTCCGGCCCGGCTCGACCCGAAGGGCCTTGCAGGCAGCCAGCACCGCTTCAGGGTCAGGCTTGGGATGATCGACACGATCACCGGTGATCAGGCAACCGAAGCGGTCACGCCACCCGGCCCGTTCGACGATCGGTTCGGCGAAGCGGCTGACCTTGTTGGTGACGATGCCCATACGTATGCCCCGTTCGTGCAGCGAAGTCAGCAGCGCCTCGACGCCATCGAAGGGCGCGGAGTGCACCCAGCAGTGCTCACCGTAATAGTCCAGTAGCGCTTCACGAGCGCGATTGCGCTCGGCTTCGCCCAGTTCGTTCCAGGTCGGCAGGCCCGCTGCCAGCAGTCCGACGGCACCTCGGCTGACATGTTCTCGCAGCCGCGCATGATCAGCGCCCGGGTGGCCCAGGCCGGCCAGGACGTGGTCAAGCGCCACCAGAAGGTCGGGCGCGGAATCGATCAGGGTGCCGTCGAGGTCGAACAGCACGGCTTCGGGCCTCGCCGCGATCGCCATTCGACTCAATCCGGCCGTGTGGCGTGCAGGAAATAATTGACCGTCGGCGCTGTGCCGATGTGAACGCTGCGCGAGACCGGGTTGTAGCTCATACCGGTGATCTCGCGCACCGCCAGGCCGGACCGGCGGCAGGCCGAGGCCAGTTCCGCGGGACGAATCAGGCGGTCGTAGCGATGCGTGCCGCGCGGCAGCAACCCGAGAACGTACTCGGCACCGACGATGGCCGTAGCCCAGGACAGGGGCGAGCGATTGATCGTGCTGAACAGCAGGGTGCCGCCCGGCCGGCACAGCTCTGCACAGGCCCGGACTACGCTCGCCGGATCGGGTACGTGCTCGAGCACTTCCAGGCAGCAGACCACATCGAAGGATGCGGGCTCGTCCCCGGCCAGCGACTCGGCGGTAACGTGCCGATAATCGATATCAAGACCGGCTTCGACCATGTGCAGGCGTGCAACCTCAAGCGCTCGCTCGGCCGCATCAATACCGGTCACGTTCGCACCCAGAGCGGCCAGGGCCTCGCTGAGCACGCCGCCACCACAGCCGACATCGAGCACCCGCCGACCGTCGAGCTTCACGCGCTCGGCGAGATACTCGACGCGCGGCGGATTGATGTTGTGCAGGATCTTGAAATCGCCTTCCAGATCCCACCAGCGCGAGGCCAGTGCATCGAACTTGCCGGACTCGCGCGGATCGACGTTGTGCGACTCGCCCGCCCTACTCACGACACCGTCCCCTCGGGGCCGCCCCGATCGCTCTCACGCAGCCGCAGGCCCCACTGTTCGGCCTCCAGCGCGGTGCGGTCGGTATCGAGGGTGGTCAACTCGCCCTGCTGGACGACGCGACGCCCTTCGACCCAGACATCGCTGACCTGGTGGCGTGAGGCTGCGTAGACCAGGTGAGAGATGATCTGATGAACCGGGGCCGTCGACAGGGACGATAGATCAACGGCAGCCAGGTCTGCCCGCTTGCCGACCTCGATCGACCCGATGCGATCATCCATGCCCAGCGCCCGCGCGCCGTTGATGGTCGCCATCGACAAGGCGCGTTCGGCCGGAACCGCTTCCGGGTCGCCACTGGCCCCCTTGGCCAGCAGGGCCGCAAGCCGCGTTTCGGCGAACATGTCCAGGGTATTGTTGCTGGCAGCTCCGTCGGTACCGATCGCCACGTTGACACCGGCAGCATCCAGATCGGCCACCCGGCATATGCCGCTGGCAAGCTTCAGGTTGGAAGCGGGACAGTGAAGAACGTGCACGCCAGCACGAGCCAGCCGCGCGATGTCGGCGTCGTCGAGCTGGGTCATGTGCACGGCCAGCAGGCGATCGGTCAGCAGGCCGAGCGAGTCCATCCGGTCGAGCGGCGACAGGCCGTACTGATCCAGACTGCCCTGGATCTCCCCGGCCGCCTCCAGCAGGTGCAAGTGGACCGGAATATCCATTTCCTCGGCCAGCGAGCGGATGCGCTTGAAGGCCTGGTCGGTGACCGTGTAGGGCGCGTGCGGTGCGAACGCCGAGGTAACCAGCGGAAAGTCGAGCAGCTGCTGGTGCATCTCCAGGCCGCGGCGGAAATACTCGTCCTCGGTCTGGGCCCAGGCAGTCGGCACGGAAATGACCGGAATGCCGACGACCGCCCGCATGCCCGCCCGATCAGCAGCGGCCGCGGTAACGTCGGGAAAGAAGTAGTTGTCGTTGAAGCAGGTCGTCCCGCCGGCGAGCATTTCGGCCATCGCCAGGTCGGTGCCCACGCGGACGAACTCCGCGCCGACCCAGCGCTGTTCGGTCGGCCAGATGTGGTCCTCGAGCCAGCGCATCAGCGGCAGGTCGTCCGCCAGGCCGCGCATGAGCGCCATGGCGCTGTGGGTGTGGATATTGACCAGGCCCGGTATCAAGACATGATCGGGCAAGCGCGTGACGCGGGCATCCGGATGCGACGCCGCCAGTCCGTCGGCGCGTCCGACGGCGGCAATCCGCCCGTCTTCGATCACGACGCCGTGATCCTCGAGAATTAAGCCTTCAGGCTGAACCGGGACGATCCAGCGCGGCAGCAGGATTTCCGTGCTCTTGCTCACCGGCCTCAATCCTTGACCCGCGACATGTACTCGCCCGTGCGGGTATCGACCTTGATGACCTCACCCTCCTGGACGAACAGCGGCACGCGCACCGTCGCACCCGTCTCGAGCGTGGCCGGCTTGCCGCCGCTGCCGGAGGTGTCGCCGCGCAGGCCAGGGTCGGTCTCGACGATCTTGAGCTCGACGAAGTTGGGCGCCAGGATCTGAATCGGCGAGCCGTTCCACAGCGTGACCTGGCACATGGCTTCTTCGATCAGCCACTGCGCCGAGTCGCCCACCACCTTGTCATCGGCGGCGAGCTGCTCGAAAGACGAGGGATCCATGAAATGCCAGAACTCGCCGTCGCTATAGAGGTACTGCACTTCCTTTTCGAAGACGTCGGCACCTTCGACCGACTCGCCCGACTTGAACGTCCGCTCGATGACGCGCCCGGTCAGCAGGTTGCGCACCTTGACCCGACTGAAGGCCTGGCCCTTGCCCGGCTTGACGAACTCGTTCTCGACGATGTTGTAGGGATCGCCGTCGAGAATGATCTTCAAGCCCGACTTGAACTCGTTGGTACTGTAGGTTGACATGTTGACTCCGGATTACAATGACGCCCCGGTCTGCCGACCAGGGCGATGACTTCTCGGGACACCAGCGAAGCTGATCAATGAATCCCCATAGTTTAGCGCGAAGTGCGTTTACACCCAAGCGAGACGCCTGGCGCGACCAGCTGCGAACGGCCCTGCGTGAGCCGGGCGAGCTGCTCGAGCGCCTGAACCTGTCGCCGGGCGACGAACCGGCGACCAGCCGCTTCCCGATGTTCGTGCCGCAAGCTTTCGTCGAGCGCATGCGCCCGGGCGATCGCCGCGACCCCCTGCTGCTCCAGGTGCTGCCCGAGCGCAGCGAATCCCGGCGAGCCCCGGGGTTCAGCGACGATCCCGTCGGCGATCAGGCCAGCTCTGCAGGTCCCGGTATCCTGCACAAATACCGCGGCCGCGTCTTGCTGGTGACCACTGGCGCCTGCGCGGTGCACTGCCGCTACTGTTTCCGGCAGGCTTTCCCCTACGCCAGTGAACACGCCGGCGCCAAACAGTGGCGCGCGGCCATTGACTACATCGCCTCCGACCCAAGCATCGAAGAGGTCATCCTATCCGGCGGCGATCCACTGATGCTGCCGACCCGGAGGCTACGCGAGCTGACGGCCCGCCTGGCCGGGATCGATCATATCAAGCGCCTGCGCATCCACACCCGACTGCCGGTCATCCTCCCGGACCGCGTAACCGACGACCTTGTCGACTGGCTCGAAGAACTCCCCTGGCCGGCTGTTGTCGTCATTCACGCCAATCACGGCAATGAGTTCAACGCCGACGTTGCCAATGCGCTCGCGCGGATGCGGCAGTCAGGCGCCCATCTGCTCAATCAGGCCGTCCTGCTCGCCGGCGTCAACGACTCTTCTGCGGCCATGAGCGAACTGATGCGGCGCGCCTTTGAAGCCGGCGCACTGCCCTACTACCTGCACCTGCTCGATCCCGTATCCGGCGCACAGCGATTCGAAACCGACCGGGACAGCGCACTGAAAATAATCGAAGCGCTCCGGCGCAACCTATCGGGTTATCTTGTCCCCAGACTCGTTCGCGAAGTGGCCGGGGAGCCATACAAACTGCCGGTACTTTAATCAACGGCCCAGCGGCGATAAGATTCCAGACGACAACCGACACAGGCATCCCCAGATGGCGAACCAGCCGACCGAAATCCGCATTCTGACCGTTACCGACGACCCTTCCGCACCACGGCAGCTACAGCAGATGCTCGGTGACGACGCGGGCGTGCGCACCCTGTTCGCCGATACCGGCAATGCCGTCTCACGCACGTTCGAATCCGAGCACGTCGACATGGTGATGATCAGCGTCGACTCGGCCGACCTCCAGCTGTTCGAGACCAGCGTTCGGGCTGCACGCGAGCAGGATCGATACGTGCCGGTCGTGGCCATGATCGATGAAGAAGACAGCGAAGCCGCGCTGGCCGTTGCCGCCGTCGGTGTCGAAGGTTTCGTCAACGAGGCGGGTATGCGGCAGCTAAAACGCCTGGCTCTCAGCCAGGTCGAGTCTCTGCGTGCCCGAAAGGATGCCGAGCAGGCGCTCAGGAGCCTGGCCGACATCGAGGATCGCTACACGCTCTTGCTCGACAGCTCCAGCGAGGCCATTGCCTATATTCACGAAGGCCTCCACATCTACGCCAATCGGGCTTACCTCGAGCTGTTCGATTTCGAGACCTTCGAGGAGCTGGAGGGCCTGTCGATGCTCGATCTGCTCTCGCCCAGCGACGAAGTGCCCGACCTCAAGCAGGTACTCAAGGCGATCGCGCGAGACGATCTGCCCGACAACGAACTGGAGCTCAATGCCCACCGGCAAGACGGGTCTTCCTTCACCGCCTCGGTGGACTTCTCCCCGGCGCGCTATGGCGGCGAATACTGCGCCCAGATGCTGGTGCGAGAAAAGGTCTCGCACGCCGATCCGGAGCTCGAAGAGGAGTTGCGAAAACTCAAGACCTCCGACCTGCTCACCGGAATGCTCAACGCGCCTGCCTTCATCGACCTGCTCAACCAGACCGTCGACGGCCGAACCGACTCGGCCGGGCTGTCGGTCTTGGTCCTGTCGCTCGATAACCACGACGACCTGCTCGACAAGGTCGGCGTCGGCGCCACCGACGACCTGGTTCAAGGCACGGCCGAACTGTTCCGCGAGATCGTCGGCGAAAACCACACCATGGCGCGCCTACGCGACCACGCCTTCGCATTGATCGCCGACAGCGCGGACCGCGCCGAAGCGGAGAAAATCGCCAGCGACATCGTCGAGAACTGTTCGGGCCGCATCATCGACATCCGCGACAACAGCCTCACGGTTTCGACCAGCGTTGGCCTGGCCATCGCCGGCAGCGAGCTGCCGCATCCCGAGGGCCTGATCGAACAGGCGGAATCCGCACTGGCCGAAGCACTTCGCGCCGGCGGCAACGGGTTCGTCCGCTATCGTCCGCGCGTTTCGGCCGAAGGCGATGAAGACGATGCCGCCTGGGCCGAGCGCCTGCGACATGCCCTTGACCACAACGAGTTCGGCCTGGTCACCTCTCCCATCACCAGCATGGAAGACGACGAATTCCTGATCAGCGAAGTCGAAACCCGGCTACGCCCTGAAGACAGCGACGAAGTCGTCCTGCCGTCGGTCTATATCCACATTGCCTCGCGTGTCGGCCTGGCATCGAAGCTCGATGCCGACATGATGGACCGGCTCCAGGCCCTGGCCGGAGAGCGCAGCGACGACAGCGGCCAGTGGCTGGTTCCGCTAAGCCTCGAGACGTTAAGCGACGAACAAGCGGCGCTCGACCTGTTCAAGCGCCTCGGCGACCCGGCGCTCAACCCCAAGCGCATGATCCTCGGCTTCCGGGAACCCGAAATTCGCGAGAAACTGCGACCGGTGCAGTCATTCATTGAGCGCTTCCGGGAAAGCGGCTGTCGCTTCGCCCTGTGCGACGTTGGACCCGAAGCACCGGCCGAAAGCCTGTTGCGCCACCTCGACCTGGACTTCGTCCGTCTCGCCCCGGAGATGATCCAGGATCTGAGCGGCAACGACACCCTGCGTCAGAAGCTTTCCACGCTGGTCAGCCACGCCCGCGAGCACGACACCCGCATCATCGCACCGAAAGTCGAGAACACCGGCGATCTGGCCACGCTGTGGCAGTTCGGGATCATCCTGGTGCAAGGTGAGTTTGTTCGGGAAGAAGCCTCGGCTTGATTTGTTTCGCCCGGGTTGCTTTGGTGGTTTCTGTTTACCGCTTGGGTGGTGGGGTGGCACCACTTGGGGCTAGCGGTACCGGCTGCGGGGCGGCCTCGCAAGGCTAAGACCCCTTGCCGGTTTGGGATCGCCGCTCGCTGTGCGGGTCTCGACACGTCAAAGGCGGTTTCGCCCTGGTTCGCTTCGCGGGGTCCAGCGAGGCGGGATTGTCGAGGGGAAGGCACCTTGCTGGTTCGGGGCTCCTGCCCGTTGTGCGGGTTTCGACAAGTCAAAGGCGTTTCGCCCGGCGCTTCGCGCTCTTTCGGCGAGTAACTTTTGTCAATCGCGACAAAAGTAACCAAAAGCGCTCTGACAACCACGCGGTTGGGCCGCACACCCAGTAAGGACTGGGGCTTAACGGAATATTGCTTCTGCCCTCGCCAGAATTCGGTCGAGGCACATGGCAACCTCGTCAAAGACTGGGCGTAGCCCGCACCCGAACAGCACGACCTCGATAGGCACGGCTTCGACGGCGGCTACAGGATTTTCTATTGCCCGAGGCTTTAGCCGTCGCGCGCGCCAGAGCGCGTGATCGTATCTTCCGAAAGCCGCTGATCCCGACCCGGGCCATATCGACCCTAGTCGAAGTCCGGGCGCCCTCAGCCGGGCTATCGCGAAGCCCCAGCCCGAAGGGGCGTGAAGCCGCTCCGCTATAAGGTTCCTGAGACAAACCCGCCGTGCTTTTAAGCGCGTTTTTGGTTACTTTTTTCGCGCAGGAAAAAAGTTACTCGCCGAAAGAGCGCGAAGCGCCGGGCGAAACAGCCTTTGACTGGTCGAGACCCCCACAGCAGCCGGTGGCGCCAGACGCAGAAGGCGCCATTGCCAGCCCATGAATCCCCCGCAAGATCCCGTACAGCGCACCCGGGCGAAACGCCTTTGACTTGTCGAGACCCGCACCGCGACCGGTGTTCCCAGCACCGCACAGGCACGGGCACCGGCACGTTAAGACGCAACCCGCTATCAGCGGGCACCTTCTGACAGCGCCCGGAGGCGCTCTTCCAGCGGCGGATGGCTCATCAGCAAACGCTTGATGCCCTGGCCCATGCGGCCGCGGATCCCGAAAGCCTCCACCGATTCGGGCAGCTGCGCCGGACCCGTGCGCCTGGCCAAGGCGCTGGAGGGCGGCGATCATGTTTTGCCGCCCGGCCAGCTCGGCGCCGCCGGCATCGGCACGGAACTCGCGCCAGCGCGAGAAGGCCATGGTGATCATGCTCGCCAGCACGCCGAGCACGATCTGGAGCACGATCACCGTGATGAAATAGCCCGGACCGTAGCCGCTATTGCTGCGGAACACCGCACGGTCGATGATCTGTCCAAGCACGCGCGAGAGCAGCAGCACGAAAGTGTTGAGCACGCCCTGTAACAAGGTCATCGTCACCATGTCACCGTTGGCCACGTGGGAGACTTCGTGTGCGAGCACGGCCTCCACCTCGTTCTGGCGCATGTGCCTGAGCAAGCCACTGCTGACGGCGACCAGTGAATTGTTTCGCGATGCGCCGGTGGCGAAAGCATTGGGCTCGGGTGCGTCGTAGACGGCGACGTCAGGCATGCCGATACCGGCCGCCTTCGCCTGCCGCGCGACGGTATCGACGAGCCACTTCTCTGTGGCATTGCGCGGCTTGTCGATGACGTGCGCGCCCGTGCTCATCAAGGCCAGTTTCTTCGACATCAACAGCGACACGAACGCACCGCCCATGCCGAAGACCACGGCAATGATCAGGATAGCTGCATTGTTGACGTTGATGCCCTGCCGCACGAGCCAGGGCTCGAGCAGGTTCATGACCGTGCCGAGAACGACCAGAACGGCCAGGTTGGTGGCCAGGAAAAGAGCGATTCTGCGCATGGCGAGTGTTTCTACCGGGTAGCCAGGGACTGAACGGTAAAATGGCGCCATGTTCCCGAATTTCCAAGTCTGCCAATGAGCGCCTCGCACGCTGCGTCGTCCGCCTACACAGGGCGTTTCGCCCCTTCGCCCACCGGCGCCCTCCACTTCGGCTCTTTGGTCGCAGCCGTCGGCAGCTTCCTGCGTGCGCGCAGTCTCGGCGGCCGCTGGCTGATACGAATCGAGGACATCGACCCCCCGCGCGAAGTGCCCGGCGCGGCCGACGAGCAGATTGCCACGCTCGCGGCGTTCGGCCTGCTGCCGGACGCCCCGGTCAGCTACCAGAGTGCTTCGGCAAAGTTGCACGAGCGTGCGCTCGAGCAGCTTCTTGCCAGCGGTGCGGCCTACTGGTGCGGCTGCAGCCGGCGTCACCTGCCGCCGGACGGGATCTACCCCGGAACCTGTCGAAACGGCATCCCGCCGGGGCGCGAGCCTCGCAGTATCCGAATGCGCACCGATGATGCCGAGATCGAGTGCTTCGTCGATGCCGTCCAGGGCGAGTACAGCGATCACCCCGGGCGCATCGGCGGCGACTTCATCATCCGCCGCGGCGACGGCCTGGTCGCCTACCAGCTCGCCGTTGTCGTCGACGATGCGGCAGCGGGCGTCACGGAGGTCGTGCGGGGCGCCGACCTGATCGACTCGACGCCGAGGCAACTGCTTGTCTTTCGCCGGCTCGGGCTCGACGCGCCCGGCTGGATGCACCTGCCCGTCGTCACCGACCAGAACGGACGCAAGCTGAGCAAGTCCGATAACGACGACCCGGTCATTGCTCGGCCGCATGCCGAAGCGCTCCGCCTGGCGCTCAGGGCCCTCGGCCACGAACCACCGAAGGGTGCACGAATACTGGAGACACAGCTTGACTGGGCGCTTGCCAATTTCGAAATCGGGCGGATTCCGCTCGGCCCCATCACCGCCGGGGTTCATCCGGAGTAACCGGAACGTTATACTCAGCGATTAACCAGCGGCCAGCGTCGATCAACGAATGAATCCCAACCACCTCGATTTCGAACAGCCCATCGCCGAACTCGAAGCCAAGATCCGCGAGTTGAGAAACGTCGGCTCCGGCGTCTCCGTGAACCTGGAAGAGGAAATCCAGCGCCTCGAACAGAAATGCCGCGAGCGGACCGAGACGATCTTCTCGGAACTGAGCGACTGGCAGATTTCGCAACTTGCGCGTCACCCCAAGCGCCCCTACACGCTCGACTACGTGCCGATGGTTTTTGACCGATTCGAGGAGCTCCACGGCGACCGCCACTTCGCCGACGACCACGCCATCGTGGGCGGCCCGGCCATGCTCGAGGGGATTAGCGTGATGCTCATCGGCCATCAGAAAGGCCGGGATACGCGCGAGAAGGTCTATCGCAATTTCGGCATGCCGCGTCCGGAAGGCTACCGCAAGGCCCAGCGATTGATGGAAACGGCCGCCCGCTTCGGCATGCCCATCGTCACCTTTATCGACACGCCGGGCGCCTACCCTGGCGTCGGCGCCGAAGAGCGCGGGCAGTCCGAAGCCATCGCCCGCAACCTGGCCGTGATGTCGCGCCTGCCGGTACCGATCATCTGCTTCGTGATCGGCGAAGGCGGGTCGGGCGGCGCGCTGGCCATCGGCGTGGGCGACCGTACCAGCATGCTGCAGTACAGCATCTACTCGGTTATTTCGCCGGAAGGCTGTGCCTCGATTCTCTGGAAGAGCGCCGACAAGGCGGCGGTGGCGGCCGAGGCAATGAGCGTGACGGCCAGCAAGCTCAAAAAGCTCAAGCTCATCGACAAGGTGATCAAGGAGCCCGCCGGCGGTGCACATCGGTCGGCTCACGAAGTCGCCGTCCGGATCCGGGAAACCATCGTTGCCCAGATCGATTACCTGTCGAGCCAGCCGGTGGACACGCTCCTGTCCGAACGCTACGAGCGCCTGATGGCCCACGGGGCGTTCGAACAGGCCTAGGGCGCCCGCGACGGCAATGCCGGCCGAGCACTTCGAGCTCACTACCCCTCCCGGCCACGGCCGCGTGATTGTGGCCTTCAGCGGCGGCCCCGATTCCGTCTACCTCCTGCATCGACTCGCCGAGGCCGAACTCGATCGCGCGATCGAGTGCGTGCACGTCGATCACGGCCTGGATCGAGACAGCGCGCAGCGCGCCGACCGGGCCGTCGAACTCGCCGGCCGGCTCGGAGTCCCCTGCCGCATCGTCCGCATCGAAGTCAAAGCCGGGCGCGGCCCCGAGGCAGCGGCCCGCGACGCCCGCTACCGCGTGCTCGAAGCGCTGGTCGGCCCGGGCCAAGTACTGGTGACCGCTCACCACGCCGATGATCAGGCCGAGACGATACTCCTCAGGCTGATCCGGGGCGCCGGCCCCGAGGGGCTGGCCGGAATCCCACCCCTGCGTCGATTCGGACAAGGCTGGCTCTGGCGCCCGTTGCTCAACCACAGCCGGGCCGCCATCGAGCACTGGCTCGAGCGCCACGGCCTCGAGTGCATCCGCGACCCGGCCAACGACTGCCTCGACTTCGACCGCAACCATCTTCGCCACCGCGTAATGCCCGAGCTGCGCGAACGCTGGCCCGGCGTGGAAACCGCACTGCGCCGGAGCGCCCGCCTGTGTGGCGACGCCGCCGGGTTCATCCGCCGGCATGTCGAGGCCGATCTCGCTGAGGCCTGCGGCCCCGACGGCGAGCTCGCGCTCGACCGGCTGGCCGACGACAGCGACTATTACCGCGCCGAGGCGGTTCGGACCTGGTGCCTCCGACTCGGTTGCGAGCCGCCTCCCGGCCGTCGCCTGGACGCCTTCATCGAGCAGCTCCGGGCGGCCCGATCCGATCGTTGTCCCGAGCTGCGCTTCAGCGGCCGCATCGTCAGGTTCTGGAGCAATCGGCTGTGGCTCGAATCCGAATCGCGCCCGCCGGATCAATGGTCGTTGAGCTGGAGCGGCCGACAGCCGGTCGAACTGCCGCACGGCCTCGGGCGAATGGAGTTGACCGGCATCGGGCGTGCGGCCCTCGATCTCGAGATTCGCTCGGGCAGCGACGGAGAATCGCTTCAACCGGCCGGCGACAACCACCACCGCGCCTGCAAACGCCTGCTGGCCGAGGCCGGCGTACCCCCCTGGCGGCGGGCGCAATGGCCGCGCCTGTGGCTGGACGGCCGGCTCGTCGCCCTGGGCGAGCGCTGGCTGACCGCCGAATTCGAAGCGCTGCTCAAGCAGCGGCAGCTATCCCTGCACTGGCACCGGGAGCAGTCACCGCGCCACGGCACCCGTGCGATAATCAGAGCATGAATTTTCCAGAATCCGGAACATGAGCAAGCAAGCGCAAGACAAGCAACAAACCGCCGGCGAAAAACAGGATTTCGAAGCGTCCCTGGAGGAACTGGAGGGTCTCGTGGAGGCGCTGGAATCGGGTGAACTAAGCCTTGCCGACTCGCTCGAGCGCTTCAAGCGCGGCGTCGAACTGTCGAAGCACTGTCACGAGATGCTCGACCAGGCGCGCCAATCCGTCGAGATTCTCGCCCGGCCCGAGGATGAGAGCTCGGCCCGAAGCCTCGAGTCGGCGGACGACTGAAGCTCGATCCTCCAAGGAGCGCACGGCCATGAATCTTTCCCTTCCGCTCGCAGCAGCCGCCCTGATGCTGACGCTGCCGGTCGCCGCGGAAATCTACCGCTGCGACATCGACGGTACAGCGACATTCTCCGACCGGCCGTGCGGGCCCGATTCGACGCCGCACTCCGGCGGGCGAGGTGTGAGCTTCATCCAGCCCGACGAAAACCTGCCCGCACTGGCCGAAGCAGCACGGACCTTCATCCGCGAACGGCGGGAACAGATGGCGCAACGCCGCCCGCCCCGGCAGCACGCAGACTCATCGGCCAGCGTTTCAACGCATCCGAGGGTCGAAACCATCTTGCTGCCGTGGACAAGCACAGGCGTGCCGCACGGCCGACCATGGCGCATCCCCCGGCAGGGACAAGGTAAATCAGAGCCCCCCGTCATCGCCGATAACGACCGCTACTCGCCGCTCAATGGTCCGATCCTCGGAACCCGTCACGATTCGGCGGCCTTCGAGTACGCGCCACGAATCCCCGTCGGGAGCCGGCAGCGGCGGAGTCAGTAGCCTTCGAGCAAGTCGACCCCTTCCGGCACCGAAAAGCTGAACAAGTCCGAATCCAGTTCGGGATTTCGCTCCAGGCCCATCAGGCGAAATTGCGTGATCTGGCCGAAGCCGTCTTCCAGCTCGAGCTTGCGCGGCAGGCCGTTACGGAAATAGAGCGTTCCCCGAACGATATCTGTGCTGTCTTCGAGCGGTTCGAACTCGATCTTCTCTGCTCCGGAATCGGTCACCCGGTAGAAGCGATCCAGCAACTCGGGCCGGGCCAGCACCAGCAGCGGCGATTCGGCTGCCGAAGGCTGCTCACGCACCGTGACCTGTTCGAGCGAGACGTCGTAGTGCCACAGCTGCTCGCCGTCAGCGACGATCTCCTGCGGAAAGGGTTCGTCATAGCTCCAGCGAAAACGGTCAGGCCGCGAGAAATACAGCGCGCCGGAAGACTCTTCAGTAATCCGGCCGTCAGCATCGACGGTGACTTGCTCGAAGCGACCCGACAGCGTTTCCAGGCCTTCGGCGAAGGCGTCCAGTTGAGCCCGCCCGTCCTCCGGCGCGCCGGAAGTGGATACCGCCAGCAACAGGGCGGCCAGCCAGTCCATGATCATGTCGCGAATACTCCTGTAGAGTCGTTGAAAGCCGAGTGTGGCCGATCGGCGCTGAACAGCACCTGACTCAGTCGCGCGGCGGCGGTTTGGGCGCAAGGACCTCGCGCTGGCCGTTGTGTTCAGGCGGGCTGACCACGCCCTGGGCCTCCATGTCTTCGATCAGGCGCGCGGCCCGGTTGTAGCCGATCCTGAGCTGACGCTGAACGCCCGAAATCGAGGCTCGGCGGCTCTCGAGAACGTGGGCAACGGCCTTGTCGTAGAGCTCATCCTCCGAATCGCCGCTACCGCCCTCGGGCAGGCCCGATGCGCCGATCTGCTGGCCGTCGGCCATCGTCTGGGTATCGGCCAGCACCTCGTCGAGATAGTCCGCCGGGCCCTGCTGCTTGAGCGACTCCACCACGGCGTGCACTTCGTGATCGTCGACAAAGGCGCCGTGGATGCGCTCCGGCAATCCCGAACCCGGCGGCAGGTAAAGCATGTCGCCGTGACCCAGCAACTGCTCGGCGCCCTGCTGATCGAGAATGGTGCGCGAATCGATCCGCGAAGAGACCTGGAAGGCCATGCGCGTGGGGATATTGGCCTTGATCAGGCCGGTGATCACGTCCACCGAGGGGCGCTGCGTGGCCAGGATCAGGTGAATGCCGGATGCCCTCGCCTTTTGCGCCAGTCTCGCGATGAGCTGCTCGATTTTCTTGCCCACGATCATCATCATGTCGGCGAACTCATCGACGACGACGACGATGTAGGGCAGCATCTCCAGCACCGGAGGTTCTTCGCCCTCGGCAAGCTGCGATGGATCCACGAAGGGATCCGGAAACGGTTTCCCCTTGTCCGCTGCCTCCCTGACCTTGCGGTTGTAGCCGGCCAGATTACGCACACCCAGTGACGCCATCAATTTATAGCGCCGTTCCATTTCGGCTACGCACCAGCGCAAGGCATTGGAGGCATCCTTCATGTCGGTCACCACCGGCGTGAGCAAGTGCTGGATCCCTTCGTAGACCGACAGCTCCAGCATCTTGGGGTCGATCATGATCACGCGCACCTGGTCCGGGCTGGCCTTGTACAGCAGGCTCAGGATCATGGCGTTGATCGCCACCGACTTGCCCGAACCGGTCGTGCCGGCGACCAGCAGGTGCGGCATTCGCGCCAGGTCGGCAACCATCGGCTTGCCCGCGATGCTCTTGCCAAGGCCCAGGGTCAGCGGCGAGCTCGAACGCGCATAGGCTTCGGAGTCCAGGATCTCGCGCAGGTAGACGATCTCGCGATTCTGGTTGGGGATCTCCAGGCCGATCACGCTCTTGCCGGGAATAACATCGACCACGCGCACGGAAATGACGCTCAGGCCGCGGGCCAGATCCTTGGAAAGGTTCGACACCTGGGCGCCTTTCACGCCCGGGGCCGGCTGCAGTTCGAAGCGCGTGATCACCGGCCCCGGGTGAACGGCCACGACCTCCACCTCGACGCCGAAATCGGCCAGCTTGAGCTCGACCTGGCGACTCATCGCCTTGAGCGCATCCTCGGAATACCCGGCCCGCTTGGACGGCGCCTCGTCGAGCAGCTCCAGCGGCGGCAGCTCACCCGGCGAGAGGTTCTTGAAAAGCGGCTGCTGGCGCGCCTTCTTCTCGGCCGGCTTGCTCAGCTTCGGTTCCACCCGCGGCTCGATGCGCACTTCCTTGCGCGACTTGCGCTTGATCGAATCGCGCTTGCGCAGCTCATCCCGCTCGGCCCGGGCCCGCCGCCCGGCGAACCAGTCGCGGCCCTGTGCAGCCTTGGCGACCGACCAGGCAAAAGCGGCCAGCGCGAAGCGGCCGGTGCGATCGACCGCATCGATCCAGGACAATCCGGTAAACAGAGTGATTCCACCAAGGAAGATGCTCAGGCTGATCAGCACGCCGCCGGTCAGCCCCAGACTCGACACCATGGGAGACGACAGGACGTCGCCGATCACCCCGCCCCCGGGGTGGCCGCCGGCATCGGGCGCCTGCATCGACAACAGCATGCAGCCGGTCAGGACGGCCAGCAGCAGCCCGCCGGTTCGCACCGACCATTCGGCCAGGCCGGCCGGCTCGCCGCGTTCACTCAGCACCCGGAAACCGGCAAACCCGATCAGCAGCGGGGCGACGTAGGCCATGTAGCCGAACAGCACGAGGAAAAGGTCGGCCAGCCAGGCACCAAAAGCCCCGCCAAGATTGTGGATACCGGAATCCGCCGCCGCGCGCGACCAGCCCGGATCGGACGGATCGTGGCTGATCAGGCAAAGCAACAGGTAGACGGCGGCGACCAGGATGAGCAGAAAAAGCGCCTCGGACAGGCGCCGCTTCATGGCCAGCGCGGACTCGTCGACCTTCTCGCTCTTCTTCGCGCGCTGACTCACCTTCTACCCTGCATGAAGTTTATTTTCCAATTCCCTGATTATGCTTGCTTCAAGGCTGGATGCACAAGCTCGCCGCCGCGCACGTTCACACCGCGCGAAAGCGCCTGAACGCCCTCCCAGTCGGGCCGCGCCATATGTTGCACGTACGGCAGGATGGTCGCCGAAAGCGCCTGGCTGGAGGTGCGCGGCACCGCGCCCGGCATGTTGGTCACGGCGAAATGGGTCACGCCGTCGACCTGATAGGTCGGATCGGCATAGGTGGTCGGGCGGGTGGTTTCCACGCAACCCCCCTGGTCGACGGAAATATCGACCACGACCGAGCCCTCGTTCATGGAAGAAATCATCCCGCGCGAGATCACGTGCGGCGCCCGCGCGCCGGTGACCAGAACCGCCCCGATCACCAGGTCGGCCTTGGAGACAAACTCGCCGACGGTTTCACCGTAGGGGTAGAGGGCGGTTACGTTGGATCCGATGGCCATCATCTCGGCCAGCCGGTCCTGGCGCTTGTCGAAGACGGTCACGCGCGCGCCCGACGATGCGGCCAGGCGGGCCGAGTTGCCACCGGCGGCGCCGGCGCCGAGCACCACGACGTGCCCGCGATCAGCGGCCGGAAGACCGCCCAGCAGCACGCCGCGCCCGCCTTCGGGCTGGTGCAGCAGATGAGTACCCACCTGAACGCCGATACGCCCGGCGATATTACTCATCGGCGCCAGCAAAGGCAGGGAGCCGTCGGCTTCCTCAACGGTCTCGAAAGCCACGCCGGTCAGGCCGATCTCGAGCAGGCGCTCGGTCAGCTTCGGCTCGGCCGCCAGGTGCAGATAGCAGAACAGCAGGTGGTCGGAGCGCAGGTACTGCAGGTCGCCTTCGATCGGCTCCTTGACCTTGACCAGCAATTCAGCCTTGCCGTAGAGCGCCTCGGCGTCCGGCAGCACCTCGACGCCGACGTGCTCGAAATCCTGGTCGGAGAAGCCGCTCTTGTCACCCGCCCCGGCCTCGATGAAGACCTCGTGCCCGGCCTGAACCAGGTCGCCGCAAGCGGCCGGCACCAGGGCCACGCGTCCTTCCAGGGTCTTTATCTCGCGGGGAATTCCGATTCGCATCATTTTGCTCCTTGCAAACTGCCAGAATAGTGCTGCCAAAATAAAAGGACCGATCGACGACCGGCCCGCCTTGGATTGGGAGGCGGGCGACCGCAGGTCTGTGCCTTTGACGCGCCCTGCCCCGAAACGGAGAAATTATACATGTCCGATCCCCGACATTTCCGCCTGCTGATCCTCGGATCCGGCCCCGCCGGTTACACCGCGGCCATCTACGCCGCCCGCGCCAACCTGAAACCCGCGGTGATCACCGGCATCGAACAGGGCGGACAACTGACCACGACGACCGACGTCGAGAACTGGCCCGGCAGCTATCCCGACCTGCAAGGCCCGGAACTGATGCAGCAGATGGGCGCCCACGCCGAGGCCTTCGACACCGAAATCATCTTCGACCATATCCACACCGCCGACCTTTCGAGCAAGCCCTACCGCCTCGAGGGCGACAGCGGCGTGTATACCTGCGATGCCCTGATCATCGCCACCGGCGCCTCGGCGCGCTACCTCGGACTGCCCTCGGAAGAGGCCTTCAAGGGGCGCGGCGTTTCAGCCTGTGCGACCTGCGACGGCTTCTTCTACCGGAACAACCCGGTCGCCGTCATCGGCGGCGGCAACACGGCCGTCGAGGAAGCGCTGTACCTTGCCAATATCGCCAGCAAGGTCACCCTGGTGCACCGCCGCGACGAGTTGCGCGCCGAGAAGATCCTGCAGGATCGGCTGTTCCAGAAGGAAGCCGAGGGCAAGGTGGAAATCCGCTGGAACCACGTACTGGACGAGGTGCTCGGCGACGACGACGGCGTGACCGGCATGCGCATCAAGCACGCCAGCAGCGACGAGACCCGCGATATCGATCTCGACGGGGTCTTCATCGCCATCGGGCACGATCCAAACACCAAGATCTTCTCGGGCCAGCTGGAAATGAGCGACGGCTACATTCACATCAGGACGGGCCAGAACGGCATGGCCACGGTGACTTCCGTGCCGGGCGTCTTCGCCGCCGGCGACGTGGCCGACCACGTCTACCGTCAGGCGGTGACCTCGGCGGGATTCGGCTGCATGGCCGCGTTGGACGCCGAGCGCTATCTTGACGAGCAACAGGACTGAGTCGATCGCACCCGAGCGGGCCTGTTCGTCGTTCGACGAGGCGTCCTGGAACGGCCTTTGCGAAACCGGGCCCTTCGTCGACTGGCGTTTCCTGGTGAGCGCCGAGGAAACCGGCTGCACCGGTAAGGTTTCGGGCTGGCGTCCGATGGTCCTGAGCGAGACCGAAAACGACGAAGTGCGCTGCCATGCGCCCGCCTGGCTGAAGGACCACTCCCACGGTGAGTTCGTCTTCGACTTCGCCTGGGCACAGGCCGCTCACCAGGCCGGCATGCCCTGGTATCCCAAGCTGCTGGTTGCCGCCCCCTTCACACCGGTGACGGGCCCCAGGCTACTCGGCAGCGAACGGCATCCGCAGGCCGGGCTGAGGCTGGTCCGGCGCATGGAAACGCTGGTCGAGGAACTCGACCTGTGGTCGGCCGGCGTCAACTTCTGCAACGCCGCCGATGCGGCCGTGCTGCGGGAAGCCGGCTGGCTGGAGCGCTTCGACTGGCAGTATCACTGGCAAAACGACGGCTATCGCGACTTCGAAGACTTCCTCGCCCGGCTCAAACGCAAGCCGCGCAAGAACATCCGCGCCGAGCGCCGGCGCGTCCATGACGAGGGCTGGCGCTTTCGATGGCGCGACGGGAGCGAAATCGGACCTGCGGAACTCGACCTGGTGGACCGCTGCTACCAGACCACTTTTGCACTCTACGGCAACCTCCCCTCGCTCAACCGCGCTTTCTTCGAGCGCGCCGCGCTGCGCTTCGGCAAAGAGTTCCTGGTCTGCATCGCAACGCACGGCGGCGAAGACCTCGCCTGCGCGGTGTTCTGGCGCGATGCGACCCGGCTCTACGGACGCTACTGGGGCAGCCTGGTCGAAACGCGCGACGTGCATTTCGAAACCTGCTACTACCAGGGCATCGACTACTGCATCGCCGCGGGCCTGGAGCGGTTCGAGCCCGGCGCCCAGGGAGAGCACAAGATCCGGCGCGGCTTTCTGCCGCAGAGAACGCGCTCGTTTCACCATATTCGCCATCCGGGGCTGCGCGAGGGCGTACGCCGCTGGCTGCAAGCCGAAGCCGAGTTTCTCGAGCACCGCCGCGAGCAGCTCGACCAGCTCGACCCCTTCAGGATAGGCTGATGCGCGCGCCCCTCATCCCCAGGCTGGCTGATTCACCCGACAGCCCCTTCCCCGATCCGGCGGCGAACCAGCGCGAGGACGGCCTGCTGGCCTGGGGCGGCGACCTGCATCCGACGCGCCTGCTCAACGCCTACGCCCAGGGCATCTTTCCCTGGTACGAGGCGCCGGGACCGATCCTGTGGTGGTCACCCGAACCGCGCGCGGTCATGCTCCCCGGCGGCATGCATCTTTCGAGGCGTTTGAGACGAACGCTGCGCCAGGGACACTACCGGGTCGAGGCCGACCGCGCCTTCAACGAGGTGGTCGCCGCCTGTGCCGAACCGCGCGACGACCAGGACGGCACCTGGATCACGCCGGAAATGCAGGCCGCCTACGGCCGTCTCCACGCCATGGGACATGCTCACAGCATCGAAATCCGCGACACCGACGGGCAAGCGCTCATCGGTGGGCTCTACGGCGTGGCCATCGGCCGCATCTTCTTCGCCGAGTCCAAGTTTCATCGGCGCCGCGATGCCTCCAAGATCGCACTCGCCGCGCTGATGCGCGCCCTGGGCGAGTGGGAATTCATGCTCTGCGACTGCCAGCTCTGGAACCCGCACCTCGAACGCCTGGGCGTACGCATGCTCTCCGGCGAGCTGTTCCGGGCCGCCCTGGCGCGCGGCGTCGTCGAAGACGCCGCGATCGACGACTGGAGCGCCGGGATCGGACAAATCGACTTCAGTCGCTGGTAGGCGAGAACAGCCCTTCCAGCGCTTCGTCGCCGTGGCGCCCGCCGCGCTTCGATCGCGCCAGCTCCAGGGTGGCCAGCCCAAGCTCGGAGAACAACCGGGCCTGTCCATTATCAAGGCTGGCGGCGGCCGAGATCAGGCGGCGGCAGGCCGCCTCGTCGCCGCGCTCGATGGGACCGGTCAGGGCCTGCCGCGGCAACTGCTCTCGCAGGCTGTCGAGCGTGCCCTGCTGGAGGTCGCACAGGACTTCGGCGGCCTGCGCTTCGGGAAGGCCCGCCCGATCGGCAAGCGCGCGGGCAAGCGCTTGAATCGTGACCAGGAAATTGCTCGCCGCCACCGTCGCTGCGTGCCAGGCCGCCTTGTCGCGGGCGGCAAAAGCCAGCCAACGCCCTCCGGCAGCCTCGAACACCGAACGCAGGCGCTCCAGCGCGGCGTCATCGCCTTCCGCCACGCACCAGGTTCCGCCGAAATGGGCGGCAGCGTATTCGGGATCGGAAAAGGCGCGAACGGGATGGACGGCCGCCGCCGGTGCGCCGGTCAGGTTCAGGACCGATGCTTCGACCGAGCCGGACAGGTGAAAGACCAGTCCCGGCCGGGCGGGAAGGTCGCCGAGCAAATCCTGGAGCGAATCGCCAAGCACGCCGTCGGGCAAGCCGAGCATCAGCCAGTCGCCGGCTATGCGTTCATCGAGCTGCCCGGCGGGATCCCCGCCTCCGATCAAGTCCACCGCCCGGCACGCGCTCTCGATGCTTCGATTGACGACCAGCCCCGGCCGGACTCGCCCCGTAGCCACCAGGCACCGGGCGATCGCCCCGGCGGCACGCCCGCAGCCGAGCACGTGAAGCCGGGGAACACCCGTCATTGTTCGCCGGCCAGGTCTTCGGGCAGCGCGGGAACACGACCGGGGGAGCGGGCCAGATACTCATCGAGGCGTTCGAGGCCTTCGCGATAGTCGCTGCCCACAACTCCCGGCAGGATCAGGCCGACGTAGCGGCCCACGAGGTCCAGCGCACCGAACTCGATACGCATGCCCCAGCGGACTTCGCGGCCGCCCGCCCCGTCGACCACCGCCAGCCAGCTGTCGGCTTCATTGCCGCTGAGCTCCAGCTTCATGTCGACCCGCCGTGGTGGCTCGACGCCGACGATCCAGAGTCGACTGGCCTGTGCTTCGGGCGTCTCGTTCCAGACCAGCGTGGCGCCAACGCCTTGCGCCGGCCCCTCCAGCCGCCAGCTCATGTCGGAGTGACGGTTGAGCCAGGGCGCCCATTGGGTGAAATGGCGAAGATCGCCAAGCACCTCGAAAACCACCTCGCGCGGATGATCGACCACCCGCTCACGCTCGATCACGACCGTGGTCGGCAGCAGGAAGCCGATGACGATCAGGGCCACGATCAGCGCCAGCAATACGCCAAACAGTTTTCTGATCATGCGATCTCCCCGTCTATTGATTGCCTCGGCAGCATTTCTTCATGGCCAGCGCTTGTCATGACGATTCGTCATGAAGCTTGTCATTAAGAGTGTCATTGTAGCGACCATCGTCGCGTCCGCCTTCTTCGGGCTCATCGAAGAATTCCTCGGATTCCTCTTCCCACTCCCACTCGTAGCGTTTGACCGGGGGAAGGTCCTGGTCACGAAAGACGAAGGCGAGCACCACGCCGATCATCATGCCGCTGGCGTGGAGCTCCCAGCTGGTCGCCCCATTGACCGGCAGCGCCCCCCACACCATCGATCCGTACAGAAACCAGACCATGAGCGAAACACCAACCGACCGCAGGTCCCGCTTGAGGATGCCTGAGACGAAGACGAACGCGAGAATGCCATAGACCAGGCCACTGGCACCGATGTGCAGGCTCGGCCGCCCGACGACCCAGGCAACCGCGGCGCTGCCGACGTACATGATCGGCAAGGCCTTGAGCGCTGAATTGGGATAGAGAAACAGCATCGCCACGCCACCGATGAACAACGGCACGGTATTCGAGGCGATATGGCCCAGGTGGGCGTGCAGTAGTGGCGTGGTGGCCAATCCCAGCAGACCCACACCCTCCCGCGGCCGCAGTCCGAAACGCGCCAGATCGAGCGCTGCCAGAGTATCGAACAGAAACACCGCCCACATGACGGCCACGAAACCGGCCGTCAGTCGCATCGCGAGCCAGAAATTGCGCCGCGCGCGTTCCGAGCCGGTGTATTCGGGATCGGGACGATGCAGGTGCATCAGGAAGCGCTGCCCTGCGGCAGAGCGCTTGCGACCATGGCGTGGCAGCGGCGCCGCAGATCACCGATGCCGTCGGCGGCCAGTCCTTCGGTTTCCTGCGGCGCGTGAACGACCAGCCGGACGCGACCGGGGCGAATGCGCAGGCTTTTTGCCGGCAGGATATCCCGGGTGCCGATGACGGTCACCGGCAGGACCGGCAGCTGCTGATCGACGGCCACCCGGAAGGCACCCTTCTTGAAGGGCAGCAGCTCGCCGGTCAGGCTGCGCGTTCCCTCGGCGAAAAACATCAGGCCGGTACCCGGCTTGAGCCGGCCGACGGCGCGGTTGATCGCCGTTCGGGCCTGGTCGGGATCGGTGCGATTTATGAAGATATGACCGATGGCGCGGCACCCTGACGCCACGAATGGAATGCGGCCGATCTCGGCCTTGGCCACCCAGCGAAGATCCAGCCCGATCCAGCCGTAAATCACCGGAATATCGAACTGACTCTGGTGGTTGGCGACGACGACGTAGCTCTGCCCGGGGTCGATCCGGTCGAGCCCTTCGACCTCCACGCGGACCGGCGCCAGGTGGGCCAGGATACGCCCCCAGGTCACCGCCACCCAGAGATTCGCCAGGCGCGGCGAAACCAGCAGGGCCACAGGTACGGCGGCCAGTGCGCCGAACAGCGTGGTCAGAACCGCCAGGGGAATGTAGACCAGCCACTGGTAGAGCGGATAGATATTCAGCCAGGCCGGCTGATGCGTCGAGTCGGAAGTGCTCATGACTTCCAATGCTACACAAAAAAGGGTCTATCCGAATCTCGCAACGAATTTCGGGCATGAAACTGCCTGATTTGAGAGGCCATGGGGCCTCCTGTAGAGTTTTGTTTTCGCGAACAAACAACACAGGAGATGAGCCCCATGACCGCCTCCAAGCTTATCGGAAAGCTGCTCAAGTTCAAAGGGTTTCGCTGCGTCGACCTGGCCTTTCGCCGGAGCTTTCGGCTTGATGTGCTGGTCAAGCCGTACAAGAACGGCTGTCGTTGCCCGGAATGCGGCCGCAGAGGCAAGATCATCCGTCAGCGGCCCGAGCTGCGGTTCTGGCGCGATATTCCGGTCGGCCCCTGGTCGGTATGGCTGATGTACTGGCCGCGCGAGATCCACTGCACCACCCACGGCCGGGTCACCGAGCGCCTGCCCTGGGCTGATGCCAACGCCCGGGTCAGTTATCGCTTTGAGTACCTGATACTGCGTTATTGCCAGATCATGCCTCAGAAGGCGGCCGCCGAGTTGCTGCGACTGCCGGCCTCGACTCTGTCGGACCTGCTGCACCGTTCGATTGAGCGCTTGCGCAGGGGCCATCGTATCCGGCGACTCAAGACCATCGGCATTGACGAGATCTCCTATCACAAGGGCCACAAGTACGCCACGCTGGTCTACGATCTGGACCGCTCCTGTGTGGTCTGGGTCGGCCAAGGCAAGGGCCGCGAGGCCATTGATGGCTTCTTCAACGAGGCCTTGAGCGACTACCAGAAAGCCCGCATCCGGGCTGCTTGCTGCGACATGAGCCAGGCTTACATCGGGGCCATCGAAGCCCACTGCCCGAATGCCACGCTGGTGCTGGATCGCTTCCATATCGTCAAGGCCCTCAACGAGGCCGTCGACGAGGTGCGCAAGCAGCAGTGGCGAGAAGCCAGCCAAGCTGATCGCAAGCCCCTGAAGGGGCTGCGCTGGCTGCTGTATCGCCACTCATCGACCCGGACCCGGCGCGACACCCGCCACCTCAAGGCCCTCGACAAGCACAACCGTCGTATCTACCGTGCATGGCAACTGAAAGAAGAGTTCGAGCAGTTCTGGACCTACAAGGCAACCTGGGCGGCCGAGCGCTTCCTCAAGCGCTGGACCCGAACGACGCTACTCAGCCGGCTGGAGCCAATGAGAAAGTTCGTTAGGACCTTGCGCAAACATCAGTCGGCGGTCGTTGCCTTCATCGATACCCGCGTCACCAATGCCATCGCAGAAGGCATCAACCGCATCGTCAAGATCGTCAAAAACCGCGCCAGTGGCTACCGCCATCTCGATGCCTTCTCCGACATGATCTTCCTGGCGGTTGGCGACCTGGATCTGCCTGAGCAAATCCCGGCGAGGTTCCGTACACTGTGAATCATGCGCCAAACCCAGTCAGATCAGGCGTGCTGCGGGATCAAGGCTTTGCGAGATCCGGATATAGCCACAAAAAAGGGGCGCCCGAAGACGCCCCTGTCCGTGACGATCACGGCTGCAAACGACAAGCTCAGGCCGCCTCGGCGGACTTGTGCTCGTTGCCCTCGATCGCGCGGGCGTCGCCGCTGCCGATCTCGATCTGGCGCGGCTTCATCCGCTCGGGCAGTTCGCGCTGCAGGTCAATGTGGAGCAGACCGTTTTCCAGGTCGGCCCCGGCCACCTTGACGTGATCGGCCAACTGGAAGCGACGTTCGAACGAACGATTGGCGATGCCGCGATAGAGAAACTCGCGATCATCGTCGTTGTCTTCGACCGTTTCGGCCTTATTGCCTGATACCGTCAGCGTGTTCTGCTCGGAAATGATGTCGAGTTCATCCCGGCTGAAGCCTGCCACTGCCATGGTAATGCGGTAGCGGTCCTCGCCCAGGGACTCGATGTTATACGGCGGATAGCCGTTGCTATCGACGCGCTGCGCGTTGGACAACATGTCGGCCATGCGGTCGAAACCAATGGCCGTGCGGTATAGGGGTGAAAGATCAAAAGTCGTCATAACCGTATCCTCCTATTGAAGCAATCGGTGTTTTCACTTGATGCCCGCCTGTATCAGGCCGGGCGCGGCGAGATCCCTCATCGGCGATCTCACAAAGATAGATAGGTGTCGGTGGAGGCGGTTTCAAGGGGCAAACGAAGGCGACGTAGGTCGGGGTTACATCCCCGACGGACGACGTTTCAGACCTGATCACCCGTAGCGACGTGTGTACAAGATTGAAACCTCGTCCGTCGGGGATGTAACCCCGACCTACGCGGGCGCCGTCGAACGGTTATTCACCATATTCGACATCAACAATCTCGAGCCGCCGATCCCCGGTAGGCGTATGCACGGAAACCTCCTCGCCCACCGCCTTGCCCAGCAACGCCCTAGCGACGGGGGAGTCGACCGAGATCCAGCCCTGGCCGGCGTCGGTTTCGTCGGCGCCGACGATGCGATAGCGCACTTCGCTCCCGTCATCTTCAGCCAGGGTCACGGTCGCCCCGAAAAACACCTTGCCGGGGTTGTCGCCGCGCGGTGGCACGGGGCGGACCTCGTCGAGCCGCTTTCGCAGGTAGCGCACCCGGCGATCGATTTCCCGGATCTGTTTCTTGCGGTAGATGTATTCGGCGTTTTCTGATCGGTCGCCTTCCGCGGCCGCGGCGGCGAGCGCCCGGGTCACCTTCGGGCGCTTGCTCTCCCACAGATACCTGAGCTCGTCCTGGAGCTTCCTGTGCCCAGCCGGCGTGATGTACGGGCTTGCCAACAGGATTACAGCCCTCCGCGCGTGAGCTTGACCGGGTCGAGGAGCTTTTCGAGCTCTTCGCGCGAGAGATCGGTCATCTCGGCGGCCACATCGAGGATGGGACGCCCTTCGGCATAGGCTTTCTTGGCCGCGGCCGCACCCTTTTCGTAGCCGATTACCGGGTTGAGCGCCGTCACCAGGATCGGGTTGCGCGACAGCGCCTCGTCGAGATTGTCCTCGCGCACCTTGAAGCTGGCGATCGCCCGGTCGGCAAGCAGGCGTGAGGCATTGCCCAAAATCGTCAGGCTGTCGAGCAAGGTCGCGGCGACGACCGGCAGCATCACGTTGAGCTGGAAATTGCCGGCCTGGCCGGCCACGGTGATCGTGCCGTCGTTGCCGATCACGCGTGCGCTGACCATGCACACGGCTTCTGGAATCACCGGGTTGACCTTGCCCGGCATGATCGACGAGCCCGGCTGCAGGGCCTCGAGTTCGATCTCGCCGAGGCCGGCCAGCGGCCCGGAATTCATCCAGCGCAAATCGTTGGCGATCTTCATGAGCGCTACGGCAAGCGTCTTGAGCTGGCCGGACAATTCAACCGCGGCGTCCTGGCTGGCGATGCCCTCGAACTTGTTGTCGGCCGAGGCAAACTCGAAACCGGTCGATTTCGCCAGCCGCGCGGCGAACCGACGCCCGAACTCCTCGTGCGCATTGATGCCGGTGCCGACAGCGGTTCCGCCCTGCGGCAGATAGCGCATGCGTGAGAGCGCGTCGCGAATCCGCTGCTCGGCGCTGTCGATCTGCGAAGCCCAGGTCGCCAGCTCCTGGCCCAGGGTCACCGGCATGGCGTCCATCAGATGCGTGCGGCCGGTCTTGGCGACCTCGGCCAGGGCTTCTGAGCGCTTGCGCAGCGTGTTCTGCAGGTGGTGCAGGGCCGGCAACAGGTGCTCGGCGGCCGTCAGGCAGGCGCTCACCTGGATCGCGGTCGGGATCACGTCGTTGGAACTCTGGCCCATGTTGACGTGGTCGTTCGGATGGATGCCGATTTCGCCCTTCGGGTCGGCCAGGTGGGCAATGACCTCATTGGCGTTCATGTTCGAGCTCGTTCCCGAACCGGTCTGGTAGACGTCCACGGGAAAGTGATCGTCCACTTCATTGCCGGCGACGCTCCCCGCCGCCCGCACGATGGCTGCAGCGCGATCGGCGTCGATCAGGCCCAGTTCCTCGTTGGCCTCGGCACAGGCGGCCTTGATCAGGCCCAGGGCACGGATGAACGGTGCCGGCATGCGCTGGCCGCTGATCGGGAAATTATTGACGGCGCGCTGGGTCTGCGCCCCCCAGAGCGCGTCGGCAGGCACATTCAGCTCGCCCATGCTGTCTTTTTCGGTTCGGAATTCGCTCATGATGTCGGTTCCAGGAGTTGCTGCGGATTCAAACCATCAATTATAACCGTCTGGCCGGGCCGCCCCGGCCCGATCCGCTCGCCTTCATGAGACACTTGGAAACTATGGTAAAGAAGCTGCTCGACTTCCTGCGCATCGCCGGCGCCGGCCTGCTCCTGGCCGTCAATTCGGTGGTGCATATCCTGCCGCTGCTGCTGGTCGCCCTGGTCAAGCTGATCGTTCGAATCGCGCCCATGACGCGCGGCTGCGATCACGTTCTAGCTGCGATCGCGGCAAGCTGGATCGGGGTCAACTCCTGGTTGTTTGATCACCTGACCGACACCCGGGTCGAAGTGGACGGATTGCCTGGTGCGGATATGCAGGGCCAGATGCTGGTGGTCTGCAATCACCAGAGCTGGGTCGACATCCCGGTGCTCCAGAAGCTGTTCAACCGCCGCCTGCCCCTGCTTCGCTTCTTTCTCAAAAGCCAGCTGATCTGGGTCCCACTGCTCGGTCTGGCCTGGTGGGCACTCGATTTTCCCTTCATGAAGCGTTACTCGCGCGCACAGATCGAACGGCGGCCGGAACTGGCCGGGCGCGACATCACCGCCACGCGCCGGGCCTGCCGGAAGTTTCGCGACATTCCCGTGGCCATCGTCAACTTCGTCGAGGGCACGCGCTTCACGCCGGCCAAGCACGCCGAGCAGGACTCGCCCCACGACAACCTGCTCAAGCCCCGGGCCGGCGGCATGGCATTCACGCTCGATGCCATGGGCGACGTGCTCGACACCCTGGTCGACGTCACCATTGCCTACCCCGACGGCCGACCCAGCCTGGCCGACCTGTTCGCCAACCGGGTCGGCACAATCCGCGTTGAGATCCGCCGCCTGCCCATTCCCGAGAGATTCCGCGGCGGCGACTACCAGAATGATCCGGCGTTCAGGCGCGGCATCCAGGACTGGATCAACGAGCTTTGGGAAGACAAGGACCGAGCCCTTGCACGGCTACAGCCCACAGCGCCTGTCGACTGACACGGGACGCTTGCACGGCGGGCGGCGCGGGCGCAAGAATGGAGCCTGACCCGCCGTTTCGAGGATTCCCATGATCAGGATTCGCCTGCTTGCACTGCTTGCACTGGCGCTGGCTGCCGACGCACTGGCCCAGCCGTCCGCGTCCGATTGGCACGACTATATCGACGAGCGCGCCACGGACCTGCAGCAGCAGGTCGTCGATTGGCGGCGGCACTTCCACGCCAACCCGGAGCTATCCAACCGCGAATTCGACACGGCGGCGACGATTGCCGAGTTCCTTCGCTCGCTGAACATGGAAGTGACCACCGGCGTGGCCCATACGGGGGTGGTGGGCGTGTTACGCGGCGGGCGGCCGGGCCCGGTGGTCGGCCTGCGCGCCGACATGGACGCCCTGCCCGTGCCCGCACGCGCCGACCTGCCCTTTTCGCCCGACGTCACCGGCGAGTACCTGGGCGAGGAAGTCCCGGTCTCACACGCCTGCGGGCACGACAGCCACATGGCCATGCTCATGGGCGTGGCGCAAATGCTCGCCGACCGCCGCGACGAGCTGCCCGGCACGGTCAAGTTCATCTTCCAGCCGGCCGAGGAAGGCACGCCGCCGGGCGAGAAAGGCGGCGCCGAGATGATGGTCGCCGAGGGCGTTCTGAGAAATCCCGATGTCGACGCGATCTTCGGCCAGCATATCTGGGCGCCGGCCCCGGCCGGCCAGATCGGCTATCGCCCGGCCGGCACCATGGCTGCAGCCGATCGTTTCGTCATCACCGTCCACGGTAAGCAGACCCACGGCTCGACCCCCTGGACCGGCGTCGACCCGATCACCACCGCCGCGCAGATCGTGCTGGGGCTCAACACCGTCGTCAGTCGTCAGACGGAATTGACGAAGGCGGCGGCCGTCATTTCGGTCGGACGTGTGCGCGCCGGGGTGCGCAACAACATCATCCCCGAAGAAGCCGAGCTGATCGGCACCATCCGCACGCTCGACCCCGGCATGCGCGACAAGATCCACGCCGACATCCGGCGCACGGCCGAGCACATCGCCGCCAGCCAGGGCGCCGAAGTAACCGTCGACATTCAGCGCGGCTACCCGGTGACCTACAACGACCCCGAGCTGACCGAAGCGATGGCACCCAGCCTCCAGCGCGTGGCCGGCGACAAGGCCATTCGCATCGACGCGCTGACCGCAGCCGAGGATTTCTCCTACTTCCAGCGTGAAGTGCCGGGCCTGTATTTCTTCCTCGGTGCGGCACCCGCCGACATTCCGCCCGAAGAAGTCTCGCCCCACCACACACCGGATTTCCGGATCAACGAGGCGGCCATGCCAACCGGTGTTCGCGCGCTCGCGACGCTGACCATCGACTACATGCTCGATCACACAGATTAAATTAGCGTTTGTTAATATACTAACCACATCAAACCGGAAGCCTCAAGCATGCCGAACGTGACCATCATCGGATCCGGATTCGCCGCGCTGACCGCCGTCCGCAAGCTGCGCAAGGCCGACCCGAAGCTGGGAATCGACCTGATCTCCCCGCGCGCGGAGCTGGTTTACTACCCGGGAACGATCTGGATTCCCACGGGCAAGCGCGAACCCGAAGACCTGCTCGTCGGGCTGGAACGCTTTTTCGAACGAATGGGCGTCACCCATCACGCCGCAAGCGCGACCGGGTTGTCCGACAATGGGCGAGTCGTTCATACCGACGACGGAGACGTCCGGAACGACGGCCTGATCATCGCCTGCGGTGGCCAGTTCCTGAAGAAGCTGCCCGGCATCGAGCACAGCTTTTTGCCCTGCGGCGGCCCTGACGAAATCGCCCGGCTTCGCGATCGCCTGCAGGCCATGGAGTCGGGCTCGATCGCGTTCGGCTTCGCCGGCAACCCGAAGGAACCTTCGGCCATGCGGGGCGGGCCGGTATTCGAGTTTTTGTTCGGCATCGACACCTGGCTGCGTCGGCAGGGCCGGCGCGATCGCTTCACCCTGCACTTCTTCAGCCCGGCGGAGAAGCCGGGTCAGCGTCTGGGAGGCAAGGCCGTCGATCGCCTCCTCGGCGAGATGCACAAGCGCGGTATTCGCACCCACCTGGGACGCAAGCCGAAGCGATTCAGCCCCGACGGTGTGGAAACGGAAACCGAGTCCTTCGCGGCCGACCTGATTTTGTTCATGCCCGGCATGACCGGCAACGACTGGTTCGATAACACGGCCCTGCCCCGCTCGGACGGCGGCATGATCCGAGCCGACAAGCACTGTCGCGTCGGCGGCTTCGAGCGCGTCTACGTCGCCGGCGATGCCGGCTCGTTCCCGGGCCCGGGCTGGATGCCCAAGCAGGCCCATATGGCCGATCTTCAGGCCGAGGCGGCGGCGTCGAACCTGCTCTCGGAGATGGCCGGCAAGCAGGCCGATGCGACTTTCAAGAGTGAGTTGATGTGCATCGTCGACCTCTACGACCGCGGCATCCTCGTGACCCGAACGGAAGGCGGCAACCGCGTGCTGCCGCCGCTGCGCGCGATGCACTGGGCCAAGCGACTGTTCGAATGGCGCTATCTGAGGCAATACCGGTAGGAAGCGAGTTGCCCGAAAGGCCAATGGGCGCACGAACCCGAACGTGGCAAGCTGCGTTTCGAACCCGAACCCTGCGACTCGCATCATGCGAAAGCTGCTGATCGCCATCCTTGCCCTGCTCGTCTGCGCGCCGCTTGCGGCCAGCGACCTGATCGTCGAAAAACGCGAATTCGTCACCGAAGAGTTCACGACCTTCGGCGGCGAGACCATTCCCGAAGTTCGCGTCGGCTGGGAGGCCTACGGCGAGCTCAACGAAACCCGCGACAACGCCATCCTGATCACGCACTATTTTTCGGGCACGTCGCACGCAGCCGGGCGCTACGACCCGGACGACCCGGAACCGGGCTACTGGAATGCGATCATCGGCCCGGGCAAGGCCATCGATACCGACCGCTACTACGTCATCAGCGTCGATACCCTGGTCAACGCCAACGTCCACGACCCGCATGTCATCACCACCGGCCCGGCGAGCATCAATCCGCAAACGGGTGAACCCTGGGGGCTGGACTTCCCGGTCGTGACCATCCGCGACTTCGTTGAGGTCCAGCGCCGACTGCTCGACTCCCTCGACATCGATCGCCTTCACGCCGTCATCGGCGCCTCCATGGGCTCGATGCAGGCGCTCGATGGGCCGTGACCTATCCCGAGCGGGTCGATCGCATGGTCTCGGTCATCGGCGCCGCCCGGTCCGGCCCCTGGGAAATCGCACTGATCGACAGCTGGACGCGGCCGATCCGGCTGGATCCGAACTGGAACGGCGGCGACTACTACGGCAACAGCCGTCCGCTCGACGGCCTGACCACCAGCCTAATGCTGATCACCCAGAACGCCCTGCACCCGGACTTCTTCGATGCGCAGTTTCCCGAACACGACAACCTGCCCGAAGCGGCGCTGGCCGGCATCGAGGGCGAGTTCGCCGTCACCGAGTGGTTGTGGCAGCGCGCCCGGGAGCGGGCGAAAGTCTCCGATGCCAACCATTTACTCTACCTCGCCCGCGCCAGCCAGCTGTTCGTCGCCGGGCACGGCGGCGACCTGGATGCCGCGCTCGAGCGGGTGCAGGCCCGAAGCCTGTTCCTGCCCGCCGAGGGCGACCTGCTGCTGCGGCCGAAGCTCGCCATGACGGCCCACCAGAAGCTCCTCGAGGCCGGCCGGGACACGCAGCTGATGACGCTCGACGGTCCCATGGGACACCTAAACGGCGTTGTCGGCATGGAGCAGGCGGCCGAGAAGCTAAGGCAGTTCCTGAACGAAGAAGCTTGAGAAGTTTCGGGGGCGACCCGCATGCGCATGGGCCTGCGGCCGGGCCGCTGCGGTATCATGTGCGACTGGCCGCAACGAACCGCAGAATGCAATGGAACACCACGCCCTGACCGCCCTCTCGCCACTGGACGGCCGCTACGCCGGCAAACTGGCCGGACTGCGCTCGCTGGCCTCCGAAGCCGGCCTGATCCGGCAGCGCGTCCGCGTCGAAATCGCCTGGTTCCTGGCCCTGGCCGACTGCGAGCGCTTCAGCGCGCTGCCGCCCGTCTCCGGCGGCGACCGGGCGTATCTCGAACGTCTGGTCGAGGCCTTCGGCGACGAGGATGCAGCGGCGATCAAGGCCATCGAACGCACCACCAATCACGACGTCAAGGCGGTCGAATACTGGCTCAAGGATCGTCTGGCCGAGCGTGAAACGCTCAAACCATACACCGAGTTCATCCATTTCGCCTGCACCTCCGAAGACATCAACAACCTGTCCTGGGCGCTGATCATCCGCCACAGCGTGGTCGAACAACTCGATCCACTGCTGGCACAGCTCGACCGCCGACTGGTCACGCTGGCACAGGACACGGCCGAAATGCCGATGCTTGCACGTACGCACGGCCAGACTGCCTCTCCGACGACCCTGGGCAAGGAAATGGCCAACGTGGTCTTTCGCCTGCGGCGACAGCGCCGCGCGCTCGACCAGGTCGAGATCACCGGCAAGATCAACGGCGCGGTGGGCAACTTCAACGCCCACATGGTCGCCTGCCCGGCCGTCGACTGGCCGGCACTGGCGCGCGATTTCGTCGAGGACCTGGGCCTGGTCTGGAACCCCTACACCACCCAAATCGAGCCGCACGACATGATCGCGGAGGTCTCGCACGCCCTGATGCGCATCAATACCGTGCTGCTCGATTTCGCGCGCGATGCCTGGGGCTACATCTCCTGGGGCTACTTCCGGCAGAAGCTGGTCGAAGGCGAGGTCGGCTCCTCGACCATGCCACACAAGGTCAATCCAATCGACTTCGAGAACGGCGAAGGCAACCTGGGCCTGGCCAACGCCCTGCTCGACCACCTCGCCGCCAAACTGCCCGTTTCGCGCTTCCAGCGAGACCTCACCGACTCGACCGTGCAGCGCTCCCTCGGCTCGTCGTTCGGCTACTGCTCGCTGGCCTGGCAGTCCATCCTGCGGGGGCTGGACCGGATTGCGCCCAACGAGGAAAGACTGGCCGCCGACCTCGAGCGCGCCTGGGAAGTCCTGGCCGAGGCAGTGCAGACCGTCATGCGCCTGCACGGGGTACCGGAGCCCTACGAAAAGCTCAAGACCCTCACGCGCGGACGCGGCATCGACCGCGAAAGCATCCGGACATTCATCCGGGAACTCGATATCCCGCAAGCCGATCGCGATCGGTTGCTCGAGCTCACGCCGTCGACCTACACCGGCAACGCCGCCCGGATGGCGCGCGAGATTGATCGCTTCATTTAGCAGATTCGGCCCAATCAAATGCCCGCCCCCGTTATAATCATGCGTCTTTGACCGGGACGCGACCCGAGCCACGCTTGCAATGACCGATTTCCTTCAGGAGCAGTACCGGAACTCCCCACTTTCCGGCGGCAATGCCGAATATGTCGAAGCCTTCTACGAGGCCTGGCTGGATGACCCGCAGTCGGTTCCCGAACACTGGCAGCAATTGTTCAGCCAGCTGGCCGGCTCGGTCGACACCGAGACGCGCCACCGACAGATCGAAGCCCATTTCCGGACCCTGGCCGCAAACGGGCACTACGACGCGGCAACCGCCGCCGAGGATTTCAAGCAGGCCGGCGTCCTGCGCCTGATCAACGCCTACCGCGTTCGCGGCCACCAGCGAGCGGAGCTCGACCCACTGAATTTGAGCAAGCGGCCCAAGGTGCCCGACCTCGAGCTCGGCTTCCACAGCCTCAGCGAGGCCGACCTGGGAACCAGCTTCCACACCGGCTCCCTCGCGGGGCCGGATCACCTGCCGCTCAAGGACATCGTTGAGGTCTGCCGTGAGACCTACTGCGGCAGCATCGGTATCGAGTACATGCACATTACCGATACCAACCAGCGGCGCTGGCTGCAGCAGCGACTTGAAGGGGCACGCGGGCACTACACGCCGGAAACCGAAGAGCGCAAGCGCCTCCTCGACAAACTCTCCGCCGCCGAAGGCATGGAGAAGTACCTGCACTCCAAGTACGTCGGCCAGAAGCGTTTCTCGCTCGAGGGCGGTGAGAGCATGATTCCGCTTCTCGACGCCCTGATTCGCCACACCGGCAGCCAGGGCGTGCGCGAGATGGTCATCGGCATGGCCCACCGGGGCCGCCTCAACGTGCTGGTCAATATTCTCGGCAAGAGCCCCGGCGACCTGTTCGCCGAATTCGAAGGCAAGATCGCCCGCGATGACCCGAACCGATCTGGCGACGTGAAGTACCACATGGGCTTCAGCTCGGACGTTCCCACGCCGGGCGGCCCGATGCACCTGGCCCTGGCCTTCAACCCCTCGCACCTCGAAATCGTCAACCCGGTGGTTGCCGGCTCGGCCCGCGCCCGTCAAGCGCGCCTGCGCGACGACCGGCGCGAACAGGTGCTGCCGGTATTGATCCACGGTGACGCCGCCATTGCCGGCCAGGGCGTCAACATGGAATTGCTCAACATGTCGCAGGCGCGCGGCTTCGCCGTTGGCGGCACCTATCACGTCGTGGTCAACAACCAGATCGGCTTTACCACCTCGAATCCGCTCGACGCGCGCTCCACCCTGTACTGCACCGAAGTGGCCAAGATGGTCCAGGCGCCGATCCTGCACGTCAACGGCGACGACCCTGAAGCGGTGGTGTTCGCCACACGATTGCTGGCCGACTTCAGGCGCGAGTTCAAGAAAGACGTCGTGCTTGACCTGGTCTGCTACCGGCGGCTCGGCCACAACGAGGCCGACGAACCGGCTGCAACCCAGCCGCGCATGTACGGCGTCATTCGCAAGCTCGACAGCGTCCGCAAGCAGTATGCCGACCGTTTGATCCGCGAAAAACTGGTCGACGAAGAGGCTATCGAGCAGTCCAACAAGGAATTCCGCGACAAGCTCGACGCCGGCGAGCCGGTGGTCGACCTGTTGGGCGAGGACGAGGCCGTCGAGACGGTTGACTGGGACCCCTATCTCGAAGGCGACTGGCGTGAAACGGTGCAGACCGGCATCGACGCGGCGAGCATCCGCGAGCTGTCTGAGCGTCTGACCACCCTGCCTGAGGGCTTCGAACTGCACAAACAGGTCCAGCGCATCGTCGACTCACGCAAGCAGATGGCGGCCGGCGAGAGCCCGATGGACTGGGGTTTCGCCGAAACCATGGCGTACGCCAGCCTGATCGATGCCGGCCACGGGCTGCGACTGGTCGGGCAGGACTCCGGGCGCGGCACCTTCTTCCATCGCCACGCCGTGCTCCACAACCAGGCAGACGGCAGCTCGCGGCTGCCGCTCGAGCACCTCCACGAAGACCCGCGCCGCGTGACGGTCATCGATTCGCTGCTGTCGGAAGAAGCCGTTCTCGGTTTCGAGTACGGCTTCGCCACCGCAGAGCCGTCCACCCTGACCATCTGGGAAGCCCAGTTCGGCGATTTCGTCAACGGCGCCCAGGTCGTCATCGACCAGTTCATCGCCTCCGGCGAAACCAAGTGGGGACGCCTTTGCGGCCTGGTGATGTTCCTGCCCCACGGCTACGAAGGCCAGGGCCCGGAGCACTCCTCGGCGCGCCTCGAACGCTTCATGCAGCTGTGCTCGGGCGCCAACATCCAGGTCTGCGTCCCGACCCTGCCCTCGCAGATGTTCCACATGATCCGGCGCCAGATGCTGCGACGTTTCCGCAAGCCGCTGATCGTGATGACGCCCAAGTCGCTGCTGCGACACAAGCTGTCGACCTCCTCGCTCGACGATCTCGAGAACGGCCACTTCCAGCTGGTGATCGACGATCCGGCCGAGCCCGACCCGAAGAAGGTCGAGCGCGTGGTCTTCTGCGCCGGCAAGGTCTACTTCGACCTCGCCAAGCAGCTCGAGGAGGACGAAGTCGACAATGTCACACTGGTGCGCGTCGAGCAGCTCTACCCGTTCCCGCGCGAAGAGGTCCAGGAGATCATCGCGCGCTACGACCAGGCCGACGAGGTTGTTTGGTGCCAGGAAGAGCCCATGAACCAGGGTGCCTGGTTCCAGATCCGCCACCATCTCCAGGCCTGCATCCGCGACGGCCAGCAACTCGGCTACGTTGGCCGGCACGGTTCTTCATCCCCGGCCGTCGGCTACTATCAGGTCCATCTCGAACAACAAAAGCGCCTGGTCGGCGAGGCGCTGACACCAGGCAAATTCACGGAGTAAGTCACCCATGAGCGTTGAAGTCAAAGTCCCCAACCTGCCCGAATCCGTTTCGGACGCCACCGTCGCCAAGTGGCACAAGAAGCCCGGCGACGCGGTCGAGCGCGACGAGAATCTGGTCGACCTGGAAACCGACAAGGTCGTGCTGGAAGTGCCCGCCCCGGCTGACGGCGTGCTCAAGGACATCAGCGCCGAGGAGGGTGAGACCGTCACCGAAGGCCAGCTGCTCGGCCAGATGGAAGAAGGCGAAGCGCCCGCTAAGTCCGACGAAAGCTCGGATTCGAAAGATGACGGCGGCGACGACGATGAATCCGATGCCGACGATTCGAAGGAGTCGAAAGAGTCGGGCGGCGACGACAAGGCCGACAGCAAGTCCGATAAGTCCGATAAGTCCGATAAGAAGAGCTCGGCGCCGAAAGGATCCGACAAGGACCTGCCCCCATCGGCCCGCCGCATGGTCGCCGAGAACGATCTCGACCCGAGCGAGATCGAGGGCAGCGGCCGCGGCGGTCGTGTGACCAAGGGCGACGTCAAAAGCCACATGGCCGGCGGCGCCACTGGCCCGCGCCCGGAAGAGCGCGTGAAGATGTCGCGCCTGCGTTCGCGCATCGCCGAGCGCATGAAGGAAGCCCAGAACACCGCCGCCATCCTGACCTCCTTCAACGAGGTGGACCTCAAGGCGGTCATGGACCTACGCAGCCGCTACAAGGAAGACTTCCAGAAAAAGCACGGCGTCAAGCTTGGCTTCATGTCCTTTTTCGTCAAGGCCGCCTGTGAAGCGCTGCAGAAGCACCCGGTGGTCAACGCCTCGGTCGACGGCGACGAGATCGTCTACCACGGCTACCAGGACGTCGGCATTGCTGTATCCACCGACCGCGGCCTCCTCGTGCCGGTGCTGCGCGACGCGCATCGCATGGGGCTGGCCGACATTGAACAAGGTATCGCCGAGTATGCCGAGAAGGCCCGCAAGGGCACGATCCAGCTCGAGGATCTTCAGGGCGGCACCTTCACCATCACCAACGGCGGCGTGTTCGGCTCGCTGCTTTCGACGCCGCTGCTCAACATGCCGCAATCGGCGATCCTGGGCATGCACACCATCAAGGAGCGCCCGGTGGCCATCGACGGCGAAATCGTCATCCGCCCGATGATGTACATCGCCCTGTCCTACGACCACCGCATTGTCGACGGCAAGGACGCCGTCCAGTTCCTGGTGGCGATCAAGGAAAGCCTCGAAGACCCCGCGCGCATGCTGCTGGGCCTCTGACGAGGCAGGGATCAGGATTAAGGGGTCAGGGGTCAGGAAAGAAAAGATCGGAGTCGACCTGAACCCTGACCCCTGAATCCTGCCCCCTTCGACCCCACTACGGGCAACGAGACCGAAACAACTCCAAGGACTACAAATGGCTGACAAGGAATTCGACCTGATCATCATCGGCGGCGGCCCCGGCGGGTACGTGGCCGCCATCCGTGCCGCCCAGCTCGACCTGAAGGTCATGCTGGTCGACGACCGGCAGAACGAGGACGGCAAGCCCGCGCCCGGTGGCACCTGCCTGAACATTGGCTGCATCCCGTCGAAGGCCCTGCTCGATTCCTCGAAGCACTTCGCCCACATCAAGCACCAGTATCCCGATCACGGCATCGAGGTCGACGGGCTCAAGATCGACGTCGCGAAGATGCTCGAACGCAAGGACAAGGTGGTCAAGCAGCTCACCGGCGGGGTCAACCAGCTGATCAAGGCCAACAAGGTCGAATTCGTCAACGGCCGCGGCAAGCTGCTGGCCGACCGCCAGGTCGAGCTCACCCCCAACGACGGCGAAGCGTTCACCGCGCAGGGCAAGCACGTGCTGCTCGCCGCCGGTTCGGTGCCCTTTTCCATCCCCAACGTCGAGATCGACAACGAATCCATCGTCGATAACGTGGGGGCCCTCGAGTTTCCGGAAGTACCCGAACGGCTCGGCGTCATTGGCGCCGGCGTCATCGGCCTGGAGATGGGCAGCGTGTGGTCCAGGCTGGGCAGCGAAGTCATGCTGTTCGAGGCGCTCGACGAGTTCCTGCCGGCGGTCGACAAGGACGTTTCGAAAGCCGCGGCCCGTGAATTCAAGAAACAGGGTCTCGATATCCGCCTGGGCACCAAGGTCTCCGGCGCCGAAGTCTCCGACGGCAAGGTCACCGTAACCTTTGAGGGCAAAGACGGTGAGGATAGCGAGAGCTTCGACAAGCTGCTCGTCGCCGTGGGCCGCAAACCCGCCACCGACGGCCTGCTGGCCGACGATGCCGGGGTCAAGCTGACCGACCGCGGCCAGGTCGAGGTCGACGACCACTGCCGCACCACAGCCGAGAACGTCTGGGCCGTGGGCGACCTGGTGCGCGGGCCGATGCTGGCCCACAAGGCTTCCGAGGAAGGCATCGCGGTGGTCGAGACGATTGCCGGAGGTTACGGCCACTTCGATCTGTCGAACGTGCCCTGGGTGATCTACACCGACCCCGAGATCGCCTGGGCGGGCAAGACCGAAAAGCAGCTTGACGAGGAAGGTATCGAGTACCGCAGCGGCAGCTTCCCGTTTGCCGCCACCGGCCGCGGACTGGCACTGGGCGAGGCGGCCGGGCACGTCAAGTTCCTCGCCGACGCTGAAACCGACCGCATTCTCGGCGTGCAGATCGTCGGCCCGATCGCCGGCGAGCTGATCGGCGAGTGCGTGGTGGCCATGGAATTCGCCGGCGCGAGCGAAGACCTCGCCCGCATCGTACACGCCCATCCGACCCTGTCGGAAGCCGTCCACGAAGCGGCCCTGGCGGTGGATAAGCGGGCGATTCACAAGGCGAACTAGCGGCTGCTCGGGCTCGGAACGAAGGACTCAGGGGTCAGGATTCAGGGATCAGGGAGCTAATGGAGAAGGCGGATGCCGTGGTGCTGGAAGACCTCCAGCAGATGTCAGTCGCCGCCGGCCAGGAACGAAGTCGCCCTGACCCCTGACCCCTCCCACAGCCAGAACGAAGGCAGGAGACCAGAATCATGAGCAACGCCATCCCGGACCGCTTCCGCGCCTTCCGCATCAACGACGACGAAGACGGCTACCGTGCCGAGCTGGTCGAGCAGTCGATCGACGAACAGTCCGACGGCGACGTGGTCATCAAGGTCGCCTACTCCAGCGTCAACTACAAGGACGCCCTGGCCGGCAGCGGCAAGGGCAAGATCCTGCGCAAGTTCCCGCTCAACGGCGGCATCGATGCCGCCGGGACGGTCGTGAAATCCGACAGCGACGGTTTCTCCGAGGGCGATGCAGTCATCATCACCGGCAGCGGCCTTTCCGAAAGCCGCGACGGTGGCTACAGCGAATACCTGCGGGTGCCGTCCGAATGGCTGGTCCCGCTACCCGACGGCTTGAGTCTGCGCGAGGCCATGATCCTCGGCACGGCCGGCTTTACCGCCGCACTGGGCCTTTGGCGCATGGAAGCCAATGGACAAACGCCCGACATGGGCCCAATTGCCGTCACCGGCGCTTCCGGGGGCGTCGGCTCCTTAGCCACCGACATCTACTCGAAGGCGGGCTACGAAGTCAGCGCGATCTCGGGCAAGGAAGACGAGTTCGAGTGGTTGCACGAGCTCGGCGCAAGCCAGTGCATCTCCCGTCACGAGCTCTACTGGCCCGAATCGCCCCTGGCCTCCGCCCAGTTCGCCGGGGCGCTCGACAACGTCGGCGGTGACACGCTCTCCGGCCTGACCCGCGTAATCAAGCCCTGGGGCAACATCGCTTCGTGCGGAATGGCCGGCGGCATTGGCTTGAACACCACCGTCATGCCCTTCATCATTCGCGGCATCGGGCTTCTGGGCATCAATTCCGCCGGCTGCCCGTACGCGATCCGCAGCGAAATCTGGCGACGCCTGGCCGACGACTGGCGGCCACGGCACCTGGACCGGATTGCCGCACCCGAGATCGACCTGGGCGGGCTTTCGGGCGCTTTCGATCAACTCCTCGAGGGGAACGGGCGGGGGCGAATTGTGGTGCGCGTCACAGGACCTGCAGATTGATCCGCGCGAGGGGCCGACGACGACCGTTTCGGGTATGATGGAGCGGATTCGAGATTGAGCAATACAACAGAAAAGAAGGGATTCCAATGGCCAAGATTCTGATCGTAGACGACTCCGAGACCCACCTGTACTCACTCCAGAAAATCGTCGAGGGTGGCGGGCACGAGGTCATCACTGCCTCCAGCGGCGAGGAAGGCGTCGAGCAGGCCAAGGGGCACGTCCCCGACGTCATCCTGATGGATATCGTCATGCCCGGTCTCAACGGCTTCCAGGCCACTCGACGTATCGGCAAGGACGAGTCGACCGCCAATATTCCGATCATCTTCGTGACCACAAAGGACCAGGAGACCGACCGGATATGGGGCATGCGCCAGGGCGCAGCCGCCTACATCACCAAACCGGTCGATAAAAAAGAGCTCCTGAAGGCCATCGACAGCGCGCTGGGCACTTGAACATGGCCGTAAGCGTCGGAGACCCGGTGCCCGAGGCGACTTTGACCGTCATGACGCCCGAAGGCCCCGCAGGTCAGTCGACAAGCACGCTGCTGGGCGCGGGAACGAGCGTCCTGTTTGGCGTGCCGGGCGCATTCACACCGACCTGCTCTGCGCGGCACCTGCCCGGCTTTGTCGAGCACGCTTCAGAGATTCGCGCTGCGGGCGCCGATCGCATCGTCTGCATGGCCGTCAACGATGTCTTCGTCATGGACGCCTGGGGAAAGTCAGTGGGCGTCGGACAGGCCGTCGTGATGGCGGCCGACGGCAACGGCGATTTCACGCGCGCACTCGGGCTGGAGACCGATGCCAGCAATTTCGGCATGGGCCAGCGCTGTCAGCGCTTCGCCATGATTATTAGCGACGGCGTCATTCGCCACCTGATGGTCGAAGGCCCCGGTGAATTCCGGGTTTCGAGCGCCGACAGCGTACTCGATAAACTCAGCAGCGGCGACTGACCTCAGGTACGCCAGCTGTTACCCCCCGCCGTTACCGGGATAGCGCACCGGGTTGACGCCCTGCGGCTCGATCCATCCAAGCTGGAAACCGACCCAGAGAAGAATGACGAGGCCGAGAGACAGGCCGACCCGCCAGCTCAGGCGCTGGACAGTACGTTCACCCTCTCCTGAATCCTTGACGAGAAAATAGAAGCTTGACGCCAGGGTATAGAGGATGACGAGGAACGCGCCGATGATCAAGACTTTGCTGAGCAAGGAAAGACTCCGGGGAAAATGTGCTTTCGATTATAATCGCGGCCCGTCATGAGCAGGTATGCATCCCTTGTTTTCCGCTGGCTGCCGCATATCGCAGCGGTGCTCGTCATCCTGATGTGCGCCCGCCTGGCCGTGTGGCAGTTCGACCGGGCTGACGAGAAGAAAGACCTCATCCAGGCCTGGGAACAGGCGCAGCCCGTCGCCCTCGGCGAAGTCGATGCGCTAGACCAGCCCTATGCCCACACCCGCGCCACCGGCCGTTTCGATCCCGACCGGCACGTCTTGCTGGACAACCAGGTCCGCGCCGGACAAGTTGGTGTCCACGTCTTCACCCCCTTTCGGCCCGACGGCATGGAGCGGATCTTGCTGGTCAACCGCGGCTGGCATCCCCTGGCTTCGCGCCAGGCGCCCCTGCCCGAAATCGATACGCCGAACGAACCGCTCGAAATCACCGGCCGACTGGCGAATCCACCCCGAGTTGGACTCCAATTGGGCGAAGCCAGTCCGCTGGCTGCCGACAAATGGCCCAACCTTGTGACCTATCTCGATCTCGATCGCGTCGAAGCGGCGCTGGGGAACGAGGTCGCCGGGCGGATCATCCTGCTTGACCCCGAACATGCAGTGCACCTGAGCGGTGACGAGTGGCAACCGGTCAACTTCGGTCCCGACCGCCATCGTGCCTACGCCTGGCAGTGGATAACGATGGCAGTCGTGGTGTTTCTCATCTGGGTCGCCCTGACCTGGCGCAGCCTTCGAAAAGCATGAGCAGACTTCAAGAATCATGAATAAGCCCACCATTTTTGCCATACTGGCCGTCTTCCTTGCCCCCGTCGTTATTGCAGTGCTGCTCAACAGCCAGTGGCTGGACTGGCGACCGGACAGCACGCGCAACCACGGCGAGCTGCTCGAGCCGGCCGTTCGCCTCCCCGAGTTCACCGCGAAGACGGCCTCGGGCGAGACCGTCACCCGCGACTCGCTCGAGGGACAATGGCATCTGATGCACTATCGCTCGGCCGGCTGCAACGAGGCCTGCCTCGAGGATCTCTACTGGCTGCGCCAGATCCGCCTGGCACAGGATCGTCACCAACCCGAGATCGCGCTGATGTTCGTCACGAAAGGGCAAGTGAACGAGCGGGCCGTCGAGGAAATCCACGAGCTCGCCAGCGATTACCGGATCTTCAGCGGCGAAGCCGGTCGCTCGATCTCGGCGGCACTGCCGGATGCCGGGCTGGAGGCGATCAGCTACATCGTTGACCCCCGGGGGCATATAATATTGCGCTATCCGCAGGATGCGGATTTCAACGGCATGCGGCGCGATCTCTCGCGACTGCTCACCTGGACCGAGACCGGGCCCGAGTAGCCCGCGAGTCCCTGGCACACCGACCTTTCCCAACGGGCGCACATGACGGCAGCGACTGCATCAATCTGGCAGCGAACGCGCTTCTTTCTGGGCTTGTGCAAGCTCCGGGTGGTCGCGCTCATCGTGTTTACGGCCGTGGTCGGCATGGCGCTGGCCGTGCCGGGCATGATCCCGCTCGACGCCCTGGTGTGGGGCACCCTGGGCATCGGCTTGGCCGCGGCATCGGCGGCCGCCATCAACCACCTGCTCGACGAACATGCCGATCGCATCATGGCGCGCACCCGAAATCGCCCGCTGCCGACCAAACAGCTCAACCGCCGACAGGCCCTGATCTTCGCGCTGACGCTCGCGGCCGTCTCGATGTTGATCCTGACCCTGCTGGTCAACCCCCTGACCGCGGTCCTGACCTTCGCCAGCCTGATTGGGTACGCGGTGATCTACACTGCCTGGCTCAAACGTGCCACGCCGCAGAACATCGTCATCGGCGGCGCAGCCGGGGCGGCACCACCGGTACTCGGCTGGGTGGCTGTCACCGGCGACATCCATGCGCACGCGCTGATCCTTTTTTTGATCATCTTCGTGTGGACGCCGCCGCATTTCTGGGCGCTGGCCATTCATCGGCGCGAGGACTACGCCGCCGCCGACGTGCCCATGCTGCCGGTGACCCACGGCGTGGCGTTCACGCGCTGGCAGATCCTGTTTTATACCATCATCCTGGCGCTCGTCACGCTGCTGCCATGGCTGACGGGCATGAGCGGCCTGGCCTACCTCGTCGGCGCCGTGATTCTCAACATCGGCTTTCTCGGCTACGCCATCGCCATCATGCGATCAAGCGACGAGCAGCTGCCGATGAGCATGTTCAATTACTCGGTGGTCTACCTGATGGCCCTGTTCGCCTTTCTGCTGATTGACCACTATCTGTTCAAGATTTCCGCGCAAGGACTGCTTCTGCAATGACCGACAACCGGAACGCCCCCTCGCCGCTGCACCGCTTCGAATCGCACGACGACTTCGTCGCGCGCCATATCGGCCCCGATGCCGACGACGTCCGGCAGATGCTCGACACCGTCGGCAGCGACTCGCTCGAGGCACTGGTTCTCGAGACCATGCCCGGCAGCATTCGCAGCAAACGCCCGCTGGACCTGCCCGCCGGCGACAACGAAGAGCGGGTGCTCGAGCGCATTCGGGAAATGGCCGACCACAACTCGACCGCGCACGCCATGATCGGCCTCGGCTACCACCCCACCCTTACGCCGCCGGTCATCCTGCGCAACGTCCTGGAAAACCCCGGCTGGTACACCGCTTACACGCCTTATCAGGCAGAGATTTCCCAGGGCCGACTGGAGGGCATGCTCAATTTCCAGCAGATGATCATGGACCTCACCGGCATGGAGCTGGCCAACGCGTCCCTGCTGGACGAGGCCACGGCCGCGGCTGAAGCGATGGCCATGCTCAAGCGCGTCAACCGCAAGAACAAGAGCGACGTGTTCCTGGTTGGCGCCAATTGCCTGCCGCAGACCATCGACGTCGTCGTCAGCCGCGGACGGCACCTCGGCATCGACGTCCAGGTGCGCGACAACCTGTCTGCGGCGCTGGCCGATACCGACTGCTTCGGCGCCCTGGTACAGTATCCGGGCGCCAACGGCGTCATCGAACCGCTGGACGCACTTATCGATCAGGCTCACGAGCGCGGCGCACAGGTCGCGGTCGCCACCGACCCGATGGCGCTGGTCATGCTCGAAGCACCCGGCAAGGCCGGCGCCGACGTGGTGGTCGGCAGCGCCCAGCGATTCGGCGTACCGATGGCCTACGGCGGTCCCCATGCCGCCTTTTTCGCCACGCGCGAGGACTACCGCCGCAGCGTCCCGGGCCGCATCATCGGCGTCTCGAAAGACCGCCACGGCAATCCCGCCCTGCGTATGGCGCTGCAAACGCGCGAACAGCACATCCGCCGCGAAAAGGCCATGAGCAACATCTGCACCGCCCAGGCCCTGCTGGCGGTGATGTCCGGCTTCTACGCCGTCTGGCACGGCCCGGAGGGCCTCAAGAAGATTGCCAGGCGCATTCATCGCCAGGCCTGCATCCTCGGCCGCGGTATCGTCGATGCCGGCTTCGAACTCGAAAGCGAGCACTTCTTCGACACCGTGTCGATACGCGTCGACGAACCCGAGCGCCAGGCCCTGCTCCACCGTGCGCAACAAGCCGGCATCAACCTGCGTGCCGACCGCGACGGTTTCATCGGAATCAGCCTCAACGAACAGACGCGGCGCCGTCACCTCTCGAGCCTGCTGGGCATCTTCCGTGGAAGCAATGCCGACGACATCACCACGCTCGACGAGGCACTCGACGACGACTTCCAGGCGATCCCCGAGCCACTCCGCCGCCGCTCGACGTTTCTCGATCACGAGGTCTTCAGCCGCTACCATTCCGAAACGGAAATGCTGCGCTACCTCAAGCGCCTGGAGAATCGTGACCTGAGCCTGGCGCATGCCATGATTCCGCTGGGTTCCTGCACCATGAAGCTCAACGCCACCGCCGAGATGATTCCGATCACCTGGCCGGAGTTTGCCGAGCTCCACCCGTTCTGCCCCTGGGACCAGGCGCGCGGCTATCACCAGCTCATCGGTGAACTCGAGGGCATGCTGCGCGAAATCACCGGCTTTGCCGCCGTTTCTCTGCAGCCCAACGCCGGCTCGCAGGGGGAATACGCCGGCCTGCTGGCGATCAAGGGCTGGCATGAAGAGCAAGGCAATCGCGACCGCAATGTTTGTCTGATTCCCTCCTCGGCCCACGGCACCAACCCGGCCAGTGCCCAGATGACGGGCATGGACATCGTCGTGGTCAAGTGCGACCGCCAGGGCAACGTCGACCTCGACGACCTGGCCTACAAGATCGAGACGCACAAGGATCGTCTTGCCGCGCTGATGATCACCTATCCATCCACGCACGGCGTGTTCGAGGAAGACGTAGTCAGCATCTGCGAGCAAGTGCGATCCGCCGGCGGGCTGGTCTATCTCGACGGCGCCAATGTCAATGCCCTGGTGGGCTTGTCGCGCGTGGCTCAGTACGCCGACGTCTGCCATCTCAACCTGCACAAGACCTTCTGCATCCCGCACGGCGGCGGCGGACCCGGCGTCGGCCCGATCGGGGTGCGAGAACATCTCATTCCCTTCCTGCCCGGTCACTGCAGCGGCCTGCTGGGCCCTGAGTTCGGCACCAACCCGGCGATCGCGGCGGCCCCCTGGGGCAGCGCGGGTATCCTGCCCATCCCGTGGGTCTACATTCGCCTGATGGGCGGCGAGGGCCTGCGCCGAGCGACTGAAACGGCCATTCTCAACGCCAATTACATCGCTAAACGGCTCGAGGGCCACTACGACATCCTCTACACCGGCCGCAACGGACGGATCGCCCACGAGTGCATCGTCGACCTGCGCCCGTTCAAGGAAAGCGCCGGGATCACGGAAGAAGACGTCGCCAAGCGCATGATCGACTACGGATTCCACGCCCCGACCATGTCCTGGCCGGTGCCCGGTACGCTCATGATCGAGCCGACCGAAAGCGAGTCGAAGGCCGAGCTCGACCGCTTCATCCAGACCATGATCGCCATCCGCCGCGAAATCGAACGCGTGGCCACCGGCGAGTGGGATGCCGAAGACAATCCACTCAAGCAGGCCCCGCACACAGTGCAGGAACTGTCGTCCGACGACTGGGACCATGCCTACCGCCGCCAGGAAGCCGGTTGGCCGGTCAAAGAGCTGCGACTGGGCAAGTTCTTCGCGCCAGTCGGACGGGTCGACAACGTCCACGGCGACCGCAACCTGATCTGCTCCTGCCCGCCGCTGGAAGACTGGCTCGAGGCGAGTTGAGGTCGGGGCCGGGTTCTGGCGGCCGAGAGCCTGCTTCAGTTCGACGCGGTGGCGAGGCCCTCAGCAGGCTCTCGGCCACCAGAACCCGGCGTGGCTATTTTGGTGGGAAAAGCCAATAGAGCGATTGCTCAGACCGGACCCCCAAGAACGCCTCAGAGCGTTCGTCCCGACCGGGTAGTATTCGCTGAAGGCCTCGCCACTGCGTCGAACTGAAGCGAATGCCACCCGGTCGGGGCGAATGCGGTTCTACTAACTAACCCAAAACCCCGATCAGTCGATCTTCACAGGCGGCTCCGGCCGCTCCGGGAAACGAGGCGGATCGGCTTCGATCTGCTTCATCACCTCCTCGATCGCACGCTCGAGCTGCGGGTCTTCTCCGGCGATGACGCTGGCCGGGTCGTTATCAACCTCGATATCGGGCTCGACGCCCTCGCCTTCGATCACCCACTCGCCGTTGACATCGAGAAAGCCAAACTCCGGAACGTTGACCGAGCCGCCATCGATGACCGGCCCGTGGCTGGTGATGCCGATCACACCGCCCCAGGACTTCTTGCCGATCAGCGGGCCGAGGCCGGCATTGCGGAATTGCCACGGGAAGATATCGCCGTCGGAGGCCGAGTTTTCGTCCAGGATGGCGGCCATGTGGCCGTTGAAAGCCTGAGCGGGATAGGTCGATACGTTCTCCATCGTGCGCGAATAACCCAGCGAGAGCGGTTTGCGCGCAAGGCGCTCGATCAGCATCTGCGAGACGTTGCCGCCGCCGTTGGAACGTACATCGATCACCAGGCCGTCCTTGCGAATCTGGCCGTAGAACCACTTGATGAACTCGCGGATACCGTTCGGCCCCATGTCCGGCACGTGCAGATAGCCGACCCGCCCGTCCGTCGCCTCGGTGACTCGACGATGATTATCGAGCACCCACGCCAGGTAGAACAGGTCGCTTTCGCCGCTGATCGGCTCGACCAGCACCTCGCGCGTTTCCCCGCCCGAAGCCCTCGAAGAGACCGTCAGCGCCAGGGCTTTGCCGGTGGGGAGCGTCAGCCGGCGAAAGATGTTGTCCTCCGCGCTCAGAGACTGCCCGTTGATGGCCAGGATGTAGTCGCCCTCGGCGATCTCGACACCGGCCGCCGTCAGCGGCGAACGATAGCGCGGCTCGTCGTTCTGTCCCTCGAGGATCCGGGCCACGCGATAGCGGCCGCTGTCGATTTCGAAACGCGCGCCGAGCAGGGCAACCGACGGCCGATCCGGCAGTCCCTCATCACCGCCCGAGACGTAGGCGTGCGATACGTTCAGCTCGGCGATCATCTCGCCTATCACGTAGTTGAGATCGCTGCGGTGAGCCACGTGTTCGAGCAACGGACGATAGCGCTCGCGCAGAGCCTCCCAGTCGTAGCCGTGCATGTTGGCCACGTAGAAGTGATCACGAAATCGCCGCCAGACCTCGTCGAAAATAGTGGCCCACTCGGCCACGGGGTCGATACGCGCCTGCAGGCCCGAGGTGTCGACATCCTCGCTCTCATCGCCTTCCTTGGCGACCGGGTAGACCTTCCAGCTGCTGCCGCTGCGGATCAATACCTGCTTGCCGTCCATGCTCGGATCAGCCACCGCAATATCGGTGGCGAAATCGACGACCTTCTCGTCGTCAAACTTGAACAGCTTCAGGCGAGGCGCAACGGCCGGACCGCGACCGTAGTAGAAGGCATCGCGCTCGCCGAACAGGATGCCGTTCTCAGCAACGCTCAGGGCCATGTAGTTGCCCGCCTCGACGGGCACACGAACGACACGACTCGCCAGACCGTCGAAATCGATCTGCGTGGCCGAGTCATCCCCATTGCCATTGTCAGCGCCTTCCTCGTTTTCGCCCTTCTCGCCGTCCTCGCCATTGTCGGCAATACCCTTCTCCTCGGCATCCTCGGGTGCGAATGGATTTTTCGCATCGTCATCGAGCAAGAAAGCGTAGATGCCGGTCGTCCGGTTGGTGGCGTAGTTCCACTCGTGCCCGGAAATCTGCGGCGCGAACTCGCGATCGGCCAGGAAGTAGAGATAATCGCCATCCGGCGAGAAGGCCGGCTGGTACTCCGAGAACAGGCCTTCGGTCAGGCGTCGCGTTTCCTCGCTGGCCACCGAATAGAGATGAAGCGCACGCAGGCCAGACGCTTCGGTCAGGCTGAAAGCCAGCCACTGCCCGTCGGGCGACCACACGTAGTCGCGGTTGCGCCAGCCATCGTCGCGTGCCACCCGCTGCAGGCTGCCATTGCCGTCGACGGAAACCACGTAGATGTAGCCGTCCTTGTCGGACACGGCGACGTGCGACCCGTCGGGCGAGAAACGCGGGTCGTAGAAGCGCGTTTCATTGCCCGAAGTCAGCGCCTTGGGTGCTTCGCTGCCGTCGGCCGGAACAAGATACAGTTCTTCCTCGCCTTCGATATCGGAGACGAAGACAATTCGACTACCGTCCGGCGACCAGTCGGCCTCGCGGTCGTGCGCGCTGGAGCGATTGGTCAGGTTGCGGGCGATGCCCTTGCCCACCGGCACGTTGAACAGGTTACCGCGCGCCTCGAACAGTACGCGCTTGCCGGTCGGGCTCAGGCGGGCGGAGTGAATCTGGCTGGATACATCGACGACCTTCTCGCGCCGGTTGATGCCATCGTCAGGCACGCTGATCTCGATCCCGGCGTCACGCCCGTCACGGGTGTCGAACACACGTAGTCGACCGCCCAGTTCGTAGACGATGCGGCCTTGTGAATCGGCGCTCGCCCAGCGCACGTCGGACTCGTCGTGGGCGGTGAGTTGCTCGGTCTCGCCGCTGTCCGGATCGACGCGGTAGAGGTTGAGCGTGCCTTCGCGGTCGGAGACGAAGTAGCCCTGGCCGTCGATCCACATCGGATCGCGCTCGGTGCGCGGGTGATCCGTGATCTGGCGCGCCTCGTTGGCGTCCAGATCGAACAGCCACAAGTCCTGCGCCCAGCCGCCTTCATAGCGCTTCCAGGTCCGGAAATCGCGAAACAGCGGCGAATAGAACACGTGCTCGCCGTCGTCGGTAAATGTGCCTGCACCGGAAACCGGCATCGGCAGCGCCTCCGGCAGGCCGCCGCGGCGCGGCACGGTGAACAGCTGCGCCGTCGACGAGCCCCAGGCGTCGCGCTGCGAACGGAAAACAACGGCGTCGCCATCGGGTGTCCAGCCATAAACCTGGTTGTCGTAGCCCCAGCGCGCCGGCAGGGGCCCGGTAGCCGGATACCAGGTCAACTGCTCCGGCTCACCGCCCGACGAAGCCATGACATAGACCTGTTCGTCACCGCCGTACTGGCCGGTAAACGCAATCCAGCGCCCGTCGGGCGAGAACTTGGGAAACAGCTCGAGGCCGGGATGGGCCGTCAGGCGCCAGGCCGCGCCACCGCCGATCGGCGCCGACCACAGGTCACCGCCGTAGCTGAACACGACACGCTCGCCGTGCACGTCGGGGAAACGAAGAAGCCGTGTATCGGCATGCGCAACGGCACTGGCAAGTAACACGAGGGCGAGCAGCGAAGCGCTCAGGATAGACTTCCAAAGACTGTCGTTATTCAACGCGATACTCCATCCGGATGGTAAAAGCCGATGGTATATCAGGAAGGCCTCGGCCACGCGTGACGAAAGTCATGGCCTGGTGGGCCAGGCGTGAAATGCCCTGAGCGTTCCTGTATTATTCTGGCGCGACGTAGATTCTGTACTGTCGTTCGCGGCCAGCCGGAGGGAGCAAGATCGGGGGCATGCCGGTTCCGACGAGTCAGAACAGAACGCGATTCGCGCACCGTCGCTAAATTCACGATAAGCTAAAGAGACCCCGATGATGACAGACTCATCCGTCCTGCGAGGCCCCGCCTCGTCCGGCCTGCTCGTCCTCCTTTTCCTCATCCTGTGCCTGCCCGCGGCCGCCGAAGACGGCGATGCCTGGGTTCGCATCCACCACGCCTCGAACACCGCCGCGCTGCAGTCGATCCAGCTCAAAGGGCAATTCGAGCGACTACGGCAGCTTCCACTGGGGACGACTGGATGTCGCGCCAGGAAGCCGAGCGCCTGCAAAAGCGCGGGACTGAGTCTCACCGTCAGCAGCAACCCGTTCGAACTGACCCTCGGCGGCGAGCGCTTCGATCCTAAGGAGATTGCGAGCCAGCGCGATATCCTGGCCGCGGATCCAGACGGCGGATTCCATCTCGTTCAGTTTCAGGGTCCGATCCGCAGTCGCTGGGTGGCCGACCTCAGGGCCGGCGGCATTGAAGTCGCGCAGCCCCTGCATCCTTTCAGCTATTACGTCTGGGCGACGCAATCGCAGATGAGCGCTTTGCGCAGCCTCGACGCCGTTCGCGCAACCGTTCCGCTGCAGCCGGACTGGAAAGTCCAGCCCCACCTGCGTGAGTTCGACAGCGAGATTCGACCCACCATGGCGCTCGCCAGCGCGCATGTCGACAGCCTGGATCGATTGAGCGAGGAACTCGCGCCGATTCGGTACGGTTGACAGCATCACGCCGCTCGACTCGGCACTTTCAAGCATTGTGCAATATGGATATACGGCGGAAGCGATTACCAGAGCGATTGCCGAGCATCCGGATCGATCCTACACCGTTCAGTTCATTCCGCACGATGCCGGGCCGCGAGGGGAAATGTCGAATCAGTCCGATCGTCGGCGGTATCGACGGAAGCGGGCACCATTCAGACCGGCTACCGCGACCTGGCTCAACGACACAGGCTATCGACGGCTCCGGCGTAACTGTCGGCATCGTCGATGGCGCGCGTCCAGGACCATCGCATCCGGACCTGGCCGACCGAACATGGTGCCCTGCAGCGGCACGGAACGGGAGCTGCGTGCGGTCGCATCAGCAACGATCACGGCACCCACGTGGCCGGTGCCATTGCCGGGACCGGCGCCACTGGCACACTGGACGGCAACGGCTTCCTGCGCGGCCAGGGCGTGGCGCCAGGCGCCAGCCTGGTCAACCAGGCCGTACGATCCACTTCAGAGGCATCTCCGGACCCGGCGGCATGGTGGCCGGACGGCATGCTTCAGCATTTCCAAGGATTCAGCCGAACAGCGGCGCTCTACTCACCAACAATTCCTGGGGACCGTCCGACAACGCCGCAGGGCTACGACATCCCGACCATGGAGATCGATTTCATCTCCCGCGACGCCCATGCCCGATGACGCCGGGCAATCCAGCCGGTACTGGCCGTCTGGTCGATCATGAACGGCAACGGCGATTCAGGCGGCGGCACCTGCTGCATCCGAGCTCCCTGGGCTCGCCCGACGAGGCCAAGAACCTGTTCGGCTGTCGGCTCGACCGGTGCTACAGGACGGCTCAGGCGGCATCCAGCAACCCGATCGACGCCGTTTTCAGCGTGTCGGCAAATTCGGCACACGGGCCGGCCTGCGACGGCCGCCGGGTTCCGCATATCGTGGCGCCGGGCTGCTTAACCGACAGCACGAGCGATCCACGGCGAAGCGGCTACGGCCTTTCAAGTGCGGCACATCCATGGCCTCACCCGTGGTCTCCGGCGCCATCGCGGTCTGGGCCGAGCGCTATGTCGCCGAGACCGGCCAGCAACCCGATCGCCCGGCCCTGGTCAAAGCCACCTTCACCGCCGCCGCCCGTGACCTCGAAGGCGGCAACCAATGCCGACGGCGGCGCGCTCGAGCCACCGCCCCGACCGCTTCCAGGGCTACGGCCGCCTCGATCTCGACGCGGTCGATGAACCACGGTCCTGCGGTGCGGCGTATCTGATGCGACCAGCGAACAGGTCTTCGACCGAAACCGGCCAGGACTGGGCGCTGGCGCTCAACGCCGCCGATCCTTCCGAGCCCGTGCAGCGTCGTCCTGACCTGGACCGACGCGCCGGGACACGGGCAGGGCGGCGACCACACCGGCCTGGGTCAACGACCTCGATCCTGCAGGTCGATGCGCTCGACGGCAACACCTACCTTGGCAACGTCGTCGGCGGCGACGGCTGGTCGGCGGCGGGCGGCTCACCCGATGGCATGAACAACACTCGAAGGCGTGTCTGGCTGCAGCCCAGCCAGCACCAGGGCGGGATCGACCGTGAGCGTTCGTCGCCACCGACATCGCAGGCGACGCGCTCAACCCCTGTGAATCCCGGCAATCCCAGCCAGGACTTCGCCATCGCCTGCTACAACTGCATCGTCGGCGACCCGACCTACTCGATTGCAGCTGACGCCGGACACGCTGGAAGCCTGCATCCCGGAGTCGGGCAGCACGAGATCGTACGACGTCGCCGTGGACCTCGGCGCCGGTCGGCGCCTACAGCCGGCACGGTGCAATCTCACCACCACGGGCGATACCCGCCGGAATAACGCACGGCGTCGTCGACCCCGACGAGCGTGAGCGTGCCGGGCAGCTCGGTGTGGACCCTGACCGTTGGCGATACCGCACCGCGGACAGCCTGTTGCTGCGCGTCGGAGGCGATGACGGCAGCGATGTTTACCGAGGCCGAACTGTCGGTCGCCCTCGACGGCTACCTGGGCGACGCCCCGTCGCTGATCGAGCCCGCCGACGGCGCCAGCGACACGATCGCTGAGCGCCCGCTTCGGCTGGGAAACCCTGACCGGCATCGACGACTACCAGATCCAGATCGCGACCGACGCCGGCTTCGGCAATATCGTGGTCGACGAGACGGTGACGGCGGCGACCGACTTCGTGCCGGCCGCAGAGTTGGCCCTGGATACCGAGTACTTCTGGCGCGTGCAGGGCGCCAACCTCTGCGAGCGGCGGCGACCTGGAGCGCTACGCGCAGCTTCAACGACGCCGCCTATCGAGTACCGGTGCGCCGATGTTTCTGTCGCACGGTCATGATAGATTTCCAGTGCTCCGCAGGGCCTACACCGACGAGCAGACGATCCGGCTCGGAATGCCGGCATCGGCAACCTGACCTGCGACGAGCCATCGCCGCGCGAAGGCCGCCTGCACGGTCGTCTGGACGAGCAACCGGCTGCGGACTGACAGCCGGAAGGGCCCGCTGCGGAGACAAGCAGACGGCCGGCCGACATCCGTCCACGCTGACGAAGTGACTTGAACTGGCTGACTTCAGCCTGACCGGCAAGCAGCAGCTGTCAACGACATCGGCCGAACGGGCGGAGCTCCGGTAGCCGGCGAGCAGCCGGTCGGTCGAGCTCTACCGTTGAACGGCTCTGGATCACGGCATAACGGGCGGCTAGCACCTGGGCCTCGACATGATAATGACCAGTCACCGCGCCTGAACGGACCGTCCTTCACGGTCGGGGCTACCAACACCGAGCAATCCGGACGATGGGCGTTCAGATTTCCACGGCAGAGGCGCTCCGACAGTCGACCGGCAGCACTCACAGCTAGACCACGCACATCGGCACCGGCATCTCCGGCAGCCGAAGGCACCTGCTTCGACGAAGGTGATCTGGTCAGTTCGACTGTCGACGGCACCACGTGGCGAGAGCGCAACGAACTGGGCGTAACGTCACACGTCACGCTGCACAAGGCCGCGCCGGCTACTGCGGCGACGAATGCCGGTGTCAGGCCAACTGGCTTGCCGTCAGCCCGCTCGGCGATCCCAGGCATGGCGTCAGTCCGGCGTCAGGCGAGACGTCCGACGATTCCCTGCTACCGATCACCGTCGACACCAAGGCCGGCCTGCAGCAGTGGCCGCTGAACGGATCCCTTTGTCCTGCCGCTATTCGACGGCGTCCCCGTCGATTTCTTCCTCTTCTTCGTCGGAGGCGGCCACGCGTGCCATGCCGATGAGCTGCTCGTTCTTGCCCAGGCGGATCAGGGTCACGCCCTGGGTATTACGGCCCAGGCGCGAGATCTCCGCCGCGGAGGTCCGAACAAGGGTGCCGGCATTGGAGGTCAGCATCACGTCGTCGTCTTCCCTGACGGCCAGGGCCGCCACGAGCGGGCCGTTGCGGCCTTCGGTCTGGATGCCGATCACACCCTGCCCGCCGCGCTTGTGCACCGGGAACTCTTCCAGCGGCGTGCGCTTGCCATAGCCGTTGGCGGTGCCGAGCAGCACGTCGCCTTCGTCTGCGACGAACATCGAAACCACTTCCTGGTCCTTCTTGAGTCGAATACCGACGACGCCGCGGGTCTGGCGACCCATGGCACGGGCGTCCGTTTCGTGGAAGCGCACCGTCTTGCCCGAGGAGGAGAACAGCAGGATGTCGCGCGTGCCTTCGGTAAACGCCACGTCCACCAGTTCGTCGCCGTCTTCGAGCAGCACCGCCCAGATGCCGTTCGAGCGGATATTGGCGAAATCCGACAACGGTGTCTTCTTGACGCGCCCGCGCCGGGTGGCGAAGAACACGAACCAGTCGTCGGGGAACTCGCGCGTGGGCAGCACGGCGTTGATCCGTTCACCCTCCTCGAGCGGCAGCAGGTTGACCATCGGCCGGCCGCGGCTGTTATGCCCGGCCTGCGGCAATTGGTAGACCTTGGTTTTGTAGACCTTGCCGGCGCTGGTGAACACCAGCAGCGTATCGTGGGTATTGGTCACCCAGAAGCGTTCGACGAAATCCTCGTCCTTGGTCTTGGCCGCGGAGCGCCCTCGCCCGCCGCGCTTCTGGGCGCGATAGCGATCGAGCGGCTGGTACTTGGCATAGCCGGCGTGCGAGAGCGTAACCACCACGTCCTCGGGCGTGATCAGGTCTTCCATCGTCAGGTCGAGATGGTCGCGCATGATCTCCGAGCGACGCGGGTCATCGAACTGGTCGCGCAATGCCACCAGTTCGTCGTGGATGACTTCCATCAGCGCGTCGGGCTCGGACAGGATGCGCATGAGCTCGCGGATGGTATCGAGGATGCCCTCGTACTCTTCCGAAAGCTTGTCCTGTTCCAGGCCGGTGAGCTTTTGCAGGCGCAGATCGAGAATCGCCTGGGCCTGCTGCGGCGAGAGCTGGTAACCACCCTCGCCCAGACCGTACTCGGGCAGCAGGTCTTCCGGGCGCGACAGTTCGGCACCCGCCTGCCCCAGGAGGGACTCGACCAGGGCGGCGTCCCAGCGCTTGCGTTGCAGCGCCTCGCGCGCGTCGGCCGGCGTCTGCGACGCCTTGATCAGGGCGATCACTTCGTCGAGGTTGGCGATCGCGACGGTCAGGCCTTCGAGGATATGGGCGCGTTCGCGCGACTTCCTCAGCTCGTAGAGGCTGCGCCGGGTGACCACCTCGCGGCGATGCGCCAGGAAGGCCGACAGGATCTGGCGAATATTGAGCAGCCTGGGCTGGCCATCGACCAGGGCCACCATGTTGATGCCGAACACCGTCTGCAGCTGCGTGAGCTGGAACAGGTTGTTGAGTACGACTTCAGCCACCTCGCCGCGCTTGAGCTCGATGACCATGCGCATGCCGTCCTTGTCGGACTCGTCGCGCAATCCGGAAATGCCTTCCAGGCGCTTTTCCTTGACCAGCTCGGCGATCTTCTCGAGCAGCCGGGCCTTGTTGACCATGTAGGGCAGTTCATTGACGACGATGCGCGTTCGCCCGGTATCGTCGTCGGTCTCGATCTCGGTGCGCGAGCGCATGTAGATACGTCCGCGGCCGGTTCGATAGGCCTCGTCGATGCCTGCCGCACCGTTGATGATGGCGGCTGTCGGGAAATCCGGACCCGGCAGGTGCTCCATGATCTCGTCGATACCAATATCGGGATCGCGGATCATCGCCAGCAGCGCGCTGATCACCTCACCGAGGTTGTGCGGCGGGATATTGGTCGCCATGCCCACGGCAATACCCGAAGCGCCGTTGACCAGCAGGTTGGGCACCCGCGCCGGCAGGACGGTCGGTTCGTGTTCCGACTCGTCGTAGTTGGGAATGAAGTTGACCGTTTCCTTGTCGATGTCGGCCAGCATCTGGTGCGCGATCTTCGCCATGCGCACCTCGGTGTATCGCATGGCCGCCGCGGAGTCGCCGTCGATCGAACCGAAGTTACCCTGGCCGTCGACCAGCATGTAGCGCATGGAAAACGGCTGCGCCAGTCGCACGATGGTGTCGTAGACGGCGCTGTCGCCGTGGGGGTGATATTTACCGATGACGTCACCGACCACGCGGGCCGATTTCTTGTACGGCTTGTTGAAGTCATTGCCCAGCACGTGCATCGCAAACAGCACGCGCCGGTGGACCGGCTTGAGGCCGTCGCGGACATCCGGGAGCGCCCGGCCCACAATTACGCTCATGGCGTAATCGAGGTAGGACTGGCGCATTTCGTCTTCCAGGTTCACCTGGAGCACTTCGCGTGCCATTTCCGCCATCTACGGTAACCCCGTATCTGCTTTAAGTTGTTTTGGTAAGGTCCTGAAAAACAAAGCTTTCAGGGAGAGCCTTCCGAACTCGGAAAACGCAGTCCGGGCAGACGCAACAAACGTGAAATGTTACCACAGACAGCTGATTTCAGGGGCTTTCATCCCCCGCCGAAAGCGCGAAGCGATAGGGCGGAAAATGGGCGCCTTGATCGGTCACGATGCAGTCGATGAGCCCGGCCGGCGTGACATCGAAAACGGGGTTCCAGGCGTCGAACCCCGGGGGCGCCTGATCGAGGCCGGCGGCCCTCCAGATCTCGGCGGCATCACGCTGCTCGATTTCAATATCCGAGCCGGATGCCAACTGCGGATCGACCGTCGACGAGGGCGCCACGACCATCATGCGGACCCCGTAGTGGCGGGCCAGCACCGCCAGCATGCAGGTTCCGATCTTGTTGGCGACATCGCCGTTGGCGGTGATGCGGTCGGCGCCGGTAATCACCCAGTCGACGGTCCCTGAAGCCATCAGCGACGCCGCCGCGCCCTCGACGACGATGCGGAAGGGAATGCCCAGCCTTGCCAGTTCCCAGGCCGTCAGGCGCGAACCCTGCAGCCAGGGCCGCGTTTCGTCGGCATAGACCCGGTCGACCCGCCCCTGCCGCCAGCCCTCGGCAACGACGCCGAGCGCCGTGCCGATCCCGCCGGTGGCCAGCGAGCCGGTATTGCAGTGCGTCAGCACGCCCGAGCCGGCCTCGATCAACCCGGCGCCGGCCCGGGCCATGGTTCGATTGGCTTCGATGTCCTGTTCGTGGATGGCCCGCGCTTCTGCGAGCAGGGAATCGGGATCGGCGCTGCCTTCGCGCTCGGCTCGGCGGCGCATGCGGCGCAGCGCCCAGGCGAGATTGACCGCCGTGGGCCGCGACCGCTCGAGGCGATCGAGATCCGCGTGCCAGGCCGCCAGGTCGCCCGCCCTGTGCCGGGCGGCCAGAACCGAGGCGTAGGCGGCCGTGATGCCAATGGCAGGGGCACCGCGCACGACCAGGTCACGGATCGCCGCGGCGGCCGCATCGACGGACTCGATGCTCAGCCATTCCTCGCGCGCCGGCAGCCGGCGCTGGTCGAGCAGGCGCAGCCCGCCGTCGTTGAACTCGATTGCCTGGAACCCGTTCCCTTCTTCGTGTGCCTGCATTTCGCCTTTCGCTGACATTCTTTGTTCGACACCGTATTATGAAGGATTGAAAAACCCACGGAAGAAAGACAACAAATGAGAAGCCTCATTGCCCTGCTACTGCTCGCCGCCCTGCCCCTGTCAGCACAGGAGGGTGAGCAAGCAAGCCAAGCATCGAACGATCCCGAAACCACGGAGAACCCCACCTTGATCCTGCATACCAACTATGGCGCCATTACTGTCGAACTGTTCGAAGACGAAGCGCCGGAATCGACGGCCAATTTCCTCCAGTACGCCCGCGACGGCCACTACGACGGCACCATCTTTCACCGCGTGATCAACAACTTCATGATTCAGGGCGGCGGCTTCGATACCGACTTCAATCAAAAGGAAACCCGCGAGCCGATCCAGAACGAAGCCGACAACGGCCTGGAGAACAAGCGCGGCACCCTGGCAATGGCGCGTACCAACGACCCGCATTCGGCCTCCAGTCAGTTTTTCATCAACGTGACCGACAACGACTTCCTCAACCACCGCAACAAGGCCTCCGGCCAGACCTGGGGCTACGCTGTATTCGGTCAGGTCGTCGAGGGCATGGACGTCGTCGACGAGATTCGCGCCGTCGAAACCACCAGCAAGGGCATGCATCGCGACGTGCCCGCCGAGCCGGTAATCATCGAGCGGGTCGAGCTCTCTGAGTAAGGCGGCACCGACAAGCTACCTGGTCGCTGACCTGCACCTGCAGGACGATCGGCCCGAAACCACCCGCCTGTTCGTCGACTTCGTCGATGGGCCGGCGCGGGATGCAGGCGCCCTCTACATCATGGGCGACCTGTTCGAGGCCTGGATCGGAGACGACGCACCCGGCGAGCTCGGCCGCCGGGTTGCCCGCCACCTGGCCGAACTGGCCGCGAGCGGAACGTCGATCCACTTTCTCTGCGGCAACCGCGACTTCCTGGTCGGAGAACGATTCTGCCGGGAAGCCGGCATGCAGCGGCTGGAAGAACCCCAGTTCCTGGATCATGAAGGCGAGCCGGTTCTGCTGCTGCACGGAGACACCCTGTGCACCGACGACGAGTCCTACCAGCGGTTTCGCCGCAAAGTGCGCGATCCGGCCTGGCAGGCGCGCGTTCTCGCCAAGCCCGCCTGGCTGCGCCGCCTCCTGGCCCGCCTGGCACGCTGGATGAGCCGCCGGCACACGGGCAGCGCGGAAGTGAGCATCATGGATGTCAACGCCGGCGCCGTCACCGCCGCATTTCGCGACCACGGCGTGCGCCGGATGATCCACGGCCACACGCACCGAAAGGCGATTCACGATCTGAGAGTCGATCAGCGGCACTGCCAGCGCATCGTTCTGGGCGACTGGACGGACACCGGAAGCGCCCTTCGACTCCGGGGCTGCGAGATTGCCATGATGTCGGTCGCCCGCAACGGCGCCGGCGACGTGGAACTACTACTGCAGGAAACCGCCGCGCCCCTGGCCGGCGACTGCCCATAAGCTACAGGAGTGCCGCCAGGCGCTTTGCCGCAGCCATCCCGCTGATCCAGGCGCCTTCGATCCGTTCTCCCGCGCACCAGTCGCCGGCCAGAACGAGCCGATTCGCATCCTCCGCCAGGATCGGCCCCGACAAGGGCGAGCCCGCCCGGGCATAGCGCCAGCGATGCGCAATGCACAAGCGGGTGGGCACGTCGAAGGCGGCATCGAGCTCGATCATCGCCGCGTGCAGCTCAGACGCCACGGACTCCGGACTGCTTTCGAGATTCTCGCGCGACCATTCAGAGCTCGCCTGAGCGATCCAGGCCGGACCGCCGGGATGGCCCGGCTTGTCATCGTTGCGCGCGATCCACGCCAGTGGTCCCTGATTGACGAAGGCCGCGTCGAATGACACCGCAGGGGCCTGGTCGAAACCCAGCATGACCGTCAAGCAAGGCTGCATGCAAACCGCAACCAGCGTTGCAGAGAGCGGATGCGCCTCGCCCAGAAGCGCGGCCGACTGGGCCGGCGGTGCGGTCAACAGCAGCGACCGTGCCCGGAGACGATCGCCACCGGAAGAGACGACCTGCCACTCGCGCCCGTCGAACTCGATGCCCTCGACCTGCCAGCGCCAGCGGCAGTCCAGCCCCTCGGCCAGGCGGTGGGGAACCGCATTCATGCCGGACACGCCGACCCAGCGATCCGCAGGTGTTCCGCCAGCGTTCTCGGGCCGCTGCCCGAACACCGACAAGCGCGGGCGCCACGGTGCCAGCAGGCCTGCCCCCGCCCAGGCCTCGATCTGACGGGCAAACGCGTCGCTGCGAGCGGTCAAATACTGGGCGCCGTGATCGAAAGCAAACCCGTCCTGTCGCCGCGTGGCGCTACGACCGCCGGGGCCGCGGGACTTTTCGACGACCACGACCGAGTAACCCTGCGAGGCCAGCCGCGTGGCCGCGGTCAGTCCGCTCCAGCCAGCGCCAACAACCACGACGTCGATCATGAGGACTGCTCCGTCGTTTGCAGGTCACTCATATCGAAACCCTGCCGCCGGGCCTGCTCGACCAGGTTTTCGAAGACGGCCCGCGGCAGTTCGGGCTCCCGCGCCAGGATCCACAGGTACTTGCGATCGTCGCTGCCGACCAGCGCGTGCCGGTAGTCGTCATCCAGGGCCATGACGCGGTATTCGCCCCAGACAAAAGGCAAAAAAGAGAGCCAGCGCGGCGCAAATCGCACTTCCAGCGCTGCCGCACGCGCATCGGACGAATCACGCCTTGCGATGCCCTGCGCCTCGGACCAGCTTCCGTCCGGTTTCCGACAGCGATTGGTGACCTGAACACGGCCGTCTTCGAGCAGTTCGTAATACGCACTGACCTCGCCGACGCACTGATCCTGAAAGCGGTTGGGCAAGCGCGCAATCTCGTACCAGCGCCCCTGGTAACGCGTCAGATCAATCGAGTCAATCAACACCAGCGGTTCGCGCGCATCAGCCATGGCTGCCATCGTGGTCGACAGCAACGCCACAATCAAGTATTTGAGCCGGCAATTCATTATTGGATTGTAATTGCCCTGCAGGCGCCAACGAGTGAAAGGATGTCATCGCCATTGATCGGTGATAGTCTTTCAGATTCACGCTTTTGATTTGCCTTGGAACCAAAGGGGGTGATGAGGAAGCGAAACAATGACCGGAACGACCGATACCACCTGCCGCCTTGAAAGGAAACCACCCTTCCGGCGAGCACGCGCCTTGCAGCTGGCCGCTTGGCGACTCGCGGATATCAGCAATTAATACCGGACAATACACTAGCTCAAACAGCACCCAACAGCCAGGCTCGGGAACAATGACAACGTCTTTCACTCGCCTGGCCTGCCTGGCCAGTCTGGTCGCCATCCTCGGTTGGCACGCCGCCGGCAGCGCCGAATCCATCGACGAACGCCAGATCTGGTCGGCCGGCAGCGGCCATATGGAACTGGAAATCCGCGGCGACTACCTGCCCGATTTCGGGATCGAAATCCTGCACAACGGCGAGCCGATCGCCACGCGCAAGCGAATTCGCTTTCCCGTCAGCGAGATCGAGTCGTTCCGCCTCGTCGTCCCCTGGGGCAATCTCGAATCGCTGCGCCAGAACGAGGGCGCTTGAGCGCCGAACCGGCCTGGTACTCAGGCACGGCGGCCGCGCGCTCGATCTCGACGCCATCGAACTGCGGCCCGGGCAGAGCGAGCGGCAACACCCGGAGTTTGTCGCCGTCGATACCCACGGCAACGAACTGTTCCGGCTCACGCACATGCATGTGCAAACGCGTCCCGAACAAACGCGGTTGACCGTCGCCAACGCCGAGGTCGAGGCCTCGGCCTATCTGGCCGAGCGCCTGGGGCTGGACGTGCTCGACGGTATGCCCATCGCGTTGGGCTGGGTCGACCTGGACCTGGCGATACCCGCGGGCGCCGAGATATCCGGCCTGCCGGCGGAATGCGACGATCGGCCAATCTGGCCGCAGTCGGGCCACGGACAGGCCGACGTCACGCTCACCGACATGAGCAACGTGGTCTATCAGGGCACGCTCGAACAGGTCGGCGAACCCGATCTGATCAAGACCGCGCCCTCGGCGACGCTCAAGAACGAGTCGACAATCGACGTGCCCTGGATAAGGAAGTTCACAAGCCATCCCGACTATCCCTTTGATCCGGCCGACCAGCACCCCTACCTGGTCTGGAACCTCTACCGCATCGCCGATGGCCGCATCGAGATGCTCGCCGAATCCGGTGTCAAGCACGCCTTCTTCACTGTCAACTGGAACTGCGACTTCAACTGCCAAGACGGCAACGTTCTGTGGCCCGGCTGCGAGGACACGTACTCAAGCGGCAACAACGACACCGCCAGCAATCAGGGACCACGCGACGAAATCGAAGCCAGCGTCGGCCTCTGGGACAGCTGCGGCTCCTTCTTCGACCCGGACTGCACCGGCAGCCAGACCCAGAACTCCGGCCAGTGGGGCAACCGCCTGCTGATTGACCCGGCCGTCTTCCAGCAGCCCGACACCGATTACTTCATGGACGCCTGGTACGTCATCCAGTACGACGTCAACATCTGGAACAGCATGGGCTTTCGGCCGATTGATCCGGAGCCTGAGGACAGCGGCTGGACGATGAACCCCGGCAAGCACAAAGAAGGCCCAGTCATTTCGCAATGGGTGCCCGAGGACAACACCGACCCCATGGCCGACCACGACGTGATCGTCGTGCCCTCGGCAACGCCCGAAGCGTCCTACCCCGACAACATGCCGCAGGGACACCTGCGGCTGCTGGTCAAGGTCAACGAGACTTCGCCGGGCCGGTATCGCTACAACTACGCGCTGCAGAACTACGATTTTGATCGGGCGATGGAAGGCTTCCGCATCGACCTGCCCGACGGCGTGACGGTGCACGATACCTTCTTTGGCGATATCGACGACGATGCCAGAAACGACTGGGACATCACCGTCAACAGCGACCACCTCCTGTTTGAGGCCCCGCCAGACAACCCGCTGACCTGGTTCACCTTATTCAATTTCGAAGTTGAAACCGACGCTCCGCCCGTGACCAGCGAAGTCAGGATCGCGCTGGGTGACGACGCCTCCCAATCAAGCGTAAACGTCAGGACCATCGCGCCCTCTGCCGACATCGGAATGATATTCGGCGACCGTTTCCGTCCGCTTGGTCACTAGTTGGTCACTAGTGGTTCTCCGCTTGGCGAACGAAACTATTTGATCAGCGACCCGACAAGTTTCCAGGTGACCACCCGAGACTGAGGCGTCAGCTTTCAGGCTTGAGGTAGGGAAACAGCAGCACGTCGCGGATCGAGGCCGAATCGGTCAGCAGCATGACCAGGCGATCGATGCCGATGCCCTCGCCCGCCGCCGGCGGCATGCCGTACTCCAGCGCACGAATGTAGTCGTGGTCGAAGTGCATCGCCTCGGCGTCGCCGGCGTCGCGTGCCTCGACCTGGGCGCGGAAGCGCTCGGCCTGGTCTTCCGGGTCGTTGAGCTCGGAGAAGCCGTTGGCGATCTCGCGCCCGGCGACGATCAACTCGAAACGATCGGCGAAGTCCTGGTCGTCATCGTTGCGCCGCGACAGGGGTGAGACCTCGATCGGATACTGGGTGACGAAAGTCGGCTGGATCAGTCGGTGCTCTACGCCCTCCTCGAACAGCTCCATCAGCAGACGGCCCCAGCCCCAGCTGTCGTCGACGTGGATCTCGCGCGCCCGGCAGACTTCGCGCAGGCGATCGGCGTTCTTGATCTCGTCGGCCGAAAGCTCCTCGTAGTGCCCGACCACGGCGTCGGCGACGGTGATGCGATCGAAGTCGCCGCTGAAATCGATGGTCTCGCCCTGGTATTCGACCTTGCCTTCCGTCATGCCCGGCAGGCTGGTAACCAGGGAATTGAGCAGGTCCTGGGTCAGCCGGATCAGGTCGTTGTAGTCCGCGTGCGCCCAGTAGAACTCGAGCATGGTGAACTCGGGATTGTGCCGGGTCGACACGCCCTCGTTGCGGAAATTGCGGTTGATCTCGTAGACCTTCTCCAGGCCGCCGACGAGCAGGCGCTTGAGGTGCAGCTCGGGCGCGACGCGCAGGTACAGTTCGAGATCGAGCGCGTTGTGGTGCGTCGCGAACGGCCGGGCCGTCGCGCCACCGGGAATGTGGTGCATCATCGGCGTTTCGACTTCCAGGAAACCGTGGCCGTCGAAGTAGTGCCGAATGGCGCGCACGATCAGGCTGCGCCGCACGAAAGTATCGCGCACTTCCGGGTTGACGATCAGGTCGACGTAGCGCTGGCGATAGCGCGTTTCCTGGTCGGACAGGCCGTGCCATTTTTCCGGCAGCGGCCGCAGCGACTTGGTCAGCAGCTTCGAGATTGCTGGCCTGGATGCTGAGCTCGCCGGTACGCGTTCGCATCAGTGTGCCCGTCACGCCGACGATGTCGCCGATATCCCACTGCTTGAAGGATTTGTACACGCCCTCGGGCAGGTCGTCGCGGCGCAGGTAGAGCTGGATGCGCGCACCCGAGCCGTCCTGGATATGCACGAAGCTGGCCTTGCCCATGATGCGCCGCGACAGGATGCGCCCGGCCAGGCGAAAGACCTCGTCGTGCGCTTCGAGCGCTTCCTGATCCCATTGCCCGGCATCTTCGAAGCGCTCGAGCAGTGTCGCCGCATCGGCGTTCACCCGGAAGCCATTGGGAAAGGCCTCGCCGAGCTCGCGCAGCGCGTGCAGCTTCTCGCGCCGCTCGGCGATCAGGCGGTTCTCGTCCACTTCAGGCGTGCTGCCCTGTTCTTTGTCAGTCATCTGCTCTCACTAAAAAGAAAATTGTCCACAGATGAACACGGATAAACACAGATAAGAGCTTTCAAAACCAAATCATCCGAAGCGCAGTACCCAAAATATTCGCTTGCGCGTTACGAAGTTCTCTAAGCCTTTTTTCATCGTGTTCATCCGTGTTCATCCGTGGACCAAGATTTTATTCCAGCCCGGCCTGCAACTGCGCAGCGGCGAACTGGTCGAGGTCGCCGTCGAGCACCTTCTGGGTATCGCTGCGCTCCACGCCGGTTCGGAGATCCTTGATGCGCGACTGATCGAGGACGTAGTTGCGAATCTGGCTGCCCCAGCCGATATCGGATTTCTCGTCTTCGGCCGCCTGCGCCTTGTCCTTCTGCTTTTGCAGCTCGAGCTCGTAGAGCTTGGCGCGCAGCTGCTTCATCGCCTGGTCCTTGTTGCTGTGCTGCGAACGACCGGACTGGCACTGCACCACGATCCCGCTCGGCTCGTGCGTGATGCGCACCGCCGACTCGGTGGTGTTGACGTGCTGACCACCGGCGCCCGAAGCGCGGTAGACGTCGACGCGCAGGTCCGAGGGATCGATCTCGACTTCGATGTTGTCGTCGATCTCCGGCGAAACGAACACGCTGGCAAACGAAGTATGGCGACGATTGCCGGAATCGAACGGCGACTTGCGAACCAGGCGGTGCACGCCGGATTCGGTCTTGCACCAGCCGAACGCGTTTTCGCCTTCGATATGAATGGTCGCGCTCTTGATGCCGGCGGTATCACCCTCGGATGCCTCGACCAGCTCGGCCTTCCAGCCGCGGTGCTCGGCCCAGCGCAGGTACATGCGCAGCAGCATCTCCGCCCAGTCCTGGGCCTCGGTGCCGCCGGAACCGGCCTGGATGTCGATGTAGCAGGGCCGGTCGTCCATCTCGCCGGAGAACATGCGCTGGAACTCGAGGTCGGCAACCTGCTTTTCCAGGCGCTGAAGATCCGAGCCTACGCTGTCGAGCGTTTCTTCGTCGTCTTCTTCCTGGGCCAGCTCGAACATGTCGGCGGCATCGCTCACGCCTTCGATTACCGTCCGCTGGGCGGTTACCGAGCGATCCAGGTCGGAGCGTTCCTTACCCAGTTTCTGGGCATGCTCTGGCTCGTCCCATACGGACGGATCCTCGAGCTCGCGGGTTACTTCTTCGAGTCGTTCTACTCTGCCATCGTAGTCAAAGATACCCCCTGAGCGCCCGCACACGGCGCTCCAGGTCGTCGAGGAGATTCTTGATCGCAGTCTGTTCCATGGTGACTCTCATCCTTAGATTGCAGGTGAATCGGCAAAGCCGGTTATTGTAACGCTGCGTCGGCTCGGGAAGCGAGGTCGATCGTTATCCATATCGCGCCCCGGGGCAAGTCACTCCCGCAGCGTTTCCACCAGGTAGCGAACGCGCATCTGCGGCGTCACACGGCCCTGCCAACGGTTGATCTCCAGGCTGTAGACCACCCCCAGGGGATCGGGCAGCTCCTGGTAACAGAGGCCGCCGGCGCCGAAGGCGATGGCTTCGAGCGCCGGACCACCGCCGCCGGCCTGCAGCCGGAGCTTGAGGTGGTGCGCGCCGACGACGCGCCGTTCGAGCACGCGGAAGCGTCCGTCGAACAGCGGCTCGGGCCAGGCCTGGCCCCAGGGCCCGGCCTCGGCCAGCGCAGAAGCCGTCTCCAGGGAAAGCTCATCGCCCGCCAGACAGCCGTCGGTGTAGACGATATCGGGCTCGAATACGCGATCGGCCAATTGCTCGAGAAACGCTTCGCGAAAAGCATCGAGGCGCTCGGCGTCGAGCGACAGCCCGGCTGCGCGCGCGTGCCCCCCGAAACGTTCGATCAGACCCGGATTGGACGCGTCGATATCGACCAGCAGGTCGCGCATGTGGACGCCGGCGGGACTTCGTGCCGAGCCCTTGAGCTCGCTGCCGCCCGCCTCTGCCGGCGCGAAGGCGATGACCGGGCGCTGCAGTCGCTCGACCAGGCGCCCGGCCACCAGGCCGACAACGCCCTGATGCCACTCGGCGTCGAACACGCAAAGGCCCGGCAGATCGCCCTCGACCGACTCGCTCAGCACGCGGGCCTGCTCCTCGGCGGTCTCCTGCATGTCGGCCTGCAGCGTCTGGCGTTCGCGATTGAGGGCATCCAGCTGGCCGGCCAGTTCCACCGCCTCGGCCTCGCTGTCGGCCAGCAAGCAGCGGATGCCGATGCCCATGTCCTCGAGGCGGCCGGCGGCATTGAGACGCGGACCGGCGGCAAACCCCATGTCGGAGGCATCGACATGGCGCAGGTTGCGCCCGGCCACTTCCAGCAGCGCGCGAATGCCCGGCAGGCAGCGACCGGCGCGAATGCGCAGCAGGCCCTGCTGCACCAGGCGACGATTGTTCTCGTCGAGCGGCACCAGGTCGGCGACGGTTCCCAGCGCAACCAGGTCGAGCCACTGATCCAGACGCGGCTCGCGCCCGCGGGTAAAGTGCCCACGTTCGCGCAGATGCGACCGCAGCGCCATGAGCAGGTAGAACATCACGCCAACGCCGGCGAGCGCGCCCGATCCGAAGGTCTCGCCGGGCAGGTTGGGATTGACGATGGCGTCGGCCGGCGGCAAGGTCTGCGCGGGCAGATGGTGATCGGTCACGATCACTCTCATGCCGGCGTCTTTTGCGCGCGATCCCATGCCCTGC
>JAXHNG010000004.1:0-43844 GCA_034520805.1 Lysobacterales bacterium | reverse complement strand
TCACGGAGGCGGCATGACCCGCCTGTTCCTCGACACCGAGACATTCTGCGCGCTGGGCGGCCCGGCCGACCTCGGGACGTATCGATACGCCGAGAACGCCGAGATCCTGCTCGTCACCTACGCGCTCGACGACGATCCGGTGAGCTGCTGGGACGTGACCAAATCGATCGAGGAACAGGCCGAAGCGGAAGCGGAGTGCCTCGATATTCCGCTGACCGGCTTCATGCCGAAGGACTTGAGCGACGCGCTCGAAGACGAATCGGTCCTGGTGGTAGCACATCATTCCACTTTTGACCGTAACGTCCTGCGCCTCGGTAATTTGCGGATCGACGTGCCCATTGAGCGGTGGCGCTGCACGATGATCCAGGCGCTGGTGCACGCCCTGCCCGCTTCGCTCGACGGGCTCGGTCGTACGCTTGGCCTGCCGCAGGAGCAGCAGAAGATCAAGGAAGGCCGCAAGCTGATCCAGCGCTTCTGCAAGCCGGCCCCGAAGAATCACAACGCCGACCGCTACGACCGCCACACGCACCCGGACGAGTGGCAGCGGTTCATCCGCTACGCGATGCAGGACGTCGAGGCCATGCGCGAGATCCACCGCCGGCTGCCGACGTGGAACTGGGGCGAGGACACCATCGCCGAGTGGCACCTCGACCAGCAGATCAACGACCGCGGCTTTGCCGTGGACCGTGAGCTGGTCGACGCCGGTGTTCGCGCCGCGGTAGTCGAGCGCCGCCGCATCGCCGAGCGATTCGCCCAGCTGACCGACGGCCTCGCGCCGACCCAGCGCGATAAGGTCCGCCGCTTTCTGAATGACACCTACGGGCTGGGCCTCGAGCAGACGGCCAAGCACGTCATGGCCCCCATCGCCGCCGACGACTCGCAGCCGGCCGAAGTGCGCGAGATCGCCGCGCTGATGCTCGCGGCCAACAAAACCAGCACGGCCAAGTACAAGACCATCCGCGATGCCTTGAGCAGCGACGGTCGCTTCCGTGGCGGGCTGCAATTCGCCGGGGCCAGCCGCACGCGGCGTTGGGCCGGTCGCACCTTCCAGCCGCAGAACTTGCCGAGCCGCGGGATACCCAAGCCGCATGTCATCGAGCAGTACATCGAGGCATTGAAGGCCGACTGCCACGACCTGCTGTTCGACGACCTGATGCTGCTCGGCGCGGCGGCATTGCGTGGCGTGGTGATCGCGCCGCCGGGCAAGAAGCTGGTGGTCTCCGACCTGTCCAACATTGAGGGCCGCATGCTCGCGTGGGTCGCCGGCGAGAAATGGAAGATCAAGGCATTCCGCGACTACGACGCCGGCACCGGCCACGACCTCTATGTCCTCGCCTACGCCAACGCCTTCCGCATTCGGCCAGAGGACGTGACCAAGGATCAACGCCAGATCGGCAAGACGATGGAGCTCGGCCTTGGCTATGGGGGCGGCGTCGGCGCGTTCGTGACGTTCGCCCAGGCGTTCGGCATCGACCTCGACGCGATGGCCGAGCGTGGCCGTTCAACCATCCCGCAGGACGTGCTGGACGAGGCGGCCAACGCGTGGGATTGGGCCTACCTCAACGACCGCACGCAAGACCTCGAGCGCGACACTTGGATGGTCTGCGACTCGTTCAAGCGCCTATGGCGGCGCGCGCACCCGGAGACCGTCAACTTGTGGAACGGCCTCGACAGCGCGGCGCGCAAGGCACTCAAGGCCCCCGGGCGCACATTCCGCGCCGGCCCGTATCTGCGCGTCGGCGTCCGAGAACATGCCGGCCACCGCTACCTGCTCATCAAGCTGCCGAGCGGCCGCTACCTCGTCTATTTCGACCCGATGATTTCGGAGCACAACGGGCTCACTTACATGGGCATGGGGAACGAGGAAGGCGGCACGGCCAAGGTCTGGTGCCGCGTCAATACCTACTCTGGAAAAATCTGCGAGAACCTTTGCCAAGGGCTCGCGCGCGACGTGCTCGCCGCCAACATGCCGGCCATCGAGGACGCCGGGTATGACCTGATCCTCTCGGTTCACGACGAGAACCTGACCGAGGCGCCGAACGACCCCACCTACTCCGAGGCCGACTTGAGCCGCCACATGGCAACCGTACCCGAATGGGCCGACGGTCTGCCGCTGGCCTCCGCCGGCTTTGAAGCAACCAGATACCGCAAGGGGTGACCCCATGAGCACACATTACGAGCCAGTGGTCACTCACGACGAAGTGACGTGCAAGCACTGCGGCACCGGCGGGCTGCGCTGGGAGCTGCAACCGTCTCGCCACGGCGGCGCCCATCACGTCCTCACAGACGAGCGCGGCGCTCACCACCACTGCCCGGCCTCGGCCGAAGATTTCGAGGACCTTGACCATGCGTGAAAAGACCATCGAGCAGCACCTTGTTAGGCGTGTCCGTGAGTCCGGGGGCCTCGCCCTGAAATTCACGTCACCGAATCGCCGCAACGTGCCGGACCGAATCGTCCTGATGCCGGGCGGCTTGGTCGTGTTCGTCGAGCTCAAGGCCGCCGGCCGCAAGGCCACGGCTGCGCAAGCCCGCGAGCACGAACGCTTGCGGTCGCTGGGCTTTTGGGTGGAAGTATTGGACAGCAAGGACGGCGTCGAGCGTTTCATCGAGGAGATCGCATGAAGTTCCAGCCGCGCCCTTATCAGCAACTCGCCATCGAGCACATGCTCGACCGGCCGCGTGGGCAGACCTGGTGTTTCATGGGCGGGGGCAAGACCGTCTCCACGCTTACGGCCTTCGACGGACTACGCCTGGCCGGTAGTGCGCGCAATCTGCTCGTCATCGCGCCCAAGCGAGTGGCGCGCAGCACGTGGCCCAAGGAGACGGCCAAGTGGTCGCACCTGCGCGATCTCGGCGAGGTCTCACCGATCCTCGGCACCCCGGCGCAGCGTCGCGAGGCCCTGCGCGCCGACGTCGGCTGCGTCTGGACGATCAACTACGAGAACCTGCCCTGGCTCGTCGAGCAGTGCGGCCGGCGCTGGCCGTTCGACATGGTCGTGCCGGACGAGTCCACCAAGCTCAAGGGCTTTCGGCTACGCGGTGGCACGCAACGCAGCCGCGCTCTCGCCCGCGTGGCCCGCAACCTGACGCACCGCTGGCAGAACCTCACCGGCACGCCCAGCCCCAACGGCTACATCGACCTGTGGGGCCAGCAGTGGTTCGTCGACTTCGGCGAGGCGCTCGGCCGCACCTTCACCGCCTACAAGGAGCGGTACTTCGAACCGGACAACCCGTTCAGCGACTACCCGCGCATGGTGCTCCGCCCCTTTGCCGACCAGATGATCCAGGACCGGCTCGGGGACTCGTGCCTGACGTTGCGGGCCGGCGACTGGTTCGACTTGCGCGAGCCGATCGTCACGGACGTGCCCGTCGATCTGCCACCCAAAGCCCGGGCGCTCTACGAGCAATTCGAAAAGGAGATGTTCGCCGAGTTTGAAGGCCACGACATCGAGGCGATGAACGCGGCGAGCCGCATGACCAAGGCCGCGCAGATCGCCAGCGGCGCGTGCTACGTCGACGCCGAGGGCAACTTCTCCGACGAGCCGCAGCGCCAATGGAAAGAAGTGCACACCGCCCTGCTCGACGCGCTCGAGTCCGTCGTCAACGAGGCCAACGGCATGCCCGTCCTCGTCGCCTACCAGTGGAAACACGACCTCGAGCGATTGCAAAAGGCGTTCCCGCGCGGCCGGGTCCTCGACGACGACCCGGCGACCGAGGACGCCTGGAACCGGGGCGAGATCCCGATCCTGTTCGCGCACCCGGCCAGCGCCGGGCACGGCCTGAACCTGCAGGACGGCGGCAACATCCTCGCGTTCTTCGGCCTGTGGTGGGACCTCGAGCTCTACCTGCAGATCCTCGAACGTCTCGGCCCCGTCCGCCAGCTGCAGGCCGGCCACGACCGCCCCGTATTCATTTACCACATCGTCGCGCGCGGCACCGTCCACGAACTGATGGCCGCACGCAGAAAAGGCAAAGCCGTCGAGCAGGACGGCCTACTCGACGCCATGAGGAGGACAGCATGAGCACTACCCAGCAGACGGGCGACCACTCGCTCGAGATACAAGACAACACGCCGCCGCACCTGGGGCGCACCTACTCCGAAAAACTGCGCTATCCAGCACCACCGTCCGAAGCCGTCCGCATCATGCAGGCCGGGATCATGCACATGGACGACCGGGCGGCGACCTACGACAAACCGCAGGGCGAGCGGTCGATTCCCGCCGTGGTCAAGGCGTTCGCTGCCATCACTGGCGTGGAGCTCACGGAGGAGCAGGGGTGGCTGTTCATGGAGGTCCTCAAGTTGGTGCGCAGCCAGCAGGGCGGCTACCGGGTGGACAACTACGAAGATGCGGCTGCCTACGCCGGACTGCGCGGAGAGGCGGCCAAGCGCGAGCGGCACCAAGAGGAGGCATACACATGATCGAGTTCATCGGCTGGGCGGCATTCATCCTTGGTGGCGCGTGGGCCATCTTTGCCGGCTTCATGTTTATCGGCTTGTTCCTGGTCCGTGGCGGGCTAGAGACGCTCGGCCCTGCGTTATTCACCAGCGCGACCGCGGCGCTAGCTTGGATCGCCTTCGCGGTGTGGCTGTCCCCGGTGACGGTGTCTATCTGAGAGGTGAGCCAATGTTCCTGACGAACGCCGAATTGAAGGAGGCCAGCGGCTACGCCCGCTCGGCCGAACAGATCCAGTGGCTGCGGTCCTATGGGATCGCCTATGCTCTGGACAGGTGGCGCCGCCCGCGTGTTTTGCGCACGGAGTTCGAGCGGCACTTCACTAGCAGCAGCGCCCGCGAGGACGAGCCGGACCTGCGCCACATCGGTGCCTGATTATGTCTCCACGACGCCGGACAAAAGACCTCGATCTGCCGCCTCGCATGCGGCGCAAGGGCAAGGCCCTGTACTACGACCACGGCTACGACCCGGCCGGCCGCCGCTACTGGGAGCCGCTGGGTAGTTCGCTGCCCGAGGCGAAACTCAAGTGGGGCCGCATCGAGGCCGAGCGCAAGGAGCCGACGCGCGGCGACACCGTGGCCGGCATGCTGCATTACTACCGGGTGAAGCACCTTTCTTCACTTGCAGAAAGAACGCAGAAAGACCGGTCCGCCCACCTCGACGTGCTCGAGAAAGCCTTCGGCCACATGCGCCCGGACGCTGTCAAACCCCAGCACGTCGCCCAATTCCTCGAGGCACACAAAGCCCCGGTCTCGGCCAACCGCCAGATCGCCACGCTGTCAGTGGCCTACGCCAAGGGCATGCGAGTTGGCATGGCGACCCGTAACCCCTGCATCGGCGTCGAGCGCAACAAGGAGACCGGCCGCGATCGCTACATCACCGACGCCGAGTTCCTCGCCGTCAAGGCGTTGGCCGACGAGCACGGCCAGGCGGTCATGGATCTGGCCTACGCGACCGGGAGCCGATTAGGAGACCTGATTCGGCTCACGCACTCGCAGATTGAGGACGACGGGCTGGTGATGCGGCAGGGCAAGACCGGTCAGCGTCAGGTGATGGAGCTGACGCCCGAACTTGCCGGCGTCATCCGCCGGCTCAAGGCATCGAGGAAGGTGCAGGGCATGACGCTGATCCGGTCCCGTCGCGGCCAGCCCTACACCGCCAACGGCTTCAAGGCCTGGTGGCAGCGTCTGCAGCGCAAGGCCATCCGCGAGGGAGTCATCGCCGAGCGCTTCACCTTCCACGACATCCGGGCGAAATCCGCCACCGATGCCGACGACCAGGGCCACGACCCACAAGCCCTGCTCGGCCACACCACGCGCAAGCAGACCGAGACCTATCTCCGCAGCCGGAAGTCGATCCGGGTGCAGCCTTTGAAGCCGAGGAAATCACAGAATGGGTGACGACATGACCGACACAATCAAGACGGACAACAGCGGCGTGGTTGCCAGGCTGGAGAAGCGTGTGGCTGAGCTTGAGCGGGAGCTTTCTTCGACACGTCACAGCCTCGACCAGGTTGTCGACCTTGCCATATTCATGTGCGCGACGTGGGAACAGATTGACTCGTGGGCATACGAGCAATGCGACGGCGATGCACTTATGAAGTATCCGGTCGTGCAAGGAACCAGGAATCAGCTTGACTTGGGCAGGGTGGGGGCTCTGCCCATGAATAAGCAGAACTTGAGGCAAGGGTTGTCATTTATTTTGCTCAACCGCGAAGCCGAAAAACCCTCTACAGGCAACGGCCGCTAGGCTTCTACAATAGAGAAAAAATCAGCGAGTTACAGCCGATTATTGTAGAAGTCGAATCGACGCAACACACTGAAATACAAAGGCAAAACGGGAAACCGTCAACCCGACTGGGGGGCAGGTGGTCGGGGGTTCGAATCCCTCCACTCCGACCATATTATCAACGACTTGCGGCGGTTTCCACTGCGGGTCACTTCTACAAAAACGGCATCTTCTACAATGCCGTCGCTCACTATTTGCCGCCGCCCTTGAGAATCTTGACGATTTTCTCGGCGCCACGGCTGGTGAAGTAGAAACCGAAGGCGGCCATCAGCATGGTCTTGAGCATCTCGACGTACTCGGGGTCGACCGCCTGGTCGTAGATCGAGAAGCCGGCGAAGATGGTCCAGGCGGCCATCAGGTAGACGAGCACCAACGGCCGGACGTTCTTGGAAAGCCACGAGTCGGATGCCATGTCGGCCTTGAGCCGCTCAGTGAGCTGGCTCTCCATGTCGGACTGGTAGTCCATGGCCTGCTTGCGGGCGTCTTGCTGCAGCTGGTGCAGGCGCTGCTCGGCGCGCGCACGGTCTTCCGGGCTCATGTCCGGAGGGAAGTAGCTCTTGATCAGGTCGGTGCCGGCATCGACCAGTTGTCCGATGATGGGGAGCATCACGCCACCTCGCTGGTGCTGGTTCGCTCAATGAATTCGGCCAGGCGATTGGCCCAGCCATCACGAAAAGCCTCTTGCGTCGGATCCCTGCCGATCAGCTCGCCAAGGAACACACCCCGGTGCGTGATCAATCGGGCCGCCAACCGCCGGGGCGTGGTGCGCGAAACGGCCGCCCGAGTCACCGGGCCAAGCAGCCCATCGTCAGTGACGCCGGCCGCGCGCTGAAGCATGCGGATGGCTGTGCGCGGGCCGGAGTGCACGCCCGTATCGAACAGGAATTCGGTGATCAAGGGCGGCAGGTCGACCAGCCGGTCGAATCCCGGCCCGGTCCAGTAGCGATCGCGGTAGATGCCGCGCGCCTCTTCCGCCGTAAGGTCTTGCACTTCGGCGGCGCCCACCGGCTCGCCTCGCCAGTCGGTGAGGGTGCCCTGTGTTATCCCGTAGTTGGTCGGGCCGCCGCGGTCGGCCGGGTGGTCGACGTACCCGCCTTCTCGGACCAGCAGTCGGTCAATGAATCGGTCGATCATCGGTCGTTCCTCCGGCGGTCGTGCTGCGCGCGAATAAAGGAGAGCGGGTCACTGGCGAACAGCTGGGAGAGCTTGAGCAGGCCGGGGATCAGGTTCATGGCGGTCAGGCCGAGGACAAATGCGATCGCGTTCTCGGTGGGCTGGGAAATGGAGAGCCATTGCCCGGCAGCCGGCGAGCCATAACCGGCGGTCAGTGTGCCGGTGAGCACGGCCAGCACGCGGCCGAACATGGACAGGTCGTCGATGTATCTCAGGCTGACCACGGCCCCGGCCGCCCCAGCGATCAACGCGGCGTACTTGAAGCCGAAAAATCCAACGACGGTAGATGCTGGTTCTGTCATAAGCGCCCCAGATCGGGTGTTACGTGGTCGGGGGACGCGGCGGGTGTCACTCATAGAAAACCCATAGCGTCTGACTATGGCTCCCGATTCTGTCGCGCTTTTTGGCTGGTACGTGCACTTCTACACCCCCAAGAGGTACTGCCCCGCCACCGCGGCGCCGAAGAGCCCGCCGACGATGTACTCGGCCGCGCCCGTACCGTGCCGCGTCTGGTGGCCGACCCAGTAGGCCGGGGTGAACAGGGCGATGGCCACGACGCCGGGCAACAGGCCCCACCACGAGGCGTAGACCGTGGGCAGCACGAGCAGCATCGGCAGGTAGTGGACGCCTCGCAGCGCCATGCCCACGAAATCACGCCAGAATCGCCACGACGCCGGGCGCTCTTTGCCGCCCATGTAGATCACATCGCCTTTCGCGGCGTGCTCGGGGTGAATGCGCTCACGGTCGGCCGCCCACTGCGGGCCGAACGTCTCCATCAGCGCCTTGTCGATCCACGGCACTTCTGGGTCATCGACCCAGCCGTCGCGCTTGCGCGAGAGGTCGAAATACGATCCCCAGCCAGATACCGAGCCGAGCAGATACAGCAGCGCCAGGTAAACCGCTGGCAAGACGCCGACGAACGGCCAAGCGGCCACGCCCACCAGCGGCGCCGCAAGCCACAGGCTGCGGCCAAGGCCGAAGCGGGGGATCGCCGGCTTGAAGCCGCCACCACGCAGACGGTGGAGAAACGCGCCGACGGCCGCGGCCGCCAGGATGGTGAGGGTTGCTTCGATCATCGTGTTGTCTCCTCGATCAGTTGCTCGGCCTCGTCGACGGTCAGCCCCAGCCGGAACAGTTGCGCGCGCGGGTCTTCGCGCCACGCCTCCTGGTACCGGGCGGTTACCGCGCCCTCGTCGTCCTTGTCCTCGCGAACGCGGTGGGTGTCATCGGAGACGCCGGCCTCGCCTTCGGCCAGCTCGCGGTCGATGAACCAGTTGAACCGCTCGTCGACCATCCGGCGCAAGTGGCCGGCGGTTTCCTGTGGGTAGTCCGCCAGCGTGTTGAGCACGTCTTGCCGGGTGTTGAATCGCTTGGGGAATCCGCGCATTACAGAAGCTCCATGTCGGCTTTGAGGGAATCCAGCCCGAGGGACTGGCGGAGGTTGAAACTGTTGCACCAGCGCAGCCAGCCGTCGGTGCTGGCGATGGACGAGATGACCTGCTCGGAGGTCATGCGCCCGGCCACCCACTGGTGCGGCAGGCGCTCGACGCGCCGCTTGACCCGGCGCACGGTGGATTTGCGCGCCAGCACCTTGTGTCGCCAATGCCGGTAGCCGAGAAAGTCGAGTCCCTGGCTGACCGGGAACACGGCCCAGTGCGAGAAGCGCAGCGCCAGTCGCTCGGCGAGGAACCGCTCGACCTGGCCCTTGATGGCGTGGAGTTCGGCCTTGTCGTCGCTGAAGATCACGAAGTCGTCGCAGTACCGTGCGTAGGCCCGGCAGCGCAGATCCTGCTTGACGAAGGTGTCCAGCTCGTTCATGTAGAGATTGCCGAACCACTGGCTGGTGTAGTTGCCGATCGGCGTGTTCTTCCCGCCGGGGTACGACCGCACGATGTTCTCGAGCAGGTCGAGCGTCGGCCGGCACTTGATCTTCTTTCGGAGGATCGAGAGCAGGATTTCGTGGTCGATCGACGGATAGAACTTGGCAATGTCCGCCTTGAACACGTAGCGGTAGCGCCGCACGTAGCGCATGACCCGCTCGCTGCCGCGATGCATGCCCTTACCCTTGCGGCAGGCGTACGAGTCGTAGATGAACAGGGCGTCCCAGATCGGCTCGAGCACCTGGATGATCGCGTGTTGCACGATGCGATCCGGGTAGAACGGCAGGATGTAGATCGTCCGGCGCTTTGGCTCGTGGATCAGGCGCGTCTTGTACCGGGCCGTATCGAAAGACCCCGTGCACAGGGCGCGCTGGACGCGTAGCAGGTTGCCCGGCACGTCCTGCTCGAATGCCTGCACGGCCCGCTGCCACCGCTTGCCCCGCCGCGCGGCCTTGTACGCCGCGAGCAGGTTATCGGGGTGCGTTATCTTCTCGAATAGGTTGCCGTGTCGTTTCATAATGTGGGTCCCGCCGTGGACGTTCGATTGATCTACTAGCCCAAAGCGGGCGGTCGCTGTGTGTTTCGCTGTCCGCCCCCGCACTTGGCCGGGGCATCGCAACGAGGTCCGAGAACCAGCCAGCGGACCGTGTGGCCCCGCGACTGTGGGTAACGGTTTATCCGCTGTATCCGTGACGCCGTGCGCCGATTTGTTGGAATTCAGATTCAGAGGCGAATTATTCCAATTCGAGCTGCGTGAACCGCATTTCGAACCATTCGTCCAATTACCACCGAATAGCGGCCAACACGACTAGAGTTCTCGTACCTTTTCTACCCACCCGCATCAGCGGGTAAGCAAAAACTGGTTATTTTCTCCTGTTTTTTGCTGGCTCCGCGACGCCGCGCGCCGAGATGCTGGAATACAGAGACAGAGGCGAAGAAGCCCAATTCGAGCCGCGCGAACCGCAATACGAACCATCCGCCCAACCACCACCGAATAGCGGCCGGTTGGGTGCTTCGTAGTGCTCACCGGCAACGTCTGAATCATTGGCGTCGAAAGCGGACGAGTAAGCGGAGCCGACATCATTGGTCGCGCCACCCTCAATCCCCCACTGCCACAGCGCACCGGCGCAGTCTTCGCAGCCGATGGCCGAGATCATGCGGCGGCCAGCGGTGTCACTGTGACCGCCGGTGCTGCCGGGGTCTGCACTGCCGCTAGTGTTCGTCCCCTGATTGGAGCCGATGGACAGGTCAACAAACTCGCCCTGGAACGGAAAGCGCTTTTTGATTCGGCGTAACCATTGATCGAATTTGTACCAATGGAAGGTTTCAGCCGATGCGCCGTCTGCGATGGTCGCCCCGCTAGCCGACACCAACTCACCACTCGAAACAGAAGCGAGGTAAATGTCTGCCCATTTTCCGCAATCGGCGTAAACCATCCCCTCCGGTTCTGATTCGGGACGGTGAAACTGATCCCACACACTGCGCGGGAGAATGTCTCCAGCAACAAAGCCAGACAGTGAATGACCCGTGATCGTCCCAACGTCCGCGCACAGACAGTGGAAACCTGCGATCTTGCGCGTGTTATCCGCCGTGGGTGTGGCGCCGGACGGGATGGCGCTGGGCATCGTGCTGTTGGCCGAAAGAATCAAATCCGGCTCACTACCCGATGCAGGTTGGCAGTAGTAGAGATAGAAGTCCTTGCCCGCACGGTTGGCCGGGGTGGCGTTGGTGCCGTCGTCCCAGTTGGCCGAGGTGTTGATACCAAGCGAGGTCTGCGCGGTGAGCACGTAGGCCGTGCTGCCGATGCGCAGCTGCACTTCCTCCGGCGTCTGGATCGTCGTCTGGCCGGTAGCCTCGTGCAGCCCACCGGAATCGTAGTGGCGGGCGACGAAGGCGAGGCGCTCGATTGCCGCCTGCACGGTTGGTGTATCGGCCAGCCCGTCGCCCTGTGAAGAGTGCGATACGGCATCGGCCGCACTGAATGCTCCCTCCCAGGCGGTGCCGTTATAGACGCGCAGCTGCGAATCGCCGATGTGCCAGTAGGCATCGCCCGCCTCCAACGCATCGCCGTTGGGATCGGTCGTCGGGTCGGACGACAGCGCGCCGAACCACCGCCCGCGCAGTTCTTCAAGGTAGGCGAGCGCCGCGGTCTCGCTGTCGGCGGCGTTCTGCGCGCTGTTGCCGGCGGCCGTTTCACTATTCGATGCGTTGCCCTCGGACGTGCTCGCGGCGCTGGCGCTTGCGGCAGCGTTGCTCTCACTGGTCGACGCGGCAGAGGCCGAGTTGGCGGCGTTGGTCTCACTGGCCGACGCATTGCTCGCCGACGTGGACGCGGCACTGGCGCTGCCGGCGGCCGCTGTTTCGCTGTCACTGGCGGCCGTTTCGCTGTTAGCGGCATTGCCCTCGGACGTGCTCGCGGCGCTGGCGGACGCACCCGCCGCACCGGCGGCGTTCTCCGCGTCCACTTCGGCGGCGAACAAGTCGGCGACGAGCTGGTCGGGGTCATCCCCTGAACTGATCTTGACCTTGACCGCCCGGCCGGATTCCTCGGCGGTCTGCTGCGCGAGGATGGTCAGCCGGTCGAGTGCGTCGTTGATGGTCTGGGGGTAGAAGCCGCCCTGGTTGGTGAGATCCAGCGGCTGCTGGTAGTCGACGTCACTGGTGACCGTCAGCTTTTCGCCGGCGGGGAGAGCCGCCGCCAGCGTCACCGAGCCGCCCGGGGCGGTGTCCTGATCGGCGTTGAGCGCGACGCTGTAGGCCGCGCCCTCGACGAGCGTGGTCTCGAGGCCGTCGGCGTCGGTCTGAATGACGACCACCTCGGCGGTCGAAAACACCTTGAAGGTGAACGAGAATGCGGTCGCGGTGTCGTTGCCGGTGTACGGACCGGCCGTGCGCACGTTGCTGGAAATTGTCATGTCGATTGCCCCATGGAACGTGCGACAAGGCTATCCACCAATCCCGGCGGCACGTGCACCGCTACTCTTTCGGCTCACCCATCAGCAAGTACCAGGCGTTAAAATCCGACTCGCCTTCCGAAACCTTCAGGGCGTGCTCCATCGACCGCCATGCCTGGTAGCCCGGCAGGCCGAGCGCGTAGGAGGTGCCCAGGGTGATGGCCTTGGCGTCCTTGATGTCGCCCTCACCCTTCACTACGTCGCCGATGCTCTTGACGCCGCGGATCGGCCCTTCGATCGCGGACTGCACCGGCGAGATCTGGTAGCCGTAGTACGGCGCGTCGTCGTCGAAGGCCGCCCACAGGCCCGAGATCACGTCGCGGATGATCGGGACAAAACCCCCGGCGAACAGGACCGACTCTCGGGTAAAGCACTTGGCGTAGCCGGCGGCCGCGCCGTTGCTCTCGACGTCGCTGTCGCAGTTGCCGTAGAGCAGCGCCCCGCTGATCGCCGGGAGAATGATTACCGCGAGATACGCTTGCGCCAGGCGCGCCACCGCCCACGGGTCACCGTTGCGCAGAGCCGCCCCTTCGACCACGTGTGCGCGCACCTGCTGGGCAAGCTGGGCGTTGAAGTAGCTGTAGAACATGGTGAACAAGGGGCGCAGTTGACCCCCGGCGCCCTTACTATCCATGATCCGCGCCACGTCGACCTCCCGGCCCGAGCCCTGCGTCTGGCGCACGACGTGGTCGGCGTACTTGGCCGCGCGGTCGGCGTCCATGGCCGGTTCGTTGCGCACCTTGCCGTTGAGCGCCTCCTGGTAGGCGGCCATCCACGTCGGGTAGGAGACGGCCCGGTCCATCCAGCCGATCATCGCCAGCGCCGTGGCCACGTCCGGTGTGATACGCCGCTTGGCCTGTACCTGTGCCACCTGCCGGGTCAGGTCCCGGTCATAGGCACGGTTGCGGAAGGCCATGTAATCGCTGCGCTCGTTGACGAAGCGCGTGGACTCGAACGGACTGGCCGCGAACTTGGACATTTCCTGTGACAGCGGCGCGAGCCCTACCCGCCGCCACGACGCGGCGATGCCGGTGGCGTTAATGAGGAAGGTCTTGATTGAAAAGCCCATGGTCACGATGAGCGTGTTCTGGCGCAGTCCCGACAGTAGGTTTTCGTTGAACCCTTGCGGTGCCCGCGGCACAGCCGCAACGCTCCGGATCTGCTGCTCGATCGTGCGCGTCACGTCCACCCCGCCGATGCCGTCGATCGCCGCGCGCAAGGTCTTGTCGTTGACCAGGCGGTAGGTGTCGGCCACGGCCTCGCGATAGGCGATGTCGTGGATGGTGTCGCCCAGCGCCTTGTTCATGCCGCCGAAGTCGAGCACGAGGCGCTTGCTCACCTGGTCGAGCCGGGTCTTGCTCGAGCCCTGCGGCGTGGTGGCCTTCCAGACCTGGCCGCCGAGCATGTCCTGCACGGCCTGCCCCTCGTCGTACTTGGCCTGCCGATAGTCGAGATCGGAGTCGTAGACCAGCGGATGGTAGCCGCCACGCAAGGTGCCGAATCGGGTCTCGAACGGCAGGGCCTCCACCTTCTCCGGCTTTTGACCCGTGGTGCGCTCCTCGACGGCTTCCAGCTCCGGCCAGACCATCTCGTCGTGCATCCGCCAGATGGCGTCGATCAAGTCCACGTCCTTCTGCGTCAGATGGTCGGTGATCGCGCGGATTTCCGCTGGGCCCCACCCGTGGCCGTCCATCAGGCGCTGGCGGCCGGTGGCGCTGCCGTAATAGAGCGTGACGGTCACCATCTGCTCGCGCGTGAGACTGTCGTTGATCTCCGGGATGTAGACGGCCTTCGATGAAAATTGGAGCAGGTTCTTCTTCGCCGCGAACTGGCGCGATTCCATGAAGCCATAGGCTTTGAGGTACGGCCGCAGGTGATCGCCCAGCTGCTGCTGGAACTTGATCTTCCAATCGGAGCGATCGGACAGCCGCTGCACCAGCGAGTCATGCATCTGGCCGAACTTGCCCAGACCGAGCAGCTGGACGAGCGTCTCGACGTTGAGGAACTCGGCCGCGCCCTTCTGCTTTAGCCGCTTCCAGCGCTCGCCGAGCTTGGGCACGTAGGATTTCTCGAACCCGCGCGGCTGGCCGTCGGCGTCGAACGTCTCGGGGTGGGCCTCGCGCAGCTCGTCGAGAATGGCGTCCTTCTCCTGCTCGAAGCTCTGCTGGCGGGACTCGAGGTACATCTTCTGTTCGCGCCGGGCCAGTTGCTCGAGCTGCTTGACCGAGTCGCGCAGGCCGCGCAGTTCCTCGAGCGTCATGTCCTTGTAGTGCTTGCGGTAGGCCTCGTCGAGAATCTGCGGGTCGAGCTCCGGGGTGATCGCCGCGTTTTCCTCGGCGAACGATTCGATCCACTCGCGCAGGGTCTGGCGCTGGTCAATGGCCTTGAGGCTCTGCCCCTTGCGCAGGTCGAACCGGGTGAGCAGGGTATCGAGCTGGCCGACGAAATCGCCGCGCAGGTTCTTGCGCACGCCTTCGCGCTCGAACTTCTTGAGGTAGTCGACCATCTTGTCGATCTCGGTGCGGGCGTCCGTCGCGGCCCGTACCGTATAGCCCTGCACTAGCTGGTCCTGCTTGGCGCGTGCGGCGGCGGGCAGATCGCCCTGGCGCCGGGCCTTCTCCGACTCGCGAGCGGCACGGGCCTCGGCTGCCTGCCATCGGCTGGGCTTGATCTCGCGCACTTGCTGGCCGGCGATGAACCGCTCGGCGAACGCCTTGGCCGCTCGGGTGTTGATCCGGCCACGGCCGGCGGCGCGATTCAGGTAGTTCAGTTCGGTGGCGGTGAACCGCGCGCGGGCCTCGTTGTGAATGGCCTCGTTTGCGGCCCGCTCGATGGCCTGCGGGTCGGCAAGATCGCCGTAGCGTTCCAGCATGCGCAGGTCCGTCTCGGCCTCGATCACGTCGCGACGCGGCTCGGCGTCGGCCAGCTTGCGCACCATCTCGTCGGCGGAGGTAAAGCCGAACCAGCCGGCGGCGACTTCCGGATCCACGCCACTGCCGGCGAGCATGCCGTACTTGCCGTAGCCCAGGGCCCGCCAGTCCGGCGCGTCGATCATGTCCGCGCCCGGCGTGCCGTAGATCAGATCGAAGTTGGCGCGGGACGAGTAGACCGGCTCGCCGCGCAGCGCCTCGTCGAGCTTTTCGAGCAGCGCGTTGGGCGTGGCCTCTTCGTCAAGGTAGCCCTGCTCGGCCAGTGCCTCGGCCATGCTGTCGAACGACCGGCCACCCTCCTTGCGGAAAATGCGCTTGCCGAAGACCGGCTGGTTCTCGGTGTTCGCCGCGCGGCCACGCCAGTGCGCCGGGTCGATGCCCTCGCTTTCGGCCGCTTGCCGATCGAGCCCGCCGAGCTTGGCGATGGCCGTGGGCAGATCGTCGAGCGTCGGATCGACCTCGTTGGGGTTGGAGCGCGGCGGGTTTTCCTCGCCGTACATCTCGCGCAGGGCCGGCACCGCGAGCTTGTGACCGGACGGAACGTCGATGCGCTCGCCGTCCGGACCCTCGACGATGCCCCGGCGCAGAAACTCCTCGGCGGCGTAGACCGGCCGGCGGGCCACTTCCTCAGCTACCTCGCGCTGCACCGCCTTGCGCTTGGTCTTGGCCTCGCGCTGCAGTTCCTTGAGCTTGCGGCTCTTGGCGTTGGCGAGCCACTGCATATCGCGCAGCCCGCGGGCCTGCAGCGTCTCGGTGGCGTCGTCCACGGCCTCGCGGTGTTGCGCCTGGTAGTCGGCGAACTCCGTTTCGGTCATGCCGGCCTCTTCGGCCGACGTGAACATCGGTTGCAGGTTCGAGGCGGCTTGCGCCTGCTCGATCTGCGCGTCGGTGGCGAGCATCCGATCCATTACCCCGCGCACCTCGTCGGTCAGCTCGACGTCGAGATTGCGCAGATTCTTGTAGACGGCCACCAGCCAGGCGCGGAACCGCTGGAACATGCCCTGCAACTCGACGCTCGGCGCGTTGCCCTCGAACAGGTACGCCTCGAAGCCCCGCGCGAATTGCTCGTGGTACTCGCGGCGCTGCTCCGGGCCCATCTGCTGCCACGCCTCAAGGCCGTCGACGCCGTACCAATCGAGCAGCGCCTGCACGTCCTGCTGAATCTGCGGCGAGGCATCCGGCTGCGCGGCCATGTCGGTCATGACCTCGAAGAAGAAATGCCCGCTTTCATGGAGAAACGTGCTCAAATCTGCCCGCTCGAGCAGCGAAATCACGCTGGGCGCGTCGGTCAGATCGGCCGGGAATTGAACCTTGCCGCGCTTGCCAGACGGCGTGGCCTGATCCATACTCTGACCACGTCCTTCCGAGGGCGTGGCCCTCGTCGAGTTGGCTGGGAGTGATTCGTTTGAGTCGCCCAGGGAACCCTCGGCGGGGGCCTTTTTCATGAGCAGATGGTCGTAATAGCGCGACCCGTCTGCCGCCTCGCGCACCTTGATGCGCGCGGTATAACTGCGATCCCCGACCGTTACCCCCGCCTCGAAGTGATGTACCGCCTTGATCTCGGCCCGGCCGCGTCGATCCTCGACCGACTCCACCAGCCGTGCGTTCTCCAACATCGAAGGCAGCGCCAGTAGCGAGAGCGCGTGGTCGCCCTGCTGGCCGTCGCGGGTCTTGTGCGCGACGGACTTCTTGAGGCCGGACTTCGGAATCCGAATTTCCATACCGGTGCCGGCGTTGGTCACCGTGCTACCGGCGAACTCTTGCGTCGCCGCGTCGAGAACGCGCTTGCGCAAATCGCGAACGTCCGTCCATTCGCCCACCGCGTCATCCGCAACAGCCGACGGCGCCCCGTCCTGGTACAGCGTCAGGTCCGAGTCTTGCGGCATGCGCAACATCGACTCGCTGACGGAATAGGCCTTGTCGGCGCCCTTGTTGTCGACGAAGCCGAAGCGCTGGTAGAAGTCGCGCAGTCGCTTGGCGTCCCCGCCGAAGTCGGCGGTCGGGCTCAGGGCGATGGCCTTGCCCCGGGCGTCGGCGTAGTCGACCAGCGCTTGCATGGTCTGCGTGCCGGTGCCCTGCCCCCGGCCGTCCTCGGGAACGACGATCTTGTCGAGCGTGATCACGTCGTCACGCTCGCGCACGGCCATCTCGACGCCGGCCTCCTGCGCGGTGGCCTTCACGTCGTCGAGTGTGGCGCCCTGGTCGTACTGCGCCCCGTCCATCTGCAGGCCCTCGGCGCGCACTTGCAGGCCGTAGCGTTCGTAGACGTCCGCCGGCTGGGTGCCGAGACGATCGGCCATGGTGATGGCGAAGGCCTCGTGCAGCGCGGCGTACTTGTCGGCCACGTCCGTGGTGAACCGGCCGGTCTCGATGATCTGGCCGCGCACGGCGTCGCGCACCTGGCGGGCCGATTGCTGGAACGCCTCGTCAGCGTCGCGGCGTTCGAGGATCTGCTGCGCCTCGCGCTCGAAGGTTTCGCCCTGGGTTTCCTGCCACTCGTTGGCCTCGGCCGGGGTCATGTCCTCCGGGCGGAACCGCGCGTAGTCCTTGAGCCCGTCGTGGTACTCGGTCGGGGCGATGCGCCGGGCGTACTCGGCGATCGGGATCTTGAGGTCCCCACCGCTGGCCTCGGCCGCGGCGAGTTGATCGCGCACGCTCGGCATTTCCTCGGCGATGGCCGCCGGGTCGATGCCCTGGGACTGGAAGTATTCGGAGAACTTGCGCGCGTCGATGTAGACGTCCTGCACGTCACTGTCGGCCGTGGCCTCGGCGACGTACTCTTCGAACGCCTCGGGATTGCGCTCGCGCAGCTTGGACTCGCGCGAGGCCTCGGCCATTCCGTCGAGCACCTCGGCGCTCTGTTGGGCCTCGGAGACCTTGGTCTGGTTCTCGACGGCGCGGCGCATCATGCCCTCGGCCCCGCCGATCGGCCCGCCGGTGCCGAAGCCGCCCATCGTGCCGGCGAGCACGCCCTCGCTCAGCGACTTGTCCTGATCGTAGGCGGCAAAAATGGCCGCATTGGTGTTCAGCGCCTGCAAGCCCTCGGTGCCGCCCTCGCCGAACCCGCCACGGATGAAGGAGGTGAGCGGTCCGCCCTTGCCGCCAAGCACTTTTTCCAGGCCGGTGCGCTCGAGGTACGAGTTGATCAGCGCGACTTGCGCCTGCGCCTGGACGAACTTCTCCGGCGCGATCGTCTGCCCGGTGCGTTCCTCGAAGTCGGCCGCGTCGTTGGCCACTTCCATTGACTCGAGCCATGCGAGAAACGGCAGCGAACCGCCCGACTTGTAGGCCATGTACAGCGACGGCGCCGCCTGGCCGATGAACCCGGCCCATGCTTCGGGGTCGGTCAGCACGTCGCCGAGCTTGCCGAGATCACCCTTGAGGGCGCCCGTCAGCGCGTCGTCGGCGAGCTGGCCCTTCTCCTGCAACCGGGCGAACGTATCGCCGAAGGTTTCCGGGTCTTCGGTAAGTGACTGGGTCGCGTCGCCGATAGCATCGGCCGCGTCGTTGGCGCCGTAGGTGCGCATGTCGGTGCCCGGTACCGGGACGCCTTCGGAAAAGGCGCGACTGATCGTCTCGGCCCCGCGCACCGGGTTGAGCATTCGGGGCAGGCCGGTGCGCTCGACGGTTTCGGAGAGGTATTCAAAGCCGCGGGTCAGGGCGTCCGGCGTGCGCCAGATCGATTCGGAGATCCCGAGCGTGGCTTGCGACGCGCCGCCGCCAAAGGCCGAGAGAATGCCAGCATCGTCTTTCTTGTTGCGGATGCCGGGCTCGGCCATCGAGGTGGAAATGCGGCCGCTCTTCTCCCACCACGACAGGTTGTCCAGATCGTCGTGGGCTTGCTTGGCGAACTCCTGGTCGGCGAGCCGATCACGCAGCTTGGGACTCGATTCGAGCAGCGCGTCGTATTCATCGAGCTTGGTCTTGCGCTCGACCTCGGGGCGGTTTCGTTCGACCACGTCCAGCGGCAGCCCGGCCTTTTCGGCCAGCGCCTTGCCTCGGGCGGCTTCGTCGGGGTTGGTGTCGAGCGCGGCGCCCAGCGATACGCGCGCCCGGCCGGTGGTCTTCTCGCGGACCTGCTTCGCCGCCTGGTCGTAGTCGTTGCCGGCGGGGGCGTCGTCGGTGCCCGCGGGCGCGACCATGCCGCGCACGATGTCGTCGTATTCGCTCATAGGCCCATCTTCTGTTTGTAGACGGCGAGGATGTTCTCGTCGCTCGGCGCCATGTCGTTACGCTCGAGCGCTGCCGCGATTGCACTTCGGTCCGCGTCAGGCACCTCGGGGACAAAGTTCTCGGCGTCTTCGGTGCCGGCGACCTCGTAGTAGGTACGATCCGAGTCCGGCTTCCACCACGAGCCGCTTTCGACTTCGCCCGAGAGCATGAGCCGGTCGATGACCTGCTGGCGCTCGTCGAACGTGAGGGTCTTGCCGCGCTCCTGCTGGGCGCGCTGGATCTCCTGCCGGGCGACGTACTGGAAACCGGCCCGGTCTTCGGTGTCGAGCCCGGCGCGCTTGGCGGCATCGGATAGCTGCTGCACGAGCGTGCCGGCGTCCTTGATGCCCGAGTCGGTACCTTCCTGTTTTGCTTCGATCGCGGTGGCCCGCTCCTTGGCGAAATACTTGAAATCCGATTCGGACAGCCCGTCGCGCAGGGCATAGAACTCGTCGTCGCTCATGTCGGCCAGGGCGGCCGGATCGGAGGCGAGGCGATTATAGATCCACAGGTTGGTGCGGTCATCGCCCTTGCTGATCTTCTTGGCGAAGTCCATCACCTTGCCGATCTTGCCCGGGGGAATCTCGGCGCGCAGGCCGGATGGCAGGGCCGAGTAGCTCCCGCCGTTCTCGACCACGCCGCGCATCGCCTCGGCCACCAGCGCATTGTCGCGCTGCTCGAGCGCCTCGGTCTGGCGCGTGTACTGGTGCTCGAGTTCCTCGCGGGCCATCTTGAGTCGCTGCGGGTTGCCGGCCAGGCGCGGGTCTTCGCGCAGATTGCGCTCCATCTCGGCGAGACTCGGCCGGCGCGGCTTGCCCTTGCCGTTCTCGTACTCGCGGACGTTCTTCTCGACGTAGTTCTGGGTTTCCTCGGGCATGAAGTCGAGCCAGGTGAGCGTGCCGCCGGCCTCGCGATTGTTCTCGGCATTGGCGACGGCCGTCTGCAGGCGGCCCGGCCCCGCGTTGTAGGCGGCGAAGGCCTTGGCGAGGTTGCCGCCGTGGTCCTGCACCTGCTTCTGGAAGTAGGCCAGGCCCAACGCGCGGTTATAGTCGGCGTCGTTGCGGTACTTCTTCTCGTCCCATTCCAGCCCGGCGAGTTCGGCCGCTTCGGGCGCGGTGGCCGGCATGACCTGGGCGATGCCGATGGCGCCGGCCGAGCTTTCCAGCGGCGCGCCGTTGGCGTCGAACTGGCGCATGTTCGATTCGGTGTTGAGCGCGACGTTGAACGCTCGCTCAGTCTCGCCCGGGGCGATTCGCCCGGCGTACTGATGCATGGTTTCCTGCACCGCGCCCACCGCGATGTCGGCGTCCACGGCCTTGGTGATGCGGCCGCGCACGGCGAGGATGTCGTCGGCCGTCATCTGCTCGCTGTGCTTGCGCAGGTAGGCATCGGCGTACAGCGGATCGTTCTGTTCGAGCGCGGCGGTCAGGGCCTGCCGGTGGCCCTTGCTGGTCATTTCGCGCGCTTGCGCTTTTTGCCACTCGGCCGACTTGCCGAACAGCTGCGCCTCCCGGAACACCTCGGCACGGATGCGGTCGACGCCAGAGGCTACGGCGTCCGGGTTGTTCCAGTTGAGCGCGATGTCGCGCATGGCCGTGGCCTGCACGCCCTCGGAGACCGACTCGGCATAGGTGCGGTATTCGTTGGACTCGTGGCGGATCGCCTGCCCGCGGAAAGACGTGAGGATGTCGCCGGCGTTCTGCTGGAAGGCCTGCCGCTGTACCTCGTTGCCCAGCCCGCTGGCAATCTCGTCGATCTGCTTTTGCAGGGTCTGGCCGTACTCGTCGGCCAGCGGCTTGCCGTCCGGCCGCTCGAGCGCGTTGATGCCTCGGAGGTTGGTGAACCCGGCCTCCTGGTCGTAGGTCAGGCGCAGCGCGGCTTCCTTGGCCTTGTTCAGCGCATCATCGACGCGCAGCTGGTTGGCCTCCTGCTGCTTCTGGACGGCCATCTGGTTGGCCGCCTGCCCCATGCGCGTGAGCGCTTGCCCCGTCTTCTGGGCCTGCCGGCCGGCCACGTCCGGCATGCGCGGCGCGGCGATCCGCTGCTGGGGCAGCGTGTTCGGCCGGGCCTGGAACTTGTCGTACTGGGGGACTCGTGGCACGGGTCAGCCCTCCTGCATGCGCTTGTAGTCGTACCAGCTCGACGCCAGCCCGGTGGCGCTGGTGAGCAGGGACGAGGCGGCGTTGCCGAACGGGCTGATCGAGCCGGCGGTCGCCCGGTCGCCCAGCGCCTGGTTCTGTTGGCTGACCGCTTGCGTGCGGTAGCCCCAGGCGCTGCGGATCGCGTTCGATTCCACGGTGCTGGCGTCGATCTCTTTCATGATGTCGGTCGAGGCCTGTAGCTCGGCGGCGCTCCCTTCGGTCAGGTCGACGCCATTGGCGGCCATGCTCGCGCGCTGGCGGCTCTTGAGCTGGCCGGCCTGCATCGTGACGCGGCCCACCTCGCGCTGGCCCTGGCGCAGCACGGACTGCGCGCCCAGCTCGGCGATGCGCGAGTTGACGTCGGACAGGTCCGCCTGCAGGTCAAGCTGGGTCTGTTGCGACTTCGCGCCGTAATAGCTGCCCACGGCACTCGAAAAAGCACCGCCGGCCTGGCCGACCATGGAGATGGTTGAAAGTTGTCCCGGATTAAGTCCCATTGCGCGCCCTCGGGGTAATGGGTGGAGCCTACGGCCACCGGCGCGCGGCACGTGCACCACGGGCGGGGGTCACCCGCCGATGGAGACCTCAGTGGTGAGGCTGTTGAGTGTCAATGGCAGGGGATCGGCCTGGCGGATGAAGATCTGCCCGCCCTGCGCCCACGCCGGATCGAGCACGATTTCTATCTCGTCGGTCTTGAGCGACGGCGGCGTGCCGTAGGGCTCGCTGCTGCGTTGCTTGGCCTCGACCAGCTGCTCCGCGTTGGGCCCGACGAAAACGCCGGATGAGCGGAACACGCGCAGCCACGCCTTGTTGACGTTCTTGACGTGGCCCTGCCCGTAGCTGCCGTCGCGCAATTGCAAGGCGAGCGGCAGGGTCTGCACGTCGGCCTCGATCGGCAGACCGACATGGACCTTGCTCGCCTCGACGTCGAGCGTAATGGCCCCGCCGCTCACCGTGCGCTGCGGGTGAACCGCCCCGTCGACGAGGATGCTGACCGTCTTCCCCTCGAGGTGATCGAGCCCGCTGATCTCGTCCGCCGGCACGCCGTCGTAGGTCAGGCCGGAATCCACGAAGAACCCGTCCGCCTGGTCGGTGAACTGCCGACTGGCGAGTCGCTCGACGTAGCGCTTTTCGGTGCCGTCGATCGTGCGACGCACCACGACGTAGAGCACGTCCTCGTTGCCCTCGGCGACGGTGGTGCAGGTCTCGAACACGCCATCGGTATCGTGCTGGTGCCACGCGCCGACCTGTTGCTCGGGGACGTAGGTCAGGCCGAGCAGCTTGCCGTTACTCGAGACGAACCACACGACCGGGTACGGGGCCTTGGCGTAGGCGATGTCGAGGACGTTGAAGGTATCGAACAGGTGCGGCGAGCGCAGTGACAGATCACCGGTGATGAACCCGCCTGCCTGCCAGTTATAGGCCATCTCGCGAACGTGCCCGCCCCGGGCCGCGGAATAGAGCAGCGTGTTGTTGATGATGACCGGCTGGACGTTGGACGCGCCCACGTAGGACTGCGGGCGCACGCTGATGGTCGTGGGCGTGATCGCATCGCTGTTGAGCGAGGTAACCCGCCACTCGGCCGAGCTGGTGAGCAGGACGAGTTCGGACAGCGGCACGATATGGCGGATGGTGTTTGCCTCGCGCGCGGCCACGCGAAAGGCGATGCGGTCGTCGTCGCGGGTCGGTAGCGAGTAGCTCATGTCCGACTCGGTGCCGCTCTTGGTCATCCAGATGTTTTGAGGCTTGTTGGTCGTCCCGGCCAGGCACCGGCGCTGCTCGAAATAGCTCACCGCCGCCGGGTAATCGTCGGTGCTGCTGAATGCGTTGTCGTGGATCGGCGGCGTCTTGGAAAGGTCGGGCGCGATGTTGTCGTCCACGATCGACGTGCCGTCGGTCTGGCCGATGTAGCCGAACAGACCGCCCTGGAGCTTGTAGACGTTGTAGCGCGAGGCGCCGGTCACCGCCGTCCACGAGATGGTGTTGGTCGCGCCGGTCACGAACAGGTTGCTCGATACGGTCGCCTCGCTGGACGCCCCGGACTCGATCACGCCCTCTTCCTCGATCGACGTGACCACGTAGGTGTAGTCGTACTTGGTCTCGCTGGTACCGGCGGTCGTAGCGCTCGGATCGGACGGCGGTGCGATCGCCGAGCCGAACGTCACGGTCGCCAGATCCCAGTCGGTCGCGCCCAGCCGGCGCAATTCGCGCGGGGCGTAGTTCGGATGCACCAGCGTGAGCACGTCAGCCGACTGCACGTAGTGAATGTCGAACAGGTCGGCTTCGGCGTAAGGGTTGGTGATCTCGTAGGGCACGGCCCCGTCCATGAGCGTAGCGCCCTGGGTGTGGAACCGGAAGTACCCCGCGCCCAGCTCGATAACCATGGTCTGGGTCGTCGAGTAGGTGAACGGAATGAGCCGCACGGCCTTGGTCGAGTCCTTGACCTCGCGCACGAATTGGAATCCGGCGCGGTTCTCGGCCGGGCCGTGCGGCTTGGTGATGAAGTTGCGGCACAGGGCCAGTCCCGCCTGGTACTTGGCGTCGTCAATCCGCCCGAACATCTCCGGGCTGATCTCGCCCCCGACGAACGCCTGCTGAAAGGTGCGCACGTTGCCCATGGGTTACCTCCGGCTCATCCACTCGGGCATGTGATCGAGATCGACCTGCCGTTGATTGGCGTCGGTGGCCTTGGCCTGGGCGACGATGAACGCGTACTGCTGGTAGGCGCTCTTCGCCATTTTCGCCCCGTCGTTGCCCTTGACCAGCGGCCCGGCAAGATAGGAGGCGAGCAACCACGACAGTGCTTCGATGAACCCCGGCGAGAAACGGCTCGTGTCCGTCACCCGCGCGACGTAGCGCAGCGTTGCATCGTCCTGGTTGGTGTAGAGCACCCGGGCGCCGTCGGCGGTGGACTCGATGTCGAAGTCCTGCGTTTCAGCGTCACTGAGCGAGTTGGGAGACAGCACCGCCAGTGCAACCAGCGAGTTGTTGGGCAAGCCGTAGGCGAAACTCCACCCCCACGCCGGTACGTCCAGCAAGGGCAGCGAGGCCCGCCGCGTGGCGAAGTGCCACGGGTGCGACTCGAGCACCGCGTCACGCGCGATCGGGTAGAACCGGGCGCAGTGCTCGGCCTGCGCGGAGCCCTCGGGTGGGTTGATGCTCGAAACCGTCGCCGAATCGCCAAGGCGAGCCAGCGCCAGATTGCACAGGTCGACTTCGGATGCCATGTCAGTGCCTCACGAAAAAACAGGGGCACAAAGGCCCCTGAATGGTCACGCCGCCACGGAAAGTGGGGTCCACCGGTTACGCCTTCTCGTCGGTCCCGGCTGATTCTTCATCGGCCGACTGCTCGCCGGCGGGCTTGTTCGCCTGCTGGCCGCCTGCCGGTTTGTTCGCCTGCTGGCCGCCTGCCGGTTTGCCGGTCTTCTTGACCGGGGTAAACCAGCTGGCCTTCGAGCCGTTAGGTACCTCGAACACGTCGCCTTTCTCGCGGAGCTTGCCGTGGTACCCCTTCTTGATTGCTTCAACCTTCATCGGTTACCTCCTTACGCGATGTTGGGGCTGTTCGGCTGCGGGTTGTTCTGCTGCACGCCGGTGACGATCTGTGCGGAGAACTTGCCGGCGGTCAGCGGCCCGGTGGCGACGGTGTAGTTCAGCCGCGCGTAGCGGCGCAGGCCCACCGGCATCGGGATGACGATCTGCTCGCCCGCGGCGAGGTCGGCCTTGCCGATGGCCTTGGTCAGGGCCACGTCGTCGAACGTGCTGTCGTCCGCCGAGTCCTGCACGGCAAACTGCACGGTCGCATCGCCCGTGGCGGTCGCGGCCTCGTCGACGGTGACGACCATGTAGGTCGGCTGCGCGCCGTTGCCGAGATTCGGGTTGGCCTGGCCAAAGTCGACCACGTCCGTGGACGCGGCGGTCGCGGTGACCGCCTGCTTGTCCGAGACTTGAAGTGCCTTGTCGATAATCATGTCGCTATTCCTCTGTTGTCAGGGCCGATCAGGAGCCAACTACGCGGGCTTCGGTGAGCAGGAGCGCGTCGGTGCGGCGGCACGGTACGCCGTCGTAAGCAACCACCTTTTTGCCGGCCACTTCTTCCATGGTCAGGGTGGAAGCGGCGACCTTGTTGGTGATCTGCCGCCGCAGGAAGCTGCGCAGCTTGCGCGGCATGTAGAACGCCGGTCGGCCCATGCCCATGTTCGGGATCAGCTCGAGGGCCTGCGCCATCAGGTCGATCAGGTCGGCGCCGGCGCTGGCGTCCTTGGTCAGGTCGGAAACGTCGATGTTGGCCACGCGGACCACGTAGCGCCAGTCGCGCAGGGTCAGGCCGTTGTCCCACTTGTAGTGGCTGCGGTAGCCCTGGTACCGACCGCCGTTCGTGTCGGACAGCGTGTCTTCGCCCAAGTCGCGATGGGCAAGACCGGCCTGCGAGCCCTTCGGGTAGATGCCGTGGCAGGTGTTAGGGCTCCAGATCACCAGCCAGATCGACGCGTTGTCGCTGCCGGTACCGCCGGCGTCGATGATGTGCTCGCCGTTCTCCGCGTTCAGGTCGTTGTAGCGCGGCGCGAGACCCATGAACTTTTCCGGGTCCAGCGAGGAATCGCCGTAAAACAGCGTTTCGGCCATGGTCTGGTTAAGACCCTCCAAAAACGCGCGGTCCTCGGACAGACGCCAGGCGGCCGAGTTGCCGTTGAGGTCGGCCAGGGCCTTGTCCACCTCGGCGTAGGTCTCGAGCATGCCCATGGTGTCCTTGACCGGTACGGTCTGGGACTTCTCGGGCTGGACGCCGTAGTTCAGCTTGCGCCAGGTGCCGGACGGCAGACCGGAGCGGACGGTCGTCTTGTGCTCGGTGAAGCTGTTCGCCTCGATAAAGCTCATGTCGTCCAACACTTCGTTGGTCTCGTTGAGCATCTCGACGATTTGCGGATCGATCTTGCCGTCTTCCGTCATGCGGGCGGCGAGATCGGCCAGGGTCGGGTTGGTCGTGTTCAGAGTGGCCATCGTTCAGGTCCTCACGGGTTCATGTTGGATTGCGAGTACAGGCTTCGCGCATCGCCGCCCTGGGCGCCGCGGGTCTGTCCGTTGACGAATTGATCCTCGCTGATCGCCTTGCCGGCTCGATAGAACGCGCGGATCACCTCGGGGTGGTTCCCCAGGCCGGATTCATTGAGCAGCTCTTGCAGCTCGGGGGTGCCGAAGGTCTCGAGCGCCTTGTGGGCGACGCCAAGGTTTTCCTGCAGCTTATCGCCGCCGAACTCCTTGTCGCTCTGCGCGGCCTCGGTCCACTCGGTCTTGGCCGCCTCGATGCGCTCGTTGGTGCGCTGGGCCATGATCGGTGAGACCTTGTCGAGCAGGGCCTGCGCCTTGTCCTGCGACAGACCGGCCTCGCGGGCGGCTTCGGAATAGGCCTCGGTCACCGCCTCGTCCATCTCGACACCCTCGGGGGTCTCGAACTGGTATTCCTCGGGCGGCTCGTCGGCCTTGTCCTTATCGCCGTCTGCGTCGTCCGTTTCGCCCTCGGCCTTGCCTGCTTCCTGGTCGGCCTGATCACGTTCGCCATCCGTCTGGCCCTCGCGCTCACCTTCGCCGGCGGTCTGGCCCTCGGCGGACGCATCGCCCGGCTGACCTTCCGTTGGCGCTTGGCCTTCGGCGGTCTGGCCTTCTTCAGTCGGCTCGGTCATCAGTGTTTCGGTCGTCATCGGTCATTTCCCTCATCATTTGGGGGTAGCGGCCCGGGCATAACTCGTGGACGCGGGCCAGTACCCGCAACCCCTCGTTACGGGCGCCCTCGCGGAATGCCATCACCAGCGGCTCGGTATCGAACGACAGCCGGAATACCCCGGCCCGATCGAGCAACCGCCAGACAATCCGCCGGCCGCGTCGGCTCTCCATGAGCCACTTGAGGTCTTCGTCCTCCGTCTCCTGGGCCAGGCGATCGCGAAGCTCCTTGTCGCGTTGCTCGCGGGCCTGCCCCGGGATGTCGGTTGGATCGAACTCGCTCATGCCGGCAAGTTACCCGCGGTTTCGTTTGGTACGTGCACCATCAGGTGTAACCACTGAACGCGCGGGTCACGTCGGTCAGGGCGTTTTGCCCGCTGGTATCGGCACCGGCGAGCTTCTGCGCGGTGTCCGCTCCCTGCGCCATCGCCTCGCGTTGCTCACGTTGCTGCTCGGCCTCGGCCCGCTGCTTGCGAATCAGTGCGACCTTGTCGCTCGGTACGATCAGGTCCGGGTCGATGCCGAGCATGTCGCTGTAGGAATCGGCCCACTGGTCGGCGTCGAACTTGTCGAGCACGTCGGGTTTCATCTTGGCGATCGCGCCGAGATTGCCGACGTAGCGATCGACGGAGTTGGTGGCGATGGCGCGTTGCGCCTGGGCGAGCATCGAGACGTAATCCACGTTCAGATCCATGCCCTGCAGTGCTTCCGGGGGCTCAGGCACGGCACCGGCCTCGACCATCTGGGCGAAGGTGTTCTCGATCAGCGGGTCGAGGATCTCGTTGTGCATCCGCTCGAGCACCGGGCCGATCATCAGGAGCTTTTCCTCGTGACGCTCGGCGACCTCGGTGGCGGTCATCTGCGGGTTCTGACCATTGGCGAGCATCAGGAACAGGTCGGCGTAGAACGCGCTCTTCACCCGGCCGCGCACGTCCTGGATGTCTTGAAGCAGGTAGTTGAGATCAAGGCGCACCTCCCACGACGAGCGAATGCCGCCGTTGGGGCTGGCCGCGTCCACGAACGTCACCCCGCCGGGCAGGGTGTTGACGTCGCGGTTCTTCATCGACGAGGGCACCTGCAACGGGGGTTTGGTCTGGTAGTCGATGCCCTGGGCCTTGCGCAGCTGTTCGTGCTGCAGCTGCTTGAGATCACCCAGCGATTCCATGCCCGGCGAGTTGCCGTAGATGTCGCCACCAGTCACGGCCCATCGCGGTGCGAGCACCGGGAAGTCGCGGTAGCCGGACTCACGCAATGGTTGCTCGCGGTTCTGGCCGAGCTCCATGTACATCGACCGCCACGGCATGTTCTTGTCGTCGCGCTTCTTGATGTCCCGTTCGGTACGCGGCTCAACCGCGTGCAGCACAGTCACCCAGCTATCGAGCTTGCCCTGGTCGTACAGGCCCCGGACCGTCGGGCTGACGTTCTCCTTGCCGAACGCGCCGATCATCTGGCCGACGGTCATCTGAAACTCGCGGTAGAGCGAATCGACGCGCCCCTTGTCGCTGGCGGCAATGGCGTACTCGCCAGCGGTGAGGGTGTGGTGGTGCAGCACGTCCTTGAAGTCGGGCTGCATGACGCTTGCGGCCGTACCGAACGCGCCCAGCTCTTCGTACATCGAGTGCAGCGCGCGATAGGTGTTGGACTTGGCGAACACCATCTGCATCAGCCGCGTCACGTCAGCGAGCCACTTCTTGACCTCGGCCGACTCGTCGAGCTCCGGGACCGACGTCGTCAGCCGGAACCACGGCCGGGCCGGGCTGGTCATGCCGGCCATCATGCCGGCGGCCAGTACGCGCAGCGCGAGCGTGCCGGTGTTGTCGTAAATCTTGTTGTGGCGCGGATCGCCCTGATTGCGATCGGAGACGAAGAATCGGCCCGAGCGCGGCAAGAGGTGCTCGCTGATATCACGCCAGTGGCTGTCCCACGAGGAGCGCTCGTTCTTGAGCGCGCCCCAGCGGGAGACGATGCGGTCTTGTCGTTGCTGGTCGCTCACATCAGCCCCCGAGCAACGACTTCTTGCCGAGCGCGAGCTTGTCCTGCTCCACGCCCTTCGGCCCGGTCAGCATGGTGCTGCCTGACCCAGCCTGCCCGGCCTGGCGGGAGCCGGCAGCCGCACCGCCAGCGCTGGCGCTCCGCTGGTTGCGCCGGTTCATCGCTTCCTCCGCCTGCTTCTCGGCGGTCTGTGTTCGCTTCCTCGCTAGCTGATTCGCTCTTTGGGCCGCGTCCTCTTGTTTCTCCGCCTGTTGCTTCGACGAGTAGGCGGAGTACGCGCTGATAGCCACCGATGCGACGGCTGTTACTGCTCCACTCATGGTTTCACCTCTAAAGATCTGCGGGACATCAACCGGTCCGCTTCGTCTGTGAACTCCGCCTCGGCCTGGGCCACCGAAGTCGCTTTTGTCGGGAAGAGCATCGTCGCCTTGGTGTCCGTTATGGTCCGGCAGATGCTCTTGCGGCCGGCGAGGCCGGACAACACGCGATACCCATTGATCTCGATCGCGTCCTGCCCGGTGTGCAGCCAGCAATGGCCCTGAATCACCAGGACCGTGTCGCACGTAGTCAGTGCCCCGGTGACCACCGCGCCGGCGGGCATGTGCAGCGTCCGCGCGTACATGCCGGCGTGCAGCAGGTGGTCGGTGCGCAGGTCGAGCTGCGGCATCCCCGCGAGCGCCGCCTCGATCTCCCGCGTCGACGCCAGGGCCGATTGGTCAAGGGGCTTGAGGTCGACGGCCGCCAACTCACTCATCGCCGAGCACCCGGAGGTAGACGCGATTCGACTCGCGGTAGCCACGTCGTGGCAGCACGACAGACAGGGCGCTTTCCGCCGGCGCCGTCGCCATGACGTGCTTGAGCCCGTGGCTACGTGCCAGGTCCTCGGCGGCGCGCAACAGGCGCAGCCCGGCCCCGCCAGCGCGGTGCGTCTTGGCAACGAAAAACGTCTCGAGCGATGCGAACGGAATGCCGAAATGCGGAACGGAGGAGATCAGCACAAAGCACATGCCCACGAGCGTCTCGTCGTCCCACGCGGCGAAGCAGTGCAGCACCCCCGCGGCTTCGAGCTCGTGGTATTGCCCCCACTGCGGATTGCCCGGCCCCATCTCCGGGACGCCGGCTTCCTCGACATAGGCCGACACAAGCGCGTCGATGTTCGGCGCCTGTTCGATGTCGGCCACGCGGCAAGGTCGGATAGTCGTGCTCATGCCGGCGAGTCTCGCGCGAACTTTGCGCGGTACGTGCACCATGCTCAGCCGTAGGGGTCGTAGTCCTTGACGCTGGGCTGGCCCATCGCCGCGATCACGTCCCGCTTGGGCGTGTCGAGCAGGGCGAGGGTGTAGGCGCTGCCGTAGTCCGGTGAGCGGCCGATGCGCTTGACGATGTCCTCGCGGCTTTCCACCTGAATGGTCGAGCCGGACAGCGCCCACGTCGGTGCGCACAGGTCCGCCAGCAACTCGCGCGATGGCGGTAGTGCGATGCCGGTGTTGTTCGCCGGGTCCAGCGCCTCGCGAAAGCGCCACCACAACTCGGCGCGCAGATTGCGAAAGCGCAACCGGCCCGACTTGTCCGTCCCCACTGGCGATTCGGCCACGTTGACGCCGATCACCTGTTGGCGCGCATCCTCGAGGAAGTCGTAAGGCGACGAGCCCACACCGATCACGTCGATGTGGATCACCGCGTCGTCCCGCTTGGCGGCGATGGTCAGCCCCGCCACGTCCGGCCCGTTGGGCGTTGCCTTGCCCGCGTAGGCGAGTGGCTCGTCGAACCACATGCCGTGGCGCCGGGCGATGATGGTCTGGTCGCGCCCGCCTCGGGCCACGTCCACGCCGAGCGAGTCCATCGGCTCGAGCTTGTCGGGTCGGCGCCAGCGGGCTTGCGCGATCTCCACCCAGGCGGTCGGGATCACCTGCCACGGGTCGTCTTCCATGCCGGCGTTGAAATCGCCGTGCAGCATCTGACTGCGCAACGGCTCGGGGAGGGACTGCAGCGTGCTCATGTAGCCCGTGCCCATCAGGAACGGGTTGTCGGCGATGCGCGACGAGATGAACGTACGGCTGGTCGGCTGGATCGTGTCGCCGCCATGCTCGAAAGGCTCGCCGCTATCGACCTCGATCTCATCGCCATCGACCATCGCAAACCAGCGCAGCTCGCCCGGCTCGGCCGGGTTGGTGTGCTTGCGGTCCAGCCACGGGGCGAAGAAGTCGACGATCCACCGGCCCTCGGCCGTGGTCGGCGGGTTGAACGTGAGCAGCGCCTGGCAGTGCTGCTTGGGGTCGGTCGAGCGCAGCCAGCCGAGCAGCGCTCGCACCTGTGATTCAAGGAAGTTGGCCGCCTCGTCGAACACCAGCAGGTCGTGCGGCCGGCCCTGGTACTTGTTCCAGTCGTCGAGATTGGGCGTCGAGCCGAACTCGATTTGCCGTCCCTCGAGCCGCCAGATGCGCTCGGCGCCGTTGAACCCTTCGCGGCTGCCGAGTATCTCGGTGAATCGGTCGATGATGCCGGTGAGCTGCGTCGCCTCGCGGCGCAGAATGAGGATCTTCTGGTGGCGAGTGAGCGACTTTCCGCAAGCAAGGTCGGTGTTGTGGGTGACGACGCACCCGTCGCCCGCCACGTACAGCGATTCGGGGTGGTCGACGGCGATACAGACAGCCTCGCCCTCTCCCTCACGTTCGATGGACACGATGCGCCGCTTCACTGGCTTGTCGCATTTCGCCAGCGCGCGCTTCCGCTCGAGACGGAACGCGTCGGCGTTATCGGGCAGCCGAACGTAGACCTGCCACGCTTGTGCGCCTTGGGCAGAACCGGTCGGGCCATTGGTGCATGTCGGAACGCGCGACGTCATCGTGGCCCGCCCACCAAGGGTGCGGACCAACCACTGCACGTCTTCGGCCAGTCGCTTGCTGATAGAGCAGAAATACGCCTTGCCGTCGGCCGCCGTGCCGTCTGTATCCATCAGCCCCTGCAGCAGGGCCCAGCGATCCGCCACGGAGCCCCACTTGTACGGCTCCGGGATGAACTTCGTAGCCGCCTTGCAGCCGGCGAGGCCCATCCGTTCGAACTCGCTCTGCAGGACCACGCGCCATGACCCGCGGAGCCGGTAGCTACACCCGCTGTCGTAAACCCACTCGCCTGGTAGCGCCGCGAGCAGTTCGGGGTCTTCCGTGGCGAAGGACCATTTCGCCCCCGGTCCGTGCTGCGCGGTGTACCCATCGCCCAAAAGCAGGCCGAGCACATAGGCGTCGATCTGCCGTTGCGGCTTCCGGTATGACTTTGTGAACCGCAGCGGCTCGCAGGTCGGGATGAGCAATCGACGCCCGCCGTCCATCATCTCGGCGAGTTGGCCCGTCGTGCCCACCTTCCAATCGCGACCGCTCTTGCGCCACTTGCCTTTGCGCGCGACGCAGTAATTCCAACGGTGCTCCGCGTCCGCCAACAGCGATGCGCCATCCTGAAAAGTGACGCGATAAAGCGGTCGCACGCCTTGCGGGAACACGCCGATGATCTGCGTTCTCGTGCCGTCAGCCGCGAGCACAGAATCCCCGACGCGTAGGTCTCGTATGGCTCGCATGCCGTAGGGCGTGAGGATCGGCGTGTCAGAGGCGAGTGCCTTCCCGCCGCCAGCGGCCCCTCCATATCCCACGATGTCGGCCTCGGAGAGATAGGCCGCGGTCTGCGGGCCGGGTAGCGGCGTCCAGATCGGCGCGCTGGCGAGCAACTTGTCGATCTCGCGTTGCTCCTCCTCGGTCAGGTAGGGCAGCAGGTCCTCGACTTCATCGACTTTCACGACTCACCGCCCTCCTGGTCGCCCGAATCACCACCCTCCTGCTTTGCCTTGCGCTGGTTGGCCAGGGCGAGCAGCCCGGCGAGGCGCGAGGCGCGCTCGGTGTCGTTGATCGAGACCGGCCCGCCGTTCGCGCCCGTCAGCTCGAGCGACGAGCGATCGCCGTAGCGCTTGGGCGCGAGCTTCGACAGGTACCACTTGCGCGTATCAACGCGCAGTCGGGAGCGTTGCTGGTGCTCGCCATTGAACTGGTAGCCGGGATTATCCGGATCGTTCTTCTCCATCCAGTCGTTCGCCCCGTCGTCGGCGATGTCGAGCAGCTCGTCGGCCATGGCATCGAGCCCGGCGTCTCTCGCTCGCGCGTAATGAGCGGCGAAGCCCTCACGGTCGTCGACGAACCACTGGCGCACGGTCGACGCCGGTGGCATGCCCTTGTCGCGGCAAATCGATCGGAGCGTCTCGCCCTTCGCCATTCGGTCGCAGATCTTGTGCGCCACCGGCCAGGTGAACGTCGTCTGCCCACCGCGCGGGCGCTTGGCCTTCGTCTTGGTGCTAGTACTGGTGCGCTTCGTAGTCATGCGCGCCAGTAAAGCGCGTTAGGCGGTAGGTACGTGCACCCGTTTCGTCCGCAACGCCGGCTCGGCCCGACGCTCGTACCGGCAGATCCGACCAACGCAGTGCCTCGAGACCTCGAACTTCTCCGCCAGCGACGTGTAGCTCATGCCCTCGTCGTGCAAGCGGCGCATCAACTCGACCTCCGTATCGGTCAGTACCGAATTCGGGTGGTCCTCCCCAACACGCAATCCGCGCGCATTCACCCCGATATCCCGATGCATCGCCCGTCCTCCTCTACAATCGGTTGTGAACTCATTCGAAAAGTGGTGCTCCATGGACCTATTGGCCTACTACGCCGGCTTCTCCTTCCCGATAGCGCTCTTGGCATTCATCGGCGCGTACTTCGGTGTGTGGAAAAGCGCCGACACAAAATTGCCGACCGGCGAGGTGGTGTCTCTGTTCTTCTCCCTGTGGGTCTTGTCCGCCGTGCTTGTCCTCGGGTTCCACCTGGTGATTGGTCCGCAGAACGAATCCGCTGCTGATCTGTGGGGGCCGTTGATCGCTGGCGTTCTCATCGGTCGCTTCATCGTCAACTGGAGGTGCGAGGTATGGAGCCAACCATCGACCCACTGACCGCCGTCGCGGTACTCGCCACCTGGTGGCTCCTGCGGCCGGCGAAGAAAAACGAAAAGGAGGAGGCGAAAAACCATGGATGAAACATTACTGGGGCTCCTAGTGCTCCTCGGGACCGCACTAGTCGGCGCCGCATTATGGTTAGCCGACGTGTTGAAAACGCAGAGCAAAAAGCCCAATCCCGAATGGATAGACCCGACCGAGAGAGACCGGCTGAAATGGGAAAGCGAACGTGCCGCTAAAGCTGCCCGGGAAGCCAATCGAAAGCGGTGGGAGCCATCCGGCCCGAGCGATGACGTAATTGCCTCACACAAAAAGCAACGGCCCCTGAGCTCGTCCATTCGCTGGGCCAAGCCACGACTGACGATCCTTGGCACCTGGGCGGTTCTGGTATTCACATACTTCCTCCTGATAAAGCCATACGGCGATCTGTCCGACATGCGGGACGACGAATGGCTCCAGTTCTGGCTGTGGGTATTCCTGCCGCCGTTGGTCTCCGCGTTCGTGTACAAAATCACGAAAAAGCTGGTAACAAGTACGCAATAATTTACGGGCGACGGTAGCGACGTTTTAAGGTCTTTTTCTGAAAACTTTTTCATACGCTTACGTAAGGAAAGTTTTATAAAATTGGCCATTTATCGTCGCTACCGTCGCAGCTAAAAACGTTATTAATTGCAAACACGCAAAAGAAAACGCGCTCACAGCGTAAGCACGTCAATCACCCGAACTCCGACGAACCCCCGGCCGCGTAATCCTTCGCAATCTTTTACGGGTTCGTATCGTGTTGCGAGTCGGCGCGATAGCGCCCGGCTGCTTCGGATGTACGCCGATAGTCCGTTGCGCCGCGCGTAGTCCTCCCAGCTCGCCCACAAATCGGCGTTCGAAGCGACCAGGCCCGCCCCTTCCTCGCAACACTCCTCGAGCCAATCGCTCAACAGGTCCATGTCCGCCCGGTAGGCCTCGCGCGCACGCTTAACGGCCGCCGGCGGGTTGAGTCCTTCTCTCCGGTAGGCGATCGCCCCCTCGACGCACCAGCGGAGAATGCCCGGCAGCTCCGCGCGCAGCTTGTCCGCCCGATCCGGGTCCTTGCGCACCGTCGGGTCCTTGTCGAAGTTCTTGGTAAACGGGATGGGCAGCAGCCGCCGCCAGATCGCATGGTCGTCGCCCTTGATGATCGGGCGGTGGTTGGTGGGCATGAACGCCGTCCAGGTGGGAACCACCTCGACTGTGCTGCGCTGGTACAGGCCCCGCGCTGGCATCGGCTCGCCGCCAGTCATGGCCTTGACCAGGCCCTCTTTAAGCTCGCTGCCCTCGTCCGGCTCGGAGACGTAGACCAGCCGCGCCCCGCGCAAGCGCAACACGTCCTCGCGGGCCCCGCCGCTGTTCGAGCCGGCCTTGCCATCCGACAGGAAGGTCTCGGCGCCGGCGGTGCGAGCGTACTGGCCCAGCGCATCGCGGATCGCACCAATGACCGTGCTCTTGCCGTTCGCCCCCGTGCCGTAGGGGATCACCAGCACGTCCTCCTTCGGGCTGCCGAGGATGGTGTACCCCACCAACCGCTGGAAGAACGAGACCATCGCCTCGTCGCCCTCGAAGACGTCGAGGAATGTCTTCTTGAACAAGGGGCAATCCGCCGTCTCGTCGTACTTGATCCCGGTGGTTCGGGTCAGGCGGTGCTTAGGCGTCGACGGCAGCAAATCACCGCTGGTCAAGTCGACCTCGCCATTCGCGCAGCACAAGAGATTCGAATCCTGATCCAGCTGCTCGGCGCGCACCATGATTCGGCGATCCGACCCGGCCAGGTCGACCATGGCCTTGATCATGTTCGCCCGCTGGGACTGCGCCACGAACTTGAAGAACGCCTCGCGCTCGGATGCGGGCACGTCCTCCGACTCCTGGGGCAGATGGCTGATCGTCTCTTGGGCGAGCGCCTTGACCTCCGTCTCGCTGGCCTGCCGCCAATACGAACCGGTCCAGCCGTACCACGCGCCCATTTCGGCCACGTACATCAAGCCGCTACCGTATCGGTCGAGCATCCGGTCGCGGTTGCCCATCTCCGTGAACTGGCGCCGGGGGATAACGCCGGTGCTGACCGGCTCCGGGCGCATGGCCGCCCGCACCTTGTCGATGCCGGGGCGCACACCGGTAAGCTCCTTGAACCGCGCCTGGACCAACCCCTCGGCCTCGGCACGCAAAGCGCGATCGGTCGCCAGGTGCCCGACCCTGAGCGCGATCGACCCAAGCAGCGCAATCGAATCTTCGCACTCCTGCACCAGCGTCTTGATCTCGTCACGGGATTCTAGGCTCGCATCGTGCTGGGCCACGGCCCGGCGGTCCTTCTCCCACATGAGCAAGGTGCGCATGGTCGTCGACCGATGGCCGCTCCGTCCGAAACCGCGCCAGCGGAACTCGAGGTCATCGCGTCCGGCATAGTTGGCGGCCTCACTGCTCCACTCGTCCCATACGTCGAGCGCATCGTCAGAACCCTCGAACTCGTGGTGCAGCGCCATGCCCGAGACAAGCCACTCGTCGTAATCTTCGCGGTCGGCCCACTGCAGCAGCTCACGAGCTCGAACCAAATCGACACCGACAGCGGGCTCCATGCCCACGAACGGGTCGTCGTCCAATGCCGCGGCGGGGGCCGGGCTCTTGGTGCCGCTCGCCTTCTCAAGCCCGGCCTCGATCGCCATGCGCTCAAAGTTCGCTACCGCGGCCGCCACCTCCTCCAAGGTAACCACTTCCAGATCCCCGGCACGGAACGCCTCGATACCGCCGACGATGTCGACCCACTCGTAAGGCTGCCCAGTGCCCGGATGCACGGCGTGGGCGACGAACTGCTGGCCGTCACCCAAGATCTCAAGCCGGTGCTTGTCCCCGGCACTGTCCTTGAACCACGCGCTCGTCGTTTTGCGCCAACCAGGCTCTGCCGCGCGGTAGAGCAACAGCGTCTTCGGTGCCTGCCCCACCCGGGCGGGTGCAAAGCCAAGATGTTCTTCGCACCAGTCGGCAAAACGCGCCGCCAGTGCCGAGTCAGTCGTGTCCACATCCACCGCGGCCACGGGTGTCGGCCCTACCCCGCACAGAACGCCGACCCCGTGGCTCGACGGATTAACGTGATAGGTGCTGTTGTCCCGGCGGCGGGTGTTGGTGAAACCACTGGTCAGCATCCGCTCAAAGCCCGCTGCGTCGAGCCGCAAGTTTTGCCAACCATCCGGTGATGGGCTTTTCTTGTCGGGCCATGTCGGGGTGATCAGATAGCCCAGGTCAATGAGCGCGCGGCCTCGTTCCTTGAACTCGTGGCTCATACGGACAGCCCTCCCTCGCCGAACTCGAAACGAGCGCTGTGCATTTTGCGCAGGGCGGCGAGGCGGTCCCGGTCAGACGTCCCTCCCAGGACACCGGGCAGCAAACCGCCGTTCACGGCAAACCCCTCCGGAAACCGGTACGGATGTTCCTCACCGTGCCGCTCCTCGTAATAGGCCACGTCTGCCGCCAGCCACGATCCGTAATCCGCCGGGTCGAAGCCTTTCTTCTTCAAGAACTCCGGCGCGGTCATGCGCTCGAAGTCGATCATCGACATGGCTGATTCGTTCTCCGGCGCGGCCGAGTTCTCCCCAAGACACAACATGTACTGCGCTCCGACAAGATCGGCCCCGGCCATCCAGTAGGGAAGCCCCGAAACGATGTAGACGGGGTGCTTCGACCCATCGGAAAGCAGTACCGCCTTGCGGCGTTCCTCGCGCGTTGGCTCACCCCCCTTGATCTCCAACCAGGCGCCGGCCTCCGGCAACCAGAAGTCAGGCAGGTAGCGGGCGCCGTCGCGCAGGACGTACCCCTCCGGCTCGTACCGCCAGGCGATACCCAGCGCGTCGAGGAAAACAGCCCAGCGGGCCTCCGTGCGTGAGCGGAATCGGAATCCCTTGTATCTCGTCTCGATAACTTTCATGCGGCGTTCTCGTCTTTATCGTTTCAGTGGATCAGGTGGACTCTAACGCGGCACATCAGCGCGCAGATCGTCGGCGCGCACCGCCCAGCCTGTCGCCTTGGCGATGGCATCCGCCCGATCCGCCGGCGCCCAGCCGCGCACGTTCCATTTGCTCACCACCTGCTGCGACACGCCGACCGCCCGCGAGAGCAGCACCTGGCCCCCGGCATGGTGGATCGCTCGCGAGATTGCACTTCCGTCTTGAGACATATCACCCTCGTTTAACCCTAAATTGGTGTTGCGGTTGTACCACGGGTTAAACCAGGGGCGCAACATTTCAACTGGACTTGGTTGCACCTCTGATAGTGTTCGCTCAATACTCAGAGGGTTGTACGCCCCCAAAGGAGTGAGGCTATGAACAATGAACAAGATGAACCGTGGGACTTTTCAGAGCGCCTGGCCGCATCGCTTGAGCTTCGCCACCTGAACCAAAGCGAGCTGGCTAGAAAAGTCGGTGTCAGCCCCCAATCGGTGAACAAGTGGCTGGCGGGCATAACCCGGCCCCGGGACGATCGGATAGAGGAAATGGCTCGCGCGCTGTTCGTTTCGTACCGGTGGCTAGCAACTGGCGAGGGCCAGATGCGCCACAACGAGGAGATCGTTAAAGAGGAAGACAAGGTTTACGAAACGCTCGGTTTCGTAGAGTCAACGTTCCCGGTCACCCGAACAAGTCTCGAAGAGAAGGTGATCTCCAAGCTGCCAGACGGAGCAAAGGATCGTGTCAGCCAAAAGATCGACCCCTGGAACACCGGGCGCAAAATCGACATCGACTACGTCTCCCCCAATCTTGTCGCGGAGTTCGCGTCGCTAAGGCCCAGCAGGCCGTCAAACGAGGCGACGCAAGCGAAACTCTGGCGACTGGCAGTCATTGCGCGGGCTTTTTTACGCCCTTGGTTTAACTTTATTTGAACTTTTTAACGCGATCACCCTTGACGTGGTACAACCGCATCACCTAGGATGCACTCAAGCACGGAAACAACGTGTAACCCACGAACAAACGAGGTGACGCCCATGACACTCGAGACCGCCATCCAGGAAAACACCCAGGCCGTACGCGACCTGATCGCCACGCTGGGTGCCAACGCCTACCGGAAAGAAAAGGCCGTCCACGACGAGCCGGATTTCTCCACGCCCCCGGGCACCGAGCACAAAACCCTGCCCGACCCGCCCAAGGTCGAGGCCAAGGCAGAGCCGGTCACCGAGAACACCGACCCGACGCCCGACGCCCCGGCCGGCCCGACCATCGACGACGTGCGCGCCGCCGCCCTCGCCCTGGTCAAGGCGCACCGCGACGAGCTGGTCGACATCCTCAGCGACATGGACGCCGCCAAGGCCACGGACCTGCCCGAAGCCAAGTGGGCCGAGTTCATCGACCGGGCCAGCAGCGTGGTCAAGGGGCGCGCGGCATGACAGCCACCAGCCCACAAGCCCACGCCAAGCTCTCGGCCTCCGGTTCGCATCGCTGGCTGAACTGCCCTGGCTCGCTGCGCATGGAAGAGGGTTACCCCGACACCAGCGGCCCGGACGCAGCGCTCGGCACCTCGCGCCACGACTGGGCAGCCCCCTGTCTGCTCGAGGGCAAGGACGCCGAGGCCTACATCGGCCGCGTGTTCAACGGCATCGAAGCGACCGAGGAAGACGCGCCGATCCTGCAGAGCTACCTCGACCTGGTACGCCGCGAGGCCGAAGGCGGCGAGCTGCTCGTCGAGCAGCGCGTCAACTACTCCGGCGCGATCGACGTGCCCGACCAGTTCGGCACCAGCGACGTCGTGATCCTGCACACCGATCAGATCACCGTGATTGATCTCAAGTGGGGCCTGGGCGTGCGCGTCGACGCACCGGGCAACACGCAAACCCAGCTCTATGGGCTGGGCGCGGCGGAAGAGTTCGGGCTGCTCGGTGATTTCAATCGAGTGCGCATGGTCATTCACCAGCCGCGCCTGGATCACGTCAGCGAGGCCGAGCTCGAGATCGAGGAGCTCTATCGACTCGCCTTGGAGTTCCGCGCCGGGGCGCAGGCCGCGCTCAAGCCGGACGCGCCGCTCTACCCGGGCGAGTCGCAGTGCCGATTTTGCAAAGCCAAGGCTGACTGCGCAGCTCGCGCCCGGTTCGTCGCCGAGCTGACCGTCGGTGATTTCGAGGACCTCACCGGCGAGGCACCGACCACGCCCGAGCCGGACGCCCTGACCGACGAGCAGCTGGCGCGGATCGTCCCGAACCTCGGGCTGATCGAGGACTTCGCCCGCACCGTCAAGGCCACGGCCCTGGAACGCGCCCAGCGCGGTGAGCTCCCCGGCTTCAAGGCCGTGCGCGGTCGGCGCGGGGCCCGCCAGTGGAAAGACCCCGACGAGGTCGAGGACACGCTCAAGGCCATGCGGCTGCGCAAGGACGAGATGTACAAGATGACGCTCCACACGCCCACGCAGATCGCAAAGCTGCTCAAGAGCAACCCGCGGCGGTGGAAGAAGGTCAAGTCGCAGATCCACCAGCCAGAGGGCGAGCCCACCCTGGCCCCGGCCGACGACCCGCGCCCGGCGGTCACCGCCGTCGCCTCGGCCGCCGAGTTCGAGGACGTGTCGTGAACCCGAAAAAGCAACCGCCAGTCGCCCGCGTGCTACCGCTCGCGGCCGCCCAGGCACTGCAACGGGCCGCACAGACACCCAACACGCCTGACGATCCGCAGGCACGCGCCAAGGCCATCGACAAGGCCACGGCACGGATCAAACGCCAATACCCACAGCACTTCAAAGAGGACTGACCCATGAAAGTCATGCTGACCAACACCCGACTCGCATTCCCGGCCATGTTCGAGGCCAAGACCGTCAACGGCGAAGGTGAGCCAGCCTTTTCCGCTGCCCTGATCCTCGACCCCACGGCCAACGCCAAGGATCTCGCCAAGCTCGACGAGGCCATCGAGCAGGTCGCCAAGGACAAGTGGGGCGCCAAGGCCGATGCCGTACTCACCAAGCTCAAGAGCACCGACAAGCTGGCCTTGCACGACGGCGACACCAAGGCGGACTACGACGGTTTCCCGGGCAATCAGTACGTCTCGGCCCGCTCCAAGACGCGCCCGACCGTCGTCGACCGTGACCGCACCCCGCTCGCCGAAAGCGACGGCCGTCCCTACGCCGGTTGCTACGTCAACGCCTCGATCGAGCTCTGGGCACAGGACAACAACTACGGCAAGCGTATCAACGCCCAGCTGCGCGGCATCCAGTTCGTGCAGGACGGCGAGGCCTTCGCCGGTGGTGGCGCCGCCGCAGCCGACGAGTTCGAAGAGCTCGAGCCCGAGACCGCCGACGACCTGGTGTAACGCCCGGCCCCTCGCCTTCGGGCGAGGACGTATCGGGGAGTGGTTTGCTCGTGTCCGTATGGCCGTTGCAGCGGGCGACGCGGGCTCGGGGTGCTACCAGACCATTCCACCGATGCGGCAACGCATCACCAATGGCCCTCGCCTGGGTTTTCTTGAACCGTTTGCTTCAAGTCCCTATGTGCCCCCGGCGAGGGCCGCCAAACAGATGCGGCGACAGCCAAGCATCGCGGCCGGGCGCTTAATCCCGGCACCTAACAACCACAGGAGCAAGACATGACCGACGAAGCCATCGAATCTGAAATCCAAAACAAGGGCCTGAATGCGCCGCGTATCACGCCTGGCCATATCGAGAAGAAAATCGTAAGCCAGCACTTCTTCACAGCAGAAGAAGGCGCATTAGGCGCATATCACAGCCACGACGCGGTCCACCAGGGCTCTACCCCAAGCCGCCACAGCGCCACAGCGCTCCCGCTGCTCACCTTCTGCGTGCTGATCCTCGAAAACGGATTCACCGTCACCGGCGAAAGCGCGTGTGCCAGCCCGGAAAACTTCGACGAGGAGATCGGCCGAAAGATCGCTCGCCAAAACGCTGTCGACAAGATCTGGCCGCTTGAGGGCTACCTGCTCAAGCAGCGTCTGCACTAAGAACCTACCGCCTAACCAACCGCCCGGCGCCGCCGGGCCCATCCGAGATCGCTTGCCTGCATCGAGCGATCCCCGATGGGCCAACACACAACACGAGGCGATCGACATGAAAACGATCAGCACAGAAATTGAGCGCCGCGCCGAAGAGGCCGCCCGCAACCGGAGCCGCCTGGCGCACTACTACAACACCCGCCGCCTCGAGTGCGGCTGCCCGGTCCGGATCCACCCGGCCCACCGCCACCTGGTGAAGCGAGGTGCCGCATGAGCGACCTCGAAGCCCGCCAGGCGCGACCGGCTACTGGGCCGATGAAGGATTACCGCGGCCCGCAGATTCCGGCACGCCAAGAACAGGCCCGCGCCGAGACAGCCGTCGTCAAGGTCGAGCGCGCCATTCGCCAGGCGCGCAAGGCCAGCGCCCGGCACCTAATGGATGCGACCGGCCTGTCCGAAGGATCCGTCAGCAATGCCCTGCGCGATTTGCGCGCCACCAAGAAGGTGCAGACCCACCAGACAGCCTCGGGGCAGCCTAATGAGCACGAGTGGCTAGGCGACCTGACCGACCTGCCGAGTTACGACGAGCAGCGCGCCGACCAGATCGGGCAGAACGGCAACGACGGCGAGCACTACGGCGTGGAGGACGACGAGCCTGCAGTAGCCGTTGCGGACCACCCGGACAACGATTGCGACTCGGGTGCAGCGATGGCATCCAGCAATGGTGACGCTAAATGCCAGCCGCCAACTGCGGACACGGCCGCCTACGCCGAACTTGCCCGCAGAGGCCTCGGGGTGGTCGAGGGCGCCATCCAACGCATGGAGTCCGCCAGCAAGACCGGCATCCAGCCCCTGCCCTACGACGACTACCGCATCGAGGCCATGCGTCGGCTGGTGCCGCTGGTCGCGCCGGACATCGGCGAGGCGATCAACGAACTGATCGAGCACGTGACGGGCAAGGAGGCTGCGTAATGCTCGCCCACGCCGAAATAGTCGACGACTACGAAGACGAGCGAGCCGAACTGCGCGCCGAGACGCTGCACCAGCGCCGCTACCAGCGCCAACTGGACGCGCACCCCCAGTGCAACGACCCGGACCACCCGGGCTGCGAGCAATGCGAGGACGAGGACGAATGAACGGACGAATCCACGACCCGATGGCCCTTTGGGGCAGAGAAATGAGCCAGGCAGACACACGCCGTCTCATCCGATCCGCCGGCCAGCTGCTTGATGCCGTGCTCGACGCCGCCGAGTTGCTGGAAGAAGGCGAGAGCGTCACGCGCGACTCGGAGCCAGGCCGCGACATCCTCGCGCTGGCCGAGCGGCTGACCAGCCCTGAGGGGAAAAGCTCGTGACCCAACTCGACCTCCTGACCGAGACCCGCCCCACAGCGCGCCTCACCCACGTGCCACCGAATGGCGACGGGTGGCCGGAGCCGTGGGGTTGCAACTGGCTCAACCCGATATGGCGCCCGTTCGACCCGGCCCTGTTCGCCGCCATCCGCCGCGAGCTTGCAGAAGGCCCGCGCGACTGGCCGCACATGCACCAGGCGTTGGTAGACGAGAACGGCTACTGGGCTCTCAAGGGCCACGTAGCTCACTTGATCGCAAACGGCGAGGTCGAAGAGCGCAAGCGTTACTGGGGCGCACCGAACTTGCACGACCGCGGCTATCGAGGCTGGGTGGCTGAATATCGAA
>JAXHNG010000003.1:0-434582 GCA_034520805.1 Lysobacterales bacterium | reverse complement strand
GGATTCGAACCAGCGACTCCTGCCTCCCGAAGACAGTGCTCTACCAAGCTGAGCTACACCCCGACGAAGCCCGCCATTCTAGTAAAACTCCGGGAGGGTGGCAAGCCCTCCATCGCACGAAGCGCTTGTCGCCGACCGCAGCACCCTATGCGGGTTGGGTTTCGGTCGAATCGGCCGGTCAATGGGGGTATAGTTGCCGGGCGAGACGCTGGCTCGAATTCTGCCCGAAATGGGCCGGGCGCGCCGCGCCGAGATAGAGGATGAGGGAATCGGAGGGGTAGATCACGGACCGCGTTGGTTCGCCCCGCCTATTGGAGTTGTCCCGCTGTTGCGGGAAAGTTAAAATGTTGTAATCCCGCTGTCACTGAGGGTTTCTAGAATGCACGGCACTCGTCAAGGCAACGGGCTGCGCGTCGTGTCTTGAAGTGGATCGGATCCTTAAATGTCACCCAATGGAGTAAGTTCATGAAATTTGTAGGCTTTTCGCGGCTTGCGCGCGTCTGGTCGGCGTTCATGGTGTGCGGTATGCTGGCGCTGGTCAGCCTGCCGGCAACCGACGTCTACGCCCAGAGCACGTCCGCCGATATTCGTGGTCGCGTGACCGCCCAGGACGGCAGCGCCGTATCCGGTGCAACGGTCCAGATTCTTCACCTTCCTTCCGGGACGGTTTCCGAAGCGGTGACCGGCGACTCCGGCGGCTTCTTCCGCAGTGGCCTCCGCGTCGGCGGCCCCTACCAGATCACCGTTCAGGCGGAAGGCTACGAGGGAGAGCAGGAGAGCGACATTTTCCTCGAACCCGGTTCGCAGGACCCCCTGGTCTTTACACTCGGTGAAGCCAACCGCGACCTGGGCTCCATCCAGGTGGTGGGCACGGCGATTTCCGAGGCGACGGCGCTCAACAACGGTGTGGGTTCGACCTTCAGCGCCCGCGATATCCAGAACCAGCCCAGCGCTGACCGTGATGTGATCTCCACGCTCGCCCGCGATCCGCTTGTGCAGACCGAGGAAGTCGGCATCATGTCGGTGGGCGGCGTGAACCCGCGCTTCAACGCCTTCGCCATCGACGGCTCGCTTCAGCAAGACGATTTCGGCCTGTCCGACGGTACGTACGCGACGAGCCGCTCGCCGATCAACCTTGACGCAGTCGAGTCGGCCACGCTGGTTGCCTCCGACTACTCCGTAACCTCCAGCGGCTTCACGGGCGGCCTGGTCAACGTGGTGACCAAGTCTGGCACCAATGAATTCGACGGCTCCCTCTACTACGCCTACCAGGACGACGGCATGATCGGCACCGACTATGACGGTGGCGAGTTCGATCCGGGCACCTTCGAGGAGAAAGAATACGGCATGACCCTCGGCGGCCCGATCATCAAGGACAAGCTGTTCTTCTTCGTGTCCTATGATGAATACGAGAACGCCGCCCCGGAAGATTTCACTAACTCCGACAACTTCAACGGCGTCGACCCGGCTTTCTTCGAGGCCGCTCGCCAGGTCATCCAGAACACCTACGGCTTCGACCCGGGCGGTCGGCCTCAGGTGGTCAACGTGCCGGAGACCTCCGAGCGCACCCTGGCCAAGGTCGACTGGAACATCACGAGCACCCAACGCCTGTCGCTGACATACCAGAAGTCTGAGGAAGGTGACGTTAGCGTCGACCCAGATGAGTTCGAGTCGGCCTGGTACGACATCCCGCTATCGATCGAAGCCTACACGGCCGAGCTGTTCTCCGACTGGAGCTACAATTTCTCGACCAACCTGCGCGTTAACTATACCGAAAAGGCCCGCGGGCAGAACTGCCGCGCCGGCACCCAGTTCGGTCAGATCTCGCTCGATTTCTTCGATCTTGACAGCGTCGCCGGTAGCCCGCTCGAAGGCCTGCTGACCGAAGACGGCAACAGCTTTGTCGCCGGCTGCGACAACTTCCGTCACGCCAATGCCTTCGACGACGAGCGTCTGCAGGTCTTTGCCTCGGGCGAGTACTTCATGGGCGATCACCTGATCACCTTCGGGACCGAGTATCAGCAGTACGAATTGTTCAACCTCTTTGTCCCGTTCTCGAACGGCGACTTCCAGTTTGACAGCTACGACGCCCTCGTTAACGGCACCGCTGACGTGTTCTACAGCAACGTCTCGTCGAACAATGCCCAGCAGGGTGCCGCCGCCTGGGGCTACGATCACTGGGCCCTGTTTGTGCAGGACACCTGGTCGGTCACCCCGGATCTCGAGTTGAGCTATGGCGTACGCTACGAGCGCTTCGATCAGAGCGATGCGCCGCAGTTCAGCCAGGCGATCTTCGATCAGTACGGCGTCGACACCAGCAACAATATCGACGGCAACGACCTGATCATGCCGCGCATCGGCTTCTTCTGGCGCCCCTGGGATCGCGCCAGCATCAGCGGCGGCTTCGGTCTCTACGCCGGCGGTGATCCGAAGGTGTGGACGTCCAACGCCTTCCAGAACCCGACCTTTGGCGCCTTTGCCGCCAATGCCCAGAACGTCGACATCACGCAGGTGCCGCAGGAGTTGCTCGACCAGGTCGCGCAGGGTACTGCCGTGCCGATCGACTACATCAGCGAAGACTTCGACACGCCGTCGGACTGGAAAACCTCGCTGCGCTTCGAGCAGGCCTTCGACTTCCAAATCGGTGGCCTGGACCTTGGCGACGATTACCGTTTCACCGCCCAATGGCTCTACACCGAGGCGCGCGATGGCTTTATCTGGGAAAACCTCGCCCAGACCGAGCTCGATGAAACCCGCCCTCTCGGCGTAGCCCCGGACGGTCGTCCGATCTATGCCGATCTGGAGGACCTGGGTATTCCGAACCTGACCCAGTTGACCAACAACAGCGGCGCCAACAGCACCGTCCTGTCGGTGGCCCTGTCCAAGTATTTCGACAGCGGCGTGAACTTCAACTTCAGTTACGCCCACCAGGATACCGAGATCGTCTCCGAGGGCACTTCCTCGCGCGGCATCTCCAACTGGCGCGCGCTCTTCACCACTGATCGCAACGATCCGGATCCGCGTACTTCGCCGTTCCAGACCGAGCACTCGTTCAAGCTCAACCTGGGCTACGAGCGCGCCTTCTTCGGTGACTACGCCACCCGCTTCGATGTCTTCGGCCGCGTGTTCAAGGGCGACGTGTTCAGCACCGCTTACGACATATCCGACAACAATGCCCTGTTCGGACGTGCCGGCCTGGGCGAGGATCCGTTCGACAACTCGCCCCTGTACATTCCGGACCTCAACGGCGACCCCCGAGTGGTCTACGGTTCGGGCTTTGATGTGGACGGTTTCGCCAGCTACATTCGCGACAACGATATTTCGACGGGTGAGATCCACGACCCGTATTCGTCGGTGTCCAATGACTGGAACAACATCTGGGACCTGCGCTTCCAGCAGGAAATCCCGGGTATTCCGGGTTTTGGTAACCTCGTCGGCGACAACCGCTTCAAGCTGGTGCTCGATATCGAGAACTTCCTGAACTTGATCAACGACGACTGGGGTCGCTACACCAACGGACCGTTCTTCGGACAGGCGTCGATCGTCGAGGCTGATCTCGTATCGGCCGCCGACGTGGCCGCCAACGGCATCGACGGTGCCGCTGCGCTGACCGGCGACCAGCCGCGTCAGGTCTGCCAGGCTGCCAGCGACTGCCTGTACCGCTACAACGAGTTCGACGGTGATCCCACCAAGTTCACCGACCGTGAGCGTTCGGTCTACGAAATCCGCCTGACCCTGCGTTATGATTTCTGAGAAATCTGCGCAACGAGGATGAGATCCCGGCTTCGGCCGGCGTCTCGGAGAAACGGCCAGCCTGCGTGCTGGCCGTTTCTTTTTGTACCGGTCATAATGGCCGGTTGGGAACGAGAAAAGAGAAACAGGACCTCATGAGTTATATGGACAAACAGCGGGGCGAGTGCCTCAGCGAGACGATTTCGACCAGTGTTTATCCGGCGCGCAGCCTCAAGGTGCTCTCGCGCGCGGAAGTGGCACGCCTTTCGGATGCCACCGAGGAGGTCGGCGAACTGCTGCGCCGGGTGGCGCTGGCCGTGCTCACCTCCGGCGAGCAGGGCGACGACGCCGAGCGCATGCTGGAGACCTACAAGGATTTCCACATCGAAGTCCACCAGGTCAATCGCGGCATGCGCATCGACCTGGAAAACGCCCCGGGCTGCGCTTTCGTCGACGGCGAGATGATTCGCGGCATTCGCGAGCTGCTTTCGTCGGTCGTGCGCGATATCGTCTATTTCCACACCGAGATTCATCCCAGCCCCTACTTTGATCTCGACAGTTCGGACGGCATCAGCAACACCGTCTTCGAGATCCTGCGCAACGCCAAGCTGCTCGATACCGACATCGATCCCCGGATGGTGGTCTGCTGGGGCGGGCACTCGATCAGCAGCGAGGAATACGACTACACCAAGGAAACCGGCTACCAGCTGGGCCTGCGCGGCATGGACATCTGCACCGGTTGCGGGCCTGGTGCCATGAAGGGCCCGATGAAGGGCGCGACCATCGCACACGCCAAGCAGCGAACGTCGCCCGGTCGTTATATCGGTATTTCCGAGCCGGGGATCATCGCCGCCGAGTCGCCCAACCCCATCGTCAACGACCTGGTGATTATGCCCGACATCGAAAAGCGTCTCGAAGCCTTCGTGCGCCTGGGTCACGGCATCATCGTTTTTCCGGGCGGTGTGGGCACGGCCGAGGAGATCCTCTACATTCTCGGCGTGCTCCTCAATCCGGAGAACGGCGAAATGCCTTTTCCGCTGGTCTTCACCGGCCCCGAATCGGCGCGCGAGTACTTCGAGGAGATCGACCGCTTCGTCGGCCTGACCCTGGGCGAGGCCGCGCGCGAGCGCTATCACATCATCATCGACAACCCCGTCGCCGTGGCCCGCCATATGGCCGAAGGCATGAAGCGCGTGCGCCAGTGGCGCGTGGACATCAATGACGCTTTCTATTTCAACTGGCAGCTCAAGACCGACCTGGCTTTCCAGGAGCCGTTCGAAGTGACGCACGAAAACATGGCCGGCCTCGATCTCTCGCCGGACCTGCCCGTACACGAAATGGCCGCCAACCTGCGCCGACTGTTCTCCGGCATCGTGACCGGCAACGTCAAGCCAGACGGCCTGCGCGCCATCCGCGAACACGGCCCGTTCGAGATCAAGGGCGAACCCGCCATCCTCCGCGCCCTCGACGACCTGCTCCGGCGCTTCGTCGACCAGCACCGTATGAAGCTCCCCGGCGACAAGCCTTATACCCCCTGCTACCGCATCGTCGGCTAGGCGGCCGACGCACAATCTGGCGGTTTCCGGTTTCCGGTTTCCGGTTTCCGTGGTCCGTGGTCCGTGGTCCGTGGTCCGTGGTCCGTGGTCCGTGATCCGTGATCCGTGATCCGTGATCCGTGATCCGTGATCCGGAACCCGGAACCCGGAACCCGGAACCCGACTCGCAACCACCAAAACACCAAAACACCAAAGAACTAAAACACCACCCCCACCCCCAACCCCCTGAAACTCCTTGACACTCCGCAGCCCGAGGGCTATGGTGGCGCCAAGTGGGAAATTGTGGGATTTAGTGGATTCCGAGTGGAAGTGAGTGTCGAACCGTGTTTTTTGGTGAAACCGCCATCAATCTTGACGCAAAGGGCCGCCTCGCGGTGCCGACGCGCTATCGAGAAGATCTCGAGGCGGAATGCGGCAATCGGCTGGTGCTCACCTACTCGGCATTCGACGCCGGCTGCCTGTGGCTCTACCCGCATCCCGAGTGGGAGCGCATCCGCGACGAAGTGATGGGCCTTTCCACTTTCAACGCCAGTCACCGCAGTCTGCAGCGTCGGCTGGTGGGTTCGGCCACGCAGCTCGATCTGGACTCGAACTCCCGAATTCTTCTGCCGGTCACGCTCAGACAAGTGGCCGGGCTGGAAAAACGCGCGGTCTTCATGGGTATGGGCCAGCGCTTCGAAGTCTGGAACGAAGACATCCTCAATCAGCGCCGGGCTGCCGAGGAGCGCGAGATCCAGGAGCAGGCCTCGCCAGAAATGGCGCAACTGGTCCTTTAGGCCCATGCCGAGAGACCACGAACACGAGCCGGTCCTGCAGGGGCCGGCACTGGATGCGTTGAGGATTCGTGCCGATGGCGTGTACGTCGATGGCACATACGGTCGGGGAGGGCACAGCGCCGCCATGCTGGCCCGCCTCGGCGAGGAAGGGCGACTGGTGGTAACAGATCGAGATCCTCAGGCCATTGCCGATGCCCGGGCGAAGTATGCCGGGGACGACCGCGTGACGATTCGACGCGGCAACTTCGCCGAGATCGGCTCGATCATCGATGAACTCGGCCTCGGCGGCCGCGTCGACGGCCTGCTGCTCGATATCGGCGTCTCCTCTCCTCAGCTCGACGATCCCGAACGCGGCTTCAGCTTCCAGCACGACGGCCCGCTCGACATGCGCATGGACCCCGATTCGGGTGAGTCTGCGGCCGAGTGGCTCGCTCGCGCCGAAGAATCCGATATCGCCCGCATCATCAAGGAATGCGGCGAGGAGCGTTTCGCCCGCCGTATCGCCCGCGCCATCGTGCGTGAACGCGAGGCCACGCCCGTCCGACGTACCGCGCAGCTGGCGGCGATTGTCAGTGCGGCGGTGCCCGGTGCACCGTCCCCGCGCCACCCGGCTACGCGTACTTTCCAGGCGTTGCGCATCTTCATAAACGACGAGCTTGGCGCGCTGGAAGACGCGCTCGAAGCGGGCATCGAGCTGCTCGCGCCGGGTGGACGCTTCGTCGTGATCAGCTTTCACTCGCTCGAGGACCGGCGGGTCAAGCGCGCTTTCCAGAAGGCGGCCAGGCCGCCGCCCGCCAGTCGCCGCCTGCCCACGCTGGAGACCTTCGTCCCGCGCCTGAACCTTGTCGGCGGCCTGATTCAGGCCGACGAGGCGGAGATCGAGCGCAACGCGCGTGCCCGGAGCGCGCGCATGCGGGTGGCCGAAAAGCCGGCCGGGGAGGCGACATGATCCGCTGGCTGCTGCTGCTGGTGCTGACCGCGGCCGTCCTGGCCAGCGCCATTGCTGTGGTGGTGCTGCGACACGAGTCGCGGCAGCTGTTCGTGAGCCTGCAGCAAGCCGAGGCCGAGCGCGATGCGGCCCGGGTCGAGTGGAGTCGGCTCCAGCTCGAACAGGCCTGGCTGGGCGACGCCGGTCGGGTCGAAAGCCAGGCGCGCGAGCAACTCGATATGGCATCGCCCGAAGACGTTCGAATCCTGGTGACTTCACCATGACCGACGCACCGAATAACCGCGGCAACTTACGCGTGTGGATCACCGCCGGCCTGATGCTACTGGCGGCGGTGGCCGTCGTGGCGCGGGCGGTCAACCTGCAGGTGATGGAAGCCGAGTTCCTGCAGAGCCAGGGCGAGGCCCGCTTCCTGCGCGATGTGTCGATCCCGACTGTTCGCGGCAGTATTCTCGATCGCAACGGCGAACCCCTGGCCGTCTCCACACCGGTCGAATCGGTATGGGCGCACCCGGGCGAGCTGTTGCAGGCCGCCGACCATATTTCGCTGCTCGCCGGCCTGCTCGAGGCCGACGCCGAAGACATGGAGCGACGCCTGACGCAGCGCGCCAATCGCGAATTCGTGTGGCTGCGCCGCCAGATCAACCCCGACCTCGCCGACAAGATTCGCGAACTCGATATTCCCGGCGTGTTTCTGCAGCGCGAGTACCGCCGCTTCTATCCCACCGGCGAAGTCAGCGCGCAGGTGCTGGGCTTCACCAACATCGACGACGTCGGCCAGGAAGGCCTCGAACTGGCCTACAACGACTGGCTACAGGGGCGCCCCGGTACCAAGCGAGTGATCAAGGACCGCTTCGGGCGGGTGGTTCAAAACGTCGAGCTGATCCAGGAAGCCAGCCCCGGCCGCGATCTCCAGCTGACCATCGATCGTCGGCTGCAGTACCTGGCTTTTCGTGATCTCAAGTCCACGGTAATGGAGTTCGGTGCGCGGTCAGGATCGGTCGTTGTGCTCGGCGTCGAGACCGGCGAGATCCTTGCGATGGTCAACTATCCCTCCTATAACCCCAATGCCAGCTCACGCCATCCGTCGGAAGGCTTGCGCAACCGGGCCTTGACCGACGTGCTCGAGCCGGGTTCGGTGATGAAGCCCTTCGCCGTGGCGGCCACCATGGAGGCGGGCATCGCACAGCGCAATATGGTTGTTGATACCTCTCCGGGCGTGTTGAACGTCTCCGGCCACGACATCCGAGACGTGCGCAACTACGGTGAACTGACCGTCGAGGAGATTCTTACCAAGTCCTCCAACGTGGGTGTGGTGCAGCTGGTGCTGTCGATGGACGCCCGCCACCTGTGGAGCATGTATTCGCGCTTTGGGTTCGGTTCGGTCTCGGGCACTGGGTTTCCGGGAGAGTCGGCCGGCGTCCTGCGCGATTACGAGCGCTGGCGCAAGCTCGAGCAGGCCACCCTGGCCTACGGCTACGGCATGTCGGTCACGCCCCTGCAGCTTGCCCGCGCGATGGGCGCCATCGCCGACGAAGGGCGCCTGCACCAGCCGACGTTCATCGCCGATGCCGACAATAGCGCGCCCCACTCCGTGCTTGATCCCAACCTGGCGCGGGAACTGGCCGGCATGCTCGAAACCGTTACCGGGCCTGAGGGTACCGGCCAGGCAGGGCGCGTGGAAGGTTATCGCGTGGCCGGCAAGACCGGCACCTCCCGCAAGGCCGCCGCGGGAGGTTATGGAGACCGCTACATCGCAAGCTTCGCCGGCTTTGCGCCGGTCTCCGATCCCAAACTGGTTGCAGTGGCCGTGGTCAACGACCCCTCGGGCGAACAGTACTATGGTGGACAGGTTGCCGCGCCGCTTTTCTCGGAGGTGATGGCCGCCGGCCTGCGCCTATTCAACGTGCCTCCTGATGATCCCGGCCTGCTGATGGCGGGGGTGGAGGAATCGCATGACTGAGCGGCAGCTCTCACTACGGGATCTTTTCAGCGGGTTGATCGATCTGCCGCCCGGCGAGGGGCCGATGGCGAGCGGGCTGAGCCTGGATTCGCGGCTGCTTCGGGCCGGGGATGTTTTTGTTGCCCTGGCCGGCGCTTCCGGCCACGGCATGCAGTTCGTCTACCAGGCGCGCGAGCGGGGCGCCGTGGCGGTTGCCCATGACGGGCGCGTTGCGTTGCCCGATGATCTGGGGTTGCCTGAACTGGCCGTTCCCGACCTTTCCCGTCGCCTGCCCGAGCTGGCGCGCCGCTTCTGGGGCGAGGCGATCGATACGCTCGACCTCGTGGCCGTGACCGGCACCAACGGCAAGAGCTCAGTTGCCTGGCTTCTGGCCCAGGCGCTCGATGGGGCCATGCTTGGCACCCTCGGGTGCGGGCGACCGGGGCAGCAACAGGCCGGTCGCCTGACCACGCCGGACATCTTCAGCGTCTACCGCCAGCTGGCCGATCTGGCCGGGCAGGGCGTGGCCAATGTCGTGCTCGAGGCCTCGTCACATGCCCTGGACCAGGGGCGGCTCGAAGGGCTTGAGTTTGCCAGCACGATCTTTACCACGCTGGGGCATGACCACCTCGACTATCACGCCGACCGCGCGGCCTACGGTGCGGCCAAGGCCAGGCTGTTCAAGGACTTCGCAAGCGAGCGAAAGCTGATCAATATCGATGACGAGTTCGGCCGCGTCCTGGCCGAACAGCTCGAGGGCCCGGGGCGGGTGGTCGGTTACTCGCTGGCCGCTCACCCCGAGGCACGAGCCAGCGCGGTGCTTCGCGCTGCCGATATGAACGGACTGTCGGCCGAATTCGACCTCTTCTGCGGTCGTTTCGAGGCGCACTCGCGACTCATCGGGCGCATCAATCTCTGGAACCTGCTGATCGTGGCGGCCGAGCTGGCCGAGCGCGGTCACAAAGCGCCGGACATCGCTGAGGCACTCGCGGCGCTCGAACCCGTGCCCGGGCGTATGGAGCCGATCGGTCGTGACGGCGCTCCGCTGGCCATCATCGACTACGCGCACACCCCCGACGCCCTGGAGAACGCGCTCATCAGCGCGCGTGAGTTGACCGAGGGCAACCTGTGGTGCGTTTTCGGCTGCGGCGGCGACCGGGATCGCGATAAGCGCTCGCAAATGGGCCGCGTTGCCGAGCGCCTGGCCGACCGGATCGTGCTAACCGACGACAACCCCCGGAGCGAGGACGGCCTGGCCATCATTCGCGCCATCCAGGCCGGCATACACAAACCGGAGCGCACCGTCGTAATCCGAGATCGGGCGCGGGCTATCTCGCACGCGCTCAACGATGGCGACGCCGGCGACATCGTGCTGGTGGCCGGTAAGGGACACGAGACCGACCAGGTCGTTGGCAATCAGCGGCTGCCCTGTGACGACCACGTCAGCGTTCGCGAAGCGCTGGGGGTGGCGGCATGATGACCTTCAGCCTGAGCCGGTTGGCGGAAATCGCCGACGGTCGCGTGATCGGCGAGGACGTCGAGATCCGCGGCATGATTCACGACGCGCGGCGCGTCGAGGCCGGCAATCTTTTCTGCGCCCTGCCGGGTGAACATCACGACGGCCATCACTTTCTCGATCAGGCAAGGGAGAACGATGCCGCCGCTGCGCTGGTCAGCCGGGATGGCGATCATCCGCTGCCCCGGGTATTGGTCGAGGACGTGCGCGACGCCATGGGCCGCATCGCGCGGGCCTGGCGCGAGAGCCTTGGCGTGTCGGTCATCGGCATCACAGGTAGTAACGGCAAGACCACGGTCAAGGAAATGGTTGCCGCCATCCTGTCGACGCAGGGCCCGACCCTCGCCACCCGGGGCAACTACAACAACGAACTCGGCGTGCCGTTGACCCTGGCGCGCCTTGACGCCTCGCACCGCTTCGCCGTGGTCGAGATGGGCTGCAATCGCCCCGGCGACATCGCCTACCTGGCCTCGGTCGCTGGCCCCGATGTGGGCGTGGTGACCAACGCCGGCCCGGCGCATCTCGAATTGCTGGGCAGCGTGGAGGGTGTGGCCCGCACCAAGGGCGAGATGTTCTCGGCCCTGTCGGCCGGCGGTACGGCCGTGATCAACGCCGACGACGCCTTCGCGCCGCTGTGGCGCGAGCTGGCCGGCGAGCGGCGCATCATCAGTTTCGGCTGGGACGGCGCCGCCAACGTTTCCGGCGTTCTCTCGCGCTCGACGGCGATGGTCAATACGCCGAACGGCGATTTCAGCTTCGCGCCCGCGCTTCCCGGGCAGCACAATTTCAGCAACGCGCTCGCGGCAACGGCGGTCGCGGTGGCGCTGGACGTGCCCCTGTCGGCGGTTGCGCAGGCGCTTGCTGGGATGCAGAGCTTGCCCGGGCGCCTGCAGGCCCGTCGCCACGCCGATGGCTGGCAGCTGGTTGACGATACCTACAACGCCAACCCCGCTTCGCTTTATGCCGCGCTTCAGGTGCTGGCGGAGATGACGGGCGAAGAGCGCTGGCTGGTGCTCGGTGACATGGGCGAGCTCGGGGCCGGCGGCCAACAACTGCATGCGGAAATGGGCCAGACGGCGCGCGACCTCGGCGTCGACCGCCTCTACGCGATCGGCGATCTGGCACGCTTCAGCGCCGACGCCTTCGATGGGCCGGCCCATCACTTCGATACGCACGAAGCGCTCATCGAAGCCCTCGGCGAGCAGCTGCGGCCGGGCGTGATCTGCCTGGTCAAGGGCTCGCGCGCGATGGGCATGGAGCGCATCGTCGAGGGACTGCTGAAGGGGGAGGAATCATGCTGACCTGGCTGCTCGACCACGTGCTCATGGCCGATGTCGCGCTGTTCGGCTACATCACCTTCCGGACCGTCATGGCGGCGCTGACGGCGATGATCGTCTCGCTGATCGTCGGGCCGCTTTTCATTCGCCACATGATCGAGCGTCAGATCGGCCAGCCGATCCGCGAACTCGGCCCGGAGTCGCACCTGACCAAGGCGGGTACGCCCACCATGGGCGGCACCCTGATCCTGATTGCCCTGATCATCTCGACCCTGCTGTGGGCCGACCTGGCGAACCGCTACATCTGGACCGTGCTGTTCGTGACCATTGCTTTCGGCGCGATCGGCTTCGTCGACGACTGGCGCAAGCTCAAGTACAAGAACAGCGAGGGCCTTTCGGCGCGCTGGAAGTACGGCCTGCAATCCCTGGCCGCGCTCGTCGTGGCGGTCTTCCTCTACCAGACGGCGGAGGTGCCGGCCAATACGCAGTTGTTCCTGCCCTTCTTCAAGGACTTCGCCCTGCCGCTGGGTCTGGGCTTTGTGGTACTGGCCTATTTCGTCATCGTCGGTTCGTCCAACGCCGTCAATCTCACAGACGGACTCGATGGGCTGGCTATCATGCCGGCGGTGTTCGTCGCCGCGGGCATGGGCATTTTCGCCTACGCGACCGGCAACACCATCTTCGCCGACTACCTCGCCATGCCCTATATTCCCGGTGTTGGCGAGCTCGCCATTTTCTGCGCGGCGCTGGCGGGCGCCGGGCTCGGCTTCCTGTGGTTCAACACCTACCCGGCGCAGGTCTTCATGGGTGATGTCGGGGCCCTGGCCGTTGGTGCCGCCCTGGGCCTGGTGGCCGTGGCAGTGCGCCAGGAGGTCGTCTTCGCGGTAATGGCCGGCATCTTCGTCATCGAGACCCTGTCGGTCATCCTTCAGGTGGCTTCCTTCAAGCTGACCGGGCGGCGCATTTTCCGCATGGCGCCGATTCACCACCACTTCGAGCTCAAGGGCTGGCCCGAGCCGAAGGTTATCGTCCGGTTCTGGATCATTGCCGTCATGCTGGTGCTTGCCGGCCTCGCCACGATGAAGATCCGGTGATCGCCATGGCACAGGTCAGACAGGCATACCGCGCCAGAGATGCCGCCCCTTCGGCGGGTGTCGATCAGGTTGTCGTACTGGCGACCATGGGATTGCTCGTAGTGGGTGTCATCATGGTCGCGTCGACGTCCATTGCCGTGGCCGAGAGCTATGCAGTCTCGGTCTGGCACTTCATGGTCAGGCACGGGATCTACATCGGTGTCGGCGTGGGCCTGGCCGTCGCTCTGCGTTTTATTGGCACCAAGCAATTGCAATGGCTCGCGCCGATGGCCTTTCCACTGTCGGTGCTGCTTCTCCTGTTGCCCTTCGTGCCGGGGCTGGGGCACGAGGTCAACGGCTCGACCCGATGGGTCGACCTGGGCCTGGCCAAGTTCCAGGTGGTCGAAGCGGTCAAGCTATTGATGATCGTGTTCGTCGCCGGCTACCTGGCCAAGCGACCGCAGCTGGGCCAGGCGCGTTTCCTCGAGACGCTCAAGCCGCTGCTGCTGGTCGGCTTGTTGGCCGCGATGCTGCTCAAGCAGCCGGATATGGGATCGGCCGTGGTCCTGGGCGCTATCGTCGGCGGCATGATCTGGCTCGCCGGTGCGGCCTGGAAGCACTTGTTCGTGCTGGGGCTGAGCAGCCTGCCGCTGATTACCTTTGCCGCGCTGGAGCCGTACCGTCTGCAGCGCGTGATGACTTTTGTCGATCCCTGGGCCGATCCATTCAACAGCGGGTTCCAGCTGACCCAGGCGCTGATTGCCGTCGGGCGCGGCCAGATCAACGGTGTCGGGCTGGGTGCGAGCGTGCAGAAACTCTACTACCTGCCCGAGGCGCACACCGACTTCATTTTCGCCGTGCTGGCCGAGGAACTCGGGTTGATCGGCATTCTGTTTGTCCTGGTGCTGTTTTCCCTGCTGGTTGGCCGAATTTTCCTGATTGGTCTGCACGCGCAGCAGCAGGAACGGCCCTTTTCGGCCTTCCTGGTCTGGGGTATCGGACTGTGGATCGGCATGCAGGCGCTGGTGAGCATGGGCGTCAATCTCGGCATGCTGCCGACCAAGGGTCTTACGCTGCCCCTGATTTCCGCCGGCGGCAGCAGCCTGATCATGACACTGGCCGCCATCGGCGTAGTGCTGCGCGTGCAGTGGGAGCTGAGCATGGAGGCGCGCCAGCAGCCGCGCCGGCGCAGGGGGTGGCAGGTATGAGCGCCCGGCGCGTGATGATCATGGCGGCCGGTACGGGCGGGCATATCTTCCCCGGCCTGGCGGTGGCCGAAGTGCTGCGCGATCGCGGCGTCGAGGTCAGCTGGCTGGGTACGCCCAGCGGGCTGGAGAATCGGTTGGTGCCGGCGGCCGATTTCGAGCTCGAGCGGGTTTCCATCGCGGGTCTGCGCGGCAAGGGAGTGGCCGGCTGGCTGGCCGCGCCCTGGCGCGTGATCAAGGCCGTCGTGCAGGCGAGGCAGCTCATTAGAAAGCATCGCCCGCACTGTGTGCTCAGCATGGGCGGCTACGTGGCCGGTCCGGGCGGGGTTGCCGCCCGCCTTCAGGGTATTCCGCTGGTCATCCACGAACAGAACGCCGTTGCCGGACTGACCAACCGCTGCTTGCGACCGCTCGCCCGGCGCGTGATGACCGGTTTTCCCGATACCCTGCCGCGCGGCGAACATGTCGGCAACCCGGTGCGGCGCGACATTGCCGCATTGCCCGAGCCCGACCGTCGCTTCGAGCACAGGGACGGGCCGCTACGCCTGCTCGTCATCGGCGGGAGCCTGGGCGCAGGCGCTTTTTCGCAGGTCCTACCCGACGCCGTTGCGCGGCTGCCCGAATCGCGCCGGCCGCGCGTCGTCCACCAGGCGGGTCGTCAACTCGACGCGACCGAGAAGGCTTACGAGCAGGCTGGCGTCGAAGGCGAAGTGGTTGAATTTATCGACGATATGGCGACCGCCTGGGCCGAGGCGGACGTGGCCGTGTGTCGGGCCGGCGCGCTGACCGTGGCCGAACTCGCCGCCGCCGGCCTGGCCGCAGTGCTGGTTCCCTTTCCATACGCGGTCGACGACCACCAGTTCAGCAATGCTCGCTACCTGGCCGACGGCAATGCCGCGTGGCTCGTTCGCGAGAGCGAATTCGACGCGCGCTGGCTGGCCGAGCACCTGGCCGCGATGACGCGCCCGCAGCTGCTTGCCATGGCCCGCAACGCCCGATGCCTCGCCCGGGATGCCGCCGCCGAGGCCGTGGCGAGTGCCTGCCTGGAGGTGGCGACATGAACGCCCGCGCGCAGGCGTCCAAGCTGATGCATCGCACGCGCCGCATCCACCTCGTCGGCATCGGCGGGGCAGGCATGTGCGGCATCGCCGAGGTATTGATCAATCTTGGCTTCGAGGTCAGCGGCTCCGACCTCCAGCATTCCGCGACGGTGGCACGGCTCGAGCAGCTCGGCGCAGGGATTCACATCGGTCACGCCGAAGAGAATCTCGGCGATGCCGACGTCGTGGTGGTCTCCGGCGCCGTGCCCGAGGACAACCCCGAAGTAATCGCTGCCCGCAGCCGTCGGATCCCGGTTATCGCGCGGGCCGAGATGCTCGGCGAGTTGATGCGCTTCCGCCAGGGCATCGCCGTGGCCGGGACCCACGGCAAGACAACCACGACCTCGCTGGTAGCAACCTTGCTGGCTGAGGACGGCCTGGATCCGACCTTTATTGTCGGTGGGCTGGTCAACGCTTTCGGAACAGGGGCGCGACTGGGCGAGGGACAGTACCTGGTAGCCGAGGCGGATGAATCGGACGGTTCCTTTCTCAAGCTGCAGCCGGTGATTTCGGTGGTGACCAACATCGACCGCGATCACCTCGACGCCTACCAGGGCAGCTTCGACCAGCTGCAGGCCGCTTTCCTGGAATTCCTGCATCACCTGCCGTTCTTCGGCGTGGCGGTGCTGTGCATTGATGATGCCCATGTCGCAGAACTGGTGCCCGAGGTGGGGCGCGCGGTCGTCACCTACGGCTTCGATGAACTTGCCGACGTGCGCGCCACCGGGGTTCGCCAGCAGGGGCGCCAAATGCATTTCGACCTGTGGCTGCCGGGCGAGGATTCCGCCCGCGCAGTCAGCCTGGCGCAACCCGGGCGACACAATGTTCTCAACGCGCTTGGGGCTGCGGCCGTGGCCTGCGAGATCGGCATTTTCCCCGAGGCGATCGTGCGTGGCCTCGAGGGCTTCGGCGGTATCGGCCGCCGTTTTGCCGAGATCGGCACGCTCGACGTGGCCGGCCGCCGAATCCTGGCATTCGAGGACTATGGGCATCATCCGACCGAACTCGAGGCCGTCATCCAGGCCGCTCGCGATGGCTGGCCCGACCGCCGCCTGGTGATGTTCTTCCAGCCGCATCGCTATACCCGGACCCGCGACCAGTTCGACGATTTCGCGCGCGTTCTCTCCAGTGTCGATTCGCTGGTGCTGGCCGATCTCTACCCGGCCGGAGAAGCCGCGCTGGCGGGCATCGATTCGGACGCCCTGGCACGGGCGGTCGGCCGCCGTCGGGAACTGCCCCTGACCCGAGTCGGCGCCGTCGACGAGGTGGTCGATGTCTTGCCCGAGTTGGTCGCCGACGGCGATCTGCTGCTGGTCATGGGGGCCGGCGACGTCGGTCGACTGGGCGGCCTGCTGAAAGCGCGCTATACGGAGGTGGCCGCATGAACCTCGGCGATCCCCGCAAGTTCGGCCAGGTCGCCCTCGTGGTGGGCGGCGAAAGCGGCGAGCGCGAAGTTTCGCTTCGGGGTGGTCGCGCGGTCGCGGCCGCCATGGAGACGCTTGGCATCCAGTTCAGCGTGGTCGATGGCGCGCGTCGCCTGCTCGAGCACGTTGCCGCCGGGCATTACGACCGCGTATTCAACCTCTTGCACGGGCGCGGCGGCGAAGACGGCACGCTGCAGGGCGCGCTGAGCGTCTACGGCGTGCCGGTGACGGGTTCGGGCGTACTCGCTTCGGCCCTGACCATGGACAAGCTGCAGAGCAAGCGGATCTTCACCGCCTGTGGCCTGCCGACGCCGGACTGGGCGGTGGCCCGCGGCGTGGAAGACGCTGAGCGGATCCTGCGCACCCTCGCTCCGCCGCTGTTCGTCAAGCCGGCTCGCGAGGGTTCGAGCCTGGGCATGAGCCGGGTCAGCGAGCCCGCGCAGCTGGCGCCTGCTCTCGAAAAAGCCCTGTCCCACGATTCGACGGTGCTGGTCGAACGACTGATCGAGGGACGCGAGTACACCGCGGCCATCCTCGGCGAGCGGGTGTTGCCGTTGATCCGGCTCGAGACGCCGCGAGAGTTCTACGACTACGAAGCCAAGTACGAGTCGGGTGACACGCAGTACCGGTGTCCCTGTGGCCTCGACGAAGCCAGCGAATCGCGCCTGGCTGACTTGTGCCTGGAGGCTTTCCGGGTGCTAGGCACCGCCGGCTGGGGCCGGGTGGATCTGATGATGGACGACGAAGAGCAGCCGTGGCTGCTGGAGGTAAACACGACACCGGGCATGACCGATCACTCGCTCATGCCGATGGCCGCGAAAGCGGCGGGAATCGAATTCGAGGAACTGGTATGGCGGATTCTGGAAACCAGCCTGAACACGCAATAAGCCCGGCCTGGCTGGCCAGCGCGGTACTCGCCGGCCTGGCGTTGCTGCTGGCGCTTTGGCTGCGCTCGGGGGTGATCGGCAGCGAGCAGTGGCCGATACGCTGGCTGGATGTCGCCGGTGAGCTTGAGCGCACAAGCGCCAGCCAGGTCAGGGGTGCCGTCGCCGACGAGGCTTCGCAGGGCTTTTTCGCCGCCGACCTCGAGGGCGTGCGGGCCCGGGTCGAAGCCTTGCCCTGGGTGGCGCGCGCGGAAGTCATCCGACAGTGGCCCGATGCCCTGTTGATCGACATCGAAGAGCACCGCCCGGTGGCGCGCTGGAACGACGATCGCCTGTTCAGCAATCGCGGCGAAGTCTTCAGCGTCAGCGGCAGCGAGGGCATGCAGGGCCTGGCGAAGCTGCGCGGGCCCGAATCGCGCGACGAGGAAGTGCTCGAACGCTGGCAGGCGATGCGCCGCCGCCTGGGTACGGTCGGCCGCGACGTCGCCGAACTGGCCCTCGACGAGCGGGGCGCCTGGACCGTCGTGCTCGACAACGACGTCACGCTGGTGCTCGGCCGCGAGCAGGTCGACAAGCGGCTGGATCGCTACATCAGCGCGCAGCCGGCCCTGGCCGACCTGGCGCGACCGATCAGGCGTGTCGACATGCGCTACACCAACGGCCTGGCGGTGCGCTGGGCCGAAACGACGAACGACAACGAAACGAAGACCAATAAAGAAACGAATATGGGAGAACAGGCGAGCCATGGCTAAACGACCGGAAAAATCACTGGTCGTCGGACTGGATATCGGCACGAGCAAAATCGTCGCCATCGTCGGCGAGGTGCAGCCCGACGGGCAGGTCGAGGTGGTCAGCCTCGGGTCGCACCCCTCGCGCGGCCTCAAGCGCGGCGTGGTTGTCGACATCGAGTCGACCGAACAGTCCATCCAGCGCGCTATCGAGGAGGCCGAGCTGATGGCCGACTGCCAGATTCACTCGGTGTTCGCCGGAATCGCCGGCAGCCACATCAGTTCGCTCAATTCGCACGGCGCGGTGGCGATTCGCGACAAGGAAGTGACCGACGGCGACGTCGAGCGCGTGCTCGAGTCGGCCCGGGCCGTGGCGATTCCGGCCGATCAGCGCATCCTGCACGTGCTGCCGCAGGAGTACGTCATCGACTCGACCGACGGCATCCGCCAGCCGGTCGGCATGTCGGGCGTGCGGCTCGAGGCGCGCGTGCACCTGGTTACCGCGGCGGTCAGCGCGGTGCAGAACGTGACCAAGTGTGTCGCTCGCTGCGGCCTGCAGGTTGACGATCTGATCCTGCAGCAGCTGGCCTCCAGCTACGCCGTGCTCAGCGAAGACGAGAAGGACCTGGGTATTGGCCTGGTCGATATTGGCGCGGGCACGACTGACATCGCGGTGTTCACCGAGGGCGCGATTCGCTACACCGCCTGCATCCCCATCGCCGGCGACCTGGTGACCAACGACATCGCCGTGGCCTTGCGCACCCCGACGGTCCACGCCGAGGAAATCAAGATCAAGTACGCCTGCGCCCTCGAGCAGATGGCCAGTTCCGACGAGACCATCCAGGTGCCAAGCGTTGGCGACCGGGCGCCGAGGCGGCTCGAGCGTCAGACCCTCGCCCAGGTGGTCGAGGCGCGCTACCGCGAGCTGTTCCACCACGTCCACAAGCAGCTGCGCCAGTCCGGCTTCGAGTCGAGGATTCCGGCCGGCCTGGTGCTGACCGGCGGCGGCTCGAAGATGGAGGGCGTGGTCGAGCTGGCCGAGGAGATCCTGCATATGCCGGTGCGCCTGGGCGCGCCCCAGCATGTCACCGGGCTGTCGGAAGTGGTCAACAACCAGATCCACTCCACCGGCGTGGGATTGCTGATCTACGGCAGCCGAATGGATACGCCGCGACGCACAGGACTGGCGCGCGGTGGAGAAAGCCTGTGGAACCGCATCAAGAACTGGTTCCAGGGAGAGTTTTGAGATGGGAGCCGACGGCTTCCGCGAGTGTTTGCCCGAACTCGATGTACCTCGGGCAAGGCATGGGAGCGGCACAAAGCGTCCGGAAAGAAGGCGCGTGCCGCCATCCCTTGAAAAAGTGTTCCGGAAACACCGGACTTTGTTGATCGACATGGCGAGCGAAAGGAGAAACCGACATGCCTTTTGAATTAATTGAAAATTACACACCCGGAGCGACCATCAAGGTCGTCGGGATCGGCGGAGGCGGCGGCAACGCCGTCAATCAGATGGTCGAGCAGGCCATCGAGGGCGTGGAGTTCATCTGCGTCAATACCGATTCGCAGGCACTGCGAAACTTCTCGGGCAAGACCACGCTGCAGATCGGCTCGGGCGTGACCAAGGGCCTGGGTGCCGGTGCCAACCCCGAAGTAGGGCGGCAGTCGGCTCTGGAAGACCGAGACCGTATCTGCGAGATGCTCGAAGGCTGCGACATGGTCTTCATCACCGCCGGCATGGGTGGCGGTACCGGCACGGGTGCCGCCCCCGTAGTGGCGCAGACCGCCAAGGAGATGGGCATTCTGACGGTGGCCGTGGTCACCAAGCCCTTCCCGTTCGAAGGACAGCGCCGCAGCGCCGTGGCCCAGCAGGGGATCGACGAGCTCTCGCACCACGTCGATTCGCTGATCACCATCCCGAACGGCAAGCTGCTGAGCGTGCTGGGCTCGGAAATCACGCTGCTCGATGCCTTCAAGTCGGCCAACCAGGTGCTTTCGGGCGCGGTGCAGGGCATCGCCGAGTTGATTACCCGGCCGGGGTTGATCAATGTCGACTTTGCCGACGTGCGAACGGTCATGAGCGAAATGGGCATGGCGATGATGGGCTCGGGCACGGCCAAGGGCGAGGATCGCGCTCTGATGGCGGCCCAGTCGGCCATCGGCTCGCCCCTGCTCGAGGATGTGGACCTCAACGGTGCCTGCGGCATCCTGGTCAACGTCACTGCCGGCATGAACCTCAGCATGAAGGAGTTCGAGGAAGTGGGCACCACGGTAGCCGACCTGGCCAGCGAGGATGCCACCGTCGTCGTTGGTACGGTCATCGACCCGGACATGAACGACGAACTGCGCGTGACTGTGGTGGCTACCGGCCTGGGGTCGCAGCGCCCAAAGCGTCAGGAGCGGCCGATGCAGGTCGTCCGCACCGGCACCGATAGCCGCCCCGCTTTTCGAGCAACCGAGGACGAAGAATCGAACGGCGCCGCCCGCGAGCGGGAGGAATCCCACCAGGGTGAAAGCCGGAAGCTGTTCGGGGAACAAAAGGAGATGGATTACCTGGACATCCCGGCTTTCCTCCGTAATCAGGCCGACTGAAGCAGGGCGGAAGGGGGTGCCTTCGCCGGTCGATACAGGTGGAAATCAGACCGCCGGACCGGGCTTTCGACTCGCCACGAAAGCCCGGCCGGCCGGTTTTTGACCGGCGCATGACTTTGCGTGTGGCTTTTCGGCAACATCTGTGGCGGATTTCACGAAAAATTGCTTTTTTACTACACCTGCCTGTGCTATGCTCCGCCGCGTTAACCAGCAATCGGTCAAAGTAGTGATCCGTCAAAGAACACTCAAGAATGTTATCCGCGCCACGGGCGTAGGCCTGCACACCGGGGAAAAAGTCCTGATGACCCTCCGGCCCGCGCCGGCCAACTGCGGCATCGTCTTTCGACGCGTCGACCTCGATCCGGTCCCCGAGATCAAGGCCGATCCGAACCTGGTGCGCGACACGGCCCTTTCGACCACCCTGGTCAACGATCAGGGCGTGCGGGTGGCCACCATCGAACACTTGATGTCAGCCCTGGCTGGCCTGGGTATCGACAACCTCTACATCGATCTCAGTGCCGCCGAAGTGCCGATCATGGACGGCAGCGCTGGCCCCTTTGCCTTCCTGATCCAGTCTGCCGGCATCGCCGAGCAGAATGCAGCCAAGCGCTTCATTCGCCTCAAGAAGACCGTCGAAGTGCGCGATGAGGACCGCTGGGCGCGCTTCGAGCCGCACGAGGGCTTTCGCGTCAATTTCACCATCGAGTTCGACCACCCGGTGATTCGTTCGCATTCCTGCAAGGCCGACGTCGAGTTCTCCACCACCTCCTATCTCAAGGAAGTGGCCCGGGCGCGCACCTTCGGGTTCATGCGCGATATCGAGTATCTCCGCCAGCGCAACCTCGTGCTCGGCGGCAGCCTCGACAACGCCGTGGTGCTCGACGACTACCGCGTACTCAACGAGAACGGGCTTCGCTACGAAGACGAGTTCGTCAAGCACAAGGTGCTCGACGCCATTGGCGACCTCTATCTGCTCAACCGCAACCCTATCGGCGCCTTCTTCGGCCACAAGTCGGGCCACGAGCTCAACAACCAGCTCGTCCGCCAGGTCCTGGCCGACGAGACGGCCTGGGAAGAGGTCACTTTCGAGGACGACCGGCCGGCACCGATCTCTTACGTTCAGCCCGCCCAGGCGGTCTGAACAGGGGTCAGGATTCAGGGGTCAGGGGTCAGGGGTCAGGGGTCAGGGCGGCTTCGAGTCACATCGGAGTCCCCGGAAGTTTCTACTGGTATTGCAGCACTTCGTCATCTGCCTCCATCACGCGCCCCCTGATCCCTGACCCCTGCATCCTGACCTCTTAACCCCCGCCGGCCCTCAGCGGCCCAACCGCGGCACTACGATCACTCGCGTTCCCTGCAGCCGCTCATCCAGCTGTCTGTTCGCCTCCCTGAGCAGATCATCGGCCATCAGGCGGGCGCGGCTGGCCCAGGCGGGGCTGCTGGCGGCCAGAACCAGGGTTTTTCCCTCAATGCAGGCCAGGCCGATGTGCTCGCGCATGCTGCCGGGCAGCACCTGGCGCAGGTTGGCATCAAGCCGGTCGAGGGCGCGGGCGGTGGCCAGCAGGCGTCCAAGGCCGTCGTGCGTCCCGGATATTTCCGCGATCTCGCGCTCGGGTCGCTGCTTTCTGGCTGCCATCGGATGCCTTCGAGCCGAAAGCCTGCAGTTTAACCCTTCGGGCGGCTACAATGGCAGGCTGTGCTTGCACCCGAGCCGTGCCGGCCCCAAGTAAAATCACTTCGGAAAAACCACTTCTCAAGCTAACGGACCATTCATGTTCAAATCCCTGATCACCAAGGTGGTGGGCAGCCGCAACGAAAGGCTGATCAAGGCCCTGTACCAGGATGTCGAGGCGATTAACGCCCGCGAGCCCGAATTTCAGAAGCTCAGCGATGCCGAGCTCAGGGCCAAGACGGCTGAGTTTCGTCAGCGTCACGGTGAAGGTGAGACTCTTGACCAGCTCTTGCCCGAAGCTTTTGCGGCAGTCCGCGAGGCATCCGTTCGCACGCTGGGCATGCGTCATTTCGACGTACAGCTCATCGGGGGCATGGTGTTGCACCAGGGCAAGATCGCCGAAATGAAGACCGGTGAGGGCAAGACCCTGGTCGCGACCCTGGCGGTCTATCTCAACGCCATCCCGGATCAGGGTGTGCACGTGGTGACCGTCAACGACTATCTGGCCGCCCGAGATGCGGAATGGATGAAGCCGATCTATGCGGCCCTGGATCTGAGCGTCGGCGTGTCGGTGCCCGGTATGAGTTCGGACGCCAAGCGCGAGGCCTACAACGCCGACGTCACCTACGGCACCAACAATGAATTCGGCTTCGACTACCTGCGCGACAACATGGCCTTCTCGCTCGAACAGCGCGTCCAGCGCGGCCGGCATTTCGCCATTGTCGATGAGGTCGACTCCATCCTGATCGACGAAGCGCGCACGCCGCTGATCATTTCCGGGCCCACCGACGAGGGGCCGGATATCTACGTCAAGATGAACCGCGTCGTCCCGGAGCTCGAGCCGCAGCAGGAAGAAGACGGGCCGGGCGATTTCTCCATCGACGAAAAGACCAAGCAGGTCTACCTGACCGAAGACGGCATGGCCAAGGTCGAGGGCCTGCTGGCGCAGTCAGGGATGATCGAAACCGGCGCCAGCCTTTACGATTCGGCCAATCTCGGCCTGATGCACACCCTCAATGCCGCGCTGCGCGCGCACCACCTGTTCCACAAGGATACCGATTACATCGTGCGCGACGGCGAGGTGATTATCGTCGACGAGTTTACCGGCCGTACCCTGCAAGGGCGCCGCTGGTCCGAGGGGCTGCACCAGGCCGTCGAGGCCAAGGAAGGCGTGCCGATCCAGCGCGAAAACCAGACCCTGGCGTCGATCACCTTTCAGAATTTCTTCCGTCTCTACGACAAGCTCTCGGGCATGACCGGCACGGCTGATACCGAGGCTTACGAACTGCAGTCCATCTACGGTCTTGAAGTGGTGGTCATCCCCACCCACAAGCCAATGGTCCGGGCCGACCACGCCGACCTGGTCTTCCTGACCAAGCAGGAGAAGTTCGACGCCATCGTGGCCGACATCAAGGAGCGTGTGGCCAACGGCCAGCCTGTGCTTGTGGGCACCACCTCGATCGAAAACTCCGAGCTGATCTCCAGCGAGCTCAAGAAGTCAGGCATCGACCATGAGGTGCTCAACGCCAAGCAGCACGAGCGCGAAGCGCACATCATCGAGCAGGCCGGCCAGCCCGGCGCGGTCACCATCGCCACCAATATGGCCGGCCGCGGTACCGACATCGTCCTGGGCGGCAATCTCGACGCCGAGCTGCGCGACCTGGGTGAAGATGCCAGCGAGGAGGCGCGGCGCAAGGTCAAGGAAGACTGGCAGCGCCGCCACGACCAGGTCGTCGAAGCCGGCGGCCTGCACATCATCGGCACCGAGCGGCATGAGTCACGCCGCATTGATAACCAGCTGCGCGGTCGCTCCGGGCGCCAGGGTGATCCGGGCTCGACCCGGTTCTACCTGTCGCTGGAGGACAATCTCATGCGTATTTTCGCCTCCGAGCGCATGGGCAACATGATGCAGAAGCTGGGCATGCGCGACGGTGAGTCGATCGAGCACCCCTGGGTCAATCGGGCCATCGAAAACGCCCAGCGCAAGGTCGAGGCGCACAACTTCGACATGCGCAAGCACCTGCTCGAGTACGACGATGTCGCTAACGACCAGCGCCGCGTCATTTATTCGCAGCGCAACGAATTGATGGAAGCCGACGATATCGGCGACACCATCGAGGCGATCCGCGAAGAAGTATTCGACCGGCTCATCAGCCAGTTCGTGCCACCGGGCTCGATTGACGAGATGTGGGACACCGAAGGCCTCGAGCGCGCCCTGGCGGGCGAGTTCGGCATCGATGTTCCGATCCAGCGCTGGCTCCAAGAAGACGAGGATCTCGCCGAGGAAGGCCTGCGCAAGAAGGTCATGGAAGCGATCGAAGCCCACTACCATGCCAAGGAAGACATGGTCGGTTCCTCGGTCATGCGCCAGTTCGAAAAAGCCCTGATGCTGTCGGTTCTCGATCAGCAGTGGAAGGAACACCTCGCCAGCATGGACTACCTGCGCCGCAGCGTCAGTCTTCGCAGTTTCGCGCAGAAGAAGCCGCAGCAGGAGTACAAGCGCGAAGGCTTCGAGATGTTCACCGAGATGCTCGACAACATGAAGCACGAAGTGATGAAGGGCCTGGCGCGAGTGCGGGTAAGAAGCGAGGAAGATGTCGAGGCGGTTGACCAGCAGCGCAAGCGCGAGGCGCCGATGCAGTTCCAGCACGCCGAGGCGCAGTCCGCGACCGACGGTGGTGGGTCTGCCGGCGGCCAGCAGCCGTCCGGCGCGGATGAAAAGCCCGATACCTTCGTTCGTGAAGGTCGCAAGGTCGGACGCAACGAACCTTGTCCCTGTGGTTCGGGCAAGAAGTACAAGCAGTGCCACGGCAAGCTGGGGTAAGGCGCGGCCAGTGAGTCGCCGGGCGGCGGAATCGACGGGCCTGGTCGAGGTCGTCGCCGGCGTGGTGCGCGACGAGGCCGGGCGAATCCTGCTGGCACAGCGCCCGCCGGGCAAGCACCTTGCCGGCACCTGGGAGTTCCCCGGCGGCAAGTGTGAAGACGGCGAGTCGGTTGACCGGGCCCTTGCCCGCGAGTTGGCAGAGGAATTGGATATTGAAGTTGTTTCTGCCCGTCCCTGGCTGTCGCTGACCCACCACTACCCCGAACTGGCGATTCGCCTCAGGCTCTACACCGTTGCCGAGTGGCGCGGGCAGCCGCGCGGGCTCGAGGGACAGGCGCTGGACTGGGTCAGCCTGGCGCAGATGAACGAAATGCCGATGCCGGCTGCCGATCGGCCGATCGTGCGCGCATTCGGTATCGACGATCGCTACGCGGTAAGCCCCGACCCGCGGGAAATCGGCGGCAGGGAGGCCGTTCTGGGCTGGGTCCGAAGCGGACTCGAGCGAGGCTTGCGCCTCTTCCAGCTGCGGGCGAAGTCACTCGACCCGCAGGCATTGTCTTCGCTCGCCCGGGCCTTCGGCGAAATGGTGTCCGCGGGTGGCGGAGAATGGCTGCTCAATGGTCCGCCGGAGATGGCTGCCGATGTGGGTGCCGACGGCGTCCATCTCGATGTCGTCAGCCTTCGCTCGCTCGAGGCTCGTCCGCTCAAGCGCGATGGGCTGGTGATCGCTTCCTGCCGGGACGAAGCCGATCTCGCGCGGGCGGGTGCGCTCGGGCTGGATTTCGTGACGCTCTCTTGCGTTCTCGGCGGTTCGGGTTCGGATGCAGCGACACCGCTCGGCTGGGACGGCTTCGAGCGCCTGTGCAGAAGCTCACCGCTGCCGGTCTACGCCCTGGGCGGCGTGGCAGCGGCGGACCTCGACCGCGCTCGCTCGCGCGGCGGATTCGGCGTTGCCGGGACGCGCGCCTTCGGAGGGGCCTGATGGCGACCGAAACCGTCCGGCTTCCCATACGACCGCGCCCGATGCCCGAGGCCGGATGCGTGGATGTATGGTTCACGCGCCTGAGCGACTTGCCGCTCGATGCCGGTCCGCCCGGATCCGACCGCCGCGAACGCATCATGCGTCTACGCGTTCAGCAGCAGTTCTTTTTGCGCTTGCTGCTGGCGGCCTACCTGGGTTGCCCGGGCAAGTCGATTCAGCTGGTCCGTAGTGATCGCGGCAAACCGATGCTGGTCGGTGAACACGCCGACAGCCCCCTGCGCTTCAACGTCTCGCACTCCGGTGACTGGCTCGCGATCGCCATCGCCGAGGGTGTGGACGTGGGTATCGATATCGAGATCGAGCGGCGACTGCCGCGCGCCCGGCTTCTCGCGCGCCGCTTTCTCTCGAACGAGGAAGCCGATTGGCTGGTCGGTCTGGACGAACCCTTCCGTTCCCGGCAGTTTCTCCAGCAGTGGACGGCGCGCGAATCCCTGGTCAAGGCGCGCGGCTGCGGCCTGGCCGGCTGTCTCGGCGAAATTTCGCTCGACTGGCAGCCCCCGGCCATTGGCCGCCTGCCTGCGGACTGGCGCGACGCGCAGGCAATGGCGCTGACCGGCCTGTCATTGTCGAACGGCCTGATCGGGCATCTGGCGGTCACCCAGGGCCCGGTCACGCCGGTGCTTCGGCGCATCGGCGCGTGAGGCCGCGTTGGACGGGCAGCGAATTTCAACCTGGCAAGGAAACCAACCAATGTATCTTCAGCGAGCGACCTGGCCTGAAGTCGAGACCTACCTGGCGCACTCGACCGGCATCGTGATACCCATCGGTTCGACCGAGCAGCACGGACCTACCGGCCTGATCGGCACAGACGCGATCTGCCCCGAGACGATCGCAAGCGGCCTGGTCGAGTCGGGAATCCTGGTGGCCCCGACCCTCAGCATCGGCATGGCCCAGCACCACCTGGCGTTCGCGGGCTCGATCAGTTTTCGGCCCTCGACCCTGCTGGCGGTCGTGCGCGACGTCGTCGGTTCGCTGGCGCGGCACGGCTTTACGCACTTCTATTTTCTCAACGGTCACGGCGGCAATATCGCCACCGTCAACGCGGCCTTTGCCGAGATCTGGTCCGAAGCCAGCCTGGCCGGCCACGCCTCGGGCCTGCGCATGAAAATGGGCAACTGGTTTGCGGGCAAGCGAGTACAAGCGCTGGCCCGGGAACTGTATGGCGACGCGGAGGGCAGTCACGCTACGGCCTCGGAGATCGCCCTGACCTGGCATGCCTACCCCGAGGCCGAGCGGCGCGACGCGCTGGACCCGGTGCGAGCGCCCGACGGGCCGATCCGCGACGCCGTCGACTTCAGGAAACACTTCCCCGACGGCCGCATGGGCTCGGAGCCCCACCGGGCCACCCGTGAGCACGGCAGGCGCTTCTATGAGGCTGGCCTGGCCGATGCGCTCGAAGATTATCGGCGGTTTCTGGAACTTTCTTGAGCCGCGTTATCTGAAAATTCACAGCGAAACGACAGCAATGTGATATAGATCACATTCTTGGTTCGGCTGAACGGGTTAAATCGGCCGTCTGCTTGCTGGGTTATCAGCATAAAAAGGGGAATTCCATTGTTTAGCCATCGCTCTCCCGGCACCTGCCGGGGCCGGGTGCTATATGTCTTGAACTTGCTGCTGATGCTGGTATCCCTGGCGGCCGTTGCAGGTCAGCAGAAAGAGGCCTCTCCTCGTGAACTGGGCGATCTGGCCGCCGAAAAGATTCGTGCTGCCGGGGCCGCCGATGGGGTTCTCGAACGCAATGCGCTGATCGACGACGCGCTGGATCTGCTCGACGCGGTGGCGAATCATCCCCGGGCCGATTCGAGTGACGTCAGGCGCAGCCGCTTCGACCGCGTGGTGGCACTGCGAACGCGAGAGTCCATGGAAGCGGCGGTTACCGCCTGGGAGAAGCTGCTTGCCGACGGCCATGAACCCCCGGTTTACGTAACTGTGGCTGCCGCCGATGCGTTTCTCTACCTGCGTGAACCCGAACGCGCCGAGGCTCTCTATCGCCAGGTGCTTTTCGATCGACCCGATCGTATCGATACAAAACAGTCACTGTTCTGGGCCCTGCTCGAGCAGGAGGATTTCGACGCCGCGTTCGAGTCGATTGACGGCCTGGTCGAACATCCCGATGTCGCCCCGGGTTCGCGTCAGCATCGAGACGCCCGTATCACGGCGGCCATGGGCCGAGGCTACGCCAATCGGCTTGAGGACGCCATGCAACGGTTCGAGTCGATTGTGGCCGACCATCCCGAAAGTGCGGCCGCGACGCGGTCGCTGGCCAACATCTATCGCTGGCGCGGCTGGAGCCGGCGAGCCCTGGAACTGCTCGAACCGCTGCTCGAGGCCAATCCGGAAAGCACTGACAATCGTCTGCTGCATGCTGCCCTGCTGCGTGATCTGGGGCGCTACGAAGAAGCCGGAAGCATTCTCGGCAAGCTGAATGAAGAACGCCCCGAGGATCGACACGTCCAGCGCGACTACGCTAACTGGAAGACGCGCGATCGCTGGGCGCTCTGGACTCACGGCGAGTACGGCGAAAGCGATGGCGTGCGCGAGTTCGGCAGCCGCGATCAGGGCTTGCGCATGCGACTGTCGGCGCCCTGGATCGGCAATTATCTGCAGCCGTATCTGAGAAGCGAGTACAGCGACGCCACATTTCCCGAGGGCGAGGCGGACTACGATCGCGTCGGCATCGGATTCGACTACCGGCGTAGCGGTCACCGGATCAATCTGGAATATCACCGCAATCGCCTTGGTGAGGAAGAGGCCGGATTCTCGGCTGCCTGGGATCTTCGGCTGGACGACCACTGGAGCCTGGCGACGCGCTACGAGAGCTTTTCGACCGACGTGCCGTTGCGCGCGCGCGGGCAGGGCCTGGACGGCTGGAAGGCCGAGGCGGCCGTGCGCTGGCAGGCGCACGAGTCGATGGGCCTGAGGTTGGGTATTTCGCGCCTCGCCATCTCCGACGGCAACGAGCGCGATTCGGTGCTGGCTTCCATGAAGCATCGATTGCATGTGTCGGCTCATCACACGACCGACGGCACGCTCGACTTCTACGCCGCACGGGCGAGCCAGACCGGCGGCCCTTACTACAACCCGGAGGAGGATGCCTCCCTGGCCTACGTTGTCCAGCACGACTGGCTGACCTGGCGGCGCTACGAACATTCCTTCACGCAGCGCTTCGTGGCCGGGGGCGGGGCATACTGGCAGAAGCACCACGGCATCCATGCAATCGGCCTGGCGCGCTACGAGCACCTGTGGCAGCTCAGTCAGCACTGGTTCTTCCACTACGGGGTCGGTGTTGCCAGCCGGGTCTACGACGGGGATCGCGAGTCGCGGGTCGACGGCCAGGTCTGGCTGCGGGGGGTGTTCTGATGAGCAGCCCGACCTCGCGCCCGCTCGGGGATCCATCAAGGAGGGCCGATAATGTTGCCTTGGGGTGAAACCACCGGCATTCTTGCCGTGCTGTTCAATTTTGCCTTCTTCTACCCGCTGTTCATGGCCTGGCTGTGGATGCTTGGGGGATTGTGGTATTACTTCCACTGGGAGCGGCGCAATACGCGGAGACCCGACCAGCCTCCGGAACTCGAACACTATCCCGGTTGCTCGATACTGCTGCCCTGCCATAACGAAGGTCAGCAGGTGCGCGAAACTATGGAGTGGCTGCTCGAGCAGACCTATCCGGAATTCGAGATCATCGCCATCAACGATGCCAGCACGGACGATACCGGGACCATTCTCGACGAGCTGGCGGCCAGGCACGACAACGTACGCGTCATCCACTTCGAGAGCAACCAGGGAAAGGCCATGGGCCTGCGCGTTGCCGCCATCGCCTCGCATCACGAATATCTCTTCTGCGTCGACGGGGACGCCATTCTGAGCAAGACCGCGATCCAGTGGATGATGTGGCATTTCGTGACCGGGCCGCGGGTCGGGGCGGTGACGGGCAATCCGCGGATTCGCAACCGCTCCACCCTGCTGGGGCGGCTGCAGGTGGGCGAGTTTTCCTCGATCATCGGCCTGATCAAGCGCGCCCAGCGCATCTACGGGCGCATCTTCACCGTCTCGGGCGTGGTGTCGGGCTATCGCAAGGCCGCCCTGCACCGCAACCGATACTGGAACACCGACATGGTCACTGAGGATATCGATGTGACCTGGTTGCTGCAGGCCGATCACTGGGACGTGCGCTACGAGCCCAATGCGCTGTGCTGGATCCTCATGCCCGAGACCCTGCGCGGCTTGTGGAAGCAGCGCCTGCGCTGGGCGCAGGGCGGCGTGGAAGTGCTGATGCGCTACGGCCGCAAGGCCCTGCGCTGGCGACAGAGGCGCATGTGGGGCGTGGTCGTCGAGTACACGTTGAGCGTCGTCTGGGCCTACGTGATGGCGAGCATCTTTGCGCTCTACTTCCTGGGGCTTGTGGTGACGCTGCCCGAGACCCTGCGGGTGGAAACCATCATGCCGCAGTGGAACGGCGTGGTCCTCGGCGTGACCTGCCTGCTGCAGTTCGCCGTCAGCCTGATTATCGACAGCCGCTACGAGAAGGGGCTGTGGCGAATCTATTTCTGGGTGATCTGGTATCCGCTGGCCTTCTGGCTAATCAGCATGCTGACCACCGTTGTCGGCCTGCCCAAGGCGATTCTGAAAGGACACGGAGAGCGCGCGGTGTGGACGAGTCCCGACCGGGGAGTGAGGCTGTGAGGCCGGGCCGCGGTGAACAGCCCGATATCATCTATCGGCCCGATCTTCAGCCACGCGGCCAGCGAGTGCTGTTTTCCGGCATCACGCTGCTGGCGTGGATCATCTGGCTGTATCTGTTCCTGCCTCTGATCAGCCTGGCTGCTTGGTGGTTCGGTATCGAGAGCTTTCGCGAGCAGGTGCTGGAACCTGGCCGCAGCGGCCATCTGGTCACCTTGTCGGTCTATGCGGTCGTCGTCGCTGTCAGCGCGCTCATCATCATCGGCTGGTCGCGCTACAACCTGGTCCGTTTTCGTAGAGCTGATCGGCGGCGGCCGCTACCGCCGGTCACCACCGAGATGACCCGGGAGCGCTTTGCGCTGGAAGCCGACATGCTGCGCGACGCCCAGCGGGCCAGGATTCTGGAGATCGATCTCGACGGCGAAGGTCGTTTGCGCTCGGCGAAGGTGCGCGCAACGATCGATTCGCCGCTTTCTGCCGATTGAAACGGCCCGGGTGGATCGGGTCAGCGTCTTGTGTTCCCACCCGTGCGCCACGCGCGCCAGCCCAGGATCAGCCCGCCGAGGCCTGCCAATGCGGCGGGAAGCGAATGGCCGCTCCACAGCGGCGCCACCTGGTAGCCCGCCAGTACGGCCCCGGAGACAACCAGGCCGGCGGCAAGGATGGCGCCCGGCAGGCGGCGATTGTGGCGGCCGAGTTCGCTGGCGAGTTTCTCCAGGTCCGCCGAATCGATACGGGTGCGTAGCCTGCCTGTGCCCGTGGTCTTGAGGAAATCGTGCACCAGGCGCGGAAGTTCCGGCGAGCGCGCCAGCAAGGCCGGGGTTTCTTCCAGAAAGCGGCGGGCGGTGCGGCGCAGGCCGTAGCGCTCGGCAAAGATTGCTTCCAGCTCCGGTTTGGCCACGTCCCAGATGTTGATGCGCGGGTAGAGCTCGCGACCCATGCCTTCGATATTGAGCAGGGTTTTTTGCAGCATGATCAGCTGGGGTTGCAGCGTAAGCTTGAACTGGCGGGCGACCGAGAACAGCTCGATCACCAGCTCGGCGAACGAGACTTCTTCCAGCGGTCGGGTGAAACTCGGCTCGCCGACGGTGCGGACGGCCGCGGCCAGTTCGTCGACGCGCGTGTCGGCCGGTACCCAGCCGGCCTCGATGTGCAGCTCGGCCACGCGCCGGTAATCCCGGTTGAAGATCGCCAGGAAGTTCTGGCCGATGTAATAAAGATCTTCGGGCGAGAGGCTTTCGACGATGCCGAAATCCAGCGCGATCCAGGTGGGGTCTTTGGGATCGCGGATGTCGACGAGCAGGTTGCCCGGATGCATGTCGGCGTGGAAGAGGTTGTCGTAGAAGACCTGGCGGTAGAAAACCTGGATGCCACGCCTGGCCAGCTTTTCGAGATCGACGCCCCGGCGCCTGAGTTCGTCGAGATTCTTGACCGAAACCCCATCGACGCGCTCCATGGTCAACACGCGCGACGCTGTGCGCTGCCAGTAAATTGCGGGAATGTAGAGATCCTTGCGGCCCTCGAAATTGCTTCTGAGCAGGGAGGCGCTGGCCGCTTCGGCTTTCATGTCGAGTTCGCGGTAGATCACCCGCTGGAACTCGGAGACGATGTCGTCGGGGCGGATTCTATCGCCCTCCGGATGATAGCGGCGCACCAGCCGCGCCAGGGCACGCAACAGTTCCAGGTCGCGCCGGATCTGCCGTTCGATACCCGGGCGAACCACCTTGACGACCACCGCTTCGCCCGAGTTCAGGCGAGCGCTGTGCACCTGGGCGATGGATGCCGACGCCAGGGGCCGGTCCTCGAACTCGGCGAACAACTCCTGGATCGTCGATCCGAGCTGTTGTTCGACGATGGCGCGCGCCTGCTCGGAGGGAAACGGCGGCACATCGTCCTGGAGGCCGGCCAGGTCCTCGGCGATATCTTCGGGCAATAGGTCGCGTCGGGTCGAGAGGATCTGACCGAACTTGACGTAGATGGGACCAAGTTCCTGCAGGGCCAGGCGCAGTCTCGCGCCGCGCGAGAGCTCGCGCACGTGCCGGCGGCCCCAGGGCAACAGACGCACCACGCGCGCAAACTTCAGCGGCGGAAGAGCAACCAGCAGTTCGTCGAGGCGATAGCGCGCCAGCGTCAGCGCGATGCTGGTCAGCCGGATGCCGCGCGAGATCATGCTCGGCCCTGCCGTCGCAGTCGCGCTTCGAGCCGGTCGACGGCTTCGCGCAACTCGTCGACGTCGCGCACGAATTCGTCGACTTCCTCGCGCGGTACCAGCAAGCCGGATTCTTCGCGCAGGAAGCGGGCGGTCTGCCCGGCGGCGGTCGCCGCAACCTGCCGGGAGCCGGCGCGCGCCTCGCCCAGCATTCGCCAGAGCTGGTGGCCGAGCACCGGGCCGAAGCGCTCGACGAAGATCGTTTCCCAGTCGGGATCGAGTTGCTTGAGCAGCTTCTCGAAGGCCTGGCCGGTGCCCGCCTCGCCCTCGATTCGCACACCGCTGCCGGGTGCGCGCCAGTCGGGCACGGCCATGGCCAGCAGGGCCAGCGGCGTGCCGCTGATGGTGGTGTCCGGCGCTGAATCGTCTTCGGCGCTCACACCCAGGCCGTCGTCGCGCCCGTGGAAAAAGAGGTCGATACCGAGGCCCTTGAGCGCCAGCTTGACCCGCTTGTCGCGAAGCGGCTGGAGCCTGGCGGCGGCGTTGTCGTCGAGCGCGACGGCTCGTGCGATGGCCAGCTCGACGCCGGCTGCCAGCAGACCTGGTAACGGAGTCACGTAACGCGTCATTGCCTCAGACCTTCGCGCCCCGGTGGACGGCGCAGATGCCGCCGGAGAGGTTGGACCAGTTCACCCGTTCGAAGCCGGTCTCGCGCATCTCTTCGGCCAGCGCGGCCTGGTCCGGAAAGCGGCGGATCGACTCGGCCAGATATTGATAGCTATCGCCGTCGCCGGCGATACGCTCGCCCAGTCGCGGCAGGACCTGGAAGGACCAGGTGTCGTAGACCGCCGCTAGCGCGGGCAGGCTCACCTTCGAAAATTCCAGGATATGCAGGCGACCACCGGGCTTTAGCACCCGGTGCATCTCTGCCAGCGCCTTGTCGCGCCAGGTGACGTTGCGCAGGCCGAAAGCGATGGTCAGGTGGTCGAAGTGATTCGAAGCGAAGGGCAGGGCCTCGGCGTTGACCTGAAGCCACTCCAGGCCCTGCACCAGCCCCATGTCGTCCATGCGCGAGCGGCCGGTGGTGAGCATTTCGCGGTTGATGTCGGCCACCACGACCTCCGCGCCGCGCTCGCGCGCCAGTTTCGCAATGTCGCCGGTGCCGCCGGCCAGGTCGAGCAGCTTCTGGCCGGTGCGAATACCGCAGGTGGCTACGAAATGCCGCTTCCAGAGCCGGTGGATACCCAGGCTCATGAGGTCGTTCATCAGGTCGTAGCGCTTCGCCACGGAAGAGAACACGCGGCCGACAAGCTGCGTTTTCTCCTCGGGCGATACGTCGCGGTAGCCAAAGTCGGTCATTTTAGTTTCTAGGTTTCAGGGTTCAGGTTTCAGGGTTCAGGCGGCATCGCCCGGGTGTTGGTGGGCGGCTGCGCCGCGATGTCGGATCGAAGTCCGCGTAGGTCGCGGTTACATCCGCGACGGACGACGTTTCGGGCCGGAACACGCATAGCTGATGTGTGTCCAGATCCTCTGACCTTGTCCGTCGGCGATGTAACGCCGACCTACGCAGCCTCCGGCCCCTCGCGGCGCGGCCGACCCGCAGTCCTGTCGGCTGCCGACCGAAATTCGGAAACCTTATCCCATTCCCTCTTCCTTCAGTCGTTGTTCGTAACGGACCAGGTTGGCTTCCATGTTCTTGCCCAGATCATAAAGGAAAGCCCATGAATAGATGCCGGAATCGTGGCCGTCGTCGAAGGTGATCTGGACGGCGTAGCTGCCGACCGGCTCGATCGCGGTGATATCGACGTTCTCCTTGCCGGTCATCAGCTTCGGTTCTGAGTGGCCGTGGTCGCGTACCTCGGCCGAGGGCGAGTGGGTGCGCAGGTACTCGGCCGGCAGTTCGAACCGTCCGCCGTCGTCGAAGACGACCACCAGAACGCGGCGGCCGCGCTCGTAGTTGAGTTCGATCGCCTGCCGATCCGTCATGGCGCTTCGTAGTAGGTGGGCGAACCGGGGCCGACCGGCAAGTCGAGGCCAAACACCCATAGCAAAAACAGCAGGCTCCAGCCGATGAAGAAACAGATCGAGTAGGGCAGCATGGTCGCGATCAGTGTGCCGATGCCGAACTTCTTGTCGTAGCGTGTCGCCCAGGCCAGGATCAGGCCGAAGTAGCTCATCATCGGGGTAATAATGTTGGTGGTCGAATCGCCGATGCGGTAGGCGGTCTGGATGACCTCTGGTGAATAACCAATGAACATCAGCATGGGCACGAAGATCGGCGCGGTTACGGCCCACTGGGCAGAGGCCGAGCCCAGCGACAGGTTGACGATGCCGCACATGATGATGAACAGTACGAATACCAGCGGCCCGGTCAGGCCGATGTTCTGCAGGAAGTCGGCCCCGGTCACGGCGGTGATCAGGCCCAGGTTCGACCAGCCGAAGAAGGCCACGAACTGCGCGGCGAAGAACACCAGCACGACGTAGAGACCCAGCGTCGAAATGGCCGAGGCCATGCCGTCGATCACGTCGCGGTCGTTCTTCATGGTGCCCACGACCTTGCCGTAGGAGAAGCCGACGACCAGGAAGAAGACGAAGATCCAGGCCACGATGGAATCGAAGAACGGCCCGGAAGACTCGAGGAAGCCGCCGCCGGCGTCGGGGTCGCGCAGCACGCCGGACTCGGGCACGACCAGCAGCGCAATCAGTCCGAGCACGGCGACGGTGGCGAATGCCGCCGTGCCCAGGCCCTTCCTCTCCGTGCCGGTCAGCGGCTGCATCTGGCTATTGTCGAGCACCGATGGGTCGGCGTTGGAGTCGTCGTATTCTCCCAGTTTTGGCTCGACGATGAAGATGGTCACCAGCGAGCCGATGATGGTGATCATGAAGGTTGACACGATCATGAAGTACCAGCTCGCCGTGGCGTAGACGGTGTAGCCGGGATCAATCAGTTGGGCGGCTTCCTCGGTGATACCGGCCAGCAGGGGATCGATGGTACCCAGCAGCAGGTTGGCGCTGTAGCCTCCCGACACGCCGGCGAATGCTGCTGCCATGCCGGCCAGGGGATGTCGGCCCAGGGCGAGGAAGATGGCGCCGCCCAGCGGGACAAGCACGACATAGCCCATTTCCGAGGCAGTGTTCGACAGTACGCCGGCGAAGACGACGGCGACGGTGACCACGTGCTTCGGCGCCGACAGCACGATGCCGCGCACCACCGCTGAGAGCAGGCCGGACTTTTCAGCTACGCCCACGCCCAGCATGGCGACCAGCACCACGCCCAGGGGTGCGAAGTTGACGAAATTGTCGACCAGGCCGCCCAGGATCCGTCGCAGCCCCTCGGCGTTGAGCAGGCTGACCGCCTCGATGGTGGCGCCGGCTCCCGCGCTCGGGCGCGGGTCCTCCACGCTCAGGCCGATCCAGCCGAAAAAGCCCGACAGGAACACCATGGCCGTGGCCAGGATGGCGAACAGGGTGACGGGGTGCGGCAGCAGATTGCCGAGCCACTCGACGACGTCTAGAAAGCGGGTGAACCAGTTGCGCTGGACGGTCGCGGCCGCCGAGTTGTCGTAATTACTCACGATGTCAGTCCCTGCGTGTGATCCGGAATGCCGCCGCGGCAGCGACCCGGCATGATAGCGCACAGCGTCCCGCGGTGCAGTCGGCTCGGGAGGGCGAGTCCGGTCTCACGCAGAGCCGCGGAGACGCAGAGTTCGCAGAGAAAGATGAGAAAAATATAAAAATATAAAAGCGAGGCATAGGGCCGGGTGACCTCTGATCGACCAGCCGCCACTGGCCCGGTTATTAATCTTTTCAATAGGGTTTTCTCTGCGCACTCCGCGGCTCTGTGGCTCTGCGTGAGACCGACGAGCTTTGGCGAACCCTCACAGCCCCAGAGCGAAAAGTCCCAGGCAGAGGATGAGCCCGGCGACCGGGATGAGGACGGTCAGCGCGCCCATGGCCGGGTAGGCGGCCGAGTGGGTTTCGTTGCAGATGGCGCGGATGGTGGTGACCACGTAGCCGTTGTGCGGCAGCGAGTCGAGCGCGCCCGAGGAGATGGAGACCACGCGGTGCAGCTGGTCGGGATCGACGCCGGCATCGACGTAGTGCGGGCCCAGGATGGGCAGGGCGATGGCCTGGCCGCCGGAGGCCGATCCGGTCATCGCGGCGATGGCCGATACGGCGATTGCAGCACTGACCAGGCCGTTGCCGGGCAGGCCGGTGACCCACACGACGGCGGCGTCAAAGGCCGGCGAGACCTTGGCCACGGTGCCGAATCCGACGACGGCCGCGGTGTTGCCGATGGCGATCAGCGCGCCGACGCCGCCCTCGGTCAGGGCCGCACCCGGCTGGTGGAGGTTGCGCAGGTTGATGGCGGCCGCACCCAGGCAGCCGGCCAGCAGGGCGACGATCAACGCCGAGATGCCCAGGCGATCGTGGAGGGTGAAGGAAAAGCCCAGCACGAGCATCAGCGGAACGAGGGAGAGGGCGGGGTTGGGCAGATCGTCGCGTCCGCTCTCCGGGTCGGCCTCGCGCTCCTCGAAAGCCTCGCCGCGTTCGACGGCGCGCTTGAGCATCCACTGCAGCCAGACGTAGCCGGTAGTGGCCATGAAGATGGCGACCACGAGGCTGGCCTGCCAGGCCGCCAGCGGGCCGGTGCCGAGGTGTTCGATGGGGATCCAGTTCTGGATTTCCGGCGAGCCGGCCGAGGTCATCGTGAAGGTGACCGAGCCGAAAGCCAGGGTGGCGGGAATGAAGCGCCGCGGCAGGTCGGCGTCGCGGAACAGGGCAAGCGCCATCGGGTAGACCGAGAAGGCAACCACGAACAGACTCACGCCGCCGTAGGTCAGCACCGCGCAGGCGAGCACCACGGCTAGTGCAGCCTGCCTGGTGCCCAGCCGGCGCACGATCCAGTGGGCTACCGATTCGGCCCCGCCGGAGGATTCCATGAGTTTGCCGAACAGCGACCCGAGCAGGAAGACGAAAAACCAGGAGGCGATAAAGCCGGTGAAGCCGTTCATGTATTGGGTGATCAGATCGGCCTGGCCTTCGGCGGCCAGTGGCGGCAGCAGGGCGATGTTGCTGGTCAGCGCGACCAGCAGTGCGCACAGCGGCGTGGCCACGAACAGGCTCATGCCGCGCATGACGAGTACGATCAACAGGGCCAGTCCTCCGAGCAGGCCGATCAGGCTGAGCATGTTGGGTGCTTCCGCGTGAATTCGCGGCCATGTTGGCAATCCCTCGCGCGGGGCGTAACTGTACCAAGGTACAAGTTACAGCCACCGGCCCCTTGTCTAGGCTGCAAGGCGTGTCGGTCACTCCGGCATTCGGAGTGCCATCAAACCGCGAGCAAGCCTTTCGTAACATAGGGAGTTCAAATGAAATCGCTGAACCTGTCCAAACTGAGCCTGGCGATCGTGCTGGGTCTGGCCATGACAACCGGAGTCTCGGCCCAGGACGATCAATCCGACGACAATAACGAGAACAACGAAGCGACCGAGGAATCGACCGAGGAATCGACCGACCTGGGCAACATCGAGGTCACGGCTCGCCGGCGTACAGAGAATCTGCGCGATGTGCCGATCTCGGTGACCGCGATTACCGGGGAGGGTCTGCAGGACTCCGGCGCGCAGGACATCACCTATCTCAACCAGGTCGTGCCGAACACCACCCTGGAAATTTCCCGCGGCACCAGCAACACACTGACCGCCTTCATTCGCGGCGTCGGCCAGCAGGATCCGGTGGCCGGTTTCGAAGCCGGTGTCGGCATCTACATTGACGATGTCTACCTCAATCGCCCCCAGGCCGCCGTGCTCGATATCTACGATGTACAGCGCGTGGAGGTCCTGCGCGGGCCGCAGGGCACGCTCTACGGCCGCAACACCATCGGTGGTGCGGTCAAGTACGTCACCAAGCGCCTCGGTCGCCAGCCCTCGGCCAGCGTTCGCGCCAGCGTGGGCAGCTACAATCAGGCCGACCTGGTGGTCAAGGGCGAGACGCCAATCGGCGATAACCTGGCTATCGGCGGGGCCGTAGCCACCTTCAACCGCGACGGATTCGGTGACAACCTGACGCTGGGTACGGAGAACTACAACAAAGAATCGATGGCCGCCCGCGCGAGCATGGAGTGGACGCCGACCTACGAACTATTCGTGCGCCTGTCCGGCGATTATTACAAGGATGACTCCAATCCGGTCGGCGGGCATCGCCTGATTCCCGGCCTGTTTTCCGGCGCGCCTGTTCTGGACGACGTCTACGACACGCGCGGCGGCATCACCGGCGAGAACGAAACCGAGCAGCAGGGTCTGAGCCTGCTGGTCGAGTACGACATCAATCCTTCGTGGCTGTTCAAGAGCATCACGGCCTGGCGCGCCGATGACACCATCAACCAGATCGACTTCGAGGCGCTGCCACCGGTCGACCTGGACGTGGCCACGATCTACGAGAACGAGCAGTTCAGCCAGGAGTTCCAGCTCAACTACTCCGGGGAGAACGTCACCGGCGTGGCCGGCCTCTATTATCTGGACGCCAACGCCTTCGGCCCGTTCGACGTTCGTCTGTACCAGACCGGCGAACTGCTCGGCCTGCCGCAGCTCAACGCCTTTACGCTGGGTGACGTCGATACCGAGAGCTGGTCAATCTTTGCCGATGCCAGTTTCGACCTGGCCGGCATGTTCGACCTTGACACCGGGCTGGAGCTCTCCCTTGGCGGCCGCTACACCAGCGACAAGCGCTCCTCGCGCGTGCTACGCCAGACCATGCTCGGCGCCTCGTCGTACTTCGGTGGTGATCCTACCGTCATCGCGACCACCTCGGATTTCGAGGGATCGGATACATTCAACGAGTTCACGCCGCGGGCCAGCCTGGCCTGGCAGCCGAATGCCCAACACAACTTGTATGTGTCCTGGAGCCAGGGCTTCAAGGGCGGCAGTTTCGACCCGCGCGGCCTGACCACCGCGGCCCCCGATTTTAACGGCGACGGTACGGTCAGCGAAGAAGAAGTGTTCGAGTTCATGCGTTTCGAGCCCGAAACGGTCGACACCTACGAGATCGGCGCGAAGTCTTCTTTCGCCGACGGGCGCGTCAACACCAGCCTTGCGATGTTCTACAGCGACTACACCAATATCCAGGTGCCCGGTTCGATCGGCGTGGACAACAACGACGACGGGATTGCCGACACATTCGCGGGGGTGACCACGAACGCTGGTGCCGCCACGGTGCAGGGCGTCGAACTGGAGATGAACGCGCTACTGGGCCGCAACATGGCCACCCAAGGCGATGCGCTCACAACCATGCTGACCCTGGGCTATATCGACGCCGAGTACGACGAATTCATTACCTCGGTCACGAACCCCGCAACCGGTGAGACTGCACTTGAGGACGTTTCCGACCAGCGCGTGTTCCAGAACACGCCGGACTGGACGGGTCACTGGAACCTGCGCTATGACACGCCCATGGCGCTGTTCGGGAACGAGGGCATGTTCTCGGTCATCGGTGCCTGGTCTTACCGCGGCAAGACCAACCAGTTCGAGATCCCCTCGCAGTTCCTCGATCAGGACGCCTATTCGCTCTACGACCTGCACCTGGTCTGGAAGCGCAACGACGGCCGCTATGAAATCGGCCTGCACGGTCGAAACCTCAGCGACGAGCAGTACAAGACCTCCGGCTACGTTTTCGCCACGCCCGACGGCAGTGCTTCGACGCTTGGTCTGGAGGGCGTGATGAACGCCTTCTACGGTGCGCCGCGCACGATCACGTTGACCGGCACCGTCAACTTCTGAGTCCCGCTTGACTCTCCTCTTGGGGGCCGGAACCGCGCTGCGGTTGCCGGCCCCGTTTTTTTTGACGCTCCGGATTCTTCTAAACTGTTCGGCATGAATCCCGATCCCGCTGACCGCCGTCGATCATGTCCACACTGACCCTGATCGGCGCAGGCCTGGCCTGGCTGGGCCTGCTGTTCGCCGTCGCGCTGTTCGGCGAGCGATCACAGACGCGCTGGCGCAGGCTGTGGCCGGTGGTGTACTCGCTATCCCTGGCCGTCTACTGCACAGCCTGGACTTTCTACGGCACGACCACCCAGGCGGCGCGTTCGGGTTGGCCGATTCCGCCGACCTTTATCGGCACCATCGTGCTGTTCGTGGTGTTCTTCCCTTTTCTCCGCCGCCTCGTGGCGCTGAGCAAGGCCACCAACGCCACCAGCATTGCCGACTTTATCGCCACGCGTTTCGGCAAGTCCTCGATGCTGGCCGCCGTGGTCACCGGGGTCGCCGTCATCGGCATCGTCCCTTACATCTCGCTGCAGCTGCAGGCGGTAGCGATGAGTTTCGAGGCCATTCACGGTCGGGTGGTGGCCGGTGAATCGGCCGCCTGGCAGGATCTTGCGCTCTACGCGGCGGTGATCATGGCGGTGTTCGCCATGCTCTTCGGCACGCGCCGGGCGGCGGCCACTGAGCACAACCGCGGGCTTGTGCTGGCCATGGGATTCGAGTCCCTGCTGAAACTGGCCGCCATGCTGGCGCTGGGCGGGTTCGTGATTTTCGGACTGTATTCCGGGCCGGGCGAGTTCGCCCGGCGCGCCCCGTCGCCAGAATTCTCGGGTTTGGATTCTTTCCTGACCTTTGTGCTGCTGGGCGCGCTGGCCATGTTCACCTTGCCGCACCAGTTCCATATCGGCGTTGTCGAGTGCCGCCAGGAGCGCCATTTGCGTACGGCACGCTGGTTGTTTCCGCTGTTTCTGGTGTTGATCAGCCTGCCGATCCTGCCCCTGGCGCGTGCCGGCAACGCCCTGCTCGAAGGCGTGGTCGCACCCGATTTGTACGTGCTGATGCTGCCTCTCGGGGAGGGGCAGCAGGGGCTGGCGCTGCTGGCATTCCTGGGTGGGTTGAGTGCGGCCACCTCCATGGTGATCCTGGCCAGCCTGACCCTGTCGATCATGATCGGCAACCACTGGCTCACGCCCGCGTTACTCAATCGCCACTGGGGTCGCGTCAGCGAGCTGGGTATCCCGGTGCGCCAGCAGCGTCGCGTGGGGATTGTCGTCGTCCTGCTCCTGTCCTACGCCTACAGCCGCTCGATCGGCGTCGCCGATGCGCTCGCCGATATCGGCGCGCTGTCGTTCTCCGGGCTGGCGCAGCTCGGTCCGGCGGTGATCCTGGCTGTCTACAGGCCGGGCCTGTCGGCGCGCGCCGTGCTGGCCGGTATCGTTGCCGGCGTGGGCGTGTGGGCCTACGTGCTGTTCCTGCCGCTTTTGCTGACCGGTTTCGGCGCCCAGGCCGACTGGATGAGCAAGGGGCCTTTGGGTCTGACCTGGCTGGCGCCGGAAAACCTGTTCGCCATGCAGGCCTTCGCGCCCCTGACGCGGGCGGTCGTGGCCAGCCTGGCCGTCAACCTGATCGTGACGCTGATCGGGTTTCGGCTCGATGCCGCACCCGGCCAGGAAAGCGATGAAGAGGATCCGATGCGCCCGGACATCCTCTATCGACTGGCCGAGCGCTTCCTGCCCGAGGAACGACTGGCATCCTTATTCGCCCAGCGCCGTGACGCCCGCGGAATGGCCGCCCGCCTCGAACACGAGCTGGCCGCCGTGGTCGGCTCGGCCTCGGCGCGGCTGTTGCTGGATGCTGCGCGGCGCCGTACGCCGGCGCCGCTGGATACCGTCGCCGACCTGGTCGGCGAGGCCGCCGAGCAGGCGCGCTTCAGCCGCGAAGTGCTTTCCGGTGCGCTGGAGAACATGAGCCAGGGGGTGTGCGTGGTCGATCGCGAGATGCGCCTGGTGGCGTGGAACAGCGCCTACCTGGCCCTGTTCGACTACCCCGAAGAGTTGATCAGGGTCGGTCGCCCCGTCGCCGATCTGCTGCGGCATAACGCTCGGTCCGGCCTGATGGGCGGCGGCGACGTCGAGCGCAAGATTCAGCGGCGCCTTGCCCACAAGCGCGCCGGCACACGCCACCGCATCGAGCGGCCCTGGCCGGATGGGCGCATCATCGAAATCCGGGGCAACCCGATGCCCGGCGGCGGCTTCGTGGCTACCTTCACCGACGTGACCGCGTTTCGCAACACCGAGGAAGAGCTCCGGCGCATCAATGAAACGCTGGAACAGCGCGTCGTCGCGCGTACCGGTGAACTCGAGCAGGCCAAGGTGGACGCCGAGCGCGCCAGCGAGGCGAAGACGCGCTTCCTGGCGGCGGTCAGCCACGATCTGGTGCAGCCGCTCAATGCCGCGCAGCTGCTGACCCATGCCCTGACGGGAAGAACATCCGACGAGCGCTCACGACAGTCGCTGGCCCAGATCTCGGGCGCGCTGGGGGCAACCGAAGACCTGATCGAAGGGCTTCTCGACATCTCGCGCCTGGATGCCGGCGGCATGGAGCCCCGGCTCAGCCGCTTTCCACTTGGCGAGCTGTTCTCGCAGCTGCAGGGCGAGTTCTCGGTGCTGGCGAACGAGCGCGGCCTCGAGCTCGCCTGCGTGAAGACCAGCTTGTGGGTGGAAACCGACCCGCAGCTGCTGCGTCGCATCCTGCAGAACTTTCTTTCCAACGCCGTGCGCTATACGCGCGAGGGGAAAGTGCTGATCGGCTGTCGCCGGCGGGGTGAGCGGGTGCTTATCGGCGTCTGGGATACCGGGCCGGGTATTACCGCCGAGGATCAGGCGGTGATCTTCGAGGAATTCCGGCGGCTGGGCGATCGCCAGCATGCGCCGGGGCTCGGATTGGGCCTGGCGATTGCCGAGCGGATGGCGCGGCTTCTCGGCCACGAGATCGAGTTGGCCAGCCAGCCGGGTCGGGGCACCGTGTTCGGCGTTAACGTGCCGCGCACCGGCGCCGAGCGACCGGTGCCCGATCGTCAGCAGGATCGTTCCGAGCCGGGCTCGGGTCGCGTGCTCATCGTCGATAACGAGGCTTCCATGCTCGGTTCCCTCGACACGCTGGTGTCGGGCTGGGGTTTTGAAGTCCGCGTGGCGAGCAACGCCGAGCAGGCCTTGGCAGCGGCCGAGCGCTTTCGGCCGGAACTACTGGTCGTGGATTTCCATCTCGACGCGGGGCGCACCGGGCTGGAGCTGCTCGATGCCCTGCGCGAGGCGGGCTGCGAGCGCCCGGCCATCCTGATCAGTGCCGATCACGCTGCCGAAGTACGCCAGGCGGCCCGGCGGGCCGGCTGCGAGTTCCTGCACAAGCCCATTCGGCCCCTGGCGCTGCGTTCGCTGATGACGCGCATGATGCCGCGGCGGCGGCGCTGAACCCCTGCTGCCAAGTAGGGCGCTATGAAAATTGCGCCACGGGAGCCGTGGCCAGTACTTCGGCGTAGCGTTCGTGAACGCGCCCCATGCTTACCCGGCTGAGAAATCCGGAGTAGGCAAGGTAGCTGACCAGGAAGCGCCGGTCGGCGGCCCAGGACGGGAGGAACTTCGGGGCCTTGAGCAATCCCATGCTGGCCAGTTCGCACAGCGTCGGGACGTCGGCCAGGGAGATTTTCCCGCAAAAGAGCAGCTGCAGGATGTCGGCGCGCCCGGCGGCCACGAGGGAGCGGAGGAAATCGTGGACGCGCAGCAGGCCATCGAGGTAGACGGCGTCCTTGGTGAACGGCGCGCCGCCGCTGAGAACGCCGCCGCGGAAGACCCGCCGGGTTTGCTCGAAGGCCGTTCGCTGCAGGGCCAACGGATGCGGGTCGCTGCCCTGCCGCTGGGCTGCGGCCTCTCCCTGTTCGAGAAAATGGTGATAGACGTCGATGAAATCGGCGCCGTCGACGGCCATCTGGATGGCCAGCACGCGGTCGGCCAGGCGGCCGAGGCGGTCGATGTCCATGCCGCCGGTCATGAATTCGGCGAAAACGGCCAGACCTTCCTGCGTCCGCGTGGTGCCGGGATGGCTCGCGGCCAGGATGGGCAGTGCGCTCTGGGCGCGGCCGTTGAGGGCGGTGGTGACGTGTATGCCGGCCTCGTGGTGAATGAGCTGGTCGACATCGCGATCGGTGAATCGCGCGCCGGCGCGAATCCGGATGCGGTCGGCGCCGGCGGTGGCGTTGGCCGAGAGGTCGTCGACGATTTCCACGCTTGGCGCCTCGTCGCCGAAGAATTTCCGCACGGCCTTGCCCATCTTCCGCGCGACCTCGCGGTCGGAGGCGCTGGCGTCGGCTGGGGCGCCGAGGTCGAGGTGATCGAGCCGGTCGATAACGCGACGCAGGCGCCGCGCCAGCTGCAGAGGGCTGTCGCCGGAGTCGGGCAGGGCCTCGCCGGGGGCGCCGTAGAGTTCGCGTGAGGCGGCGAAGAATGCCGGGGTGCCACGGCCTTCGAGCATGCGGTTGGCGAGCTCGAGGCGCTCGGCGATGCGCCCGAGCCAGTCCCGGGCCGGGCCGGTTTCCGCGATCAGGGGGCGGGCTCGTGCGAGCGCCTCGCGCACACTGGCCGTATCGACCGCCGGGTATTCGACCCTGGGCAGCTCACGCGCGCCGCCGTCCAGAAAGCGCTCGCGCACCGACAGAGGCCAGGCGACCAGGCCGAGTATCCGCAGCGGCTGCTCGGCCTCGCGCAGGGCCGCGGCGGCGCGGGTGATGCGCGCGGCCGTACGAGTGGCGTCCGGTGTGTTCAGATGAAGAATCCGGTCATGAATTCACGGTATAATATCGTGTTATCCCTTCGAATTGCCCCGCAATCGCGGCCAGGAATAAAGCGCATGCTGTTTGACAATGTCGCCATCAAATCGGTTGCTTCGGTCGACGCACCGCACACCGTGACCAGCGAGGCCATCCGGGAGCGGCTTGACCCGACTTTCCGGAAGCTTCGCATGCGAGGCAACCCGCTCATCGATGTTGCCGGTATCGAGGAGCGCCGCTTCTGGGATGTGGGTATGCAGCCTTCCGATGCGGCGACGCTGGCGGCTGAAAAGGCCCTGGCGCGCGCCGACATCGACCGTGACCGTGTCGGCATCCTGATCAATACTTCGGTCACGCGCGACTTTCTGGAGCCGTCGACGGCCTGTATGGTGCACAGCAACCTCAAGCTGTCCAACACCTGCGAGAGCTTCGATGTCGGTAATGCCTGCGTGGCGTTCATCAACGGTATGAATATCGCTGCACGCATGCTCGATCGCGGTGAAATCGACTACGCGCTGATCGTCAACGCCGAGAATATCCGCGACGTCTGCGAAGTCACGATCAACCGCCTGCTCGAACCCGACGTGACGCGCAAGCAATTCAAGAGCGAATTCGCCAGCCTGACGCTGGGCTGCGGCGCTGCCGCCATGGTGATGTCGCGCGGCGATCTCGAGCCCGATGGTCATCAATACAAAGGCGGCGTCTCGCGCGCGGCCACCGAGTTCAACAATCTCTGCCGCGGCTGGGACCACCTGATGTGGACCGATGCCAAGAGCCTGTTGCGCGAGGGCATGAAGCTTGCCGGCGCGACGTATACCACGGCTCGACAGGTGCTGGGCTGGGTGGCCAACGAACTCGATCACGTTGTCATCCATCAGGTCTCGCGTGTCCACACCGAGGCCTTCATTCGCGCATTCGGCGTCCAGCCCGAGAAGGTGTTCCGGATTTTCCCCAAGCTGGGCAACGTCGGTCCGGCCTCGATTCCGACCGTGTTGAGCAAGATCATCGATGCCGGGCGGGTCAACCGTGGCGACAAGATCGCCCTGATGGGGATTGGTTCGGGATTGAACTGCAGCATGGCCGAAGTGGTCTGGTAACAACGTTTGCTCGTTTGCTTGTTGGCTGGTTAGCTTGTTGAAGCCGTAACCAGCCAACCAGCCAACCAGCCAACCAGCTAACAATAGCAATCGCATGCCCGACATCCCCCAGAAACTTTTCCCCTTCGAACGCAACTACCACACCCAGTCTGCCGGCCACCGCATGCATTATGTGGACGAGGGGCCGCCCGACGGGCAGCCGGTGGTGATGGTCCACGGCAATCCGACCTGGTCGTTCTACTACCGCAACGTCATCGACGCGCTCAGCGGTGAATGTCGTTGCCTGGCCGCGGATCATGTCGGCATGGGGCTGTCCGACCGGCCCGACGAGTCGGAATACGACTACACCATGGCCAGCCGCGTGGCCGATTTCGGTCACTGGCTCGACGAGGTCGAGCCCGATCGCGAAATCGACCTGGTGGTGCACGACTGGGGCGGCGCCATCGCCATGGCCTGGGCGGTTCAGCATCCCGAGCGGGTGCGCCGTATCGTGCTGCTCAACACCTGGGCTTTCACGATTCCGCCCGACCAGCCGCTCCCCTTCGCGCTCAAGTTCGCGCGAACGGGCCTTGGCGGCTTCCTGATCAACCGATTCAACGCTTTTTCCGGCCTTGCGACGCGCCTTGCGACCGCGCACAAGCTCGACCGCGAGGTGGCGCGGGGATTGACGGCACCGTATCGCGGGCGCCCCGATCAACGCCTGGCGACGCTGCGGTTCGTACAGGATATTCCTCTCAAAGAGTCCGATCCGGCCTGGCCGGTGCTGGCCGAGACCGAACGGCATCTCGATCGACTGTCCGGCAAGCCGATCAAGTTCATCTGGGGCGCGAAGGACTTCGTCTTCGACGACCGCGTGCTCGAGATATGGCGAAAAACCTGGCCGCAGGCCGAGGTCGAGTACCTCGAAGACGCCGGACACTACGTTCTCGAAGATGCGCCCAAGCAGGTCGTCTCCGGCATCGCCTCGTTCCTGAACGGCGTCGATGAGGATTCAGGGGTCAGGGATCAGGGATCAGCCAGCTAGTGGAGAAGGCGGATGGCGCGTTGCCGTGAGACCAGTAGAGCCTTCGAGTCGCTCCAGAGCTATCCTGAGCCTTCCCTGACCCCTGACCCCTGACCCCTGAGTCCTCACCAGACCATGCCCAACGACACCATCAACATCGCCCACGCCCTGACCCGACAGGCTCAGGCGCAGCCGGAAGGGATTGCGCTGATCCTGCCCATGAAGCGCTTGCCCGACGGCTGGTCCGATCGTCGCTGGACCTATCGGCAGCTCAACGAGCTGACCGATCGCCTGGCCGCCGGGCTTCAGGCGCGCGGCATCAAAAAGGGCACGCGCGTCGCCTTCATGGTGCCGCCTTCGCTCGAGTTCTTCGCCCTGTTCTTCGCCCTGTTCAAGGCCGGTGCCGTGCCGGTGCTGATCGACCCCGGTATCGGCTTGAAGCCGCTCAAGACCTGCCTGGCCGAGGCCGGGCCGGAAGTGTTCATCGGCGTGACTCGCGCACAGATTGCGCGCATGGTGCTGGGCTGGGCGCGCAGCAGTATCCGCCAGACGGTGACCGTCGGGCCGCGGCCGTTGTGGCTGGGGCTGAAATATGCGGACCTGCTCTCGTCCCGGCTCGAGGATTTCGAAGCGCCCGAAGTCGGGGGCGAAGACGAGGCGGCCATCCTGTTCACCTCCGGTTCGACCGGAATACCCAAGGGCGTGGTGTATCGCCACCGCATGTTCGCCGCCCAGGTCGAGCTGCTGCGCGAGACCTTCGGCGTGGAACCGGGCGAAGTCGATCTGCCGACCTTTCCGCCCTTTGCCCTGTTCGACCCGGCGCTCGGCATGACTTCGGTGATTCCGATCATGGATTTCACCCGCCCCGCCAAGGCCGATCCGGACATGCTCGTGAGTCTGATCGAAACCTACGGTGTGACCCACCTGTTCGGTTCGCCGGCCCTGATGAACACGCTCAGCCGTCACATGGAAAAGCACGGCATCCGCATTCCCGGCGTGCGCCGCGCGCTGTCGGCCGGCGCGCCCGTGCCGCCGGCGGTGATCGATCGCATGCACGCAGCCCTCGATCCCTGGTCGGACATCCACACCCCCTACGGCGCCACCGAGGCGCTGCCGGTGGCCACGGTGGCCGGGCGCGAGCTGGTCGGTGAACTCTCCGACGGCAATCGCTCGGGCAAGGGCATCTGCATCGGCCGGCCGCTGGCGGCCAACGACGTCCGGATCATTCCCGTCAAGGACGAACCCATCGACCTGACCGAATACGCCGGCGAAATGCCCGACGGCGAGATCGGTGAAATCTGCGTGGCCGGCCCGACCGTGACCGACACGTACTGGAAGCGCGAGCGCCAGACCCGCGAGGCCAAGATGACCGACTCGCAGGGACGTATCTGGCACCGCATGGGCGACCTTGGCTGGCAGGACGACGCAGGCCGGTTGTGGTTCTGCGGCCGCAAGTCCGAGCGCGTGGTCACGCCCGAGGGCACGCTTTATACCGAGTGCGTCGAAGGCCCGGTCAACGCCGTCGAGGGCGTGTTTCGATCGGCCCTGGTCGGTGTCGGTGAAAAGGGCCGACAGGAGCCGGTGATCGTGATCGAGCCGGAGGAAGGCGCCGACCACGAGGCCGTCGAACGGGAAGTACGTGAAGTGCTTTCACGCCACTGGCTGACCCGCGAGATCCGCCGCGTGCTGTTCAAGCCCGAGTTCCCGGTCGATATCCGCCACAACGCGAAGATTCGGCGCCGGGAATTGGCTGCGAGCATCGGCCCGGCGTAGCCGGGAGCAGCCTTTCGCCGCGGCTCAGGGTTGGTCGAAGCGGTCGGCAAAGATCGAATCGCCCGGCTGCAGGCCGTCATACAGGCCGACGAACCCGGATCCGCCGGCCACGATCACCAGGCCGTCGGGCGCGATCACACAACGGCTGATCGTCGAAGGCGGCACGGGCGACGGCGGCGTGATATCGATGAACGTTGCTCCGCCATCGGTCGAGGCCATCGCCAGACCGCTGCTGCTGCCCTGCGGCAGACGCTCGCCGACGGCCACGACCCGATCGCCCCGCATGCACACGCCGCGCCCCCAGGTGCCGATGCCGCCGGTGCCGACGATATCCTGGAATTCATGCTCCAGGTAGTTGGCGGCGCTGTAGGGGTCGCCGGTGCTGACCAGGATCTTGCCGATGTTCAGGTCCTGGTCAATGCCGGTCAGGACCACTCGCTGATCATTGGCGGCCACACCCTCCAGCTCGCCTTCCCAGAACGGGTCCAGATCGATTCGCTCGAAATCATAGGGCGGGCTGCCCGCACCCTGCGGCGGCAGGTAGACACGCGGTGGCTCGCTATTGGTGCTGCCGCTTCCATAGAACTCGTCGTCATGCACGACCAGGCTGAGGATCTGGCCCTGCAGCGTCGCCGGGATGGTCCAGTCGGCAGCGGAGCTGCCCGTGGCCGAATCCGGGCGGTAGAGCAAGTCCGTTCCGGTCAGCGATTCGGCAATCGCCTGGCCGTCGCTGAGCTCGCGATAGCTGCCGACCTGGAATTGCCGACCGATCTGAGCGACGGCCGAGAGGGTCACAGAAGCCGGATAGGGCGGATTAGGCGTGGTATCGAGTCGGATCACCATATTGCCGCTGGAGTTCTGAATGCCGGCCACGTAGAGCGCGCCGTCATGACCCCGGGAAATCGAGAAAACCCGAAACTGGTTCATCAAAGCCGATGGTGTTACCTCGACTTCATCCCAGCTCGCCCCGTCGTTGAAGCTGGCGTGCAGGCCGTAGCCACTTGCATTCGTGCCGCAGCCCACCCACAGGCTGCCATCGGCATCGCGGTGAAGCGCATCGGTGCGGTTGGCTCCCGGGCAGGAATGGGTAAACGTTGTCCAGCTGCCACCGGCTTGCACGGCTGATGCAAACAGGCTAGTCGCCAGCATCATTACGACCAGACACATGATCTTGGACATGCTTTTCATTGTTGTTTTCCTCGATTGAATAGAAAGGCCGGCGCGCTCGTGACCTGCGCGCCGCCGTCAGCGCTGATTCGGGCTTCGTTCATGGTCTATTGCTGAGGCGCTTTAAAGTCATCGGCGAACAGCGCGTCGATGACCGGGAAGACCACATCGATAAAGCGCAGGGTCTGGTCGTTGACGGGGTTCGGATCATGCTGGTCAACGTGGGCCTGGACCAGGTGCATGAACGGACCCATGTCGTTGATTAAGGCATCCACCTTGAACGTGGCCTGGCTTTCACTGCCCGAGGCGGCGAGTTCGCCGACGGTCCAGACACCGGTGACCGGGTCGTAGCTTCCCTGGCTGGCGACATGTCCCGAGTAGATGAAGCCTTCGACGAAATACGAATACATGAATACGCCCGTGGCCGGGTCCGGTCCAAGATTGCTCAGCACCACCTCGAAGGTGACGGTATCGCCCGGCTCGACCGTTCCGGTGGTCGCTTCCATCGTCACCGACAGGTCCGCCTCCGGCGCCGGCGGTGCGATAAAGGCGATTTCGAGCGCTTCAACATTATTGGCCGGGATCGGTTCGAACTCATTGCCGAGGATTTCGGACTTGATCTGGAAAGGCCCGCTGCCATTGGCTTCGGCCTGGATCTTGAGCTCGATCGAGCTGCCCACCGCCAGATTACCAATCCCCCATTCACCGGTCGCCGGAATATAAGTGCCGGCATCGGCGGTATGTCCCTGATAATTCAGACTCGTCGATATGTCATTGAGCGCCACCACGCCGGTGGCCGCATCCGGCCCCTGGTTGCTGACCGTGATCCCGATAATGACCGTATCGCCATCGGCCAGTGCCATTGGATCAGCCGTTATATTGATCGACAGATCGGACTGCGCGGGCGGTTCCGGGCCGCCGTAGAACTGATGAATCGGCGTTTCGAAGGGGCCTGAGCCGTTGCTGTCACCGATGCGGCTGCGGACTTTCAGGTAATAGGTGCCGGTCAGGTTGGGGAAGTCATCGTAGGTCCAGGTCGAGGTGTCGCCATCCCAGCTCAGGTAGCCCGGCAGCGGCGCGAAGTCCTCGTCATCGCAACAACTGGTCGACAGCAGCAGTTCAGGCCGGCCCCGCGGTATCGGCCCCTTGCCGCTGCGGCTCCAGGTAACGGTGCCATTGCCATCGACGCTGAGGTGCTCGGAAGGGATGGATTCAATATTGCTGAAGCGCACCGGAGTGTCATAGATACTGTCGGCGATGACGCCCGTGTAAATATTGCCTTCCAGAACGATCTTGCCATCTGAAAGCCGGGTGACGGTTTCGACAAAACCGAGCCAATCGGTACCAGGATTGAAATCAACGCTCAAGTCCATATCGCCATCCGGCTCAAATCGCGCCATCCCCCACTGAGGATAGGCACCCAGGACATACCAACCCCCAACCAATACGTCACCATCGCCATCGAAAGCAATTGTGTGAACCCGGGTTGACGAGCGATCCTCCGGCCCACCGACTTTTTCTATCCCGATATTCATGCCGGTCGGCCAGCCATTGACTTGCAAACGAGCGAAGTTTGTGCGGCTATAGAAGTTGGGCGGGGCGCCAAGAACAGTCGAGAAAATGCCGCCGATCAACACCCCACCGTCGGGTGTTGCGGCCAGGCTGCTAACCCCCCCGTCGACGATCCCTTTGAACACGGTATCGAGATTGCCGTCTGGAAGCAGGCGGATGACTCTCCAATGTGAACTGTGGTCCGGCACCGAGAAATCACCGCCGAGGTAGAGACGATCCGTGCCCCATTGATGAGTGATGGCATAAACCGGGCCGGTCAGCTCCAGGTCCACCAGGCTGGCATCGAGACTGCCATCGTCGTTCAAACGAGCAAAGAATGACCGCCCGCTGCCGCCAATGTCGTCAAAAACGCCGCCGATATAGAGCTTTCCATCCGGGCCTGGTTCGAGTGCGTATACGCCCTCTGCGTAGTCGTCGAACTCGCCGACGATCGAGGGCGGCTGAAAGCCGGTATCCAGCGTGCCGTCGGCGTTCAGACGCGCGACATAGTCCCGGCTCACGCCGTCAACCTCCTGAAACTCACCAGCAATCACGAGCTTGCCGTCCGGCTGGGCCAGAATGGCGTGTACGGGGCCGTCCACCGCCGGTGTAAATCCACCCTGGAGCGTGCCGGTACTGCCCGACAGTCGAGCGAGTCTCAGTCGAGTTTCACCTTGTATCGTCGTGAAATTACCGCCGATCAGCAGGTCGCCGTCGCGTTCAACGGCGATGGCAACTATATTTTCATTCTGTTCACCCTCCTTCACCAGGGTCTGATCCAGGCCCAGATGCTTGCTAATCCGGATCACCCGGCGCGCAGTCGTACCGGTGATTTCACTAAAGCCACCGGCAATCAGAACCCCGCCGTCGCCTTGAATCGCCACCGAGTTGGGCGGCGCATCGGGCATCATGAACGAGTCGAAACCGTTGTCGCGACTGCCGTCGCTGTGCAGTCGGACGATGTTGTCGGACAGAAATCCGAGGTTGGTAAATTCGCCGACCACCACGATCCGGCCATCGGGTTGCAGCTTCAGGTCACGAACCATGCCGTTGGCCTGACTGGCCGTCTCGAAGTCCGGATCCAGGCTGCCGTCGCTGTTCAGGCGGGCGATATTGACCCGCGTCTGGCCGCCCTCGGAGGCAGAGAAATTCCCGCCGATCAGGATCTTGCCGTCGGCCTGCACGGCCATGGCAGTGACGCTCTGCAAGGCGCCTGGTATGGCCGTCTGAACAAAGCCGGGATCAAGGCTGCCGTCAGCATTGAGTCGGAAAACGATGCGGCCCGCGCCGGGTTGGCCGTCAACGTACAAGGTCGCTCCGGACAACAGAACCTTGCCATCGGCCAGCGGCACAACCGCCAGCACCGTGCCGCCAAAATCCGGCGGGTTGAAGCTCGCGTCCAGTTCAAAGTTGTTGTCCAGCCGGGCAATTCGGCGACGGGTCTGCCCATCGACCTCGGTGAACTGGCCACCGATGTAATAGCGGGCGGTTGACGGATGATCGCTGGTCCGCTCAACCACCTGCACCGAGCCGTTGACGTTCAGATCGAAAGCGCCAATCAGGTTGCCGTTGCTTGCCAGCCGGGCCAGACGGGAGGGATACCCGCTGCCGGTAAACGTACCTCCAACCAGGTAGCCGCCCCCGGGCACTGCAACCAGACTTTCTGCCTGGCCGTTGGCCGGGTCGAAACTGAAATTGAAACTGCCGTCGCGCGATCCGTCGGGGTGGGTACGCATCACCAGCGCAGATCCCCACAGCGTCGTCACGAGGCTGCCGGCGACCATGATCTTGCCGTTGTCATCGACCCGGACCTGTTCGACTTCCCCGAGAACAATCGGCATGCCGAATCCGTCATTAGCCGACTGGGCCCAGCCCGGTGCGGTTGCCAGCAGGGCGACGACCAGCCAAGCCGCGCGGCCAAGGCCGGCGCGCGGACAAAGGACGTAGTGTAGATTCTTGAAGCGGCGCATGGCGGCTCTCCTTAAGATTGCGGGCCAGGACTGGCCCGCTTTGGGGTGCGTTGTTGAATCAGACCGCGGCGGTCAGGGCTGTTCGAAGCGATCAGAGAACATCAAGTCGAGCAGTTCGCTCTCCCCCCAGGGCCAGAACCCGCCCTGGAGCCGCCAGCCGTCGCCTTCGGATGGCTCGACATGGGCGTCCCACTGGCCGAGCGTGCCGGCCAGTTCCCAGCCATCGCCGCTCATATCCAGCGTGCCGCCGGCGTCGATGGTGTAGGACTCGATGCTGAAGTCGTCAACGCCGGCACACAGGCTCGATGAAACGAGCAGCAGCGCTCCGGTCGCCAGATATCGCCCGCGCATCATTTCGCCTCCGCGAGCTCCGGGTCACCCATCAGCAGCGATTCAATCGCCACCAGCCTTGCCTGCAGCGATGTGTTCTGTTCGCGCAGGGTTTCGTTGACCTCGACCAGGGCGTGCGCTTGCGCCTGTTCCTCGCGCAGATCAGTGACGGCCCGATCGATTCGTTGTTGCTTAGCTTCCTGCTGCTGCACGACGGCCACCAGCCAGGCGGCCAGGCGATCGTATTTCAGTCCCTCGACCCGGCCGTCTTCGTTGTACGTGGCCAGCTCGGGAATCAGCGCCGCCACTTCTTCGGCAATCAGGCCGATGTCTTCTTGCTGGCTGTCGATCCAGCGGTAGCGCACCGGGCGCAGGGCCATCAGCAAGTTCGAATCCAGCTCCAGATCGCGTACATCCTCTTTGTAGCGGGCGCTGGAGGAACAGGTTGCAATCTGGTTGCTGTTGTTTCGACAGATGTAGGTGTTGCCACCCGAGGCAAGCGCATCTACACGCAAGGTGCCATCGACTCGCAGTTGGTTGCCTTGGGGATTGTTGGTGATATGACTATCGGTTATCACTGCACCACCTGGTGCCAGAACAAGAAACTGGCCGGCACCGGAAGAGACGTAGTCGAACCCAGTCGTTGAGTATCGACCGTTCCAAATGAACGTCCCGGTATCACCGTAGCTGCCTTCTCCCACAGGCACGTCCGCGCAGGCGCCCTCCGTGGGACCCGGGCCGTTGTACCGGCGCACGTTTGCTCTTGAACCGCCAGCGAAGGAGCCGTTAGCCCCGGCACAGTTCGGGCCGGCGCCCATCGTGACACTGCCAAGCCCATGTGCTGTGCTTCCTGAACCACCAATCGTGACCGCATTCAGTGCGATAGCCATGTTGTTCTCGCCACCGATAACAACTGATCTCTGGTAGCCGGTTCGACCGTTGACTCCTCCCACTACAGCGGATGCGGTGCCGGCGCTGGAGTTGTCGTAGCCGCCGATGACCGCGGAGGCCTTGCCGTTGGCGATGTTCGGAAACTCATTCCCGCCCGAACTTCGGCCCCCGCCCAAGACAACGGAGCCGGCGCCGTTTGCCTCGTTGGACGATCGGCCAACGACCAGGCTGGGACCGTAGGCATTGGTTGAGTTGGCGTTAAACTTGAATATCGAGCTGCCATGCTGATACTCGAAGCTGCCCGTGGTGGGATTAACCGTGAAAGGCGAAGCACCTTCCGGGCCCTGGGGGCCCTGTGGGCCGGTCGGACCCGTCGGACCGGGATTGCCTTGCGGGCCGGGTGGGCCCTGCGGGCCGTCGTTACCATCGAGAGCGAAGAGTGCGACGGGCGCTGCGTTGATCGGCTGACGCGGGCTCAGCGGCGCGCCGTTGACCCAGATTTCCAGAAAGCGCTGTCCGCCGCCGAATGCCGCCGGTCCGAAGTCCAGCTCGGCCTGGAACAGTCCGTCGTCGACCGTTAGCCCGGGCCGGTTCTGAATGCTGCCGATCTGGCTGCCGCCGCTGAGCGAGTCGAACAGCAGGAACTGGAAATTGGCCGTGCCGTTGAAGGTCTCGCCGGCGTTCTCGAGCCGGCCCTGATACGTCATAGCCGTCGACTGAGCGAGTACATCGGCAGACGCGCCGATCATCAACAGCACACTCAATAGAAGATGCTTTCCCCGGATCAAACAGAAGGGATGGCGGGGCATTGAAGATTTGAACTCGAAGGTGCGCATGGCGACTCCCCCTGAACGCGTGAATGAGCGCTCAGAATCAGCCAGGCCGGCCCTTCAAGTCATGAAAATGGATCGTAATTTCCGTGAAATCTATCGCCAGGGCAATCGCTCAGAAAGGGGCTGGCAGCAGTGTTTCCGGGGCCACACCGAGACGCAGAAGTTCGTCCCGGGCCTCGTGGTCGCCCTCCTGCCCGGCCAGAAGGCGGGCGTGCAGACTCAGTACCAGATGGCCGGATTGATGCAGTCGTTCGGCCAGTTGAGCCAGCGCCCGGGATTCCTCTTGCAAGGCCGCCCGCAGGACATCGGCCTGCCAGTCGAGCAATGGTTCGCTGGCCGGCGGCAGTTCCGATTCCATGGTGTGAAGCAAATCGATGGCGTCGTCCTTGCGGCCTTCGGCATCAAGGCTCACGGCCAGCAGCAGGCCGGCGCGAAACGCGGCCGGCGCATCGTCGTCCGCCTGGAATGCTCTGCGGATCCGGCGCGCCTGCTGGGCCGCCGTTGGCCATTGGCCGCGCATCGCTGCCAGCCGGGCCAGATCCAGCTCGGCCATCAGCAGCCAGCCTTCCTGTCCGGCTTCCTGACGTGCGGCCCGTGCCTCGAGAAAGCGAGATTCGGCACGGTCCAGTTGTCCTTGCAGGGCGGCCAGTCGACCAGCCGCAGACGCCAGCGCCGCGCGGCGTTGCGGGGATAGGTTATCCGGCATCACCGTGCCATTCAGTAGTTCCCCGGCCGCGGCCAGGTCGCCGGTATCCATGTGGAGTCCGGCCAGCGTGGCCGTTGCCTGCATACTGAAATCGGTGGCGCCGATGGCGATGAAACTCTCGCGTGCTTCGGCTATGCGCTGTCGGGCCATCAGGACATTGCCGGCGCGCCGGTCCTGAATGCCGAGATTGAACTGGATTCGGGCAATGTCGGCATTGGCTCCGACCTGCCGGAAGCCCTCCAGGGCCGTTTCGTTGGCCTCGCGAGCGGCCTCGGTGCGGCCCGCGCGGGTATACAGAATGGCCAGGTTGCTCAGCGCCGTGGCCACGCCGCGAATGTCGCCGGCTTCGGCGAAAATGGCCCGGGCGCGCTCGAACTGCTCATGCGCGTCTTCGTTGCGGCCCGAGCGCGCGTAGAGCATGGCCAGGTTGCTGCGCACGGCCGCCTCGCCCATCGGGTCGCCGGCTCGCTGGTGAGCGAGCAGCGCCCGCTGACTCATGATCAGTGCCTGGTCCGGATTGCCGGCTTGTTGGTGGGCAATCGAGGCGACATCCAGGGTCAATCCCAGTTCCTGGGGCGCGTCCAGGGTGTTGAGTTCTTCGAGCAAAGGCGCCAATCGTTCCACCGCCCCGCTCTGATCACCGGCCATGACCTGGACAAACGCGGCCTCGCGCACGGCGGCCAGCCGGTCCATCCTGAGACCGTGCGAACGGGCCTTGTCGGCCGCCTGTTCGAAGCGGGCGATGGACTCGTCGAGCTTGCCGGACTCCCGCAACAGGGTGGCAGCCAGCATGTCGCGCCGAATATCGCCGGCGGGCCACTGCATCTGCTCCAGATGTTGATCGATGCTGCCCAGGGTCGAGCGGGCGGCGTCGGTCGAGCCCAGGCGCAACTGGGCCCAGGCGAGTTGCAGCTCGGCGTCGACATTTTCCATGGCGCTCTCGGCCAGCTTCCGGGCTCGTTCAGCGGCATCACGCCAGGCCCGATGATCGCCATGGGCCGAGGCCAGCCTGGCATGGGCAAGGGCCAGACGAAACGGTGAGATCGACGGCGAATCGAGTTCGGTCAGCTGATTCAGGGTCTTTTCGGCATCGCGCGCATGACCCGAGCGAATCTGGGCGGCTGCCAGGCGCAAACCGGCATCGGCATCGCCCGGATCCAGCTGGAACAGCGCCAGCAAGCTGTCCGCGGCATCGCCGTGCTGGTGATTCAGCGTGGCCGCAAACGCTTCGAGGCGAAGCTGCTCGCTGCGGGGCAGGCTGGCGGCATCACGTTGCGCCCGCTCGACCCAGGCCCGGGCTTCTTCGGCGTGGCCGGAGCGGGCCAGGGCGTCGGCCAGGGCCGCCATCGCCGCCACCGATTCAGGCTCGCGCTTGAGCGCCAGCTCGAGTCGCTCCACCGCCGTCGGCAGATCGGATCGATCGAGCGCGGCCAGGCCCTCGCGGTACCAGGCCAGCGCTTCCGGCTCCTGCGGCCGGGCCACGTGGATGATTTCCGCTGCACGCAGCTCCGAGATGGCGTCGAGGTTGTCAAGGCTGCCGCCGTGCCAGAGCAGCCCGACGGCCAGCGCCAGTGCGACCAGGCTACCTATCAGCGGCCAGTTTCGCCACGCAGATTTCGACTCGCGCGGTGTCGCCGTAGCGGGCGGTGTGCTTCTGCCCGCCGGTTCAGACGCACCGAGCACCTCGATGTCGGCAATAAAGCGATAGCCGACCCGATGCCGGGTCTCGATGTAGCGTGGCGACTGCGGGGAATCGCCCAGCGCCTTGCGCAGTTCGCGAATGGATTGCGAGAGCACGCCCGGACTGACCGCCTGTCGACCCCAGACCCGGTCCAGGAGCATTTCATGGCCAACGACATTTGGCGCCGATTCCAGCAACAGGCGCAGCACGCTCAGCGTCATGGGGCGCAGCGCAATCTCACCATCCGGTCCGATCAGACACGAGGATCCAGGATCGAGCTGGTAGGGCCCAAAGCGATAGGTCATAGACTTAATGTAGCAGACTTATCAGCGGCCTGGCCGACTGGGTAGCCTCGGTCGGCTGAGTACCTGAAAAGGCCACGCAGAGCCTCGGAGTTCGCAGAGAAAGGAGAGGAAAACGGGGGTGCATTCGGGCGCTGAGCGACGTCCTCAGGCGCGGAGGGAACTGAAGCGTCGTCTGGGTTCACGCAAAGGCGCGAAGGCGCAAGGGTCGCCAAGAAAAAAGAAAAACAAGAAAAAGAAAGTAAGCTCAAGGAAGGACGGTCAAGGAGCGTACGACCGGAACAGAATAAACCCTTTGTTCTCTTTGCGAACTTCGCGTCTTGGCGCCTTTGCGTGAAACTGACGACCCATCAGCCGACTCCACCCACTGAGATATTCGCTGGACACCCGGCCGCGCCCGCCAACACGCCTGCAGTGCGTTAAAATGCCGGGCTTTCCCGCAAACCCATCAGGAGCCCGCACCATGAGTGGCGAGATCGATATCCGTTCGGCAACGCGCCCGGACCCGGACCAGCTGATTCAGGACATCGCCGACTACGTCGTCGACTATGAAATTACCTCGAAAGAAGCCTGGGAGACGGCCCACTATTGCCTCAAGGATTCCCTGGCTTGCTCGATGCTGGCGCTGAAGTTTCCCGAGTGCGTCAAGCTGCTCGGTCCGGTCGTGCCCGGCATGGAGCTCGACAACGGTGCCCGCGTTCCCGGCACGCCCTACAAGCTCGATCCCGTCCAGGCCGCCTTCAACATCGGCGTGCTGGTTCGCTACCTCGATTTCAACGACACCTGGCTGGCTGCCGAGTGGGGCCATCCCTCCGATAACCTGGGCGCCATCCTGGCCGTGGCCGACTACGTCTCGCGCCAAAGCGTGGCCGAAGGCGGGGATCCGCTGGACGTCGAGCATGTTCTCGAGGCCATGATCAAGGCCCACGAGATCCAGGGCATTCTGGCGCTCAAGAACAGCTTCAATCGCGTCGGTCTCGACCACGTGCTGCTGGTGCGCGTCGCCTCGACCGCGGTGGTCACGAAGATGCTCGGCGGCGATCGCGACGATGTGGTCAACGCCGTCAGCCAGGCCTGGATCGACGGCGGTGCCCTGCGCACCTACCGCCACGCACCCAATACCGGCCCGCGCAAGAGCTGGGCCGCGGGTGACGCCTGCCGACGCGCCGTGCAGCTGGCGCTGATCACGCTCAAGGGCGAGATCGGCTACCCCTCCGCGCTGACCGCCAAGGGCTGGGGTTTCCAGGACGTGCTGTTCAATGGCAACGACCTGGTGCTCGAGCGCGATCTCGGTAGCTACGTGATGGAGCAGGTGCTGTTCAAGATCTCTTTCCCGGCCGAGTTCCACGCGCAAACCGCGGTGGAATGCGCCTACAAGCTGCACGATGAGGTCAAGGACCGTCTCGATGAGATCGAGCGTATCGAGCTCGAGACCCAGGAGGCGGGATGCCGCATCATCGACAAGACCGGCCCGCTCAACAACTACGCCGACCGTGACCATTGCCTCCAGTACATGGTTGCCGCGCCGCTGATCTTCGGTGAACTGACGGCAGACTCCTACTCTGACGATGTGGCCGCCGACCCGCGCATCGACGAGTTGCGCGAGAAGATGACGGTCAAGGAGAACCCCCGCTTCACCGAGGAGTACTTCGACGCCGACAAGCGTGCCATCGGTAATTCGGTGCAGGTCTTTTTCAAGGACGGTTCGAGCACTGACAAGGTCTCGATCGACTATCCCGTTGGCCATCGCCGTCGTCGCGAGGAGGGCATTCCGCTGCTCGAGGACAAGTTCAGGCGTGCGGTCTCGGGGCAGCTCTCGGCCCGCCAGGCCGGGGCAATCCTGCAGGCGACCGATCGGTTCGATGCGCTCAAGGTCATGCCCGTGCCTTCGTTCACCGCGCTGTGGTCGCTGGACTGAAGCGCTGCTTGTGCGTCAGAACGAACAAGGCCGCCTCCGGGCGGCCTTTTTCGTTGGTGCGAACCGCACAAATACGTCCTGGGTCCTGCGAGATCGGCGCGTTCTGATTGAAACGCGTCTGCTCAGGGCTTTCCGGAAGCGCCGTGATGTAGACTGTTTGCATGTTGTTGACTTGCCGGGGCGATGTTGTCAGTCGTCCGGCCGGTGGCTGAATGATGAAGCAGGCAATCGGTTGCGGGGGGCTGGCCGAGTTGGGACGACGATGTTTTCTGCAGGCAGCACTGATGCTGCTGGTGCTCTACAGCTGCGATCTCCGGGCGTATCCGGAGGTCCATTTCGAGCACCTCTCTCTGGAGCACGGTCTGGCTCAGTCGGCCGTTCAGGACATGGTCAGCGATGAGCTAGGCTATATGTGGTTCGGCACCCAGTACGGGCTGAGCCGTTACGACGGGTATGAGTTTCGCAACTTCCGCCACGATCCGGACGACCCGAATTCACTGAGCAACAGCCGGATCAAGACCCTGCTGCGCGGGAAGGAAGGTTTCCTCTGGATCGGCACGCGCTCGGGTCTCAACCGGCTTGATCCCAGATCACTTCGAATTCGTCGTATTCCCTATACCGATGCCGACGAGCGTGCCGCAGTCGCCGGCCAGCCCGAAGTCCAGAAGCTGGCCGAAGACGGCCAAGGTAACCTGGTCGCGCAGACCAAGCGGGGCGTTGCCTTGTTCGAGCGCACCAGCGGTCGATTTGCGCCGCTCCCATTCGATCGACCGGTGCCGAGTGACGATTTCGGCGTTCCTGTTACCGACCAGCGCGGTCGGGTCTGGCTTTTCAATGCGTACGGGCTCTGGCGGTTTGAGCCGGAGCGTTCGGTGCTTCGGCACGTATTGACGCATCCCCTAGGTGAGCGCCAGGTTCGTCACCATTCCATCACCAGCCTGCCTTCCGGGCTGCTGGCGCTCGGGGGGCGTGAGGGCGTTCTTTTATTCGATCCCGACGACGAAGCAGTGGTCGACGTGATTCGGCCCACGGATTTCGGGCATGCGGATGACTGGGTGCCGGCGCTGACCGCCGATCCGAACGGTCATCTCTGGCTGCTGACTCGCCGGTCGCTGGTTCAGTACGAGGTCGAGACGGGGCAATGGCAAAGGCAACTGAGGCGGCGCTATCCCGACGCTGCCGACAATCACCTCGATCACGAAATCGAGCTGGCGACGGACCTTCACGGGTTCGTCTGGATCGGCCTTCCGGAAGGCGTCGCTCTGTATTCCCCGGCCAGCGACAGCATTCGACTCATGCGCCACGACCCGACGCGGCCGTCGTCCCTGACGGCCTCTCCCTGGTCGTCTCTCTATGACGTCTACATCGATGATTTCGGAACTGTCTGGGTGGGTGGGGGACTGGGTGGTCTGTCCCGTTTCTCGCCACAGAGCGCCCGCTTTGAGCACGTCATGGACCCGTCGAGTGATGAGTATTTCGGCGTGGACAATGTCGTGCGCTCGGTTCTCGAAACCAACCGTGGCGCTCGGCAGTTCCTCTGGACCGGGCTGACCTTCAGCGGCATTCGCATCTGGGAGCGGGTCGGTGGGCGCTATGACCGGACGGTCGCCGAACTGCACGCGCTTTCGAATCCGCAGCAACGCCTGCCGGACAACTCGGTATGGGAGCTGGTCGAGCATCCACTGACCGGGGACGTGTGGGTGGGCACCAGCCAGGGCCTGGCCGTGGTTTCGGCCGATGGCTTCCAGGTCCGGGCCCGTCACGGCGTGGAAGTCGACGGCGACTCGACGCGAATCAAGGCGATGTTTTTCTCCGACGACGGGTCAACGCTGTGGGCGGCCGGCGGGCGGCGTCTGCTGACTTTCGATCTTGGCCCGGAGGGGCGGGATTTTCGATTGCGCAGCGTGCGACCCGTGACGCCGCCGGGCGCCGACGAAGTCGAGCATGCGGTTTTCGACATGATCCGGCTGCGTTCGGGAGCGCTTCTGGTGGGGACGCGCCGCGGTATTGTCCTGTGGGATCCGGCCGAGGACCAGATAACGCGGCATCAGCCGGCGGGCCAGCCGGGAGAGCATCCGCGCAACTTCATCTTCGGCCTGGCGCAGACCGAGGACGGCCGAATCTGGCTGGGCAGCGAGCAGGGCGGTCTGGCCCACGGGGCGCTTTCCGAAGGGCGCTTCACGGAGTGGCACTGGCACAACCGCGACAACGGGCTTCCGGACAATACCGTCTACGCCATCCTGTCATCCGAGCACGGCAGGTTGTGGTTGAGCAGCAACCGCGGTCTGATCCGCTTCAATCCGCGCACGGGCATTTCGCGCCACTTCACGCTCGGCGATGGTCTCCAGGCGCTGGAGTTCAATAACACCGTCGCCACGATCGGCGGCAGTGGCCTGTTCTATTTCGGCGGTATCAACGGGGTCAACGTGTTCCGCCCCGACGATATTGAACTGCATTCGGAACCGCCGCGTGTCTACCTGCAGCGCGCCGAAGTCGAGGGAGATGCCCTGCCCATCACTGCCGGCGAGGTGACCCGCGTCGATACCTCGCACGATCGCAATTCCCTGGTGTTGGAGTTTGTCGGCCTTCACTACGTCGAGCCCGATCGAAACCGCTACGCCTACCGACTGGCCGGCGTTGACGAGGAATGGGTGGAAAGCGATTCGGTCCGGCGGATTCGTTACCCGGACTTGCCGCCGGGCGACTATCGATTAATGGTCCGGGCCGCCAACAGCGATGGGGTCTGGTCGGAGCCCAGGGAGTTGTTGCGCGCTTCCGTTGCTTCTCCGCCCTGGTTGACCGCCTGGGCTTACGCTTTGTACGTCGCAGCGGCGGCCATGTTGATCACAGTAGTGTTTCTCGTCGGGCGGCGGCGCAGGCGCAGGCTGGAGCAGATGGTGGCGATCCGAACGCGCGAGTTGCGCGAACAAAAGGACGTGGTCGACCGGCAGGCCGATGAACTTGCCGAGATGCTCGATACGCGAACCACCCTTTTCGCCAATATTTCGCACGAGTTCCGAACCCCGCTGACCCTGATCGAAGCGGGGATCGATCGCCTCACGCGCAACCCCAACGATGCCGGTGCGGCGATGTCTGCACGGCGCTACCTCAGACGGTTGCTCCGACTTGTGGACCAGCTGCTCAACCTGTCTCGCTTGCAGTCTTCCCGCGATCTGCCGCGGCCCGATCCCTGGTCCATCGACCAGGTCGTCGCGATGACAGTCGCGGCCTTCAGGCCACTGGCGGAACAAAAGGGGATCGCGCTCGAGCTGTCGGTCGATGGCCGCTGGTTGACCCAGTGCCAGCAAGCCGACGTCGAGCGAATTCTGCTCAACCTCATCGGCAATGCACTCAAGTACTGCCCGGTGGATTCGTGCGTGGTCGTGCACGTGGGTGATGGAGACGGCGGCGTGCTGATCGCCGTAAGCGATGACGGTCCGGGCATCGAGGCGGGGAAGAAGGATTTCATTTTCGAGCGTTTCAACCGCCTTCCGGCTCACGAGCATGGCCGGATCGAAGGCGCCGGTATCGGTTTGACCCTGGTGCGAGAGGCGGCGCGTTCCAACGGCGGCTACGCGGAGGTGGTCAGCGAGCCGGGCGAAGGCGCCGAGTTCCGGGTCTGGCTGCCGGCGTGGCGCGGCCACATGGAGGGCGCGCCGGTCGACCAGCTCGCCGGCCAGCGTCTCGAGTTGGAGTTCGAAACCCTGGCCGACGGCAAAGAGGAGGACGATGTCGGCTCAGGTGTGCACCCCCGGGGCGAGGAAACCGGCGCGGGCCGTTTCGGGACGGCGCTGGTGGTCGAGGACAACGAGGACCTTCGCAAACATCTGGCCGAAGCGCTTTCCGGCGACTGGCAGGTTCTTGAGGCGGCGGACGGCTCCGAAGCGCTGCAGATCGCGCGCGAGCGCCTGCCCGATGTCGTTGTCAGCGACATCATGATGCCGCGCCTCGACGGCCTGGAGTTGCTCAAGCGATTGCGGCAGGACGTGCGGACCAGTCACTTGCCGGTCCTGCTTCTGACGGCCAGGCAAGACGAAGCCACCCGCCTGCAGGGGTTCACCCTCAGCGCGGACGACTTCCTCGCCAAGCCCTTCAATCCCGCCGAGTTGCGACTTCGCCTTCGGCGCATGATCGACATCCGGGCCCGTATCCAGTCGCGCCTGTGGCGGCAGGTGGACACGTCCGGGCCGAGCACCTACGCGCAACGCTCAACGGAGATCTCCGGCCTGCCCGATCTGTCTGATCGGGACGAGCAGCTGCTCGAACGAGTCCGCGGCTGGCTCGAAGCCAGCTTCGACGATCCCGAAGCCGGGGTGGCGGAAATGGCCGGATTCGTGGCGGTCGAGCAGCGAACTCTCCAGCGCAAGCTCAAGGCGTTGACCGGCCGCACCCCCGCGGCGCACCTGCAGAGCTATCGCCTCGAATGCGCGCGCCGGCTACTGGTCGAAAGCGACCGCACGATCCAGGACGTTGCCTACAGCTGCGGATTTTCCAGCCCGCAGTATTTCTCCCGCGTATTCACCGGGCAGGAGGGCGTCTCCCCATCGAGCTGGCGCCGGCAGAAGCGGCGATCGCCCTGATTTCCCGGAATGTCGGATAAGTGCACTTGAAAGTCGCTTTTGTGCAAGCCCCCTCTGATTCAGCCGGTTAGGATGACCCGGCAGTCGATACCGTTGCAGATCTGGTGACGGGCTTGGCGACACGTCCAACACGGGTCGGAAGCGACCGACCCATTGGCAGATGGGGACAATACGGGACGGGGGAGAAGCGCCGGTGGCTCGAGGGAGCACCGGCGTTTCTTTTTCTGCACCCTACCGGTTTCCGGGGCCGGACCGACGCTTGCGGCGAACGTAAAGCGTGCGGGTAACGTGCGACACGACGTCGCCGGCCTCGTCGACGATGTCGACGGCCAGGGTCGGCTCGTATTTTCGCCCGCCTTCGGTTGCCCGGCGGATCTCGTCGATCAAGGCCTGGTCGACCCGGAAGTCCGCCCGCACACGTCCGCGCCCGGGCTTTCGGTAGTCGATCGTGCCCGCCTTGTCCCAGACGATGTAGTCAGACCCCAGGTTGTTCATCACCATCAGCATGTAGAACGGGTCGGCCATGGCCGAAAGGCTGCCGCCGAAATGCGTGCCCACGTAATTGCGGTTGTAGAAGCGCAGTTTCATGTCGACCGCGATGTGCCGGTAGTCGGGCGAGATTTCCCGCACGACGATGCCCGTGCCCCAGTAGGGCGGGTACAGGTTAAACAGCAAGCGCAGCGTTCTGGCCTTCATGGACTGCAGGATCCTCAACAAACCGCGGATAGTAGCATCAGGACGTGTAAATGCTTGCTACACAACAGTTTTGAGCCTAAACGAAAGTGCTTGCAAGTCCCGATCGTCCACGGCTAGTCTGACCCGGAAAGGGGCGTGGTAAGACCGTCCCGAATTTTGCCGATCAGCCCGGTTTCCGCCGGGTTGATCTTTTTGGCCGGGAGAGCGCTGCGTGGCGAATCGGATCGCGGACAACTGGAAGGCGGTGGTCGACGAGGCAGTAGCGTTTCGCCACGCGCTTCACCGTGCGCCGGAGCTGACCTGGCAGGAGATCGAAACCGCCAGGGCTATCCGTGACCGCCTCGATGCGCTGGGGATCCCCTGGCGTGCCTGTGCCGGGACCGGCACCGTCGCGGTTTTAGCCACCCACGCTGACGGACGGCACATTGCCCTGCGCGGCGATATCGACGCGCTGCCGATCGTCGAGGACAGCGGCGTGGATTGGGCGTCAGGGTATGAAGGCTGCATGCATGCCTGCGGGCACGACGGTCATGCTGCCACGCTGATGGCCGCAGCCGCCTGGCTGAAGGCGCACGAGGCGGATCTGCCCGGTCCGGTCACCCTGCTGTTCCAGCCGGCCGAGGAGGGCGGGCACGGCGCCCGGGCCATGATTGACGACGGCGCGATCGAGGACGTGGATGCGATTTTCGGCTGGCACAACTGGCCGGCGATCGCTTTCGGGCGTGCAGCCTGTCCCGATGGCGCGGTGATGGCCGGCAACGGCACTTTCGAGATTGCCGTGCGCGGGCTCGGCGGTCATGCGAGCCAGCCCGAACTCTGCCGGGATCCGGTCCTGGCTGCCTCGGCCATCGTCACGGCGTTGCAGCAAGTTATCAGCCGGCGGATTTCGCCCCAGGCGCCGACCGTGCTGAGCGTGACCAGTATCCAGGCTAACGGGGCGCCGACCGTGATCCCGGAGATCGCCACCCTCGGCGGCAGCTTCCGCCTCGGCGACCCCGATACTCGCCGGCAGATGGGCGAGCTGATCACCGAAATCGCCCGGAACACGGCCGCCGCCCACGGCGTCGAAGCCGATGTGAGCATCCATCCGCGCTACGACGCTACCGTCAATCATGCGGCCGAGGCCGGGCAGTATCGCGATGCGCTGGCCGCCGAGCTGGGCGATGGCGTGCTCGAGGCCCGGCTGAAGACGCCGATCATGGCCTCGGAAGACTTCAGCTACTACCTGAAGGAAATTCCCGGCGCCTTCGCGCTCATCGGCGCCGACGACGGGCAGGGCCACCATCACGCCTGCCACAGCCCCAAATACGACTTCAATGACCGGCTGATCGATACGGTGGGCCGAATCTACGTCCGAATCGCTGGCCTGCCAGTGAAGGAGTAACAACGCCCGTGCCCGGTGCAAGGTGGCCGGGGACGTGTTCTAAGGAGGTACGACATGCAGGTATTCGAACAGTGGGAATCCGATATTCGCGGCTATTGCCGGCTTTATCCAACGGTGTTCACCTCGGCGTCCAACGCCCGACAGACCGATGAGGACGGCAAGTCTTATATCGACTTCTTCGCCGGCGCCGGCGTGCTGAATTTCGGCCACAACAATGCTCGCATGAAGCGCGCCATGATCGATTTTATCGAGCGCGACGGCGTGGCCCACAGCCTGGACATGTACACCGACGTCAAGCGTGACTTCATCGCGAAGTTCGTCGACACCATCGTCAAGCCCCGCGGCTGGAATCACAAGCTGCAGTTCATGGGCCCGACCGGCACCAACGCGGTCGAAACCGCGCTGAAACTGGCGCGCAAGGTCACCGGGCGGCGCTCGGTGGTGGCCTACGAGCACGGCTTCCACGGCATGACCCTGGGTTCTCTCGCCTGCACCGCGAACGCCTACTTCCGCAACGCCGCCGGCGTGCCGCTGGATCACGTCGTCCGCCAGCCCTTCGGCAGCGACGAAGTCGAACTCGAGCAGTGCCTGGCCTGGGTCGACCAGCTCCGGGCGATGTACGAGGACTCCTCCAGCGGCCTGGAGCCGCCGGCGGCCTTCCTGATCGAGCCGATCCAGGCCGAGGGCGGCGTGCACGTGGCCCGCGCCGAATGGCTGCAGGCAGTCGAGAAGCTCGCCCGCGACCTTGGCGCGCTGGTGATCTACGACGACATCCAGGCCGGCTGCGGCCGCACCGGCAGTTACTTCAGTTTCGACGGCATGGGCCTCGATCCGGATATCGTCACCCTGGCCAAGGGCATCGGCGGCTTCGGTACCCCGCTGGCGATGAACCTGGTCAAGCCCGAGTACGACAAGCACTGGTCGCCGGGCGAGCATACCGGCACCTTCCGCGGTCAGGGCCTGAGCTTCGTGGCCGGCACGATGGCCCTGGAATACTTCGAAGACGACGAGCTGATGGATGCGGTCAAGGCCAATGGCAAGACGCTGCGGAATCGGCTGGAATCGATCGCCCGGGGACAGGCTGGTTTCTCCGTGCGCGGCCGGGGCATGATGCAGGCCCTCGACGTCGGCGACGGCGATCTGGCCAAGCGCATCGCCTCGACCAGTTTCGAAAACGGCCTGCTGATCGGCGCCTGCGGCACCGGTGGACGGGTGCTCAAGCTGATTCCCCCGCTGACGATTCCAGAGGCCGACCTGGCCGAGGGCCTGGATATTCTCGAGCAGGCGGTGGCCTCGGCTCAGAGGGCGGCGGCATGAGACAGCGTGACGATATGACCTTTCCGTTCGAGGAGTACGAGCGCCGATTGCAGGCCCTGCGCGAGCGCATGGCCGAGCGCCTGCTCGACGCGGTTGTGATCACCGACCCGGAAAACCTGATGTATCTCACCGATTATCAGACCACCGGTTACAGCTTCTTCCAGGCGCTTGTGGTGCCGCTGGAGGACGATTCGTTCATGATCACGCGCATGCTGGAGGAATCGAATGTCCATGCCCGCACCTGGGTCGATAAAACGCGCCCGTATCCGGACACGGGCGACGCCATTCAAATGCTGGTCGAATCGCTGCGAGAGTTCGGTCTGACCGGCAAGTCGATCGGCTACGAGCGCAATAGCTATTACCTCCCCGCCTATCACCAGGACAGTATTTTCACAACATTTCTCGACGGCAAGCTGCTCGACTGCTTCGGAATCGTCGAGGAAGGGCGAGTATGCAAGTCCAAGCACGAAATCGAGATCATGCGCAAGGCGTCGGCCGCGACCGAGGCCGGCATGAAGGCCGGCTTTGAAGCGGTTGAGGCGGGCGTGACCGAGAATGATATCGGCGCCGCCATTTCTTCGGCCATGTTCCGCGCCGGCGGCGAGCCGCCGGCGGTGATGCCCTATGTCACTTCGGGGCCGCGCAGCATGATCGGCCACGCCACCTGGGAGGGCCGAACGGTACAGTCGGGCGAGCACGTGTTTCTGGAAGTCGGCGGATGCTATCGACGCTATCACACGGCCATGATGCGGACTGTCGTGCTAGGCGAACTCTCGCCGTCGATGGAGCACGCGCAGGACCGGATGAAGCAGGCCCTGAGTGAAATCAAGAAAGTGATCCGCCCGGGCATGACGGTATCGGATGCCGACAACCTGATCAGAAACATCATTACTGCCAACGAGGTGGGTGCGCGCCTGATCACACGCTCGGGCTACTCCATCGGCATCGCGTTTCCGCCGAGCTGGGACGAGGGCTACATCATGAGCCTCAAACAGGGCGATTCGCGCGTGATCAAGGAAGGCATGACTTTCCACATCATCCCCTGGATGTGGGGCGTGGACGGCGACAAGACGGTCGGGATTTCCGACACGATCTACATCACCGATCGAGGCTGTCAATCCTTCTTTACGCTGGACGAGGACTTCGTGGTCAAGCCCGACCAGGCGTCGCAAGAACGGTTGCGCCCGACGACCAGTGCTCTGCCGAAGAAGGCGGCCGAGGAAGGCTCGGGTCGAGAATCGGTCAAGAACATCAAGGAGGCTCACGGACAATGACGACGATGCGTTCGATCAACCCGGTGACCGAACAGGTCCAGTACGAAGTCGAAGCACTGTCGGATGGTGTGCTGGAAGAGCGTCTGGCGGCCGCCCAGTCCGCCTTGGCGGGTTGGAAGGAGACGAACTTTCCAGAGCGGGCCAGGGTGCTCAAGGATGTTGCTGCGCTGATGCGTGAGGACATCGAGAACCTGGCGCGCTTGATGACCGACGAGATGGGTAAGCCCATCCGCGAGGCGCGGGGCGAGGTCGAGAAGTCCGCCTGGTGCGCTGAGCATTACGCCGAGCATGCCGAAAGCTACTTGGCAGCGGAGCACCTGGCCTCGGATGCCAGCGAGAGCTATGTGCAGTACCTGCCGCTGGGCGTGATTCTGGGCATCCTGCCCTGGAACGCGCCGTTCTGGCTGGCTTTTCGCTTTGCCGCGCCAACGCTCATGGCCGGCAATACCTGTCTGATGAAGCACGACCCCAACGTGCCGGCCTGCGGCGAGGCCATCGGCAAGCTGTTCGAGCGCGCCGGGGCGCCGGTGGGTGTGTTCGCCAATTTACCGCTCGAGACCGAACGCGTCGAAAGGGTGATCCGCGACGCCCGGGTTCAGGCCGTGTCCTTTACCGGATCTGAAAAGGCGGGCGGAATCGTTGCCTCGACCGCGGCGGCCGAGATCAAGCACTCGGTGCTGGAACTCGGCGGATCGGATCCGGCCATCGTGCTGGCCGACGCCGACCTGGAGAGGGCGGCCGACACGATTTGCCTGTCGCGCATCATCAACGCCGGGCAAAGCTGCATCGCGGCCAAGCGCATCCTCGTCGAGGAATCGGTTCACGACCGCTTCGTCGAGCTGCTGCACGAGCGCCTGGCGCGGCTGAAGCTCGGCGATCCCTCTGAAGAGTCGACCGATATCGGACCGATTGCCCGCGAAGACCTGCGCGAGAATCTGCATCGGCAGGTACGCGAGACGGTCGAGGCCGGCGCCTACTGCCCGCTCGGCGGTGAACTGCCCGACGGCGAGGGCTATTTCTACCCGGTGACCTTGCTCACGCACGTCACGCCGGACATGACGGCCGCGAAGGAAGAAACCTTCGGACCGGTCGCGGTGGTCATGAAGGTCGGCAGCGAGGAAGCGGCCATCGAACTGGCCAACGCCACCGACTACGGCCTGGCCGCGGCGGTCTGGACGAAGACCGAGCGCGGCATCGCCATCGCAGCCCGGCTCGAGACCGGCCAGGTGGCGGTCAACGGCATCGTCAAGACCGATCCGAGGCTCCCCAGCGGCGGCGTCAAGCGCTCCGGCATCGGCCGCGAACTGGGGCCGCACGGTATCCACGAATTCGTCAACGCCCAGCAGGTGTGGGTGGCGTAGGTTGGGAAGCTCTGGAAGGGCGGCCTCACGCAGAGCCGCTGAGCCGCGGAGTTCGCAGAGAAAACCGAAGAATGAGAAGAATGAAGCCTGATCGAGCGGGGGTTGCGTCCCTGATCGGCACTAATTAGGGAATCATGCTGGCTGGACTCTCCATCAACTAAGATTAGGCCCGATCCAGAGCGGCAGGTTCCTGACCTGTTTTAATTATCTTTTTTCTCTTTCTTCTTTTCCTCTGCGAACTCTGCGTCTCAGCGGCTCCGCGTGAGGAAAACTGACGCTCAGATCTCCGAAGCCGTTCCGATCAGGGACGCGACGCCCGCTCGATCAGGGCTTTTTTCATGCGGTCGTTGAAAGGGTCTTCGCCGAACCAGATCTGGAAGTACTGGTGGCCGTGGCCCCGGTCGGGGCATTCGGCGAGGAGTTCGTCGTTGCGGTACAGCGCCAGGCGCTCATTTGGTTCGTAAACCACATCGAAACGCTCGCCCTCGCTTGCGTCTACGTAGGCATTGGCCAGGCAGGCCAGTTCTTCGGGCAGGGCATCGGGTGTGTCGACGTCGAGGTTTTCGACGAGCAGTTCGTTGGCGCTTTCGATCAGGTCTTCGCCGGCGATATCGCGATCGAGCTTCAGTGAGAACTTCTTGGGCACGCGCTCGAGTATTCGTTCGACATCGCCGCAGTCGGCCAGGTACAGGCTGGCTGTGCCGACGCTGAACAGGCCGATGACTTTCAGCTCCACCTCGGAGCAGCGCTCAAGCGTGGCCGCGTCTGCCGTCCCCGAAGCGGCGGCGAGCGCGATGACCGCGAGAGCCTGGCCAATCATTCCATCGCCCCGCGGGCGCGGCGCACGAAGAACCCGACCACCGGCAGGTGGGCGTAGAGCGCGTTGCCGCTGTCCCAGAAGTCCTGGTGGAGAACGATTTTTCCCTGCTCGTTGAAGCGCAGGTGGGTCATTCCGATCGAGTGCGACTCGATGCGCTTGGCCAGTGCGCGGGTCCGGAAGGTCATTTCCCAGCGCACGTAGACGTCCGAGCCATCCCGGATGACCTTGTGCACCTCCACCCGATTCTGCTCCAGCCCCTGCCCGGTGCGCACCATGTAGTCGACCAGTTCAGATCGCTCGCGGGCGATGTGTACGGTGTCGTTGAAGTAGAACTCCTCGGCGTAGAGTTCGCCAATTCGCTCGGCCAGATCGTCTCTGGTGAGGTCGGCGAAAGTCTGCTGAAACGCGGCCACGCCGCTGTCGATGGCTGAACTGTGGCCGGGTCGACTTTCGAGGGCTTCGTTGTAGGCCGCCACCGTTCCTGTGTCCGTCATTGAGCCACTCCCCGCGCAGGCGACCGTCGCGACCACCAGCAAGGCCGAGGCCGCAAATCGTTGAATAACGCTTGTCAAATTCATGTTGGCGATGGTGCGCCCGGCACCGTTGAGCCAAAGTGAAGAGTGAACTTCACGTCGCTTTGATGGCCGCGGGCGTTTAATCGGAATTTAATTGCACCAGATCATTGGTTTTTACATGCAGCAACTTTTCGCCTGGTTCGACTCGCGTCAGCGCCTGCTCGGTGACGCGCAGGACGCACGCCGCATAGACTGGCTTCGAATCGTCCCTTTTATTGGCCTGCATCTTGCCTGTCTCGGGGTCGTTTTTGTAGGTATTTCAGCAACCGCAGTCGTGGTTTTCGCGCTCAGCTATTTCCTGCGCATGTTTGCCATCACGGCCTTCTATCACCGCTATTTCGCGCATCGAACCTTCCGAACCAGCCGCCCCGTGCAGTTTTTGTTCGCGCTGATCGGCGCATCGGCCACCCAGCGCGGCCCGCTCTGGTGGGCTGCCCACCACCGGCACCACCACAAGCATGCCGACACCGATGAAGACGTTCATGCACCGCGACACGGCTTCTGGTGGAGCCATATGGGCTGGTTCCTCTGCCGGGAGAATTTCGAGACGCGCGCTGAACAGATCCCCGACCTCGTCGTCTACCCTGAATTGCGCTGGCTCGATCGCTACGACCTGCTCGTTCCGGTCTTCTACGCGGCGTTAATGTTTGCGCTTGGCACCGGGCTGAGCTGGTTGGCGCCGGGCCTGGAAACCAGTGGATGGCAGCTGCTGGTCTGGGGCTATTTTGTCTCCACAGTGGTGCTGATCCACGTGACGCTGACCATCAACTCCCTGGCACACGTCTGGGGCAGTCGGCGTTATGCCACCCGCGACGACAGCCGCAACAACTTCTTTCTCGCCCTGGTGACGCTCGGCGAGGGCTGGCACAACAATCACCATCACTTTCCCGGTTCGGCCCGGCAGGGTTTCTACTGGTGGGAGGTCGATGTCAGCTATTACCTGCTCAGGATGATGAGCTGGGCGGGCCTCGTCAGCGGCCTCAAGCCGGTGCCCGAGCGAATCCGCGAGGCGCGCCGGATCTCGTCATGAAGATTGCGATTGTCGGAGCCGGCGTGTCAGGCCTGTATGCGGCCTGGCATTTGTCGCAGCAACACGATGTGACCGTCTTCGAAGCCGAGGACAGGCTCGGCGGCCATGCCGATACACAGATCGTCGACGATGAGGGCGTGACGCGGTCGATCGACACCGGTTTCATCGTGTTCAACCGCGCGCATTATCGGCTGCTGAGCGACTGGTTCGAGACGCTCGGTGTCGAGTCGAAACCCTCCGACATGAGTTTCGGCGTCAGCGATACAGACAGCGGCCTGGAGTACAACGCCAGCACACTCGGTCGGCTCTATTGCCAGCGGCGTAACCTGCTCAATCCCCGTTTTCACGGCATGGTGCTCGATATCGCGCGGTTCTATCGACGCGCGCCGTCGCTTCTCGAGGAGCTCGACGAGCGTGTGACCTTGGGTGAATGGCTGAAGCAGAGCGGCCTGGGCGAAATGTTCGCCAGCCGCCACATGCTGCCGATGGCTTCGGCCCTCTGGTCAGCCCCCATGGGCGACGTCACAGAATTTCCGATGAAGCACCTGCTGGCCTTCATGGATAATCACACCATGCTGACGCTGGCAGAGCGCCCTGCCTGGGAGACAGTCCGCGGCGGAAGCCGTCGCTATGTCGACGCGGCCCGCGCCTGCCCGGCGCGCTTCGTGACGGGAACACCGGTACGCTCGGTTGAGCGCCACGACGGCGGCGTGCGGGTTCGCACGCCGAATGACGATGCTCGTTTCGATGCGGCCGTGATGGCCTGTCATGCCGACCAGGCCCTGCGCCTGCTCGAGGATGCCAGCCCGGTCGAGCGCGGCGTGCTCTCTGCGGTCGACTACCAGCCCAACGAGGCGGTGCTGCACACGGATGTATCGGTGCTGCCGTCAAACCCGGCTGCTCGCGCCGCGTGGAACGTGCGCGTCGACGGGCTAGAACGCAGTCAATGCCGTGTTTCGTATTACATGAACCTGCTTCAAGGCATCGATAGCCGGCAGCATTTCATCGTCTCGCTCAATCAGTCCGAGACGATCGATCCCGAGCGTGTTCTCGTGCGGCGCAGCTACGCCCACCCGGTATTCACGCCGGAGGCAGTGGCCGCCCAGTCGCGCTGGGTCGATATCAACGGCCTGCGGCGCACCTGGTTCTGCGGCGCCTGGTGGGGCTGGGGCTTTCACGAGGACGGCGCACGCAGCGCCCGGCGGGTCATCGACGACATTGAGGCGAGGCATGGATAGCGCGATCGCCACCGGTCGGATCTGGCATCGGCGGTATTCGCCCAGGCCGCATCGCTTCGTCTATCGCACCAGCTACACCCTGCTCGATATCGATCAAGTCGAGGCCGTCTTCGGCCGTAGCCGTCTGTGGTCGGTCGAACGAGGCAACCTGGTCAGCTTCAGGCGCGCGGACTTTCTGCGACCGCTCGATTGCACTCTGCGCCAGGCCGTTGTCGAGCGCGTTGCCGAGGTGACCGGCAGCAGCCCCCGAGGTCGCATTCTCGTCCTGGCGCACCTGCGCCAGTGGGGTCTGTGCTTCAACCCCGTCACCTTCTATTTCTGCCTCGATGCCGGCGGGGCGCTGGACGCCATCGTCGCCGAGGTCCACAACACGCCCTGGAATGAGCGCCATGCCTACGTGCTCGACTGCCGTGAACAGTCGGGGCCGGAATACCGCTTCAACTTCGAAAAGCAATTTCACGTCTCACCCTTCATGCCGATGTCGATCGACTACGACTGGCGATTTCGCATAGACGACGATGGTCTTGACGTTCACATGCGCCTGAAGCACTCGGGCCGAGAATGTTTCTCGGTGGGCATGCGTCTGACGCTGGAGCCGATGACGACCGCGGCGATGCGCCGTATGCCGCTGAAGTTTCCGCTCATGACTGCCCGGGTCGTCGCAGGGATCTATTGGCAGGCCCTGCGCCTGTGGCTCAAAAGAGTGCCATTCCACTCGCATCCCGACAAGGTGACGCAATGACCCATTCAGACAGGATGATTGACGAACTCGAAGCCGGCGCTGGCGGCGGCCTCGACCGCTGGCTGCGCGCTCGCGTGCTGGCACGCCTGGGTGCGATCGAGCAGGGGCGGCTGACCATCCAGGATGCCGATGGTGAATACGAGCTGGGCGATCCCGGCGATGCCTTGCAGGCTGTCGTGGTGATCCGCGATCTTCGCTTCTGGCGCCTGATGGCCAGCGGCGGCAGCGTCGGAGCCGCCGAGGCCTGGATGGCCGAGCTCTGGGACAGCCCGGATCCGGTCGCCGTCGTGCAGGTGCTCACCCGAAATCGCCAGGTTCTCGACGAAATGGAAACCGGAGCGGCTCGCCTGGCCAACCGTGCCCTGGGCTTGTGGCACGCGTTCAATCGCAACAGTCTCAAGGGCAGCCGGCGCAATATCGCGGCGCACTACGACCTGGGCAACGACTTCTTTGCCGCCTGGCTGGATCAGCGCATGATGTACTCGAGTGCGCTCTACATGAGCGACGATGAAACGCTCGAGCGCGCGCAGGTCAACAAGCTCGACCGGATCTGCCGCAAGCTGGAACTCGGTCCCGACGACCACCTGCTCGAGATCGGTACCGGCTGGGGCGGTCTCGCCATTCACGCCGCAAAGCACTATGGCTGCCGCGTCACGACAACTACCATCTCGCGAGAACAGTACGAGTTTGCGCGTGACAAGGTACGGCAGGCGGGCCTGGAAGATCGGGTCACGCTGCTGACGAAAGATTACCGGCTCCTCGAGGGCCGGTACGACAAGATCGTTTCCGTCGAGATGATCGAGGCCGTCGGTCACCAGTATCTGGATACCTATCTTGCGAAAATCGATGCGCTGCTGCGTCCCGACGGGCTGGCCCTGATTCAGGCGATCACCATCGAGGACTATCGCTACGCCAGCGCGCTCAAGAGCGTCGACTTCATCAAGCGCTACGTCTTTCCCGGCGCTTTCATCCCCTCGGTCAGCGCCATCACGCAATCGATGTCGCGCGCCAGCCGGCTCGGCCTGGTTGAACTGGCCGACTTCGGGGCCAGTTATGCGCGGACCCTGGCGGCCTGGCGCGAGCGCTTCGAAGCCGAGTGGGAGCGCATCCGCGAGATGGGTTTCGACGATACCTTCCGGCGCCGCTGGCTGTGGTACCTGGCCTACTGCGAGGGCGGTTTCAGGGAACGCGCAATCAGCGACGTGCATCTGCTGTTTGCCGGTCCACAGTGGCGTCCCGACTCCGAATCGGGGCTGAGCGGCGGAGGCGAGCTGCTGGCATGAACCGCGATTTCTGGATCAATCAGGGTCTGTTCCAGCTGAGCTGGCCGGCCTGCGTGGTCGGTGCTGCCTGGGGGGTCGCCGGCTGGACCGGGCCGCTGGTCGTTCTTGCCCTGGCGTTCTGGCAGCTGCAACCACGCAGACGCCACCCCAACGACTGGCGCATGGTGTTCCTGTGCCTGGGGATTGGTTTGGCGCTTGATACGCTGTGGGTTCAAGCGGGACTCCTTGCCTATGCCATGCCGTGGCCCTCGGAAGCGCTGGCGCCGTTCTGGATCATGCTGCTTTGGCTTGCGATGGCCCTTGTTCTCAATCACTCGATGGCCGTTTTCAAAGGCCGGCTCTTGCTTATCGGCTTGCTCGCCGGCGTTGGCTCGCCCATGTCCTACTATGCCGGTTCGCGCTTCGGTGCGGTGGAGTGGCTGGCCCCGGCCTGGCAGGTGGTGCTGGCCACCGGCCTGAGTTGGGCACTGCTGCTGCCCGCCCTGTTCTGGCTCGCTCGCCGGTCCCCGGGGCGGCGAGATCGAACCGCTTCCAGCGAATCCATTCCCCGGAGCGTGACCTGATGAAGCCCATCGAACTGGCCGAGAAAGGCCTTGCCCCCGATTTCCTGATCCGGCGCGGTATCCGCACGCTGCTCAGGCAGCGCCTGCGCGATGAACGCATCGACGATCCGGAAGCGCAGTCCGAACGTTACCGGGCCCTGCTGCAGGAGCTGGCCGAATCGGCGATTGCCATCGAAACCGATGCGGCCAACGAGCAGCACTACGAAGTCCCCGCCGCTTTCTACCAGCAGGTGCTCGGTCGTCGACTCAAATATTCGAGCGCGCTTTGGTCCCCGGGTGTCGACAACCTCGACGATGCGGAGACGGTCATGCTCGACCAGACCTGCCGCAATGCCGGCCTGGCCGATGGCCATGAGATTCTCGAACTGGGCTGCGGGTGGGGATCGCTGACCCTGTGGATGGCGGCGCAGTATCCGGCCAGCCGCATCACGGCGGTGTCCAATTCGGCCTCGCAGCGGAGGCATATTGAAGCGCGTGCGCAGGAACTGGCGCTGGACAACATCGAGGTCATCACCTGCGACGTCAATGAGTTGACGCTCGACAAGCAGTTCGATCGCGTCGTGTCGGTGGAGATGTTCGAGCACGTCCGCAACTACCGCCAGCTACTCGAGCGAGTCGCCGCATGGATGAAGCCGGATGCGCGACTTTTCGTGCATATCTTCTGCCACCGATTTCTTGCCTATCCCTTCGAAACGCAGGGAGAAGACAACTGGATGGGCCGTTACTTCTTTACCGGCGGTCTGATGCCGGCGGCCGACACGCTGTTACACTTTGCCGATGATGTGGTCATCGAACGACGCTGGCTGTACTCGGGCGAGCACTACGCCAGAACCGCTCGCGCCTGGCTGGATAATCTCGATCAGCGCCGTCGTCAGGTCCGGACGGTGATGCGCGAAGCCTACGGCGACGATGCCGCGCTCTGGCAGCAGCGCTGGCGCATCTTCTTCATGGCCTGCGAGGAACTGTTCGGCTATGAATCCGGTCGTCAGTGGCTGGTGGGTCACTTCCGCTTCCGCAAGGCGAGATGAAACCGCTTAATCGTCTTCTCACCGGTGGATTGCGCACCCGCCTGGTGCGCGTTTTCCTGCTTCAGGTCCTGGCCATCAGCGTTGCCACGGTGCTCGGTGTCTATTCCGCAGCCTGGGTCGTCGAGCGAGTGCTGGTGCAGGAAGCGCTGGTCGGCGAGGCCAACCATTTCTGGGAACGCTACCGCGACAACCCGGATTTCCCGTTGCCGGACACCAACAACCTGACGGCTTACCTGGCCGCTGACGGCGATGAGTCGACCGTGCCCGATTGGCTGCGCGACGAGGGCCCTGGATTCCGGCGGGGGCATCGCCATGACGACTCCACGCCGGTCGTCCACGTATCCGAACGTAACGGTGACCGCCTCTACCTGGTGTTCGATGAAATGCAGGTCTCTTCCCTGGCCTGGTATTTCGGTATCGCGCCGCTGACCGGCGTGTTACTGCTCATCTACCTGCTGACATGGATCGGTTACGTCATGTCCCGGCGCGCGGTCTCGACCGTGGTGCAGTTGGCCGATGCCGTTCGCAATTACGACTTTCGATCGGGAAAGCTCGAAGAGCTAAGCGAGGAAGACTTCGGTGAGACCACCGATACCGAAACCCTTGCACTCATCAACGCGTTCAATCAGTTCATTCATCGCCTGGAGTCGTTTATCCAGCGCGAGCGAAACTTTACCCGCAACGCCAGCCACGAGCTGCGCACGCCGCTGGCGGTGCTGCGCTCGAACCTCGGCCTGCTAGCGAAGCAGTCTGACCCCGAGGCGCGCGAAAAGACCGTAGAGCGAATGAATCGCACCGTGCGCGACATGGAGGCACTGGTCGAGACCTTGTTGATCCTCGCGCGCGAGAGCGAGTCGCGCTTGAACTGGTCGTCGGTGGTGCTCAACGACCTGCTGGCCGACCTGCTCGAGCAACTCTCCTCGGCCGTCGAGCGGCCGGAAGTGACGACGGATGTGCGCGCCAACGGGCTGCTGGAGATCAGCGCCCCGGAGCGGGTTCTGGCCATCGTGTTTACCAACCTGCTGCGCAATGCCCTGTGCTATACGGAGAAGGGGCAGGTGCACGTACTCATCGATCGCAACGGGGTGACCGTCCAGGACACCGGCTGCGGCATGGCCGAGACCGATCTCGAGCGCATGTTCGAACCCTTCTATCGCGGTCACGACCGCTCCAACGAGGGCTACGGCCTGGGCCTGTCGATCGTGCGCCGCCTGTGCGACCGCTTCGGCTGGCACCTGCACGCCGACAGCGAGCTGGGCGCGGGCACCGAAATCCGCGTCGAGTTCCCGCAGGCGAGCTTCAAACCCTTTAGTGGCTCCGGCTAAGGCTAGGGGTCAGGGGTCAGGGGTCAGGGGTCAGGGGTCAGGGGTCAGGGGTCAGGGGTCAGGGGTCAGCGCGGCTCCGACGAGCCATCAAGGGCTCCCGTATTTTCTACTGGTCTTAGGGCACCGCGGTATCCGCCTTCTCCACTAGCCCCCTGACCCCCGATCCCTGACTCCTGAATCCTCACCCGATCGTGCCATGTAGTGGCCGAAGCCCGTACCATTGGGGTATCTACACTGTCATAATCTGGACATGTCCTTCCAACAAGCCACCGCGCGCGCCGGGGCGAATATCGCGCTGGTCAAATACTGGGGCAAGCGCGACCAGCAGCTGAACCTGCCGGCTGCCGGGTCGATCTCGGTCACCCTGGCCGGGCTCGAGACCCGGACGACGGTCATGCCGGACGCCTCGCTCGAGGGTGATCGATTCACCCTCGACGGCATCGAGCAGGCGCCAGGGCGCGTGTCGGCGGTGCTCGACCTGCTGCGTCAAATGGCCGGCGAGCGGGTGTACTGCCGGGTCGAGAGCCGCAACAGCTTTCCCACGGGCGCCGGGCTGGCTTCTTCGGCGTCGGGTTTCGCCGCGCTGGTGTCCGCTGCCGCGCCGGCGCTGGGCCTGAACCTGTCCGACACCCGTCGATCCGAGCTGGCCCGTCGCGGTTCGGGTTCGGCCGCGCGCTCGGTCTTCGGCGGTTTCGTCGAGATGGATGCCGGGCAGCGCGCGGATGGCGCCGACGCCGTGGCTCATTCTCTGCTGGAAGCAGACCAGTGGCCGCTTGAAGTCGTCGTTGCGATTACGGATACGGGCGGCAAGGCCGTGGGCTCGCGCGACGGCATGAATCACACCATGCGGACCTCGCCCTACTATCCTGCGTGGGTGGAAACAATCGCACAAGACCTTGGCGCCGCGCGCGAGGCCATCGAGCGCCGCGACTTCGAGGCCTTGGCCGAAGTGAGCGAGCACAGTGCGCTGAAGATGCATGCTTCGATGCTCGCCGCCCGGCCCGGTTTGATCTACTGGAATGCCGCCACGCTATCCTGCCTACACGCCGTGCGCGCCCTGCGCGCCGATGGCACTGGTGTGTTCTTTACCGTCGACGCCGGACCGCAGGTCAAGGCCGTCTGTTTGCCGGGGCAGGGCGGGCGTGTCGCCGACGTGCTGCGTGAGCAGGCGGGCGTTGCCGAAGTGATCGTGACCACGCTCGGAGACGGCGCCGCACCGGTGTCCGCGCCGTGAGCGCGTGGGCCGCGACGGCGCCGGGCAAGGTCGTGCTGCTGGGCGAATACGCCGTGCTCGACGGCGCGCCCGGGCTCGTTCTGGCCGTCGACAGGCGCTGTCGCGTTGAGCTGAAGTTGTGCCGGGCGGCCGATTGCCGCATCGAGGCGCCGCAGCTCGGCATTGCGCCGGTACGCTTCGAGCCGGGCGAGCACGGTCGGCCGGCATGGCCTGAAAATCTCCCGCAATCATTCGCGAGGACCGCGGCTCTGATCGATGACGTGCTCGGCCATGTCCACGAGTTGGGTGGTCGGGCGGCGCCCTTCCGGCTGCGTATCGACACCTCGGAGTTGTTCGACTCGGACGGGTCGCGGCCGGTCAAGCTCGGCCTGGGTTCGAGCGCGGCCACGGCGGTGGCCATTGATGCGGTGCTGCATGCGGCTTTTGCCGGCGGCAACGGCGGAGAATCGGAAGCTCAGACCGTTGCGCGATTGCTCGTCCCGGGGCGCGCGGCGCAGGGCAATGCCGGCAGCGGCATCGATCTGGCCGCCAGCCTTTGTGGCGGTGTGCTTGGCTATCGCATCGCCGGTGAGCGAGTCGAGATCTCACGCATGGCTCTTCCGGAAGATATCGCCACCTGCTTTATCTGGGCGGGTGAGCCGGCCTCGACCACCGACCTTCTGGCGGCCTGGCACCGCTCGCGCGAGCTGGCGCCGCGCTCGCACGGGCGTTTGCTGGGAGAAATGCAGGCGGTGGCGGGTGCGGGCCTGGAGGCCGCCGAACGCGGCGATGCCGCCGAAATTCTCGCCCGTTGGTCGGATTACGGCGAAATAATGGGTAAAATGAACGATTTGCTTGGTTGTGAGGTGGTCACCGCCGAGCATCGGATCGGCGCCGGGCTGGCCGAGTTGCTCGGAGGCGTCTACAAGCCCTGCGGTGCCGGTGGCGGTGACCTCGGCATGGCCGCTTCGCTCGACGGGGCCTTCCGGTCACGCATGCAGTATCTTTGCCGCCAGGCCGGACTGAGCATGCTGCCAATTGGCCAGGCCGAGCATGGCGTGCAAGTAACGAGAGAGTGATGAATTGATGGAACGATCCCGGATTCCCCGCTTCTACAAGATGTCCGTTCCCGAACGGGTGCGAACCGTGCGCGATCGCGGCCTGGTGAGTCCGGACGATTACAAGGACCTGCAGTCCGGGCGGCATACCCTCTCGATCCAGCTTGCCGACAAGATGATCGAGAACGTCATCGGCGTCATGGGCCTGCCCGTGGGGCTGGGCCTGAACTTCCTGATCAACGACAAGGAATACGTGATCCCGCTGGTGGTCGAGGAGCCCTCGATCGTCGCCGCCCTGTCGTCGGCGGCCAAGCTGGCGCGCGAGTCCGGCGGCTTCCTTGTCGAGAGCATGGAGCCGCAGCTGATCGGCCAGATCCAGATCGTCGACGTGGCCAATCCGTCTCGCGCCAAGGCCGCGCTGCTCCAGCGCAAGGCCGAGATTCTCAACCTGGCCAACAGCCTGCACCCCAAGATGATTGCCCGCGGCGGCGGCGCCCGCGACCTGGAAGTGTTCATCCACCCCTCGCAGGGGCCGGGCGGCGACATGGTCGTGGTGCACCTTCTGGTCGATACCCGCGATGCGATGGGCGCCAACCTCGTCAACACCATGTGCGAGGGCGTGGCTTCCCTGGTCGAGAACATCGCCGATGGCCGGGTCTTCCTGCGCATTCTCTCCAACCTGACCGACCGCGCACTGGTCAAGGCGCGGGTGCGCATCCCCGTCAAGAGCCTGACCGGCAAGGGCTTCGACGGTGAGCAGGTGCGCGACGGCATCATCGTGGCCAACGATTTTGCCCGCATCGACCCCTACCGTGCGGCGACCCATAACAAGGGCATCATGAATGGTATCGACGCCGTGGCCCTGGCCACCGGCAACGACTGGCGGGCGATCGAGTCGGGCGCGCACGCCTACGCCGCCCGGGGCGGTCGCTACGCTTCGCTGACCCAGTGGTACAAGGACGACAGCGGAGACTTGGTCGGCGAACTCGAGATTCCGATCAAGGTCGGCACCGTTGGCGGTCCGCTGCAGACCAATCCGACGGTGGCCTTGAATATGCGCTTGCTCGGGGTCGACTCGGCGCGGGAGTTGGCCGAAGTCATGGGCGCGGTGGGTCTGGCCCAGAATTTCTCCGCCATTCGCGCGCTGGTGACCGAGGGTATCCAGCAGGGGCATATGACCCTGCATGCGCGCTCCGTGGCGACTGCGGCCGGCACGCCGCCGGAGTTGTTCGACACGGTGGTCGAGCGGCTGATCGCGTCGGGCGAAATCAAGATCTGGAAAGCCGAGGAAATCATCGCCGAGGTGCGCTCCCAGAGCGAGCCGATGATCGTAACCAGGGAGACGGAAGATGCCCGCAAGGATGGCGAAACGCTCGAGGGTGAAAAGCTCGGCGCCGGCCACGGCAAGATCATCCTGCTCGGCGAGCACGCCGTTGTGTACGGTCGCCGCGCCATCGCCGCACCGATCCCGCTGGCGATTCAGGCGCGCGTGGAAGACGCGCGCGAGGGCGTGGAGCTGATCATCCCGCGCTGGGGTGTAGAGCAGCGCCTGGATTTCAAGGCCAAGCACCCGCAGTCCTTTGCCCGCTCGATGGGACGCGTGCTCGAGGCCCTGGGCCTGAACGGGCGCGGCATGCGTATCGAGGTGTTTCCCAACGTGCCCAGGGCAATGGGCTTGGGCGGCTCGGCCGCGCTGGCTGTGGCCGTCATCCGGGCCATGGATGCGCATTTCGCGCTGGGCCTGACCGACGAGCGCATCAACGAGTTGGCCTTCGAGTGCGAGAAGGTCGCTCACGGCACGCCTTCGGGCATCGACAACACGCTCGCGACCTGGGGCGAGTTCATGCTTTTTCGCAACGGCGAGACGCCGCAGCGCGAGGTCATCGAAGTGGCCGAGCCCTTGCCGATGGTCATCGGCATGAGCGGCGTCGAGAGTCTCACCGCCCGCACGGTCGCCCGCGTGCGCGAAGCCTGGAAGAAAAACCCCAAGCTCTATGATCGAATCTTCGACGAGATCGATATGCTGGCGGGCAATGGTCTGGACGCGCTCAAGACCGGCGACTACGACACCCTCGGCGAGCTGATGAACGTCTGTCAGGGCCTGCTCAACGCGATGCAGGTCTCCAGCTGGGAGCTCGAGGAGTTGTTGCAGGTCGCGCGCAACAACGGCGCCGTTGGCGCCAAGCTCACCGGCGGTGGTGGCGGCGGCTCCATCATCGCGCTGTGTCCCGATGACAGCGCGCGGGTCGCTCGCGCCATTCGAGCGGCCGGCTACAACGCGCTCGAGGTACAGATCGGTGGCGCTTGATCAGGCCGGCCCGGCCCGCGTCGTGTCGTCCGACAGCGAGAAGCTGATCCTGGTCGACGACGATGATCGCGAAGTCGGAACGCTATCGAAGGGCGCGTGCCACGACGGTGACGGTGTTCTCCATCGCGCCTTTTCGGTCTTTCTGTTCGACGCGCGCGGTCGACTCCTGATTCAGCAACGCGCCGGCGAAAAGCGGTTATGGCCTCTGTTCTGGGCGAACAGCTGCTGCTCCCACCCGCGTGCCGGCGAAGAGATGGCCGAGGCTACGGTGCGGCGAACGCGCGAGGAGCTGGGGGTCACGGCCGAAGTCGAATTCGTCTACAAGTTCCAGTATCAGGCCAACTACAAGGACCTGGGCGCGGAACACGAGCTGTGCTGGGTCTACATCGGCCTGACGAACGAAGCGGAAGTTCGGCCGAATCCGGCCGAGATTGCCGGCTGGCAGTTTCTGACGCCCGCGGAGGTCGACGCCCTGATCGCTGACGATTCAGCCGACGTGACGCCCTGGTTTCGCATGGAGTGGCGCGAGCTGCGGCGGGCCTACTGGGACCGGGTCGCGTTGTTGCTGAGATCGGATCCGTAAGGCGCCGCAGGTCGGGGTTACATCCCCGACGGACGACGTTTCATCATCCACCACGCGGCTCTGATACGTATCCTCCGTTTGGGTTCGGAACACATGTAGATCCCGGTGGGAACAACCGAATCCTCGTCCGTCGGGGATGTAACCCCGACCTACGCGGGTTTCGCCCGACTCTCACGCCTCATCAGGCGTTGCCAGCTTGAAGCCCATGCCCTGAACCGTGTGCAGCAGCTTGTGCTCGAACGGCCGGTCGATTCCCTTGCGCAGGTTGTAGACGTGGCTCCTGAGCGTGTCGGAGTCGGGCAGGGTGTCGCCCCAGAGTTCATTTTCGATCTGCTCACGGCTGACCACGCGCGGTGATTCGCGCATCAGGACCTTCAGGATGCGCATGGCCGTCGGCGACAGGGTGATGCGCTGACCGGCGCGTTCGACGCGCATCAGGCGCGGGTCGAACATCAGGTCGCCGACCTTGAGCTGACCTTCGCCGGTCTCGCCCCGGGCGCGGCGGATGAGCGCTCGCAGGCGGGCAATCAGTTCTTCGGTCTCGAATGGTTTGACGACGTAGTCATCGGCACCAGCGTTGAAGCCCTCGATCTTGTCGTCGAGCTGGTCGCGGGCGGTGAGCATCAGGATGGGGGTAGACACGCCGTCGTCGCGCAGCTTCTCGGCGACCCGGAAACCGTTGACGCGCGGCAGCATCAGGTCGAGTACGATCGCGTCGTATTCGTTATCTGCGACCAGGTTGAGAGCGATCGCGCCATCAGCGGCGAAGTCGACGGCGAAGTTGGCCTCTTCCAACCATGCGCCGATGGTGGCAGCCAGGTCGTTGTGGTCTTCGACCAACAGGATGGTTGCCTGTGGCAGGGCTTCTTCGGACATTCCTTGCGCTCCTTCACATCTGTGAATAAGGGAGTTTATGCGGGGAATGTCAACGCTGAGTGAACGAGAGGGCACCGGGAGGCACGTCGGGTTGGCGGCCAGTGGAGAAAGTTTGCTGGTTGGCTCGTTCGCTCGTTGGCTGGTTCGGCATCTGCCCGCACTGCGGGGCGGCTTCGCCGCGAAATTCTGAGGCCGTCGGGAAGGCTTGGCATGGCGGTCAGGTCACTACAGGCTGCTGGACCAGCCAACCAGCCAACCAGCCAACCAGCCAACGAGATCTACTGCCGCAGGCACACCAGCGGGCAGAAACGGCCATTTCGGCCGCTCAGCCCGGGAGCGGCCTCACCGCTTCATGTAGTTGAAGAATTCCTCGTTGGTCTTGGTGACCTTGAGCTTGTCGAGCATGAACTCGATTGCTTGGGACTCGTCCATGGGGTGGAGAATGCGGCGCAGGATCCACGTTTTCTGGAGCTGGTCATTGCCGATCATCAATTCCTCCCGGCGGGTGCCGGAGCGGTTGATGTCGATGGCCGGGTAGATTCGTTTTTCGGCGATCCGGCGGCTGAGGTGGATCTCCATGTTGCCGGTGCCCTTGAACTCCTCGTAGATGACTTCGTCCATCTTCGAGCCGGTGTCGACCAGCGCGGTGGCGATGATGGTCAGGCTCGCACCATCCTCGATGTTGCGCGCCGCGCCGAAGAAGCGCTTGGGCCGCTGCAGGGCGTTGGCGTCCACGCCGCCTGTGAGCACCTTGCCCGAGGAGGGCACGACGGTGTTATAGGCGCGCGCCAAACGGGTGATCGAGTCGAGCAGGATGATCACGTCGTGCTTGTGCTCGACCAGGCGCTTGGCCCGCTCGATGACCATGTCGGCAACCTGTACGTGACGCGTGGCCGGTTCGTCGAAAGTCGACGAGATCACTTCGGCGTCGACGCCGCGCTCCATCTCGGTCACTTCCTCGGGGCGCTCGTCGATGAGCAGGATGATCATGTGGCTTTCCGGGTTATTGGCCCGGATCGCCGTGGCGATGTTCTGCAGCATCATGGTCTTGCCGGCCTTGGGCGGGCTGACAATCAGGCCGCGCTGGCCCTTGCCGATTGGCGCGATCAGGTCGACGATGCGCCCGGTAATGTCCTCGGTGGAGCCGTTTCCGCGCTCGAGCAAAAGTTGCTCGCGGGGAAACTCGGGCGTGAGGTTCTCGAACAGGATCTTGTTTTTCGACTGCTCGGGTTTGTCGTAGTTGAGCTCCTCGACCTTGAGCAGGGCGAAGTAGCGCTCGGACGACTTGGGCGGGCGAATCTTGCCAGAGATATAGTCGCCGGTGCGCAGGTTGAATCGGCGGATCTGGGAGGGCGAGACGTAAATGTCGTCGGGCCCGGCCATATAGGAGGCCTCGGCCGACCTGAGGAAGCCGAAGCCATCCTGCAGAATCTCGAGCACGCCGTCGCCGTAAATCGCGTCCTTTTTCTGGGCCTTGGCCTTGAGGATGGCGAAGATGACGTCGTGCTTGCGCGAGCGCCCCATGTTGTCGATGCCGAGTTCTTCGGCCATCTCGACCAGTTCTTTGGCGGATTTCTTCTTGAGTTCGGTCAGGTTCATCGTTTGAATGTCTTTACGGGAATTCATTGGTCACACCGCGGGCGAACAGGGAGGTTCACCGGTCGCGGCGACCGGAAAAGGACCATGGTCAGGTTCTATCGCATATTGCCCCGGAGGTCCGGGAAAGGTACGGGAATTAAAGGAACTGCCGGGCGGTGACCCGCCCATGGGTCGTAAAGTTAGCACCATTCGACGGTCGAGTCCAGCCGGTGCCGGCAATTCGCCCGGGCACCGGTCTGTGCGGAGGAAACGTCAGATCGTCTCGTCGACGAAAGACTTCAGCGCCGACTTGGTCAGCGCGCCGACCTTGGTGCCCTGATGCTCCCCGTTCTCGAAGATCATCAGAGTCGGAATGCCGCGAATCTTGTAGCGGCTGGTAACCTGCTGATTTTCGTCGATATTAAGCTTGGCGATCTTTAGCCGGTCGCCATATTCGTCGGCCAGCTCGTACAGGATCGGCTCGATCATCTTGCACGGCCCGCACCATTCGGCCCAGTAGTCGACCAGAACCGGTCCGTCGGCCTTGAGAACGTTGTCCTCGAAATCACTATCGGTTACATGAATGATCTTGTCGCTCACGGCTCGTATTGCTCCTTGGCGGTGGGGTTGCGGCTGCGAATTGCGCCCGTGCTCGGCAGGAACGGACGAATACCAATATACTATGCATCGCTAGCCTGTGTTTTGATCTTCCCGTTGACGACGGGCTGGATGGCTTGAAGCCACCTGAATCAACACGCTACGTCAAGGCAACCACTCAGGATTTCAAGGACGACACCATTTCCGTGACAGAGAACACTGGCGCCCAGCAGGTGCTGACAGAAACCCGCTTCGATTCCTTCGACCTTCACCCCGATATCCAGCGCGGCCTCGCCGAGGCAGGCTTCGAGTTCTGCACGCCGATCCAGGAAAGAACCCTGCCGCTCGCGCTGTCGGGGCGCGATGTCGCCGGGCAGGCGCGCACCGGCACCGGCAAGACTGCGGCCTTTCTCCTGGCGGTGTTTCAGCGCCTGCTCTCTGCCGACTCCATCGGCCCGGGCGCCAATCCGCGCTCGATCATCATCGCGCCGACCCGGGAGCTGGCCATCCAGATTCACCGTGACGCCGAGCTGCTTGGCAAGTACACGGGGCTGCGATCGGTGCTGACCTACGGCGGCGTCGACTATCACAAGCAGCGCGAGGAGATCGCGTCCGGGGTCGATATCCTGATTGGCACACCGGGACGCCTGATCGACTATCACAAGCAGGGGGTCTACAACCTGAAAGTGATCGAAGTGGCCGTGCTCGACGAAGCCGACCGGATGTTCGACCTGGGCTTCATCACCGACATCCGCTTCCTGTTCCGCAAGATGCCGCCGGTCGACAAGCGCCAGACCCTGATGTTCTCGGCCACGTTCCCGCTGAAGGTCACCGAACTGGCCTACGAGCACATGAACGAAGCCGAAACCATCCGTTTCGAGGAGGAGCAGGTCACGAGCGACCGCGTCAAGCAGGTGGTCTACTACCCGGCCAATCCGGAGAAGCTGCCGTTGCTGGTCAAGCTGCTGCGCGCGATGGTGGATGAGCACGTGATGGTCTTTGTCAATACCCGCCACATGACCGACCGGGTGGCCAGGACGCTCAAGGCCAACGGTTTCAAGGCCGCCATGCTGGCCGGAAGCGTGCCGCAGAAAAAGCGCCAGACCCTGCTAAAGCGCTTCCATGACGGCGAGCTCGACGTGCTGGTGGCCACTGACGTGGCCGCGCGCGGGCTGCATATTCCCGACGTCAGCCACGTGATCAACTTCGACCTGCCGCAGGAGGCCGCCGACTACGTTCATCGCATCGGACGGACCGCCCGTCTGGGCGCGACTGGCGATGCCATCAGCTTCGCCTGTGAGGATTACGCGTTCCACCTCCCCGAGATCGAGGAGTACATCGAGATGTCGCTGCCGGTCGAGCAGCACGATCCCGACGACCTGCCTGAACTTGAACGTCCGGCGCCACCACCGCGCAAGGACGGCAGGAACAAGGGCGGCCGGCGCGGCGGTGGACGAGGTCGCGGCGGCCCGAATCGGGGCGGCGGCCGGCGGCACTCTGGCTGAACCCAAGAACCCTACTATTGCCCGCGTAGGTCGGCGTTACATCGCCGACGGACGGCCTCTCGGGCTTGTTTACACGTAGCCACGCGTGTTCTGATCTGAAATCTCGTCCATCGGGGATGTAACCCCGACCTACGACGCCCTCGATCGGGCCACCGCCCCCTCCGAACCGCGGCTCGTCTGTGCTAATCTCGCGCCAGAACTAACCGCCGGAGCCGAACTTTCCGTGTCCGCCATGATGTCACCCGCCTGGTCCTCGCGACTGGCCCTGATCAGCAGCGCGATTCTGGCGCTTGCGGTGGTCTGGCTGGCTGTGCGGGCATTCTGGCTGGTGATCGGCGGCGTTTCGGTTGATTCGGCCCCGGCGTTGCCGGTGCCGCGGATGTCGGAATCCGGTGGCTCGAGCGGCGAGTTCCGCTGGAACCTCTTCGGTCGTTCTTCGGCACCCGCCGTGAGGCTTCAGCCGGTGCCGGTTTCCGACAGCCGCTTGAGGCTCAAGGGCGTGATGGCCGGCGAGCGGGGTTACGCGATCATTGCGGTCAGCGGTTCGGGTGAGGATGTTTATCGCGTCGGCGACGAAATGCCCGGCGGTGGAGAAGTCGAGGCGATCGAGTCGCGCCAGGTGATCATCCGCCGCGACGGTCGCCGCGAGACCCTGGCCCTCGACCCGGACTCGGTATCCGCCGGGCCGCGCGAGACGCCTACCAGCGGCAACGCGCGCGTGGCGGAAGAGCCGGCGGAGCGGCTCCCGGGAATCCGCGGTTTCAATACCTCGGCCGGGGCCAGCATGGCTTCGCTGCCCGCTGCTGCTCGTTCCTTCGGGCTGGATGCCGGCGAACTGGCTCAGTCCATTTCGGTCATGCCGGTCTCCGGCGGCGGCTTCCGGGTGCGGCCCGGTCGCGATGCGCGCCTTTTCGGCGCCCTCGGGCTCCAGGTCAACGACATCGTGGTGGCGGTCAACGGGCAACCGCTGGAGTCGTCGCAAGCGGTGCGCGGGTTGTTCGGCGACGTCATGTCGCGCGGGGAGGTTTCAATAACGGTTCGCCGCGACGGTCGAGAGATGACGCTGCGTCCCGATCTCGAAAAAATCATGGGGAGTCTGCAATCACAATGATGCAATCCATTCGACTGGCAGCCGTCCTGCTGGCCTTGTCCCTGCCGCTAGCTGCTCAGGAGTCGGCGGAAGACAAAGGCCATGTCCTGAACTTCAAGGATGCCGATATTCGCGCGCTGATCACGGCGGTGGCCGACATGACCGGGCGGTCGATCATCATCGATCCGCAGGTGTCCGGGCAGGTGACGGTGATCTCTTCGCAGTCGCTCGACGACACGGAGGTCTGGGACGTATTCCAGTCCATTCTGCGCGTGCACGGTTACGCTGCGGTGGGTGACGAAGAGACCGTGCGCGTGGTGCCCGACGTCAATGCCCGCCAGGACGGCAATGTGCCGGTCGACGACATGCGCGGCGGCGGCGACGAACCGGTCACGCGCATTATCCAGCTCGAGCACGTCGACGCCGCCGAGGTTTCGCAGCTGCTGCGCCAGCTTTTGCCGCAGTCGGCCTACATGGTTCACCATGACAGCTCCAACAGCCTGATCATCAGCGATCGGGCCACGAACATCCGGCGCATTGAGAAGATCATCGAGCGCCTTGATGCGGCCATTGACCAGGAGGTCGAAGTCATCGCGCTGACGCATGCCGATGCCGCAGAAGTCGTGCAGCTGATCAATCAGATTTATCCGGCCAACGGCGGGGCACAGTCGGCGGTGGCCGACGAGCGCACCAACACCGTCGTGCTATCCGGCGATCCGGCGCGGCGCCTGCGACTTCGTACCCTGATCAGCCATCTCGACACGCCGCTGGAGTCGGAAGGGAGTACGCGGGTAATCTACCTGCGTTACGCCGCGGCCGATACGCTCGTCCCGGTCCTGGAGGGTATGCTGGAACTCGACGCTGAGGAGGGCGCGGAGGCTCGCATTCAGGCCCACAGCGAGACCAACGCCCTGGTGGTGACCGCGCCGCCGTCGGTATTCCGCTCCATCGAATCGGTCGTCGACCAGCTTGATGTGCGCCGCGCCCAGGTGCTGGTCGAGGCGATTATTGCCGAGGTTGCGGTCGATACCAGTCGCGAACTCGGTATCCAGTGGCAGGCTTTCGAATCCGGTGACTCGGGCTTTTTCGGCGGCACCAATTTCAACAGCGGTGGCAACAACGTCCTCAACCTAAGCGCTGGCCTGGGCGGCGGTGAGGAGGGCAATCTCCTGCTGCCCGGGCGCGGCCTGAATCTCGGCTATGTCGGCGGAACGACAAGCCTGCTCGGCGTCGAGCTGCTCGAGATCGGCGGGCTCGCGCGCGCACTGTCCAGCGATTCCAACACCAACGTCCTGTCCACGCCCTCGATCGTGACCCTCGACAACCACGAGGCGAGCATCAACGTGGGCCAGGAAGTGCCCTTCTTGTCGGGCAGCTATTCCACCCAGGGCGTGGCAACCGGCGAGGGGCAGGTCAATCCCTTCCAGACCATCAATCGCGAAGAGATCGGCATCAAGCTCAACGTCACCCCGCACATCAACGAGGGTGACAGCATCATGCTCGATATTTCGCAGGAGGTATCGACGCTGGCGCCCTCGACCGGCGCGGTCGACCTGATCACCAACAAGCGCACGATCTCCACCCGGGTGATGGTGCCCGACGGTTCGGTTCTCGTGCTTGGTGGGTTGATGAGCGATGACCTTCAGGAAGGCCGTGAAGAGGTTCCCGGCCTGGGCCGGATTCCGCTGCTCGGCGAGCTTTTCCGCTACCGCACCTCGAGCAAGGTCAAGCGCAACCTGATGGTGTTCATCCGGCCGCAGATTCTGCACGACGAGTCCCTGATGGACAGCGTGACTCGCTCGAAATACACGCGTATCCGCGACATCCAGCTCGAGCAGCGCGACGCCGTCAAGGGCCTGGGCCGCAGGGAACAGATGCCGCTGCTGCCAGAGCTGGAAGCTTTCATGCAGGCCGGATCGGCTGATTCCGGCAATCCGGATGATACGGGCAGCGATGACCGGTGAGTTTCGGCCTTCCTATGGCTTCGCGCGCAAGCGCGGGGTTGGGGTGGCCGGACGAGACGGCGACGGTCGGGCTCGTCTGGTGGTGCGCGAGCCGGTCGATGTAGCCGCGCTTCAGGAGGTCCGCCGACGTCTCGAGGGCGCGGTGTGCGTCGAGCGGCTGCAGGCGGCGGAATACGATCGCCTTATCACCGAATTGTACGAGGCTGACGATGCCACCGCGCGCCACGCTGCCGAAGACCTGGGTGACGATCTTGACCTGGCGCGCCTGGCCGAGGATCTGCCGGAGCCGGCCGACCTGCTCGAGAGCGAAGACGACGCGCCCATCATCCGCCTGATCAACGGTGTGCTGACACAGGCCATTCGCGAAGGGGCCTCGGATATCCACCTGGAGCCTTTCGAGGAGCGTCTGTCGATCCGGTTTCGTGTCGACGGTGTGCTGCGCGAGGTGATGACGCCCGCTCGCGGCCTGGCCGGGCTGATCGTCTCGCGCCTGAAGGTCATGGCCCGCCTCGATATTGCAGAGAAACGCGTGCCCCAGGACGGTCGCATCGGCCTGCGCATCGCCGGACGGCCGGTGGACGTGCGTGTCTCCACGCTGCCGTCCAATCACGGCGAGCGTGTGGTGCTGAGGCTTCTCGACAAGCAGGCCGGACGGCTCGACCTGGCCGAGCTGGGGATGGACGAGGGCACGCGCGAGCGCATGGAATCCCTGATCCAGCGCCCGCACGGTATCCTGCTGGTGACCGGCCCGACGGGTTCGGGCAAGTCGACCACGCTCTACGGGGCGCTCATGCGGCTCAACGATCGCAGCCGCAACATCATGACCGTCGAGGACCCGATCGAGTACGATCTCGACGGCATCGGCCAGACCCAGGTTAATCCGAAGGTGGATCTGACTTTCGCTCGCGGGCTGCGCGCCATCCTGCGCCAGGATCCTGACGTGGTGATGGTCGGCGAGATCCGCGACCTCGAGACCGCGCGCATCGCCGTGCAGGCCAGCCTGACCGGCCATCTCGTGCTTTCGACCCTCCATACGAACACGGCCGTCGGTGCCATCGCACGCCTGGTCGATATGGGCGTGGAGCCGTTTCTGCTTGCCTCGAGCCTGGTCGGCGTGCTGGCCCAGCGCCTGGTGCGCGTGCTCGATCCGTCCACGAGGGAAAGCTACCTCCTGGACGTTGCCGAACTGCAGCGCCTGGGCGTAACGGCCGACGGACCGGCGACCCTGTATCGCCCGCGATCGGACCTTCCGGCCGATCAATCCGGCTACCACGGGCGCACCGGGATCTACGAACTCGTGCCCGTCAACGAGGCGATGCGGCGTTTGATCCACGATGGCGCTTCCGAGCAGGCGCTGGATGATCTGGCGCGCGAGCTGGCGCCGTCGATCTTCGACGATGGCTGGCGCAAGGCGCTGGCAGGCACGACCTCGCTGGAGGAGGTTCTGAGGGTGACGAGGACGACGTGACGGATGGGAGGGGTCAGGATTCCAGAATCCAGGGGTCAGGATTCAGGGATCAGGGGTCAGGGAGACTCCGACCCAATCGAAGACGGCGTAGGTCGGGGTTACATCCCCGACGGACGAGCTTTCGGATCTGAACACGCGTAGCTATGCGTGTACAAGGCTGAGACGTCGTCCGTCGCGGATGTAACCGCGACCGACGCGGGCATTGACCCGATCCATCGGCAACCGATAACGAATGCAAGCATACGAATACCAGGCACTGACCGAGACCGGCGCGACCGCCCGTGGGGTGGTGCAGGCTGATAGCGCGCGCTCGGCGCGCTCGCAGCTGCGCGACCGGGGTCTGATACCGCTCGAAGTGCAAGGCGTCGAGGAGAGCCAGCGCCGCAGCGGCGCGGGTCTTGGCGGGCAGGGGCGGGAGCGAGCGTTGCTGCTGCGTCAGATGAGCGCGCTGCTGGCAGCCGGCCTGCCGCTCGAAGAGGTGCTGTCGGTTCTGGTCGAACAGGCCGAGCAGTCGCGCTCGCGGCGCCAGCTCGGTGCCATTCGTGCGCGCGTGATGGAAGGTCAGAGTCTGTCGGCGGCGATGGCCGAGCAGCCGCGCCTTTTCCCGCCGCTGTTCAGCGCCTCGGTCGCGGCCGGTGAGCGTGCGGGCGCGCTCGATGGCGTGCTCGATCGCCTGGCGACATTCGCCGAACAACGCGAGGAGATGCGTCGCAGCTTCTCCCTGGCGCTGGTCTATCCGGTGGTGCTCACGGTTATCGCCATCGCCGTGGTCTGGGGGCTGATCGGATTTGTCGTCCCCCGTGTGGTCGGGGTCTTCGACCAGGCCTCGCGCGAACTTCCCTTCCTGACGCGCAGCCTTCTGGCGCTGTCGGAATTCATCGCCGGCTGGGGCTGGCTGGTAGTGATCGCGCTCGCCGCGCTTGCCATCGGTTCCATCCTGGCGTTGCGACAGCCGGACCTGCGCCTGCGCTTCGACGGCTGGCTGTTGCGGGTTCCGGTGCTGGGCCGCCTGGCGCGTTCGCGCGAGACCGCGACCCTGACGCGAACCCTGGCCATCCTCGTGGCCAGCGCTGTTCCGCTTGTCGATGCACTGCGGGTGGCCGGTGAAGTCATCGGCAACCGGCGAATCCGGGCCGACGTCGCCTCCGCCGGTGCCCAGGTGCGTGAAGGGGTGTCGTTGACCCATGCGCTGGGCCGGTTCGATTGGCTGCCGCCGATGGCCCGCCGGCTGCTGGCCGGCGGTGAGCGCAGCGGCGAGCTCGCGCCGATGCTCGAGCAGGCCGCCCGGCTGCAGGAGCGCGAACTGCAGGCCGCCAGCCAGCTGCTCCTGGCCGTTCTGCAGCCGGCCCTGATCCTGGCCGTCGGGCTGGTCGTGCTCTACATCGTGCTCGCCATCATGCTGCCGATCATGTCCATGAGCCAGTTGCTGTCCTGACGCTATCTTTATGAGTACGCGAGCCTCCGATTCCGTGATCCGCTTCGAACAGGTTGCCAAGCGCTATCCCGGCGGCATCCAGGCGCTGGCCGATATCAGCTTCGAGCTGGGTCGTGGCGAGATGGTTTTTCTGACCGGCCACTCGGGCGCCGGCAAGTCGACGCTGCTCAAGCTCATCGCACTGCTCGAGCGCCCCAGCCGGGGCCGGGTGCTTTTCGACGGTCGCAACGTGGGCCGGATCTCGCGCCGGCAGATTCCCTGGCTGCGGCGCCAGATCGGCATCGTCTTTCAGGATCACTCCCTGCTCAGCGACCGCCGCGTGTTCGATAACGTGGCCTTGCCCCTGGTCATCGCCGGCGTCGCGTACCCGGAGATTCGCCGGCGCGTACGGGCGGCGCTCGACAAGGTGGGGCTGCTCGAGAAAGAGCGCATGTATCCGCCGATGCTTTCCGGCGGTCAACAGCAGCGCGTGGGCATCGCCCGGGCCATCGTGGCCAAGCCGCCCCTGCTGCTGGCTGACGAGCCAACCGGCAATCTCGACCCCGATCTGTCGGCCGAGCTCATGCAGTTTTTCGTGTCGCTCAACGAGCTGGGGACCACCGTGCTGATCGCCAGTCATGATCTCGACTTGATACGCCGCTTGCAGCGACGCGTGCTGGTGCTCAAGGACGGAACGCTGGCCGACGATGTGCCCGCGCGCCAGGTGGCCGCCTCATGAGTCGGCGGAGCGGGGCGCAATCCGGCGGCGTGCCCTGGCCGGGCGGCGTGCGGGCCTGGGCGCGACGGCATGCCTACAGCCTGTTGTCCTCACTGGGCTCGATGGTCCGCCATCCCCTCGCGACGCTGATGACCGTTGTCGTGCTGGCGATCACCCTGAGCCTGCCGACGGGGCTTTACATGACCCTCGCCAACGCCGAGCGAATCAGCGATGGCTGGGAGCGACTGGATACCATCTCGGTGTTTCTCGACGTCGATTTCGATGAGCGTGAGGCAATGCAGCTGGCGTCGCTGCTCAGTACCTGGCCAGGGATCGTGGCCGTCGATCCCATAAGCCCGCAGGTTGGCATGGCGGAGCTGACCGGCCGGTTGCAGCTCGAGGACATGTCCGACCAGATCGAGGTCAATCCGCTGCCCTGGGTGCTCGAGGTCACGCCCGCGGGGGGGCAGGATCCCGAAACGCTCTCGGGCCGGCTTCGCGGCGCCGACGGGGTCGACCAGGTGGTCGTCGATCTGCAGTGGCTCGAGCGGCTCCACGCCATTCTCGCCCTGCTCGAGCGCCTGGCTTTGCTGCTGGGCGTGTTGTTTGCCGTGGCCGTGGCTTTCGTCATCGGTAATACCATCCGCATGGATATCCACAACCGCCGCGAGGAGATCCGCGTGCTGGCCCTGGTCGGGGCCACCGACGGGTTCGTACGCCGCCCTTTCCTCTATTCCGGCTTCTGGTACGGCCTGGCCGGGGGGCTGGCCGCCTGGCTTGTGGTCGAACTCAGTCTGTTCGTGCTCTCCGGCCCGGTGGGGCGCCTGAGCGGGACCTACGCGAGCGAGTTCTCCCTGGCTTCGCCGCCGCTGGAAGTGATCGCGACGCTTGTGCTGGGCAGCGGCATTCTCGGCATTCTCGGTTCCTGGTTGGCGGTGGGTCGGCACCTGAGGAACCTCTGAACAACGCTGCGCGGGCGCGACGGTGTCTTCAAGATGCATCCGTCTGTCCGAATCGCCTAAAGCGGTTGACTTGTACGTCGGGATCGGACAAAATTGCGGGCTTCGTCTGGAAAGTCGATCAGTCGGCATGGTCCGATCGAGCGTGATGTGAAGATTTCCGGAGGGGTACTCAAGCGGTCAACGAGGGCAGACTGTAAATCTGCTGGCTTAGCCTTCGCAGGTTCGAATCCTGCCCCCTCCACCAGATTTCGAGGTTTGGAACGGTTAACTCGGGCGGGTGTAGTTCAACGGTAGAACCTCAGCCTTCCAAGCTGATGATGTCGGTTCGATTCCGATCACCCGCTCCAGTATTCGGTGGCAAGGCTTTCCGGAAGGAGTGTCGAGCCACTTCTCGGGCCACGGGCCCGAGGCCGAGACGGCGAAGTCGTCTTCGGCAAGCAACGGTTACCGCGAGTGATTCGTTGCCGGTTTTTAGGTTGAGCGCCCACGTAGCTCAGGCGGTAGAGCACTCCCTTGGTAAGGGAGAGGTCACTGGTTCGAGTCCAGTCGTGGGCACCATCATTATCGACAACTGCAAAGCAAAACAAAACGGAGTTTTGAGGCATGTCCAAGGCAAAGTTTGAACGCACCAAGCCGCACGTTAACGTCGGCACGATTGGTCACGTTGACCACGGCAAGACGACGCTGACCGCGGCGCTGACGAAGGTGTGCGCGGAAGCGCGCGGTGGTGAGTTCCGCGCGTACGACCAGATTGACAATGCGCCTGAAGAGCGCGAGCGCGGCATCACGATTGCCTCGGCGCACGTCGAATACGAGTCGGATAACCGCCACTATGCCCACGTGGACTGCCCGGGTCACGCTGACTACGTCAAGAACATGATCACGGGTGCCGCGCAGATGGACGGCGCGATCCTGGTGGTTTCGGCGGCTGACGGCCCGATGCCGCAGACGCGCGAGCACATTCTGCTCGGTCGCCAGGTGGGCGTGCCCTGCATTCTGGTGTACCTGAACAAGGCTGACATGGTCGACGACGCCGAGCTGCTCGAGCTCGTCGAGATGGAAGTTCGCGAGCTGCTCAGCGACTACGACTTCCCGGGTGACGACACCCCGGTGATCACCGGTTCGGCGCTCAAGGCGCTCGAAGGTGACGAATCCGACATCGGTGTTCCGTCGATCCTGAAGCTGGTCGAGGCGCTCGATGAATACGTTCCCGAGCCCGAGCGCGACCTGGACAAGGACTTCCTGATGCCGATCGAGGACGTGTTCTCGATTTCCGGTCGCGGAACGGTCGTGACCGGTCGTGTCGAGCGCGGTGTGATCCACGTCGGCGACGAGATCGCGATCGTGGGCATGAAGGACACGACGAAGACGACCTGCACGGGCGTGGAGATGTTCCGCAAGCTGCTCGACCAGGGTCAGGCTGGTGACAACGTGGGCGTTCTGCTGCGCGGCACCAAGCGTGACGATGTCGAGCGCGGCCAGGTTCTGGCCAAGCCGGGATCGATTACCCCGCACACCAAGTTCGAGGCGGAAGTTTATGTCCTGAGCAAGGACGAAGGCGGCCGCCACACGCCGTTCTTCAAGGGCTACCGTCCGCAGTTCTACTTCCGCACGACCGACGTAACGGGCGACTGCCAGCTGCCGGAAGGCACCGAGATGGTGATGCCCGGCGACAACGTCCAGATGACGGTAGAACTGATTGCGCCGATCGCCATGGAAGAAGGCCTGCGTTTCGCGATTCGCGAAGGTGGCCGCACCGTGGGCGCCGGCGTGGTGTCGAAGATTATCGAATGATGGTATAGGGGTCAGGATTCAGGATTCAGGGATCAGGGTGCCGGCTTCGCCGGCAAAACCCTCACTCCCTGACCCCTGACCCCTGACTCCTGAATCCTGAAGTTTAGGCGAGTAGCTCAATTGGCAGAGCAGCGGTCTCCAAAACCGCAGGTTGGGGGTTCGAGTCCCTCCTCGCCTGCCACCGAACAATCAAGGCAACTTAATGGCTGCTGAAAAGACGTCTGCACGCGACTACTTGATCTGGAGCATCGGGCTGCTGATCATAGCGGCTGGTTTGTACGGGTTCTACCAGTTTGCCGATGAAGTCATCACGCCAGTGAGGGCTGCCGGCCTGCTGGTGACGATCGTGATCGCGGCTTTTGTGGTCGCCCAGACCATCCGGGGACGACAGTTCTTCTCCTTCATGCGCGAGGCGGACGTCGAGCGGCGGAAGGTCGTCTGGCCGACGCGTAACGAGACGGTTCAGACCACCCTGGTGGTCATCGTTCTGACGATCATCGCATCGATCCTGCTGTTCATCATGGATTCGATCTTCGGCTGGATTGTCCGTCAGTTGATCGGCTCCGCCGGGAGCAGCTGATGGCGAAGCAATGGTACGTCGTCCACGCCTACTCGGGCTTCGAGAAGGTGGTCAAGCGCGCCCTTGAAGAGCGCGTCAAGCGAGCCGGCATGGAAGAGATGTTCGGCGAGATTCTCGTGCCCACCGAAGAGGTGGTCGAGATGCGCAAGGGCGTCAAGCGCCGCAGCGAGCGTAAGTTCTTCCCGGGTTATGTGCTCGTGGAAATGGAGATGAACGATGACACCTGGCATCTCGTCAAGGATGTGCCGAAGGTGATGGGTTTTATCGGCGGGCGGCAGGATCGTCCCGCCCCCATCGGCCAGGCTGAGGCCGACGCCATCCTGCAGCGCGTGCAGGAAGGGGTCGACAAGCCGCGGCCCAAGGTGCTTTTCGAACCCGGCGAGATGGTGCGGGTCACGGAAGGTCCGTTCAACGATTTCAGTGGTGTGGTCGAAGAGATCAACTACGAAAAGAGCCGGCTGCGCGTGGCGGTATCGATCTTCGGTCGATCCACGCCCGTGGAGCTGGATTTCACTCAGGTGGAAAAGCTGTAATACGTTTGAGGTTGCCCGGGCAGTGGTTGCCGGGGTCTGTTGCGGCGCCAGCCGCACCCTGACCCCCGATCCCTGACCCCTGAATCCTCAAGGAACCAACACGGGGAGCCGATGGTCCTACATGGCCCGGCGCCAGAACCCGAAGGAGATAGTACAACATGGCTAAGAAAGTCACCGGTTACATCAAGTTGCAGGTGCCGGCCGGGCAGGCGAACCCGAGTCCGCCCGTGGGTCCGGCCCTGGGTCAGCACGGCGTCAATATCATGGAGTTCTGCAAGGCGTTCAACGCCCAGACCCAGGATACCGAGCAGGGGCTGCCCATTCCGGTCGTGATTACCGTATTCAACGACCGAAGCTTCAGTTTCGTTACCAAGACTCCGCCGGCGGCTGTGCTTCTGCGCAAGGCCGCCAAGATCCAGAAGGGGTCCGGTGAGCCGAACACCAACAAGGTGGGTACGGTCACCCGTGACCAGCTGGAAGAAATCGCCAAGGCCAAGGAGCCTGATCTGACGGCAGCCGATATGGACGCCGCCGTGCGTACCATCGCCGGTAGTGCCCGCAGCATGGGCCTGAACGTGGAAGGAGTCGAATAATGGCCAAGTCGAAGCGTTTTCGCGCGATGCGCGAGCAGATTGAAGCGGGCAAGTCCTACGGCATAGATGAGGCGTTGGAACTGCTCAAGTCCCTGAGCAAGGTCAAGTTCACCGAATCGGTCGATGTGGCCGTTCGCCTGGGTGTCGACCCGCGCAAGTCCGATCAGGTCGTTCGCGGCGCGCTCGTGCTGCCGCACGGAACGGGCAAGAGCGTGCGCGTGGCTGTTTTCGCTCAGGGCGAAAATGCCGAGAAGGCCGAGGCTGCCGGTGCCGATATCGTCGGTATGGATGATCTTGCCGAAACGATCAAGGGCGGCACCATCGATTTCGACGTGTGCATTGCCACGCCAGACGCCATGCGCGTGGTCGGCAAGCTCGGCCAGGTGCTGGGCCCGAGAGGTCTGATGCCCAATCCCAAGGTGGGAACGGTCACGACCGATGTCGAGACGGCGGTCAAAAATGCCAAGGCGGGCCAGGTTCAGTTCCGCAACGACAAGGGCGGCATCGTGCACAGCACGATCGGCAAGGCCGATTTCGACGTCAATGCCTTGCGCGAGAACCTGCAGGCGCTCGTCGGCGAGCTGGTCAAGGCCAAGCCGCCGTCGGCCAAGGGTCATTACCTGCGCAAGATCGCGGTGTCGACCACGATGGGGCCGGGTCTGGTCGTCGATGCGAGCAGCCTGAGCGTGTGATGCCCTTGGATCCCGTGGCCTCTGAGGATTCAGGGGTCAGGGGTCAGGGGTCAGGAAAGACGATTTGACAAGGAATGTGGATCGGAGAGGTTGACGGGCAAAGGATGTGGGATCGAGTGCCGAGGCGACGAAGTCGCGACAGCACCCTGGCCCCTGAATCCTGAATCCTGACCCCTTCCCGATCCCGGGCGTTCGCTCCCTCGGGAGCGCCCGTCCAAGACCGCGGGTCGAGGCCGGTGAAAACCGGCAACGGTAATGGTTCGCAAGAACCGCCCGCGCAGATGGTGTCGCCCGACTATCCCGTTGATTCGGGAGAAACGGCCACCAGTAGGTCCGGGCCTTCGGGCTCGGGATGGTATGGATTGCCGAGGAGGTTTCGGCGATTCGAACTCAATGGAGGTAGCCAATATGGCGCTCACACTTGAGCAGAAAAAGGCAGTGGTGGCGGAAGTCGCCGATGCGGCGAAGTCTGCACACTCTGCGGTTGCTGCCGAGTACCGTGGGCTGACCGTCAGTGACATGACCGAACTGCGTGTGAAAGCGCGCAGCGAGGGTGTGTATCTGAAGGTTGCCAAGAACACGCTGGTCAAGCGTGCCGTTGAGGGTACGGATTTCGAATGCATGAGCGAGGGCCTGACCGGCCCGCTGCTGTTTGCGTTTTCCATGGAAGATCCGGGTGCGGCTGCGCGCCTGGTCAAGAACTATTCCAAGGACAACGACAAGCTGGTTGCCCGCCTGGTAGCGGTCGGTGCCGAGCTTTACGATTCTAGTGAACTCGAGCGCCTGGCCAAGCTGCCGACGCGCGATCAGGCGATCGCCATGCTGATGGGTGTCATGAAGGCGCCGATCGAGAAGTTTGTTCGTACCCTTGCCGAGCCGCATACCAAGCTGGTTCGCACGGTCGCCGCAGTTCGCGACAGCAAGCAAGCTGCCTGAATCATTTTTTTGACGATTAAGCAAAATCCTATTTGGAGTAACTGAAAATGGCCGTTTCAAAAGACGATATTCTCGAAACCATTTCCGAAATGAGCGTGATGGAGGTTGTTGACCTCATCGAAGCCATGGAAGAGAAGTTTGGTGTCTCCGCTGCCGCTCCGGTGGCTGCCGCAGCTGCCCCTGGTGGTGGTGAAGAAGCCGCTGCCGAAGAGCAGACCGAGTTCGACGTGGTTCTCGCCAGCTTCGGCGACAACAAGGTTGGCGTCATCAAGGCCGTCCGTAGTATTACGGGTCTTGGCCTGAAGGAAGCCAAGGAGCTGGTCGAAAGCGCGCCCACGCCGGTCAAGGAAGGTGTGGAGAAAGACGCCGCCGAAGACATCAAGAAGCAGCTGGAAGAAGCGGGTGCGACCGTCGAGGTCAAGTAACCATTCCGCATACTCAGTTGTTTGATGGAACCAGGGCTGGGTGCCTGACAGGCGCCCGGCCCGTTCCCGTTTGTACCGCGAAAGCGGTCGCTGCCCAAGGATATCACCGGGTGCCAAGGCAGCATTGTATGACAAGTCCCGGCCGATGCAACACCAGGTGGGAAAGACGCTCATGAGCTACTCCTTCACGGAAAAGAAGCGTATTCGAAAGAATTTCGGCAAGCACCCTCAGGTGCTGGAAGTGCCGTTTCTGTTGGCTACCCAGATCGATTCTTACAAACAGTTCCTTCAGTTGGGCATGAGCGAGATCGATCGCCAGGAAACCGGGCTGCACGGCGCGCTTAGTTCCGTATTCCCGATCACCAGCTATTCGGGTAATGCCGCGCTGGAATACGTCAGCTACGAACTGGGTGCGCCCGAGTTCGACGTAGCCGAGTGCAAGCTCAGGGGCATGAGCTACACCGCACCCCTGCGCGTCAAGGTTCGTCTGATCATCTATGACAAGGATAGCCCCGCCAAGAACAAGCGGGTAAAGGAAGTCAAGGAGCAGGACGTCTATATGGGCGACCTGCCGCTGATGACCGACACCGGGACGTTCATCGTCAACGGCACCGAACGCGTGATCGTCAACCAGATGCACCGTTCACCCGGCGTCTTCTTCGATCACGACAAGGGCAAGACTCACTCCTCCGGCAAGCTTTTGTATTCGGCTCGGGTGATCCCTTACCGCGGTTCCTGGCTGGATTTCGAGTACGACCCCAAGGATTGCATCTTCACGCGCATTGACCGCCGCCGCAAGCTGCCGGTAACGATCCTGCTGCGCGCGCTGGGGATGAATGAAGAAGAAATGCTCGACTACTTCTTCGAAAAGACCCGGGTCACGTTGCGCAAGGGCGATGCGAAGATCGACCTGGTGCCGCAACGCCTGCGTGGTGAATCCGCGCTGTTCGACATTGTTGACAAAGACGGCAATGTCATCGTCGAGAAGGACAAGCGTATTACAGCGCGCCACGTCAAGCTCATCGAGCAGGCCGGCGTCAAACACCTGGATGCGCCCGACGATTACCTGGTCGGCAAGATCCTGGCTCACGATATTGTCGATACCGCCTCCGGTGAGCTCGTGGCCAAGGCCAATGACGAAATCACCGAGGAAGCCCTCGAGGGAATGCGCGAGGCGAAGGTCAAGAAGTTCGACGTGCTCTACGTCAATGATCTGGACCAGGGTCCGTATATTTCGAACACCCTGCGAATCGATCCTACGAGCAGTGAGCTCGAGGCGCTTTGGGAAATCTACAAGATGATGCGCCCGGGCGAGCCGCCGACGAAGGAAGCGGCGCAGAATCTATTCGGCAACCTGTTTTTCACGCCCGACCGCTACGACCTGTCCGCGGTCGGCCGCATGAAGTTCAATCGCCGTGTTGGTCGAAAGGAAATCGAGGGTCCGGGCGTGCTCGACCGCGAGGATATCCTCGAGGTTCTTCGCGTGCTGATCGATATACGCAACGGTAACGGTACGGTCGACGATATCGACCACCTCGGTAACCGGCGCGTGCGATCGGTCGGCGAGATGGCCGAGAATGCCTTCCGCATCGGGCTGGTGCGCGTCGAGCGTGTCGTGCGCGAGCGCTTGACCATGGTCGAGAGCGAAGGCTCGTCGCCGCAGGACCTGATCAACGCCAAGCCTGTGGCCGCGGCGATCAAGGAGTTCTTTGGCTCGTCCCAGCTCTCTCAGTTCATGGACCAGAACAACCCGCTGTCGGAAGTCACGCACAAGCGCCGCGTCTCGGCGCTTGGCCCGGGCGGGCTTACGCGCGAGCGGGCCGGGTTCGAGGTGCGCGACGTGCACCCCACCCACTACGGTCGCTTGTGCCCGATCGAGACGCCGGAAGGTCCGAACATTGGCCTGATCAACTCGCTGGCCTGCTATGCCCGTACCAACCGCTACGGTTTTCTCGAAACCGCTTATCGCAAGGTCGGCGGCGGCAAGGTGACCGACGAGGTTGAATACCTGTCGGCGATCGAGGAAGGCGAATACGTGATCGCCCAGGCCAATGCCGATCTGGACAAGAACAAGAAGTTCAAGGATGAGCTCGTGCCGTGCCGCTTCCAGGGTGAATTTACCCTCAAGCGTCCGGACGAAATTGACTACATGGACGTCTCGCCACGCCAGATTGTGTCCGTGGCCGCCTCCATGGTGCCGTTTCTCGAGCACGACGACGCCAACCGCGCGCTTATGGGCTCGAACATGCAGCGCCAGGCCGTGCCGACCCTGCGGGTGGACAAGCCACTGGTGGGTACCGGAATGGAGCGCGCCGTGGCGACCGATTCGGGCGTGACGACCGTTGCCAAGCGCGGCGGCGTGGTCGATCAGGTCGATGCCGGACGCATCGTCGTGCGTGTCAATGACGACGAAGTGGGTGAGAACGACCCGGGTGTGGATATCTACAACCTGGTCAAGTACGAACGCTCCAACCAGAACACCTGCATGAACCAGCGGCCGCTGGTTCGGGTAGGCGACCAGGTCGAGAAGCAGGACGTCCTCGCGGACGGTCCGTCGACCGATCTTGGTGAACTGGCCCTGGGCCAGAACATGCTGGTTGCCTTCATGCCCTGGAACGGTTACAACTTCGAGGATTCCATCCTCATCTCGGAGCGTGTCGTCGAGGAGGATCGCTTTACCTCGATACATATCGAGGAGCTCACTTGCGTGGCACGCGACACCAAGCTGGGTTCGGAGGAGATTTCCGCCGACATCCCCAATGTCGGTGAGTCGACGCTCGGAAAGCTCGATGAATCGGGCATCGTCTACATCGGGGCTGAGGTCAAGTCCGGCGATATCCTGGTCGGCAAGGTCACGCCCAAGGGCGAGGCCCAGCTGACGCCGGAAGAGAAACTGCTGCGCGCCATCTTCGGCGAGAAGGCCTCGGACGTGAAGGACACTTCCCTGCGTGTGCCCACCGGCATGGACGGGACCGTCATCGACGTCCAGGTCTTCACCCGCGAGGGCGTGGACAAGGACGCGCGTGCCATCGCCATCGAAAAAGACGAGATCCGCCAGGTTCGAAAGGACCTCGACGACCAGCTTCGCATCATGGAGAACGCCATCTTTGCGCGGCTGCAGTCGGTGCTGGTCGGCAAGGTTGCCGACAAGGGTCCTGCCGGCCTGAAGAAGGGCACCAAGGTAACCCAGGCCTATCTCGAAGAGCTCAAGCACGATGACTGGTTCAAGTTGCGCATGCGCAACGAAGAAGCCCAGGAAGTGCTCGAGCGTGCTGCTCGTCAGATCGAGGCGCAGCGCAAGGCCTTCGATGCTCGCTTCGAGGAGAAAAAGGAAAAGATCACCCGCGGCGACGAGCTGGCGCCGGCGGTGCTCAAGATGGTCAAGGTCTACCTGGCCGTCAAGCGCCGCATGCAGCCGGGCGACAAGATGGCCGGCCGTCACGGCAACAAGGGTGTGATTTCAACCGTCGTGCCGGCCGAGGATATGCCGTTCATGGACGATGGCACGCCGATTGACGTAGTGCTCAGCCCGCTGGGTGTGCCCTCGCGCATGAACATCGGTCAGATCATGGAAGTGCATCTCGGGCTCGCGGCACGCGGCCTCGGTCACAAGATCGAGCAGATGCTGGAGGCCAACGAGAAGACCGAAAAGGTGCGCAAGTTCCTGGGCGATATCTACAACTCCGACCAGGACGGCCGCGTGGACATGAAGCAGTTCACCGAGGGGGAGGTCATGGAGATGGCCGGCAACCTCAAGGGCGGCGTTCCGATGGGTACGCCGGTTTTCGACGGCGCCGACGAGACCGAGATCAAGAAGCTTCTGAAGATGGGTGACCTGCCGGAGACCGGCCAGATGACGCTCTACGACGGCCGTACCGGTAATCCGTTTGATCGTCCCATCACCGTGGGCTACATGTACATGCTCAAGCTCAACCATCTGGTCGACGACAAGATGCACGCCCGTTCGACCGGTCCCTACTCCCTGGTAACGCAGCAGCCCCTGGGCGGCAAGGCCCAGTTCGGCGGTCAGCGCTTCGGTGAGATGGAGGTCTGGGCGCTCGAGGCCTACGGTGCGGCGTACACGTTGCAGGAGATGCTCACCGTCAAGTCCGATGATGTGCAGGGCCGAAACCAGATGTACAAGTCCATCGTCGACGGCAATTATCAGATGACCGCGGGTATGCCGGAATCCTTCAATGTGCTGGTGAAGGAAATCCGCTCCCTGGGCATCAATATCGAACTCGAAGAATCATCCTGATTTCAGGAGGAGGCAGCAAGTGCGCGACCTTTTTAATCTATACAAGCGTCAGAACCAGATTACGGAATTTGACGCGATCCGCATCGGGCTGGCTCCGCCGGAGCTGATCCGTTCCTGGTCATTCGGTGAGGTCAAGAAGCCGGAGACCATCAACTACCGGACATTCAAGCCCGAGCGTGAGGGCCTTTTCTGCGCGGCCATCTTTGGCCCCGTCAAGGACTACGAATGCCTCTGCGGCAAGTACAAGCGCATGAAGCACCGCGGCGTGAAGTGCGAGAAGTGCGGTACCGAGGTCACCCTGACCAAGGTGCGGCGCGAACGCATGGGTCACATTGATCTGGCCGCGCCGGTGGCGCATATCTGGTTCCTCAAGTCGCTGCCGAGCCGCATCGGCCTGATGCTCGACATGACCCTGCGCGATATCGAACGCATTCTCTACTTTGAGTCATACCTGGTTCTCGACCCGGGCATGACCATGCTCGAGCGCGGCCAGTTGCTGACCGACGAGGAATACCTCGACGCGATGCAGGAGTACGGTGACGAATTCGATGCCCGCATGGGTGCCGAGGCGGTGTTCGAACTGCTGAAGAACATCGACCTGAACTCGCAGCTGGCGCAGCTCAGGGAAGATATCGCCGCGACCAATTCCGAGACGAAGATCAAGCGCCTGTCCAAGCGCATCAAGCTGATGGAGGCATTTCTCGAGTCGGGTAACCGGCCCGAATACATGGTCCTGACCATTCTGCCGGTGCTGCCGCCCGACCTGCGCCCGCTGGTGCCGCTCGACGGCGGACGATTCGCGACCTCGGATCTCAATGATCTGTATCGCCGCGTCATCAACCGCAACAATCGCCTCAAGCGCCTGCTCGAGCTCAACGCGCCCGACATCATTGTGCGCAACGAAAAGCGCATGCTGCAGGAGTCGGTCGATGCGCTGCTCGACAACGGCCGTCGTGGCCGCGCGATCACGGGCACCAACAAGCGCCCGCTGAAATCGCTCGCCGACATGATCAAGGGCAAGCAGGGTCGCTTCCGCCAGAACCTCCTGGGCAAGCGTGTCGACTATTCCGGTCGCTCCGTCATCGTTGTCGGCCCCACGCTCAAGCTGCACCAGTGCGGCCTGCCCAAGAAGATGGCGCTGGAGCTGTTCAAGCCCTTCATCTTCTCGAAGTTGCAGCGCCGCGGACTGGCCATGACCATCAAGGCGGCCAAGAAGCTGGTCGAGCGCGAAGAAGCGGAAGTCTGGGATATCCTCGAGGAGGTGATCCGCGAGCACCCGGTGCTTCTCAACCGCGCGCCGACCTTGCACCGTCTGGGTATTCAGGCGTTCGAGCCGGTGCTGATCGAGGGCAAGGCGATCCAGCTCCACCCGCTGGTGTGTACTGCCTTCAATGCCGACTTCGACGGTGACCAGATGGCCGTCCACGTACCGCTTTCGCTGGAAGCTCAGCTGGAAGCGCGCGCCCTGATGATGTCGTCGAACAACATCCTGACGCCCGCCAGCGGCGAGCCGATCATCGTTCCGACGCAGGACGTGGTGCTGGGGCTGTATTACATGACCCGGCAGATCGCAGGCGTCAAGGGCGAAGGCATGTCCTTCTCGAGCGTTGCAGAGGTCAATCGCGCTTACTCGAATCAGAAGATCGAGCTCCAGGCGGCCGTGACCGTCCGTATCAGAGAGATCGAGGCGGACGAAGACGGCAACGAAAAAGAAGTCTTCAATCGCTACGAAACGACCGTCGGGCGCGCGCTTTTGCGCGAGATCCTGCCGATGGGCCTGCCCTTCGAGCTTGTCAATCAGGTGCTCAAGAAGAAGCAGATCTCGAAGCTGATCGACGAGAGCTACCGCAAGCTGGGACTGAAGACGACCGTCGTCTTCGCCGACCAGCTGATGTACACCGGCTTCGCTTACTCCACGCGAGCCGGCGTCTCGATTTGTCTTGACGACCTTCAGGTTCCGCCGGAGAAGAAATCCATCCTCGAGCGAGCCGAGAAGGAAGTGGTCGATATCCAGAATCAGTACGCCTCGGGTGTGGTCACCGCCGGTGAGCGCTACAACAAGGTGGTCGATATCTGGTCGCGCTGCAATGAAGAGGTTGCCCGCGCGATGATGCATCGAATCGGCAAGCAACAGCGTATTGATACCGACGGCAACGAGGTCGAGGAAGACTCCATGAACTCGATCTACATCATGGCCGATTCCGGCGCGCGTGGTTCGGCGGCCCAGATCCGCCAGCTCGCCGGTATGCGTGGCCTGATGGCCAAGCCCGATGGTTCGATCATCGAAACGCCGATTACCGCGAACTTCCGTGAAGGGCTCAACGTCCTGCAGTACTTTATCTCCACCCACGGTGCCCGGAAGGGTCTGGCCGATACCGCGCTCAAGACCGCCAACTCGGGCTACCTGACGCGTCGTTTGGTCGATGTCGCCCAGGACCTGGTGGTGATCGAAGATGATTGCGGCACCGAGCGGGGGCTCGAAATGTTGCCGATCGTCGAAGGCGGTGATGTCGTTGAGCCGCTCGGCGAGCGTATTCTCGGCCGCGTTGTCTGTGAGGATGTCTATCCGGCCGACAGTGACGAAGTGCTCTGCCCGCGCGGCACGCTGCTCGACGAAACCTGGGTCGACACGCTCGAGGAAGCGGGCATCGATCGCGTTGTCGTTCGCTCGGCGATTACCTGCGAGACCCGCCATGGTATCTGTGCAGCCTGCTACGGTCGAGATCTGGCGCGCGGCTCGATGGTCAACCACGGCGAGGCGGTTGGCGTCATCGCGGCACAGTCCATCGGGGAGCCGGGCACGCAGCTGACGATGCGGACCTTCCACATCGGGGGTGCGGCCTCGCGTGCCGTCGCCGTCGACAATATCGAGGTCAAATCCGGCGGCAGCGTGCGCTTGTACAACCTCAAGTCAGTCGAAAACGTCGACGGCAAGCTGGTTGCCGTCTCCCGCTCGGGCGAGCTGTCCATCATCGACAGCCACGGCCGCGAGCGCGAGCGCTACAAGATTCCGTACGGTGCGCTATTGCACATCAAGGAAGGCGATTCGGTCGAGGTCGGGCAGCAGGTCGCCAACTGGGACCCGCACACCCACCCCGTCGTCGCCGAGCTTGCGGGCTTTGCCAGCTTCCACGATTTCATTGGCGGCGTGACCGTCGAAGAGGAGGTCGACGAAATCACCGGCCTGACCTCGATGGTGGTCACCGACCCGAAGAAGCGTGGCGCGGAAGGCAAGGATCTCCGGCCGATGATTCGTCTGCTCGACAAGAAAGGCAAGGTGCTCAATATTCCGGGTACCGAGCAGCCGGCACAGTACTATCTGCCCGCCGGCGCGGTCATCAATTGCAGCGATGGGCAGGAAATCAAGGTCGGTGACGTGGTCGCGCGTATTCCGCAAGAGTCGTCCAAGACCCGCGACATTACCGGCGGCCTGCCGCGCGTCGCGGATCTGTTCGAGGCTCGCAAGCCCAAGGAGGGCGCAATCCTGGCCGAGGCTTCCGGTGTCGTCAGCTACGGCAAGGAAACCAAGGGCAAGCAGCGCCTGGTCATTACCGACGAGAACGGTGACACGCATGAGGAGTTGATTCCCAAGTGGCGTCAGGTGCTGGTGTTCGAAGGTGAGCACGTTGCCAAGGGCGAGACCGTTGTTGACGGCGAGCCGAACCCGCACGACATCCTGCGCCTTCTGGGTGTCGAAAGGCTGGCCGACTACCTGGTGCAGGAAATCCAGGACGTCTACCGGCTGCAGGGCGTGGGCATTAACGACAAGCACATCGAGGTCGTGATCCGCCAGATGCTGCGCAAGGTCGAGGTCACCGATGCCGGTGACAGCGGCTTCCTCAGGGGCGAGCAGCTCGAGGGAACGCGTGCCCTGGAAGAGTCCGAACGCCTCGAGCAGGCCGGGCAGGTTCCGCCGCGTTACCAGTCGGTCCTGCTGGGCATCACCAAGGCATCGCTGGCGACCGAGTCGTTCATTTCGGCAGCGTCTTTCCAGGAAACCACGCGCGTGCTGACCGACGCGGCCGTACGCGGCACGGTCGACCACCTGCGCGGGCTCAAGGAAAACGTGATCGTCGGACGCTTGATTCCGGCTGGCACCGGGCGCATCGCTACACAGCGCCGCAAGGAGCATCGCCACGAGGAGGCCGATGCCGAGCTGGCCGCGCTGCTGCGCGCTTCCGACGCCGAAGAGGCACCGCAGGTCGAGGAGTCGGCCGGCGGGGATGCCGAAGAGTAGGGCGGCTCCGGTTTGCTACGGCGTCGGGCTCCGGCGCCGCGGCACAAACCCCAAATTCGAAATACGAAGCACCAAATACGAAACAAATGTTAAATTCGAATGATCCAAACGGCTGCCACGGCAGGGCCGTGAAGCCAGTGGGTCCTGTTTCGAGCATTCGAATTTCTGTCATTGGTGCTTGTTTCGGATTTGGTGCTTCGGATTTGAAAATTTAGGCCTCTGGCCCGGGCGCCAATCCGTAAAGCGCCCTCTCGGTGCAATTCTCCTGCCCCGGGTATTGACACACCCCTCACAACCCCTTAGAATTCTCGTTCTTCGGCAGGCCGGTATTGCGGCCTGTCGTTTGTTTTCTTGTGATACCCAAAAATTATGGCGACGATCAATCAGTTGGTCCGCAAACCAAGGCGGCCTCAGGAAGTAAAGTCAAACGTGCCGGCGCTCGAGGCCTCGCCTCAGAAGCGCGGCGTGTGCACCCGCGTGTACACCACCACACCGAAGAAGCCGAACTCGGCCCTTCGCAAGGTGGCTCGTGTGCGCCTGACTAACGGTTACGAAGTGACCAGCTACATCGGTGGGGAGGGGCATAACCTCCAGGAGCACTCGGTGGTGCTGATTCGCGGCGGCCGTGTCAAGGACCTCCCGGGTGTGCGCTATCACACCGTGCGTGGCAGCCTGGACACCGCGGGTGTCTCGGATCGCCGGCAGGGTCGATCCAAGTACGGCGCCAAGCGTCCGAAGAACTGACGGAATTAGATAATGTCACGCAAACATTCCAATTTTGAGCGCGACATCCTGCCGGACCCCCGTTTTGGCAGCTTGATGATCGCCCGTTTCATCAACATGGTGATGATGGACGGCAAGAAGTCCGTCGCCGAGCGAATCGTGTACGGCGCCATTGAGGAAATGGAGAGCAAGGGTCAGGCCGAGCCCCTGGCGGCCGTCGAGAAGGCTCTGGACAACGTCGCGCCGGCCGTGGAGGTCAAGTCCCGCCGCGTTGGTGGTGCGACCTACCAGGTGCCGGTCGAGGTACGCCCGAAGCGTCAGCAGGCGCTGGCCATGCGCTGGATGATCGATGCAGCGCGCAAGCGCGGCGAGAACACGATGCCGCGCCGATTGGCCGGTGAGCTGCTCGACGCCGTGGAAGAGCGCGGTTCGGCCGTCAAGAAACGCGAAGAGACCCACCGGATGGCCGAAGCCAACAAGGCGTTCGCCCACTACCGCTGGTAAGCAGTAAAGCAACCGAGGTTTTTAAAAGTGTCACGCAAAACATCCATTGAGCGCTATCGGAATATCGGCATCATGGCCCACATCGATGCCGGCAAGACCACGACGACCGAGCGCATTCTGTTCTACACCGGCATCTCCCACAAGCTGGGCGAAGTGCATGACGGCAATGCTGTCATGGACTGGATGGAACAGGAGCAGGAGCGTGGCATCACCATCACGTCCGCGGCCACCACCTGCTTCTGGCAGGGTATGGACAAGGACTGGCCCGAGTACCGCATCAACATCATCGACACCCCGGGTCACGTCGACTTCACGATTGAAGTCGAGCGCTCCCTGCGCGTGCTCGACGGTGCCGTCGCGGTGTTCTGCGCCGTTGGTGGCGTGGAGCCGCAGTCCGAGACGGTGTGGCGTCAGGCGACCAAGTACGCCGTGCCGCGCATGGCATTCGTCAACAAGATGGATCGCATGGGTGCCAACTTCACCCGCGTAGTCGAGCAAATCAAGAAGCGGCTGGGTGCGCGCCCTGTGCCGATCCAGCTGCCCATCGGAGCTGAAGAGGATTTCGAAGGTGTGATCGACCTGGTGAAGATGCGCGCCATCTACTGGGATACAGAGAATATGGGCACGACCTATGAAGCCCGTGATATCCCGGCGGATCTCGCAGACGAAGCCCAGGCGGCTCACGAGCAGCTGGTCGAGTCGGCGGCCGAGTCCTCTGAAGAGTTGATGGAAAAGTACCTCGAGAACGGCGAACTGACGCCCGAGGAAATCATTGGCGGCCTGCGTCAGCAGACGCTGGCGAATGAAATCGTCCCGGTTCTGTGCGGCACGGCCTTCAAGAACAAGGGTGTCCAGGCGCTTCTCGATGCGATCGTCGAGTACATGCCGTCGCCGACCGAAGTCAAGGACATTCGCGGCCTCAACGAGAAGGAAGAGGAAGAGCGTCGTCCGTCAACGGACGAAGCACCTTTTGCCGCGCTGGCGTTCAAGATCGCCACCGATCCCTTTGTGGGTTCGCTGACCTTCTTCCGCGTCTATTCCGGCGTGGTCAAGGCAGGCGATACGCTGTTCAACCCCGTCAAGGGTAAGAAGGAGCGCGTCGGCCGCTTGCTGCAGATGCACTCCAATACCCGCGAGGAGCTCAAGGAAGTTCGCGCCGGCGATATCGCTGCGGCCGTGGGTCTGAAGGACGTTACGACGGGCGACACGCTCTGCGATCCGTCCGACGTGATCACGCTCGAGCGTATGGAGTTCCCGGATCCGGTTATCGCCGTTGCGGTCGAACCGAAATCCAAGGCCGACCAGGAAAAGATGGGTATTGCCCTTGGCAAGCTCGCCCAGGAAGATCCGTCCTTCCGGGTTCGTACCGACGAAGAATCAGGTCAGACGATTATTTCCGGCATGGGTGAACTCCACCTCGACATCATTGTCGATCGCCTCAAGCGTGAGTTCAAGGTCGAGGCCAACGTCGGCAAGCCGCAGGTCGCCTACCGCGAAACAATTCGCCAGGCGGTCGAAGCCGAAGGCAAGTTCGTTCGCCAGTCTGGCGGTCGCGGCCAGTACGGCCACGTCAAGATCAAGCTCGAGCCGATGGGCGAGGGCGGTGGTTTCGAGTTCATCGACAAGATCGTCGGTGGGGTCGTGCCCAAGGATTACATCAGCTCGGTCGGAAAGGGCATCGAGGAAGCGCTGCAGAATGGCGTGCTCGCGGGCTATCCGATGGTCGACATCCGGGCGACGCTGTTCGACGGCTCGTATCACGAGGTCGATTCGAGCGAAATGGCGTTTAAGATCGCCGGTTCGATGGCGTTCAAGGACGGCGCCCAGAAGGCCAAGCCGGTCATTCTCGAGCCGGTGATGAAGGTCGAGGTTGTCACCCCCGAAGAGTACATGGGCGACGTGATGGGCGACCTGAACCGTCGTCGCGGTCTCGTGCAGGGAATGGAAGACGTTCCGGCCGGAAAGACCATTCGTGCCAACGTGCCGCTCTCGGAAATGTTCGGTTATGCCACCGACCTGCGCTCGATGAGTCAGGGCCGTGCCAACTACGTCATGGAGTTCCTCGCTTACGAAGAAGCGCCGAACAGCGTGGCTGAAAACATCATGAAGAAGAGCGCTTGAGCTCTAGAGAATTAGAAGAGGATTAGCAGTTATGTCCAAGGCAAAGTTTGAACGCACCAAGCCGCACGTTAACGTCGGCACGATTGGTCACGTTGACCACGGCAAGACGACGCTGACCGCGGCGCTGACGAAGGTGTGCGCGGAAGCGCGCGGTGGTGAGTTCCGCGCGTACGACCAGATTGACAACGCGCCTGAAGAGCGCGAGCGCGGCATCACGATTGCCTCGGCGCACGTCGAATACGAGTCGGATAACCGCCACTATGCCCACGTGGACTGCCCGGGTCACGCTGACTACGTCAAGAACATGATCACGGGTGCCGCGCAGATGGACGGCGCGATCCTGGTGGTTTCGGCGGCTGACGGCCCGATGCCGCAGACGCGCGAGCACATTCTGCTCGGTCGCCAGGTGGGCGTGCCCTGCATTCTGGTGTACCTGAACAAGGCTGACATGGTCGACGACGCCGAGCTGCTCGAGCTCGTCGAGATGGAAGTTCGCGAGCTGCTCAGCGACTACGACTTCCCGGGTGACGACACCCCGGTGATCACCGGTTCGGCGCTCAAGGCGCTCGAAGGTGACGAATCCGACATCGGCGTTCCGTCGATCCTGAAGCTGGTCGAGGCGCTCGATGAGTACGTTCCCGAGCCCGAGCGCGACCTGGACAAGGACTTCCTGATGCCGATCGAGGACGTGTTCTCGATTTCCGGTCGCGGAACGGTCGTGACCGGTCGTGTCGAGCGCGGTGTGATCCACGTCGGCGACGAGATCGCGATCGTGGGCATGAAGGACACGACGAAGACGACCTGCACGGGCGTGGAGATGTTCCGCAAGCTGCTCGACCAGGGTCAGGCTGGTGACAACGTGGGCGTTCTGCTGCGCGGCACCAAGCGTGACGATGTCGAGCGCGGCCAGGTTCTGGCCAAGCCGGGATCGATTACTCCGCACACCAAGTTCGAGGCGGAAGTTTATGTCCTGAGCAAGGACGAAGGCGGCCGCCACACGCCGTTCTTCAAGGGCTACCGTCCGCAGTTCTACTTCCGCACGACCGACGTGACGGGCGACTGCCAGCTGCCGGAAGGCACCGAGATGGTGATGCCCGGCGACAACGTCCAGATGACGGTAGAACTGATTGCGCCGATCGCCATGGAAGAAGGCCTGCGTTTCGCGATTCGCGAAGGTGGCCGCACCGTGGGCGCCGGCGTGGTGTCGAAGATTATCGAATGATGAAGAGGGTCTAGGGCTCAGGATTCAGGGATCAGGGTGCCGGCTTCGCCGGCGGAAACCCGCTCCCTGACCCCTGATCCCCGACTCTGAGTCCTGCTGAGGGGCGGCGATTCGAAAGGATCGCAACCGCGTTCGCCGAAAGGCGGGCAAGAGATTTTGATCTTTAACAGACTGAAGGCGTACGGCAATGGCCGAACAGAAAATCCGTATTCGTTTGAAGGGCTTCGATCATCGTTTGATCGATCGATCGACCCAGGAAATCGTGGATACCGCCAAGCGCACCGGTGCGCAGGTTCGTGGTCCGATTCCGCTGCCCACGCGCAAGGAGCGCTACACGATACTGATCTCCCCGCACGTCAACAAGGATGCGCGAGATCAGTACGAAATCCGGACGCATAAGCGGCTGCTGGATATCGTCGATCCCAACGACAAGACGGTCGATGCCCTGATGAAGCTGGATCTGGCTGCGGGCGTCGACGTGCAGATCAAGCTGTATTGAGGCGACTAGAACAATGACTATCGGATTGGTAGGACGCAAACGCGGCATGACCCGTATCTTCACCGAGGAGGGTAACTCCGTCCCGGTGACCGTGGTCGAGGTCAGCCCGAACCGGATCACGCAGATCCGTGAACAGGATAACGACGGTTATGCCGCTATCCAGGTTACTTGCGGCGGCAAGCGTACGTCTTTGGTTTCACGCCCCCTGGCCGGGCACTACGCGAAAGCGGGTGTCGAGGCCGGCGAAGGCCTGTGGGAATTCCGCCTTGACGGTAACGACGGCGACGGTCTCGAGATCGGCGCTGAGCTCACGGTTGAGCGCTTCGAAGCAGGTCAGAAAGTCGACGTGACCGGTACCACCAAGGGCAAGGGTTTTGCCGGCGTGGTCAAGCGGCACAACTTCCGCACGCAGGACGCAACCCACGGCAACTCATTGTCGCACCGTGCGCCGGGCTCGATTGGCCAGTGCCAGACCCCGGGCCGCGTATTCAAGGGCAAGAAGATGGCCGGCCACATGGGTGACGAGCGCCAGACCACGCTGAATCTGCAGGTCGTACGGGTCGATGCCGAACGAAACCTGATCCTGATTCGTGGTGCGGTTCCGGGCGCGACCGGTGGGCACGTCATGATTCGTCCGTCGATCAAGGCCTGAAGGAGAGAGTGATGGAACTCGCAGTAAACGGCGGCAGCAAGATCAACGTTTCCGACAAGGTCTTCGGTCGTGATTTTTCCGAGTCCCTGGTTCACCAGGTCGTCACCGCCTATTTGGCCGGTGGACGTGCCGGGACCAAGGCGCAGAAGAACCGCTCGGCGGTCTCCGGCGGCGGGCGCAAGCCCTGGCGCCAAAAGGGAACGGGTAACGCACGTGCCGGTACCATTCGCAGTCCGCTGTGGCGCTCGGGTGGCGTGACTTTCGCCGCGCAGCCGCGCGACTTCAGTCAGAAGGTCAACCGCAAGCAGTACCGGGCGGCGCTCAAGGCGATTCTCTCGGAACTGGTGCGGCAGGACCGTCTGATCGTGGTCGAAAAGCTCGAAGTCAGCGAACCCAAGACAAAGGCATTGCTGGCCAAGCTGTCCGACCTCGGCATGGAACGAGGCCTGATGGTGGACGCGGAGTTGGACACCAACCTGTACCTGAGTAGCCGCAACGTCAATGGCGTGCAGGCACTGACGGTCGATACGCTCGATCCGGTCAGTCTGGTGGGTGCCGACAAGGTCGTGATGACCAAAGCGGCCGTCAACAAGATCGAGGAGTGGCTGGCATGAAGACCGAACGCATGTACCAGATCGTCCGCAGGCCGCACGTCTCGGAGAAGACGGCGCTGCTGCAGGCCGATAGCAACCAGTACGTTTTCGAGGTGCGCAGCGACGCCAGCAAAGGCGATATCAAGCGCGCGGTTGAAGGCCTGTTCGAGGTCGATGTGGAGCAGGTGCAAGTCCTCAATGTGAAGGGCAAGCAGAAGAGCTTCCGTCTCGTTCCTGGGCGCCAGAAGGGCTGGAAGAAGGCCTACGTGCGCGTCAAGAGCGGACAGACCATCGAAGAAGTGCAGGCAGACTGAACAATAGCGAGCCGGGAAAAGAATCATGGCAATCGTAAAGGCAAAACCGACATCTCCGGGCCGCAGAGGCCTGGTGCAGATCCGGCACCCCCATCTGTGGAAGGGCGAGCCGCATGCACCATTGCTGGAGCCCCAGGGCAAGACCGGTGGTCGTAACAATGCCGGCCGCATCACCACGCGGCATCGGGGTGGCGGACACAAGCACCACTATCGTCGAATCGACTTTCGACGCGACAAGGACGGTATCCGCGGGATCGTGGAGCGGATCGAGTACGATCCGAACCGAAGCGCGCACATCGCGCTCGTGAAATACCTCGATGGTGAGCGCCGCTACATCCTCGCGCCGCGGCATGTGCGCGACGGTGATGAGATCCTGAGCGGGTCGGAAGCGCCGATCAAGCCGGGCAACGCCATGCAGCTTCGCTCGATCCCGGTTGGAACGCAGATTCACGCGCTCGAACTCAAGCCGGGCAAGGGTGCACAGATGGCACGTAGCGCCGGAGCGACGGTCCAGCTGGTTGCGCGTGAAGGTCAGTACGCCACCGTGCTGCTGCGGTCTGGCGAAATGCGCAAGGTGCATGTCAACTGCCGTGCGACGATCGGCCAGGTGTCGAACGTCGAGCGCAACCTGGAAAAGCTGGGCAAGGCCGGTGCAAAGCGCTGGCGTGGTGTCCGGCCAACCGTACGCGGTGTTGCCATGAACCCGGTTGACCACCCGCACGGTGGCGGTGAAGGCCGCACCTCCGGCGGCAGGCATCCGGTGACCCCCTGGGGTGTTTCGACCAAGGGCAAGCGCACCCGAAAGAACAAGCGCACTGACAAGTACATCACGCGTTCGCGCAAGCGCAAGTAACAGGATATATCAATGCCACGTTCTATCAAGAAAGGCCCGTTTATCGACCATCACCTTCAGGCGAAGGTGGAAGCGGCCGTCGAAGCTAATAACCGGCGCCCGATCAAGACCTGGTCGCGCCGTTCGATGATCATGCCGGAGATGGTTGGATTGACCATTGCCGTGCACAACGGGCGGCAGCATATGCCGATCCTGATCAACGAGAACATGGTCGGACACAAGCTCGGCGAATTCGCGCCGACGAGAACTTTCAAGGGTCACAGCGGTGACCGCAGATCCAAGTAATCAAGGGTTCGAGACGGTGATGGAAGCTACAGCAAAGCTCAAGAGCGCGCGAATTTCGCCGCAGAAGGCCCGCCTGGTCGCAGACCAGATTCGCGGATTGCCCGTTGAGCGGGCGGACGAGGTTTTGACGTTCAGCACCAAGAAGGCGGCGAATATCGTTCGCAAGGTGCTGATGTCTGCAATCGCCAACGCCGAGCACAACAGCGGCGCCGACATCGACGAGCTGAAGGTGCGTACGATCTTCGTCGACGAGGGTCCGACCTTAAAGCGAGGTATGCCGCGCGCAAAGGGTCGTTTTACGCGCATTCTCAAGCGCACTAGTCACATCACCATTGTCGTGGCAGAGGACTAATCATGGGTCACAAGGTACATCCAACCGGAATTCGTCTTGGAATCGCCAAGGACTGGGGCGCAAAGTGGTACGCCGAATCAGGCGACTTTGCCGACCAGCTCAACACCGACCTCAAGGCACGGGAATTCCTGCAGAAGACGCTCGCGCATGCTGCGGTCAGCCGTATCGAAATCGACCGGCCTGCAAAGACTGCTGAAATTACGGTGCATACGGCGCGTCCCGGCATCGTTATCGGCAAGAAGGGCGAGGATATCGAGAAGTTGCGCCGCCAACTCAGCAAGATCATGGGTGTGCCGACGCATATTCGGGTCAATGAGATTCGCAAGCCGGAACTCGATGCCAAGCTCGTCGCCGAAAGTATTGCGCAGCAGCTCGAGCGCCGCGTGATGTTTCGTCGGGCCATGAAGCGCTCGGTCGGCAACGCCATGCGACTCGGTGCCCAGGGCATCAAGGTGCAGGTCGGTGGCCGCCTCAATGGTGCAGATATCGCCCGGAGTGAATGGTATCGAGAAGGTCGCGTTCCGCTGCATACGCTGCGGGCGGACATCGACTATGGAACCGCCGAAGCCCACACTACCTACGGGATCATCGGCATCAAGGTCTGGGTGTACAAGGGCGAAGTGTTCGACCTGTACGCTGAGAAAAGTTCGGAAAATGCACCGTCCAAGGGCGGTGCGCGCAAGGAGAGCTAAACAATGCTGCAGCCGAAACGCACTAAGTTCAGAAAGCAGCAGAAGGGTCGCAACCGCGGTCTTGCCCAAGTAGGCAATCGCGTCAGCTTCGGCGAGTATGGATTGCAGGCAACGACGCGTGGGTTTATCACTGCGCGCCAGATCGAATCGGCCCGGCGAGCGATTACGCGGCACGTGAAGCGCGGTGGCAAGCTCTGGATTCGGGTGTTTCCGGACAAGCCGATATCCAAGAAGCCGGTCGAGGTCCGCATGGGCAAGGGTAAGGGTAATGTCGAGTACTGGGTTGCCCCGATTCAGCCCGGGCGCGTGATTTACGAGATCCAGGGCGTTAGCGAGGACATTGCACGTGAGGCCTTCCGCCGCGCGTCGTCCAAGCTGAGCGTTCGAACCACGTTTGTAGCGAGGACGCTGTGATGAATTCGAGTGAACTGCGTGACAAGAGTTCCAGCGAGCTGAACACCATGCTCCTGGACCTGCGCAAGGAACAGTTCTCCCTGCGCATGCAACACGGCACCGGACAGCTGGGTACGCCCCACGAGATGCGCCGCGTCCGCAAGGATATTGCACGGGTGAAAACCGTGCTCAACCAGAAGCAGGATGAGAAGAAGGCATGAGTAGCGAAGACCGCAAGCAGCGCAGCGTCGTTGGGCGCGTCGTGAGCAACAGGATGGACAAGACCGTGACGGTGAGTCTCGAGCGGCTGGTCAAGCATCCGCTTTACGGCAAGTACGTGCGCCGTTCGAGCAAGGTTCATGCTCACGATGCCGACAATAGCTGTAACGAAGGCGATACCGTGCGTATCGAACAGACCCGGCCGATTTCCAAAACCAAGGCCTGGCAAGTGATTGAAGTGGTCGAACGGGCCCAGTAAGCGAGCGGAGCGAGAGACATGATTCAGATGCAGTCCAGGCTGTCGGCAGCCGACAACAGCGGAGCCCGTGAGCTCATGTGCATCAAGGTGCTGGGTGGTTCGAAGCGCCGTTATGCCAACATTGGCGATGTCATCAAGGTGACCGTCAAGGATGCCATTCCGCGAGGCAAGGTCAAGAAAGGCGAGGTCTACAACGCAGTTGTCGTCCGTACCGCCAAGGGCGTGCGCCGCCGTGACGGCTCCTTGATCCGTTTCGACGGAAATGCCGCGGTGTTGCTCAATAACAAGCTCGAGCCGATCGGAACCCGTATCTTCGGTCCGGTCACGCGCGAACTGCGAACCGGGCAGTTCATGAAGATCGTGTCGCTCGCACCGGAAGTGTTGTAAGGAGTTCAAGATGGAACGTATTCGCAAGGGCGACGAAGTAATCGTGATTGCCGGCCGTAGCAAGGGCCAGCGAGGTCACGTGCTGAAGGTTCTCAAGGATCAGAAGTTTCTGGTCGAGAACGTCAATATGGTCAAGCGCCACCAGAAGCCTGACCCGCAGAACCAGAAGCCGGGTGGCATCATCGAGCGCGAGTCGCCGATTCAAGGCTCCAACGTAATGTTGTTCAATCCGGCTACCGGCAAGGGTGATCGGGTTGGTTTCAAGAACCTGGAGGATGGTCGAAAGGTTCGCTTCTACCGCTCGACCGGTGAAGTAGTCGATATCTGAGGCGACGCAGTGAGTCGGCCGAGAGCTGAAAACCGAAAACTTTCTGGAAAAGACAATGGCAAGGCTAAGAGAATTTTACAAGGACGAAGTCGTCGGAAAGCTGACCGAGAGGTTTGGCTATTCCAACCCGATGGAAGTGCCGAGGGTCGAAAAGATCACGGTCAACATGGGTGTTGGCGAGGCGGTCGGTGACAAGAAGGTCATCGAGCACGCCGTGTCCGACATGGCCAAGATCGCCGGCCAGCAGCCGGTTATCACCAGGGCCCGCAAGTCGGTTGCCAGCTTCAAGATTCGCGACGACTACCCGATTGGTTGCATGGTGACGCTCAGGCGGGAACGCATGTACGAGTTCCTGGATCGCCTGGTCAATATCGCACTGCCCCGCGTGCGGGACTTTCGCGGCATTCCGCGCAAGTCTTTCGATGGTCGTGGCAATTACAACCTCGGCGTCAAGGAACAGATTATCTTTCCCGAGATCAATTACGACCAGGTAGACACGCTGCGAGGCATGGATATTGCTATCACGACCTCGGCGGCGACTGACGAAGAAGGCCTGGCTCTGCTGGAAGCGTTCGGCTTCCCCTTCCGGGCCAAGTAAGGAGTTAATAGAGTATGGCTAAAGTTTCCATGATTGAGCGCGACGTGCGTCGGGCCAAGTTGGCGGATAAGTACGCCGAGAAGCGAAAGGAGCTCAAGCGCATCATTGCCGATCCTGAATCCGATTTCGAGGAGAAGCAGGACGCGATGCACAAGCTCAATAAGTTGCCGCGCGATTCGTCGCCGGTGCGTGGGCGTAACCGCTGTCGTCAGACAGGTCGGCCGCGTGGTTTCTACCGCAAGTTCGGACTTGCCCGCAACAAGCTGCGTGAAGCAGCAATGCGTGGTGATATCCCGGGTCTGCGCAAAGCGAGCTGGTAAGGAGAAAGAGCAATGAGCATGAGTGATCCCATTGCCGACATGCTGGCACGCATCAAGAACGCGCAGTCGGTCAACAAGCGCACCGTCAGTATGCCGGCTTCCAAGGCGAAGGTTGCCATTTCCGGCGTCCTCAAGGACGAGGGCTACATTCGCGACTTTCGGGTCGAAGAGGAAGGGACCAAGCGCGAGCTGACGATCGAGCTGAAGTACGTGGACGGTCGAGGCGTGATCGATCGCTTCGATCGTTACAGCCGCCCGAGTCGGCGTCGTTATTTCGGCAAGGATGAGCTGCCTCGTGTCCTCAACGGGCTCGGCGTGGCCATCGTAAGCACATCCCACGGCGTGATGTCCGATCGCCAGGCGCGCGCGGAAGGCCACGGCGGCGAAGTGCTCTGCCTGATCGCCTGATTGAGTTTCCGGAGAGACTAAAATGTCGAGAATTGCAAACGCCCCGATTTCGCTGCCAAAAGGCGTCGAGTTCAACCACGCTGACGGCGCGGTCAAGGTCAAGGGCGCCAAGGGTGAGCTGGAAATGCAGATGCACCCGACCGTATCGCTGAGTGTCGACGATGGGGTGGTGAGTGTCGCCCCGGACGAATCCGGCACGATGGCGATGGCCGGTACAATGCGCGCGCTTATCGCGAACATGGTGCATGGCGTGACCGATGGTTTCGAAAAGAAACTGGAACTGCGCGGTGTCGGGTATCGTGCCCAGGTGCAGGGAAAGAAGCTGAATCTGCAGCTTGGTTTCAGTCACCCGGTCGAGTTCGAGATTCCTGACGGCGTGAACATTGAAACGCCCAGCCAGACCGAGATCCTGATCAAGGGTAGCAACAAGCAGCTCGTCGGCCAGGTGGCTGCCGAGATTCGCGCCCATCGGCCGCCGGAGCCTTATAAGGGCAAGGGTGTGCGCTACGCCGGTGAGCGTGTCGTGATGAAGGAAGCCAAGAAGGCCTGAGGAAGCGATCATGAAGGACAAGAATCAATCCAGACTGCGGCGCGCGCGCAAGAACCGCGCCCGCATCACGCGTTCCGGACAGGCACGGCTGTCCGTGCATCGTTCGGGACAGCACATTTATGCGCAGGTGATCGTGTCGGGTGGTCAGCATACGATCGCATCGGCATCGACCCTGCAGAAAGACGTTGCCGATGGCCTCAAGAGCACCTGCAGCGTGGAAGCTGCGCAAGCAGTTGGCAAGAAGGTTGCCGAGCGCAGTCTCGAAGCCGGTGTCGATGGCGTTGCTTTCGACCGCTCGGGTTTCAGGTATCACGGACGGGTCAAGGCGCTGGCGGATGCCGCGCGTGAAGCCGGTCTGAAGTTTTAACGCTAACGGAATTCATCATGGCTAGAGAAAACAGCACCGACGATTTCATCGAGAAGCTGGTCGCGGTCAATCGTGTGGTCAAGGTCGTCAAGGGCGGCCGCCAGTTCAGCTTTACCGCGCTCGCCGTGGTCGGCGACGGTGAAGGCAAGGTCGGCTTCGGGTATGGCAAGGCGCGTGAAGTGCCGCTGGCCATTCAAAAGGCAATGGAGCGCGCCCGTCGCGACATGGTGCGTATCTCGCTCAACGAAGGCACACTTTGGCACCCGGTCAAGTCCCGCCACAGTGGATCGCGGATCTACATGCAACCGGCGTCGGAAGGTACCGGTGTCATTGCCGGCGGGCCGATGCGCGCCGTCTTCGAGGCGGTCGGGGTGCACAACGTTCTGGCCAAGAGTCTGGGTTCGAACAATCCCATCAACCTTGTGCGCGCCACCGTAAAGGGCCTGCAGGCCATGGCGTCGCCGGAAAAGGTCGCGATAAAGCGCGGCAAGCCGATTGAGGAGGTCCTGGAATATCATGGCTAAGAAGAGCGCCGGAAAGATCCGTGTAACGCTGGTTCGCTCGGTCAACAACACGATCGGCAAGCACCGTGACACCGTACGCGGTCTCGGACTGAGACGTATGCATCATACGGTCGAGCTCGAAGACACGCCGGCTGTCCGTGGCATGATTCGCAAGGTCGACTACCTGGTACAGGTGGAAGAAGCCTGATTTAAACTTTTTGGACGGTGACATGAAACTCAATTCGATTCAGCCCGCAGAAGGCAGCCGCAGCGAACGCAAGCGCGTTGGCCGTGGTATCGGTTCCGGACTGGGCAAGACGGCCGGCCGGGGTCACAAGGGCCAGAAGGCGCGTTCCGGCGGCTTTCACAAGGTCGGCTTCGAAGGCGGCCAGATGCCCCTGCAGCGCCGGGTGCCGAAGGTCGGCTTCCGGTCGGCGGTCAACCGCCATACGGCGGAGTTGCGCCTCTATCAGATCAATGCAATGGGCGCTGAAGTCGTCGATCTCGACGCCGTCAAGCAAGCTGGCCTGGTCAGCAAGGCAACCCGCAAGGTGCGCGTGGTCAATACCGGCGCCATCGAGCGTGCGGTCACGGTCCGCGGTATTCACGTGACTGCCGGTGCGGCGAAGGCGATCGAGGCCGCGGGCGGTAAGGTCGAATAATGGCGGGCAATCCCTCGGAAATGGCCGGAATGCTCGGCGGAATTGGTCGGCTCAAGGAGCTGCGCCAGCGCTTGTTCGTGGTGCTGGTCGCCCTGCTGATCTTCCGTTTCGGGACGTTTATTCCGGTGCCGGGCATCAACCCGGTCGCTCTCGTTGAACTCATGGACATGTCCAGCGGCACGATTGTCGATGTGTTCAACATGTTTTCCGGTGGTGCGCTCGGACGATTTTCGATCTTTGCGCTCGGGGTGATGCCCTATATTTCGGCTGCGATTATCATGCAGCTGATGAGTCACGCCATTCCGCAGCTTCAACAGCTGCGGAAGGAAGGCGAGTCGGGAAGACGGAAGATCACCCAGTACACGCGGTACTTCACGGTCGTTCTGGCTGCCTTTCAGTCTTTCGGTGTAGCCGTTGCTCTGCAAAGCCAGAGCGCCGGTGCAGGTCTGCCTGTCGTGATCGCGCCGGGAGCCGGATTCGTCCTGGCTGCGGTGATTACACTGACGGCCGGCACGGTTTTCCTGATGTGGCTGGGTGAGCAGATCACCGAGCGTGGTATCGGCAATGGTATTTCGATCCTGATTTTCGCCGGCATCGTCGCGGAACTGCCCCGCGCCATCGGTTCGACCCTGGAGCTTGTCCGAACGGGCCAACTCGGAATACTGTCCGCTACCTTCCTTCTTGTGCTGGCTCTGGCGGTGACAGCCTTCGTGGTCTTTGTCGAGCGTGGTCAACGGCGTATCACGGTCAACTACGCCCAGCGACAGGGCCGGCAGGCTTACCGAAGCCAGTCGACGCACCTGCCCCTGAAGGTCAACATGGCGGGCGTTATTCCGGCAATTTTCGCCTCGAGCCTGGTGCTGTTCCCGGCGACTATTTCGACGTGGTTCGGTGAGGCTGGCCAGTCTGGCTGGCTGCAGATGCTCTCGCAGCAGCTCAGCCCCGGTCAGCCGATCTACATCGCTTTGTTCGGCGGCCTGGTGATGTTCTTCTGCTTCTTCTACACGGCCATCGTGTTCAATTCGAAAGAGACGGCGGATAACCTCAAGAAGTCCGGCGCATTCATCCCGGGCATCCGCCCGGGACGACATACAGCCGAGTACATCGACTATGTGCTGACACGACTGACCCTGGTCGGGGCATTCTACCTTGCGGCGGTTTGCCTCCTGCCGGAGTTCCTGATCATGCAGTGGAATGTGCCGTTCTATTTCGGGGCACGTCCTTGTTGATTATCGTGATTGTCACCATGGATTTCATGGCTCAGCTGCAGGCGCATCTGATGTCGCATCAGTACGACAGCCTGCTCAAAAAGTCCAACCTCAAAGGGTATGGCCGAAGCGGCGTAGTTCGCCGCTGATGTGATGGCCGTCACACGGCCGGAATGATTGGAGATCGGAAATGAAGGTTCAGGCATCAGTCAAGAAGATTTGCCGCCACTGCAAGGTGGTTCGACGGAACGGTGTGGTCTACGTGATCTGCACCGATCCGAAGCACAAGCAGCGGCAGGGATGAAACAATGCCGTTCGACGGGGTTGGCAATGTCGGGAAAACCCGGTAGAATTGCTGGTTTGCGTCGAGCGGGCGTAACGGTTTACGGAGCAAGCAAATGGCACGTATAGCAGGCGTCAATCTGCCCGTCCAGAAACATACCTGGGTGGCGTTGACTCATATCTACGGGATCGGTCGAACACGGGCCTACGAAATCTGCGAGGCCACTGGCGTGGCGCCGGACACGAAGGTCCGCGACCTGACCGAGGCAGAGCAGGAGAAGCTTCGCCAGACGATCGGTCAGATGAGCGTCGAGGGCGATCTGCGCCGCGAGGTGTCGATGAACATCAAGCGTTTGATGGATCTGGGTTGCTTTCGCGGCCTTCGTCATCGGCGCGGCCTGCCCGTAAGGGGGCAGCGCACTCGCACCAACGCCCGTACCCGAAAGGGTCCGCGTCGTCCGATTCGTTAAGGAAGTAATCGATGGCCAAGCAGCAGACCACCAAGACCCGGAAAAAGGTCAAGAAGACTGTTGTCGATGGCATTGCCCACGTGCATGCCTCGTTCAACAACACCATCATCACGATTACCGATCGCCAGGGAAACGCAGTTTCCTGGGCTACCTCTGGTGGTTCCGGCTTTCGTGGATCGCGCAAGTCGACGCCGTTTGCCGCTCAGGTAGCGGCGGACAACGCCGGCCGCGCCGCCCAGGAGTTCGGTATGAAGAATCTAGAGGTTCGTGTCAACGGCCCAGGGCCGGGTCGGGAATCCTCGGTCCGTTCGCTGAATGCGGCCGGATTCAAGATCACCAACATCATCGACGTCACGCCGATTCCACACAACGGCTGCCGTCCACCCAAGAAACGTCGCGTGTAAGTCACCGGCAGGCAGACTGAAGAGATATGGCTAGATATATTGGACCCACCTGCAAGCTCGCTCGCCGCGAGGGCGTTGATCTCAACCTCAAAAGCCCCGCGCGCGGCCTGGAGTCGAAGTGCAAGTTGAACCAGCCGCCCGGCCAGCATGGCGACAGCCGTCGCCAGCGCCTGTCGGACTACGCACTTCAGTTGCGCGAAAAGCAGAAAGTACGCCGCATGTACGGAGTGCTGGAAAAGCAGTTCCGCAACTATTACAAGGAAGCGGCCCGTCGCAAAGGCGCGACCGGCGAGAACCTGCTCCAGCTGCTGGAAGGCCGCCTGGACAACGTCGTCTACCGACTTGGCTTTGCCGTTACCCGCGCACAGGCGCGGCAGATGGTGAGCCACAAGTCGATCGAAGTGAACGGCAAGGTGGTAAACATTGCCTCGTACCAGGTGCAGCCGGAAGATCGCGTTTCGATTCGCGAGAAGGCAAGAAAGCAGCTGCGTATCCAGGAAGCGATTAATGTGTCGCGCGAACTGGATCTGGTGCCGGCATGGATCGATGTGGATTTCGACAAGATGGAAGGTGTGTTCAAGGCCGCTCCCGAGCGGGATGACTTGCCGCCAGACATCAACGAGAACCTGATCGTCGAGCTGTATTCGAAGTAAGTCGCGGCCTTTTTGTACGCGCTTCAAACGAGAAACGATTTAAGAGAGGCAATCATGTCAGGCCAGATAAGCGAACTTATCGGCACGATGCTCAAGCCCAAGGGCCTGGTCGTCGACGAGATTTCGCCGCGACGCGCCCGAATTACACTGGAGCCGCTGGAACGCGGTTTCGGTCATACCCTGGGCAATGGTCTGCGGCGAATCCTGTTGTCATCCATCCCGGGCAGCGCAATCACCGAGGCTGAAATTGACGGCGTTCTTCACGAATATACGGCGGTAGAAGGGCTGCAGGAAGATATTGTCGAGGTCATGCTCAACCTCAAGGACGTGGCCATTCGCATGCACAGCCGCGAAGAGGCGACGCTGACGTTAAGTAAGGACAAGGCGGGCCCGGTCACGGCAGGAGATATCCAGCTCGATCATGATATCGATGTGGTCAACCCTGATCATGTGATCTGCAACCTGACCAAGGACAGCAAGTTGCGCATGCAACTGAAGGTGACCCGCGGTGTCGGTTACCACGCGGCCACGGCGCTCAAGTTCAACGAGGAAGAGACGCGAACCATCGGCCGTCTCCAGCTTGATGCCTCGTATTGCCCGGTTCATCGCGTGGCCTACAGCGTGGAAAGCGCGCGCGTCGGTCAACGCACGGACCTGGATCGCCTGGTGCTTGATATCGAGACCAACGGCACGATGAGTTGCGAGGACGCGGTCAAGCTGGCTGCGGGCATCCTGGTCGACCAGATGTCGGTGTTCGTTGATTTCGTCGCGCGCGAGAAGGACGAAACGGAAACCACGACTGAAAGCTTCGACCCGATCCTGCTTCGTCCGATCGATGATCTTGAGCTGACCGTTCGTTCGGCCAATTGCCTCAAGGCCGAGCACATTCAGTATGTGGGTGACCTGGTGCAGCGAACCGAAACGGAACTGCTCAAGACGCCCAACCTGGGCAAGAAGTCACTGACCGAAATCAAGACGGTGCTGGCGACCCACGATCTGTCGCTGGGTACCCGCCTGGAAAACTGGCCGCCGCCGTCGCTGGCGCGCACCGAGCACTGAGGAGATAACGATGCGTCACCGTAAAGCAGGTCGTAAACTCAATCGGAATTCGCCCCATCGTCGGGCGATGTTCCGCAACATGACCGCCAGCCTGATCGAGCACGAGCTCATCAAGACGACGCTGCCCAAGGCCAAGGAGCTGCGTCGCGTTGCCGAGCCGCTGATAACGCTGGCCAAGGAAGACAGCGTTTCCGCCCGCCGCCTGGCGTTCAACCGCCTGCGCGATCGCGATGCTGTCGGCAAGCTCTTTTCCGAGCTGGGGCCTCGTTACAACGAGCGCCCGGGTGGCTACCTGCGCATTCTCAAGTGCGGTTTCAGAGCCGGCGACAACGCCCCCATGGCGTACGTCGAGCTCGTGGACCGTCCGAATGCGCCCGGTGCTGAGTCGGCCGAGTAGATTCCGGTTCTGACCGGAGGTTCAGGAAGGCCCGGCTCCAATGCCGGGCCTTTTTTTGTTGTGGTTTCCGTGCCTGAGCTACAATGACTAGCAGGGGCCCCTTGAGCCCGCAACAAATCAATTTCTTGCCGGAAGCCGGATGCGCCGTACGATCATCCTAGCCGCCGCCCTGTCCATCATCCTCTTGGGACTCTGGGGCACGGCGGTCATTTATTTTGACGAGGATCGGCTCAAGGCCATCGTCTCCGATCGCCTCAGCGAGCAGATTGGCCGCCGCGTAGAGATTGTCGGTCGGCTTCGATTCAGCCTGTTTCCGAGCGCCCGGATCGAGGCCGGCGGTGTCATTGTCCAGGGCCCACCGGGGGTGCCTGGTGCTGCAACCCTGCGCGCCGATCGGGTCGAGTTGGCGTTGCGCCTCGCTCCTTTGTTGCGCGGTGAGCTCTCTCCGGGCGAATGGAATTGAGCGGGGCAGTGATTCAGCTCTCGCCCGGAGGCAGGGGCGGCGGCAATCGTTCCGATCCCCTGGAAGCGATTCGTTCCAGTGCAAAATTGCTTGAGGGCCGCAGTGTTCGGCTGCAGGACGTTACGCTGGCGAGGCCTTCGGCGGGCCGTGAAGGGATGGACCACGTATCCATCGACTTCGTGGAGCTCGAACGCTTCAGCCTGGATAGGCCCGTCGCATTTCGGTTCCGGGGAGATCTCGGTGAGCCGTCGCTTCTCGAGGCAGTCGAAATCGAAGGCTTCCTGATGGTGCCGGCATCACCGGATTCGGCCGTGCGGCTCCGCGATATGCGGCTTGTAGGCCAATTGCCAGGGCAGGATACGACGCTCTCTCTGAGCGGTGATCTGACCACTCGCAGCGATGATCCGCTCCGCCTCATTCTGTCCGGCGGGCGCTTGCGGATCGGTTCGAGCGAGTTCGATATTTCGTTCAATTACCAGGCAGGCGAGCCGCCCGCGGTCGATCTGCTGCTATCCGGTGCGGAGCTCGACGGCGCAATGGCTGCACGGACGCTGGCGCAGCGACTGGCCCTCAATGCTGCCGGGCTCCTGGCAGTCGTCGCGAAACGGATCGATCTGCGCTCGCAGCTGCAGTTTGATCGCCTGCGCTTCGGTGCCATTGGGCTTGCTAACGCCCGGGTGGACCTCAGATCGAAAAGTGGTGGTTTGACGGTCAGACTTTCAGCCGCCTTCCCGGGGGGCATGGTAGACGCGAATGGCGTTCTCAGCGCCAGCGAACCCGGGTCGGTTGCGATCGACGTGAGCCTGGCGGAATTTTCGCAGTTGCTCGACGCTCTCGAGTTGCCGGCCGTTGCCGGTGGCAGCGGGGAAGCCAGGCTCTTACTGCATTGGCCGGCCGCCGCGGCTAGCGGTTTTCTCCTCACTGGCGAGGCCGATCTTTGGCAAGGCTTCTGGCGCGTTGTCGGCGACGGCGACGGCGAAGAACCCGTGCGTCGTGAGTTCGACCGTTTCAGTACGGATATCCGTCTGACCCCCGGCTTCCTAGAGTTACCAGCTTTTGTCGTCCAGGGCAGCGATCTTGCCGGTGCCGGCTGGGCGGCTGTCGAGCTGGAGGGCGGGCGTCTTGGCGGGGAGTTCCTCGCGAGTGGCCCGTCTGCGGGTCGATTCGATCTGTCGGGCACGGTTTCCCGGCCACGACTCGCACCGGCCGTGCCGGGCGACGCCGAAGGTGAGCCGGCTGAGCAGCAAGAAGAGAACCCGGGAATCGGTCAATGAACGCCGATCGTGAGACCGTCGGCGGGCTGGCCGCCGGGCTGGGTGCCTTTTGCATCTGGGGCCTGGCGCCGTTGTACTTCAAGTTGCTAGGTCACGTGGGTTCGGACGAGATCATCGCCCATCGGGTGGTCTGGTCAATGGTTTTTCTCGGCCTGGTTCTCGTGTTCCGCTCGCAAGGCCGTTTCCAGTCTGCGATTCGTATTCGTCCGCGCGTACTTGCCGCCCTTGCGATCAGCGCCGTGCTTATCGCCAGCAACTGGCTGGTGTTTGTCTACGCCATCAACACCGAGCGCGTGCTGTCGACGAGCCTGGGATATTTCATCAATCCTTTGGTCAACGTCCTGCTGGGTATGCTGATCTTTCGCGAGCGCCTCAGTGGCCTGCAGGCAATCGCGGTTGCCCTGGCGTTCATCGGGACGGCCTGGATGACGGCGCGGGTTGGGCAATTCCCGTGGATCGCCTTGGCGCTCGCCTTCAGTTTTGCCCTCTACGGTGTCTTGCGCAAAAAAACCGATGTCGGTCCCCTGGTGGGACTGTTCTGGGAGACCCTTCTGGCCACCCCATTTGCGCTGCTTTGGCTGTTCTGGCTGAATCGGCAAGGCGCGCTGGCGTTCGATCCCGCTGCCACGGGCGAGGCGGTTTTGCTGGCCGGTACCGGGCTGGTGACCTTGTTGCCACTGGTGCTGTTTGCAACCGCCGTGCGTCGGCTCAACCTGAGTACCATTGGACTCATGCAATATCTGGCGCCCAGCATGACCTTCCTTCTGGCGGTTTTCCTCTTCGACGAGCCGTTCACGCCTGACCATGCGGTGACTTTCGCATTCGTCTGGACGGCGCTGGTGCTGTTTACTGTTGCCGGCTGGCGCTCTTATCGACAGACTCGCGTATCGCTGCAGGAGGCGCCATGAGCGACTCTGACGTCATCCAGCGCCCCGCCGGTCGCCGCCTGGGTTCCTTGCGCGCGCTCCGGCCCTTCATCATGCGCTATCGCCTGCAAATCGGACTGGCGCTGCTTTTCCTCCTGATCTCGGCAGCCGGGGCGCTGTCCATACCGGCCGCCGTGGGGCAGGTGATCGATCGCGGCTTCCTGGCCGAGAACATCGGCAATATCAACCGCTGGTTCTGGCTGTTGTTTGCCGCCGCGGCGATGATGGCCGTCGGCGGTGGATTGCGTTTCTACTGGGTCAGCTGGCTCGGCCAGCGCGTGGTCGCGGACGTTCGCCAGGCTGTGTACGGGCGTGTGCTGTCGATGAGTCCCGAATTCTTCGGTAACACGCGCACCGGGGAAGTGCTCTCGCGGCTCAATACCGACACCACGCTGGTTGAAACACTGGTGGGCTCGACCGTGTCCTTTGGCGTGCGCAATCTACTCATGCTGGTGGCGAGTTCAATTGCGTTGGCGGTCACCGCGCCGGCACTGGCGGGCGTGATCGCGCTCCTGATCGTTCTGATCATCGTGCCTGTGGTGATGCTCGGTCGCTGGGTTCGCCGGCTCTCGCGCAGTGCCCAGGACCGGGTGGCCGATTTCAGTGCCCGCGGTGACGAGACCATCAACGCTGTCCAGACCGTGCAGTCGTTTGCCCAGGAGGCCCGTGAGCGGCAACGTTTCGATGAAGCGGTCGAGTCGGCCTTCGTGGCCGCGCGCGACCGGATTCGCGCCAGCACATTCCTGATCGTGCTGGTCATCATGATGACCTTCGGCGCGATTACCTTTGTGCTGTGGCTCGGTGCGCGTTCGGTTCTGAGCGGCGAGATGACGCCCGGACAACTCGGTCAGTTCGTTCTCTACGCCGCCATTGCCGCCGGCTCGACGGCGAGCTTGAGCGAGATCTGGAGCCAGCTTCAGCGGGCTGCCGGTGCGATGGAACGGCTGGCCGAGCTGCTCGAGGCCACGCCGTCCATCGTCAGCCCGGCGCAGCCCCGCAGTTTGCCCGAGGGCCCGCTTTCGGTCTCCTTCGACGAAGTCGGTTTCGCCTATCCGTCGCGGCCGGATGAACCCGTGCTGCGTGGGTTGAGCTTCGAGGTTCGGGCGGGCGAAACCGTTGCAATCGTCGGCCCGTCCGGTGCCGGCAAGTCGACGCTCTTCCAGTTGCTGCTTCGTTTCTACGATCCCGACGCCGGCCGGGTGAGCCTGGCCGGCACCGACGTTCGCAAGCTCGACCTCCTCGAGCTGCGCCAGCGCCTGGGCGTTGTCCCGCAGGATGTGGTCATGTTTTCCGGCAGCGCGGCCGAAAATATCGCCTACGGCCGGCCCGAAGCGAGTCCGGAACTCATCGCGCAAGCCGCCCGCAGCGCGCACGTCGAGGAATTCGTGGCGCGTTGGCCCGAGCGTTACGACACGTTCCTGGGCGAGCGCGGAATCCGGCTTTCCGGCGGTCAGCGCCAGCGCATCGCCATCGCCCGCGCGCTGCTCAAGGCGCCGCCGCTGCTGTTGCTCGACGAAGCGACGGCCAGCCTGGACGCCGAGAGCGAGCGTCTCGTCCAGGAGGCGCTCAACGACATCGGTAACGACCGCACCGTACTCGTCATCGCGCATCGCCTCGCCACCGTCAGGCGGGCCGACCGCATCGTGGTTCTCGATCAGGGCCGCGTCGTCGCCCAGGGCAGTCACGACACCCTGGTTGCCGAAAGCCCGCTTTATGCCCGCCTTGCAAGATTGCAATTCCTGGCCGACGAAGAGGCAACGGCGCCGACCTGATCGTCCTGTTTGCAATCTACGCTGCTGCTGGGTTAATAATGCGTGACATGAATCCCGGGTGCATGTTCTTGTCTGCGTTAACAGGTGATCGTCGTTGAACACCGACGTGTCTCGTGCACTGCGACTGACGTCGATCTACCTGGTCGTCGGGCTGACCTGGATCTACTTCAGTGATACCGCCATCGAGAACGTGACCGATGACCCAAGCCTCATCCTGCGCATTCAGACCTGGAAGGGGGCGGCCTATGTGGTGGTCACCGGTTTGCTCGTTTTTGCGCTCAGCTGGCGGGCACTAGCACGGCAATCGCGGCTGATCGCGCGACTGGAGCACGACGCCTATCATCACGAGTTGACCGGTTTGCCCAATCGCCGCCTGGTCGAAGCCCGGCTCGGGAAACAACTCGCCCGGGCCCGTCACGATGGCAGTGGCGTGGGATTGATCACCCTCGATCTGGATCATTTCGGGGACATCAACGACAGTTTTGGCCATCCGGTCGGCAACGAACTGCTCATCGCGGTCGCACGGCGTCTGGAGCGTTCTCTCTCCGACTGCGCGCTCCTGGCCCACCCAAGCGCCGATGAATTTCTGCTCGTCGTCGAGGGCGTCACCGACCGCGGGGAACTGTTGCCGTTCATCGAGCGCATTCGCGAACAGTTGTCGTCGCCGTTTTCGGTGTCGGGTGTCCGATCGGTTTACCTGACGGCCTGTATCGGCGCGGCGCATGCGCCGGAAGATGCTGACGATGCTGATCAGCTGCTCCAGTACGCGGAGGCTGCCCTTGCGCGGGCGAAGCATCTCGGCAGCAACGCCTTCGAGTTGTTCGAGGCCGAAATGGTCGAGAGAACCCGCCGCCAGGTCGAACTCGACGCGCGCTTGCGCCGAGCCCTCGAAAACGGCCATCTGCAGATGCACTACCAGCCCATCGTGGGCGGAAAGAACCTGGACATCCTGGGCTACGAGGCCCTGATGCGATGGCATCCCGTCGATGGTCCGCCGGTGCCGCCGTCGGAGTTCATTCCCGCCGCGGAGAACAGCGGCCTGATCCTGATGCTTGGAGATTGGGCGATCGAACAAGTGTGCCTACAGATCGCCCGGTGGCAGCGCCAGGGTATGGCAGGCGTGGCCGTGTCGGTCAACCTGTCCGCCCGCCAGTTCGCGAGCGGGGAGTTGGCGAACGTCGTCCGCGATTCGCTCGAGCGTCATGGCGTCGACCCTGGCAGTTTGACGCTCGAGATCACCGAGTCGCTGCTAATGGATCTGGGCGCAGGTGCATCCATCGTGCTCGACAAGTTGCGTCGCTTGGGCGTCGGGCTGTCGCTGGACGACTTCGGGACCGGCTATTCCTCGCTGGCTTACCTCCGCCACCTGCCGGTAGATACGCTCAAGATCGATCGTGCATTCATCGATTCGCTCGACAGCGCCCGGACCGATCGCGCCATCGTCGAGGCGGTAATCAGCATGGCCCGAATTTTCGGGCTCACGGTCGTTGCCGAGGGCGTGGAAACCCGCGCTCAACTCGGTGTTCTGCAGGACCTGGGCTGCGATCGGTTTCAGGGATATTTGTTCGGCCGACCCGGTCCGGCGCAGGTTTTCCCGCTAGAGTGACCAGTACTGAAACTTCTGACCGCCCACGGAAGCTTCCGCCATCAGCCCGCCACGGGCGAGGTTGAATACGGCCACGCCACGTTCGTAGCTCGTCGTTGCCGAACGCCCCTCGGTGGCGGCCACCGCCGTCGCCTGGGCGGAAAACTCGAAGCTTTCGCGCTGGAATCGACGTAGCGCGGCTTCGTCGCGGAAGAAAATCACCTGGCTGTACGACTGGGCGCCGATCTGCGGGCCGATCGTGGCCTGGGAGACCGAAGCGCGACCGACCGGGCGGCCCTGTTCGAACACGACGCCGCGACCGAAACCGCCGCCGACCCAGAATCCGCCCTTGCCGATATCGGGGAACACGGCATAACCGTAGGCCTGGTTCAGCCAGCGCTGCAGGTCGGGGTCGCGGTCGACGAAGCTGGCCAGTGCCGAGCGCGATTCGCTGATAAGCGTGTCGTCGGAGGGCGTGGAAGCACAACCGGTCAGCAGTCCAAGCAACAGCATCACACCGATCAGGCGCGTCGTCTTGGGGGTATTGACGGACATGATTCTCTCCATTGGCTGGCGGTAACAAGGGGCCGACGAAAGTCGGCATTTCGGTCTTTCGACGCTTTCGTAGTATAGTTGGTTCACCGGCGGGTTCGGCCCTGTCCCTGCGTGCCGCAACCCCGCCCGGAAGGGAGGGTGTCAATGAAGCTCACGGGTAGTTATGCGCTCAAGGTGGCCTTGATCTACGCGGCCGCCGGTGCGCTGTGGATCTTCCTTTCCGACTCGGCAGTGCGGCAACTAAGCAGCGATCCCGCATTGCTTACCACTTTTCAGACATACAAGGGCTGGCTGTTCGTCCTGGCCAGTTCGGTGCTGGTGTTCTGGCTCAGCTGGCGCGCGCTCGGTGACCAAGCCGGTCTGATCCGGGAGCTGCGCCAGACTTCCGTCGTGTTCGAGCGAACCCACGAAGGGGTCGTGCTCACCGATCGTCGCAAGCGTATCGTGTCGGCCAATCCCGCTTTCGAGCGCATGAGCGGCGTCGGACAGGACCGCCTGATCGGCCGCGATCTGGCCACGCTGCATTCCTCACGTCACGACAGCTCGTTCTTTGCCGATCTCGAACGCTCGGTCGACAATCGGGGTTACTGGACTGGCGAGATCTGGAATCGCAGCGCCGACGGTGCCGAACGGCCGTTTCTGGCGACGGTGACCGATATCGGGGCCGACCGCGGGGGTAACGACCAGTACGCATGGATCTTCACCGATGTCAGCGAGCTCAAGCTGGCTCAGAAACGTCTCGAGCAACTGGCCTACTACGATCCTCTGACCGGCCTGCCCAACCGACTGCTCTTGCAGGACCGGCTCCGACGCATGCTGGCTGGTGGCGGCGAGGCCGGGCAACACATCACCGTTTTGTTCATTGATCTTGATCATTTCCGTAACGTCAACGATAGTTTCGGCCATCCCATCGGCGACGACATGCTGGTTATGGTGGCGCGCCGGCTTCGTGGCGGCCTGCCGGCCGAGGCCGGCTTGGCGCACATGGGCGGTGACGAATTCGTCATTTATCTGACGGGTCCGCAGGCCCCCGAACAGGCGGCGGCTTGCGCAAGTAGGACGCTCGAATCGATGGCCGAACCATTCGTGCTGGCCAACCGCAGCGAAGTCTACGTCAGCGCCAGCGTCGGTATCTGTGTCTATCCCGACGACGCGCAGTCGGTGACCGAGCTGCTGCAGTTTGCCAATGCCGCCATGTATCAGGCCAAGCGGCGCGGCCGCAATACATGGCAGTATTTCAACGATTCGATGGTGCGTTCGGCCAGCAAGCGCTTGCAGCTTGACGCGCGTCTTCGACATGCGCTGGATGCGCAGGAATTCGAGCTCTATTTCCAGCCCATCGTCGCGGCCGCGCCGCAGTACCACGCTTGTGGTGTCGAGGCGCTCGTACGCTGGCGCTCGCTCGATGGTCGGCTGATCATGCCGACGGAGTTCATTCGCGCCACCGAGGAAAGCGGCCTCATTGTGCCGCTCGGCGACTGGGTGCTCGAGCAGGCCTGCATGCAGGCGGCCAGCTGGGCCGAGGAGGGCATCGAGAATCTGCCCGTGTCGGTCAACCTTTCGGCGCGGCAGTTCCAGACCGGGCGCCTGGTGGAGACCATCGAGCAGGTGCTCGAACGGACGGGGCTGGCGCCCGGGCTGCTCACGCTGGAGATCACTGAATCGATGCTGATGGAACAGATCCAGGCCGGACAGGACGCTCTGCAGAAGCTGCGCGCCCTGGGCGTACACGTTTCCCTCGACGATTTCGGCACTGGCTACTCCTCGCTGTCCTACGTCAAGGAGTTCGACCTGGATACGCTCAAGATCGATCGTTCCTTCATCCTGGACCTGGCCGGGCGCGATTCCGATCGCGACCTGGTTGCGGCCATCATCAGCATGGCGCGTTGCCTGCGCCTGAAAGTCGTCGCGGAGGGCGTGGAATGCCTGGAGCAGCTCGATATCCTCACGCAGATGGAATGCGACTCTTTCCAGGGGTACTTCTTCAGCCGTGCACTTCCGGCCCGTGAAGTCCCCGCGATTGTCGCTGCGCTCTCCCGGATCAGGCCGGATGCGCAATCATCTGGACAGTGACGGCAATAAAATGACACGCGCTTCCGGCCAGTACGAACAGATGCCATATGGCGTGAGCGTAGGGTATGCGTTCTGCGTGGTAGAAAACGGTTCCGGCGGTGTAGAGCACACCGCCGAGCACCAGCCAGAGCATGGCGGTTGCCGTCAGCACCTGGCTGAGCGGCGCGAGCGCGACCACGACCAGCCAGCCCATGCCGACGTAGGTTGCGGTCGAAAGCGCGTGGAAACGCCCGGTAAAGAAAACCTTGAAGATCACGCCGATGACGGCCAGACCCCAGATGACACCGAAAAGGGACCAGCCCCAGCCGCCCCGAAGTACTGCGATGGTGAACGGCGTGTACGTGCCGGCAATCAGCAGGAAGATCGCGCAGTGATCGAGGATTTTGAGGCGCGCTTTCCAGATCGGATGCCGGGTGCTGTGATAGAGCGTCGAGGCGGTATAGAGCAGGGTCAGCGAGGCAACGAAGACCGACGCGCTGATGACTTCCCGTGCGCCGGCAAAAACGACGGCCAGCGTGATCAGTACTGCGCCGGCACCGATGCTCAGGATCGCGCCCAGGCCGTGGGTGAGCGCGTTGACCAGTTCCTCTCGATGATATTCGTCGCTACGCCTCATGCCGGCGAATATAGGGCGAGCGCGCCGGCACTGCAAGCCCGATTCGGTGCGTCTCGGGTGCGTGATGCGGTAGGATTACAAGACTGCGAAATACTGACTGGATGCCCATGACAGCCCCGATCCGCCCACTCACGCTCTGCCTCGCCCTTTTCCTGCTCGCGTCTTGCGGCGGAGAGGATGCCCCGAACGGGAAGTCGAGTGCCGAACAGGCGGCCCCCGCAGACGCCGCCGATGTCGAAGCCGATGCCGCCGGACCGGACGGTTCCGACGCCGCAGCGTTCGATGCCTTCGTGCAAACGCTGATCGACGACATGCTTCGGCGTTCCCCGGAATGGGCAATCTACGAGGGCCGTTACGAGAACGCCGGGGTCGTGACCATTCCCGACGCGGCGCACCGACGGGAGGAACTCGAGTTCATCGGTCAGTCGCTGGAGCGACTCGAGGAGTTCGACCGGGATTCGCTTTCGATCGATCGGCAGACCGATCACGACCTTCTGGTCAACCGTCTCGAGGCCGCTCGCTTTTACACGCAGACCCTGCGCGACTGGGAATGGCAACCGTCCAATTACAACGTCGCCGGCCCCCTGAGTGTCCTGCTCAACACCGAATTCGCGCCGTTGCCGGAGCGGCTGGCGCTCATTCGCGACCGGCTCGAGCAGGTGCCTGCCTACTACCGGGCAGCGCGCGAGAGCCTGGGCACCCCGACGCTCGAACACACCGAGCTGGCCGTGAGCCAGAATCGGGGCGGATTGAGCGTGCTGGCCGACATCCGCGACAGCGCCGCCGAGGCGGAACTGGACGCGGCGTTGTCCCAATCGCTGTCGCAGGCCCTCGCCGGCGCCGAAGCCGCTGTCAACGACTGGATCGGCTGGCTTGAGACGCGTCTGGCTGAACTCGAAGCCTCGGGCAACGCACGCCCGTTCCGCCTGGGTGAGGCGCTCTACGAACAGAAGTTCGCGCACGATATCCAGGCCGATTTCACGGCCGCCGAGCTTTACCGCCGTGCGCTGTCGGAAAAGGAGCGCCTGCTTGCGGAAATGGACGACTACACGGCGGAACTCTGGCCCGAGTACTTTGCCGACCAGGCCATGCCCGAGGATCGTTTCGAACGCATCGGCCGGATGATCGACCGGCTTTCCGAAGAGCATGTGGCTGTCGAGGACTTCGTTGACGAGATTCGCGGGCAAATGCCCGAGCTGGCCGATTTCGTTCGCGAAAACGACCTGCTCGATCAGGATCCGGACAAACCGCTGGTGGTTCGAGAAACACCGGAGTACATGCGCGGCACCGGCGCCATCGCCTCGGTCAGCGCGCCCGGACCGTTCAACCCTGACGCCGACACCTATTACAACGTCACGCCGCTGGAGACCTACGGCGAGGAGCTGGCGGCCAGCTATCTGCGCGAGTACAACGACTGGATGCTGCAGATTCTCAACATCCACGAGGGCATCCCGGGCCACTACACCCAGCTGCTCCACGCCAACACATCGCCCAGCCTGGTCAAGAGCCTGTTCGGCAACGGCGCGATGATTGAAGGCTGGGCAGTGTACGCCGAGCGCATGATGCTGGAGGCCGGTTGGGGTGACTACGCGCCCGAGCTGTGGCTGATGCACGGCAAGTGGCTGCTGCGAGTGACGCACAATGCGATTCTCGACTATGCCGTGCACGTTCGCGGCATGGGCCGTGAAGAGGCGGTGCGCCTGATGCGCGAAGAAGCCTTCCAGGAGATGTCCGAGGCCACGCAGAAGTGGCGCCGGCTTACGTTAAGCCAGGTACAGCTGACTTCCTACTACGCCGGCTACGCCGCGATCTACGACTTGCGCGAGCGTCTCAAGGAAGAGCGGGGCGAGGAATTCGAGCTCAAGGCTTTTCACAACGAGTTTCTGAGCTACGGCTCGGCGCCCGTGGACACGATTGCTGACCTGATGACCAAAACCGACTGATCGCGAGCTGCCCCTGGGGTTCCGGGGGAGGGGAGGGGAAAACATGACGAGCCTGGACGCCTATACGCTGGCAGTCGCGTCGGCTCTTGCCGCCTTCTTCATGGCGGTCACCATGGGCGGGATCTATCTGGCGGGCAACCGCGAACGCGCGATCGCCGACTGGGCACTGGCCGGCGTGCTCTTCAGTGCCGGGCATGTCATGGGCAACCTTGCCATGGCCGGCAGCAGCATCGTGGACACAAGCGTGATCATCGCCCTGGGCAACACCAGCATCCTGGTCGCCTATGGACTGATCCTGCTGGGTATTCAGCAGCACCTCGGTCTTCGCCGGTCACCCATGCTGGTTGTGGCACTGGCGCTGGCCGCCCTGGCCGGCGGCCTCTTCTGGCCAGGCATGTACGCCAATACGGGGCAGCGCGTCATGGTGTTCGCGCTGGTCTATCTATTTTTGGGTATTTTCAGCGCCGCCTTGCTATGGCGGGCGCAGAGTATGATGCTGGCCAACTATCGTCGCGCCGTGGCCTTCGTCATTCTGGGCAACGCGGTCTTGATGCTGGTGCGTGCCATCTACATTCTGCTCGGTCACGGCGAATCGACTGGTGCCGGAGCGGTCAACGTGATGGTGCCGGCATTCCTGTCGTCGATGTTGTTCTACATGGCGCTCAACGTCACATTGGCGCTGATGCTGTTTCGCCGAAAGGAAGAGCACCTGCGCTACATGGCTCGCCATGACGCCTTGACCGGCCTGCTCAACCGCTACTCGCTCGACGAGTATGCGGCGCGGGAAGTCGCCCGCGTCCAGCGTGGCGAACATGAGCTGTCGCTGGTGGTTCTCGACCTCGATGATTTCAAGCAGGTCAATGACAAGTACGGTCATGCCGCGGGTGACCAGGTCCTGGTGCAGGCAGCCAGCCGCATTCGGGAAATCATCCGCGAAGCCGACATTGCATTCAGGGTTGGCGGCGAGGAATTCCTCGTGCTGTTGCCCGACGCGAGTGCCGAGGTGGCGGGGCAGGTGGCGGAGCGGCTGCGCCGCGCGCTGGTCGATAAACCTTTCGAGTGTTCGGAGCGGACGATGACCGTCTCTACCAGTGTCGGTGTGGTGACCTTCGACTCGCTCGTGGATGACTGGGAGCGCCTGCTCCGGCGGGCCGACCAGGCGCTCTATCGTGCCAAGGCCAACGGTCGTGATCGGGTCGAAGTGGCGGGTGGCCCCGACTCGGTCGAGGGCACTGCCTGAGTCACTTGATCAAAGAGCGCAGCAGCCGTGTCTTCTCGGCGAGCAGCGACTCGTCGGCACGAGTTTCCACGTTCAGTCGAATCACCGGCTCGGTGTTCGATGCGCGCAGGTTGAATCGCCAGTCCTCGAATGAAAGGCTGATGCCGTCCGTGCGGTCGATGCTCGCTGCGTCCGGCTCAAAGTGCTGCAGCACGCGGTCCATGACGTCTTGCGGGTTGTCGACGGTGAAGTTGATTTCGCCGCTGCATGGAAAGGCGCGAATGCGCTCGTCGACCAGTTCGGCCAGCGACTTGCCCGTGGCATGGATGCGTTCGAGCAGGAGCAGCCATGGAATCATGCCGGAATCGCAGTAGCTGAAGTCCCTGAAATAGTGGTGTGCCGACATCTCTCCGCCGTAGACGGCGTCTTCCGATCGCATACGCTCCTTGATGAACGCGTGACCGCTTTTGTTGATCAGCGCCTCCCCGCCTGCATCGGATACTTCCGCCAGGGTATTCCAGGTCAGTCGAGGATCGAGAACGATTTTCTCGCCGGGTGATTTTTCGAGCAGCTGTCTCGCGAACAGGCCGACCAGGTAGTAACCCTCGACGAAGCGTCCGGTGTTGTCGAAGAAAAAACAGCGGTCGAAATCACCATCCCAGGCGACGCCCAGGTCAGCGCCGGCGTCGATGACCGCCCGCGAGGTCTCTTCGCGATTGTCGGGCAGCAAGGGATTGGGAACCCCGTTGGGAAACCGGCCGTCTGGCTCGTGATGAAGCCTCGTGACCTCCAGCGGCAGGCCTTTGGCAATGGCGTCGAAAGCCGGCCCGGCGCAACCGTTGCCGGCGTTGACGACGATTTTCGTGGGGCCGATTCGGTCGGCGTCGACGAAGGCGCGCACCCGGTCAATATAGCCATCGAAGACCGACAGGCGCCGGTGCTGGCCGGGATGGTCGACCGTCACCGGCGCCAGGCCGTCGGCGAGCAGCGCCTCCATTTCCTTGAGGCCGGTGTCGGCGCTGATCGGTATGGCCTGCTCTCGAACCATCTTCATGCCGTTGTAGTCGGCGGGGTTGTGGCTGGCAGTGATCATGATGCCGCCGCCCATGCCTTCGAGGGACGCGGCGTGGTAGACCAGTTCGGTGCCGCACAGTCCGATGTCGGATGTGTCGACACCGGCGCGATTGAGACCGCGCGCCAGGGCGGCTGCCAGCGACTGGCTCGACAGGCGCATGTCGAAACCGATGGCGACCGGGCCTTGCGGCTTCACAACCCGGGCGAACGCCTGCCCGATGAGAAAGGTGCGCTCCTCGTCGAGCTGGTCGGGGACGCGCCCACGGATGTCGTACGCCTTGAAAGGGGAGTTCTTGAGCTTCTGCATGCTTTGGGTACTGCCATGATGAGCCACGACGGCAATCGTAACCCAAGCAGGCGCTCCGTGACATCAAAGTGGCGAACGCCCGCGCCCTTGCATAGAATGAAGCTAGTGGCCGGTACACGTGTACCCCGTCACTCATATTGTGACTTATAGCGAGTGCCTCAGGGGTCAGCTGCAAGGCGCGATTGCGCCGGCGTAGTGGGTGCTACGTCAAGCAATTGCAACACGGGCGACGGCTGCGCTCGCAAGGCTTTATTCGCTTCGCGAATGCCGCCATGCGGCTTCGCCTGCCCTGCAGATGGCCCCTGAGGCGCTCGCCCGAAGGGAGCGCCGTACAAGCCCGATCGCGGCGTTGGCGCTCTTGCAAAGGGCACCACCCTTCCCGGCGAGCGCCGCCTTGCGCTCGGGCTTGTACGGCGCTCTATAAGTTACAAGATGAGTGACGGGGTACACTAGGGCCAGGCTTCAAAGGAGAGAGGCCATGCTGAGTCGAACTTTTCACTACACCGACGTTAATGGTCGACCCGGAACATATGTCGACCGCAAGCGGGTCCTTTGGCTGCTCTCGGTTGTTTACTCGCTTTCGCCGGCCATTGCCGTGGCGCTGCATGCCTACAGCGGCAGCGAGTGGACGCTCTTTCTTCCCATCGTGTTCAGCTACGGCCTGGTCCCGATCCTTGACGGGCTTGTCGGTGAGGATCGCAGCAATCCACCCGAGCAGACCGTTCCCGAACTCGAGGACGATCGCTACTACCGAGTGCTGACCTGGTTGACCGTGCCGTTGCACGTCGTCTCCCTCGTAGTGGCTGTCGCTTGGGCGGCGACCCAGGATCTGTCCACGGCTGCCTGGCTGATTCTGGCCGTTGTGGCGGGTCTCGCCTCCGGCCTGGCCGTCAATACCGCGCACGAGATGGGGCACAAGCACACCGGTATCGAGCAGTGGTTGAGCCGCCTGGCGCTGGCCGTTCCGTTCTACGGGCACTTCACCGTCGAGCACAACTTTGGCCATCACAGGCACGTGGCAACGCCCGAGGACTGCGCCAGCGCGCGCATGAACGAGTCGATCTACAGCTTTGCGGCACGCGAGATGCCGGGTGGTCTGACGCGGGCCTGGCGGATCGAGCGCCGCCGGCTGGGCCGCCGCGGCAAGCGGGCGTGGAGTCTGCACAACACGATTCTCCAGTCGTGGCTGATGGCGGCGTTGCTGCAGGGCGCCCTGGTGATTGCCTTCGGCTGGGCCACGCTGGCCTTCCTGCTGATTCACAACGCCGTGGCCTGGTTCCAGCTCACCAGCGCCAATTACGTCGAGCATTACGGTCTGTTACGCCGCAAGACCGAACGCGGTGAATATGAAAGGTGCCAGCCGCATCACTCGTGGAACAGCAATCACGTCTTCTCAAACCTGCTGCTGTTTCACCTGGAGCGGCACTCGGATCATCACGCCAATCCCAACCGGCGCTACCAGTCCCTGCGGCATTTCGATGACCTGCCGCAACTGCCCACCGGCTACTTCGGGATGTTCCTGCTCGCCTATGTCCCGCCGCTGTGGTTTCGGGTCATGAATCGGCGATTGCTGGCCCTGCCGCATGTGGCCGGGGACCTGTCGAGGGTCAACCGGTGACCGGCTCGATTTTCATCGAATCCGTTCGGTTTCTCATCTATCTTCTCGAAGGGATCGGCATTCTCGTGATCGTGGCCGGTTTCGTGGCGGCTAGCGCGATGTGGTTGCGCAACCCGCTCAGCCGTTCAATGCACGAAAACTACGTTGCCTATCGGCGCCAGAGCGTGCGTGGGCTCATCCTCGGGCTGGAGTTCCTGGTTGCCGCAGACATCATCAAGACCGTGGCGGTCGACTACACGCTCGAGAGCGTGGCGATGCTGGGCATGATCATTCTCATCCGCAGCTTCCTGGTATTCACGCTGCATCTGGAAATGCGTAACCACGCCGACTGATGCAGCCCGCTGCCCGGCCACCTTGGCCGGGCATGGGTGTGCTTATCGATTCAGAAACGCAGGCCGATCGCGGTGGAGAAGACCCAGGGGTCGATGTCGGCCTTGATGCGGCTGTTGAGGTCGACGTCGAAGCCGCCGCCGTCGGTGGTGGCCGTGCGCAGTTCGGCGTCGGCCTCGATGTCGATCCAGCGCAGGTCGAAGTTGACGAACCAGGCATCGTTGAGCGCGACGTCGGCGCCCAGCTGCAGGGCGACGCCGAAGGAGTCGTCGATCGACATGTCGGTGCTGCCGCCGGCGTAGTCGGTGCCGAGTGCTGCGTTTGAGGTGCCGATGATGCCTTGGTGCAGCGCTTCGGTCGTTTGCTCGTCGAAGAACTTGGTGTAGTTCAGGCCGATGCCGGCATACGGGCGGAAGGCCTGGTCTGGCCGGAAGTGGTATTGCAGGCTCAGCGTGGGCGGCAGGTGCTTGGTGCTGCCGAGCTTGCCCAGGCCGGCCAGGGCGCCGTCGCCCTCGACGGTGTGGTTGAAGGGCCAGGATGCCAGCAGCTCCACGCCCAGGCGATCGGTGGTCATGTAAGTAAGATTGAAGACTGCGCTGGTGCCGTCGTCAACATCGATCTGATAGTCGTCGAGTTCGATACCCTCGAAGACGAGATTCCCGCTGTCGGCATCCGGCGCGACAACGCCCACGCCGAGGCGAACGAGCCAGTCGCCCTGCGACTGCGCCATGACGTTGAAGGAAAACAGGGCCAGCATGGCCGTGATCAGGATTTTCTTGCGGTTCATTTTCGTGCCTCCATCGGGCGGTTAGGGGTCTGTGACGAAGCGCAGTTTATGCCCGGCCCGAGGGTGCGGAATTGATTGGCATCAACTTTGCCGGAATCCCTTCAGCGGCTCGCGTGGACGACTTGGTGATACCATTGCGGAGCTTTCAAATCCGGAATTTGCGACCCATGTTCGACAAGTCTTTCACCATTGCCGGGTTCGATGAGGATCTGGCCTCCGCGATGCGCTCGGAAGAGCGCCGCCAGGAGGAACACATCGAGCTGATCGCCTCGGAAAACTACGCCAGCCCGCGCGTGATGGAGGCGCAGGGCTCGGTGATGACCAACAAGTACGCCGAGGGCTATCCCGGCAAGCGTTATTACGGTGGATGCGAATACGTCGACATTGCCGAGAATCTCGCCATTGAGCGGGTGAAGGCGCTGTTTGGCGCCGGCTACGCCAACGTCCAGCCGCACTCTGGCTCGCAGGCCAACCAGGCCGTCTACCTGGCTCTGCTCGAGCCCGGCGATACCATTCTCGGCATGGACCTCTCCGAAGGCGGGCACCTGACCCACGGCGCCAAGGTCAACTTTTCGGGCAAGCTGTTCAATGCCGTGCACTACGGGTTGAACCGCGAAACGGGCGAGATCGACTACGAGCAGATGGCCGAACTGGCTCGCAAGCACAAGCCGAAAATGCTCATCGGCGGGTTTTCTGCCTACTCGCGCGTGGTTGACTGGGCAAAAATGCGCGAGATTGCAGACGAAGTGGGCGCCTGGTTCATGGTCGACATGGCGCATATCGCCGGATTGATTGCGGCCGGCGTCTATCCCAATCCGGTGCCCCATGCCCACGTCGTGACCTCCACGACCCACAAGACCCTGCGCGGTCCGCGCGGCGGCATCATTCTGGCTGCCGGGGACGACGAAGCCCTGGTCAAGAAGTTCCAGTCCCTGGTCTTTCCGGGGTGTCAGGGTGGACCGCTGATGCACGTCATCGCGGCCAAGGCGGTGGCTTTCAAGGAAGCGCTCGAGCCTGGCTTCAAGGGGTACCAGCAGCAGGTCATCGACAATGCGCGCGCCATGGCCGAAGTCACCATCGAGCGCGGCTACAAGGTCGTCTCCGGCGGCACCGACAATCACCTGTTCCTGATCGACCTGATCGAAGCCGACATCACCGGCAAGGACGCCGAAGCTGCACTCGGGCGGGCGAACATCACGGTCAACAAGAACACCGTACCGGGCGAGCCGAGATCACCTTTCGTCACGTCCGGGCTTCGCATCGGCACGCCGGCGTGCACCACCCGGGGCTTTACCGAACAAGACTGCCGCGAACTGGCCGGCCTGATCTGCGACATCCTCGACAACATGGGCGACGAGTCGGTCGAGTCGCGCGTCAAGGAGTCCGCTCTTGCGCTGTGCCGGAAGTATCCGGTGTACGGTTGAGTGTGAGGACTCAGGGGTCGGGATTCAGGGATCAGGGAGCATGAGGAGAAGTTGGATGCCTTGGTGCAGAATGACTCGTATTAGTCAGCGGGGGCGGTTTGGCGCGGCAAAGCCCGCTCTGACCCCTGACTCCTGAATCCTGACCCCTAGTCATGTGGTGCCCGTTTTGCAATCACACCGACACCCGCGTGGTCGACTCGCGGCTGGCGTCCGACGGCTTCCAGATCCGGCGGCGGCGTGAGTGTGCCGATTGCGGGGCGCGCTTCAACACCATGGAAACCCCGGTGCTCAAGGCGCCCAACGTGATCAAGGCCGACGGTTCGCGCGAGGCCTTCGACGAAGAAAAGCTCCGACGCGGCATGCTCAAGGCGCTGGAAAAACGCCCGGTTGAAACCCAGCTGGTCGAGCGCGCTATGCGCAAGCTGGTGCGCGAGATTCGCACGCTGGAAGAAGCCGAGATTTCCAGCCAGCAGCTGGGTGACTGGGTTGCCGCCGAGTTGTCCCGCCTGGACAAGGTGGCCTACGTACGCTTCGCCTCGGTCTATCGCCGATTCGAGGACGTGCAGGCCTTCCGCGAGGAAATCGAGAAACTCGAACGCGACAACCCGGGCGTCATTGATCGGCGACAGATTTCGTTACTCGAAGACGGGGATAAATGATGATCGATTGCCCGCGTAGGTCGGGGTCACATCCCCGACGGACGACTGACTCCTGACCCCTGACCCCTGACCCCTAACGAATGTCCTTCACCGCCGACGATCACCGATTCATGGCCGAAGCCCTCCGTCTCGCCGAGAAGGGGCGGCTGACGGTCGATCCCAATCCGGCGGTCGGCTGCCTGATCGTCAGCGACGGCGAGGTCGTCGGGCGTGGATGGCACCGGGCCGCGGGCGAGCCGCACGCCGAGACGCTGGCGCTGCAGCAAGCCGGCGCCGGTGCCCGGGGGGCGACGGCCTACGTCACGCTGGAGCCCTGCAGTCACCACGGGCGCACGCCGCCGTGCGCGCAAGGCCTGATCGAAGCCGGCGTGGCTGCCGTGGTCTCGGCTATGCCCGACCCGGATGCGCGCGTGGCCGGCAGGGGTCACGAAATGCTCGCCCGTGCCGGCGTCACGGTGCGCACCGGGCTGATGGAGGCGGCCGCGAGCGCGCTCAATCGCGGTTTCGTGAGTCGGCACGAGCGCGGCCGCCCGTGGGTTCGTGTCAAGCTTGCCGCCAGCCTGGACGGGCTGACGGCGGGCACGGACGGGCGCTCGCAGTGGATTACCGGCGAGTCGGCGCGGGCCGACGTGCAGCAATGGCGCGCCCGGGCCTCCTGCATTCTTACCGGCATCGGCACGGTTCTGGCCGACGATCCCCGGCTGAATGTCCGCCTGAGCGGCTTCGACCGTCAGGTATTGCGCCTCGTGGTCGACTCGCGCGCGCGCCTGCCCGACGGCCTCCGCCTGACCACCTTGCCCGGTCCATTGGTCGTCGCCACCTGCGGCGAACCCCGCGCGATCGATGGCGTGGAATGGTGGCAACTACCGGCAGACCTCTCGGGCCGGGTCAGCCTGCCGTCGCTCATGGCCCGTTTGGCCGAGCGCGAAGTCAATACCGTTCACGTCGAGGCCGGTCCAACCCTCGCGGGCGCCCTGGTCGCATCAGGGCTGGTCGATGAACTACTGGTCTACCAGGCGCCGTGCCTGATTGGACGAGGGCGGCCGTTGCTCGAGCTGCCGGGGATGGAAAAATTCGACGACCGCCTCCACCTAGAGTTGATCGATGAGCGCCGGCTTGGCCCGGACCATCGATTCATCTATCGTCTGGCTTCCTGAGAGTTCAGCCATGTTCACCGGAATCGTGCAGGCCGTCGGAACGGTCAGCCGGATCACGCCCGCGGAGTCGGGTTGCCGCATGCGAATCGACTGCCCCCTGCTTTCGCCCGCCGACTGGCGGGAGGGTGACAGCGTGTCCGTGGCGGGTTGCTGCCTGACGGCCCTGTCCATCGATGAACAGGGCTTTTCCGCCGACCTGTCGGCCGAAACGCTCGAGCGCACCAGCCTGGGCAGTCTGGATCGCGGCAGTCCGGTCAACCTCGAGCCGGCGCTGGCCATCGGTGATCGTCTCGGGGGCCACCTGGTCAGCGGTCATGTCGACGGCCTGGCCGACGTGGTGTCGATCCGTCCGGCCGGTGAGAGCCGCATCTTCCGCTTTCGCGTGCCCGATAACCTGGCGCGCTTCATCGCCGAGAAGGGTTCGGTCACGCTCGACGGCGTGAGCCTGACTGTCAATGCCGTTGATGCGCGCGACTTCGAGGTCAACCTGATTCCCCACACTCTGGCCGTGACGACGCTGGGCACGCTCGAGCCCGGCGATCGCGTCAACCTGGAGGTCGATCTCCTGGCGCGCTACCTTGAACGGCTCACTGGAGTTCAACAATGAGTTTTGATTCGATCGAATCCATCCTTGAGGACATCGCTGCCGGGCGCATGGTGGTGATGCTCGACGACGAAGATCGCGAGAACGAAGGCGACCTGGTCATGGCCGCTCCGCTGGTCCGTCCCGAGGACGTCAACTTCATGGCTCGCTACGGTCGCGGTCTGATCTGCCTGTCGCTCACGCGCGAGCGCTGCCGGCAGCTCGGACTGCAGCTGATGGTCCGCGATACCGACCGCCATCACCAGACCAATTTCACCGTCTCCATCGAGGCGGCCACCGGTGTGACCACCGGTATTTCGGCCTACGATCGCGCCCATACCATTCGTACCGCCGTGGCGCCCGACGCCGGACTGGACAGCCTGACGCAACCGGGCCACGTCTTTCCGCTCATGGCCCAGCCCGGCGGCGTGCTGGCGCGCGCCGGCCATACCGAGGCGAGCATGGACCTGGCCCTGCTCGCCGGCCAGGAGCCTGCCGGCGTCCTCGTCGAGATCCTCAACGAGGACGGCACCATGGCCCGACGGCCGGAGCTGGAGGAATTCGTCAAGCGGCACGAGCTCAAGATGGGAACGGTCGCCGACCTCATCCGCTATCGCATGAGTACCGAGCAGAACGTCGAGTGCGTGCACACCCAGGAGGTGGGCACCGCACACGGCACGTTCCGGCTCAAGGTTTTTCGCGACCGCATTACCCAGCGCCTGCACTGGGCACTGATTCGCGGTGAGATCCGCCCCGGCGAGCCGTTTCCGGTGCGCGTGCACGTGCCCGAACTGCTGGGTGATGTCATGGGCATTACCGAGCCGAGTTTCGGCATGCCCCTGGATGCGGCGCTGTCCGACATTGCCCGCCGTGGCAAGGGCATGGCCCTGGTGCTGGGCTATGATGAGGATGACGCCAGCCGGCTCGCCGGCCTCAGGGACGGCGGTACCGGTCCCGACGGCAGTGCACACGGCCAGGCGGCCCACGAGCTGCGCAGCTACGGCATTGCCGCACAGATCATCGCCGAGCTGGGCATTCGCCGCATGCAGGTCTTCGGCGCGCCGAAGCGACTGCACGCGCTCGATGGTTTCGGCCTGGAAATCACCGACTACGTCGTGCCCGAAGGAGAGGGTTGAGCAGATATGAGCGACAAGCATCCCGCCAGCGAGGGCAGCCGTATCGGCATTGCCGTCGCCCGATTCAACCCTGACATAACGAATCTGTTGCTGGCCGGCTGCCGGCAGGCCCTGCTCGATGCCGGGCTGAGCGAGGAGCGCATCGACGTCTTCCCCGTTCCCGGCGCCTGGGAGCTGCCCCTGGCGGCGCGTGAGCTGGCCGATTCGGGGCGCTTTGATGGGGTCATTGCCCTCGGTGCCGTGGTCCGGGGAGAGACGGCGCATTTCGATTTCATCTCGGCCGAGTGCGCGCGGGGGCTTCAGCAGACCCAGCTCGAGACCGGCATACCAGTGGGCTTCGGCGTGCTTACGCCTGAAAACGGCGAGCAGGCCATGGAGCGCGCCGACCCCGCGCGCAAGAACAAGGGTCGGGAAGCGGCGCTGGCCGTGCTCGACATGATCGCCCTCAAGCGCGAGGTTGCGCCATGAGTCGGCGCCGGACCGTCAGCCCGTTCGAACCCCGTCGCCGCGCGCGCCGCCGCGCCCTGCAGGCGCTCTACCAGTGGCAGATCAACGATGATTCCGCCGCGGCCATCATCGAGCAGTTCCGCGAAGAACAGAATTTCGACGGCGTCGACGAAGCCTATTTCGAGACCCTGGTGCGCGAAGTGGTCGCCAACCGCGAGGCGCTCGACGAAGTGCTCGGGCCCCACGTGCGGCGGGTCGACGCCAGCCTTGATCAGATGGAGCGCGTTGTTCTCAGGCTGGGCGCCTGTGAGCTGATTCATCATCCCGAAACGCCGTATCGGGTGATCATCGACGAGGCGGTCGAGCTGGCGCACCGGTTCGGTGCCGAGCAGGCGCACACCTTCGTCAACGGCGTTCTGGACCGGCTCTCCCGGGACGTCCGCGCGACCGAGCGCGACACTGCCGGCGGCGATGGGTGAGTTCGAGCTGATCGAGCGCATCCGCGAGCGCGCGAGCGCCGGATCCGGCGTGGTGGTGGGTATCGGCGACGACGCCGCCGTGCTCGCTCCCACGACCGGGCATGAACTGGTCGTGACCACCGATTCGATCGTTCTCGACCGCCACTTCACCGCCGACTGGCCGGCCGCCGACGTCGGCCATCTCGCCGCCAACGCCAACTTGAGCGACCTGGCCGCCATGGGAGCGCGACCGCGCTGGGCCTTGCTGGCACTGACCCTTCCCGAGCCCGACGAAGCGTGGCTCGACGGCTTTCTCGACGGTTTTCTCGACGCCGCCGCCGGCGTCGGCGTGGTCCTTGTCGGCGGCAATCTGGCTCGCGGCCCCCTCAATATCGGCGTTGAGCTGATCGGCGAGGTTCCGGCCGGGCAGGCCGTGACCCGGCGCGGCGCGCGCAGCGGCGATCGCGTCGTGGTCACCGGCACCCTGGGCGATGCGGCGGCGGCATTGCGACTGGGTGATGGGGCCGCTCCGGCGCTGCGCCAGCGCCTGCATCGCCCGCGGGCGAGGCTCGCGGCCGGTGAAGCGCTGCGCGGCCGGGCGCGGGCGATGATCGATCTGTCCGACGGTCTGCTGGCCGACCTGGGGCATTTGCTCTCGGAAGGGCAGGGAGCCGAGTTGGACCTGGACGCCCTGCCGGCCTCGGCGGCGCTCGTCGAGGGCGTTTCCGATCCCGGTCGAGCGTCGGCGGTTTCAGGCCGCCGGTGGCAGCGACTACGAGCTGCTGGCGATTCTCTCGCCCGAAGCGGACCTCGAGGCGCTTTCTCAAGCCGCAGGCCTTGCCTTGACCGAGATCGGTCGGATCACCGACCGCGGGCGCATCGAGTTTTATCCTCCGGGCTCGGAAGCGCCGGTGGGATCCGATCGCGGCTGGGATCATTTTCGTAATGACTGACCGGGCGACAACGCGACAGGTGGCCCTGGGCTCGGTCGACGGCTTCCTGGCTTTCGGGTTCGGCAGTGGGCTTGCGCCCTTCGCGCCCGGTACGGCCGGTAGCCTGGCGGCGATTCCACTCGCCCTGCCGCTGGTTTACCTGCCGCTTCCGGCGGCCATCGCCGTGATTGCCGCAGCCTTCGCGTTCGGCGTCTGGTTGTGCGGCCGGGTGGGGCGACGCCTGGGTGTACACGACCACAGCGGCATCGTCTTTGACGAGTTCGTGGGGCTGTGGCTGGTGCTGGTCCTGGTTCCGTTTCACTGGGCCTGGTGGCTGGCTGCCTTTGCGGTCTTCCGGATCTTCGACGCCGCCAAGCCCTGGCCGATCGGTTGGTTCGACCGGCGCGTTCACGGGGGCTTTGGTGTGATGCTCGACGATGTGCTGGCCGCGGGCTTTTCCCTGGCAGTCCTGCTGCTGGCCGAGGCCTTGCTGGGGCTTTGAGCGAATCGCGTCAGCCGGAAAGCTCGAACGCGCCCGGGATCCAGCGCAAGCGCCCTTCCTCGCCGTCGATGCCGACCACATCGAAGCGGCAGGCGTGTTCCTGCCATTCGGGGCGACTCATCAGGAAGTGACGGGCGGCGCTGATCAGGCGCCGCTGCTTGCGTTCGTCGATGCTGTCGATGCTGTCCACGCGAGCGCCGGGCCCGCGCAGTCTGACCTCGACAAAAGCGAGCACTTCGGTGTCACTCGGATTGGGATCGAGCATGATCAGGTCGATCTCGCCGGCGCGGCACTGATAGTTGCGCTCGATGAGCTTCAGTCCCTGATCGGCGAGCCAGCTTTCGGCCCGCTCTTCGCCCGCTTCACCGAGGCCTTGCCGCCGGTTCACTAGAACTCCACCGGGCTGGCCACGCCGCCTTCGATGCGCACCACCGGCAGGTCGCGCCGGAAGATATGGCCGTCGGGCAGGCTCAGCTCGCCCATCATTCCCGGCATCGAAAGCGTGGGGTCGGCGCGCATCATCGACAGCCAGGGTACGAGCGCGATGGCGTCCCGGCCGAGTGCGTGCAGCCGCGACAGGGTCGAATTGTCGAGGCCGGCGTAAAGTGTGCGGGCGCGCTCGCGAAGGGCGCCGGCGGTGGTGAAGTCGAGAAACCAGGGCGGCATCGGGGTGCTGATGCCGTCGAGATCGCGATCCCGATCCGGCCGTGGTGCGCCGTCGACGACGTGGGAGGTGGCCATGATGGTCAGGTCGCCGGCGTCGAAAAATGCCAGTTGGGGCCGCAGCAACCGGGCGTCGCTGGCGCGCGCGCCGAGAAAAATGACGTCGATGTCGCTCCGTCGCTGGGCCACGGACTCGATCTCCTCTCCGACGATGCCAGCCAGCCGATTGATTCGCGCCTCGGAGTCGTCGACTTCGAGCATCTCGCGCAACAGGGTGGAATGGTCCGGCAGCTCGGGGTCGTAGATGCGGTCGGCAAGAACCCGGCCGCCGCCCAGCGTGAAGGTGTCGATGAAGGCTTCGGCGACGCGCTCGCCCCAGTCGGAGTATTGCGACAGGACCAGGGCGCGCCGGTGACCCATGGCCAGGGCATGAATCGCGGCCAGCTCGGCCTCGGCTTCCGGCGGCAGGGCGAGGGCGGTGATTTCTCCGCCGGCTTCGGCCAGGCGATCGGCTTGCTGCGGCAGGTTGAGCAGCAGCGTGGGAATCAGGCCCGCATCGGGCAGCGCCGAAAGCGTCTGGGCCTTGTCGCGATCCAGTGGCCCGATCAGGAAATCGGTGCCGCTTTCCCGCGCATCGAACCAGGCCGCCACGATGTCTTCGGGTTCGGCCCCCACGTAGCGAAAGGCCAGGCGTGGACGCTGGCGTGGTGGCAGGCGAAGCCAGCCGGCTATCAGGCCTTCTCGCAGGGCTTCCCCGGGACGGTGCAAGGCCGTACCGGCCGCCGGCAGTAACACCGTGATGTGTTCCGGCATCGGCCGCGTCTGACGCCAGGCCCTGATCCAGCGACCGGCCTGTTCGGCGCTGTAACCCAGTTCGGGCCAGCGGCGCTGCCAGGCATTCAGGGCCTCGTCCAGGGCGCGGTCGTCGAGCAGCTGCTCGCGCGCGCTGATGACCAGGTCGAGCCAGGGCAGTAGCCGCGGCTGGTCGGCGACCTGGTAGAGCACGCGCTCGAGCTCGACCACCGGGAATTCCAGCATCAGGGCCAGCGCGGTCTCGCCGCTGAAATCGGTCTCGGCGACCGCTTCCTGAAGGGCGGCGAGGGCGTCGCGAACCGGCCGCGATTCGAGCTCCCTGAGCAGGACTTCGAGTTCCGCGTGGCGGGTCTCGAGCGATTGCGGAAGCCGGTCGGCCGTGCTCGCCAGCAGCCAACCGGCGTTGGCCAGATCGCCCCGGCGCATGGTCAGCTCCGCCTGGGCCAGGTCCAGGCGCACGAGTTGATCATCCATCAAGGCGTCGGTATCGATGCGGCCCAGCGCGAGCTCCGCCTGGTCGAGCCGGCGGGCCTTGAGCCAGGCTTCGGCCGCCCTTATCAGCAGCCGGTCGCCGTCCAGCGGGCGGGTCAGCGCCATTTGCTCCAGTGTCAGGGCGGCCTCCTCGTACTCGCCGGCGGCGAGCAGTCGTTCGATGCCGGCAACCTCCGGGTCGTCGGCCCCATCGCTCCGTACGCCGGGGCCGGACGGCGCGCATGCCGCGAGCAGGGCAATGGCGCCCAGGATCAACAGGATTCGTTTCATGCCGTGAATGATAAACCACGCCGACCTGATGTACTGCACAGTACCCTTGAGCGTGACCAACGGCACGGGCGGCTTGAGGCCCGATCTGGCATCATGCGTGGGTTTTTGGATCAAACCGTGGACATGAAACATGAAGCACATTTCCGTTGCCCTGTTGATGGCGGCGCTGACCTTGCCGGTGGCCGCCGTGGATGCTGAGGATCCCTGGATGTGGCTCGAGCAGGTCGAGGGTGAAAATGCCCTGGCCTGGGCGCGCGGGCAGAACGAGCGATCACTCGATCAGCTGCAGTCGCACCCGCTGTTCGAGCCGATTCACGAGCGCGCGCTCGAAATACTCACCTCCGATGATCGCATCGCCTATCCCTCGCTGATGGGCGGCGAGGTCTACAACTTCTGGCGCGACGACGAGCACGTTCGCGGCATCTGGCGCACCACGTCGCTGGCGAGTTACCGTGAAGGCGCGCCGGACTGGGACGTGATCCTCGATGTCGATGAGCTGGCCGAACGCGAAGACGAGAACTGGGTCTGGGCAGGCTCCAACTGCCGCTACCCCGACTACGATCGCTGCATCATCGGGCTTTCCATCGGCGGCGCCGATGCCGCCGTGCGCCGCGAGTTCGACCTGGTCACGCGCGAGTTTGTCGACGACGGCTTCCGGCTCGAAGAATCGAAGAGCTCGATCACCTGGCGCGGCCCCGACAGCGTCTTTGTCGGCCCGGCTTTCGCCGACGACCAGGTCACCGATTCGGGCTATCCGCGCACCGTGCGCTTGTGGCAGCGCGGAACCGACCTGGACGAGGCCCGGATCGTTTTCGAAGGCGAGAAGGGCGACGTGGGCGTGTTCTCAGCGCGTATTCACGACGGCGACTCGCACTACGACGTGATCACCCGGGCGCCGACCTTTTTCACCCGCGAGTACTACCTGTTCGAAGAAGGGCAGGCCAGGCGCCTGAACGTACCCGAGGACGCCGAGCTGGCGGGCGTGATCGACGGGCAGCTGCTGGTCGATCTCAAGTCCGACTGGACGCTGGGCGAACGCACTTTCGAGCAGGGCGCCCTGGTGGCGGGTCCGGTCGAGGATTTCCTCGGTGAGTTGCCAACGCTCGAGGTGTTGCTCCAGCCCGGCCCGCGCCAGTCGATCAACGGCGTCGCCACCACTGAAAGCGCGGTGCTGGTCAATCTGCTCGACAACGTCAACGGACGGCTCCTGAGTTTTACTCACGACGAGGGTGCCTGGAAGCGGCGCGAGCTGGCGGTGCCCGAAATGGGAACCATCTCGGTGGTCACCACCGATGATGACTCCGATCGCTTCTTCTACGACTTCACGGGCTTTCTGACGCCGTCGACCCTGTTCGAGGCCGACGCGGTCGCGGATACGCACCGTGAAGTGCGGTCCGAGCCGGCCTGGTTCGAATCCGAAGGCATGGACGTGGCGCAATACGAGGCTGAATCGGCCGACGGCACGATGATTCCTTATTTCGTGGTCACGCCGGCGGGCTACAAGGCCGACGGCTCGAACCCAACCCTGCTATCGGCCTACGGCGGCTTTGAGGTCTCGCGCACGCCCTTTTACTCGGGCGTGATGGGTTCGGCCTGGCTCGAGCGCGGCGGCGTGTTCGTGCTGGCCAATATCCGCGGTGGCGGTGAGTTCGGGCCAAAGTGGCACCAGGCCGCGCTCAAGGAAAATCGCCAGCGCGCCTACGATGACCTGATCGCCGTCTCGGAAGACCTCATCGAGCGCGCGATTACGTCGCCCGAACGCCTCGGCATCCAGGGTGGTTCCAACGGCGGTCTGCTCGTCGGCGCGGTCATGGTTCAGCGTCCGGATCTTTACGAAGCAGTCGTCTGCCAGGTGCCGTTGCTCGACATGAAGCGCTTCCACAAGCTGCTCGCCGGCGCCAGCTGGATGGGCGAGTACGGGAATCCGGATGATCCCGATCAGTGGGCTTATATCAGCGAGTATTCTCCCTATCAGAACGTGTCGGCCGAGGCCGAGTATCCGAAGGCGTTCTTCACCACCTCTACGCGCGACGACCGGGTTCACCCGGGGCACGCGCGCAAAATGGTGGCCAGAATGCTCGATCAGGGTCACGACGTGCTCTATTACGAAAACATCGAGGGCGGTCACGGCGGCGCGGCCAACCTCAAGCAGCGCGCTTTCCTGTCGGGCCTGATCTATGCCTACCTCCACGAGCGCCTGGCGTCGGAGGATGCCCCGGAGGACGAGGGTCGATAGGGATTCGTCCCTGATCCCTTTGATCCGCCGCCTGCCGCCCCAAGGTTTGGAACTTCGGTGAGCTGGCGCCGTCAAAGCGGGCAAGAGGTAAAAAGTACCAGATTGATCCTGATTCGAGAGATGACGGCTAATTTGGTATAATTTGCAAAGATTCGAAGGAGGAAAGAATGGCCAAAGATCTCGTACCCAGTCACCTGCTCTCGCCGTCCGGCACCGGTTCGCTGGATTCTTACATCCAGGAAGTCAACCGCATCCCGGTTCTCACGCTCGAAGAAGAGCAAGGTCTGGCTCGGCGCTATCGCGACGAGGAGGATCTTGACGCCGCCCGGCAGATGGTGATGTCGCACCTGCGCTTCGTGGTGCACGTTGCGCGCGGCTACTCCGGCTATGGCCTCCAAGTCGCGGATCTGATCCAGGAGGGCAACATCGGCCTGATGAAGGCGGTCAAGCGCTTTGACCCCGACCAGGGCGTGCGCCTGGTGTCCTTTGCCGTGCACTGGATCCGCGCCGAGATCCACGAATTCGTCCTGCGCAACTGGCGCATCGTGAAGGTGGCCACCACCAAGGCGCAGCGCAAGCTGTTCTTCAACCTGCGCAGGCAGAAGAAGCGCCTGGGCTGGCTGAATCAGGCCGAAGTCAAGGCAGTTGCCGACGATCTAGGCGTCAAGCCCGAGGTCGTGATGGAAATGGAGTCCCGCCTGTCGGGTCAGGATGTCGGTTTCGATATGCCAACCGACGACGACGAGTCCACCTACGTGGCGCCTGCCGCCTACCTGGAAGGCCTGTCGGCTTCCCCCGACCAGGCGGCCGAGGCCGAGGACTGGGAACAGCATCATCACAACCTGCTGTTCGACGGTATCGAGAATCTCGATCACCGTTCACGCGATATCATCCAGGCCCGCTGGCTGATGGATCCGAAGACGACCCTGCAGGAGCTGGCCGACAAGTACGATGTCTCGGCCGAGCGTATCCGCCAGCTCGAAGCGGCTGCGCTGAAGAAGCTCAAGGCGCGTTTCGAGGCCTGATCGGGCGGCGATCTGCCGCGCGTACAGGGATCGGGAAGGGAGCGGAGACGCTCCCTTCTTCGTTTGGGGGTGAGCAAACGCCCGGCAAGCTTGCCGGGCGCCGGCCGGCTGTCTAAGATGCCGGGGTGATTCCCGCTGCGAACTCCGGCAAAGTCGAAGACATCACCGACCGGGCTGCCGCCCAGGCGCGGATCGATCGCATGCGGGCGTTCCGTGAAGAACTGGCCGCCCTCGAGCGGGAGGGGGTCACGATGCTGGACGAGGCCGCGCGCGAGCGCGTCGACGTCCATCACGCGGCCCTGGCCGACGACCTGCGCGAGCGTTTGGACGTCGATGTCGAACGGGCAGACAAGCGCCTGTCGCTGGGCATGCGCATCGCATCCCTGATCGGGGCGCTGGCGCTGTCCGCGGCGGTGTTCTTCCTTTTCTACCAGTTCTGGGGGTTTCTGGGCACGCCGATTCAGGTCGTCGTGCTGATCGCCGCGCCGATTGCCGCCACGTTGCTCGCCGGATTTGCTTATCGGCGCGAGCGCAGCGGCTATTTCACCTCCCTGGCAGCGCTGGTGGCAGTCGCCTGCTTCGTGCTGAATCTCAGCGTGATGGGTCAGATCTTCAACCTGGTGCCGAGTCGCAACGCCTTTCTCGCCTGGGGACTGTTCGCGCTCATCCTGGCTTACGCCTGGGGGCTGAAACTGGTCTTGACCGCCGGCCTGGTCAGCCTCGTTGCCTATTTGTCCGCCACGGTAGGCGCCTGGGGCGGGATGTACTGGCTGTCTTTCGGCGAACATCCCGAAACGGTATTGATCGCCGGCCTGCTGATCACGCTTCCGGGCTGGTTCGAGCGCCTGCCGCGTCCTGAGTTCATGAATGTCTATCGGGTCTTCGGGTTGCTGGTTGCGTTCGTGAGTGTGCTTATCATGTCGCACTGGGGCAGGGCCAGCCTGCTGCCGCTGTCACCATCCGTGATCGAAGCGACCTATCAGCTGCTTGGTTTCGTCGGCAGCGCGGTGTTGATCGGCATCGCGATCCGCAGCGAGGCGGGCAAACTGTTCAACCTGGGTGCGACTTTTTTCCTGCTGTTTCTCTACACCAAGATTTTCGACTGGTGGTGGGACTGGCTGCCCAAGTGGCTGTTCTTCCTCATCGTCGGGCTGATTGCGATTGGCTTCTTGCTGGCGCTCGGGCGGCTGCGGCGAAACCGCGCGTGCGGGAGGTGGCTCGTGAGGCTTCGACTTTCCACGTTCGCCATCGCGCTGGTCGTGATCGTCAATGCTGGCGTACTGGCCGGTGCGGCCTGGAATCGCGTGGGTGAACCCGAGGCCGTTTTCGAACTGACCGAACGCGAACTCGCCCTGCCATACGGAGGCTGGAGCAGTCGCGAGAGCACCGGGATCGTGCTGTCGATCCGCCGGGCCGGTCAAGCGCATGACTGGCTCGATCGCGGCAAGCTTGCCGATCTCGGCTTCGATGTTGCCCGCTACGAGGATCGTCCCCGGTACGACCGACAATCGGCCGAGCGACGGGTACACGTCGTGCTGGAATTCGACGGATCGGCTTTCGCCGAAATCGTGGCGGCGCAGGAGGCGCGCCTCGACGAGTTGCGAGCAGGCCTGGGTTCCGGCGAGGCCAACCATCGTCAGGTCGAGGCCGCCGAGTCCGAGCTCGAGCGCCTGAAGACTGCCGGCTCGCGGCTGGTGGTTGTCGATGCCGGACTCGATCCGAATATCCTGCAGCAACGATATCCGGACCGGGAACGCTACGCCGTGATGCGGGCTTTGGTGCAAATGTCCGCCACCCGCCTTCCCGGTCACGACGCCGAACTGGTCCTGCGGGGGCGCGTCGCCCGGCTGCTACCCGGCCGGGTGTACGTGCCGCGACGTCTCCACGCGCCGCTGCAAGAGTCGACCGAGGGCACCGAGGGGGCCCCCGATGCCCTCCCGCGCTACCGGGCGACCCTCAAGTTCGGCCGGCGTGGCGAACCCTGGCTGGCCGGTATCGAGCCGATGCCGGGCGAAGAATCCTGACCGCACTCAGGCGGTCCTTCGAAAATGGATGCCGGCGAGCAGCAGGAGCAGGGCCAGCATCGCGATCAGGAAGCCGGCGGAATCGACCGGCACCGCGATCGCTTGCGGGGTACCGGCAGGCTCTGGCAATGCACCCTGGGCGATCCAGTCGCGAATCAGGGCCCGTTCGGCCAGCGAGACGTTGCCCATCTGGAATCCGGGTCCACCGGGGGCGTCGCAGTTGACAGCCAGCAGCAGGGCGCTGCTGTCGGGCTCGAACGGGTCGACGCGCAGCCGCGCAGGGTTGGTCGTGCTGACGACGCCGACCAGATTGTCGAAGGATTCGCCGGGGCGAAGGTCCACTCCCGCAAAGCCGTTCTGGCCGTGGCAGCCGGTGCAGTCGTCGAGAATCGGCTGGACCTGCGATTGGAAATCGACCATGGGGGTTTCGGTAATGCCGCCGAGGTCGTCGCATCCGGTTGCACCAACGCCGCCCTGCGCCGAGGCGGCGGCCAGCATCAGGCCGATCGTGCCGGCCGCGGCGAGAAAAGAAGACTTGGACATCGACATGAAAAATCCGCTTGTTGAGTTGGAACGAGGCCGCGACATGCTACCCCAAGGCGGGGCGGGGTGCGACCGGGGGCTTTAGACCAGGCGGGGCTCGGGCTCGAGCGTTAGGCCGAATGATCGCCGCACCGAGTTCGTTATAGCGTCAACGAGCCGGGCCAGCTCCGCCGGTCGGGCGCCGCCGTGGTTGACAAGGACCAGGGCGTGATTGCGGTAGACGCCGACCCGGCCGAGGGAGCGCCCCTTCCAGCCAAGCTGCTCGATCATCCAGGCCGCGGCCAGCTTGCAACGCCCGTCGGGCATGGGCCAGTGCGGCAGGTTCGGATGTTCGGCCAGCACCGAGGTCGCGGCATCGGCTTCGACGACCGGGTTCTTGAAAAAGCTGCCGGCATTGGCCAGCCGGGACGGGGCGGGTAGCCGGTGCCGGCGCAGGCGCATCACGGCGGCGGCCAGCTGGCGGGCGGTCGGCCGCCCGATGCCGAGGCGGTCGAGTTCCGCTCTCAGGCTGGCGTAGGCCGTGTCGGGCTTGAATCTGCGCGAGAGCCTCAGCGTAACCCTGCCGATGAGGAAGCGGTCGCGGTCGACCGACTTGAATCGGCTGTCGCGATAGGCGAAGCGGCAGTCCGCTTGCCCCAGCGCGACGATGCGCCCGGTGTGACGGTCGAGCGCATCGAGTGATTCGAAGACGTCGGCCAGCTCAACGCCGTAGGCGCCGATGTTCTGCATCGGGGCTGCGCCGACACTGCCGGGAATCATGACCAGGTTTTCGATGCCGTACAGGCCTTCGTCGAGACATCGGCGAACCAGGGCGTGCCAGTTTTCGCCCGCGGCCGCTGAAACCAGCACGTCGTCACCACAAGCCTGGATCTCGACGCCGCGCATGTGATTGACGATGACGCGGCCCGGATAATCCGCCAAAAAGATGGTATTCGAGCCGCCGCCGAGCACGAGTTCGGGGCCGGGAGGTCGTGGCAGTCCGGCGAGCTGGTCCAGGGAGTGGATGTAGATCAGTTCGGCGGCACGTGCGCGCAGCCGAAAGGTGCTCAACGCCGTCAGGTCGGCATCTCGAACGACTTCAGGCGCTTGCTGCAGCGACATCGCCGTTCCATGCGCGCACGCACTCGCCGATCAGGGCGGGGCCTCGGAAGATGAAACCGGTGTAGACCTGGACCAGGTCGGCTCCGGCGCGGCGTTTGTCACCTGCATCTTCGCCGCAGGTGATGCCGCCCAGCCCGATGATCGGGAAATCCGAACCCAGTACGCGCCGGGCGTGCCGCAGGACCTGGTCGGCCTGCTGCTTGAGGGGAGCGCCGCTCAAGCCGCCGACCTCGTTGGCGTGGATATGGCCGTTGATCGATGCGCGCTCGAGCGTCGTGTTGGTGGCGATCAGCCCGTCGATGCCCGATTCGCCGATGACCCTCAGCGAAGCCGTCAGGGCCTGATCGTCCCAATCCGGTGCGATCTTGATCAGGACCGGGCGCGCCTTGCCGTGTTCTTTCGCCAGTCGATCGCAAGCCCTCGTCAGTTCTCCGAGCAGTTCACGCAGATGGCCCGTATCCTGCAGCTGGCGCAGGTTGGCCGTGTTGGGCGAGGAGATATTGACCGTCACGTAGTCGCAGAAGGGAAACACCTTTTCGAGGCAGTGACGGTAGTCGTCGGCGGCATGCTCGACCGGGGTATCCTTCTGTTTGCCGATGTTGGCGCCCACGATTCCGTCGAAACGCCGCCGGCGGAGGCGGTCGACGAGATGATCGACGCCCTTGTTGTTGAAGCCCAGGCGGTTGATCAGGGCCTGGTGCTCGGCGAGGCGAAACATGCGGGGCTTCGGGTTGCCCGGCTGCGGTTTCGGGGTGACCGTGCCGACCTCGATGAAGCCGAAGCCAAGCTGGCCGAGCGCATCGATGTGGTCGCCGTTCTTGTCCAGGCCCGCGGCCAGGCCGACCGGATTGGGAAAACGCAGCCCCATCAACTCGACCGGCTTCGATTCCGGGCAACCACCCATCAGCCGCGGCAGCCCCAGCACGCGGCCGGCCGACAGCGCGTTCAGGGCGAGGTCGTGGGCCGTCTCCGGGGGGAGGAGGAACAGGCCGTTGCGGAGCCACTGGTACATGGTCGAGGCCTCAGGCTGAGCCGGCCGAAGCGTCCGAGAGGGCAGCGTAGGTCGGCGTTACATCGCCGACGGACGAGATTCGGGATCTGTTCACGCGTAGCTATGCGTGTTCAGGCTGGAAACGTCGTCCGTCGCGGATGTAACCGCGACCTACGCGAGCCACCCGGACGCCTCGGCACCGCCCTCACAGATCGAACTTGATGCCTTGGGCCAGCGGCATTTCGCGTGACCAGTTGATGGTGTTGGTCTGCCGGCGCATGTAGGCCTTCCAGGCATCCGAGCCCGATTCGCGGCCGCCGCCGGTTTCCTTCTCACCGCCGAAGGCGCCGCCGATCTCCGCACCGGAGGTGCCGACATTGACATTGGCGATACCGGTGTCCGAGCCCTTGTGCGAGAGGAAGAACTCGGCGTTGCGGATGTCGGTGGTGAAGATCGACGAAGACAGGCCCTGGCGCACGTTGTTGTGCATCTCCATGGCCTCTTCGAGCGTCTTGTAGGACATGACATAGAGAATCGGCGCGAAGGTTTCTTCCTGCACGATATCCCAGTCGTTTTCAGCCTTGATGATGGTCGGTTCGACGAAGAAGCCCTCGCGTTCGATACGCTTGCCGCCGGCGAGCACTTCGCCGCCGGCGGCTTTCGCGCGCTCGACCGCCTGTTCGAAGCGCTCGACCGCCTTGTCGTCGGTCAAGGGGCCCATCAGCGTTTTAGCGTCGAGCGGATCGCCGATGCGGACCTGCTTGTAGGCCTTGACCAGCGCCTCGGTGACCTTCTCTTCGATCGATTCGTGCACGATCAGCCGGCGCGTGGTGGTGCAGCGCTGGCCAGCCGTACCCACGGCGCCAAAGACGATCGCCGGGACGGCCAGGTCAAGATCGGCGGTCTCGTCGAGGATGATGGCATTGTTGCCGCCCAGCTCCAGCAGGCTCTTGCCCATGCGGCCGGCGACGCGTTCGCCGACCATGCGGCCGACCTGGCTCGAGCCGGTGAAGGACAGCAAATCGACGCGCTTGTCGTCGATGAAGCGGCCGGCCAGATCGTTGCCCGGCTCCATGAAGGAGGTGAACACCGGCGGGTAGTCGGTATCGGCGAGGGCTTCGTTGACGACGTTCTGAACCGCCGCGCAGCACAGCACGCCCTTCGGTGAAGGCTTCCACACCGTGGCGTTGCCGCAGATGGCGGAGATGAAGGCGTTCCAGGCATACACGGCAACGGGGAAATTGAAGGCGGTGACCACGCCGACCACGCCTAGCGGGTGCCACTGTTCGTACAGGCGGTGCCCCGGACGCTCGGAGTGAGTGGTCTTGCCGTAGAGCATGCGCGACTGACCCAGCGCGAAGTCGCCGATATCGATCATTTCCTGGACTTCGCCGTCGCCTTCGGGCTTGATCTTGCCCATCTCCAGCGACACGATCGAACCCAGCGCATCCTTGTAGTCGCGCAGGGCGTCGTTGACCAGGCGCACGGCGTTGCCGCGCTCGGGCGCCGGCACCATGCGCCAGGCTTCGGCAGCTTCACGCGCAGTCTCGATGACCTTCTCGTATTCGGCTTCGGTCGCCCCGCTGACGCGGGCGATGACGGACCCGTCGGTGGGGTTGATCGACTCGACCAGGTTGTCCTCGCGCACCGGCGAATAATGGCCGGGGCCGAAACAGGCGCCGGGGTTGATGTCCTTCAGTCCCAGACGTTCGAGAAGTTGCTTGTGATCGCTCATGACCGCTGTCTCCTAAAAATTTGTGCTTGTGCCAAACAAGCTATTATCGCATCCTGCGGCGGACAGGTCAGAGTCCTGGCGTGATATTCTTCCGTCAGTGGGATACTCCTTCGAATTCAATGAAACTATCCGGCCGGGGCATGGTCTAGTTCCAGCGTGAGCCCGGTCGCCTTAGCAAGGACAGGAAATGCCCCGATGGGCGAGCGGGAAGTCGATCAAGAACTGGTAGAGCGTGTACAGAGCGGTGATAAATCGGCATTCGATCTGCTGGTGGGTAAATACCAGCACAAGATTATTAGCCTGATATCCCGCTATGTCACCGACCATGCTGAAGCCATGGACGTGGCCCAGGAAGCATTCATCAAAGCCTATCGCGCCATCGGTCGCTTTCGCGGCGACAGCGCTTTCTACACCTGGCTGTATCGCATCGCGATCAACACGGCCAAAAATCACCTCGTGGCGCAGAGCCGCCGTCCGCCGCAATCCGATGTCGATGCCCAGGATGCGGAACAATTCCAGGTCGATTCGCGTCTCAAGGAACAGGACTCGCCCGAGCATGACGCCCTCAGGGGCGAAATCGAGCAAACGATCAACGAGGCGATCGCCGAACTGCCCGATGACCTCCGGGTGGCGATTACCCTGCGCGAGCTCGACGGAATGAGCTACGAAGACATCGCCAGAACCATGGACTGTCCGATTGGTACGGTCCGGTCGAGAATCTTCAGGGCCCGCGAGGCCATCGATGCGCGGCTGCGGCCGCTGCTGGACTAATCAACAGGAAGTGTGGATACATGACTGAATCAAGCCGGGAAAACCTGTCGAGCCTGATGGACGGAGAACTCGACCGCAAAGGACGCAAATTCCTGTTGCGGCGACTCGCCGGCGACGCCGACATGAAGGCGAGCTGGAATCGCCTGCACACCGTGCGGGCCTGCCTGCACCAGGAACGTCTGGTCACAGGCGATCTGGTGGCAAGGGTGGCGTCTGCGCTGGAAGACGAGCCGGCACCCAGCCGCAGCCTGCCTGCAAGATTGCTGCGGCCGGTTGCCGGCGGCGCAATCGCGGCCAGCGTGGCGGTCATGGCTATCGTTGGCATCAACGCCAGCATGCTCGAACAGCAAGAGGCGGCCTCGCCGGCATCCGAGGAGCCCGGCTTCGTCAGTCGATCGACCGAGCTCGACAAGCCGTTCAATCAGTCGGCGGTTCCGGTCAGTTATTCCGAAGAGCGTCGGGCCGAGCGCCAGCGCATCAGCGGCTATGTGATGCGTCATAACCAGGCAGCAGGCAGCACTGGCTTCGTTTCCTGGGTGCCGATCATCACGGACATGAACGAAGACGCCGCCCCCGCACAGTCATCAAGCGTCGAAGCTCGAGTGGGCGAACCCTGAACCCATGCAGGCGCTGCTGTCCCATCGGATCCTGGCGACGCTGATCGCCGGCGCTGCCCTCACCGCCCTCGCGCCCGCCTGGGCGGAAGACAGCGTTCAGCACTGGCTCGATCGCATGGCTCGCGCCGTCGAGTCCCTCGACTATCGCGGCACGCTGGTTAACGTGCGCAACGGCGAGGTCGATACCCTGCGAATTATCCACCGCGCCGATGATAGCGGCGTGCGCCAGCGCATTTATTCCGTCGATGGCGCCCCGCGCGAGGTGTTGCGCAACGGCGACAGCGTGCGCTGCGTGCTGCCCGGCGACGAGCCGATGATGCTCGAAAGCCAGCTTGCCGGGCGTTTGCTGCCCTCGCTGCCGGTCAATCGGCTGCTGGGACCGGAATCCGGCTACCGGATGTCGCTGGGAGGGCGTGAGCGAGTGGCCGACATGATGGCGCGCATTATTCATATCCAGCCGCGCGACGCCTACCGCTACGGATCGCGCCTGTGGCTCGAGGAACGCACCGGCATGCTGCTTCGCTATGCCTTGATTGACCACGACGGCCAGCAGCTGCAGCAGCTTTCGTTCACGTCGCTGGATCTGGGCGCGAAAATTACCGACGCCGAACTGGAGCCGAGCCTCGTCGGTAACGAGATCTCAACAGAATCGATCGATGAGTCCCTGCGGCATTCCGGCTCGGTCGCTGGCCCCGTACCGATTCGTCCGCGCGTGCCGCGCGGATTTCGCCTGGTCAACGCCGGCAAGGGAAGCGGGCCCAACGGCACAGAATTCGAGCATCTCCTCTACAGCGACGGCCTTTCGAGTTTTTCGATTTACATCGAGCAAGCCGGCAGCGAAGCCATGGCCGCACGCGTGGAGACGATGGGTCCGGTCCACGTCTACACCACGCAGGGCGGCGGTCGGCTGTTCACGGTTGTCGGCGAGGTGCCGGCCGCCACGGTCGAGTTTGTCGGCCGACAGCTTCGTCGCGCCAGCCGCCTGCCGTCACGCCGCTGACTGGTCGGCATGATCTGGCAGATCGCCCGTGTGGTCGCCCGTGACGCCGAGCGATTGACGCTCGCTTTTTCGCCCGCAGAGCATTGCAGACGCTGCGCGCGTGGTGAAGGCTGCGGTGCCGGTGTTTTCGCACGTCTGTTCAGCCGCCGCCAGACCCGGATGGTGGTGCCCGCCCGCCCGGCTATTTCCGGCAGCGAGTGGGTGCGGGTCGGCATTGAACCGAAGCAGCTCGCCCTGGCCGCGGGCTTGCATTACGGGCTGCCGCTGGTCGGTTTTCTCGCTGGCGCCGCCCTCGGCCAGACCGCCGCCTCCGGGACCGCGTACGGCGATCTCGCCGCGCTCGGAGTCGGCCTCTGTGCTTTCATGCTGGCAACCACAATGGTCTCGCGCAGGATGCGGCCGGCATGGAACCCGATCGTCGAAAGTTTGTCATGCAAGGATGAAGACAACAACTCTTCGCTAAGCTAAAAAACAGCAAGGAACTGCTCACGATGCAAACAATATTCAAGTCAACCGTGTTGGTGCTCCTGGTGCTGGCTGTCCAGCCGGCGCTTGCCCAGCCCGACTTCACGGGCGTGGTCGAAGATTCGATTCCGGCCGTGGTCAACATCGAAACCACGCGTTTCGGCACTCGGCCCGACGAGGCCGCACGAGACGAAGGCCGTATGCCAGAGGACATGCCCGAGTTTTTCCGGCGCTTCTTCGACGAACCGCCGGGCCGGCGCGGCCGGCCCGATCGCATGGGCGGCGGCTCCGGCTTTATCATCGAATCCGACGGGCTGATCGTGACCAATCATCACGTCGTCGACGAGGCCGACGAGATCATCGTGCGCCTCTCCGACCGGCGCGAGTTCGAGGCCGAGCTGGTCGGCTCCGATGCCGAGACCGATATCGCGGTGTTGCGTATCGACGCCGAAGACCTCCCGACGCTGGATTTTGGTTCGACCGAACCGCTCAAACCCGGTGAATGGGTGATTGCCATCGGCTCGCCCTTCCAGTTCGAGCAGTCGGTCACTGCCGGCATCGTCAGCGCCAAGGGCAGGAGCCAGGGTGCCCGTCAGCAGTACGTGCCCTTCATCCAGACCGATGTGGCGATCAACCGCGGCAATTCCGGTGGTCCGCTGATCAGTACCGAGGGCAAGGTCGTGGGCATCAACTCCTGGATTCTGAGTTCGCACGGCGGCAATATCGGGCTCTCGTTTTCGATTCCCAGCGAGGTCGCGCAGAATTCCATCCAGCAGTTGCTCGAAACCGGCAGCGTGGCGCGCGGTTTCCTGGGCGTGCAGCTGCAGGCGGTCAGCCGCGAACAGGCCGACGCCCTGGGCCTCGAGCGGCCCGCCGGGGCGCTCATCAACCGGGTCGAGCCGGGCAGCCCGGCTGACAAGGCCGGAATCGAGGTGGGTGATGTGATCCTCGCCTTCGACGGAACCCCCATCGACCGGCACTCCGAGCTGCCGCCCTTGGTGGGCATGGAGCGGCCCGGCACCGAGGCCGAGATGACCATTTGGCGCTGGGGCGAGCGCAAGACGCTGGCGGTCACGCTCGGCGAGCGTGAAGCCGATGGCGTCGAACGCGACATGAATGGCGATGGCGACGCTTCGCCCTCCAATGCGCTGGGACTGATCGTCGAGCCGCTTTCCGAAGAGCTTCGCGGACGCTACGGCGATCCCGACGGCGGTGTCCTGATCGCCGATGTCGAGAGCGACAACGCCTACCGCGCCGGCATTCGTCGCGGGCAGTTGATCTTGATGATCAACAACCAGCCGATCGACGGGATGGAAGACTTCGACCAGATGGTCTCCGGGATCGAGCCCGGCCGCACCGTTGCATTGCTGGTCCAGCAGCCCGACGGCGCAACCGCTTTCCTGGCCTATCGCCCGGAAGACGGCGGCGCGGAATGATCCCGTTGGTCGTCGGCCCGCTCGGGCCGGTATAATCGATGATCTTTGAATCAGCGATCGCCCCCGTATCCCGCGGGGGCGATCTGATTGCGCACCGATGAAGGACCGATGACCGATACCCGCTACATTCGAAATTTCTCGATCATTGCCCACGTCGATCACGGCAAGTCGACGCTGGCCGATCGCTTCATCCAGGTTTGCGAGGGCCTGACCGAACGCGAGATGGCCGAGCAAGTGCTCGACTCGATGGATCTCGAGCGTGAGCGCGGCATTACCATCAAGGCCCAGAGCGTCACGCTCGACTACCACGCCGACGACGGTCAGGTCTACCAGCTCAATTTCATCGACACGCCGGGCCACGTGGATTTTTCCTACGAGGTTTCCCGTTCTCTGGCCGCCTGTGAAGGTGCCTTGCTGGTCGTCGATGCCGCCCAGGGCGTCGAGGCCCAGAGCGTGGCCAACTGCTACACGGCGGTCGAGCAGGGCCTGGAAGTCATCCCGGTGATCAACAAGATCGACCTGCCGGCGGCCGACCCCGAGCGCGTCAAGCATCAGATCGAAGACATTATCGGCATCGATGCCTCCGACGCGCTGCTGGTCAGCGCCAAGTCCGGGGACGGCGTGCGCGAGATTCTCGAGGCACTGGTCAAGCGCATACCTGCGCCGGAGGACAAGCCCGATGCGCCGTTGAAGGCGCTGATCATCGACTCCTGGTTCGATAATTATCTGGGCGTCAATTCGCTGGTCCGGATCAAGGAGGGTCGCCTCAAGAAGGGCGAGAAGATCCGGGTGATGTCCCTGGGTGACGAGCACCAGGCCGATCAGGTGGGTATTTTTACGCCCAAGCGCAGCCAGCGTGACTCAATCGGTTGCGGGCAGGTCGGCTTCATTGCCGCTGGCATCAAGGAAGTTCACGGCGCGCCGGTGGGCGATACCATCACCAGCGCGCGCACGCCCGCCGACAAGCCGCTTCCGGGCTTCAAGCCGCTCAAGCCGCGGGTGTTTGCCGGGATTTTCCCGATCGATGCGTCTGACTACCCGGACATGCGCGAAGCGCTCGAGAAGCTGCAGCTCAACGACTCGGCCCTGCAGTTCGAGCCGGAAACCTCGATGGCGCTGGGTTTCGGCTTCCGCTGCGGTTTTCTCGGCATGCTGCACATGGAAATCGTGCAGGAGCGTCTCGAGCGCGAGTACGACCTCGACCTCATCACGACCGCGCCGACGGTGATCTACGAGCTCGAGATGAGCGACGGCGAGATCGTCTCGCTCGACAATCCGTCCGGTCTGCCCCCCGCCAACAAGATTTCCGAGATTCGCGAGCCGGTTATCCTCGCCAACATTCTCGTACCCCAGGATTATGTCGGCGGCGTCATCGGCCTGTGCGAGGAGAAGCGCGGCGAGCAGCGCGATATGCGCTTCATCGGTGGTCAGGTTCAGCTGACCTACGCCCTGCCCATGTCGGAAGTGGTGATGGACTTCTTCGACCGGCTCAAGTCCGTTTCGCGCGGATTCGCCTCGTTCGAGTACGATTTCCTGCGATTCGAGGCGGGGCCGTTCGTGCGGCTGGATTTGCTCATCAACGGCGAGAAAGTCGATGCCCTGTCGACCATCGTCCACCGCGACCAAGCCGAGCGTCGTGGTCGGGAATTGTCCGATCGCATGCGCGAGCTGATCCCGCGACAGATGTTCGACGTGGCCATCCAGGCGGCCGTCGGTTCGCATATCATTGCCCGCTCGACGGTCAAGGCCTACCGCAAGAACGTCACCGCCAAGTGCTACGGCGGTGATGTCAGCCGCAAGCGCAAGCTGCTCGAGAAACAAAAGGCCGGCAAGCGCCGGATGAAGTCGGTCGGCAAGATCGAGATTCCGCAGGAAGCTTTCCTTGCCGTGCTGCGAACCGACCAGGAGAAATAAAAAATGCATCTGGATTTCGCCCTCATTCTTACCGTTCTGACGCTGGTCACGGCGGTGTTCTGGCTCTTCGAGCGGTTTTACTTCCGCCGTCGCCATGGTGACGAAGAGGCGCCGCAGGGGGCGCACAAGACGGTCGAGGTCGTCGGCTCGCTCTTTCCCGTCCTGGTCCTCGTGCTGGTATTCCGATCCTTTTTGTTCGAGCCGTTCAAGATTCCGTCCGGTTCGATGATTCCGACCCTGTGGATCGGCGATTTCATCGTCGTCAATAAATACGCTTACGGCCTGCGGTTGCCCGTGCTCAACAGTAAGATCGTCGAGACCGGTGAGCCCGAGCGCGGTGACGTCATCGTTTTTCGGTTTCCCGAGGACGAGCGGATCAACTATATCAAGCGCGTGGTCGGCTTGCCGGGTGATACGGTCACCTATCGTGACAAGCAGGTCTACATCAACGGCGAGCCGATCAAGCAGGAAGCGGCCGGTCCCTGGGAGGGGGTCGGCCTCAACCGCAACCCGCCCGGGAGCAGTCCTGTCAAGCGTCTTGAGTATCTGACGGACGAACCGCACCCCATCGTGCTCTATCCGCGCCGGCCAAACAGGCGCGTTGAGTCGGTGACGGTGCCTGAAGGGCACTACTTCGTCATGGGCGACAACCGGGATCAGTCGCTCGACAGCCGCTCGTGGGGGTTCGTGCCGGAGGAAAACCTGGTCGGCAAGGCGGTGCGTATCTGGATGCACTGGGACTGCTCGCGCGGCTGTGTCGACTTCGGCCGAATCGGTGATAGAATCCAGTGATCGAGAGGGCGTCGAAAACCAGAGGGATCGGTAACAATGAAATCAATGCGTAATCAGCGCGGCTTGAGCCTGCTCGGCTTCATGTTCGTTCTTGTTCTGGTTCTCTTCTTCACCTATATCGGCATCAAGCTCGTGCCCATCTACCTGAACCACATGTCGGTGACGAGCGAAGTCAAGGCCGTGGCGTCCGAGCCGGGTTCGGCGAACAAGCCGCCCAACACCATTCGCCGCGACCTGATCCGGCGTTTGGGCGTCAGCTACGTCGATTACGTCGAGCCCGAGCACATCACCATCGAACGTGGAGACGGGGTTCAGCTGATTGTGGAATACCAGGTCCAGCAGCACCTGATCGGCAACATCGACGCTCTCATCAAATTCAGAAGTGCCGAACCGCTCCGCAATTGAACGAATCGATCGAATTCCCGGCATCGACTACCGGTTCGGTGATGTCGGTCTGCTTGAGCAGGCACTGACGCACCGCAGCTGCGGGCCGCGCCACTACGAACGCCTCGAGTTTCTCGGCGACAGCCTGTTGAACCTCGTCATCGCCGAGCAGCTCTTCCATGCCCGACCCCATGCGGCCGAGGGCGACCTGAGCCGGCTGCGCTCGCGTCTGGTTCGTGATATCACCCTGGCAAAACTGGCTACCGAGCTTCAACTCGGCGATCACCTGCGCCTGGGTGTGGGCGAGCTCAAGAGCGGCGGTTTCCTGCGCGAGTCCATCCTGGCCGATGTCGTCGAGGCACTGATCGGAGCGGTCTATCTTGACGGCGGCTTCCCGGAGGCCCGGCGTGTGATCTGCGAGCTGTTCGCCGATCGTCTGGCCGACCTGCCGGACGCCGACAGTCTCAAGGATCCCAAGACACGTCTGCAGGAGTTGTTGCAAGGTCGCGGCCATGACTTGCCCGAGTACCGCGTCATGGCCGAGTCCGGGGCCGATCATGCCAAGCGCTTCGAGGTCGAGTGCCGGGCCGGCTCTCTCGCCGACCCCGTGCGGGCCGAGGCCGGCAGCCGGCGCAAGGCCGAACAGGCCGCTGCAAAGCTGATGCACGACAGGCTCAAGGTCCTGTTCGAGTCCAACGCCAGACACGCCGCCGCCAAAGACAACGCGAGCTGATCGATGTCCAGAACGCACAGTGGTTACGTGGCCCTGCTGGGCCGTCCTAACGCCGGCAAGTCGACCCTCCTCAATGCGCTGGTGGGCGAACGCGTGGCCATCGTCACGCACAAGCCCCAGACGACCCGCCACCGCATCACGGGTATCGTGACCCGACCGGAGGGGCAGGCTGTATTCGTCGATACGCCCGGGCTGCACCGCCGGCGCGATCACGCGCTCAATCGTCGGCTCAACCGGGTTGCCGCCGACACTCGTCTGGGTGTGGACCTCGTCGTCATGTTGGTCGACGCCACACGCTTGACGGATGAAGACCGGATGGTGCTCGAGATGATCGGCCAGCTGGAGACGCCGAAGATTCTGGCTTTCAACAAGATCGACCTGCTCGACGATCGGGCGCGGCTGCTCGAGATGACCGCCAAGTTGACTTCGGAAGTCGGGTTCGACGCGGTCGTCTATCTTTCGGCACACAAGCGCAAGGGGCTTGACGACCTGCTTGAGGAAGTCTTCAGGCACCTGCCCGAGGCCGATCCGGTATTTGATTCCGATCTTTTCACCGACAAGTCCGAACGCTTCCTGGCTGCCGAGCTGGTGCGCGAGCAGCTGATGCTGCAGCTCCACCAGGAGATTCCCTACGGTGCGACCGTTGTGATCGAGCGATTCGAGCGCACGCCGTCCCGGGTCGAGGTCGACGCGCTGATCCTCGTCGCCAGCGATCGGCACAAGGGCATGGTGATCGGCAAGGCCGGCCAGGTTCTCAAGCGCGTGGGGACGCGCGCGCGCCTGGCGATGGCCGACCTTTTCGGCGAACGCGTTCACCTCGAACTGCATGTCAAGACGCGGACGGACTGGATGGACGACGAGGGCGCCCTGGACGAGCTAGGCTACAGCCGCGACGGCTGATGGTTCGCGTCGAGCAGCAGCCGGGTTGGGTCATTCACCGCCGTCCCTGGCGCGAGTCGAGCCTGCTTATCGAGTTCTTCGCCCGCGAACACGGGCGCGTGGGCCTGGTTGCCAAGGGCGCGCGTTCGGCCCGCTCGGCCTGGCGTGGGCTGGCCGAACCTTTCACGCCGCTGGTGGCTTCCTGGTCGCGGCGCGGCGAGATGGGTACCTTGACCGCCCTGGAATCGAACGGCCCGCGGCAGGCGCTATCGGGCCGGGCGCTGTGGTGCGGGCTCTACGTCAACGAGCTGTTGCTGCGCTTGCTCGAGCGCGATGATCCACACCCCGGGGTCTTCGACGCCTGCGGTGCCGTTTTCGACGGCCTTGCCCGCGGCGCGGAGCTGCAGTCGCTGCTTCTGCGGCGCTTCGAGCGCGCCTTGCTCGAGGGCATGGGCGTGGCCCCGGATTTCGAGTTCGATGCGGCCAGCGGTGAAGTCATTTCCCCCGAGGGCCTGTATCATTTGCAGCCGGAAGCAGGCTTCGTGCCGGTCGAGCGGCCCGGCCCGGGCGTGTTTAGGGGCAGCGCCGTTCGGGCGCTGCAATCCGGCCGCACCGACGATCGCGAGACGGCGCGACAGATGCGCGAGCTGATGCGCCTGCTGATCGATCACCACCTAGGCGGTCGCGAGCTGGCCTCGCGCCGGCTGCTGTCCGGTTCGGCAACCCGCAACACAGGAGGAAACGAGTCATGAGCGAGGCCCTGCTGGGCGTCAATGTAGACCATGTCGCCACGCTGAGACAGGCGCGGCGGGGGCACCATCCCTCGGTCGTGCAGGCCGCACTGGTGGCCGAGCAGGCCGGCGCCGACGCCATCACGATTCACTTGCGCGAGGATCGCCGGCATATCCAGGACGAAGATGTCCGGCTGCTGGCAGCAACGATCGGGACGCGGATGAATCTCGAACTGGCGGTCACCGACGAAATGATCGCCATCGCCGAGAGCCTGCGGCCGAGCGACGTGTGCTTCGTACCCGAACGCCGCGAAGAACTGACGACCGAAGGCGGGCTGGATGTTCGCGCCGGTCGCGAGCGGATCGCTGCTGCCTGCGAGCGCCTGGCGGCCGCGGGTGTTCGTGTCAGCCTGTTCATCGATCCGGATCCGGCGCAACTCGAACTGGCCGCGGCCGTTGGCGCGCCGGTGGTCGAGCTCCACACGGGCGCCTACGCCGAAGCCCGCGGGCGGCGTGCCGGTGAAGAGCTGGCGCGGTTACGAGAAGGGGTCGAGATGGGCCGGCGGCTCGGCCTGGTCGTCAACGCCGGTCACGGTCTCGACTACCACAATATTCGCCCCGTGGCCGCCATCGACGGCATCGCCGAGTTCAATATCGGCCACGCCATCGTTTCGCGCGCGATCTTCACGGGCCTCGATGCCGCGGTGCGGGAAATGCGGCGTCTGATCGTCGGACACTGACCGGCTTCAGATGTGGCGCAGTGTCTGCCGCGTGGCGTGGGCGATGCGCAGGAAATTGATATAGGACGTTCCCGGCGAACTGTCGAGCCCGGACAACAGCCGCTGGCGCAACATGCGGCAGGCCTGTGTCATGCGCGTGGCGCCGGCGTAGCCGCCGGCACCCGCCCACTGGTGCAGTAGTTCGGCGGCATCCCCGTAGGCGCGCGCGGCGATCATTCGATCGAGCTGGGGCAGTTTTTCGTCGAGCTCGCGCGAGAGCATGTCCTGTAGCCTCGCCGCGAGTTCGGCGTCACCGTTGGCCGCGGCCAGGGCGCGGCTTCGATCCAGGAGCTGGGTTGGCGCCGCCGGCTGTTCGCGCGGCGAGCGCCGGGCACCGGGATTGAACAAGCTCTCGATTGCCCGTACAAGGTCGGGAATGCTGATGGGCTTGTTGAGGTAGTCGTCGAAACCGGCTTCGAGCAGCCTCAGCCGTTCCTCGGGCCGGGCGTCGGCGGTCAGGGCCACCATCTGGGCGTGGGCCGAACGCGTGTCGAGATCGCGTATTCTGTTGGCCGTGGCCAGTCCATCCATGCGCGGCATGTGCAGATCCATGAGAATCACATCGAAATCCTCGCGTTTGCACACTTCGATGGCGCCTGGGCCGTCTTCGGCCAGGGCCACCCGCCCGACCACGCGACTCAGGCCGGTGCCGAGAAACTCACGGTTGATGCGGTGGTCGTCGACCACCAGCACCGCAAGGCTGTCAATCGAGTAGCGTGATGTCTCCGTTTCCATGGTTTTCATCTTACCCGAGCGTCGGAGCCGGCAAAACCTTGTTGCTGGTCTTGCTGCTATTGGTTGAAGGAGCGGCCGCCGCCAGCGACAGCCGCCTGACGATCGAATCCCGGGCGGGTCGAGCGGGCGTCGTCCAGTGGCAGTCGGCGCATCTGACAATCGCGCACACGGACGAAGCGCAGGACGGCCTGCGGTGGCAGGTCGATATCGTCGGTCTGGACCTCGCGGGATTGCGCGGCAGGCTCAGCGTCGAATGCGCCGACGGCGGATGGCGGCAGGGTCGTCCCCGCTGTGCCGACGGGCGATTCGAATGGCTTCCTGGCGACGATGGTCCACGCTTGAGCGGACGACTCGCCGAGCCGGCGCGGGGCAGCGGGATGACCTTCGAGCTCGACGGACATGGCCTGTCCGGGCGGCTTCAGTGGTCGGACGAACAATCGCTCGACGCCACGCTGCGCCTGGCGGATTTCGAGCTTGCCGCGCTGCCCGCCGGCTTTCTGGCGATGCTGGACCTGAGCGTGCTGGAGGGACGGGCGGACGGGTTGATCGAGCTCTCGGATGAACAGATCAGCTTCGAATTGAGCCTGGATCAGGCCGGTTTCGATCGCCAGGATGGGCGGGTCGCCGGTGCCGGGCTGGCGCTGGACATCACCGGCGAGATCAACGGTTGGGCTGGGGGTGAGGCGGTCGGGTTTTCGGCCGGGTTGCAGCAGCACAAAGGTGAAATGCTGGTCGGTCCAGTCTATCTGCCGCCACCGGAAAAGCCTCTGGTGATCGAGGTTGTCGGCGAGTTCGAACCCGGCAGTCACATCGCCCTGGATGCGCTGACCCTGGACGACGGTGGTCTGGTCGAGGCGCAAGGCGCCATGCGCCTCGAATCCGGCGCTCAGGGATGGCGACTGGCGGAGTTGACCATCGACGAGGCGCGACTGCAACTGCCAGGCGGCTGGCGCCGCTGGGGTGACGGGCCGGCTTCGGCCAGGGGGTTCGGGGATCTGGCGACCGGTGGCACGCTCACGGCTTCCGCCCGGTGGCTGTCCGGTCGACTCGAATCGTTATCGCTCGGGCTGGACGATTTCAGCGTGCGCGATGCGGCCGGTCGGTTTGCCCTCGAATCGGTGAACGGAAACGTTCGCCGCGGTTCGGGGCGGGTGGAGGCTGATCTGGAATGGGGGGCGCTGGAGTTGTTCAGTCTGGCGTTCGGTGCATCCCGACTGCTTGTCGGTGGAGCGCCCGCCGACTGGGCGCTGGAACAGCCCCTGCGTCTTCCACTGCTCGACGGCGCCGTGGTGATCGACCGCCTGGCAGTCGATGCGCGAGTGGATGGCAGTCCGTCGGTTGGGCTGGATGCGCGTATCGAGCCGCTCGACTTGGCGGAGCTGACCCGGATGCTGGGATTCCCGGTTTTTGGCGGCGCCCTGTCGGGACAGTTCCCGGGCATCACCTTGAGCGGTGATCAGATCGCCTTCACCGGGGGAATCGACGTGGCGGCGTTTTCCGGTGGCATTCGGTTGAGCGAGCTCGTGATCGAGCGCCCTTTCGGTTCGCTGCCGGCGCTGGCAGCGCAGGTTGAGATCGATCGCCTCGACCTGGCCGAGCTGACCGGTGCGTTCAACTTCGGCCACATGGAAGGCGAGTTGTCGGGCTGGATGCATGACCTGCGCCTGCTCGACTGGCAGCCGGTGGCCATGGACGCGCGCCTGTTCACGCACGAAGACGTCCCGCGCCGGCGAATCAGCCAGCGCGCCGTGGAAAACCTCTCCCGCCTGGGCGGGGGCGCGGCGGCCATCGGCGCCACGGTGCTTCGGATGTTCGAGGAATTTCCCTATCGCCGCGCCGGCCTGGCTTGCCGCCTCGACCGAAATATCTGCCACATTGACGGTGTGGCGCCGCACGAATCGGGCGGGTTCTACATTGTCGAGGGCCGCGGCCTGCCGCACCTGGACGTGGTCGGCCATCGACGCCTGATCGACTGGCCGAGGCTCGTCGCGCAATTGATGGCGGCGACGGAGGGGTGATCACCGCACCTGCCGCACCTGCACCTTGCGGATGCGCTTGTCGACCATGTCGACGATCGTGAAGATGTGGCGGCCAATGCGCAGGCTGGTACGGCCGTCGGGCAGGGATTCGAGGTGTTCGAGGATCAGGCCGTTGAGGGTCTTTGCGCCGCTTGTCGGCAACTCCCAGTCGTAGCGACGGTTAAGCATGCGCAAGGTCGCCCCGCCGTCGACGATCCAGTCACCGTTTTCGAGTTTGCGGACCAGGCGCTGGCGGTTGCCGCGTTCTGTGGTGAACTCGCCGACGATTTCCTCGAGGATGTCGTCGAGCGTGATCAGGCCCTGGATGTCGCCATACTCGTCGACCACCAGCCCAAGCCGCCGTTCGCGCGTCTGGAACTCAAGCAGCTGTTGAGTAAGCGGCGTGCCCTCCGGCACGTAGTAGGGCGAGCGGATGCCCTTCTCCAGCGCGCTGCGGTTGATACGCCCTTGCGTAAGCCCGGGCAGAACGGACCGGATGTGCAGCAGCCCGATCATGTTCTCGAGGTCTCCGCGCCACACGGGCAGGCGCGTGAAAATGCTGTTCTCGAGCGTCTGCAGTATCTCGTCCCAGTCGGCTTCGAGGTCGATGCCGACAATGTCCTGGCGCGGCACCATGACGTCGTCGACCGAGCCATGCTCCAGGTCGAGGATGTTGATCAGCATCTGGCGGTGGTCGAGGGAAATATGCCGCCCTTCTTCCTTGACCAGGGTGCGCAACTCCTCGCGACTGATTGAATCCTGGGCGCCGGCCTTGTGGGCGCCGAAGGGGCGAAGCAGGGTGGCTGCCAGCAGGTTGACCAGCCAGACCGCCGGGTAGAGCACCTTGAGCAGCGGCACCAGCACGTAGCTGGCAGGGTAGGCGATGCGTTCGGGTTTGAGGGCGGCCAGCGTCTTGGGGGCGACTTCGGCGAACACGAGGATCACGGCCGTGAGTGCCAGGGTGGAGGCCAGGATGCCCGAGTCGCCCAGCATCCTGATGGCGATGACGGTGGACACCGAAGCGGCCAGGATATTGACCATGTTGTTGCCCAGCAGGATGATCCCGAACATCCGCTCGGGTTTGGCCAGCAGGCGCTGTGCCAGGCGGGCGCCGCGGTGACCGTTGTTGGCGTGGTGGCGCATGCGGTAACGGTTGAGGGCGACCAGGCCGGTTTCCGAACTGGAAAAGAACGCCGACAGCACGATCAGTATGGCCAGCAGGATGAACAGGGCGGGCAGGGGTGCTTCGGACATGACGTCAGCCCCGGGGCGGGGTCTGCCAGCCGCGATCCAGGAAGACCTCGAGAACCAGCTTGCTGCCGAAATAGGCGACTGCCAGCATCATCATCGCGATGAGTGTCCAGCGTACTGCCCGGCGGCCGCGCCAGCCCATCCGCCAGCGGCCCAGCAACAGCAGGCCGAACAGTAGCCACGACAGGATCGATAGCGCGCTCTTGTGAACCAGGTGCTGGGCGAAGATGTTGTCGACGAACACCAGGCCGGAAATCAGGCTGAGGGTGAGCAGCAGCCAGCCGGCCCCGATCAGCCGGAACATGATCGTCTCGATGACCGTCAATGGCGGCAGGAATTCAAGTCGGCGTACCATCGTCGGGTGGCGCAGTGCGTAATCCTGGGTCGCCAGCATCAGGGCGTTGATCGCGGCAATGCTCAGCAGGCTGTAGGCGAGTAGCGAGCTGACGATGTGCAGCCGGGTCGTCGCCGAGATGTCGTCGAGAATGAGCGCGTCGATCGGCACAAGCCACTCAAGCGCCACGCAAAGAGCCGCGCCGGGGAGGGCTATGATCAGGGCCTCGCTGGCGCGCGAGGCGACGGCGGTGACGAGCAGGGTGCTGGTGATCAGCAGGGCCGCCAGCGACAGCACGTTGATGAAGTTCGCGTCCCAGCCGACCGGGGCATCTATCGCAAGCGAGAGAGCGTAGCCGTGGAGTACGACGCCCATCGCCGAGAAGAACAGCCCGGCGTGGCGAAACTGCCGCCGGTCGCGCAATTCGGCCAGGACCAGGTTGCCGGCAGCGCCCAGGTAGATGGCGATGGGTATGAGGTGGAAAATCGCGTACTTGTCCAAGGATCAACGACTGAAGTAGACCTTCGCCCAGTATAATGTCTTAAGACCGACGCAAGAAGCATTCTCATGTTTGATCAGCTCAGTAAACGACTTTCCGGTTCGCTCGAACGGCTCAGGAGCCGCGGCCGGCTGACCGAGGACAATATCCGCGAATCCCTGCGTGAGGTCCGCGTCGCATTGCTCGAGGCCGACGTCGCCCTGCCCGTGGTCAAGGATTTCATCGCCCGGGTCGGCGATCGCGCCGTGGGTCAGGAAGTCAGCAAGGCGCTCAAACCGGGCCAGGCCCTGGTCAAGGTTGTTCACGAAGAGCTCAAGCACGTGCTTGGCGACGAGAGCTCGCCGCTGGCCCTGGAACGCCAGGCGCCGGTGGTCATCCTGCTCGCCGGCCTGCAGGGCGCGGGCAAGACCACCACCGCCGGCAAGCTGGCCCGGCATATCCAGGAGCGCCAGGGCAAGAAAGTGATGTTGTCGAGCTGCGACGTCTACCGGCCGGCTGCCATCGACCAGCTCGAGACCCTGGCCGAGCAGGTCGAAGCCGGCTTCTTCCGTTCCGACGAAACCGCCGATCCGGTTCGCATCGCCGAGGACGCACTCGATCGGGCGCGCAAGCAGTTCGCCGACGTGCTGATACTCGATACCGCCGGTCGGCTGGCCGTCGACGAGGCGATGATGGACGAGATTCGGCGCGTCCACGCCGCCGTCAATCCGGCCGAAGTGCTGTTCGTGGTCGATGCCATGACCGGCCAGGACGCGGCCAACACGGCCAAGGCCTTCGGTGATGCCTTGCCGCTGACCGGCGTGGTGCTGACCAAGACCGATGGTGACGCCCGCGGTGGTGCGGCACTCTCGGTGCGTCACGTTACCGGTGCGCCGATCAAGTTCCTCGGTACGGGCGAGAAGGTCGACGGACTCGAGCCCTTTCACCCCGACCGGCTGGCTTCGCGCATCCTCGGCATGGGCGACGTACTCAGCCTGGTCGAGGACGTCGAGCGCAAGGTCGACCAGAAACAGGCCAAGAAACTGGCCGGGAAGGTCGGCAAGGGCAGCCGTCGATTCGGGCTCGACGATTTCCGCGACCAGCTGCAGCAGATGGACAAGCTCGGTGGCATGGGTGCGCTGATGGACAAGCTGCCCGGCATGGGCAATCTGTCCGATGCGGTCAAGTCCCAGGTCGACGACAGCCAGACCCGGCGGATGGTGGCGATCATCAATTCCATGACACCCAAGGAGCGGCGCTACCCGGACATCATCAGGGGGTCGCGCAAGCGCCGGATCGCGGCCGGCTCGGGCCTGCAGATCCAGGACGTCAATCGCCTGCTCAAGCAGCACAAGCAGATGCAGAAGATGATGAAGAAGGTCGGCAGCAAGGGCGCGATGGCCAAGATGATGAAACGCCTGCCCGGCGGAATGCCCGGTGGTGGTGGTGGGATGCCTTTCTGAGCACGCACGGCGAGGCCTGCGTAGGTCGGGGTTACATCCCCGACGGACGAGATATCCCTAGCCCCCACTCGGCGCTCATACACGGACCTCCGTTCTGACGGGCATGCGCATGAGTACCCGGTGGCGGATCACGAAACGTCGTCCGTCGGGGATGTAACCCCGACCTACGCGGGTTTCAATCAACCCTTTCCAACGCCGCCACAATCCGCTAGAATTGCGGGTTTGCCGAATTCAGCAATTGCAAGTCGCGGAGCGTTACCGTCTCTGCGGCGTTTCAGGAGAGAACATGGTCAAGATCCGCATGAGCCGGGGCGGCGCCAAGAAGCAGCCCTTCTATCACATCATCGTGACCGACAGTCGCAACGCCCGCGATGGTCGCAACATCGAACGTCTCGGGTTCTTCAATCCCGTGGCGCGCGGCCAGAACGAGCGCCTGCGTCTCGATGTCGAGCGCGTGGACTACTGGTTGGGGCAGGGCGCGCAGATTTCCGAGCGCGTTCGTGATCTCGCCAACGAAGCACGTCGGGCGCAGTCCGCGGCCTGAAACCGTGAGCGCTGACGAATCGGTCGTCGTCGGCCGGTTCAACGGCCCCTGGGGCGTTCGCGGCTGGGTCAAGGTCTGGTCCGACACCCGCCCGCCCGTCGCCATATTCGACTACCAGCCGTGGCTTGTTGGCGAGCGCGGCGAACCTCTTGATATCGAGCACTGGCAGCAGTCGGGCCCCCGGCTGCTGGTCAAGCTGAGCGGCATCGATACACCCGAGCAGGCGGCTGCACTCGGTCGACAGGTCATTCGCGTCCACCGCTCGACGCTCCCCGAGCCCGAGCCCGGTGAATACTACTGGCACGACCTGATCGGCCTGGAAGTGGTCAATCTCCAGGGCCATGTCTACGGCCGGGTCGAGCAAATGCAGGAGACCGGCGCTCACGACGTGCTCGACATCCGCGGCGGGGACGGCCCCGTGCTGATTCCCTTCGTGGTCGGCGAGTTCGTGCGCGAGGTCGACCTGGCCGGCGGTCGCATCACGGTCGACTGGCCGACCGAGTGGACCGAGCCGGTTTAGTGTACCCCGTCGCTCATATTGTTACTTATAGAGCGCCGTACAAGCCCGAGCGCAAGGCGGCGCTCGCCGGGAAGGGTGGGCCCCTTTGCACGAGCGCCAACGCCGCGATCGGGTTTGTACGGCGCTCTATAAGACAAATATGAGTGACGGGGTACACTAGCGGCATGCTCTCGCGCATCGACGTCGTCACGCTCTTCCCCGACTGGATTCAGTCGCTGAGGCAACTCGGCCTGACGGGCCGCGCCATCTCCGAAGGTCGCGTGCAACTCGAGTGCTGGAATCCGCGCGATTACGCCGAAGGCGTTCACCGCAGCGTCGACGATCGGCCCTACGGCGGCGGTCCCGGCATGGTGATGCGGCCCGAACCGCTGGCGCAGGCTATCGAATCGGCGCGCGGCGCTGATGGCGATGTGCGGGTTGGTTGCCTGAGTCCGCAGGGTCGGCGGCTGGATCAGGCGGCCGTGCGGGAACTGGTGCAACGCGACCGGCTGATGCTCGTATGCGGGCGCTACGAGGGCATCGACGAGCGAGTGATGGAATCACTGGTTGACGAAGAATGGTCGATTGGCGATTTCGTGCTCTCCGGCGGGGAGCCGGCGGCCGTGGTGATGATCGACGCCGTGGTGCGCCTGCTGCCGGGCGTGCTCGGTCACGAGCTGTCGGCAGAGCAGGATTCCTTCTCGGACGGGCTGCTCGATTGCCCGCACTACACGCGCCCGGAATCCTGGCGCGGGCGCGATGTGCCGGGCGTTCTGCGCAGCGGCGATCACGCTCGAATCGATCGTTGGCGTCGTGCCCAGGCCATCGAGCGCACGCGCCTGCGGCGTCCCGATCTGCTGAAGGCGCGGGGGCTCGACGCGGCGGATGAGCAGGTGCTGGCGGAATTTTCCGACCCTGAACAAGACAAGAACTGAAAAAGCGGTTACAATTACCGGCTTGCTTGCCCCGGGTGGGGCAAATGAAGCGCGCGCTTAGTCAACGCGCTCAAGTCAATGCGCAATCGGGAACAGGCAGTCATGAGCAATATCATCGACGAAATCAACAAAGAACAGACCGAACGCGAGATTCCGGTTTTCGCGGCGGGCGACACGATCGTGGTCAATCTCTGGGTTCGCGAGGGTGATCGCCAGCGTGTACAGGCCTTTGAGGGTGTGTGCATCGCCAAGCGCAACCGCGGTGTTAACTCGGCGTTTACCGTCCGAAAGGTATCGCATGGCACCGGTGTCGAACGTGTTTTCCAGACCTACAGCCCGCTGATCGAGTCGATCAAAGTCAAGCGCAAGGGCAAGGTGCGGCGCGCCAAACTCTTCTACCTGCGCAACCTGGAAGGCAAGGCTGCTCGAATCAAGGAAAAGCTTTCGGGCGCTGGGCGTAAGCGCGCCAACGGCTGAACCAGGCAACGCTCCGAACGCGAAAAGGCCAGCCATCGGGCTGGCCTTTTTGCGTTGAAGGGGCCAGGATTCAGGGGGCAGGGTCTGAAAGGTCAACCGGCGACGGATTTCTTGTCGGTTCGCTTCTCGCCCCCTCCTTTCTCGTCCGTTCCCTTTTCGGCGTGTTTCGCGGTTTTTTCGGCCGAGCCGAAAGCTTGCGTCTGCTGGCGCGGGGCTTCGGCGTCGCGAATGCGGCTGTTGCCGTTGAAAAACGCGCCCGGTTCGATCACCAGCTCGGCGACGCTGATGTCCCCGTCCACGCGACCGCCGCTGACGATTTCCAGCCGACGTGCGTCGATATTGCCCGCGAACCCGCCGCTGACGACGATGTGGTCGGCCTGAACATCGCCTTCGATATGGCCTTCTTGCCCGATGGCGACCTCCGCCTCGGAGCGAACCGTTCCCTCGATGCGTCCGTCGACGTGCAGGTTGTCGCTCAGGGCAAGGTCGCCGACAAGCCTTGAACCTGCTGCAATGACGGTCGTTCCGGCGTGCTGGCTGCCGTCCGGACGACCTCGGTTAATGATTCCCATTGAACACGCTCCTCTTCGCTGAACAATACGTCGTAATCTTCCAGCGACCAGCGCAGGAAGGGCGAGGGATCGAGGCGACGCTGCAGGTAGCGCACCTCGTAATGCAGGTGCGGTGCGGCGGACTGGCCGGTGTTGCCTGAATAACCCAGCAGATCGCCTCGCTTGACGTAGCTTCCCGACGTGACCTCAATGTCGTCGAGATGGCCGAAAATCGTTGCAAAGCCATAGTTGTGAATCAGCTTGACCATCTTTCCCAGCCCGGAACTTTCATGCGTGGCCGCCCACTCGACCACGCCGTCGGCGGTGGCGTAGATGGGCGTGCCGCGCCTGGCGCGCAGGTCGACGCCGCCGTGGAGCGTTTCGCGGTTGTGAATAGGATGGAGACGCATGCCGTAATCGCTGGTTACCCGGCCCGATTGAACCGGAAATCCGCTGGGAATGGAGCGCAGCATCAGGCGCTTTTCGAACGCCGTCTGGGCCGCGATGTCGACCCGCTGGGCCAGCGGGCGATCCTGGACATGATCCAGGCCGACGAGGCCTTCGATGCGCTCAAGCTCACCGCCGAGAACGGCCAGCTCCCGGCTGCGCCGCTGAACTTCGCTTTCGAGCTCACGACGCTGTTCGGCCAGGCGCTGCTTGTCGGCCCGAATGGTCGCTTTTTCGGCGCTGAGCTCTGCCACCTGCCCGTTGAGCGCCCCGACCCGGCCGGAGAGCAGGAAGATGCTCACGCCGCCGACGATGAGGACAACGGCCAGCCCGATGCCGGCGCCGGCTATGACGCGTTGGACGAGCTGGTCAAGCGTGAAATGGCGTGAGCCGCGATAATCTGAAATGGTGACGTGAAAGCGTTGCCGCATTCGCTGGTTTCGCTGTTTGTAGTTGTCGATGCCCGGACCGCGATGGCGCCGGTTCCGGCTGGGGCGCCAATTATGCGAGGGCCGCCGACTAGTTGCAAACGGGTCCATCGGCCGGCGGGGTTAGAATGCAGCCCTCGTGATTCCCACAGCTTGATGGAGGCTGGCCCATGAACAAGTCGATTTTCGCCCTTGCATTCTGTTTTTTCCTGACCGCCTGCGGGGGTTCTGGCGAGGACAACGCGTCCAGCGGAGCAGATGCATCCGCATCCGCTGAATCAACTGCCGAATCAAACCAGGTCGCCGAAGCGCCGGCGAGCGCGACCGCCGAAGACGGCGCAGCCGTTGCCGATGCAAGGCCGGATATCTACTCGGAATTCACGCTCGAAGCCGACCTGGGCCACCTCAGCGACGACCAGCGCGAGATGGTGGCGGTGCTCATCGATGCCAGCCGCATCATGGATGACCTGTTCTGGCACCAGGCCTTCGGTGACCGCGACGCCCTGCTCGAACGCATTGATGACGAGGCCACCCGCGAGTTCGCCCGCATCAACTACGGCCCCTGGGATCGTCTTGCCGGCAACCGGCCTTTCGTGGCCGGCTATGGCGAGAAGCCGGCCGGCGCCAATTTCTACCCGGCCGACATGACCGATGCCGAGTTCGAGGCGCTCGAGGACCGCCGCAAGGACGACCTCTACAGCCTGATACGCCGCGACGACGCGGGCGAGCTGACGGTCGAGCCCTACAACGAGTTCTACGCCGAGCGCCTCAACGATGCGGCCGTATTGCTCGAGAGAGCGGCCGAGCTGGCCGAGAACGAGAGTTTTGCCCGTTACCTGGCGCTGCGCGCCGACGCGCTGCGCACCAATCGCTACCAGCCCTCCGACCTGGCCTGGATGGACGTCGAGGGCAACAAGGTCGACTTGATCTACGGCCCGATCGAAACCTACGAGGACCAGCGCTACGGCGCCAAGGCCGCCTTCGAGGCCTACGTTCTGATCAAGGACCTGGAATGGAGCGAGCGCCTGGCCCGATTCGCCGAGTTCCTGCCCGAGCTCCAGCGCGACCTTCCCGTGCCCGAGGCCTACAAGGCCGAACAGCCCGGCGGTGACGCCGAGCTCAACGCCTACGATGTCGTCTACTACGCCGGCGACTCCAATGCCGGCTCCAAGACCATTGCCGTGAACCTGCCCAACGACGAAGAGGTGCAGCTGGCCAAGGGCACGCGTCGTTCCCAGCTGAAGAACGCCATGCGAGCGAAGTTCGATCGCATCCTGCTGCCGATCGCCGATGTGGTGATTGCCGAGGAGCAGCGCGGCCACGTCTCGTTCGACGCCTTCTTTGGCAACACGATGTTCCACGAGGTCGCGCACGGCCTGGGGATCAAGAACCTCGTCGACGGGGAGGGCACGGTGCGCGCCGCGCTGAAGGAACACGCCAGCCCGCACGAGGAAGGCAAGGCCGACGTGCTGGGCCTCTACATGGTGCGTGAGCTCCATGAGGCGGGGGAGATCGAGGGTGACATCATGGATTACTACGTCACCTTCCTCGCCGGCATCTTCCGCTCGGTGCGCTTCGGCGCGGCCAGTGCGCACGGGCGCGCCAACATGATGCGCTTCAACTACTTCGCCGACTTCGGCGCCTTCGAGCGCGACGACAACGGTCACTACCGCGTCATTCCCGAGCGATTCAGTGAAGCCATCGACGCGCTGTCGGAAGAGATCCTGGTCATGCAGGGCGACGGCGACTACGACAAGGCCGGCCGCATGCTCGACGAACTGGGGGTGATCGGCGAGGAGCTCCAGTCCGATCTCGACCGCATCGACACCGCCGGTATCCCGGTCGATGTGAAGTTCCGCCAGGGGAAAGACGTTCTCGGCCTGGGGCTGGAATAAAAGGCGCACTTGAAAGCCGGGGCGTTTGCGCCCACTTCGTGAGCAGTCCAGACAAACGTAATTTCGCCGCCATGACTGAAGCAAACGCCCCGGAAACCCGCCGGTTCGATACCGAAGTCCATCAGCTGCTCAAGCTGATGATCAACGCGCTGTATTCGAACCGCGAGATCTTCCTGCGAGAACTGATTTCCAACGCCTCGGACGCCAGCGACAAGCTGCGCTTCGAAGCATTGACCAACGAGGCGCTCAAGGGCGCCGATCAGGATCTCTCAATCGATATTCGATTCGATGCCGAGGCCGGCACGCTGACTGTTTCCGATCGCGGCATCGGAATGAACCGCGAGGAAGTCATCGACAACCTCGGCACGATTGCGCGTTCGGGTACCAAGCAGTTTCTCGAGTCCCTGTCGGGCGACAAGCAGAAGGACGCGGCGTTGATTGGCCAGTTCGGCGTCGGTTTCTACTCGGCCTTTATCGTCGCCTCCGAAGTCGTCGTCGAAACCCGCCGGGCCGACGAGCCGGCGGCCAACGGTCTGCGCTGGTCCTCGAAGGGCGAGGGAGAGTACCAGCTCGAATCGATCGAGCGAGAGGCGCAGGGCACCCGCATTACCCTGACGATCCGCGACGATCACAAGGATCTGCTGTCGACCTGGCAGCTGCAGCGCATCATCCGGCACTATTCGAACCACATCGCCTTTCCGATCCGTCTGGCCGAAGCGGGCAAGGACGACGAGGTCGAGACCGTCAACGATTCCAAGGCGCTGTGGGCGCGCGCGAAGTCGGACATTTCCGACGAGGAATACCGGGATTTCTACACCAGCCTGACCGGCGATGAGCAAGAACCGCTGAGCTGGGCGCACCATCACGTCGAAGGCAGCCAGCGCTACAGCATGCTGCTGTATCTGCCGTCCCAGGCGCCGTTCGACATGCTGATCAACCGTGACGAACGCGAGGGCGTCAAGCTCTACATCCAGCGGGTGTTCATTATGGACGCCGCCGAGCAGGTGGTGCCGCGTTACCTGCGATTCATGCGCGGCGTGATCGACTCGGCCGACTTGCCGCTGAATATCTCGCGCGAGATTCTCCAGGACAATCCGCTGGTCCGGAAGATCCGGGCCACCGTGGTCAAGCGTTCCCTCGACCTGATCGAGAAGCTGGCCGAAGAAGGCGGCGAAGCCTGGGAAAAGTTCAACGCCGCTTTCGGCAGCGTGCTCAAGGAAGGCGTGATCGAGGACTTCGAGCAGCGCGAGCGCATTGCCTCGCTGCTGCGTTTCGCTTCCAGCAAGTCCGACGACGAGCGCGTGGGGCTGGATACCTACATCGACAACATGGCCGACGATGGTCATGACAATCGGGACACCATCTGGTACCTGACCGCCGACAGCCTGAAGGTGGCGAAGAATTCGCCGCATCTGGAGGCCTTCCGCAAGCGCGGCATCGAGGTGCTGCTGCTGACCGATCGGATCGACGAATGGCTGGTCGCGCATCTGCACGAGTACAAGGGCAAGACGCTCAAGTCCGCGGCCAGCGGCAAGCTCGAGCTCGGCGGCGATGCCGACGAGCCCGACGAGTCGGCGAAGAAGCTGGCCGGGCGCATCAAGAAGGCGCTGGGCGAGCAGGTCGGCAACGTGACGGCCGGCTCGCGCCTGACGGATTCGCCGGGTTGCGTCGTCAGCGACGACAACGCCATGAGCCTGCAGATGCAGAAAATGCTGCGCCAGGCCGGTCAGGACGTACCGGAGAGCAAGCCCGACCTCGAAATCAACGCCGGCCATCCCCTGCTGAAGGCCATGGCCGCCGAGGACGACGATTCACGCTTCGGCGAACTCTCGCAGCTGCTGTTCGACCAGGCGCTGCTGGCCGAGGGCGGCGAACTGGCCGACCCGGCCGGCTACGTCAAGCGGGTCAACGCGCTGCTGGTGCAGGCGCTGGGCGGCAAGGAAAACCAGAGCGAAGGCGATGCCGCCTCGGCCTGACGGCGAGGCGATCGCCTCGGCGGCGCCCGGCGGCGGGTGGCGCGAGCGGCTGGGCCGGCGCGTCGAAGGGCCGGCCTTTACCCGCTTTATTATCGCGTTGATCATCGTCAACGCCGCCATCCTCGGCCTGGAGACATCCCAGGCCGTGATGGCGCGTTTCGGCGACGTGCTCGTCGCGCTCAATACGGCCATCCTCGGTGCCTTCATCATCGAGATCGGGCTGAAGCTGGTCGCCTTCGGGCCCCGTTTCTTCAAGTCCGGCTGGAACGTGTTCGACTTCCTGGTCGTGGGTATCTCCCTGGTGCCGACGGCCGGGCCACTCGAGATCCTGCGTGCGCTGCGCGTGCTGCGGGTCCTGCGTCTGCTCTCGCAGGTGCCGAAGCTGAGGGTGATCATCGAGTCGCTGCTGCGCGCGCTGCCGGGCATGGGCTGGACGGCCCTGCTGCTGTTGCTGGTGTTCTACGTCTTCGCCGTCATGGGTACCATGATGTTCGGCGAGCGGTTCCCCGAGTACTGGGGCAATCTGGGCATGAGCCTGTTCTCGCTTTTCCAGATCATGACCCTGGAGTCGTGGTCGTCGGGTATCGCGCGCCCCATGATGGAAGCCATGCCCTGGGCCTGGGCCTTCTTTGTACCCTTCATCCTGGTTTCGAGCTTCATGGTGCTCAACCTGTTCATCGCGATTATCGTCACGGCCACGCAATCCATACACCAGGACGAGGAAGACCTGGAGCGCCGCGAGCTGCTGGCCGAGCTGCGCTCCATCAACCAGCGCCTCAAGCGGCTTGAAGGTGGCGAGGGGTCGTAGGTCGGCGTTACATCGCCGACGGACGACATTTCCGGACTGAACACGCATAGCGACGTTGCTGTAGAAGACTGATGATAGGTTGACCGTCGATCAGGAAACGCAGCCCTACCCGACCCCCGACCCCTGACCCCTGAATCCTGAATCCTGAATCCTGAATCCTCAGCCACAAGCATGACCGACGCCGCAAGACTCGACAAATGGCTCTGGGCGACGCGATTTTTCAAAACGCGCGGCCAGGCCCAGCAGGCGATCAAGGGCGGCAAGGTCGAGATCAACGGCGCCTCGCCCAAGGCCTCCCGGCTGCTGCGCCGCGGCGACAGCCTCAAGATCACCAAGGGCGAGATACGTTTCGAGATCGTCGTCGACGAAATCGGTGAAAAGCGCGTCTCGGCGCCGCTGGCCCAGGCGATGTACACCGAAACCGAGGCCAGTCGCAAAGCGCGCGAGCGGCTCGCCGAGGAGCGCCGATTGCGCCAAGCCGCCGGTGTCGCCGGGCCCGACCGGCGTCCGGACAAGCGCGAGCGCCGGCAGCTGCGCCGCATCAACCGCGGCGATTGATCTAGTGTACCCCGTCACTCATCTTGTAACTTATAGAGCGCCGTACAAGCTCGAGCGCAAGGCGGCGCTCGCCGGGAAGGGTGGTGCCCTTTGCAAGAGCGCCAACGCCGCGATCGGGCTTGTACGGCGCTCCCTCCGGGCGAGCGCCTCAGGGGCCATCTGCAGGGCAGGCGAAGCCGCATGGCGGCATTCGCGAAGCGAATAAAGCCTTGCGAGCGCAGCCGTCGCTCGTGTTGCAATTGCTTGACGTAGCACCCACTACGCCGGCGCAATCGCGCCTTGCAGCTGACCCCTGAGGCACTCGCTATAAGTCACAATATGAGTGACGGGGTACACTAGCCCCGTTCCTGCCCGGCCGGGTGGGTAAACCTCCGCAGATCTATTAGCAATCGCTTATAATGAGGCTGTGTCAGCGTACACGTTCCCGCCGTTTTCGGAGTACGAGCTTGCAGCAGTATCCAAGAACTTCGTTAGTGATGCTGTTGGCAGCGATTGTCATTCGATCGCTACTGGCCGACGGCTACATGCCCGACGAGGGTGGGAGTGTTCGCCTGTGTACGCCCGAGGGCATGGTTACGGTCGTCATCGACCCCGAAACCGGCGAGCCCGTCGAAGTCGATGAGACGAATTCTGCCGAATGCCCGTGGGCATCCGTTCTCTTCCCCGCGGCGCTGCTGGCTCAACTGCCGGCGGTACATCCGCAGCATGATCGCGCCTCGATTCTCCTGGCGGCGCAAGCTTATCGCCCGGCGAGTCCGGCCTTGTCGCTTCCGCCGGCGCGCGCATCGCCACGACTCCTCTGCTGAAAACCCAAGTGGAAATCGAACATCCCGGTGCGCCGCCTCGCATTTGCGGGCACCTGTTCAGCAAGAGGATATAGCAATGAAAAATCATGTTTGCAGCGGCTTACTGGCCGCTGTACTGTGCCTGCCCGCCTGGGCGGCCGAATCGCCCGGAAATGCGCATGAAGTACAAGACGGAGACGAACCCGCCTCCGATCGCCGTATTGTCGAGATCCTTGAAGAACGGTTGGCCCTGAGCCCGATCGTGGTCAGCACGGCTGTGATGAGCGACCCCTTTCGGGTGACGACAGACCCGCGCCAGCCCCGCCTTCCTTTGCCCGCGCACGACGGCGGCTCCTATCTCAAGTCCATTCCCGGCTTTTCGCTGTCGCGCAAGGGCGGTACCAGCGGCGATCCTGCCCTGCGCGGGCTGGGCGGTTCGCGGCTGAACATCCTGCTCGACGGCACGACACTTCTTGGGGGGTGCGGCTCGCGCATGGACCCGCCCACCGCATACGTCTATCCCGAGGCTTACGACCTGATCGAAGTCGTCAAGGGACCCCAGTCCGTCCGCTACGGCGCTTCTTCGGCGGGAGTCGTGCGCTTCGAGCGCGAGGATCCCGTGCTCGAAGGTCCGGCGCGTCGCGGTTACCTGGGATCGACGCTCGGCAGCTTCGACCGCCGTGACGCCACGGGCGAAGTCATGCTGGGCAGCGAGCGGGGATACGCTCGTTTCATCGGCACCTGGTCGAGCCGGGACGACTACCGCGGTGGCGCCGGCGAGCGAATCCATTCGCGCTACCAGCGCTGGAGCGGCAGCTTGCTGGCGGGGTGGACGCCGGGCCGGAACACGCGCATCGAGCTGGGGATCGAAAGAAGCGACGGTGAGGCCGCCTACGACGATCGCATGATGGACGGTACGCGTTTCGATCGCAGCGGCTACAGTTTGCGCGTCGTGCAGTCCGACATCCGGCCCTGGCTGAGCCAACTCGAACTGCTGTTGTTCCACAATTACGTCGACCACGTGATGGACAACTACACTCTGCGCGAGCCGCCAATGATGCCAATGGTGCGATTTCCCGATCGTCGCACCCAGGGCGCGCGCTTGGCCGGAAAGTTCATTCCGGCCGATTCGCTCACCGTACATGCCGGCCTCGACTGGATGGAGAATCGCCACCGTGACGGCATGCTGCGTGGGGCGGCCGTTGCGCGCTTGGACGAGCAGCCCCGCCTGGAAACGGCCCGATTCACCGATACGGGCGCGTTCATCGAGGTCGAGCGCGCGCTCGATGATCGTCGCAAGACGGTGTGGGGCCTGCGCGTCGATCATAGTCGAGGCCGGGCCCTGACCGAGGGTTTCGGGGGCGTGGCAACCGGGTACAACGATCAGCGCGAGCAGATCAGCGGTTTCGCACGCTATGAGCATCGCCTGGCTGACAGTCCACTGGCCTTTTACGGCGGTCTCGGCCGCGCCGAACGCGCGCCCGACTACTGGGAGCGTGAGCGCGTCTTCGGCCTCGACAATGAGGTTCTGACGCAAATCGATGCGGGCAGCCGTTACCGCGGTCAGCGACTGAGCGCCACGTTGTCGCTTTTCTACGGCCGGATCGACGATTACATCCTGATCGTTTCCCCTGGCCTGGAGCCGGTCGAGGCACGCAACGTGGATGCGAGCACCCATGGCGCGGAAGCCGACTGGCGGGTGCGACTCGGTGAGCAATTTACCCTGGGTGGAAGTATTGCCTGGGTGCGTTCGGATAATGACAGCGACGATGTCGCGCTGGCCCAGACGCCACCCCTGGAAGGCACCCTGAGCCTGGACTACGACGACTCGCAGTGGTTTGGTGGCGCTTTGTTGCGCGCCGTCGCCCGCCAGGACCGCATTCATCCTGGCTACGGCACCATCTACTCGCTCGACAGCACGCCTACGCCGGGCTTTGCCGTCGCCTCGGTCTACGCTGGTCGTCACATGTCCGGCGACTGGACACTGACCGCGGGCGTCGACAATCTCTTCGACCGCCGTTACGCCGAGCACCTGCAGCGCGGCGCCGCCGAGTTGGGTGCGTCGGCCGGACGGATTCCCGAGCCGGGGCGAACAATCTGGCTTCAGTTCAAGGCGAACTGGAACTCGAGCGGCTAAACTGCCGGAATGATTTCATGGAGTTTCGAAGCGCCGGCCCCCGGTCGGCCGGGGAGTGGCATGCATGCCTGATCGTCAGCCGGTCGGTATGCCGCCGGCCGGCCGCTTCGCCTTGCTGGCCGCGCTGTGTTCCTCGTTCGGACAGACCTTCTACATCGGCCTGTTCGGCGCCGATTTTCGAGCTGAATTTGGTCTTGGCGAGTCGGCGCTGGGCGCGCTCTACGGCTCGGCCACGCTGATCAGCGGGTTGAGCATGTTCTGGCTCGGTGCCATCGCCGACCACATGCTGATGCGCCGGGCCATTGCGCTGACCATGAGCCTGCTGGCCGCCGGGACGGCGTTGATTGCCCTGTCGCCGAACGTCGCCGGGCTGTTCGTCGGCCTGATCCTGATTCGACTGGCTGGGCAGGGCCTGACCGGGCATCTGGCCATCGTTGCCGCCGGACGCTACGCGGTGCGCCGGCGCGGGCGGGCCGTGGCCATGGCCACTTACGGTTTCATCCTGGGGGAGGCGCTTTTTCCGCCGGCGGTTGCGGCCGTCATGGGCTGGCTGGACTGGCGTGGCGTGTGGTTGTTTTCGACCGTCATTCTCGTAGCCGTCGCGCTGCCGTTGGTCTACGCCCTGGCGCGGCCGCTGGTCGGCGCGGGCGGGGCGGCCGACGCCGATGTCGAGGGCCTGGATCCCTCCGTGCTCTCCCGGCGGGCGTTGTTTACCAATGCCCGATTCCTCCGTGCGCTGACGGTGGTGCTGGTCTCGCCGTTCATCGTGACCGCGCTGTTTCTGCACCAGGGCACGCTGGCCGAGCGTCTGGACTGGTCGCTGGGCCAGGTTGCCGCCGGGTTCGTGCTGTTCGCGGCCATGCAGGGACTGGCCGCCTTTTCCGGCGGTCGCCTGGTCGACCGTTTCAGCGCGCGCGCCCTGCTGCGGTTCTACCTGCTGCCCGCCGCGCTCGGCGTGCTGGCCCTGGGCCTGCTGCCGCCGGCGCCGGCGATGTGGGTGATGTTCGCCGGCCTGGGCCTGACCGCCGGCATCAACGGCGTGGTCTCGGGCGCCCTTTGGGTGGAACTGTTCGGTACGTCAAAGCTGGGCATGATCCGCGGCGTCTATGCGGCGCTGATGGTGGTATCGACCGCCATTGGCCCAGTCGTTCTGGGCTTTCTGTTCGACCTGGACGTGAGCCTGATGGCAATGGGGGCTGCCCTGGCGATCTATATGGTCGTCGTTCCCAACCTCGTCGCCGGTCGGCAGCTGCTGGTTCGCGACTAGTGGCCCGGCCGCTTCCGCCGCCACCACCACTTCTCCAGTTCGACCAGCAGCATCAGGGGCACGACCATGGCGAGAATCAGCAGCCAGTGCATCGCCGACAGCCCGGTTGTGCCAAAGATCCACTGCGCTGCCGGCAGGTAGGTAAAGCCGAGCTGCAGGACGACGAGGATGGCCACCATCAGCCAGGCCCAGGGATTGGCGCCGAGGGCCTCGAACGTCAGGCTGGGGGCGAACAAGCGCCGGCAGTTGAACAGGTAGACGATTTCGCCGGCGACCAGCAGGTTGACCGCCAGCGTTCGCGCCAGCGCCTCGTCGCCGTTGCCGGTGACGCTCCAGTGAAACAGCGCGAATGTGGCGCCGGTGAGCACCAGCCCCACCCAGGCGATCCGGGCAGCCACGAAGCCGGTGATCAGCCCCTCCGACCGGGGTCGCGGCGGCCGGCGCATCACGTCCCCCTCTGTCGGCTCGAAGGCCAGCGCCAGCGCCAGGGTCACGGCCGTGGCCATGTTGATCCACAGAATCTGGACCGGCGTGATCGGCAGCGCCAGCCCGGCCAGCACGGCGAAGGCGATGACCAGGGCCTCGGCGGCATTGGTCGGCAGGATGAACAGAATCGCCTTGCGGATGTTGTCGTAGACCCCGCGGCCCTCCTCGATACCGGCCGCGATCGAGCTGAAGTTGTCGTCGGCGAGCACCATCTCGGCCGCCTGTCGTGCGGCTTCCGTACCCTTGATGCCCATGGCCACGCCGATATCGGCGCGCTTGAGGGCCGGCGCGTCGTTGGCGCCGTCGCCGGTCATGGCCACCACTTCCCCGTTCGCCTGCAGCGCGGTGACCAGGCGCAGCTTGTGTTCCGGGCTGGTGCGGGCGTAGACATCGACCGAAGTCGAGCGCTCGGCGAGTTCGTCGTCGTCGAGCCGGTCGAGCTCGGGACCGGTCAGTACGACATCATTGGTCGCAAGGCCCAGTTCCCGGGCGATGGCCCCTGCGGTCGCGGCGTGATCACCGGTGATCATCTTCACGCGAATGCCGGCCTCGCGGCAGGCGCGAATCGAGGCCGGCACTTCCGCGCGCGGGGGATCGGCGAAGCCGACCAGGCCGAGCAGCTCGAAGTCATCGCCGATGAGCCGCTCGTCCTCGAGCGAGTCGACGGCCCGTTCGGCACGAGCCTGGGCCAGCGCCAGCATGCGCAGGCCGTCCTCGGCCAGGCTGTCGAGTCGTGTCGTCCATTCCGGCTTGTCAATCGGCTCGGCACCCTCGGCCCCGAGCACGTGCGAGCAGTGCTCGAGGATCACCTCGGGTGCGCCCTTGAGAATGAGCCGCCGGTCGTGGGCGGTGGCCATCAGCTTGCGGTGGGAAGAGAAGGGCAGGACGGCCGTGCGCGGTGAAGATTGCCGTACGCCGGCCACGTCGAGTCCTGCAGCTTCGGCAAGCGCAAGCAGGGCAGCCTCCAGCGGGTCGTTGCTGTCCGAGCCGGGTTCGGCTTCGCTGCACAATACCGCCGCCTCTGCCAGTGACCTGGCAGCTGGTTCATCTCTCGGAAAATCGGATAACTTGATTTCGCCGTCGGCGCCGAGGACTCGAGCAACCTCGAGCTGGTTGCGGGTCAGGGTGCCGGTCTTGTCCGAGCAGATGGTGGTGACCGAGCCCAGGGTCTCGACCGCCGGCAGGCGGCGAATGACCGACTGACGGGCGGCCATGCGCTGGACACCGATCGCCAGGGTGATGGTGATGATCGCCGGCAGGCCTTCGGGAATGGCGGCCACGATCAGCGCTACGCCGGCGAGAAAACCCTCGCCCGGGGGCAGCTGGTGGAAGAGCATGCCGAGGCCGACAACCCCGACGGTAAAGATAACCAGCACGGCGGATAGCATCTTGCCGAAGCGGTTGACCTGCCTGATCAGTGGCGTGGTGACCTTTTCGACCGTTTCGAGCATGCTGCTGATGCGGCCCAGTTCGGTATCGATGCCGATGCTGACGACCACGCCAATGCCCTGCCCGCCGCCGACCAACGTGCCGGAGTGCGCCAGGCAGCGTCGATCGGCCAGCGCGGCATCCTCGGCGACGGGTTCGGCTGTCTTGCTGACCGGCACCGATTCGCCGGTCAGGGCCGCCTGATCGATGCGCAGGCCGTGCGCCTCGATCAGGCGCAGGTCGGCCGGCACCCGGTCGCCGGCGCGCAGGCGAACGATGTCGCCGGGCACCAGCTCTTCGGCGGGAATCGGTTGCCAGCGGCCGTCGCGGCGAACCTGGGCTTTGAGGGCGAGCATCCGGCCGATGGCTTCCATCGCGCGCTCGGCCTTTCCCTCCTGGACCAGCCCGATCAGGGCATTGACGATGACTACGGCCGCGATCACGCCGGCGTCGATGAAGTGAGCCAGGGCGGCCGCCAGCGCGGCGGCCGCGATCAGCACGTAGATGAGAACGTTGTGGAACTGGGCAAGAAGGCGACGCCACCATGGCCGGGACGGGGCGGTAGGCAGGGCGTTGGAGCCGTACTCGTTCTGGCGGCGGGCGGCGTCGTCGGTCGTCAGGCCGTCCGCTTCACTTTTCAGCGATTCCAGGACGCGGCTTGTGGTCAGGGCGTGCCAGGCTTGCATGCGCGTTCGATGCCGGCTGTCCGGTCGGGTGCGATGACCGAATGATACTCAATTCCGCAGGGCGCATCCGCATGCCGCCCAAAGAAAAAGGGCTTCCCGCGGGAAGCCCTTCAGCCTTGATCAAGCTTGCAGAATCAGTCGATCAGGCGGCGACCGTACCCTGCGAGACTTCTTCCTCGGTGGCTTCCCGGACGCCCTTGATGGCGACCTGGAAGTTGAGCGCCTGGCCGGCGAGCATGTGGTTGCCATCGACGGTGACGGTTTCGTCGCCGACTTCCTTGACCGTGACCGTCATTGGACCGGCGTTGGACTCGGCCCGGAAGGTCATGCCAGGCTCGACCTTGTCGACGCCGTCGAAGGCTTCTTTCGGCACGTCCTGGACGAGTTCGTCACGATACGGGCCGTAGCCTTCCTCGGGATCGACGGCCACTTCGAGCTCGTCGCCCTCTGCCTTGCCTTCGATCGCCTTCTCCAGGCCCGGAATGATGTTCTGGTGACCGTGCAGGTACTGCAGCGGCTCGCGGCCTTCGGAGGTATCGATGACCTGGCCGTCATCTCCGGTCAGGGTGTAGTCGATGCTGACGACGGTGTTGTTCGCAATTTCCATGATGATCCTGCTTTCGAATTTGATGAACAAACTAACATGGAGCGTGGTTCCGGCGCTTTCAACCGCCCGTTTTAAACGGCATTCATGCGGGAAACGTTCGTTCGATGATAGCTTCAAAATCAATACCTTGCCCGAGCCCGCCGTAGAGCCCGGCGCCGCGCGGCGCCAGCCTGGCCTCGCAGAAGGCTGCTGCGAGCGGGCTGTCGGCTTCGATGAGCACCGCCGCCTGCAGGCATAGCGCGAGGTCTTCGGTCAATTGGCGGGCCTGGCTCATCGCATCGTCGGCTTTTCCGAGCCGATCCCTGAAATCGTCGAGACGCCGCCCGATGCCCTCGTGGGCGCCGCGGTGAGGTTCGAGCCGCTCCAGCAGGGCCTCGATCGAACGCGGGTCCCTCGTGGCCGCGCGCAAAACGTCCAGGCACTGCACGTTGCCCGAGCCCTCCCAGATGGCGTTGACCGGGGCCTCGCGGTAGAGCCTGGGCAGGATCGTCTCTTCGACATAGCCGGCCCCGCCGAGGCATTCCTGGGCTTCGTTGATAGCGCCCACCGCACGCTTGCAGACCCAGTACTTGGCCACCGGTGTGGCGATGCGCGCCAGCCGTTCGGCTTGTTCGTCGCCGCCGCTGGCGCGCTCGAACTGGCCGGCGAGGAACATGGCCAGGGTTATCGAGGCCTCCGATTCGATCGAAAGATCGGCGAGCACGTTCTGCATCAGCGGTTGATCGATCAACGAGGCGCCGAAGGCGTCCCGTCCGCGGCAGTGCTGGATGGCTTCGACGACGGCCTTGTGGATCAGCGAGGCGGAGCCGATCACGCAGTCGAGGCGGGTTTCGGCCACCATCCGGATGATCGTTGCCACGCCGCGACCCGCCTCGCCGACCATCACCGCCCAGGTTCCCGGGTACTCGATTTCGGAAGAAGCGTTGGAGCGATTGCCCAGCTTGTCCTTCAATCGCATGATGCGGAAGGGGTTGGCCGAGCCGTCGGGTCTGAACCGCGGTACCAGGAAACAGCTCAGGCCTTCGTCGGTCTGCGCCAGCGTCAGGAAGGCGTCGCACATTGGCGCCGAACAGAACCATTTATGTCCGACCAGTTCGTACTCGCCACCCGGGCCCGGTCGTCCCGACGGGGTGGCCCGCGTGGTGTTGGCGCGCACGTCGGATCCACCCTGTTTTTCCGTCATCGCCATGCCCAGGGTCACGCCGCTTTTCTCCCCCGGCGGCAGGAAGCGCGGGTCGTAGGACGATGCCAGAACGCGCGGTTCCCATTCGGCCGCCACTTCGGGCTGCGCGCGCAAGGCGGGCACCACGGCATGCGTCATGGTGATCGGACACATCGTGCCGGCTTCGAACTGGTTGTGCAGGAACATCATGGCCGAGCGGGCAATGCGTCCGCCGGGTTTGCCCGACCAGGTCAGGCTGGCCAGGCCGTGCCCGAGACCGATTTCCATGATGCGGTGATAGGCGGGGTGGTAATCCACCCGGTCGATACGGTGACCGAAGCGGTCGTGCGTCTTCAAACGCGGCGTGAACTCGTTGGCGTCGAACCCGAGCGGCCCGATCTCGGCCGCGGCCAGGCGGCCGAACGCTGCGACTTCGTGCTCGAATGCGCCGCCTCCCTCGCGCTTCAGCGCCTCGGCGAGCGCTGGGTGGCGCCCGAAGGGGTCATACTCTCTCAGCGCTTCGGGCTGGTTGAAGACGCGGTGCGTGTCCGTTTCGGAAAGCGCGACAGTGGTGTGCTCTTGCGGCATGGAACGCCCCTGGGCCTTCTCGGCGGTGGTGTGAAGGTTCACTATACAAAAGCTCATCGCCGGCAGGTTAAACTTTGTAAATGAGACTGACCCAATACACCGACTTTTCGCTGCGCGTGCTCATTTACCTGGGCCTGCACGACGATCGCCGTTGCACCATTAGAGAAATTTCCGATGCCTACGGGATCTCTCGCAACCATCTGATGAAGGTGGTCCAGCAACTGGCTGCGGAAGGTTTCATCGAGTCGGTGCGGGGCGTCGGCGGGGGGTTGACCCTGTCGAGCGATTGCTCTTGTCTGAACGTGGGCCGAATCGTGCGCGCCATGGAACCGGATCTCGGTCTGGTGGAGTGCATGCGTCCCGGAAACGAGTGTGTGATCACGCCGGCCTGTGAACTCACCGGCATGCTGGCGGAAGCCCGCAAGGCCTTCCTTGACGTTCTCGACCGTTACACGCTGGCCGACGTCCTGACCGGTCCGCGCCGCCGCGAACTGGCCCGGTTGCTCGACATCCGGGTCGAGTCGATCTGAGCGGTTTTTTGCTTTGTCGCCACAAGTCAATGATTTTTCGAATTTCCCGTCGATGCCGCACGCAGATCTGACAACTTGACGGGGGTTCCCGATGTGGCTTCTGGAAAGATATTGCAAGCCACCGATTTAACTTGAAAAAATTTCCTTCCGGGTGCAAGATTGGGGTGAACTTGCGACCGAGGGTCGTTTCTACATGCGCAAGCTGAGTTTTCTGGCCGGACTGATGCTCGCGATGGTTGCCCTATCCGCGACCGCGGGAGAGGTGCGCAGCCTGCGCGTCTGGGCAGGTCCGGACAGTACTCGAGCCGTCCTCGACCTGGACGAGCAGGTGGAATACCGCCTCTTTACCCTCGACAATCCCTCGCGCGTGGTCATCGATATCGACAGCGTCGACCTCGAGCGGGCGCTGGCGCTCGACGAAGAACACAGCGGCGTCATCCGGCGCGTTCGTCACGGCGTACGTGAGGGCGAGCACCTGCGCGTGGTGTTTGACCTGGAAGGCGATGTGCGCCCCCAGAGCTTCCTGCTCGCGCCGGCCGGCGAGTACGGCCATCGACTGGTCGTCGATCTCTATCCCCGGGACGCGCAGTCGCCCGACGAGCGCGTCCGCGAGGCGGTGCAGCCGGCCATGGAAGGCGAGCGCGACATGATCGTGGCCATCGATGCCGGCCACGGCGGCGAAGACCCGGGCGCAATCGGGCCCGGCGGGACTTACGAGAAAACCGTCGTCATGGCGCTGGCGCGTGAACTCAGGCAGCAGGTGGACGACGAGCCGGGCATGCGCGCCGTGCTGATCCGTACCGGTGATTACTATGTCCCCCTCGAGGAACGCTACGCCCGGGCGCGCGAAGCGCGGGCCGATCTGTTCGTATCGCTCCACGCCGACGCTTTCCGCGATTTTCGCGTGCGCGGCAGTTCGGTTTACGTGCTCTCGCGCCGAGGAGCCTCGAGCGAGGCGGCGCGGATGCTGGCCAAGAGCGAAAACCGTTCGGACCTGGTCGGCGGCGTCAAGCTCGACCGCGGTGACGACGTGCTCAGCTCCGTCCTGCTCGATTTGTCGCAGAATGTCGCCATGGAATACAGCACCGAGGCGGCCAAGTCGATCCTTGATCAGCTTGGCCGCATAGGCAAGCAGCACCGTGAGCGCGTCGAGCGCGCCAATTTTGTCGTGCTGCGCTCGCCCGACGTTCCCAGCGTGTTGGTGGAGGTCGGGTTCATCAGCAATCCCCAAGACGAAGCCAATCTGAAAAGCGGCACGCATCGCCGGCAGATCGCAGAAGCCATCGTCGACGGCATTAGGCAGCATTTCTTCGACACCGCACCGCAGGGCACCTGGATCGCCGCCAATCGTGACGGCGATCGCCACATCGTCGAACGCGGCGACACCCTGGGCGTAATCGCCAGCAAGTACCGCACCAGCGTCTCGCGCATTCGCCAGGCCAACAATATCGATGGCGACGTCATTCACCCGGGTGCGGTGCTGGTGATCCCGGCGGGGTCCTGAGGCTGAGGGGTCAGGATTCAGGGGTCAGGGGTCAGGGCGGACTCCGATTCGCTTCCGCGGCACCGAGATCTGTTTCCGATCTTCACGGCACCACGCCATCCGCCTTCTCCAGCAGCCCCCTGATCCCCGACCCCTGAATCCTGACCCCTAGTCACCGGACGCTCCGGTAAACTGGGCGCCATGCCGATCCGCACGCTGCCCGTCCATCTCGTCAACCAGATCGCCGCCGGTGAAGTCATCGAGCGGCCGGCCTCGATCGTCAAGGAACTGGTCGAGAACAGTCTCGACGCCGGTGCCCGCCGCATACGCGTCGAGGTTGAGCGGGGCGGGGCGCGGCGAATCCGGGTGACCGACGACGGCTGCGGCATCGCGCGCGAGGAGCTGTCTCTGGCGCTTAGCGCTCATGCGACCAGCAAGATCACGTCACTCGATGATCTCGAGGGCGTGGCTACCCTGGGGTTCCGGGGCGAGGCCCTGCCGTCGATTGCATCGGTCTCCCGCCTGCGCTTGGCTTCACGCCCGAGCGGGGCCGACAGCGGCTATGAAGTGGAGGCCGAAGGTGGGGCGGTCGGCGAGGCCCGGCCGTCGGGCATGCCCGACGGCACTGTGATCGAGGTGCGCGACCTGTTCTATAACACTCCCGCGCGCCGGAAATTCATGCGCACCGAACGCACCGAATTCGGACATATCGACGACCTGCTCAAGCGCCTTGCCCTGTCGCGCATGGACGTCGGCATCGAACTGGCCCACGACGGGCGCATGGTGCGCAGCCTGCCGCCCGCGGTGGACGAGGCCTCGCGCAATCGACGCGTGGCCGCCGTCTGCGGCGATGCCTTCATGGAGCAGGCGATCGTGCTCGATGAGGTGCACGCAGGGCTGCGCCTGGTCGGGTGGATTGCGCGCCCCGGGTTTTCGCGCAGCCAGGCGGACCTGCAGTTCTTTTTCGTCAACGGCCGCCTGGTGCGCGACCGGCTGGTGGCCCATGCCGTTCGCCAGGCCTATCGCGACGTGCTCTACCACGGGCGGCATCCCGCCTTCGCGCTGATGCTCGAGCTGGATCCGCAGCGTGTCGACGTCAACGTCCACCCGCAAAAGCACGAGGTGCGCTTCCGCGACGGTCGTCTCGTGCACGACTTCCTTTTCAAGACCATTCACCATGCCCTCTCCGACACGCGTCCGGGGGGCGAGGCTGCGCAGACGGCCGCCGCTTCGCGTGCTCATGCGGCTGCGCCGGCCGCTTTCGGACAGGCGCACGGTGCCAGTCAGGCCGGGCTGGGCCTGGGTGTGGCCGAGACCGTCTCGCGCTACGCCGAGCTGGCGCGTTCCCCGCGAGCGCTGGATGATCGCAAGCAAGACGACATTCCGCCCCTTGGCTTTGCTGTCGCCCAGATCCATGGTGTTTTTGTCCTGGCCGAAAATGCCGACGGGATGGTGGTGGTCGATATGCACGCAGCCCACGAGCGCATCGTCTACGAACAGCTCAAGCAGGCCTGGCGTGAGGAGCGGGTTCGCTCGCAGCAGCTGCTGGTGCCGGAGAAAATCGCCGTTTCGGGGCGCGAAGCGCAGGCGCTGGAGACGCATGTCCAGGACTTGCATCGACTCGGCTTCGAGCTGGGCCTGGCCGGTCCCGAGGCGGTCGTGATTCGGGCCGTTCCGGCGCTGTTGTCTCGGGCCGACGGCCAGGGGCTGGTGCGCGACGTGCTTGCCGACCTGGTCGCACTGGGCCAGAGCCAGCGCATCGAGACGGTACTCGATGAGCTGCTTTCGACCATCGCCTGTCATGGTTCGGTGCGCGCCAACCGCCGCCTGAATATCGACGAGATGAACGCGCTGCTGCGCGACATGGAGCGTACCGAGCGCTCGGATCAGTGCAATCACGGGCGGCCGACCTGGGTTCAGCTCGACATGAAGGCGCTCGACCGGCTCTTCCTGCGTGGCCAGTAGCGAACGCCCCCAGCGCGACTTGCCGCCGGCCGTATTCCTGATGGGACCGACCGCCGCCGGCAAGACCGCGGCCGCGTTCGCGCTACACGAGCAGTTTCCCGTCGAGTTGGTGAGCGTCGATTCCGCCCAGGTCTATCGCGGTCTCGACATCGGCTCGGCCAAGCCCGATGCTGCGACCCTGGCTCGTCATCCCCATGCGCTGATCGATATCCGGGACCCGGAGGAAACCTACTCGGCCGCCGACTTCGCCGTCGACGCTGCGGCGGAAATCCGCCGCATTCACGCGGCCGGCCGCTGGCCGGTGCTGGTCGGGGGGACCATGCTCTACTATCGGGCGCTGCTCTACGGGCTCGATCCCATGCCGCCGGCCGATTCGACGCTGCGCGAGACGATCGCAGTCGAGGCCGCCGAACGCGGATGGTCGGCCCTGCACGCCGAGTTGGCGCAACGCGATCCGCAGGCGGGGGCGACTATCCGCCCCGGTGACACCCAGCGTATACAGCGCGCCATCGAAATCCTGAGGCTGACCGGCCGGGGGCCGAGTGCCTTCCACCGACACAATCGGTACCCGCAACTCGCCGCCCTTCGCCTTGTCCTGACGCCCCGCGACCGCCATATCCTGCATGAACGGATTGAAAAGCGCTTCGACGAAATGCTTGAGTTCGATTTCGTTAGCGAAGTGGAGCGACTAAGGGCGCGCCCGGCCTTGAGTGCCGATCACGCTTCGATGAAGAGCGTCGGTTATCGTCAGATTTGGGCCTATTTAGACAGCGCCTCGAGTCTTGGCGATTGTCGCCGCCAGGCAGTGGCGGCCTCCCGGCAGCTGGCCAAGCGTCAGCTCACGGCGCTGCGCAGACTACCCGGCACGTTGTGGCATGATTCACTGCAACAACGTACAATTGAGTTGATTTTCAGGCAGGTAGGTGACTTTTTTTCACAATCACGAGGTGGGCAATCATCCAAGTGACTGTGCGCCGGCAGATTGGCCGGTTTCCGACCTGGCGTCGACCCCATAAGAATTATTAAGTCCAATAAGAACTTTCAAGGAGAGTCAAGATGTCCAAGGGTCAGTCGTTGCAGGATCCGTTTCTCAATGCGCTACGCCGCGAACGCGTTCCGGTGTCGATCTTTCTGGTCAACGGAATAAAGCTGCAGGGTCAGATCGAGTCGTTCGACAATTTCGTGGTCCTGCTGAAGAATTCGGTCAGCCAGATGATCTACAAGCACGCCATTTCAACCGTCGTACCGGCGAGGAATGTCCACATCGCTGACGTGGCGGAGGACGAAGAGCCCTGATCGAAGATTTCGCGCCAGCGGCTGCCGGCAGCGCTTCCAGAGCACTGCTGCTGCACCCGGTTTTCAAACCCGATCAGGGTGAGGAGTCTCGCACCGAATTCCGACTCCTGGCCCGGTCGGCGGGTCTCGATGTGGTCGACGAAGTGCTTGCGCCGCGTGACACGCCTGACCCTGGCTTTCTGGTCGGTAGCGGCAAGGTCGACGAGGTGCGAGAGCGCGCCACTGCCTGCGAGGCCGGGCTCGTGCTGGTCAACGCCCGGCTCAGCCCCGTTCAGGAGCGAAATCTTGCGCGCCGCCTCAAGTGCGGCGTGCTCGACCGTACAACGCTGATTCTCGATATCTTCGCCCAGCGCGCGCGCTCTCACGAGGGCAAGCTGCAGGTCGAGCTGGCCCAGCTGCGCCATTTGTCGACCCGCCTGGTGCGCGGCTGGACCCATCTCGAGCGCCAGCGCGGCGGCATCGGCATGCGCGGCCCCGGCGAAACCCAGCTTGAGACCGACCGTCGCCTGCTCGGAAACCGCATCCGGCAGCTCACCGCGCGGCTGGAGAAAGTGCAGCAGCGCCGCGAACAGGGTCGGCGCGCCCGCAATCGCGGCGACATACCGCTGGTTGCGCTGGTCGGCTACACCAACGCCGGCAAGTCGACCCTGTTCAACCGCTTGACGCTGGGCGAGGTCATGGCGCGCGACCAGCTTTTCGCCACGCTCGATCCCACCGTTCGCCGCATCGAGGGCCTGGCCGGCTCGTCGGTGCTGATGTCCGATACGGTCGGGTTTATTCGCGAACTGCCGCACGAGCTGGTTGCGGCGTTCCGGTCGACGTTGGAAGAGACGCTGTCGGCCAGCCTGGTCATCCACGTCATCGATGCCGCCGACCCGGATCGGCTGCAGCAGCAGGCGGTCGTCGAAGAAGTGCTTGGTGATATCGGTGCCGGTGAGCTGCCGATGCTCAAGGTCTTCAACAAGGTGGATCTGATCGAGCGCGAGGCCGGCTTGGAACGTGACGCCGAGGGCCGCATTGTAGCGGTCTGGCTTTCGGCCGAGTCCGGCCAGGGGCTCGATGACCTGGCCACGGCGCTTGCCGAGCGCCTTGCCGAGGGCCGCATCCGGCGGCGTATTCACGTGCCTGTGGAGGGCCAGCGTTTGCGCTCGCGCCTGTTCGATCTTGGCGTGGTTGTCGAAGAGCGGATGGAGGACGACGGTTCGAGCCAGCTAGAGGTTGATCTCGATCAGCGTGATGCTCGAAAGCTGGCCCGATTGAAGGGTGCGGATGGACAATTGGCTGAACAACTCCTGTTAGACTAAGTGATTACCAGCATCGAGTGTCGCGCGGCTCGATGTGACGATAGTGATTCGGCGGCAATCGGCTGGCCGACCGCCCGGCGCGAGGACCAATTACGGAGAGATCAATGCCCTGGAATGAACCCGGACGCGGCAGTGGCGGCGGCGGTGACCGAGACCCCTGGAAAGGGGGTGATGGCCAGCAGCCACCCGATCTGGACGAAGTGTTTGCCAATGTACAGCGGCGCCTGAAGAAGATCATGGGCGGCGGTGGCGACGACGGCGGCGGCCCCAAGGGCGGCTCGGGCGGCGGGTCTTTTGCGCCGATTGTCGGCCTGGTCGGATTGCTGCTGGTGATCTGGGTCGCCTGGAGTTCGATCCATATCGTCGACGAGTCCGAGCGCGGGGTCGTGCTTCGGTTCGGTGAATACAACCGCACGCTGAACCCGGGCCTGAAGTTTACGTTCCCGCAGCCCGTCGAGACGTTGCAGACCGTCAACGTCAGCCGGGTGCGTTCACTGGAGAATTCCAGCCGCATGCTCACGGGCGACGAGAACCTGATCGATCTCGGCTATGCCGTTCAGTACCGCGTACTGGAGCCGGAGAAGTTCCTGTTCAACGTGGCCCAGCCTGAGGTTTCTTTGTCGCACGCTGCCGACAGCGCCATCCGCGAGATCGTGGGCACCAACAACATGGATTTCATTCTCGAGATCGGCCGCGGCCAGATCGCGCTCGATACACAGGCCCTGCTCGAGGAGATCATCGCCCGCTACGATGTCGGCATCGAGATTACCTCTTTCAACCTGCAGGAGGTCAAACCGCCTTCGCAGGTCCGTCCGGCCTTCGACGACGTGGTTCGCGCTCGAGAGGATCAGATTCGCTTCGCCAACGAGGCGCAGGCCTATGCCAACCAGATCGTTCCTGAAGCGCGCGGCCAGGCCGCCCGCATACTGGAGCAGGCCGAGGGCTACCGGGATGCCAAGATCGCTCAGGCGGAAGGTGAGTCCGATCGATTCAAGGCCTTGCTGGCCGAGTATCAACAGGCGCCGGAAGTGACGCGCGAGCGGCTCTACATCGAGACGCTGGAGAAGGTCTTTGGCCGCTCGGCCAAGGTGTTGTTGGATGCTGATTCGAGCAACAACATGCTCTACCTCCCCCTCGATCGCATTCGCGACGGCAACCCGGCACTAACGGCACCACCGCCGATGATGACGCCGGAGCAACAGCAGCGCGGGCAGAATTCAGGCCCCGGTCCAAGCCGGAACGATCCACGCAGCCGCACCGGCAGGGAGAACCGCTGAGATGAGACTTCTTATACCCATTCTTCTGATCGCCGGGCTGGTTGTCGGTATCAGCAGCCTTTTCATCGTCAAGGAAACCGAATACGCAATCCGCTTCCGGCTCGGTGAGGTTGTGGATTCAAGCTATGAGCCCGGGCTGCACTTCAAGGTTCCGTTCGTCAACAATATCCGCAAGTTCGACAATCGGCTCATGACCATGGACATGCGACCGGAGCAGATGAACACCGCCGAACAGAAATTTGTTGAGGTGGACTACTACGTGAAGTGGCGCATCTCGAATCCGCGTGACTACTACGTGGCGACCCGTGGCGACCAAGCGTTCACCCGCGCGCGTCTGTCGGAACTGATCCGCAACGACCTGCGTGATGAGTTCGCCCAGCGCACGCTCAGCGAAGTCGTCTCCGAGCAGCGCCGCGAGATGATGGAGGAGCTGCTCGTTCGTGCCGATACGCGCTTCGAGGACTTCGGCATCGACGTTGTCGATGTGCGGATCAAGAAGATCGAGTTGACAGAGGAAGTGCTCAGTTCTGTATTCGACCGTATGGAAACTCAGCGGACCGAGTACGCCAACGAGCTGCGCTCGCTCGGCCGGGAGGAAGCCGAGCGGATCCGCGCCAACGCTGATCGTCGGGTGCGCGTCCTTGTGGCCGAGGCCGAGCGCGATGGACAGCGACTACGTGGTGAAGGCGACGCCAGATCGGCAGCGATCTATGCTGAAGCCTTCAGCCAGGATCGGACGTTCTACTCGTTCTGGCGCAGCCTTGAGGCCTACGATCAGAGCATCGGTACGGAGAAAGACGTCATGCTGCTCGATGCCGAGTCGGACTTCTTCCGCCACCTCGACAAGCAACAGAACTAGTTCGCTTGCATGTGGGGCGACCTCCTGCTCGCAAGCGGCCTTGTGCTGATCATCGAGGGGTTGATGCCGGCGCTCAGCCCGCGTAGCTGGCGCAACATGGTTGGCCAGGCCGCAAACTTGCCCGACCGCGGCCTGCGGGCTGGCGGTGTGGCGCTCATCCTCGTCGGCGCGGTGGTCTTCCACCTCGCCGGCTGATACTCAATTTTAGGGAAAACCAATGTCTCGTTCTGTCGTGATACTCGGTACCCAGTGGGGCGACGAGGGCAAGGGCAAGATCGTCGACCTGCTGGCCCACGACACCGACGCCGTCGTGCGTTTTCAGGGTGGCCATAACGCCGGCCACACACTGGTTGTCAATGGTGAAAAAACCGTCCTGCACGTCATTCCATCCGGCGTGCTCACCAAGCGCGCGCGTTGCCTGGTTGGCAACGGCGTGGTCGTGGCGCCGCACGCGCTGTTGACCGAAATTCGCGGACTGGAAGGCAAGGGGATCGACGTTCGCTCGCGGCTCGGAATTTCTCCCGCCTGTCCGGCCATCCTGGGTTTTCACGAGGCGCTCGATCGGGCCAAGGAGCTCGCTCGCGGCAAGAAGGCGATCGGCACGACCGGCCGGGGGATCGGCCCGGCTTATGAAGACAAGGCATCGAGGATGGGCCTGCGTCTGGCCGACCTGGCTGATCCCGTGCGTTTGGAAGAAAAGCTGGGCGGGCTGGTCGACTACTACAACTTCCTGTTGACCCAGTACTACAACGCCGAACCCGTCGATGGCCATCGCGTCGCCGAAGAGGCCGCCGCCATGGGCGAGGAGCTCAGGCCCATGTTCGCCGACGTGACCGGCGAACTGCACGAACTTCGTCGCCACGACAAGAAAGTGCTGTTCGAGGGCGCGCAGGGCAGCCTGCTCGATATCGATCACGGCACCTATCCCTTCGTGACCTCGTCGAACACCACAGTCGGCGGCGTCATGACCGGCACGGGCGTGGGGCCAAGCGATATAGACTACGTGCTGGGTATCACCAAGGCCTACACCACCCGCGTGGGCTCCGGTCCGTTCCCGACCGAGCTGCATGATGACGATGGCCGCATGATGGCCGAGCGCGGCGTGGAGTTCGGTGCCACGACGGGGCGCCCGCGACGTTGCGGCTGGCTCGACGCCGTCGCGCTCAAGCGCATGGTCCGCATTAATGGCGTCACCGGACTCTGCATCACCAAGCTCGACGTGCTCGACGCTTTCGAGCGCGTTCGCATCTGCGTCGACTACGATGGCGTCGACGGATTTCCCGTGGGCGCCGAGGAGTGGGAACGCGCCACGCCGGTCTACGAGGATATGCCCGGCTGGGACGGCTCTACCCAGGGCCTGACCGAGCAGGCCAAGCTGCCTGCCGAGGCGCGAGCCTACCTTGATCGCCTGGAAGAGCTCATCGAGGCGCCGGTGCACATGCTCTCGACCGGGCCCGAACGCGATGCCAACGTCATCCTTCGCCATCCGTTTTCTGGATAGATAGATGGCTGGAAAAGCTCACGCAGAGCCGCGGAGACGCGGAGTTCGCAGAGAAAGCCAAAGCAGATTGAAGTAACACTTAGACTTGAAGAATAGAAGGTGCAGGCTGATGGCTTTGCCTAAGAGTCAATTCGTTATCTTTTCTCTTTCTCTGCGCCCTCCGCGGCTCCGCGACTCTGCGTGAGACCCGACAACCTGGAATTCTCGACCCATGCTTGATCCACAGCTACTCAGACACGACCTCGACGACGTCGCCGCCAAGTTGGCGCGGCGTGGTTATCACCTTGATATCGAGGGCTACGCCTCGCTCGAGGCGCGCCGCAAGGAACTGCAGACGAAGACCGAGGAGCTGCAGGCCGAGCGCAACCGGCGTTCGAAGTCGATCGGCAAGGCCAAGGCGGCCGGGGAGGACATCGAGCCGCTGCTCGCCGAGGTCGGCAAGCTCGGCGACGACCTCAAGGCCGCCAGCGAGGAACTCGAACGGCTTCGCCACGAGCTCGAGCGTGTCCAGCTCGACATGCCCAACCTGCCGGACGATGCCGTGCCCGACGGCGATGACGAGTCCGACAACGCCGAGGCGCGCCGTTTCGGTGAGCCGACCGAGCTGGATTTCGAACCCAGGGATCACGTCGAGATCGGCGAGATGCTCGACGGCATCGATTTCGAGCGTGCCGCGAAGCTCTCCGGGAGCCGTTTTGCGGTACTCGGGGGTGGCGTCGCGCGCCTGCATCGTGCGCTGGCCCAGTTCATGCTCGACCTGCATACCGGCGATCATGGTTACCGGGAAATGTACGTACCGTATCTTGTCCTCGAGAACGCCATGCGGGGCACGGGGCAACTGCCCAAGTTCGCCGACGACGCGTTTACCATCGAAGATGACCCGGCGCGCTATCTGATTCCCACCGCTGAAGTGCCGCTGACCAACCTGGTGGCTGACGAAATCGTCGACGCCGACGATCTGCCGCTCAAGTTCGTCGCCCACACGCCGTGCTTCCGCCGCGAGGCCGGTGCCTACGGCAAGGACACCCGGGGCATGATCCGCCAGCACCAGTTCGACAAGGTCGAGCTCGTGCAGATCGTCCGGCCCGAGGATTCGGAGGCCGGCCTGGAAGCCTTGACCGGCCATGCCGAGAAAGTGCTCCAGGCGCTTGAGCTGCCTTACCGGGTCATGACCCTGTGCGCCGGCGACATGGGGTTTTCCGCGCGCAAGACCTACGACCTGGAAGTCTGGCTCCCGGGTCAGCAGGCGTACCGCGAGATTTCCTCGTGCTCGAATTTCGGCGACTTCCAGGCGCGCCGCATGCAGGCGCGCTGGCGCAATCCCGACACCGGCAAGCCCGAACTGGTCCACAGCCTCAACGGGTCGGGCCTGGCCGTCGGCCGCGCCCTGATTGCGGTGCTTGAGAATTATCAGCAGCAGGATGGCAGTGTGGTGGTGCCCGCGGCGCTGCGCCCTTACATGGGTGGGGTGGAACGGCTCGAGGTTGGGTGAGCGAGGTTTCGGGATTGAGGGCCGTGTCCCCGCGAGATCGAATCGAAGCCCGCGTAGGTCGCGGTTACATCCGCGACGGACGACGTATCGGGGGTGGCTCACGCGTCAGCTTACGCGTGTTCAGACCATCTACGTCGTCCGTCGGCGATGTAACGCCGACCTACGCGGGTCTCGATCCGGCCCCGCGGCGAAGCCGCGCTCCAACACCTGAATGCTGCCGTCCTGACCCCTGACCCCTGACCCCTGACCCCTGACCCCTGACCCCTGACCCCTGACCCCTTCATGCCTTCCATCCATAATTTTTCCGCCGGTCCGGCCATGCTACCGCTCGAGGTGCGGCAGCGGCTGAGCGAAGCGCTGGCGCCTGCGGCCGACGGGACGCCCTCGATCGCCGAGGTCTCGCACCGCGGCCCGCGCTTCATGGCCGTGGCTGAAGAGCTGCATCAGCGGCTTCGCGACCTGACCGGGATCGGCGAGGAACATGCCGTTCTGCTGCTGCACGGCGGCGCCAATTGCCAGTTCGCGCAGCTGCCTATGAACCTGGCAGCCGATCGCACGGCCGCTTTCCTGATATCCGGACACTGGGGCCTCAAGGCGCTGGCCGAGGCCGAGCGGGTCGCGCGCACGCAGGTGGTCGGCAGCAGCGAGGAGAGCGACTTCACCGACCTGCCCGAGATGGGCCATCTGCCGGCCGACTGTGCCTACCTGCACTACACCGGCAACGAGACCATCCACGGCCTGCAGTACGAGGCGCCGCCGCGGGTCGCCGTCCCGCTGGCCGCGGACATGTCCTCGGAGTTCCTGTCGCGGCCTTACCCCTACCGCGATATCGCGATTACTTACGCCGGCGCGCAGAAGAATCTCGGCATCGCCGGGTTGACTGTCGTGCTCGTGCGGCGCGACCTTCTGGAGCGCGTGCCCGATGGCCTCCCGCGGTTTCTCGATTACCGGACCTGGGTCAAGGACCTGAGTCTGTACAACACGCCGGCCAGTCTGGCCTGGTTCACGGCGCTCGAGATGCTGCGCTGGATCGAGGAGCAGGGCGGTCTGGAGACGATCGCCGAACGCAACCGGACCAAGGCGCGAACGCTCTACCGTGCCATCGATGACTCGGATTTCTGGAGCAATCCGGTGGCAGGGCACTGCCGCTCGGTGATGAACGTGCCGTTCTGGCCCGCCGACGAGTCGCTGGTCCCGCCGTTCGTCGAGCAGGCCGAGGCCGCCGGCTTGCAGGGGCTCAAGGGGCATCGTGCCCTCGGCGGGCTGCGGGCCAGCCTGTACAATGCCCAGACTATTGATGCGGTGGAGACACTCGTTGAGTTCATGCGGGAATTCGAGCGACGGAACGGATAAGGTCGACCTCTCCGAGGTGCGACAGCGCATCGACTCGCTCGACGCGCGGATCCAGGCCCTGATTTCCGAGCGGGCCGGGCTTGCCCAGGCGGTGCGTTCGGCCAAGGGCGAGGCCGCCACCCCGGCGGAATACTACCGCCCCGACCGCGAGGCACAGGTGTTGCGCCGCGTGATCGAACGCAACGACGGCCCGCTGGCCGACTCGGTCATGCTTCGCCTCTACCGCGAGATCATGTCCGCCTGCCTGGCCCAGCAGGAACCGCTGCGGGTCGCCTACCTGGGTCCCGAGGGGACCTTTACCCAGCAGGCTGTCTTCACCCAGTTCGGACACTCGGTCAGCGCCAGCTCGGAGACGGGTATCGACGAGGTCTTCCGGCGAGTGCAGGGCGGGGAGGTCGATTTCGGTGTCGTGCCGGTGGAGAACTCTTCGCAGGGCATCGTCACCCACACGCTCGACATGTTCATGCATTCCGATGTGCGCATCGCCGCCGAGGTCGAGCTGCGCATCCACCAGCACCTGCTGACCCGGGCGCGCTCGCTCGAGGATATCGAGCGTGTCTACGCGCACCAGCAGTCCCTGTCGCAATGCCGCATGTGGCTGGCCGGGCACCTGGAGCACGCCGAGCTGATCGCGGTCTCGAGCAATGCCGAGGCGGCCCGCCGCGTGCGCACGGCACCCGATGCCGCGGCGATTGCCGGCCGCAACGCCGCCGAGATCTACGGCTTGCCGGTCATGTTTGCCAACATCGAGGATCACGCCGACAATACGACGCGCTTTCTCGTGCTGGGCCGCGAGCTCCTGCCGCCCTCGGGCGAGGACAAGACCACGCTGATGGTTGCCGGCCTGGACGGCCCGGGCGCGCTGTTCGGCCTGATCGAGCCGCTTTCGAGGCACGGCGTCAACATGACCCGGATCGAGTCGCGGCCTTCGCGAGAAAGACGCTGGGACTATGTCTTCTTCATCGACATGGAAGGCCACGTGGATGATCCCGGCCTCAAGGAGGCCCTGGCCGAAATCGAAGGCCGCGCCGCCCAGGTCCGCATCCTCGGCTGCTACCCCCGCGCCGTCGTCGGGCGCCTGCCGGGGGAGCGGGAGTGAGCATTTAGTTTTCATCTGTGTTCATCCGCGTTCATCCGCGGTTCGTATCAAGACGGGAGAGACATGAAGCAACGCGATTACTCTGACCTGGCCGCACCGGGCGTGCGGGAGTTGAAGCCCTACCTGCCGGGCAAGCCGATTGCCGAACTCGAGCGCGAGTACGGCGTGACCGACTCGATCAAGCTCGCCTCCAACGAGAACCCGCTCGGCGCCAGCCCCAAAGCGATCGAAGCCGCCCGGGCTGAACTGGCGGATGCCTGGCTCTACCCCGACGCCAACGGCTTTCATCTCAAGCAGGCCCTGGCCGAAAAGCACGGCCTGCCCACCGAGGCCATTACCCTGGGCAACGGCTCCAACGATGTGCTGGTGTTCCTGGCGCAGGCTTTCCTGCAGCCGGGGCTGGCGTCGGTGTTTTCGCAGTACGCCTTCGCCGTCTACCCGATCGCGACACAGATGGTGGGGGCGCGGGCGGATATTGCGCCGGCGCTGCCGGCCGATCATCCGGCGATGCCGCTGGGTCACGACCTACGGGGACTGTTCGAGCGAGTCGGCGACGACACGCGCCTGGTTTTCGTCGCCAACCCGAACAACCCGACCGGCACCTGGCTGGACGGCGAGCGCCTGAAGGATTTCGTCGGCTCGCTGCCGCCGCACGTCATCTGCGTCGTCGACGAGGCCTACACGGAATACGCCGAATCCGACACCCTCGGCGATGCCTCGACCTGGCTGGACGAGTTTCCCAACCTGGTCGTCACCCGGACCTTTTCGAAGGCCTATGGTCTGGCCGGCCTGCGCGTCGGCTACGCGCTGTCGAATCCCGGCATTGCCGACCTGCTCAACCGCGTGCGCCCGGCCTTCAACGTCAACGCGCCGGCCCTGGCGGCCGCGCGGGCCGCGCTCGACGACCACGAGTTCATCGCCCGCACGCGCCGCATGAACCGCGAAGGCATGCGCCAGCTCAGCGAGGGATTCGAGAAACTGGGCCTGACCGTTATTCCATCGGCGGCCAATTTCCTGCTGGTTGAATTCGATCGTTCGGGTGCCGAACTCAACGAAGCGCTGCTCAGGCGCGGCGTGATCGTGCGCCCGGTGGGTAACTACGGGCTGGACAACTACCTGCGCATCACCATCGGGACGCCCGAGCAGAACGAGCGCCTGCTGGCCGCGCTGTCGGAAGTGATCTGACCGATGCGGTTGATCGTTAACCCCGCTGCCCGTGCGCTGACCGGGCAATACCGGCCGCCGGGGGACAAGTCCGTCTCGCATCGGGCCGCCATTCTGGGCGGCCTGTCGCCCGGACAGACCGAAATTCACGGCTTTCTCGAAAGCGCCGACACGCGCGCTACGCTCTCGGCCATGCAGCAGCTGGGCGCGCGCATCGACGAAACCGACGGCGTGATCCGGATTCAGGGCGGGTCGCTTCGCTCGCCCGATAACGCGCTCGATCTCGGCAATTCCGGAACCGGCATGCGGCTGCTGGCCGGCGCGCTTGCCGGGCACCCGGCGCTCCACGGCAGTCGCATCGAGCTGGCTGGCGACAAGTCGCTGTCGCGCAGACCCATGGGCCGCATTATCGATCCGCTGGCGCGCATGGGCGCGAGGATCGACAGCCACGATGGCTGCGCGCCGATGGTCATCGAGCCGGCCGCATTGGTCGGGCAACGACATGTTCTAAATGTCGCCAGCGCCCAGGTCAAGTCAGCCATCCTTCTGGCCGGCCTTTTTGCCGAACGCGAAACCGTCGTCGTGGAGCCTGGCGTCAGCCGGGACCACACCGAGCGGATGCTGCCCGCCTTCGGCGTGTCGCTGCACGACGGTGAGCCCGGTGTGGCCGTCCGCGGCGGGCAGACGCTGTCCGGCACGCGGATCCAGGTGCCGGGCGACCTGTCCTCGGCCGCCTTTGCCCTCGCAGCCGGCCTGCTGGTCAATGGGTCCGGGCTCGAACTGGCGGGTGTCGGTCTCAACCCCACGCGCAGCGGCTTTGTCGATATCGTGCGCGCCATGGGGGCGGCCGTGGAGATCGAAGCGGAACAGACCGAAGGCGGCGAGCCCCTGGGGCGCCTGATCGTGGAGGCCGGTGCGCTTTCCGGCGTCGACATCGCGCCCGAGCTGGTGCCGTTGGCCATCGACGAGTTTCCGCTGGTCATGGCGCTGGCCGCCGCAGCCGAAGGCCGCACCCGAATTCGCGGCGCCAGCGAGCTTCGCGTCAAGGAGTCCGACCGAATCGCCGTGATGTGCCGGGAACTGTCCCGGCTGGGTGTCGAAGTCGAGGAACTCGACGACGGTGCCGTCATTACCGGCGGCCGGATCCGGGGCGGTGAGGTCGACAGCCACGGCGATCATCGCGTGGCGATGAGTCTCGCGGTTGTGGCCCTGGTTGCCGACGGCCCGGTCGCCATCGAGAATGCGCAGTGGATCCAGACGAGCTATCCCGGGTTTGTCGAGGATATGAGGGCGCTGGGGGCGGAGATGGCGTGGGAATGATGGCTCGATAATTCCCGAAGCCCGCGTAGGTCGGGGTTACATCCCCGACGGACGACATTCCAGGCCTATACACGCGTGAGCTACGTGTGTTCCAAACATCTAGGTCGTCCGTCGGGGATGTAACCCCGACCTACGCGGGCCCTAGAGCAAGGCGCTGCCTTTATAATGCCCAGCCTACAAACTGACGAGCCCACGATCCAACGTGTCTATTCGCCAATCCGCCGACGGGCCAATGAATGAAGCCGCCCCTGTGTTGACCATCGACGGCCCCTCCGGCGCCGGCAAGGGCGCGGCGTCGGCGATCGTGGCCGAGCGCCTGGGCTGGCACCTGCTCGACTCCGGGGCCGTCTATCGGGCCGTGGCCCTGGCCGCGCTCGATCGCGGCGTCGAGCCCGAGGACGACGCGGGGCTGGTCAGGCTGTGCGACAAACTCGACCTCGCATTCCATGCCGGGGAGGACGGTATTGCGGTCTGGCTCGACGGCCGTGTTGTCGACAATCGCCTGCGCAGCGAGGCTGTTTCACTGATGGCCTCGAAGATTGCGTCCCGCCCGCCGGTGCGTCAGGCGCTGCTCGGGCTGCAGCGGGCTTTCCGCAAGGCGCCGGGGCTGGTGGCCGACGGCCGCGACATGGGAACGGTCGTGTTTTCCGACGCCCCGGTGAAGGTGTTTTTGGAGGCCAGCGTCGAGGAACGCGCCCGTCGCCGGTATAAACAGTTGAAAGACAAAGGGGAAAGTGTTAAATTCTCCCGTCTTTTTCACGACCTTGCCGAGCGCGACCGCAGGGATCGTGAGCGAACCGTCTCGCCGACGGTTCCAGCGCCCGATGCAGCGGTCATCGATTCGACCGAACTGGCGCTGGAGCAGGTGGTCGAACGGATCCTCGATCGGGTCGCCGAAAGGCTCGAGTCGTGAAGAGAAAAAACTGAGCAAAGGCCCGGCCCCGCGTGAGGCGGTGGTCGGATTTTTTCACGAGCATCTGTCCGAGCAGATGCGGAAACCAGAGAGACAAGCGCACCTTGAATGCCAATACCGCGCAGATCTTGCAGGAAGACTCAAGCGTAATGACCGAATCATTTGCCGAACTATTTGAACAGAGTATTGCCGAGAAGGACCTTCGCCCCGGTGCGATCGTCATGGGCAGAATTGTCGATATCCGTGATGACGTCGTTGTCGTCAATGCCGGGCTGAAGTCCGAGGGTATCGTTCCCATCCACCAGTTCCGCAAGCCGGACGGCGAGCTGGAAGTGGAAGTGGGCGACGAGGTGGAAGTCGCACTCGACACCGTCGAGGACGGTTTCGGTGAAACCCGCCTGTCGCGCGAGAAGGCCAAGCGGGCCCGGGTCTGGACCAAGCTGGAGCAGGGCTACGAAAACGAAGACAACGTGATCGGTCAGATTTCCGGCAAGGTCAAGGGTGGCTTCACGGTCAATATCGACGGCATCCGCGCCTTCCTGCCCGGATCGCTGGTCGACGTTCGTCCCGTGCGCGATCCGGCCTACCTCGAGGGCAAGGATCTCGAGTTCAAGATCATCAAGCTCGATCGCCGTCGCAACAACCTGGTCGTCAGCCGCCGCGCCGTGGTCGAACACGAGTATGCGGCCGAGCGCGAAGACCTGATCGAACGCCTGACCGAGGGCGCGGTGATCAAGGGCGTGGTCAAGAACCTCACCGACTACGGCGCCTTCCTCGACCTGGGTGGCATCGACGGTCTGCTGCACATCACCGACATGGCGTGGAAGCGCGTACGCCACCCGTCCGAAATTGTGGAAGTCGGCGACGAACTGGAAGTGCGCGTGCTGCGCTTCGACCGCGAACGCATGCGCGTATCGCTGGGTCTCAAGCAGCTCGGCGACGATCCCTGGGAAAGCATCGACCGGCGTTATCCGCCGACGACCCGCCTGTTCGGCAAGGTCACCAACATCACCGACTACGGCTGCTTCGTCGAGATCGAGGATGGCGTCGAGGGCCTGGTCCACGTCTCCGAAATGGACTGGACCAACAAGAACGTCAATCCGGCCAAGATGGTTCATGTCGGCGAGGAGGTCGAGGTCATGGTGCTGGATGTCGACGAAGAGCGTCGCCGCATCTCGCTGGGCATGAAGCAGTGCGCGCCCAACCCCTGGGAGGCGTTTGCCGCCACGCACAACAAGGGCGACAAGGTCTCCGGCTCGATCAAGTCGATTACCGACTTCGGTATCTTCATCGGTCTCGAAGGCGGTATCGACGGGCTGGTTCACCTCTCCGACATCTCCTGGATGACCCCGGGTGAGGATGCCATCCGCAACTTCCGCAAGGGCGAGGAAGTCGAAGCCACCGTTCTGGCCGTCGATCCGGAGCGCGAGCGAATTTCGCTGGGTATCAAGCAGCTCGAGCAGGATCCGTTCGCCACGTACATGGCGGAGCACCCGCGTGGTTCCGTCGTCACGGGCACCGTCAGGGAAGTCGATGCCAAGGGCGCGGTGGTAGACCTGGCCGACGGCGTGGACGGCTACATCAAGGCCTCCGACCTGGCCAAGGAGCGCGTCGACGATGCCACCAAGGTTGTCTCGGAAGGCGACAAGATCGAAGCCAAGTTCGTTGCCCTGGATCGCAAATCGCGTAACCTGACGCTTTCGATCCGGGCCAAGGACGACGAGGAGCTGGCTGACGCAGTCGATCAATACAAGCGTTCCGGAAGCGGCGGCAGCACCACGCTGGGCGACCTGCTCAAGGAACAACTCGACAACAAGAACGACTGATATCAAACCTCCGAGCCGGCGTCATCGCACTGTGATGGCGCTCGGCCGGTTCCGCACGGGGAGCGGCTATGACCAAATCCGAACTGATCGAACGCATGGCCGGTGAGCAGAATCATCTGAGCCAGGCTGACGTCGAGTTGGCGGTTCGCTGCATTCTCGAGCAAATGAGTCGCGCGTTGTCTGAAGGGGAGCGGATCGAAATCCGCGGGTTCGGCAGCTTTTCACTTCACTATCGTCCGCCGCGCATGGGGCGCAATCCCCGTACCGGTGAGTCGGTTGCCCTGCCGGGCAAATACGTGCCGCATTTCAAGCCGGGCAAGGCGCTGCGGGAGCGCGTCGACGAAGGGGCTTCGTCGGACTGATCGACACATGTTTCGATGGCTCCTGATCCTGTTTGTCCTCGCAGCCGCTGTCGCGGGGCTGGTCATTGGCGTGCTCAACGCCGAGACCGTTAGCCTGGAACTGCTGGTCATCGAATTGAGCTTGCCGCTCGGCGCGCTGGTTCTGCTCGCCCTCGCCCTCGGTCTGGTGCTGGGCCTGGCGCTTTCATGGCTGCTGTTCTTCCTGCCGGGCCGCCTGCGGCGCGCTTCCCGATCTCGTCAACGTCACAAGGGGACCGACCTGGCTGACCGGCCCAATGGCTGAGTGGCTCGTTCTCTTCCTCCTGCTTCCGATTGCCGCTGCCAGTGGTTGGTACCTGGCCCGGCGTCAGAGCGCGCGGCGCAATCGCAAGCGTGCCAACTCGCTTTCCAGCAATTATTTCCGCGGGCTCAACTACCTGCTGAACGAGCAGCCCGACAAGGCCATCGAGGTCTTCCTCAAGCTCGTCGAGGTCAATCCCGATACCGTGGAGACGCACCTGGCACTGGGCAGTCTGTTCCGACGTCGGGGCGAGATGGACAAGGCCATTCGTTTTCACAAGCACATCATCACCAGACCGGGTTTGACCGACGAACAGCGCGCCCAGGCCCTGATGGAGCTGGGCGAGGACTACATGCAGGCAGGCCTGCTCGACCGCGCCGAGTATCTGTTCTCCGATCTGCTCGATCACGACGATTCGCATATTCGGCCGGTGCGGCAGCTGCTTGATATCTACCAGCAGGAAAAAGACTGGGAAAAAGCCATTACCCAGGCCGCCCGCCTGCGCGGGGTGGATGGCGAGAACTCGGCCGCTCTTATCGCCAGTTTTCACTGTGAACTGGCCCGCAATGCGCTCGATGACGATGACGTCGAGGGCGCACGCCGGGCGCTGCGGCAGGCGCGACGCCATGACCCGGCCAATGCGCGGGCTCATCTCATTCAGGCCGAGATCGCCACCCGCGAGGACGAGTGGCCGGATGCAGCCGAGCACTTTCGCCGGGCCTGCGAGATCGATCCTGACTGCCTGAGCTTCGCTTTCGATGCCCTGCTCGAGAGCCATCGGCAGGCGGGAATGCTGGAAACGCTCGAGGCCTGGCTTGAAACACTGGTCGAGCGCAGCCCCATGACGACCGGCATTCTGGCGCTGGCGCGGATGAAGGCGGCCAGGGATCCGCGCGAAGCGGTCGCGCTCCTGCTCGACCACTTGTCCCGGCGGCCGACCGTGCGCGGGCTGGACTATCTCATCGATCTTGTCTATCGCCAGGGCGCAAGCCTGGATGAGGTCGGACCCGAATTGATCCAGGACATTCTCCAGCGTCTGCTCGAGGGCCAGCCCCGGTATCGCTGCGAGCACTGCGGTTTCAGCGGCAGTTCCTGGCACTGGCTGTGTCCCGGCTGCCGTCGCTGGAACACCACGCGCGCCATAACCGGCGTACTCGGCGAGTGATGATCGACCTCGAACTATGGCTGCTCCTTGCCGGAGCGGCCGTCGTCTCAGCGGGGCTGACCGCACCGGTGCGCCACTGGCTGCTCAGGAAGCGCCTGCTCGATCTGCCCGAAGCGCGTCGTAGCCACGTCAGTCCGACCCCGCGTGGCGGCGGACTGGCGCTGGTTATTACCCTGACCTTGGCCTGGTTTGTCTGGCCGGGCGCATTGAGCGGGTGGTGGCAGGCCATGCTTGCGGTGCTTGCCATGGCGCTGATCGGCTGGCTGGACGATCGTCATCCCCTGCCGGCACGGCTGCGCTTTTCCGGCCAGCTGCTGGTTGCTGTCGGTCTCCTGGCGGCCGTTGGCGGTCTTCGGGGGCTGGCGGTGTTCGGGGTGCCGGTGGACTTGCCGTGGCTATGGACGACGCTCGGCGTTGTGGGCGTCGTGTGGCTCATCAATCTGTACAACTTCATGGACGGTTCGGACGGCATGGCAGCGGTACAGGGGCTATGGGCCGGGTTGGTTATCGCCTTTCTCTTCGAGTTGGGGGGCGAATCAATGCTGGCAGCATTTGCGCTGGCCATGGCGGGCGCCTGGGGCGGCTTTCTGTTCTGGAACCGGCCGCCTGCGGGAATTTTCATGGGCGATGTCGGTTCGCTGGCGCTGGGTGCCGGCGTGGCCGCCTGCGCCGTGCTGGGGGCCGCTACCGGGTCGGTCAGTATCTGGGTCAGCTTCATGATCTCCGCGCTGTTCGTGGTAGACGCCACGGCTACCCTGGTTGTGCGAGTCGTTCGCGGGGAGCGGTGGTATACTCCCCACCGGCAGCATGCCTACCAGCGCCTGCTTGACTTGGGGTGGAGCCATGGTCAGGTGCTGGGGCTTTACCTTTTGATCAACTTGATCGTGGTGTTGCCGGTCATTGCGGCGGCCGTTCGCTGGCCGAAGCTTGACACCTTGCTGGCTGCCGGTCTGGCGGCAGTGCTTGCCGTGGGGTGGCGGGTCGTTCAGTCGGCTGCGACAGTGAATAACGACAAGGCATGACCGTGACAGAACAGCCGGAAAAGCGTGGGGCATTCCTGAATCTACGTGCGCTGGTAGTCGCCCATGACCTGATCATGGTGGCGGCCGCCTGGATGCTGGCGCGCCTCGTGTCGGTCTGGTTGCTGGGCAGCAGTGCCATGGATTGGCGGCAGGTCGCGATCGAGGCCAATCTCATCATCGTTCTCCAGGGTTTTCTCCACTGGCGCGCCGGTCTCTATCGGGGCGTTTGGCGATTTGCCAGTCTGCCCGACCTGGGCAACCTGGTAAGGGCCGCCATTCTTGCCGCCGTCTCCGGTGCCGCGGTGCTGCTCATGCTTGAAGCGCCGCTGGAACTGATGGTGTTGATGGTCTGGCTGTTTCCGGCCTTGCTGTTGTTCAATCTCGGTGTACCCCGCCTGACTTACCGCGTGTTCAAGGACATGCGTCTGGAAGTGCACCGCCGGCGCCAGACTCAGCGGACCGTGATCCTCGGGGCCGGACGTTCCGGGCGGCTGCTGCTGCCGGAATTGCGTCGCAGGGGCGGGTTCGATGTGGTCGGCTTCCTTGACGATGATCGTGGGCTTCGCAATACCGAGATCGACGACGTGCCGGTGCTTGGCGATATCGCCAGCCTGCCGCGTATCGCTCGCGAAGCGGATCTGGATATGGCTGCCATCGCCATTCCCTCGGCTACCAATGCCCAGATGCAGCGCGTAGTTGAAGTCTGCGAGCGTGCCGGTGTCGAGTTTCGCACCGTGCCGACGCTAAAGGAACTGGGTGCGTCCCTGACGCGCTTCGACGACCTCAAGCCCGTCGCCATCGACGACTTGCTCGGGCGTGAGCCGGTTTCGCTCGACTGGGAGTCCATACGGGCCGGACTGACCGGCAAGCGCGTCCTGGTCACCGGCGGCGGCGGCTCGATCGGCGCCGAACTGTGCCGGCAGATCGCGCGCCTGGATCCGGCCGGGCTGGTGGTCCTCGACAACAGCGAATTCAATCTCTACCGCATCGACTATCGGCTCAAGTCCGAGTTTCGCGACCTGATGGTCGAGACAGTGCTCGGCGATGTCTGCGATCCGGCCACGGTGGAGACGGTGATCAAGCGCGCCCGCCCGGAGGTGGTCTTTCATGCGGCCGCCTACAAGCACTTGCCGATGCTGCAGAACCAGGTGCGCGAGGCCTTTCGTAACAACGTTGTCGGCACCCGCCGCGTGGCCGACACGGCCGTTCGGTACGGTGTGGGGACCTTCGTGTTGATCTCCACCGACAAGGCGGTCAACCCCTGTAACGTGATGGGGGCGACCAAGCGGATCGCCGAGCTCTACGCCCAGCACCTCAACCAGGTCTCGGACACGAAGTTCATCACGGTGCGTTTCGGCAACGTGCTCAATTCCACCGGATCGGTCGTTCCCCTGTTCAACGAACAGATTCGCCGCGGCGGGCCGGTGACGGTCACGCATCCGGAAATCACGCGCTATTTCATGACCATCGCCGAGGCGGGCCAGTTGATCCTCCAGGCCGGCGTGCTCGGTCGCGGCGGTGAGGTGTTCGTGCTCGATATGGGGGAACCGGTGCGAATCAGTTTCCTCGCCGAGCAGCTCATTCGCCTGGCCGGCAAGGAACCGGGCCGCGACGTCGAGATTGTCTACACGGGGCTGCGTCCCGGAGAGAAGCTATTCGAAGAGCTTTTCCACGAAGACGAATCCTATGCCACCACCGCTCACGAGAAGATTTTCCTCTCGCAGGGTGCCAGCCAGGGGCTTGAAGGTATCGATGAGACGCTTCGCCGGGCCGAGGCCGCCGTCATGCGCTACGACAATTCCGAGCTCCGGAGCATCCTGCTCGAGCTCGTGCCCGAGCTGGGCAAGGTGCCTCGACGCGACCGCAAGGTGATTCCTCTGAGCGGCTGACGCCGGGCCGTCGATCTGAATTCCTCCTGTCCCAACGCACGATCCCGGAGACCCGATCATGACGAGACTCCGCCCCGAACCCGTCTTCCGCCGCGGACGAGTCGTCGGCTTCGACCACGACTCCCGGCTTCTCAAAGGTAATCCTCTGAGCGACCCGACGCAGCGCCGTCACCCGGTTTACCTGCCGCACGGATACGACGACAGCGACCGCCGCTATCCTGTGCTTTGGTGCCTGGCCGCTTACACCAACGCCGGCCCGGGCCAGGTGAACTGGCGCAACCACGGCGAGAACCTGCCCGAACGCCTTGATCGTCTGATAGAGACCGGCGCCATGCCGCCGGTCGTCGTCGTCTTTCCCGACTGCTACACCAGCCTCGGCGGCAACCAGTACGTCAACACGCCGGCGATGGGCCCCTACGCCGACTACCTGATCGAGGAGTTGATCCCCGCCGTCGACGGCGCCTTCCGGACGATCCCCGAGCCGTCGGCCCGGGCGGTGTTCGGCAAGTCCTCCGGCGGATTCGGAGCGCTGCATCTGAGCCTGTCCCATCCCGGGCACTGGGCCGCAGTGGCCAGCCATGCCGGCGATGCTGGTTTCGATCGCGTCTACCTGCGCGATTTTCCGGCCGCGGCGAGTGTGCTGGCTCGCCACAACGGTGATGTCGAGCATTTCGTACGCACCTTCTGGCGCGACAAGCGCCCCGGCGGGGCGGCTTTCCATACCATGATGACCCTGTGCCTTGCGGCGAGCTACTCGCCTGACGAGTCGAGTCCACTGGGTTTGCGCCTCCCCTTCGATCTGGAGACCTGTCAGCTGGACGAGGCGGTCTGGTCGCGCTGGCTGGCCTACGATCCGGCCCGTCGCGCCGAGAGCGAGTCGGACCGCCTGGACGAGCTGGCCGGGCTGTGGATCGACGCGGGCAGCCGCGACCAGTACTTCATACAGTATGGCACGCGGCAAATGCACCAGGCGCTGGTCGAGCAGGGCGTCGAACACCATTTCGAGGAGTTCGACGGCACGCACTCGGGTATCGACTGGCGATACGACCATTCCCTGCCGTGGCTGGCTGCGCGCTTGAAAGCCGACTGATCCGACGGCACATTAACCACTACATCCCGCACTACCGGAAAACACCATGCTGACTGTCACGCCATCGGCACGCGACTACTTCTCCGACCTTCTGGGCCAGCAGCCCGACGGCACCAACCTGCGCCTGCGCGTCACCGACCCCGGTACGCCATCGGCCGACGTCGAGCTGACCTTCTGCGGTCCGGGCGAACAAGCAGAGACCGACGAAAGCGTCGACTGCCAGGTATTCGAGCTGTTCGTCGATAAAGCGTCGGCCGAGACGCTCGACGGCGCGATGATCGATTTCGAGACCAACCGCATGGGTGGCGAACTGTGCATCCGTGCGCCAGGCCTGAAAGGCCATGCACCGTCCGACGATGCACCCCTGGAAGAGCGCGTGGCCTGGGTGCTCGAGACCAAGGTCAACCCTATGGTCGCCTCACACGGCGGTCAGGTCGGGCTGGTCGAGATCACGTCGGACAACGATGTCGTCCTGCAATTCGGCGGGGGCTGCCATGGCTGCGGTATGGTCGATGTCACGCTCAAGCAGGGCATCGAGACGACCCTGCGGCAGGAAGTGCCGGACGTGCGGCAGGTTGTGGATGCGACTGATCATGCGAGTGGGAGCCACGAGAGTGCCCCTACCCGCGGTGATCGTAGGTCGGAGTTATCCGACGTCGTCACCGTGTCTACGCGCTGTCTGCTGGGTTGAGCACCTTTCTGGTTGGCCCACGGTCGGTGGTCTCGACAGTCAAAGGCGTTTCGCCCGACGCTTCGCGCTCTACGGCGAGTCTTTTTTACACGGAAAAATATCCTAAACCGCTTATCGGCACCTCGGCCATAATTCGGTCGAGGCACATGGCAACCTCGTCAGAGCGTGGGCGTAGCCCGCACCAGAAAGGCGCGACCTCGATAGGCCCGGCCTCGTTCGCGGCATGAGATCTTCTACTGCCCGAGGCGTTAGCCGTCGCGCGCGTCAGCGCGCGTGATCGTATCTTCCGAAAGCCACGGATCTCGACCCGGGCCACGTTCGGCCCTAGTCGAAGTCCGGGCGCCCTCAGCCGGGCTATCGCGAAGCCCCAGACCGAAGGGGCGTGAAGCCACTCCGCCAGGGAGGTTCCTGAGACAAACCCGCCGTGCTCTTAAGCGCGTTTTTGGTGACTTTTTTCGCGCAGGAAAAAAGTTACTCGCCGAAAGAGCGCGAAGCGCCGGGCGAAACGCCTTTGACTTGTCGAGACCGCCACCGCGGCCGGTAACCCCTGACGCAGAAGGCGCCAGGGCCAGCCAATAAATCCCCCGCAAGCTTTACGATCCGCACCCGGGCGAAACCGCAGTTGACTTGTCGAGACCCGCACCGCGGAGGGTGGCGCCAGACGGAGAAAGCGCCATGGCCCAACGGGCCCGAGTTGGACCAAAAAAAGGCCGCCGGTGTGCGGCGGCCTTTTACGGTGCAGGTCGCGTGCGACCGAACGCGCTACTTCTCGTCGAGTCTCGGTGTCACCAGGCCTTCCTGACTGGCGTACCAGGCCGCCAGGTCGGCGATGTCCTGGTCGCTGAGGCCGCTGGCGAAGCCGTTCATCTGTGCGTTCTGACGCTCGCCCGAACGATACTGCTTCAGCGCGTACTCGAGGTAGGCGGCGTGCTGGCCGCCAAGCATCGGCGTGTCCGGCGTCACGGCCAGGTTGCCGTTCTTGCCGTGGCAGGCCTGGCAGGACTGGGACTTCTCCAGGCCCCGGCTGGCGTTGCCGGCGGCCAGGACAGGGTTGCCCACCAGCAGCGTGAGGACGGCGGCAGCGAAGGGGAGGGCAAACGGTTTCATGAGTCGTCTCCTTCGTTGAGGCTGACGAAATAGGCGGCTATGTCGCGAATGTCTTCGTCGTTGAGCGTATTGGCCTGTGCCCGCATGGTCGGATGCTGGCGGTCGCCCGCGCGATAGGCCTTCAGTGCGGAGACGATGTAGCCGTAGGTCTGACCGCCGATCTTTGGAACGGGATAGGTCGGGTAGACGTTCGTCTGGTAGGGAATGCCGTGACAACCGAAGCAGGTGTAGCCGATCTCGCGACCGCGCTCGGGGTCGCCATCGTTTTGATTCTGGGCCAGGGCGCCGTGGCTCAGCATCGCCGCAAGCGCAACGAAAAGGATTCGCTTGAACATGAAGTCTCGCCAGTGAGAAAAGTCTATTCCGACATTATACCCGGCCCGCCGGCAAGGAGGGAACTCCCCGGGCTCGGGAAGGGACGAGGTGGCGGCTGCGGGCGAGCTTCAATCAATCCGGACGACCGGCCGAAGGCCGATCGCCCCGAAAAGAGCATTCGAGTCAGCGGATTTCGTCGATGACCAGTTCGTAGGGCTGCTGGCGGTCGCTGCGATTCCACTTGACCCGCACGCTGTAGTCGCGGCCGGGCTCGAGGGTGATATCGAAGTCGACGTGCCGGTCCCAGCGGCGCTTTCGCTGATTGATGGCGGCTTCGGTGACCTGCGCGGGAATGCGGGCGGTCAGGGTGTAATCGCCGGGTTCGAGCGTGAGCATGTCGCGCGGGATGATGCGCTCGCCGTTGATCGCCGTCAGTTCGACCTCGTAGAGGTACTGCGCCGGGTTGGGCGGGCCGCCCAGTACGCGCGCTTCGGCGGGGGCCTGGTTGCCGGCGACGGCCAGCTGGAAGAACGCCGCCAGGGCGGCGGCCGCGAGAATTGACAGGCTGCGGTGTTCCATATTCCACCTCCATTCAAAGTGAGGGCTTCTACGGCAGCGGAACACATGCGGCCACGCGTCCCAAACTCCCCAGTGCCCGTTCCTCATTGATACCACGACCGGTTTCTTGGAGCAAATCGGCCGACGCCCCGGGCGGGTCCCGTGTGCGCGCATGGCCGATCCGCGGGTGCCCGTTTTGGCGTGATCACGTACAATAGGCGAGTTATCCCAAACCCGGTGCCAGACTGTCCATGCGCTCACTTCCTCCGCTCGATCTCTACGAAATCGACGACCTGCTGACCGAAGAAGAGACGATGATCCGCGACTCGGTTGCGCGGTTCGTCGACGAGAAGGCTCTTCCGTTGATTCCCCAGTGCTTTGACGAGTGTCGGTTCCCGGACGAACTGATTCCCGAAATCGCCGATCTGGGCCTGCTGGGTTCCAGTCTCGAGGGTTACGGCTGTGCCGGTCTGAACGCGGTCAGCTATGGCTTGATCTGCCAGGAGCTCGAACGCGGCGATTCGGGGCTTCGCAGTTTCGTGTCGGTGCAGTCCTCGCTGTGCATGTACCCGATTCACGCTTTTGGTTCCGAGGAACAGAAGGAGCGCTGGCTGCCCGAGATGGCCGCCGGCCGGGTGATCGGCTGCTTCGGGCTGACCGAGCCGCAGGGCGGGTCCGATCCGTCCAACATGAAGACCCGGGCCAAGCGCGACGGCGACGACTGGATCCTCAACGGCGCCAAGATGTGGATTACCAACGGCGGTATCGCAGACATCGCCATCGTCTGGGCGCAGACCGACGACGGCGTGCAGGGCTTTATCGTCGAGAAGGACTTCGACGGCTACGAGACGCGCGATATTCACGCCAAGATGTCGCTGCGGGCCTCGATCACCTCCGAGCTTTTCTTCAACAACGTGCGCGTGCCCGACGCCAACCGGCTACCCAACGTGAAGGGTCTCAAGGGGCCGCTGTCGTGCCTGAACCAGGCGCGCTACGGCATCACCTGGGGGCCAATCGGTGCGGCGACCGCCTGCCTGAAGGAGGCGCTGGACTATTGCGAGGAGCGCGTGTTGTTCGGCCGTCCGGTTTCGGCCACCCAGAGCGCCCAGCTCAAGTTCGCCGACATGGCGCGGCGTATCACCAGCGCGAAACTGCTGTCCTGGCGCCTGGGCCGGCTCAAGGACGAGGGCAAGCTGCATCCCAGCCAGGTCTCTCTGGCCAAGTGGAACAACGTTCGCATGGCCATCGATATCGCCCGCCAGTGCCGCGACCTGCTGGGCGGCTCGGGCATCACGCTCGAGTACTCGGCCATCCGCCACGCCCTCAATCTCGAGTCGGTGATCACCTACGAGGGCACCGAGACGGTGCACCAGCTGATCATCGGCCGCGAACTGACCGGCCACAACGCGTTCTGATGAACGCGAAATCCGAAACTCGAAGCACCAAATCCGAAACAAGATCCAATGACCAAAATCACAATGACCGAAACGAGACCGTGCTGAGCGTTGGTTTCGTTGCTGTGAGACCACCCCTGGGGCCTGTTTGGAACATTGGAATTTCGAACATTCGAATTTGTTTCGGATTTGGTGCTTGAGATTTCGAATTTGAAGCCATCGGTCATGCCCGGGCGATCCTGACATCTTTACCCGCCAGACTCATGAACAAGCCTTCCCAATCCCGTCAAATAAATCGAGCCGAAGTCGTTGACCAGAACTTTCTCGATCACCTGGCCGCGATCGAGGACGGGCGCGTGGCCGTGGTCGACCGGCCGGGCGTGCCCAACGCCGACCTGCTCGAGTTGTTCGACAGCCAGATGACCTCGCGCCAGCTCGACATCATGGCGCGCATCAAGCGGCTGGAGAACAAGGTGTTCTATACGATCGGTTCATCCGGGCACGAGGGCAACGCCCTGGTGGGCCGGCTGACGCGGTCGACCGATCCGGCCTTCCTTCACTATCGGTCAGGCGGTTTCATGGCCGAGCGCTATCGCAAGGGCGAGAGGCTGGACTTCATTCGCGATACCTGTCTGAGTTTCGCCGCGGCGCGTGAGGATGTCGCCTCGGGTGGTCGTCACAAGGTCTGGGGTAATCGTGACCTGTGGGTGCTGCCGCAGACCTCGACCATCGCCAGCCACCTGCCCAAGGCGGTCGGCACGGCGCTGGCGATTGCCCACGGCCGGGGCGGCGAACAGCAGCTGCCGGTGCCCGACGACTCGATCGTGGTGTGCAGCTTCGGCGATGCGAGCCTCAATCACGCCGCTGCCCAGTCGGCGATCAACGCCTGCGCCTGGTCGCGTCACCAGAGTCTGCCCGTGCCGGTGCTGCTGGTCTGCGAAGACAACGACATCGGCATTTCCGTGCCCACACCGACCAACTGGGTGGCCGACAGCATGCGCAGTCGCCACGGCATCAGTTATCACTATGCCAACGGGCTGGACCTGATCGAGGGGTATGGCGCCGTGCAGCGCGCTGTCGACGAATGCCGCATGCGCCGGCGCCCGGTGTTCCTGCACCTCAAGACCACGCGCCTGATGGGCCATGCCGGCACCGATTTCGAAATCGAGTACCGCCCGAGCGCCGAACTCGAAGCGGCCGAAGGCCGTGATCCGCTCAAGACCTCGGCCGAAGCGATCGTCGGCCGCGGCCTGATGACGCCGGCGCAGGTCCGCGAGCGCTATCGCACGCTCGCCGAGCGCTGCCTTTCCGAGGCCGACCGCGCCGACGGCGCGGGTCGCATCACCACCCGCGAAGAGGCGATGCGGCCCCTCGCGCCCTTCACGCCCGATGCCGTGGCCGAAGAAGCCGCCCGCATGCCCTCGATTGAGGCGCGCACGCGGGTGTTCGGCAACGAGCGCCTGCTGCCGGAGAACCAGCCTCCCAAGCACATGGCCGTCCAGATCAACCGCGCCCTGACCGACCTGCTGGTCAAGTACCCACAGGCGCTGGCTTTTGGTGAGGACGTGGCCCGCAAGGGTGGTGTCTACACGGTGACCAAAGGGCTGGCCTGGCGTTTCGGCCCGCGGCGGGTATTCAACACCTTGCTCGACGAGACGACCATCCTGGGCCTGGCCCAGGGCTACGGAGCGATGGGCTACCTGCCCATCCCGGAAATCCAGTATCTGGCGTACTTCCACAACGCCTGCGATCAGATTCGCGGAGAGGCCTGCTCGCTGCAGTACTTTTCCAACGATCGTTTCCGCAACCCCATGGTGATGCGTATCGCCGGCCTGGGTTACCAGAAGGGTTTCGGCGGGCATTTCCACAACGACAACTCGATCGCCGCCTTGCGCGATATCCCCGGGCTGGTCATCGGATGTCCCTCGCGCGGCGATGATGCGGTGACAATGCTGCGCACCCTGATGGCGCTGGGCCAGGTCGATGGCCGCGTTTCGGCCTTTCTCGAGCCGATCGCCCTGTACATGACCAAGGACCTGCACGAGAAGGACGACGGGCAGTGGAGTTTTCACTACCCGGCGCCGGGCGAGTACCTGCAGCCCTTCACCTCGCGTGTGTACGCCGAGTCAGCGAAAGACGTGCTGGTTATTACCTTCGGGAACGGCGTGCCCATGGCGCTGCGCTGTGCACGCAAGCTCGAGCGCGAGCGGGGGATTGCAGTCCGCGTTCTGGATCTGCGCTGGCTCAAGCCGCTGGACGTGGACGCCATTGCCCGGCACGCGGCGGCGTGCTCGCGCGTCGTGGTTTTCGATGAAGGCCGGCCCGACGGCGGCATCGGCGAGGCGGTAGTGACGACCCTGGTCGAGGCGGGCGTGGCCGATCGGCCGATACGACGGCTGACCGGGGCGGATTGTTACATCCCGCTGGGCGATGCGGCGAATCTGATCCTGGCGACCGAAGAACAGCTGCTGGAGACCTGCCTTGGTGTGATGGAAGAGAAGTAGAGGAGGAAAGCAAGAAATTCGAAGCACCAAATCCGAAACAAGTCCGAATGTTCGAAATCCGAAGTTCTCAAACGGAAACCAACAGGCGTTGACAACGAATGCATGTTGCCTGCGGCCCTGCCGTTTCGATTATTCAAATTTTGTTCATTCGAATTTTTTCGGATTTGGTGCTTCGAATTTCGGGTTTGACCCCATCTATCGTCGCTCAGTTAAAAAGGGCCTGCGATGGTAAAATGCCAGCGTTGGCCTAATCGAGGAAGAAAAATGGATTTCAAGCACGTCTCACTGCCCGAATCGGGCGAAAAGATTCGCGTCGAGGACGGCAAGCTGGTTGTCGCCGACGAGCCGATTCTCGGCTATATCGAGGGTGATGGTATCGGGGTCGACATCACGCCGGCCTGCCTGAAGGTCTGGAACGCCGCGGTCGAGAAGGCCTACGGCGGCAAGCGCAAGGTGCACTGGGCGGAACTTTATCTGGGCGAGAAGGCCGCAGGCATCTACGACGGCGATTACTTCCCCGACGAGACGCTCGAGGCCATCAAGGAGCTGACCGTGGCCGTCAAGGGCCCGCTGACCACCCCGGTGGGTGAGGGCTTCCGCTCGCTCAACGTCTCGCTGCGCCAGACGCTCGATCTCTACGCCTGCGTGCGCCCGGTCAAGTACTACCAGGGCGTGCCCTCGCCGATGAAGAAGCCCGAAGATTTCGACGTCGTGGTCTTTCGCGAAAACACCGAGGACGTCTACTCGGGGATCGAGTTCGCTTCGGGTACGCCCGAGAACGAAAAGCTGGCGAAGTTCCTGCGCGAGGAAATGGGCGCGAAGTTTTTCGAAGGCGCCGGCCTGGGCGTCAAGCCGATCTCCGAGTTCGGCAGCAAGCGCCTGGTGCGCAAGGCGATCGAATACGCCGTCGAGAACGGACGCGAGTCGGTCACCCTGGTGCACAAGGGCAACATCATGAAGTTCACCGAGGGCGCCTTCCGCAAGTGGGGCTACGAAGTGGCCGCTGAGGAATTCGGCGACGTGACCATCACGGAAGATGAACTCTGGGAAAAGCACGACGGCAAGCGACCCGAAGGCAAGATCGTCATCAAGGACCGCATCGCCGACATCATGTTCCAGCTGCTGCAGCTGCGCCCGGCCGAATTCGATGTGCTGGCGACCATGAACCTCAACGGGGACTATCTCTCCGACGCGGCCGCGGCCTCGGTCGGCGGTATCGGCATTGCCCCGGGCGCCAACATGGCCGACCACGTGGCCGTGTTCGAAGCCACCCACGGCACCGCCCCCAAGTACGCCGGCCAGGACAAGGTCAATCCCTCCTCGCTGCTGTTCTCCGGCGTGATGATGTTCGACTACATCGGCTGGCCGGAAGTGGGCCGCCTGATCGAGGACGCCTTCGAGAAGGTCGTCGTCGGCGGCACGGTCACCTATGACTTTGCCCGGCAGCGTGATGACGCCACCGAGGTCAAGACCTCCGGCTTCGCCGACGCGCTGGTCGAGGCGATCCGGAAGGCCTGATCGATGTCGGCGACGCCCAACGTTGCCGACACGCTCGAGGTCTGCCTGGTGCAGGCAGACCTCGTCTGGCAGGACGCCGAAACCAATCGCCGCCGCCTGGCGGCGATGATGGACGCCCAGCCCGGCTGCGACCTCTACGTCATTCCCGAAACGTTTACCACCGGTTTTCTCGGCGATGCCGGGCTGGACGCCGAAACCATGGACGGGCCGAGCCTGGCCTGGATGCGTGAGCAGGCCCGCTCCCGCGGGGCCGCAGTGGCCGGTTCGCTCGTGATATCCGACGGCCAGGGCCGGCGTTTCAATCGCCTGGTCTTCATGCCCCCCGATGCCGATCCGGTCTACTACGACAAACGACACCGATTCGCTTTCGGCGGCGAGGACCAGCGCTATACCGCGGGTGAGGGCCCGGTCGTGGCCGAATGGCGCGGCTGGCGTTTCGACCTGCAGGTCTGCTACGACCTGCGCTTCCCGGTCTGGTGCCGTAATAGCCGGGAGTTCGACGTGCAGCTCTTCGTCGCCAACTGGCCTGCCCCCCGCGCCGATCATTGGCGCAGCCTGCTCAAGGCGCGCGCCATCGAGAACCAGGCCTACGTCATCGGCGTCAACTGCTGCGGCCGTGACGGCAACGGCGTGGAATACGCCGGCGACACGGTGCTGCGCGGGCCAGACGGCCGGCGCATCGTGGAAATCGGTTCTGCCGAGGAAAGCTGCCGCGCGTTGATCAGCCTGCCGCGCCTGCGCGAGTTTCGCGAGAAGCTCCCGTTTCTGAAAGACAGCGATGATTTCAGCCTGGCGACCGATTGATTGAAAAGAATCGTTTAATTTCCCGACCTATGAAGTTGATCGTGCTCTTGGGAACCGCTATACTCTCTTAACCAATTTGTAACTTCAGGGAGTATGAAAGAGATGTTGACGCTTATCAGAAAGCGGCTGGTGCTTTCCAGTCTGTGGATTTTACTCGTATTTCTCGGCCTCATGTGGGCGCCGGTGATGGCGCAGGCCCAGGATCCCGAGACGGATCAGGACGTGGCCGAAGACGCGGCCGAAGACGAAGATGAAGATGAGGCTGCGGCCGATCTGGGCCGCGTGCAGGTGACTGGTTCGCTGATTCGCCGTGCCGAGTACAGCTCCCCGTCGCCGGTCCAGGTCATCAATGCCGAAACGCAGGCGCAGGTCGGCCAGGTCAGCACGGCCGAGTACCTGCAGCGTTCCAGCATTGCGGCCGGTTCCACCCAGCTCAACAATTCGTTCAACGGTTTTATCGTTGAAGGCGGCACCGGCATAAATTCTCTGTCGCTGCGCGGTCTTGGAGCTCAGCGTACGCTGGTGGTACTCAACAGCCGTCGACCGGGCCCGGCCGGTACACGCGGCCAGGTGGGCTCATTCGACCTCAACGTGATTCCTGAAGTCATCGTTCAGCGCGTCGAGCTCCTCAAGGACGGCGCATCGTCGATTTACGGCTCCGATGCCGTAGCCGGCGTGGCCAACGTAATCACCCGAAAGAACCTGGACGGCGGTGAAATTTCGCTGCAGATCAACCAGCCGGAAGAGTCAGGTGGTGCCGTCTATCAAGGTTCGGCCGGTTACGGCTGGAATTTTGAAAGCGGCAGCGTCGTAGTGGCTGCAGAGTACTTCTTCCAGGAAGAGCTGCGTCGCAGCGACCGTGCCTTCCTGAGCTGCCCGCAGGACCTGTTCCGGGACGCCGACGGTAATCGCATCGACCGCGAGGATCGCTCGATCATCGCCGGAACGGATCTGGCGGGCTGCAACAACCTGTACGCAAATACCGTTATTGATGCCTTGCTGGGCGACCGCTATATCCCGGCGCCGGACGGCCAGACCATTGGCCTGATTCCGGGCTACCGTCCGCGTGCCAACGGTCGTTATGACGATCCCGGCGGGCAGGCCTTCTACGAAGACCAGCTCAACTTCCCGTTTGCCAATACCGATATGGCGATCAATCGTCAGGAGCGCATGAGCCTCTACGGTTCCTCGGAGTTCAACCTGGACTTTGCCGGCGGCGTCACCTGGGATACCGAGTGGCTCTATACCAACCGTGAGACGACGGCCGAAGGCTGGCGTCAGTTCTTCCCGCTGATGGGCGGTGCCACAGCGATCGCTCCAGGCTTCGGATACCCTGGTAATCCGAGCTTCGAGACGCCGGTGCCCTCCGGTGTTGCGCAGCCGATCATGCCTTATCCGTCGAACTCCTTGATCGATGTCGACTACTACTACGTCGCAACCGGCCTCGAGGGTTCCATCGGCAACAGTTTCTGGACCTGGTCTGTTGACGCGTCCTACTCCCGTTCGGATGGTGATTACACCGGCAATGGCATCGTTGCGTCGCGCTCAGGTGACCTCCGGTTCGACCCCGATGGGCCGGATGTGGACTACTTTGATCCCAATTTCCTCAACGGCTCCCGTATGGATGAGCTGGTCAACGCCGTCGGCCAGGTTCATACCGGCAACACCGTCTACGACCAGTTCGTGACGACTGGTATCATCACTGGCGATTTGTTCGAGCTGCCGGCCGGCCCGATGGGCGTGGCCTTTGGTGCCGAGTACCGCGACTTCAGCATTGACGACCGGCCCAGTGATCTTTCGCAGGGTGGCAACCTCTGGGGCTCCACCTCGGCGCAGGTGACCAAGGGTTCCGATTCGGTCGTCGAAGGATTCGCAGAAATCGACGTGCCGATTCTCGCCGGCCTGCCGATGGTCGAGTCCCTGACGCTGAATGCTTCGGGCCGCGTATTCGATTACGACACAACCGGATCCGACTCGGTCTGGAAGGCCGGTCTGAACTGGCAGATCAATCCGACGGTTCGCCTGCGTAGCACCTACGGAACGTCCTATCGCTCCCCGGCCCTGTATGAACTGTTCCTGGGTGATCAGACGGGCTTCCAGCAACAGCTCGGCATCGACCCCTGCATCGATTGGCAGGAGAGCACAAATGAATTCCTGCGCACCAACTGCGCGGCCGCGGGCATTCCCGGTGACTATGCTGGCGGAGCGGCATCCTCGACCATCGTTTCAGGCGGCGGTCTGGGCGTTCTTGAGCCGGAGACATCCAACGCATTCACGGCGGGCATCATCCTGACGCCGGCTGCAACCGACTTCAGCATTGCGGTCGACTACTTCGAAATGGAAGTGGAAGATCAGGTCGCGCAGCTTGGCCCGGGCGCGATTCTGGGCGGCTGCTATGGTTCGCCGAACTTCCCGAACGCCTTCTGCGACCTGTTCGACCGCAACCCGGCTGATGATCCGACCGCACCGTTTTCCATCACCGAGGTTCGCGATTCGTACCTGAACGTGGACCAACAGAAGACGCGCGGTATCGACGTGAACTTCCGCTACGATGGACTGTTCTCGTTCGGTCGACTGGTCATCGAGAACCAGAGCACCTGGGTGTTCGAGGATCTCGAACAGTTGTTCGACCCGAGCCTGGCTCAGGGCTTCGATAACAATGACCGCAACGGCACCATTGGCCGTCCGAAGCTGGTCAGCAACCTGCGCGCCACGCTCTCTCGTGATGACTGGACCTTCAACTACTACGCCGAGTACATCCGTCGCACCGACGAGCGTCGCGACCTGGATGAAGAAACGACCTACTTCGGCTTCGACCCGGCCTTTCGCAATATCACGGCAGAAAGTGCCATCTACCACACGATCTCGGCTGAATACGAGCAGAACAAGTGGTCGGTCCTGGTGGGTGTTCGCAATCTGTTCAACGAGCAGCCGCCGCTGGTGTCGACTGGCGTCGTGACCCGTCGCGGCAATATCCCGCTGAATGCCACGCAGTACGACGTGAATGGCCGCACCGGCTTCGTTCGCTTCAACTACTACTTCTAAAGCAAGTCAGACGCTTCTGAAGAACCTTGGGGCGGCGCGCGAGCGCCGCCCCTTTTTTGTCTGGACGTTTGGCGTCGTACCTACATTTCCGATGCGAGTCGTGGTTGGAGTTGATGCTCGTATTTGATGGGTGCGGACTGTGGCTGTCCGTCCCCTTGAGGTTTGGCGGCACCGGCCGCGGTGAGGGTCTCGACAAGTCAAAGTCGAAGGCGGTTTCGCCCGCCTGATACGCAGGTTTCCGAGCTCCGTTAGGGTGGCGACACCTATTGAAGTTCGCGGCCCCGCCCGTGGTGGTGGTCTCGACCAGTCAAAGGCTGTTTCGCCCGGCGCTTCGCGCACTTTCGGCGAGTAACTTTTTTCCTGCGCGAAAAAAGTCACCAAAAACGCGCTTAAAAGCACGGCGGGATTGGCTCAGAAACCTTCTATGAGAGTGGCTTCACGCCCCTTCGGTCTGGGGCTTCGCGATAGCCCGGCTGAGGGCGCCCGGACTTCGACTAGGGCCGAATAGGGCCCGGGTCGGGATCAGCGGCTTTCGGAAGATACGATCACGCGCGCTGGCGCGCGCGACGGCTAAAGCCTCGGGCAATAGAAAATCCTGTAGCCGCCGTCGAAGCCGTGCCTATCGAGGTCGCGCTATTCAGGTGCGGGCTACGCCCAGTCTTTGACGAGGTTGCCATGTGCCTCGACCGAACTCTGGCGAGGGTACAAGCAATATTCCGTTAAGCCCCGGTCCTGGCTACGTGTGCGGACCAACCGCGTGGTTGTAGGAGCACTTTTGGTTACTTTTGTTGTAATTGACAAAAGTTACTCGCCGCAAGAGCGCGAAGCGCCGGGCGAAACCGCCTTTGACTTGTCGAAACCCGCACAGCGGTCGGTAACACCAGACCTGAAGGGGCCTCCTCCGCAAGAATCCGCGAGCGGGCCAGAACCAAAAACGCTCTTGGTGTGTCGAGACCCACACAGCAGCCGGCGGGCACAAGCCCCTGCAAAAAAAAAGACCCGCCGCATCCCAAGACGCGGCGGGCCTATTCGTCAGCCGGATGGCGCGAGAATCAGGCGTCTGTACCCATCCCGCACTGGCTTTCGAGAAAGTCCTCGATCAGCGCCAGGGTCGTGGTCTGGTGTCGTGGGTACCAGGGCATGCTGTGGGGCATGTCGGCGATCAGCTCGAAACGGGCCGGCACGTGTTCCTTCACGGCCTTGTAGAAGTTCTCGGCGTGCCATGAGGGTGTACGCACGTCGCGGTCGCCGACGTAGAGCAGGATCGGGATATCAGCCTTGTCGGTGTTGCGCATGGGGTCCATGCCCGTGACGGTTTGCCCCTGCAGGATGCGCTGCAGGCGATTGTCGCTCCAGCTCACGCCCAGGCGCCCGAGGTCGGCGACGGGGGCGCCGGCAATGGCGCACTGGTAGGGGCCGTTTGGCCGCACCGTTGCAGCCACGGCGGCGAATCCGCCGTAGGAGTAGCCGAAGATCGCGATGCGGTCCTCGTCGGCGATGCCCTGCTCGACCAGCCATTCTGCGCCGTCGTCCTTGTCGTCTTGCATCTTCTGGCCCCACTCGCGGTCGCCGGCCAGCCAAAGGTCGCGGCCGAGTCCGGCGGAGCCGCGGTACTGAGGGCGAAGTACGGCATAGCCGCGCGAGGTCAGAAAGGGCACCCAGCCGGAGCCGTCCCAGCCCATGCCGTCGCGTGCCCAGGGGCCGCCGTGCGGGTGGATGATGGTCGGCAGCGCTTCGTCGCCTTCCTCCCACCCGGCCGGAAGGTCGAGGATGGCCGGAATCTCGAGTCCGTCGCGCGCCTCGTAGGTGACCCAGCGCTGCTCGCCGATTTCTTCCGGGTCGATCCAGGGCCGGGTCGAGCCGATCGGCTCGACTTGCTTGCGGTCGCGAAGCAGGTGGTAGGCCGGCGGGTGGCGGTGGCTGGAGGTCGTGAACAGCACCGTGGACATGTCGTCGTTGTAACTGTTGATGGAAACGACCTGATCGGGGAATGCCTGTTCCAGTCCTTCCTGGATACTGCGCATCTCCGGGTCGACGTAGACGGTCTGAATCCGGGGTCCGGCAATCCGGAAACCCAGCAGCTGATTGAAGTTGGACGAGCGGTTGCCAAACAGCAGGCCGGAAATGGAGTATTTGTCGTGGGCGACCAGGGGTTCTGGATCGTATTCCCGTTTGGCCGGGTCATACATCCATGCCTGGACCTGGTTGGAGAACTGGTCGGTGAGGACGTGAATCTTGCCGCTTTCTTCGTCGATGCCCTCGATCGAGACCGAGCGGCGATCGCTGAGCTTGGTGGTCAGCTTGTCGTGGACTTCGAAGTCGCCCTCGTCGTCCCTAAGGAGGATGCGCTGGAGGTACTCGCCGTCGACCGATTTCAATTCGCTCCTGGCCAGAACTTCGCCGCTGCGTGGGTGGAACAGGCTCGGCGAGCTGCCGGCGCTGGAGCTCACCAGCAGTTCCGTGCTGCCATCGCGCAGGTCGTAGAGGTAGAAATTGCCCTGCAGGGTCAGGCCGTTGAGCTGCTGGATGATCACGCGGTGCGGGTCCATGGGCAGGGTGCTGACCAGCGATGCCTCGCCCCCGATCTCCAGGCATTTCTCGGTGTCCTTGCTGATACCGATACGCCGTACGTTGTTGGCGAACGCTTCCTGGAACTCCTCGTGCTCGACGTCGGTGAGGTAGGGCTTGGTCACGAAGGTCTTGGTGGCGCCGGAAACCTTGCCCTCGCCGCAGCCGCCCAGGCGACCGGTCCATTCCTGGCGACCGAATACCAACAGGCGGCCGGCCTTGAGCGCGCTGGCGCCGATGAACTTCATCTTGTCGCCGCTGGGCGTGATTTCGGGATCCTGGTCCATGTTGTCCACTTCCCAGGTGGCCAGGGCCGTTTCCCGGTTGTCGGAGCCGGGCAGGGCGATGATGGCGACGAGATGCTCCCCGTCGGCGCTCATGGAAACCGACTGGATGTTCGGTACCTTGGCCAGGGCTTCGGCGGGAATCGGCTCGCCGTGAGCGCTCCCCGATGTCGCGACGGCACCCACAAGGAGTGCGGTGCTGATAAATCTGCCGATCATATTGCTGATCCTCTCTGGAGTAAGTGCAATGACTGAATCTGGCCCGACAGTTTACTGAATCCGCCCTGGCCGCGCATGAAAACGGGTACCAGGCGTCATGCCGTTGCGAATACTCGGATGGTTCCTACCGCCAGCCCCTCGATGACAAAATCGCTCCCGGGTGCGACGTGAATGCTGGGATAGTCGGGGTTCTCGCTATCCAGGTAGACGCCGCGGCCCTTGCGGCGAAGGCGTTTGACGGTCACTTCGTCGTCGATGCGTGCGACCACGATCTGGCCGGCGCGCGCCTCGGGCGTGCGGTGGACCAGCAAAAGATCACCGTCGTCGATGCCGGCCCCGGTCATGCTCTCACCCCGGACTTTCAGAGCGTAGTCGGGGCGTGGGCTGAACAGGTGCTCGTCGATGGCTAGCTCGTCGTCGTGGTTCTCGATTGCCAGCAGGGGCGACCCGGCCGCGACTCGGCCGATAATGGGGACGGTTTTTGTGTTCGGCGGCGGTCGATTAGTGGTGCCGCCGTGGGCGCCCGCCGGCAGCACGATGCCCCGGGCGGTGCCCGACCTCAGCTCGATGGCGCCGCGGTTGGCGAGGGCGCGCAAGTGGCACTGCGCCGCGTTGGGCGAGGCAAAGCCAAAATGCTCGACGATTTCCGCACGCGTGGGCGGCATACCTTCCTCGCGCACGCGCGCCTCGATGAATTGCAGCATTTCGCGCTGGCGCGCCGTCAGTTCCATGTAAGTAACTGTATCAAAAAACAGTTTACTAGCGAATGATGAAGTGGCCCGAGAAGCCGTAGCGCGGGCCGTAAGACCACCACGGACCGTAGTACCAGAAGGGGTCGCGGTAGTGATGAACCGGGCGATCCTCGCCCCAGAGGAAGAGCGTGTCGGCCTCGACGCGCGGGTAGATGTAGCGGAATTCGCCGATATTGCCTTCGACGAAATCTCTAAGGGTGCCGACCACGGTGATATCGCGCCCGCTTTTGAACACGGCGGGATCCTCGAATCCATCGCGGCAGGCCAGGAAACGACCCTGGTCGGCATCCCCGCTGTGTGGGCGAGCGCGTTCGTCGAGTTCCCGCGCCAGGATTTCGATGCAGGTTTCCTGGCGGCCGGGGCGGGTGTCGACGATGCTCCCACCCCAGCGCACCTGCTCGCCGACGTGGCGGTCTTCGGACTGCTCCGGCGATAGCGGCGTGAAGTTGCCGTCGAGCGGTTCGGGAATCGTGGCGCAGCCGGTGGCCAGCAAGGCCAGTAGGACAGCGCTCGACATCAGGCGAAGAATGGTATTCATGAGCGGGTTTTCCTGTTCAGGGCATTATTGAGTTAGACGCCGGTAAGCGCCTGCGGTTCAGCGAAGCGCCGGTCCGAAAGTCGGCGACAGCCGCCAATGAATTCTCGCGCAAGGTCGGATTCGTCGCGTTCACCGTAGCGGATCAGGCAGTACAACCCGGCGAGCTCCAGCAGCTTGTCACCGTCGGACAGGCGGGGGGCGACCCGCTCGGCCCAGTGGAGCGGCGTTTCGCCGATTGCCGGGCCGAGTCCCCGCCGTCGCAGCCGGCGCTGGAGCCTCAGCCAGGCTCTCTGGACCGGGTCGCTCGATCGTGCCGGCTTGCGCAGCCAGGCCCAGGCGACCAGGAGAACAACCACGCCCAGGGTTGCAACCATCAACAGGGCCATGCCCGTGCTCGAAAGCCCCGGCAGGCCCATGAAGCGCATCATGCGGTTCTGGCGTTCGGCATCGAAACCGAGTACCCAGGCATTCCACAGATGCTGGATGCGGTCATAGCGGTTGCGCAGGCTGCGCAGCCAGTCCAGGCCCGCCATGTCGCCGGCCGCGGTTCGAGCGCCGCTTTGGATGCGTGCGGGCGACACGGCCGCGGTTGGATCGACGCGCGTCCAGCCGCTGCCGTCGAGCCAGACCTCGACCCAGGCGTGTGCATCGGAGTTGCGCACCAGCAGGTATTGCCCGCTTTCCTGCCAGAAGCCGCCCTGGTAGCCGGTGACGATACGCGTGGGAATGCCGGCTCCCCGCATCAGCACGGCAAAGGCGGATGCGTAGTACTCGCAGTAGCCGGTACGTAGGTCGAAGAGAAACTCGTCGGCGCCATTTCTTCCGAGCGGCGGGGCCTCGAGGCTGTAGAAGAAAGGTTCCTCACGCAGCCAGTCGAGGACGTGCTCGATCAGCGCCCGATTGTCGCTGAAGCGCTCGCGCAGATCGCGCGCCATCTCGAGCGTGCGCGGATTGCGATCGTCCGGCAGGTCCAGGGCCAGTCTGCGTAGCGTCTCCGGCAGTTGCGGCATGTCGGTAAAGCCCGGGTTGCTGCGCATGCGGTACTGGGTCAGCGTCGTGACCGGGTCGCGGCGGGTGATCTGGAAGTCGAGCGAGATGCGCGCCTGTTCCGGTGCGGTGACCGGGTAGTCCAGGGCGAACAGCCAGCGGCGCTCCTGCGGTTCCAGCTGGACGGTGTAGTGAAGATCCCCCCGGCTCGGCGGGACGTTGACGGCGGGCGTGCGCGAGGGCAGGAAGGAGCGCTCCCAGGTGTCGCCGTCGAAACGCCAGAGGACCGGGCCGCGCCAGTAACGTTGCCGGGGCGGGGGCGGCGAGCCTTCGAACTCGGCCCGGAAGGCGGGGGAGTCGTCGATGAACAGCTCGGAAATCGAACCCGGCGACATGCTGTCGGAGAGCCCGGTCTTGCCGTCCATCACCTCGTCGGGCAGCCCCCAGAGTGGCTCGGCCAGGCGCGGGAATGTCACGAACAGGATCAGCGCCACCGGCAGCCCGGCGAGCAACAGGAAAACGCCGTCGCGCACGAACCGGCGTTCGCCGCCCGGCGGCGCGGCATGACCCGTCTCGACGCCCTGGATCCGAACCAGGGCGGTGAAGACCGCCAGCACGCCGCCAAACAGGTAGACGAGGTAGACGAACTTCTCGTCGAACAGGAACTGCGCGGAGATCAGGAACAGTGAGACCGACGCGACCATTCGCAGGTCGCGAATGCGATAGAGCTCGAGCATCTTGGCGGCCAGCATCAGGCAGAGCAGGCCGGTGGCGGCCCTCCGCCCCCAAAGGCCGCCGTAGCTGACCGCCAGCAGCGCGATGGCGGCGAGGGTCAGAATGAGCCGCAGCCAGCCCGGCGGCAGTCGCCAGCGCCGCTGGGCCGCGACCAGGCGCCAAGCGCAGGTCAGGACCACCACCAGGCCGAGCACCGGCGGCATGGCCAGCAGGTGCGGCGTGGCCGCGATCAGGAAGGCTGCGACGGTCCAGGCGACCGGACCCGGGGGAAGGTGATCGTGTGGCCGCTTCACAGCTCGGCCAGCGCTCTCAGGCAGGCGTGCCTGTGGCCTTCACTGCGAGCGGGGCCGAAGCGCTTGCCGCCCAGTTCGAGCGTCCAGGGTCGGCCCTGGTCGTCGGCGCGCAGAATCCAGGTCGTCAGGACGCTGATGCGTTCTTCCTGGTCGCGCCCCGGCGCCCGCTCGAGGTTCAAGAATACCTCGCGGGACTGCTCACGCCGAAACTGGCGCGAGAGCAGGGTCTGATGGCGCTGGCTGGCTTTCCAGGCGATGCGGTGAAGCGGGTCGCCTTCTCGCCACGGTCGCAGGCTGTGGAAATCCTCGCCTTCTTCGCGGGCGTGGCTGCGCTGGCCGTGCCGGGCGTCGCCGCCTTCGGGCACCGGCGGCGCGTGTTCGGCCGGTTTCGGCCAGACCAGGAAGGGCGAGGAGGGTTCAATCCAGGACCAGGCACGAAACAGGCCCAGCGGCTGCGTGGTCTCGATGCGCAGGCGGCCGGGGCGGTGCCATCCGCGGTGCCGGGGCGGAAGCTGCAGCACGGCCTTGCCCGTGCCGTTGGCCGGCACGTCGAACCGGGCAGCCGAGTCCGCTGCCCGCAGGATCAGGCCAGCGCGGTGCCGCGCGTCGGGGTTGGTTGCGGCAAGCTGCCAGGCGATCGGTTGTCCGGCGTGCACGGGCCGTGCCGTGCCGTGGCGCAGTCGAAGGCCGTTGAGGTTGCGGAAGGACAGCAGCATCGAATTGATGGCCGTGGCCGCGACGATGAAGGTCGTCAGCAGGCCGAGGTTGTTGTTGAAGTTGAGGCTGCCGATGAGCATCGCGCCCATGAGCACGCCGAGCATCCAGCCAAAGCGCGTGGGCAGGATGAAGATCTGCCGGTAGGCCAGCGTCAGCGGCAGATCCAGCCGCGCCCGCCGCTTGAGCCAGCGGTCGAAAAGCTTTGGGCGCCTGGCGCCGGCTCCTGACCCGGTTGCCGCGTTCATCAGGGAACGGGGGTGGACTCCAGGATTTCCGCGGCCACCGCATCGCCGTCCATGCTCGACTCGGCGGCCGGCTGCAGGCGGTGCGCGGCCAGGGCCGGGAACACGGTGCGTACGTTGTCCGGCAGGCAGAAGTCCTGCTGCATCACCAGGGCGTGGGCGCGGGCGGTCTGGATCAAGGCCAGGGCAGCGCGCGGTGACAGCCCGGCCTTGACCGCGGCGTGCGAGCGCGTCGCCGCCACCAGGGCCTGGATGTAGTCCAGTACCGGCTCGGAGACATGCACGCCGGCCGCCTGTTCGATCAGCTCGACCACGCGCTGCGGATCGAGCGCCGGTTTCATCTCGTGCAGCATATCGCGTCGATCGGGCTCGGTCAGCAGCCGGCGCTCTTCGGCAGCCGACGGATAGCCGATGCGGGTTCGAAGCAGGAACCGGTCCAGCTGGGAATCCGGCAGCGGGTAGGTCCCGGTCAGGTCGAGCGGGTTCTGCGTGGCAATGACGTAGAATGGCCTCGGCAGGGAGTGGGTCTGACCGTCGACGGTGACCTGGCCCTCGGCCATGGCCTCTAGCAGGGCGGACTGCGTTCGCGGCGTGGCGCGGTTGATCTCGTCGGCCAGCACCACGTTGGCGAAGATCGGCCCGGGTCGGAACTCGAACTGCTCGCCCTCGCGGCGGAACATGGACACGCCCAGGATATCGGCCGGCAGCATGTCGCTGGTGAACTGGATGCGCTGCCAGTTGCCGCCAACCGCGAGCGAAAGGGCCTGGGCCAGGGTGGTCTTGCCCACGCCCGGCAGGTCCTCGATCAGCAGGTGGCCGCCGGCCAGCAACGCCGAGAAGGCGAGGTCGATGACCTCGCTCTTGTCAACGATGATTTGGTTGACCTGCTGGCGCGCCAGCGCCAGGTCAGCGGCCGCGGGCTCCCTTGCCGAAGCCGTCGATCGCTCACTCATCCAGCAGCGCGTTGATCTTGGCCGCGCAGATGAAGTCGTTTTCGCTCAGGCCGTCGATGGCGTGGGTGGTGAAGTGGATCAGGCAGAAGTTGTAGCCGGCTTCGAAGTCCGGGTGGTGGCCTTCCTGGTTGGCAATCCAGGCCATGGCGTTGATGAAGGCCATGGTCTTGTAGAAGCCCTTGAACTCGAAACGGCGGTAGATCTTCTTGCCATCGTCGTCGATCTGCCAGCCGGGGACCTGCGACAGCAGTTCCTCGGCGCGGTCACGATCGAGCGGGTCGGTACCGCCCTCGCAGGGGGCGCACTTCTTTTCGGTCAGGGTATCGGACATGATCAGGCTGCTTCCTTGTTCTTGGGTGGATAGGTCGGTTCGAACTGGCCCAGCGCGCGCGCCTTGCGGATCAGGGCGAGCAGATCGGCGTTGGCCAGATCGAACAGGTCGTCCATGCGATCGAGCACGTAGTAGACCGTCTGGTAGATGTCGATGCGATAGGGCGTACGCAACGCGTCGATCGGGTCGAACGGCCGTCGAATGGGTTCATCGCTTTCGAGCGAGTAGATCGTTTCACCGGGGGACGAGGCGATGCCGCCGCCGTAGATCTGAAGCTTGCTGCCGTCCTGGATCAGGCCAAACTCGACGGTAAACCAGTACAGTCGCGCCAGAAACACGCGCTCTTTCTTCGTGGCCTTCATGCCGGCCAGGCCGTAGGCATGGGTGAAGTCGGCGAAGGCCTGGTGCGTGAGCATGGTGGTGTGGCCGAATATCTCGTGGAAGATGTCCGGCTCCTGCAGGTAGTCCATGGATTCGCGTGTGCGAATGAACGAGGCGGCCGGAAACTTCTTTTCGGACAACAGCTTGAAGAACTTGTCGAAGTTGATCAGCGCCGGCACCGGTGCGACTTCCCAGCCGGTGCGCTCGCGCAGGGTCTCGGAGACTTCCTTCGGCTGGGGAATGCGGTCGGTTGGCAAATCCAGGATCTCGAGGCCGTCGAGGAACTCCTGGCAGACCCGGCCCTGGATGACTTCGATCTGGCGTGCATAAAGGTCGCGCCAGACGCTATGCTCTTCGTCCGTGTACGGGATGATGCCGTTTTCGTCCGGCACCTTGGCTTCGTACTTGGTTGACTTGCCCATGAGCACCTCCATGAATTTTGACTCCAATGTTATCACCCGAATGATGGTCTGCCATGAACACGGGCGCTGATCGCTGGCCGGGAGAGAGCTGGTACCAGGCCGAGGCGGGCGACCTGGCCTGGCCCGTTCTCGAGGGTCATCAGCGCTGCAGTGTGGCGATCGTGGGTGGCGGGCTGGCCGGTATTTCCACGGCGCTCGGGCTGGTCGAGCGGGGGATGACGGATGTGGCCGTGCTCGATGCCGAAGCGCCCGGTGCCGGGGCGTCCGGACGAAACGGCGGATTCGTGTTTGCCGGCTATTCGCTAGGCAACGAAGCCTTGCTCGACCAGGTCGGCGATGACAACGCCGCTCGGCTGCATGGCTACACGCGCGACGCCGTCGCCTTGATTCGAAGGCGCATCGACCGCCACGGCATCGATTGCCAGGTCAACGACGCGGGCGTTGTGCTGGCCGACTGGTTCGACGAGCCCGAGACAATGCAGGCGACGGCCGAGCGGATGAAGCAGCGGCTGGGTTTCGAACTCGAGTGGATCCCGGGTGACCACATGCCGGCGTGGGTGAACTCACCGCGCTACGGCGGCGGCCTGTTCGAGCCCGGCAGTTTTCATTTTCATCCGCTGCGGCATATCCGTGGACTGTCCCGCTTAGTGGAGGCCGCTGGCGGGCAGGTGTTCGGTCACTCTGCGGTCGGCTCGATTCGACGATGCGGCCCGGGATGGCGCCTGGAGACGCGGCGGGGCCGGCTCGATGCCGATCAGGTGCTGCTCGCCACCGGCGGCTATGACCGGCGACTGGTGCCTTCGGTCCAGCGAGCCCTGCAACCGGTTGCGACCTATATCGCCGTGACCGAGCCCCTGGGGGAGCAGCTCGCTGACTCCCTGCCGCGTCCGGTGGCGGTCTACGACACGCGCTTTGCCTTTGACTATTACCGGCCGCTGCCCGATACCCGCCTGCTCTGGGGCGGGCGGATTTCCATGGCGAGCCGCTCGCCAGCGTCCATTCGCCGGCTGATGCGGCGCGACCTGGCGCGCGTTTTTCCGGACCTGGCCGGCGTGCGCCTGGAGCATGCCTGGGGTGGCTGGATGAGCTATGCGCGCCACGAGATGCCGCTGCTGGGACGGACCCGCGACGGGCTCTGGTATGCCCTGGCATTTGGCGGGCACGGGATGGCGACCACGACCCTGGCCGGAGAAGTCATGGCCGAGGCCTTGTGCGGACAAGGTCAGCGCCTGGCCGAGTTCGAACGCTGGCAACCGGTCTGGGCCGGCGGGCTGCTGGGCCGCGCCGTGGGGCAGGGTATCTATTGGCGAGCCCAGCTACGCGATTTCTGGCGGGATCGAAATCGGCGCTTGTAGGAAATTTCCTACAAGATGCCGGGTTTATTTCCTACCGGCAGTCGCGCGACTCTCCCTATGTTCTCTACCGCACGGAACTGCCAGACTATGAACCACTAAGCTTGGCAGGTCAGCCCGTTTGCTGGTACGGGCGCACCCTCGGGTTTCTTTAGAGACCCGCTGGGGGGTTAAGGCGGCGCATCCCCTGCGCCGCCTTTTTTATGGATGATCCTCAGACCCGTTCGAATATGCCGGCCGCGCCCATGCCGGTGCCGATGCACATCGTCACCATGCCGTAACGCTGATCGCGGCGATGCAGGCCGTGGATCAGCTTGGCGGCCAGGATCGCGCCGGTCGCGCCCAGCGGGTGACCCAGGGCGATGGCGCCGCCGAGCGGGTTGACCTTGTCGGGGTCGAGTCCGGTGTTGCCGATCACCGCCAGAGACTGGGCGGCAAAGGCTTCGTTGAGCTCGATCCAGTCGAGCTCGTCCTTGCCGACGCCGGTCTGCTTGAGCACTTTCGGTATGGCTTCGATCGGGCCGATCCCCATGAGTTCCGGCGGGACGCCGGCTACCGAGAAGCCGCGGAAGACGGCCAGCGGCTTCAGGTTCAGTTCCTTCACCACGCGCTCGGAGACCAGGATCAGCGCGCCGGCGCCGTCGGACATCTGCGAGCTGGTGCCGGCCGTGACGCTGCCCTTGGCGTCGAACACCGTCCGCAGCTTGCCCAGGGCCTCGGGCGTGGTATCGCGGCGCGGCCCCTCGTCGGTGTCGACCACGGTTTCGGTCTCGCGCACCGTGCCGTCGGCACCGGGTACGCGGTTGGTGACGGTGACGGGACGGATCTCGGTGAACTCGCCGCCGTCGATGGCCTTGATGGCTTTCTGGTGCGAGCGGTAGGCGAACTCGTCCTGCTGCTCGCGCGAGACGTCCCACTTCTTCGCCACCTTTTCGGCGGTGATGCCCATGCCGTAGGCGATACCGATGTTGTCGTCTTCGAACACCTTCGGGTTCATGGCCACCTTGTGCCCCATCATCGGCACCATGGTCATGGTTTCGGTGCCGCCGGCGATCATCACGTCGGCCTCGCCCAGGCGAATCCGGTCGGCGGCCATTGCGATCGTCTGCAGGCCCGATGAGCAGAAGCGGTTGACGGTCACGCCCGGCACGGAATCGGGCAGGCCGGCCAGCAGCGCGCCGATGCGGGCGACGTTCATGCCCTGTTCGGCCTCGGGCATGGCGCAGCCGACGATCACGTCTTCGATGCGGGCCGGGTCGAGTTCGGGTACTTCGGCCAGCGACTCGCGGATCACGTGGGCCAGCATGTCGTCGGGGCGGTAATTTCTGAAAGCGCCCTTGAACGCCCGGGCGACGGGCGTTCGGACGGCGGCTACTACGTATGCGTCACTCATGGGTGGTGTCCTCGGATGTCTTGGTGTCTGTTCATGGATTCGTTGGCTTTCGGAGGCGAGGGGTTAGGATTCAGGATTCAGGGGTCAGGGCGGCTTCGTTTCCCCTGATCCCTGACCCCTGACTCCTGACCCCTAGTTCCTCAACGGCTTTCCGGTCTTGAGCATGTGCGCCACGCGTTCCTGGGTCTTGTCCATCGCGGCCAGTGCCAGGAAGTGTTCGCGCTCGAGGCGGTGGATCCACGCTTCATCGACTTTCGATCCGCGGTCGATCTCGCCGCCGCACAACACCGTGGCGATGCGTGAGCCGATCTCGTAGTCGTGCTCGGAGATGAAGTGGCCCTCGAGCATGTTGGCCAGCAGCATCTTGAGCGTCGCGATGCCGACATCGCCGGCCGCCGGGAACGTCGCGCCGGCCAGCGGCGGGCGGAAGCCGGCCGCGGCCATGGCGCGCACCTCGTGATGGGCAGCGTGCAGCAGCTCGTGTTCGTGCAGCACGATACGGTCGTGCTCGCGCAGGTAGCCCATCTCGCGCGCTTCCATGGCGGAGCCGGCGACCTGGCCCATGGCGACCTGCTTGTAGCGTTTCTCGAGCAGGGGGTAGGTATCGCCGGCCTTGACGTCGTCGACGATCTGCATCGCCAGGGTGCCCAGTCCGCCGCCGGCGGGCACCAGGCCCACGCCGGCTTCGACCAGGCCCATGTAGCTTTCCAGGTGCGCCACGCGAACGGCGGTGTGCATGGCCAGTTCCAGGCCGCCGCCGAGGGCCAGACCGCGCACCGCGGCGACCGTGGGTACCGACGCGTAGCGCAGGCGCAGGTTGGCCGCCTGGAAGCCGGCGATCAGTTCGCGCACGCTGTCGTAGTCGCCTTTCTGGATCGCTTCGGCGGCGGCCTTGAGGTTGGCGCCGGCCGAGAAGGGGCCGTCGGGCTGCCAGATCACGAGGCCCTCGAAGTCCGATTCGGCCCGGTCGACGGCCAGGTTCAGCCCCTCGACGACGCCGTTGTCGATGACCGCCATCTTGCTCTTGAGGCTGGCGATCAGCACGTCGTCGTGCAGGGTCCAGAGCCGGATCGAGTCGGTCTCGTGCACGGTCGTGCCCGGGTCGGTCTTTTCGCCGAGCAGGCGGACGGGCTGGTACTGGCGCTGGAATACCGGCAGGTCGGGGCGCGGCAGGTAGTGTGCCTGGTCCGCGGCCCAGGAACCCTCGGGCGTGTGCGCGGCTTCGATCTGCCGGACCCACTCGGGCAGGCCGGCCTCGACGCCGGTCTTGCCCTTGTCGATGTCGGCTTCGATCAGTTCGGCCATCTTCTTCCAGCCGGCCGACTGCCAGATTTCAAACGGGCCGACCTTCCAGCCGTAGCCCCAGCGGATGGCGAGATCGACTTCGCGCGCGCTGTCGGCGATTTCGGCGAGATGGTAGGCGCAGTAGTGGAACAGGTCGCGGTGAATCGACCACAGGAATTCCGTGTGCGCGTTCTCGCACTTGGCGAGTTCGGCCAGCTTCTCGCCCGGGTCCTTGATGGCCAGGGTCTTCTTGACCTCGTCGGGCAGGCCGTAGTCGGTGTCACGATAGTCGCCGGAGGCCGGATCGAGGACGCGGATGGTCTTGCCTTCCTTGCGGAATACCCCGGCACCGGCCTTCTGGCCCAGGGCGCCGGCTTCGATCAGCTTCTGCAGCCACTCGGGTTGCTGGAACCAGGCGTGCCAGGGGTCGTCTTCGAGCTGGCCCTTCATCGTGTTGATCACGTTGCCCATGGTGTCGAGCCCGACCACGTCGGCCAGCCGGAAGGTCGCGCTCTTGGGTCGGCCGATGGCCGGGCCGGTCATGGCATCGACGGTATCGAAGCCCAGGTCCAGGCGCTCGGCGTGGTGCATTACCGACAGCATGGTGAACATGCCGACGCGGTTGGCGATGAAGTTGGCCGTGTCGCGGCAGCGCACGACGCCCTTGCCCAGGTTGCGAGTGAGGAAGTCTTCGAGCAGGTCCATGACCTTCTCGTCGGTGCCCGCGTGCGGGATCAGCTCGACCAGGTGCATGTAGCGCGGCGGGTTGAAGAAGTGAACGCCGCAGAAGCGCCCGCGCAGCGCTTCGGGCAGTTCCTTCGACAGCTCGGTGATTGACAGGCCGGAGGTATTGGACGCGAAGATGGCGTCCTCGCGCAGGTGCGGCGCGAGCTTGCCGTAGAGGTCGCGCTTGATGTCCATGCGCTCGGCCACGGCTTCGATGATGAAGTCGCTCTCGGACAGCTTCTCGAGATCGTCGGCGAAATTGAGCGGCCGGATGAACTCGGCCAGGTCCTTGCTGGCCAGCGGCGCGGGTTTCAGTTTGAGCAGGCCCTGCCGGCCTTTCTCGGCCAGTTTGTTGCGGTCGCCGTCGTCGGAGGGCAGGTCGTAGAGATCGACCGGGATGCCGGCGGCGGTCAGGTGCGCGGCGATCTGTGCACCCATCACCCCGGCGCCCAGCACCGCGGCGCGTCGTACCTTGAGCTTGTGGTCCGTCATGTGTCAGTTCCTGTTGTGTCTGGTTGGTAAGGGGCTAGGAGTCAGGGCCCCACCCTGACCCCTGAATCCTCGTCAGCTGGCCTTGGCGACCGGCGGCTGCATGGCCTGCTGGCCGCCGAGTTCCTCGGGCGTGAACTCGTCGACGGCGATGACTTTCGCCGTCAACTCCTGCGCCCGCTTGAGGTCCGTGCCCTGTTCCTCGGTGATCACGCCGGCGGAGACGGCCTTGGTGACTACCTTGTCGACGTTGACCGGGCTGGGCACGACCTTGAGCGCGTTGCGCACCGCCATCTCGGCCGGCGCGGCCTTGAGAACTGCCTCGAAAGCCTGGGCCACCAGCCCGGTGCCGTCGTCGGCCTTTGACTGATAGGCGCCGGCGATCAGTCGCTCTCGACTGGGCGAGTCTTCCATCATCAGGCGGGCCATGCGGTGTGTGGTGCGATCGTCAACCGGATGATGGCGGCGGCCCCAGGGGAAGAGCAGGGGGCGCAGGACGCCGCCCAGACCGGCAATCGGAAAGTTCTGGAGCACGCCGTAGAGCGCTTCCTCGGCCTGATGCAGGCTGTCGGCGACGGCCCACTCGAGCAGCGGCAGGTCTTCCTCGGGGCGGCCGTCGTCCTCGAACCGGCGCAGCGCGGTCGAGGCCATGTACAGGTGCGCCAGCGCATCGGCCAGGCGGCCTGACAGCTTCTCCTTGAATTTGAACTTGCCGCCCAGGATGAGCAGGCACAGGTCAGCGACCAGGGTGAAGGCCGCGCTCAGGCGATTGATCCTGCGGTAATGGCCGGCGGTCGGGCCGGACACCGGCGAGCGGCTGAGCAGGCCGCCGGTCAGGCCGAGCAGCGGGGCGCGCACGAAGTTCGAGATCACGAAGCCGATATGGCCGAACAGGGCGCTGTCGAAGGCCTTCGCGTCGTCGTCGGCGGCCGACTCCATTTCCTTGAGCAGCCAGGGGTGGCAGCGGATCGCGCCCTGGCCGAAGACGATCATCGACCGAGTCAGGATATTGGCGCCCTCGACGGTGATCGCCACGGGAATCGACTGCCAGGGAATCGACAGGTAGTTGTTGGGGCCTTCGACCACGCCCTTGCCGCCGTGGATGTCCATGGCGTCGTTGAGCACGCGGCGGTTGGCCTCGGTCAGGTAGGCCTTGAGGATGGCCGACAGGACGACCGGCTTTTCGCCCTGGTCGAGTGCGCTGAGCGTGAGCCTGTGCGCGGCCTCCATGCGATAGGTCTCGCCGGCGATGCGCGCCAGCGGTTCTTCGACCCCTTCGAAATGGCCGATGGGCTGCTTGAACTGGTAGCGCACTCGCGCATAAGCGCCGGTGGTCATGCTGGTGAGCTTGCCGTTGGCCACGCTTTGGGCCGGCAAGGAGATGGCGCGTCCGGCTGCCAGGCAGTGCATGAGCATGCGCCAGCCTTGGCCAATCCGCTCCTGCCCGCCGATCACCCAGTCCATCGGAATGAAAACGTCATTGCCGCGGGTCGGGCCGTTGAGGAAAGTGCTGCCGCCGGGGATATGGCGGTCGCCGATTTCCACGCCCGGCGTCTCCGTCGGGATCAGGGCGCAGGTGATGCCCAGGTTCTTCTTGTCGCCCAGCAGGCCGTCGGGGTCCTTGGCCTTGAACGCCAGGCCGAGCACGGTCGCCACCGGCGCCAGGGTGATGTAGCGCTTGTCCCAGCTGACCCGCAGGCCCAGGACTTCCTCGCCCTTGTAGTTGCCCTTGCACACGATGCCTTCGTCGGGCATCGAGGCGGCGTCGGAGCCGGCCAGCGGCGCAGTCAGGGCAAAGCAGGGGATGTCCTCGCCTTTCGCCAGGCGCGGCAGGTAGTGATTCTTCTGATCGTCGGTACCGAAGTGCATCAGCAGCTCACCCGGCCCGAGCGAGTTGGGCACCATCACCGACACGGCCGCCGACAGGCTGCGCGAGGCGATCTTGGTCACCACCGCACCATTACCCTGCGAGGAAAAGCCCAGGCCGCCGTATTCCTTCGGAATGATCATGCTCAAAAAGCGCTTTTCGCGGATGTGCTGCCAGGCTTCTGGCGGCAGATCCTTGAGATCGTTGTTGATCTGCCACTCGTCGAGCATGGCGCACAGTTCCTCGACCTCGGTGTCGAGGAAGGCCTGTTCCTCGGCCGACAGCGCCGGCTTGTCGATGCCGAAAAGCTTCTTCCAGCGCGGCCGGCCGGAGAAAAGCTCGGCGTCCCACCAGACGGTGCCGGCGTCCAGGGCCTCGCGCTCGGTGTCCGAGATCGGGGGCAGCACCGACTTGAACCAGCCGAACAGGCGGTCGGAGACCAGCACCCGGCGCAGCGGTCGAACGGCGACGACGGCCAGCGCCACGGCGGTGATCGCATACAGGGTGATCACCGGCCACGCGGCGGCTTGCCAGACCGTGCCGACGAGGGCGGCCACGGCCAGCAGCGCGGCCAGCCAGGAAGGGGCACGGAACCAGGCCAGCGTAAGCAGGCCGACGATGAGAGCGATGATCAACAGCCAGGTCATGATGTTGCCTCCAGAGTGCGACGGGCCCTTTCAGGGATACGGTTTTCGAGACTGCCGCGAAGGCCGGCGGCAGCGAACTGCACCAGCTCGGCGGCGATGATTCGGGTGTCCTTCAGCGCGGATTCGGCCATGGTCAGCGTCAATGCGCCGACGATGAAATCGAGCTGGTGGCGCAGTCGCGCGGCATCGGCACCGCGTAGCGCGGCCGATACGGCGTCTGCAAAGCGGCGCATGACGTGCGCGTATTCTTGACGCATCGCTTCGTGCAGCGCCGTGTCGCGATCTGCGAAAGCGCGCAGCAGTAGCTGCATGAATCGCTGGCCCTCGGCGTCGCCGCCGCGTGTGAACTCCAGGGCCGGTTCCACGAAGGCTTCCAGTACGGCCTCGAGCTCGGGCCGTCGGGTCTCCTCTTCAATGGTGTCCAGGCGCTCCAGCCGGGCGGCGTTGAGCGCGTCGAGCCGCCGCCGAAAGATCGCGCGAATCAGTTCCTGCTTGGACCCGAAATAGTAGTTGACCGCCGCCAGGTTGGCATCGGCGGCCCGGGTGATCTGCCGAAGCGTGGTCAGATGGAATCCCTGCTCGGAAAACAGACGCTCGGCGGTATCCAGGATGCGGTCTCGGGTCGAAACGGACAATTGAAACGCTCAATTCAAACAACTGTTTCAATTGTACGCCCGGCAGCGATGCTGTGCAAATCAGCAGAACCCTCAATCGCCCCCACACTCGCCCGGATCGACGTCGCGCGTTGCGCGCACGCGCCCGGGGTTGGAGACGATGACCGCCCGCGCGGCCTCCGGGTTGCCCCGGCTGCACACGCGGATCGTCAGGTTGGTGCCGTAGGCAACGCCGCTGCCCTTAAAACGGACGCGGTAACGGCCGCCGGAGTGCATATCGAGTTCCGGGTTGCCCTGCACGACACGCAGAACGTCCTCGGGCTGGTCCGGCTGACCGGCTTTTTCGGGATCGAGATAGACGATCCAGCCGTCCTCCCAGCGATTGCCCCCGGTACAGGTGAGCCCGTCGTTGCTTGGGCAGGCGGCCACCAGCGTGTTGTGGCTGATGGCCTGGCTACGGGCAAACTGCAGGTGCGTGACCAGGTGGTTGGCCGTGGCGGTCAGTTTCTGCTGCTCGACGAATCGACCGAAGGACGGGACGGCGACGGTGAGAATAACGGCAAGTACGGCGATGGTGATCATCAATTCAATGACCGTGAAGCCGCGTGCTTTACGATCGGGCATGGTTTCCTCCTAACACGGTGGTGAATGCCGGTGTTCAGCATCCGTCAGGTGACGTGCAGGAGTCAGTCGCTATTCGCCCGGAAGAACTGTAGGAAATCGTCGCCCCATCCTGTGGGACGGCGCGGGCTGGGGATTCGGTTGCCGCCTCAGTCGTCCGTTTCGAGCCGCTCTTCGAGTTCTGCGACCCGCCGCTCGAGAGCCTCGAGACGGGCGACCACATCGGGATCCGGTTCGTCGCGAACCGTGTCCGTCTCGAGCCTGCGCTCGCTCGGTCCACTCGCGGCTTCGACCGGCCCGCTCAGCAGGTGCATGTAGCGGTCCTCGCGCTGGCCGGAGCGTCGAGGCAGGCGGATGATCATGGGTGGTTGTTTCTGCGTCAGGCGTTCGAGCGTATAGGCGACGTCTTCGGCGTCGTCGAAACGGTGGATGCGCTCGCTGCGGGTCAGCAGTTCATTGACGGTCTGGGGACCGCGCAGCAACAGCAGGGCGATCAGCGCCAGCTGCGCCTCGGTCAGCGCCAGGCCTTTTTCGGCCGTGTGCCGGTAGCGTTCGGCGCGCGAGGAGAAGTCGTGGCGCACCAGGCCCTTGCGCTCGAGTTCGCGCAGGGCCTGACCGACACGGCCGGGATCGAGTTTCATCACCGGCTCGCGGCTGCTTTTCTGGTTGCAGGCCGTGGTTGTGGCGTTGAGCGTTAGCGGATAGGCATCGGGCGTGGTTGATTCCTTTTCCACCAGGCAGCCGAGCACGCGTGCCTCGACGGCGCCGAGACGGATGCCTTCGGCTTCCTCGTCCGCGGCCGAGTCCGGCGCGCCTTCCAGGCCGTCGTAGTCCTGCTCGTCGCTCAAAGCGCGTCCCCGATGCGTTCTACAGCGGTCTTGAGCGTGTCCAGTCCGCAGGCGAATGACAGCCGAAGGTGACCGGCCGTGCCGAATGCCGTACCGGGAACCGAGGCCACCAATGCCTTCTCGAGCAGGTGCTCGGCCAGCTCGATATCGTCGCTCAGGCCCAGTTTCTCGATCGCGCCGCTGAAGTCGGCGAAGGCATAGAAGGCGCCCTCGCCCGGTTCGCAGCTCACGCCCGGCAGTTCATTGAGCGCGGGAACGAGCCAGTCGTGGCGCTCCTTGAAGGCCTTGCACATCTCGCCGACACAGCTTTGGTCGCCGTTGAGCGCCGCCACGGCCGCGGCCTGGCTGACCGAGCTGGGGTTGGACGTGCTCTGGCCCTGGATCTTCTTCATTTCCTTGATGATCTCGGCCGGGCCGGCGGTGTAGCCGATGCGCCAGCCGGTCATGGCGTAGGCCTTGCTCACGCCGTTGACCACCAGGGTGCGGTCCTGCAGGGCGGGCACGACCTGGGCCAGGGTGGAAAACGGCTCGTCGGCCCACCAGATGTGCTCGTAGATGTCGTCGGTGCAAACGACGATCTTCGGGTACTCGAGCAGCACTTCGCCGATGGCGGCCAGCTGCTCGCGCGTGTAGGCGCGGCCGCTGGGGTTGCTGGGCGAGTTGAGAACCAGCAGCCGGGTCTGCTCGGTGATCGAGGCCTTCAGTTGTGCCGGCGTGACCAGGTAGTTGTTCTTCGCCGTGGTGTTGAGCGTCACCGGCGCGCCGCCGGCCAGGCGGGCCATATCCGGGTAAGAAACCCAGTACGGGGCCGGGATCAGCACCTCGTCGCCTTCCCCGATCAGCGCTTGCATCAGGTTGTAGAGGCTCTGCTTGGCGCCGGTCGAGGCGAGGATCTGGTTCGGCTCGTAGCTGAGTTCGTTGTCGCGCTGGAACTTGGAGATCACCGCCTGCTTGAGCTCGGGCGTGCCGTCGACCGGCGTGTAGCGGGTCTGGCCGGCCTCGATCGCTTCAGCCGCCGCCTTGCGAATGTGGGCGGGCGTGTCGAAGTCGGGTTCGCCCATGCTCAGCGAAATGACGTCCTTGCCGGCCGCCTTGAGCTCGCCGGCCTTGGCCGCCATGGCAATGGTGGCCGAGGGTTTGACCTGGCTGACGCGCGCTGCAAATCGAAATGTCACGATAGAACTCCCTACTGGATTCGTGTGATGCGGCCGGTCACGGCCGCGAACGAGTGAACCATTATAATCTCCCTGCCATGCCGACGAGTAATTTCGATTTACCTGATTACGTATGTACCTCAGCCATCGTAGCGAACCTTTTCGGCAGCGGCGCTGTGCGACAGGCCACGTAGGCCAGTCGATCGATCATTCGATCGAGCTCGAAGCGTCGATTGAACCGGTAGGCGAACGCGCCGAGGTAACGACCAAGGTGTTTGCCGTGAATGGAGTGATAGGTGCCGTGGATCGCGTTCTTGACGTTGCCGAGCATGGTGTTGACCCAGGTAAACTCCGGCTTCTCGACACTGGCCGGGCCACCGCCGGTGGCAATGCTCCAGTGCGGGCAGGTCTCAACGATGGCTCGGAAGCATGGCAGCCCGTCGGAGGTCACTTCTGCGTCCGGCGACAGATGCTGGCGCGCCCAGCGGTCGATGGAGTCGCTGCGAAAGCCTTTCAGCGGCGTCATCCGCATCGCCAGAGGCCGACCATCGGCCCCGCACGCTACAGCAGCCGCGAAGGGCGTCTTGCCGGCGGCACCGCGACCGCGCTTGCCGCCCCGGCGCTCACCGCCCCAGACGGCGTCATCGACCTGAACCGAGCCGGTCAGGGGCTTGCTGTCGTCGCGCTCCCGCATGGCCTGCATGAGCTTTTGCTTGAGCAGCCAGGCCGTGTTGTAGGACACGCCCAGATGCCGTCCCAAGGCCATCGCCGACAGACCGGACTTGCTTTGCGTGAGCAGGAAAATGGCCAGGAACCAGGTTCTCAGAGGGAGTTTGGTGCGATCAAACAAGGTGCGCGCGGTCAGCGACGTCTGATGATGACAGCGATTACACTGAATGAGCGCTCGGGACTTAAGCTGACAATGGCTATGATGCCCGCACTCGGGGCAGTGAAAGCCGTCCGGCCAGCGCAGTTCGAAAAGCGCCTTCCGGCAGGCTTCTTCGGTGCCGAATTTTTCGAGAAACGTGGGCAAGCTCATGCCTTTCTGAAACTGAACCATATTTCGAGCCATGTCGTAACCTCCTGTTTATCAGACGGTTACGACGCTATCAGTGGCCCTTCTCAATAGCTGAGAAACGTACGTAATCAGGTCGATTTATGAGTAAGCGTTTCCGCATGGCGTCGAGCTATGCGCCCGCCGGCGACCAGCCGGCTGCCATCGATGCCCTGGTCAAGGGGCTCGGCGCCGGGCAGTCGCACCAGACCCTGCTCGGCGTGACCGGCTCGGGCAAGACCTTCACCATGGCCAACGTGATCGAGCGCGTCCAGCGCCCGGCGCTGGTGATGGCGCCCAACAAGACCCTGGCCGCCCAGCTCTACGGCGAGTTCAAGGCCTTCTTCCCCGACAACGCCGTCGAGTACTTCGTCAGCTACTACGACTACTACCAGCCCGAGGCCTACGTGCCCTCTTCGGACACCTTCATCGAGAAGGACGCATCGATCAACGAGCACATCGAGCAGATGCGCCTGTCGGCGACCAAGGCCCTGCTCGAGCGGCCCGATTCGCTGATCGTCGCCACGGTGTCCTCGATTTACGGCCTGGGTGATCCGAGCTCGTTTCTGAAGATGACGCTGCGGCTGAAGGTGGGCGAGCGGATGAGCCAGCGCGAGATCCTGCGTCGCCTCGCCGAGATGCAGTATTCGCGCAACGATTTCGAGCTGCGGCGTGGCACCTACCGGGTGCGCGGTGAAGTCATCGACATGTTTCCGGGCGATTCGGAAATGGAGGCCGTACGTGTCGAGCTGTTCGACGACGAGATCGAGCGCGTCAGCTTCTTCGACCCGCTCACGGGCGAGGTCCACGAGAAAGTCGACGAACTGACGATCTTCCCCAAGACCCACTACGTGACGCCGCGGCAGGTCGTGCTCGACGCGGTCGGTGCGATCAAGGCCGAGCTCAAGGAGCGGCTCGAACAGCTCGAGCAGGCCGGCAAGCTGCTCGAGGCCCAGCGCCTCAGGCAGCGAACCGAGTTCGACATCGAGATGATGCTCGAACTCGGTTATTGCCAGGGCATCGAGAACTACTCGCGCCACCTCACCGGCCGCCAGCCCGGCGATCCGCCGCCGACTCTGTTCGACTACCTGCCCAAGGACTCGATCCTGATCGTTGACGAGTCGCACGTGACCATCCCGCAGATCGGCGGCATGTACCGGGGCGACCGCGCGCGCAAGGAAACCCTGGTCGAGTACGGCTTTCGACTCCCGTCGGCGATGGACAACCGCCCGCTGACCTTCGAAGAGTTCGAGGAACGCGCGCCGGAGATGGTCCTGGTTTCAGCCACGCCACGGCAGTGGGAGTTCGACCACTCGCAGACCGTCGCCGAGCAGGTCGTGCGGCCCACCGGCCTGGTTGACCCGGAAGTCGAAGTCCGCCCCGTCTCCAGCCAGGTCGACGACCTGCTCTCCGAAATCCGCGATCGGGTCGGGCAGGGTGATCGCGTGCTGGTGACCACGCTCACCAAGCGCATGGCCGAGAACCTGACCGAGTACCTGGCCGAGCACGACACGCGCGTGCGCTACCTGCATTCGGACATCGACACGGTCGAGCGCGTCGAGATCATTCGCGACCTGCGGCTGGGTGTCTTCGACGTGCTGGTCGGCATCAACCTGCTGCGTGAGGGCCTGGACATGCCGGAGGTGTCGCTGGTCGCCATTCTCGACGCCGACAAGGAAGGCTTCCTGCGTTCGGAGGGTTCGCTCATCCAGACCATCGGACGCGCGGCGCGCAACGTGCGCGGCAAGGCCATCCTCTATGCCGACAAGATGACCGACTCGATGAAGCGTGCGATCGAGGAGACCGACAGGCGCCGGTCGCGACAGGTCGCTCACAACGAAGAACACGGCATCACGCCGCAGACCATCGTCAAGAACATCGAAGACATCATGGCCGATGCCCAGCAAATGCCGGGCAAGAAGAAGCCGGCGCGCAAGGTGGCCGAGGAGCGGGAATCGGCTTACAACGTCGAGCCGGTTACACCGCAGGATGCCGCCAAGGAAATCTCGAAGCTCGAGAAAGACATGTTCAAGGCAGCCGAGGATCTCGAGTTCGAAAAGGCGGCCGAGATCCGCGACCGCATCCACCAGATCCGCGACCAGGGCTTCAAGGTCGCGACCTGAGCCTATTCGCAAGGCTTAATGCCGTGGAGAGTGACTCGCAATGCCCGAATGGATCTTCGTCGGCCTGATCGCCACGGGCGCCGGCCTGAGCGTTCCGGTTGGCGCAGCGTTGGCGTCCGCGGAACGGATCCGGCCTGACTGGCTCGAGGAGGAGTTCCGGCATTCCGTCATCGCCTTCGGTGGCGGCGCGCTGCTCTCGGCCGTCGCCCTGGTACTGGTGCCCGAGGGCATGAAAGGGCTACCCCTGTTGGCGTCGGTATTGTGCTTCGCATTCGGCGGGCTTTGCTTCTTCGGCCTGGACTGGCTGCTGGCACGACGTGCGAGTTCGGCCAGCCAGCTCGCCGCGATGCTGGCGGATTTCCTGCCAGAGGCCATGGCGCTCGGTGCGGTATTCGCCGGCGGATCGAGTACCGCCGTCCTGCTGGCCGTCCTGATCGCGCTCCAGAACCTTCCGGAGTCCTTTAACGCCTACCGCGAGATCCGCGCAACGACCCGGGCGTCTTCGCGGCGCATCCTGGTGACTTTCTCCATCATCGCACTGCTCGGCCCGGCTGCCGCGCTGTCGGGGTTCTTCTTCCTGGTCGAAATGCAGGCCGTGGTGTCGGCCGTCATGCTCGTCGCCTCCGGCGGCATCCTGTATCTCGTATTCCAGGACATAGCGCCCCAGGCACGGCTCGAGCGGCACTGGGCACCGTCACTGGGCGCGGTGGCCGGCTTCCTGATGGGCATGATCGGGCACGGGTTAACAGGTTAAGTTTGAGGACGACTCTTGAATCGCCTTCGATGCGCGTGCAGTACTCTATGGAAAAGTGTTCAAACAGGAGACGTTCATGTCAGCAGCCAACAAGCACATCGCGGTTCTCGCCGAAGACGGTTACCAGGAACTGGAGCTGCACTATCCGCGCCTGAGGCTGATCGAGGCTGGGGCCCGCGTGTCGGTGCTCGGCGCCGGGCAGGACGAATACCACAGCGGCAAGGGCTATGCGGTCAAGGCCGACGCCGACGCTTCCGACGTCAAGGCAGACGATTTCGATGCTGTGGTGATTCCCGGCGGGATGGCGCCGGACAAGATGCGGCGCCATCAGGCGATGGTCGACCTGGTTCGGGCCCTGCACGAGGCGGGCAAGCCTGTCGCCTGGATCTGTCATGCCGGCTGGGTGCCGGTTTCGGCTGATATCCTGCGCGGCCGTCGGGTAACGTCGTTTCCGTCCATTCGCGACGACATGGTCAACGCCGGTGCACAGTGGGTCGACGAGGAAGTGGTGGTCGACGGCAACCTGATCAGCAGCCGCGTGCCCGACGACCTGCCGGCTTTCTGCAAGGCGATTCTGGCGGCACTGGACTGAGCTGGCTGGCTACCTGCTCCGGCAGCGGTAGATCACGAAGCGCTGTTCGCCGTCCTTGACGGGGCCGTCGGCGACGATGGTGTCGCCGTTCATGTCCCAGGCGCTGTTGCGGGCGAGGTTGGCCAGCTCGGCTTCGACCTTGCCCGCGCTTCGTTCGACGCCGGCCACGCGGTTTCGAACCGAGGTCGTGGTGGTTCCGAGCCGTTCGCAGTTGCGAACGTGCGATGGCTCGACCAGCCGGACGCCTTCGGCGCCGCGTTCGAGTTTGACCCAGGTGCAGCCGGTTACCAGCAAGACGGCTGCGACTGCGCTCGTCATTAGCGTTTTCATCGGGCGGGTTCCGTCAGTATTCCGATTGGCCATGGCGCTTTACGATAGGCGCGGTCGGCTGCGGCGTCAACGGACTTCGGGGTGCTTTCGGGACGAGCGAGTCCGGGCCTGAGGTTCAGGCCCGGACCTGGCAAGCGAGTTGTTTCAGAAGCGGTAATCGACGCCGACCATGCCCGTTCGCGGCTTGTTCGGCCGGGCACCGTCGGGGACGCGGGAGATGATGACCTGCTCGTCGAGGAGGTTGTCGACCTTGACGAAGGCGGTCACGTCTTCGTTGATGGCATAGCGCGAAATCCAGTCGACCACGAACAGCGATTCGGTACGATCGAAGGGATCGTTGGCGCGGTTGCAGCCGACCTGGACGCAGGTTTCATCCATGTACTTGGCGACGAAGTGGTTGTCCCAGCCGCTCGCGTGCTCGAAGCCGAGGCGCAGGCTGAAGATGTTTTCGGGAATGTCGGCCAGCTTGTCGCCGTCGAACACGCCGGTGACCGGATTGTCTTCGCTGATCTGCGCATCGCTGTAGGTGTAGTTGAAGCTCAGCGGGATCGTCAGGGCGCCGGTGCGCCACTCGTTGGCGACCTGGAACTCGAAGCCCTTGACGACCGCTTCACCAGTCACGAAAGTGCCGCTGGTTGCGCCGTTGCTGCAGGGGTTGGCGTTCGAACAGACTTCGGCCTGGTTTTCGAAGTCGCTGTGGAAGCCGACCAGTTCCACGAAAAGATCTTCATTGAAGTAGCGCCATCCCAGCTCGTAGTTAACGCTGGTTTCTGGTTCGTCGTTCTCGGTCGCGCCGCCGCCGAGTGGCGCGAAGCCGCGGTGGACGCCGGCGAGGACCTGCTGGTGGTTCGCGAAATCCCAGGTCATCGAGGCGCCGGGCAGCCATTCACTTGCCGAGCTGCTTCGACGCGCGGGCTCGTCGCTGCGGTCCGGCGTGCCGAACTGGCGCCGGAAAGTCTCCGCATCTTCATAGCGCAGGGCCAGGTCGAGCTTGAGATCCGGCGTCATTTGCCACTGATCCACGGCCCAGAAGGCCAGCGCGTCGGCGCCTTCCAGGCGATTGTTGCCCCCGGTGGGCTCGATGATGTCCTGAAACACCAGGCTGCCGTTGACCTGGTCGTAGACATCGATCGGCTGGAAGCGATCCATACGGTCGCTGTGGTCGCGGGCGCCGACCTGCAGGCGGTGCGCACCGAACTGGGCGTCGACGTTCAGTTCCAGGCCGTAGGACTCGTACTCGCGGTTGTTGTTCTTGTAGTCGAGGCCGGTTGCGTCGATGTCGCCGTGGAGCACGCCCAGGGCTTCGGCATCGCCGGCATTGGCGGCGTCTATGAGGGAACCGAAGCCGCCCTTGAACCAGTTGCGGGCGAATTCGTTGTGATAGGCCACGGCTGACAGCGTAGTCCGGTCGGTGAGGTCGAAGTCCCAGACGAGCGAGAAGCCCTGGTGGTCGTTGTTCATCTGGTCGATTTCGGACAGGCCGTAGCGGCGGTTCGGGTCACGCTCGAAGTCGGCGTCGGTCAGGCCGAGGTAGGTTTCGTTCGAGGTCTCTTCGGAGTACTGGGCCTTGGCCAGCAGGCTCTGGCGTTCGCCGGTCCAGCCGAACTTGAGCATGTAGCTCTGGATATCGAAGCCGGTGTCGCGATTGCTGCGGTCGATGTCCTTGAAGCCGTCGCTGTTGCGGTAGACGGTGTCGACCAGCCAGCCGAAGTCGCCCTCGCGGCCGCCGACCCAGGCGTGCGTATCGTGGCGACTGTCTTCGCCCATCATGGTGACGATGCGACCGCTGTTTTCCGCGGGAATGGGGGTGGTAACGAGGTTGATCACGCCGCCGGTGGTCTGCGGACCATAGCGGAGCAGGGGCGCGCCCTTGAGGACTTCCACGGCGTGCATCTGGAAGGCCTGCGGGAAGTAGTAGGCCGCCGGGTTGGAATAGGGCGCCGGGGCGATCAGCACGCCGTCTTCGAGCAGCGTCACCTTGCTGGAACGCCCGCCGGCGGCGGCGCGGATGCCGATGTTGGGGCGCAGGCCCTCGCCTTCTTCCTCCCGGATGTAGACGCCGGGCACGGTCTTGAGTAGCTGGTTGATGTCGGGCTGGGCCTCGATTGCCATTTGCTGCGGATCGATGACGGCCCCGGTGCCCGACAGTCGTCTTGCGTCTTCGCTGCTGCCGATGATGCGCAGGCGGTCGAGTATAAACTGCAGGGCCTGCTGCGTTTCTCGGGCTGTTTCCTGCTCACGGTCTGAGGGATTTTCCGGGCTGTTGTTCGATTGGGCCGCTGCGCCGGCGGCCAGGCCGAGTGCGACAGCGGCGAGAAGAAACGTTCTGATCACGGGGCAATCCTTGGTTTGAATGTGGAAGTGTATTGCAAGAGATGCAATTTTAAACGCGAATCATTTTCATACGCAAGAACAATCCGGTTTATTTTCCCGTGACGGCCTGAGCCGGGAAATTTCGTTAAAGTATCCACACGTCACGCAAGGAAAGCACCGGTCGATGAGCGGGGAAAACGAGCGCGCGAGTGCGGCACCACGATTTACCTACCACGAGGGCTGGGATCGGCTGACGCAGGCCGATGCCGAAGACATCATCCGGTTCTGGCAGCGTGAAAAGGCGCTGCCGGGCGGTCAGGATGCGCGGCAACGCGTCGGTCAGGTGGTGATGTTCGCCCGTGACGAGGACGGGGAGGTGGCCGCGGTTGGGACGGCCGTACCCCAATTACCGCCCCAGCTGGCCCAGCCCGTTTACTACTATCGCAGTTTCGTCGCGCCGGCCTGGCGGCACACCCGGGTGGTCTACAACCTGTTGCGCAAGGGTGTTCGCCTCCTCGAGGAAGATGCCCGGGCCCACGACTGGCCCTGCATTGGCGTTCTGCTCGAGCTCGAGAACAAGCGCTTCGGCGAAGCCGGGCGCATGCCGGTCTGGCCGCGCATCGACTTCGTCTACATCGGCCGCAGCCCGCGCGGACTGGAGTGCCGCGTCTACTGGTTCAGGCAGGCGCGGCTGAAAGAGCCGGGCGAGGCCGTCGCGCAGGCGTCGCCCGCTCAGTAATTCAGGAAGCCGCCGGTTCCTCCGTTCGGACGACCTCCTTGAGCGCTTCGTCCGGCAGGGAGTAGCTGATGGCCAGGTGCTTGTCGTTGCCCCCGAGCACCTCGGGAAAGCGCATGCCGCCCAGCAGCGACACGGCAAAGACTTCCTGTACGGCGTCCTCGAACTTCAGGAAGCCAACGGTCTTGCCCGAACGGATATCGACCACCCACACCCCACAGTTGCGCTCGCTGACGCGCTCGGTCAGGGAGATGCCGGAAAAGACCGCCGATTCTCGCACCTGGGACAGGCCGACGAAGGCATACGGCCCGAGGAAATCCAGCCCGCGGGTAAAGCCCGGCAGTTCGGCAACGGTTTCGAGCTGGCCGTTGTCCGGATCGACCGTGGCGAGCGTGCCGTTGCCCGATTCCAGTACCCACAGTTTGTCCTGGTACCAGCGCGGCGAATGCGGCATCGACAGCCCGCGGCAGATGATTTCGTCGGATTCGATATCGATCAGCACGCCGCCACCGGCCTTGTTCTCGCGCCATCCACCGGCGGTATCCGAGGTGCCCAGCGCGGTGACGTAGCGGGGTTTGCCGTCGACGACTTCGAGGCCGTTGAGGTGGCAGCGATCCTCGGCGGCGTAGCCGGAAATGAACTTGGGGCGCCAGCGGGGGATGAAGCTGTGCTCGTTGTCGAGCGTGCACAGGCAGGAAAACCGGGTGTTGACCAGCCACAGTTCGTCACCGGCCCAGTCCATCTCGTGGATATCGATATTGCCCGTGATGTGGCCGTGACGAGGCAGGAAGGCCGCGTCATGCTTGCCTTCCGGCTCGAGCTTGCGGGCGACCTCCGGCATGTTGCGGTAATACTCCACCGAGATCCCCGTACCCAGGGCCATGCGTCCGCCGTCGGCGGCCAGGCCCATCGGGCGGTTGTAGACCCGGAAATGCGTATTCAGCTTGCCCTCGTTTTCGCGCAGGATGACCAGCTTGCCGGCCTGGTATGTGCTCACCAGCAGCGAGCTCGCCGCCTGCTGCAGCAGCTTCGGCAGGCTCGCCGTATGCACGCTCCTCAGCGGGGAGTTGTTCGGATCCTCGACGTTGGCGCCCTGGTTCGGGGCGCCGCGCTGGCCTTGTGGGGCCCCTTGCAACGGTGCTTGACCGGCGCCGGCCGGCGACCGGTTCGGCGCCCCGATGGCGGGCGCGGGCTCGCCGTCTTGTTCGAGCGGTTCGTTGCCTCGGGCGTCACCGTTCGTCTTTCCCTGCACGCCGGGCTGCTGTGCGCCCGCCGGCGCCTTCTGCTGGCGCCTGGCGTTGGGCGGCACCACCACCACCGGCTTGCCGTCGGCATCGCGAAGTGCGCCCAGAACGATCGTCTGGTAGAGCGCCTGTGCGGCGTCGAGCCCGTTGGGCAGTTTCCAGTTGCCGGCGAACATGCCGGCCTGTGCCACGAGTTGCTCCATCGCCTGCCGGTAGGCCGGATCGCCGGATTCGTCTTCGCCGTGACGGGCATGGATGCCCTGCCACTGGTTGACGTACTGGTCCAGCGCCGCTTCCAGTTTGGGGAGATGCGGCGCGTTGTCGGGGACCACCTTCCTGACGTCGGACATGATGTCCTTGACCAGGCTCTCCATCTCCCAGGGTGACATGACCCGGCCGGTCCTTACCGTTTCGGTATCCAGCTGCTTTTGTTCGGCCTGGAGGTTGACCTGGCGCGGGCTCATGCCCGATTCACGCTCGGCATCCAGTGGCCGGTCGGCCGACTTGACCGTCGACCAGAACGTGGCGGAGCCGACGGTATCGACGACCAGGTAGATCATTTCGCCATCCTGGCTCGAGTTGTATTCGTAGCCGCGCCACCCGTCGAGCAGCCAGGCCTGTCCCTCGGGAATCGAGGTGGCGGCATCGCCGCAGCGCCACTCGCTGTTCTCGCCGCCGGCGATGACCATGAACACCCGGGCGCGCCGATGCCAGTAGCCGCCGGCGTCGACGCTTCGAGGTGCCGATACGCCCGGCTTGACGCGAACCAGCATGGCGCGCCCGACGATGGTGTCGAGCGCCGCGAGCAGTTTCTCGATCGAAGGAAGCTTCTCCAGCCACGCGGTGGGCTGCATCCGGCCTTCCATGCGCGCGATCTCGTCTGCGCCGTCGGCGGTGATCAGGGGCAGGACTTCATGCCCTTCGAACTGGCGCGGATGGGGCTGCCAGGTGCCGTCCTGGTCGAGCGCTTCGATCTCGGCGAGGACAGCTGCCGCGTCGAAGCGATACGGCAGGCGGATGAAGGGGGCGTCGAGTTTCATGGGCAATCCGTCGGCTTGATGCAGGTGTCGATGGTTCTTGTCGTTGCAGACATTACGGCGTTAGAGAAATAAATATGCCAGGCCGCCGCGAACCCCGGCCGGTGTCTATCCGCGTCTAGCCGGATTGTAACTTAGGCTTTGCGCTGTCCGCGCTGCCAGAGCATCCACACGATCAGCGCGGACAGGGCCAGCCAGAGCATCCATCCGTGGCCGGGGCCGAAGCGCTGGGCGGCGATCATCACCGTGACGCAGCCGAGCCCGCTGAGAATGGATACGACTATCGGGTGGCTGCTGAGCGGCTGGGTCGAGCGTTGGTGAACAAGGATGAAAGCGAGGGGCGCGAGGGCGGCGAGCGCCGTGCCGGCCGGAAACTGCCAGGGTGCGCCCTGCGCCAGGGCGATGCCGGCCCCGACCAGCACGGCGCTCAGGGCCGCGATGGCCGGGAGCGTCGGAATCAAGTGTCGGTTGCGCGACGGCGGAACCACACCGAGCCGGCGAGCAGAACCAGCGCGATGCCGATACCGATCCACATGCCGGGGCGGAACAGGAAATCGAGGCTGTTCGAGAAACTCATGAACAGCTGTTCGCTGAACTCCACGTCGGTCAAGTCGATTTCGTTGCCGTTCGAATCCACGCGCCAGCCGACATTGCTGGGCAGGATGCCGCTGCCCAGGCGCTTGAGGATGATCAGACCGACGTTGAGTTGGGGCATGTCGAAGCTCGACAACAGGCTCCAGGCATGCTGCAGCAGTGAAATCACGGCGGGGACGGCAACCGCGACCAGGATCGGCACGCGCGGCGCCCAGGACGAGCAGAAGACCAGCCAGGCATAGACCGGCAGCAGCCAAAGGCCCTGGATCAGCAGGCCGAGAGCCATCACGGCCCAAAGATGCGGCAGGGATGCCGGCAGCCAGAATGCAGTAAAGGGATTGATGCCGGCCATCCACCCGTAGACCGTGGCGATCAGCAGCACGATAAGTTGGGTGACGATGACGACGGCCAGGTACATGGCCGGGGCCAGCAGGATGGCCGTCAGAATCTTCGAAGCCACGGTCATGCTGTCGGACACGGGCAGGGATTTCCAGAACAGGATCGAGCGGTCCTTGCGCTCGTCGTAGAGGCAGCTGGAGAGGTAGAACACCAGCACCAGGAGCAGCACCTGGAAGAACAGCGTCGACACGGAGAATAGCGCACCGGTCACGAACAGGCGTTTCTGGTCAGCCGGCACGTCGGCGAATTGCCGGATCGCGTCGAGGGTGAAAGCCATCTCGTTGTCGAAGCGCGAGCCCAGAATCAGCCCGAAGACCAGGAAGAACAGGGTCAGGCCCAGAATCGTGATCGGCGCCCACTTGAATGCACCGGGGCTTTCCCACAGCTCACGGCGCATGAGTGTCCAGAGGTTGTTGGTCATCCGCATGCTCATGCCGCTTCCTCCGCCAGGGAGCGATTCTCGTACTCCTCACCCATCAGGGCGACGAAAAGGTCGGCGACGCTCGGACGGTGCAGTTCGCCGATCTCCTTGAGACGGGCCGTGTCGCCGCCGTCGAACAGGAAGATATGGCGGCCAAAGAGAACCCGTTCGTGGATCGGATTCAACGCCCTTGCCTCGTCGACGTGGTCGGGCTTGACCATGACTTCGCGGTAGCGCTCGTGGACGGCGTCCATCGTGGCGTTGAGCACCAGCTTGCCGTCCTTGATGAACATCAGGTCGGTGAGGATGTGTTCGACCTCTTCGACCTGGTGGGTCGTGATGAGGATCGTGCGCTCCTCGTCAAAGTATTCGTTGAGCAGGTTGGAATAGAAACGTTTGCGAAACAGGATGTCCAGTCCAAGCGTGGGTTCGTCGAGCACCAGCAGTTTGGCGTCTATGGCCATCACCAGGGCCAGGTGCAATTGAACGACCATGCCCTTGGAAAGGGTCTTGACCTTGGCGTTCTGCTTGACCTTGGTGTTTTGCAGGTAATGCATGCAGCGTTCGCGCGAGAATCTCGGATGGAGTCGCTCGGTCATTTCGATGACTTGCCAGACGCGCGCCCACCGAGGGAGAACGGCTACGTCTGCGATGAAACAGACGTCCTCCATCAGTTCGTCCCGGTCCTTGTTCGGCTTGCGGCCGAGCACTTCGAGTTCGCCCTCGAAGCCGGTCAATCCGAGGATGGCCTTCAGCGCGGTTGTCTTGCCGGCGCCGTTGGGGCCGATCAGGCCGACGATGCGACCGGCGGGGATCTCCAGGTCAATCCCGTCGACGGCCCGGTTGCTGCCGTAGTGGCGCTTCAGATTTCGGGCGTGAATGGTCAGACTCATGAACTATTCTCCTCTTTTTCTTTTTTATCGCGCGCGGCCAGCAGATCCTCGATCGTCAGGCCGAGCTTCTCGATTCGCAGTGACAGACGCGGCCATTCTTCATTGAGAAACCGTTTGCGTTCGCTTGCCAGCAGCTTGCTTCGCGCGCCCTCACGCACGAACATCCCCACGCCTCGCCGTTTTTCCACCAGTTCGTCATCGACGAGAGACTGGTAGGCCTTGGAGACGGTAAGCGGGTTGATCTGGAAATCCACGGCCACCTGCCGCACGGAAGGCAGTGGCTGGCCTTCGCGCAGGGTGCCGTCCAGGATGGCGGCCACGGTTTTTTCCCGCAGCTGCCAGTAGATCGGCTGGTTGTCGTCCCAGCGGGCTTCCATCGTTAGTGGAACAGTCCGGAAAACCAGGGCAGCAGGGTCGGGTTTCCCCTGGTATCCCGGGTCTTGCCCGCCTTGTCGTGGCCACTGATCGAGGCAGAGCCGCCGTTGGTTGCTTCGAGCTGTTCGGTAGGCGTGTCGTGCTCGGCCTGCAGCTGTTGGGGAAGCTCCCCGCGATCGGCCGTGAAGGACAGTGCCAGGCACACCGCCGCAGCAACCAGCGCAAGTCGGTGCGGGATGACGAGCGTGCGATGTTTCGAGATTGGCAACATGGTCAGCTCCTGTGGCTGTCGTGTTGGTGTATTAGTCTAGTAAAACACCACCACAGAGTCAAGCGGAATTTTCGCCGACCGGGAAACTCGGAGCCGCCGGTGTTGATCTGGTAGACTTTCGCCCTGGAACCGACTGCCTTTCGAGTGGTCACAGGCAAACTCGAGTTTCCCTATTTTCTATCAAGGAGTTCTACCCCATGAAGATTGCCCGAATTCTGGCCGGCTCTGTGCTGGCCGCGAGTGTTTCGACCCTGGCCATTGCCCAGGACGACGCGCTTGAGACACCTGAAGACCGTCTTAGCTACACCATCGGCATGGACATTGGCAACTCCCTGTCCGAGCAGGACATGGAGCTTGACCTGGACCTGCTGGTCGAGGCACTGCGTGCCAGCTACAAGGGTGAAGAAACGCGCTTGACGCAGGAAGAAGCCCTGGCCGAGCGTGAAGCCTTCATGCAGCGTCGCCAGCAGCAGATGCAGTCCCAGCAGGCCGAAGAGGCCGCCGCTAACCGTGAAGCCGGCGAAGCTTTCCTGGCCGAAAACGCCGAACGCGATGGCGTGATGGTTACCGATTCCGGTCTGCAGTACCGCGTGATCGAAGAAGGCGAGGGCGCCAGCCCGGTCGCCGAGGATCGCGTGACCGTTCACTACAAGGGCACGCTGATCGACGGCACCCAGTTCGATAGCTCCTACGATCGCGGCGAGCCGGCGAGCTTTGCGCTCAACCAGGTCATTCCCGGTTGGACCGAAGGCCTGCAGTTGATGTCGGAAGGTGGCAAGTACGAGTTCTTCATCCCCTCCGATCTCGCCTATGGCGAACAGGGTCGTCCCGGTCCGATCGGTCCGAATTCGACCCTGATCTTCGAAGTTGAGCTGCTGGAAGTGGCCGACAGCGAGTCCCAGGAATAAGCAGCGACGATACCTATCGCCATGGGGACATTGCAGGACGCCCTGCTCAAGGCAGGGCTGGCCGATGAAAAGCAGACTGAGAAGACCCGGCGCCGGGCCAAGCCCGGCGCCGGTGCTTCCGACTCCGGTAAAGCCCGCGCTGCTGGCCCGGCCAAAAAGAAGAAGCGCGTCGCGCACAAGAAGACGGCCGCGGATTCGGATCTTGCCCGGGCCTATGCGGCCCGCCGCAGGGCCGAAGAGCGCGAGAAGGAGGCCGAGAAGCATCGCCGCGTGGCCGAGCAGGAAGAACGCCGCAAGCGCAATCTCCAGCTCGACGCGATCATCAAGGGCAGCACCCTCAACCGAAAGGAAGCGGACGTGCCGCGCTATTTCGAGCACATGGGCCGCATCCGCCGCGTCCTGTGCACGCCCGAGCAGCGCGAGCAGCTCAACCGCGGCGAGATCGGCGTAGTCAACCTGCGCGGCTCCTACCTGCTGGTCTCGCCAGAGACCCTGCAAAAATACCGCGACGTCGCCCCGGACCTGGTGCCGAACCTCGAAGGCCGCGACGAACCCGAGGATGATGGCAGCCACTACCCCCCGGTACCCGACGACCTAGTTTGGTGATTCCCGCGTCCTGGCGTGGTGCCGCGAAAGGCATCACGCAGAGCCGCAGAGGAGCGGAGGACGCAGAGAAAACAAGAAAACCAGATTGAGGGTCGTTCAGATCGACTCGTCGAATCGATTCCCGCGCCATTGCGATCTCGTCTTCTTTCTTCGCTCTATTCTTTCTCTGCGAACTCCGCTCCTCTGCGGCTCTGCGTGAGACAAGGGCTATGGCCACCAGATACAAAGTGCTGGGACGACGCTAATAGTCCAGATTCGGCCGCAGGAACTTCTCCGCCTGCGCCACGCTGATGTCCTTGCGCTTCGCGTAGTCCTCGACCTGGTCCTTGCCGAGCTTGCCGACGACAAAATACTTGCTCTCCGGGTGGCCGAAGTAGTAGCCGCTGACCGCCGCCATGGGGGTCATGGCGAAGCCCTCGGTCAGTTCCACGCCGATGTTGTCGGTCACCGACATCAGGCGGAACAGCTTTTCCTTCTCGCTGTGGTCGGGGCAGGCCGGGTAGCCGGGTGCGGGGCGGATGCCGCGGTACTTTTCGCGGATCATTTCCCGATTTTCGAGCGTCTCGTCGGGCGCATAGCCCCATAGTTCGCGCCTGACTTTCTGGTGCAGTGCCTCGGCCAGCGCCTCGGCCAGGCGGTCGGCCAGTGACTGCAGCAGAATGCGGCTGTAATCATCCGTTTCCGGGAACTGTTCGAGCGCCTCTTCGAGGCCGATGCCCGTGGTCACCGCAAACAGCCCGGCCCAGTCGTCGATGCCGCTGTTGGCGTCGGCGACGAAATCGGACAGGCACAGGTTGGCCGAGGGTTTGTCGGCCTGCTGGCGCAGCATGACCATGCGCTCGGTGACTTCCTGGCGCGATTCGTCGGCATAGAAAAGCACATCGTCGCCGTCGCGTGCCGCCGGCCAAAGCGCGCAGATGGCGCGAGCCGTCAGCCATTCGTTGTCGACCAGGCGCTCGAGCATGTCCTGGCCGTCGCGAAACAGGTTGCGGGCGGCTTCGCCCGCCTCTTCGTCTTCCAGAATGTCGGGATACCGGCCCTTGAGCTCCCAGGCCTGGAAGAAAGGCGTCCAGTCGATGTAGTCCACCAGCTCGGCCAGCGGCCAATCGTCGTAGATGTGGAGTCCGGGCTGCTTCGGGGCCTCGGGGCGATGTTCTTGCCAGTCCGGCTCGAAGGCGTTCTCGCGGGCAGCCTCGATGGACACCAACTGTTTGCGGTGCCGGCCCTTGGCGCTGCGTTCCCGGTATTCCTCGTAATCTGCGCGAATGCCGGCGGCGTAATCTTCGCGATGTTGTTTGCTGGCGAGCTTGCGCACCACGTCGACCGAGCGTGAGGCATCCTTGACCCAGCACACCGGGCCTTCGTAGGCGGGGTCGATCTTGAGCGCGGTATGGGCGCGTGAAGTGGTCGCGCCCCCGATCAGCAGCGGCAACTCGAACTTCGCCTCGTTCATGGCCTGGGCGACGTCGACCATTTCGTCGAGCGAGGGCGTGATCAGACCCGACAGGCCGATGATGTCGGCCTCGGACTTGCGCGCCTCGTCGAGAATCTTCTCGGCCGGCACCATCACGCCCAGGTCGTGCACGTCGAAGCCGTTGCAGGCCAGCACGACGCCGACGATGTTTTTGCCGATATCGTGGACGTCGCCCTTGACGGTGGCCAGCAGTACCTTGCCCTTCTTCTCCTTTGTGGTTTGTTCCGCCTCGAGATAGGGCACGAGGTGGGCCACTGCTTTTTTCATCACCCGTGCGGACTTGACGACCTGCGGCAGGAACATCTTGCCTTCGCCGAAGAGGTCGCCGACGTAGTTCATGCCGTCCATCAGCGGGCCTTCGATGACTTCGAGCGAAGTGTCGAACTGCTGGCGGGCCTCCTCGGTGTCTTCGACGACGTGCTTATCGATACCCTTGACCAGGCTGTACTTCAGCCGCTCGGCCACCGGCTTTTCGCGCCAGGCCTCGTCCTTTTCTTCGCGCTTGCCGTCGCCCTTGAATTTGTCGGCCGCCTCGAGGAGGCGTTCGGTCGCGTCGGAGCGGCGGTTGAGGACGACGTCTTCGACCAGTTCGCGCAACTCCGGATCGATGTCGTCGTAGACGGCCAGTTGGCCGGCGTTGACGATGCCCATGTCCATGCCCGCGTGCGTGGCGTGGTAGAGAAACACCGAATGCATGGCTTCCCTGACCGGGTTGTTGCCACGGAAAGAGAAGGACATGTTCGACACGCCGCCGGAGATGTGGCAATCGGGGAAGCGGCGCTTGAGTTTCTTTGTGGCCTCGATGAATTCCACCGAGTAGTTGTCGTGTTCTTCGATGCCGGTCGCGACCGGGAAGATGTTGGGGTCGAAGATGATGTCTTCGGGCGGATAGCCCGCTTCTTCGGTCAGCAGCTTGTAGGCGCGCGAAAGGCACTCGACCATGTGTTCGGCGTTGTCGGCCTGGCCTTCTTCGTCGAAGGCCATGACCACAACGGCCGCGCCATAACGCCGGATCTTGCGTGCCTGCTTCAGAAAGGCTTCCTCACCTTCCTTGAGGCTGATCGAGTTGACGACGCCCTTGCCCTGAAGGCAGCGCAGGCCGGCCTCGATCACGCTCCATTTCGAGGAGTCGATCATGACCGGCACGCGGGCGATGTCGGGTTCGGCCGCGATCAGGTTGAGGAAGTCGATCATCGCCTGCTCGGAATCGAGCAGGCCCTCGTCCATGTTGACGTCGATGATCTGGGCGCCGTTTTCGACCTGCTGCAGCGCGACCTCGACGGCTTCCTCGTATTTTTCGTCGGCGATCAGTCTTTTGAAGCGCGCCGAGCCGGTGACGTTCGTGCGCTCACCGATGTTGACGAAGTTCAACTCCGGCGTGATGACCAGTGGCTCGAGGCCGCTCAGATGCGTGTAGCGCTTGTTGTGTTCTTTTTCGCTCATGCCGCTTGTTGATGTCGGATGGGTCGGGGGGCGTGGCCTTCGATTGCCTGGCCGATCGCCGCAAGGTGTTCAGGCGTGGTGCCGCAGCAGCCACCGATGATGTTGACGAGGCCGTCGCGGGCAAAGCTCTCGATGACCTTTGCCATGTCTTGCGGTGACTGGTCGTATTCGCCGAACTCGTTGGGCAGACCGGCGTTGGGGTGGGCCGAGACCAGGCAGTCGGCAACGCGCGAGAGCGACTTGATGTGCGGCTTGAGCTGATCGGCGCCCAGGGCGCAGTTGAAGCCCACCGAGAAAGGCTCGGCGTGTGCGATGGAATGGTAGAAGGCCTCGGGCGTCTGGCCCGACAGGGTGCGCCCGGAAGCGTCGGTAATGGTGCCCGAGATCATCAGCGGCCAGCGCTCACCGCGGCGCTCGAACTCTTCATAGACCGCATAGATCGCCGCCTTGGCGTTGAGCGTGTCGAAAATCGTCTCGATCAGGATCAGGTCGCTGCCGCCGTCGAGCAGGCCGCGGGCGGCCTCCGTATAGGCCTCGACCAGGGTGGCGAAGTCGATATTGCGATAGCCGGGGCTGGTCACGTTCGGCGAAATGGATGCCGTGCGGTTGGTCGGCCCGATCACGCCCACCACAAAGCGGCGTTGGCCGGTTTTTTCGCCCCATTCGTCGCAGGCTTGCCGCGCCAGTCTGGCGGCCTCGCGGTTGATTTCTTCCGAGAGGTCTTCCAGCGCGTAGTCGGCCTGGCTGATGCGGTTGGCGTTGAAGGTGTTGGTCTCGACCAGGTCGCAGCCAACCTCGAGAAAATCGTTGTGGATGCGCGTGACCAGCGCGGGTTTCGTCAGGGTCAGCAGGTCGTTGTTGCCTTTGAGGTCATCGCTGTGATCAGCGAATCGCTCGCCGCGAAAGGCTCTCTCGTCGAGCTTTTCGTTCTGGATCATCGTGCCCATGGCGCCGTCGAGCAGCAGCATACGTTGCTCGAGGGCGCCGAACAGCGCCTCGACGCCGTCGGGGTCGTGCCATTGAAGATGGGTCATGCTTTCTCCGCGAGAAATGTGATGATTTCGAAATTGGGCGTCTTGCGCTCCACCGAGGTGACGTCGCAGAACTCGGTACGGAGCCCGGCTTTTTTCAGCTTGGATTCCAGGCGCTTGGGCGCGAATCCGCTGTTGGCGTGGCCGAAGGTCTTGACCTGCGCACTGTGGCGATGCTTCTTGAGCGTCGCGCCGACCAGTCGGCCGCCGGGCTTCATCGTGCGCGCCGCTTCGGTCAGGGCCTGCTGGGGGTGCTCGCTGTAGGTGAGCGCGTGCAGCATCAATACGGTGTCATAGGCGCCGTCGTCGAAGGGCAGGGCGTGCATGTCGCCGAGGTGAAAGCGCACGTTGGTAAACGGCTTGACGCGTTCGCGGCCGGCGGCGACGACTTTTTCGGATACGTCCATACAGTCGATCGACACCGCCTGGCGGGCGAGCAGTTCGCCCATCACGCCGTCGCCGGAGGCGATGTCGAGTACCCGCCCGAGCGACAGCAGCTGCACCAGCGCACGGGCCGTGGCCTCCCAGGTGCGACCAGGCGAGTAGTGGCGCTCCATGTCGCCGGCCACCGTGTCCGGCCAGTTGCGGCCGGCGGCGCGCTGCGCCATGATCTCGGGCAGGCGCTCGGCATCGGTGGCCACCACGGCATCGGCGAGACCGTCGCGAAACAGCGCCCAGAGGCGGTGGAGTTCCGGGTTGTCCTCGGCGCTGCCCAGGCGATAGTAGACCGATACCCCGTCGCGGCGGTCGACCACCAGCCCGGCCTCGCGCAGCCGGGCCAGGTGCGTGGACACGCGCGGCTGGGCCAGGCGCGTGATCTGCGCCAGCTCGGCTACCGTCAGTTCCTCGGTTTCCAGCAGCGCCAGCAGTCTCAGCCGGGTCGCGTCCCCCAGCAGGCCGCAGTGGCGCCCCACGCGTTCCAGGTCGATGACTATATCCTTTTATCGCGATTGAAAGATATCGCTAGACTATCCGGATGTGGCGCCGGATTCAAGCGGAATGAGGGTTATACAAGGTTTTCCGGGCGAGCCGTCCGAACAGTCCACTGCGCGGAGCTGTTCAGAGGTTCCTTAGTCCATCCAACGTCTGAACAGATTGTTGAAACACTTGCTGAGGCGGTCGTATTGGTCGGTCTTTCCGTTGGTGTCGAACTCCGTACTCATCGACCGTTCCAGGTCGAACAGGATCTCGCGCTGCTCGGCCGAGCGTACGCGACTTTCGATCCATCCGACCACCGCCATCCGTTCGCCGCTCGTGACTTCGGCGACGTGGTGCAGGGTGGTGCTGGGATAGAGGAGCAGGCCGCCGACATCGGGTTTCCAGGCCCTCTCGCCGCTGCTGTCTTCCAGCACCAGTTCGCCGCCTTCGTAGCTGGCCGGGTCGGATAGGAACAGCGTGAAGCTCAGGTCCGTTCGGCGGCCGTTGATCAGCGCGTTGTCGACGTGGCTGCCATAGGTCATACCCGGCTCGTAGCGGCTGAGCATCAGCTTGACGAACGCCTTCGGTCGCGCGGCCGAGTTGATCAGCGGGTGCATCCGGATTCGCCGTTCGACCAGTTCGAGCAGGCCGCGCAACTCGGGTGACTCCTCGGCCTGGAGATTGTTCTTGACCGTTCTCGCCACCCGCCCCGCCGTGGCTTCGCCCGGGACGAATCCGGCACGGCCGGCGGTTTCCAGCACGGCTTGGAGGTCGGCGGCTTCGAGTGCGTTGGCTATGTGGAGGATCATGGAGTGGGGGGGTGCGCAAATGCGTGATTCTCGCTGAGCTGGTATTGAAAATCAATCGCATTTGTGCGACGCTCTTTCCTTTCCCGAATCGCCCCGGAAGTCAGAAATGAACGAACGCAGGAAACTCTGGATCAGCATGAGCGTGGCCCTGTTCGGCACCTCCGCGGTGGCGGAAGAACCCGGCCCTGATGCGAACCCTATGACGACGAATGTTGCCGTCATCCAGGACAGCGCCCATAACCCCAGCCAGGGCGAAGGCGAGGGTGAGGGCGGTCAGACCTATGCCGGGGAAGGCGAGGGGGAAGGCGAGGGCGCCTCGCCCGTCGATATCAAGACCGACGATCCCGCCTACCTGACCCGACTGGGACTGATTCGAGGTCACCTGAAAGTGGGTTACTCGCTCTATTCCGAGGGTCACGCCAATATGGCGCGAACGCACATGAAGCACCCGCGTGACGAGCTCTATTCGGGCCTGGTGCCTGCGATCGAGGCCCGCGACGGCGCGCCTTTCGACGAGCCGCTGACGGCGCTGGCCAACTCGGTCGAGTCCGGCGCCGACCAGGCCGACGTCGATGCTGCCTACGAGGCGCTCGATGCCGCCATCCGGAACGCCGAGGATGCCGCGGATACGACGCTGCAGGAGGAACTGCTCAGCATCATGGGCCTGCTGCGAACCGCCGGCGAGGAATACGCCATCGGCGTCGACGACGGCCGGCTGGTCAACGCCCACGAATACCAGGACGCCTGGGGCTTCACGCAGATCGCGATGAAGCGCCTGGAAGAACTGCCCGCCGAGCAGCGTGAGCAGGCGCCCGAAGTGGTCGCACGGGTTGAAGGCCTGATCGCCGACCTTTCCGACCTGTGGCCGGAGCTCGCCCCCGGCGACACCGTCGAGGGCGATGCCAGCCGCCTCTATGGTGCGGCTGCCCGCGTCGAACTGGCGGCGCTCGGACTGGACTGAAGCTTCGCGCTATCCGTCGCGCCGGCCGCATGGAGTCTGGACTCATCCGCTCTGCGAAACGCGGGACTCGCGCAACAGGCGCTGAAACCCGCGGACGGTAAACAGGTGCCAGGCCGATCGCCGCAAAGAGTACGGGCTGCCCCCATGCGATACTGCGCTCGCCCAGAGAGTTGATATCGCCTGATGGATCAACGCAGAAATTGCGCGATCCGCGTCAGGCATTGCCGTGGAAGCGCGCATGGGTCCGCGTCACAGCGCGACGTTCGTTGCGGTCGTTCCAGCTTTGGCCCACGACCTTGCGCATGAGGCCGTCTACGCTGCGCAGCACCAGAAGGTTATAGAGCATCTTTGACAAGTTGCCCGGTGTTCGCGGGAACGCGCGCAGGGACATCGAGAAGCCGATGTCTCGATATTCAACGAAGTGCCAGAAGCCGGGCGGGATGTAGAGGACGTCGCCGTGTTCGAGTTCGGCGGCCTGGCCCTCGACGCGCTTCAGCGCCGGGTACTTGTCGTAGTCGGGCTTGTCCACGCGGGCGTCGAACAGGGCGCTGAAGGAGAAGGGTACGCGGTAGAGCCAGGGCGTCTGGTCGGGCGCGAAGAGCAGAACGCGCTTGGGGCCGCCGAAATGGCACAGCATGATGTCGGCCAGGTCGATGTCGAAGTGCAGCTGGACGCGCGAGCCCTTGCCGCCCATGAACAGCACGGGCAGCTTCCTGAAGAACTTCAGCCCGACGTCCGGGTACTCGAAGTCTTCGGTCAGCTCCGGAATGGTGTTGAAGAAGTTGAAGAAGAACAGCCGAAGGTCATTCTCGCCGTTTTCCAGCAGGTCCATGTACTCGCCCAGCGGCATCCTCGCGGCCGGTGCGTGCTGGTGTTTGTGGTCGCGCGAGGGCTTGCTGTCGTAGAGCGGCACGACCACGTCGCCGGCGCGCTGCTTGAGGTGGTCGACCGTCCACTTCCGGCGCGCGGGCCAGGAATCGGTCAGGTGCTTGATGATGACCGGGCGGGCCGGGCGCTTGTATTCGCCCTGGAACGTGCGCGCATCGACGTTGTCGACTTGCTCGACTGGCGTGAGGGCAACCACGGTTAAAAGTCGTCCTTCCAGCGCCGCAGGGCGGCGAAGACTTCGACCGGCCCGCTTCCGCAGCCGGGTTCCCGCTTGCCGGCAGCCTCGATGACCGCCGGCTCGCGCGTGCGCAGGAAAGGATTGAAGCGGCGCTCGGCGCCGATATTCGACGGCAGGGTCATCTTGCCCTCCTCGCGCAGGGCTTCGACTTCCCGGGCGCGGGCCTGCAGGTCCGCATTGTCCGGCTCGACCGCCAGTGCGAAGCGGCAGTTGGCCAGTGTGTATTCATGTGCACACAGCACTCGCGTGTCCGCCGGGAGGTCGGCCAGCTTGTCGAGCGAGGCCAGCATCTGTTCGGGCGTGCCCTCGAACATCCGGCCGCAGCCGGCCGAAAACAGCGCGTCGCCGCAAAGAACGAGCCGATGGCCGAAGTAGGCGATATGGATGCTTGTGTGACCCGGCACGCTGATGATTTCGAAGTGGGCCTGCGGTGACTCGATGTCGACATGATCGCCTTCTCGCAGGGGGTGGTCGACCTGCGGTATACGGTGGTCTTCAGGCCCGTAAACCGGCACGGGGTGCTTTGCCAGTACCTCGTCGATGCCGTCGGTGTGGTCCCAGTGGTGGTGTGTGATCAACAGTGCGCCGAGTTCCAGGCCTTTGTCGGCCAGCCAGTCCAGTGGCGGTCCGGCCTCGCCCGGGTCGACGAGCAGGGCGTGGCGGCCGTCGTGCAGGGCCCACACGTAGTTGCTTTCCAGGGTGGGGATGGCGTCGATCGACAGCGGCATGGGCGGCTCCGTCTGGTATGCTTTTGGCGTGTCCGAAAAGCATTCTAACGCGCTGCGCATGCCGTCCGGATTTTCCGGCCTGCAGGCTATTGAAACCAGGCTGGTCGAGGCCGGGTTCGGGCAGCCGCGTCCGAACTGGATACTGGAAGTCGCGCCGACGGCCAGCGCTTCGCCGCAGATCGACCTGCGGCGAAGCCGCGTGCTGGTCGAGGCCGATGCCTGCTGCTGGCCGTTTCGGGCCGAGCTGGAAAGCTGGCCGCTGGACGACGACAGCGTGCCCGGCATGCTGCTTCGTCATGTCTGGCAGCCGGCGATCCGTGGCGACCTGCTACGGGAGGCGACGCGCGTGCTCAAGCCCGGCGGTGTGCTGGTTTCGGTTTCGGCCAATCCCTGGCATCGCCTTGCGTGGCGCGAGCTAGGGCGCGCTGCGCTGAGTTTGCCGAGCTGGCCCCAGTTTCAGTGGATGCACGTGCGTTGCGATCTGCAGCTGTCGATTTCGGCCAACGTACAGGTTCGTGGATTGGTGCCCGGGCTCGTCCCGGTTCTGGTGGTCGTTGCGCGAAAGCCGGCGGAGCCGGCACGAATCGAGCCGGTTCGCTTCCGTCAGCCTCAGATCGTCGGCGGCTCACCCGTACCCAGCCAGTGCCGGGCCGCATGAGCGACGCAGTGCACATCTGGACCGACGGCGCCTGCCTGGGCAACCCCGGTCCCGGCGGCTGGGGCGCGCTGCTGCGCTGGAACGGTCACGAACGCGAACTGTCGGGCGGGGAGGCCGAGACGACCAACAACCGCATGGAGCTGATGGCCGCCATTCGCGGGCTGGAATCGCTCAAGCGCTCCTGCCGCGTGGTGCTGACCACGGATTCCCAGTACGTCCGGAAGGGCATCACCGAGTGGATGACCAACTGGAAGAAGAACGGCTGGAAGACGGCGTCGAAAAAGCCGGTCAAGAACGCCGAGCTGTGGCAGCGCCTGGACAAGGCGCGCGAGCGCCACGAAGTGCAGTGGGACTGGGTCAAGGGCCACAGCGGCCACCCGGAAAACGAACGCGCCGACGAGCTGGCGAGCGAAGCGGCGCGGCGGATTGCGGCCTAGGTCGGTGAGGGTGTGTGAGGGGTCAGGGATCAGGGATCAGGGATCAGGGATCAGGGAGCTAAAGGAGAAGGCGGCTGGCGTGGAGCTGTCCGATCAGTAGAGCGGGTCGGTGGCTGTTGTCGCGCATCGAAGCCGCCCTGACGCCTGACCCCTGACCCCTGAATCCTGAATCCTGAATCCTGAATCCCGACTCCTGACCCCTCCACCCCACGCCAAGACGAAGCCATAGACGCAGCAGACCGACGAGAGCTAGAGCCATGAGACAAGTAGTCCTCGACACCGAAACCACCGGCCTCGAACCCGCGGAGGGGCACCGCATTATCGAGATCGGCGCGCTGGAGATGATCGAGCGGCGTCAGACCGGGCGCAGCTTTCACGTCTACATCAACCCCGATCGAGATGTTGAAGACGGCGCCATGGCCGTACACGGCATCACCAACGAGTTTCTGTCCGACAAGCCGCGTTTTTCCGACCTGGCCGACGACTTCATCGAGTTCATACGCGATGCCGAGTTGATCATCCACAACGCGCCTTTCGACGTCGGCTTCCTCAACGCCGAGCTGGCGCGCTTGTCCTCGCCTACGCGCGTCGAGGAGCACGCCATCATCCTCGATACGCTGCCCCTCGCGCGCGAGCTGCACCCGGGCCAGCGGGTCAGCCTGGATGCGCTGTGCAAGCGATACGACGTCGACAACTCCGGCCGCGATCTCCACGGCGCGTTGCTCGACTCCGAGCTGCTGGCCGAGGTCTACCTCGCCATGACCGGCGGTCAGGTCGACCTCGCGCTGGATCTTTCGGGTGACAATGACGGCGGCGATGCCGGCAGCGACATGGTGCTGGAAGTTGACGTGTCGAGGTTGATCGTCCGCGAGGCCGACGAGTCCGAGCTTTCGGCGCATCGGGCCCGGCTGGAGGCCATCCGGGAAAGCGCCGGTCACTGCCTCTGGCAGGATGCGCTCACCGAAGATTGAGGTCTTGCCATCACTGGCTGTCGGACTCGGCTTCGGGCGCTTCCGCCGAGCCAGAATCGGACTCGTCTGCATCGGCCATCAGGGGATGGTCACGCCCCTCCATCCACATCAGGATCTCGTAGAAGGTCCGGATGTTCTCGACGTACTGCACCGGCTCGTAGCCCCTGGCGTAGCCGTAGCGGGTCTGCGAGTGCCAGCGTTCCTGGGTGAGTAGCGGCAGGGACTCCCGCACGTCCACCCAGCGGTCGGGATCGCCGCCGCGAACCTCGGTCAGTATGCGGGCGTCCTCGAGGTGGCCGTAGCCGATGTTGTAGGCCGCCATGGCCAGCCAAAGGCGATCGGGATACTCGATCCGCTCGGGAATTCGGTCGATCATCGATCGCAGGTAGCGTGCGCCGCCCATGATGCTCTGCACGGGGTCGACGCGATTGTCGACACCCAGTTGCCGGGCGGTGCGGCGCGTGAGCATCATGATGCCGCGCACGCCGGTGCGGGAAACGGCTGCCGGGTCCCAGTGCGACTCCTGGTACCCGACCGCGGCCAACAGGCGCCAGTCGAGGTCCTGGGCTGCCGCGGCCTCCTCGAATACAGGCCGGAGTTCGGGTAGCCGCTCCCGGATCTGGCGCATGAAGGTGAACGTTCCGACCGGTTCGTAGTTTTCGATATGCCCGTAGTGGCGCTGGCGCAGTTCGGCGAGCAGTGCGTCGGCTTCGGCCACCAGGAAGAATTCGCGCATGACCTGCACCAGCGAGTCGTCGTCGCTGCGCTCGATGGCCCAGGCCAGCGGTTGCGGCTCGCCCAGCTCGAAGGCGGGTCGAATGGCCGGGAAAAAGCGGCGGTTGAGTTCGAGAATGTTCGAATCGATGATCGTGTAGTCGATCTCCTCGTTGCTGATGGCTTCGAACAGGTCTTCGATGCTGGCGTGCGGACGGATTTCGGCTTCGATATCGACATCCTGCCGGGCCAGCAGGGGCCGGTAAACCGTGCCTTCCATCAGCGCCAGGCGCCCGTCGGCCATTTCCTCGACCGAGCGCGGCCGCCTTGACCCGCGCCGGTAAACGACGGTTGGCACCACTTCTTCGTAAGCTGGACCGAAGCGCAGCTGCGACTGGCGATACGCGGTTCGTGTCAGGTTGGCGGCGATGAAGTCGCCGCGGCCTTCGATCAGCGCCGGAATCAGGTCGCCCACGCTGGGCACGGTAATCACCTGGAGCGGCACCTCCAGGTAGCGCGAGAAAGCCAGGGCCAGATCGTATTCGAAACCGGTCTCCCCCTCGGGGCCGAGGTAGTAGGTCGAGGCGCCGTTGACGGTCAACATGACCAGGTTGCCGCGTGCCTCGATGCGCTCGACCTGGGTCAGGCCGCTGTCCCCGGAGGTCGTGGCGATGACGATGGCCAGCGCAATCGCCAGCACCCGGCCGAGCGGCCCCATTCGCGTGACCAGGGTCTGCCGCCAGCCCGCCGCGGCGCGTCCTGCCTGCCTTTCCCGGTGGTTCATAAGGCGGGGAAGGCCGGCCGGGATGGGCGATTTCGAAGGTGGGTCATGCAGCTGCCGAGCGGTAAATCACATCGTCCTTTATAGCGGATTTTCGGCTCGAGCTTAAGCCGTCCTCCTCTGCTAGAATAGCTGGCTTTTCTCTTTCCGAGCGACTTGGTCATGGCCCGCGATACCCAAGCGATTCGCACCCGTTTTGCCCCTTCCCCCACCGGATTTCTGCACATCGGCGGCGCGCGCACCGCGCTGTTCTGCTGGCTGGCCGCGCGTGCCACCAGCGGCCGGTTCGTGCTGCGCATCGAGGACACCGATCGCGAGCGCTCCACTGCCGAGTCGGTGCAGGCGATCCTCGATGGCATGACCTGGCTGGGCCTCGATGCCGACGAAGGGCCGTTCTACCAGAGCGAGCGCATGGAACGCTATCGTGAAGTGGTCGATCGCCTGCTCGATACGGGTTGTGCCTATCGTTGCTACTGCTCGAAAGAACGCCTGGAGAAACTGCGCGAGGAGGCCATGAATGCCGGCGAGAAGCCGCGCTACGACGGTCGCTGCCGGGATCTGGACGAAGCGCCGGAGGGTATCGAGCCGGTCATCCGCTTCCGCAATCCGCTGGCGGGCACGGTGGCGTTCGATGACCGCGTCCGCGGTCGCATCGAGGTCTCCAACGGAGAGCTCGACGACCTGGTGATCATGCGCGCCGACGGGACGCCCACCTACAATTTTGCCGTGGTCATCGACGATCTCGACATGCACATCAACCTGGTCATCCGCGGTGACGACCACATCAACAACACTCCTAGGCAGATCAATATCTACCGCGCGCTGGATGCCGAGCCGCCGGAGTTTGCGCACGTGCCGATGATTCTGGGTGACGACGGCGCCCGGCTTTCCAAGCGCCACGGTGCCGTCAGCGTCATGGCCTGGCGCGAGCAGGGCTATCTGCCCGACGCCATGATCAACTACCTGGCGCGCCTGGGCTGGTCGCACGGCGATCAGGAAGTGTTCTCGCGCAAGGATCTGGTCGAGCTTTTCGATATTGCCGAAGTCAATCACAAGGCTTCGCGCTTCGACACCATGAAGCTCAACTGGCTCAACCAGCACTACTTGCGCGAAGGTGATCGCGACCAGGTGCATTCGGAGCTGGTCTGGCACCTGCAGCGCACCGGCCTGCATGCCGAAAACGGGCCGCCGCTGGCCGATCTGATTTCGGTCCAGGCCGAGCGCGTCGAGACGCTGGTGGAGCTGGTTGAGCGCAGCCGGCCGTTCTTCGAGGATTTTTCAGACTACGAGGCCGGCTCTGCCAAGAAACACCTGCGCCCGGTTGCGGCCGGGCCGCTGGAGGTCTTGCGCGGACGTCTTGCGGAACTAGAGCAGTGGGTGCCCGAAAACCTGCAGGGCGCGGTCCAGGCCACCGTCGACGAGCTCGAGATCGGCTTCGGCAAGATCGGCATGCCCTTGCGCGTGGCGCTCATGGGCCACGGGGAATCGCCGTCCATCGACCAGACCCTGTGGCTGATAGGCCGCGAGCGCACCCTCGAACGCATCGACCGCGCCCTGGCCTATATCGCCAACCGCGCGGTCGGCGGGGAGGCCTCAACGTGAGATCGAAGACGCTGTAGGTCGGCGTTACATCGCCGACGGACGACGTAGATGGTCTGAACACGCGTAGCTATGGAGGTCCAGGCCGAACGGTCGTCCGTCGCGGATGTAACCGCGACCTACGCGGGCCCTGATCCGACCATGCGACGAAGCCGCTCTGACCCCTGACCCCTGAATCCTGACCCCTCATTCCCCCCGAGCCAGGCCTCCACACCCCTCTGCGGCTCCTCCCGCCTGATAGAATCCCCCCATGAACTCCACACAGGTCATTCGTGAGGTCGAGCAGCGCTGCCGGCAGCGTGGGCTGCGCCTCACGCCCACGCGTCGGCGGGTGCTGGAACTGGTGCTGTCGGCCGACGGGCCGGTCAAGGCCTATGACCTGCTCGATCTGCTCAAGGCCGAACAGCCCAATGCGGCGCCGCCGACGATTTACCGGGCCCTGGAGTTCCTGCTCGACAACCATTTCATTCACCGCCTCGAGTCGCTCAACGCGTTCGTGAGCTGCTTCCATCCGGCCGAATCGCACCAGGGGCAGTTCCTGATCTGCGACGGATGTCAGACCGTGATCGAAATCCACAACGCAAGTCTGACCCGGCAGCTGCGCGAGGCCGCCGAACGCGAGAATTTCCACCCCAGCCGCCAGGTGCTCGAAATTTACGGCCTTTGCGCTGACTGCTACGAGGCCGGTCGCGGGTGAGCCGGCGCGAGCGTCTCTATCACCTGCACGACATCCTGCGCCAGCGACGTACGCCGATACCCCGCCAGGACCTGATGGAAGAGCTGGGCTGCAGCCAGGCCACGCTTTATCGCCTTATCAACGAGTTGCGTGATCACCTCGGCGCGCCGCTGGAACAGGATGCCGACGGTCGGGGGTTCTATTACGACCGCAGCCTGGCCGGCAGCTTCGAGTTGCCGGGCCTGTGGATCAGCCCGGACGAACTCCAGGCCCTGCTGACCGCCCGGCACGTGCTCGGCAACGTCCAGCCGGGCCTGCTCGAGGACGAGCTCGAGGGCGTGCAGCAGCGCATCAACCAGTTGCTCGATGCCCAGGGGCTGAATTTCTCGGCCCAGCCCGGGCGAATCAATATTCGGCACGACGCCGGCCGGCCGGTCCCGGCCGAGCTGTTCGAGGATGTCCTGCAGGCCCTGTTCAAGCGCCAGCGCCTGGTTATCACCTATCACGGCCGCCGCCGCGACGACGTCAGCGAGCGCGAGGTTTCGCCCCAGCGACTGACCAGTTACCGCGATCGCTGGTACCTGGACGCCTGGTGCCATCGATCGGAAGGCCTGCGCAGCTTCGCGCTTGAACGCATCCGGGGAATCGAGCGCTTGGAAGCGGAGGGCACCGAATTGCCCGAAGAAGAAATCGTGCGGCACTTCGACCAGGCTTTCGGCATCTTCTCGGGGCCGGCCGAGCACGAGGCGGTGCTGCGCTTCAGTGCCGAGGCGGCGCGCTGGGCGGCCGACGAGATCTGGCATCCCGAGCAGCGCGCCGAGTGGCGGGCGGACGGGCGCTTCGAGCTGACCGTGCCGTTCGGCCGCAGCCGCGAACTGATCATGGAGGTTCTGCGCTACGGCGCCGACATCGAGGTCGTATCCCCCGACTTCCTGCGAGAGGCGGTGTCCGGCCAGCTGCAAACGGCGCTAGGCTATTATTGACGCTAATCGGTCAGCACAATGCCGACTGTAGAGAGTTTGTAACGGTCGTGTCATCGAAGCGTCACATGACATTGCTGCAATAGAGCCAGTTGACTGCGAAGGCGTGCCATGAATACCCAGACCATCCTGGTCGTCGAAGACGACGAGGCGATTCGCGACATGATCGTCTTCAATCTGGAACGGGCTGGCTTCCGGGTGGTGGAGGCGGGCGACTGTCAGACGGGCCGGGTCAGGATCGTCGACGACCTGCCGGACCTGCTGCTGCTCGACTGGATGCTGCCTGACACCAGCGGCATCGAGCTTGCCCGCAGCCTGCGTCGCGACGAGATGACAAAGGAACTGCCGATCATCATGCTCACTGCCCGCACCATGGAAGACGACAAGGTGCGCGGCCTCGACAGCGGCGTCGACGACTACGTCACCAAGCCTTTCGGCGCGCGCGAGCTGATCGCCCGCATCAATGCCCTGCTGCGCCGCACGGCGCCGGGCGGGGCCGACGAGGAAGTGAGCGTCGACGGGCTGGTGCTCAATACTGCCAGCCACCGCGTTACCGCCGATGGCCAGCCAATCGATCTCGGGCCCACCGAATTTCGCATGCTGCGTTTCTTCATGACCCACCAGGATCGCGTCTACTCGCGTACCCAGCTCCTTGACTACGTCTGGGGCGGCGGAGTCTACATCGAGGAACGCACCGTCGACGTCCACGTCCTGCGGCTGCGCAAGGCACTGGCGCCGCTGGGCTTCGACCGATACATCCAGACCGTCCGGGGCGCGGGCTACCGCTTCTCGGCCGTGCACGCCAGTTGATGTCACGCGCCTGGATCAGCGAACTGCTCTTCCTGGCGCTGCTGCTGGCCGGTGCGCTGCTGCTGGCCGTCTTTTTCGGGCATCTGCCCTGGTTCCTGCTGCTGGCCATGGGCCTGCTGCTCGGCCGCTGGGTTCGTCAGCTCTATCGTCTCGACCGGTGGCTTCGCAGCCGGCGTCGCAATCCCCCGGCTTCCTGGGGCGTCTGGGGGCAGCTTTTCGACGATTACTACCGCTTGCGCCGCCGCCACCATCTGAGCAAGCGACGGCTGGCTGCGGTGATTCGCGAGTTCCGCGAGGCCACGGCCGCCATGCCCGACGGCACGCTCGTGCTCGATCACGAATTCCGGATCCTCTGGTACAACCGCTCGGCGACCGCACTGGTCGGATTGACCGATCGCGAGGATTCCGGCCAGCCGGTCAGCAACCTGATCCGCAGCCCGCGGTTCGTGGACTATCTCGAAGCCGGCGATTACGAAGGGTCGGTCGAGATCCGCTCGCCGGTCGACCAGACCCGGCGGCTGATGCTGCGCCTGGTGCCCTACGGCAATCGGCAGTATTTGCTGGTGATCCGGGACGTCACCCGCCTCTACCGGCTGCAGGCCATGCGCCGCGACTTCGTGGCCAATGCCTCGCACGAGCTGCGCTCGCCGCTGACCGTGCTCGGTGGTTATCTCGATTCCATGGCGGAGGATCGCGATCTCGACGAGTCCTGGCGTCGCCCGGTGCGGCAGATGAAGGCGCAGACGCAGCGGATGAACAACCTGGTCAACGACCTGCTCGAGCTGTCACGTCTCGAGACCGAGGAAGCCGATGCCCCGATGGATGACCCGGTGGACATGCCGGCACTGATTCATCGCCTCACGCGCGACGCGCAGCTGGCCGATGCCGGTGCACATCCGCTGACGGTCGAAATCGAGACCGACCGGGGCCTGCTCGGCGTGACCAATGAACTCTACAGCGCGCTCTCCAACCTGGTGAGCAACGCCTTTCGCTACAGCGACGCCGGACAGCCAGTGACGGTGCGATGGTGCGACGCCGGCGAGGGGACCGTCGCCTTCGAGGTGCGCGATGAGGGTGTCGGGATCGATCGCCGCCACCTGCCGTTCATCACGCAGCGTTTCTACCGGGTCGACAGCTCCCACAGCCGCGCTCACGGCGGCACCGGTCTGGGCCTGGCCATCGTCAAGCACGTGCTCAAGCGTCACGGTGCCCTACTGGATGTCGAATCCGAGCCGGGCGAGGGCAGTGCGTTCAGCTGTGTATTTCCCGCCGAGCGCGTCTGTACGGTGCGGCAGCGCCGCAACGGCGCGCTGTAACCGAGGTGTCATTTTCCAGTCATACAATCCCCATCCGGAACTCAAGGAGAACGATCGCCATGATCAAGCAATTCCTCAAGCTGTCCACCTGCGCTGCCCTGCTGGCCGCTGCACCCGTGATGGCACAGAAGCAGGTTGACCCCGACCTGCCCGAGTACGAACCGGTATCCGGCATCTCCGGCAACCTGTCGTCGATCGGGTCGGACACGCTCAACAATCTCATGACCCTGTGGGCCGAGGAGTTTCAGAACTTCTATCCCAACGTCAATATCCAGATCCAGGGCGCCGGCTCCTCGACCGCGCCGCCGGCCCTGACTCAGGGTACGGCCAACTTCGGTCCCATGAGCCGCCCGATGCGCTCGTCCGAAATCCAGGCCTTCGAGGACAAGCACGGCTATCCGCCGACCCAGGTCGGCACCGCCATCGACGTGCTGGCCGTCTACGTCAACAAGGACAACCCGGTCGAGTGCCTGACGATGGAACAGGTCGACGCCATTTTCTCTGTCGGCCGTCGCTGCGGCGGTGCCAACGACATCACGCGCTGGGGCCAGGTGGGCCTGGAAGGCGATTGGGCCAACCGCGATTTTTCGCTCTACAGCCGCAATGCGGTGTCGGGAACCTACGGCTACTTCAAGGACAACGCGCTTTGCGGCGGGGACTACAAGCCTTCGATCAACGAGCAGCCGGGTTCGGCCTCGGTCGTGCAGGGCGTGACCGAATCGCTCAACGGCATCGGTTACTCGGGCATCGGCTACGAAACCTCCGGCGTCAAGGCGATCGAGTTGACCCACGTCGGCGACGACCAGTGCTTTGCGCCGACACCAGAGAACGGGGTGAACGGCCGCTACCCGCTCGCGCGCCTGCTTTTGGTCTACGTCAACAAGAACCCGAACCGCGAGTTGCCGCCGCTTGAGAAAGAGTTCTTCCGCATGGTCTTGTCACGCCAGGGTCAGCAAGTCGTCTTGCGCGACGGGTATATTCCACTGCCGGAGTCTGCCGCCGCGCGCTTCCGCGAGCAGCTCGGACTTTAGAAGACAGTTTGGTATTTATCGGTCGCACTCGGCCCCGGTTCGCTCCGGGGCCGTTCGATTCGGAGCCGGCCGTAGAAGACTGAGTCACCGACAAGAGCCTCGACATGAGCAGCAACGTCAACACAGCGGGTGAAAGGCAGAGCTTCCTGCCCGATGCCGATGCCATGGCCCGTCGCCGTCGTCGCCGCTACCTGGCCGATGGCGCCGCTCGCTGGATGGTCCGCGCCGGCGGCGGCGGCGTGGTCATTGCGCTGGCACTGATCTTCGTCTACTTGTTCAGCGAAGTGCTCCCGCTGTTCAAGGGCGCTTCGGTGGAGCGCCAGGAAAGCTACGTCACGGCCGATTCGGAGGCGACGGCACCTGCCTACCTGGCGCTGGAGCGTTACGGCGAGATCGGCATGCGCTACAGCCGCGACGGCGAGCTGGTTTATTTCAAGCTCGGCGACGGAGAAGTCATCCGGCGTATCGAGCTGGCCGTGCCCGAGGGTGTGCGCGTGACCAGCGTCGGAAACGGCGAGCCGCGAGCCCGAACTCTGGCGTTCGGGCTCAGCGACGGCACCGCGATCATCGTCAAGCACAATCACGAACTCGAGTTTCCCGAAGCGGGTGTTCGCAACGTCGTCCCGGATCCGGTTTTTCCTTTCGGCCCCGAGCCGGTGGCGGTCGACGACGCCGGCGTGGCGCTGACCGCGATCGCCGTCCAGGCCTCGCGCGACGACACCGGCGTGGCGGCGCAGACGGCCGATGGTCGCATGCTGTTCGTGCGCTACCGGGTGAGCACCGGCTTTCTGTCGGGCGAGCGGGAAGTCGAGCGTCAATCATACGATTTGCCCTCCTTCGGCACACTGGTCACCCACCTTCAATTGAGCGCCAACCTCTGGAACCTGATTGCCGCCGATGCCAGCGGCAGCCTGATCTACTGGGATGTCGCCCGGCCTGCCGAGGCGGTGATGCGCGATCGCCGACAGGTTGTCGATGAACAGGGCGAGTCGATCACCAGCCTGCAGTTTCTCAACGGCACGTTCTCAGCCGTCGTCGGTACCTCGGCCGGCAACCTTTCGCAGTGGTTTCTGGTGCGCGACAAGACCGAGGATGCAGGCGACAACATCTTCTACCTCGCGCGGGCCCGGAACTTCGAGCAGCACCCCGGGGCGATCATGGCCATTCAGCCCGAGTACACGCGCAAGGGCTTCGTCGCGGTCGACGATGCCGGCCATCTCGGGATTCACTACGGCACGTCGGCGCGAACGCTCTTTCTCGATCGGGTTTCCGACCACCCGCTCGTCGGCGTGGCCGTTTCACCGGTCAACGAGCGCATCCTGGTCGAGGACCGCGAGGGCACGATCACCGAGTTCGACCTGTGGAACCAGCATCCGGAGACCTCGTTCCGGGCCCTGTGGAGCAAGGTCTGGTACGAAGGCCGCTCCGATCCCGAGTACGTCTGGCAGGCCTCATCGGGCAGCGACAGTTTCGAGCCCAAGTACTCGATGGTGCCGCTGACCGTCGGCACGCTCAAGGCCGCCTTCTTCGCCATGCTGTTCGCCATGCCGCTGGCGATTGCCGGCGCGATCTACACCGCTTACTTCATGTCGCCGAAACTGCGCGGCAAGGTCAAGCCGACCATCGAGGTGATGGAAGCGCTGCCGACGGTCATCCTCGGCTTCCTGGCCGGCCTGTGGCTGGCGCCCTTTCTCGAAAACCACATCCCGGTGGTGTTCACCACGTTGATCGGCCTGCCGCTGTCCTTCCTGCTGATTGCCTGGGCCTGGGCTCAATTGCCGCGCGGATTCCGGAATCGCGTACCGGGCGGCTGGGAGGCCGTGATCCTGCTTCCCGTCGTATGCCTGCTGGTTTGGGGTATGGTCGCGCTCTCGCCGCTGATCGAAATCTGGTTCTTCGACGGTTCGATGCGGCAATGGTTTACCGACATGGGCATCACCTACGATCAGCGCAATGCCCTGGTCGTGGGTATCGCCATGGGCTTCGCCGTGATCCCGACGATTTTCTCGATTGCAGAGGATGCCGTGTTCACAGTGCCGAAGCACCTCACGCAGGGATCGCTGGCGCTGGGCGCCACGCCCTGGCAGACGGTTACGCGCGTCATCCTGCTCACCGCCAGCCCGGGTATCTTCTCGGCGGTGATGATCGGGTTCGGCCGCGCCGTCGGCGAGACCATGATCGTGCTGATGGCCACGGGCAACAGCCCGGTGGTCAACTTCAATATCTTCGAAGGCATGCGAACGCTGTCGGCGAATATTGCCGTTGAGCTACCCGAGACGGCCGTGAACTCGACGCACTTCCGCGTTCTGTTTCTCGCCGGGCTGGTGCTGTTCGCCATGACCTTCATTGTCAACACCATCGCCGAGATCGTGCGCCAGCGACTGCGCGCGAGATACAGCAGTCTGTGAGATTCGAGTGGTCGATATGAAGTTCAGGGAATGGTTTAAATCCGGCGATCCGTGGATCTGGCTGATCGGTGGTGCGCTGAGCATCTCGGTGATCATGGTCGTCGGCCTGTTGTTGTTGATCGCCGTGCGCGGTTTCGCCCACTTCTGGCCGGCACCCCTGGTCGAGACGACGGTCACAGCAACCGACGGCAGCGAATCTGTGATTCTCGGAGAGTTGGTCGAGAGCGAGACCCTGCCGACCGACCGTATTCCCGAAGCCGGGAAGATTGTCGACGACGAACAGCTGGTCATCACCCGGCATCTGTTCAAGGTCGGAAACCGCGATATCACCGGTCGCGATTTTGTTTGGCACCTCGAACCCGCGCTGGCTGACTTCAGCTACCCGGTTGACGCGATGATGCTCGAGCGGCGGGAATGGGGCAATTTCTATGGTTACCCGCTGCGATTGGAAGAGAGCGGGCAGACCGTAGCCAGCGGCGAGGCGCTCTGGAGCGAGCTCCAGACGCGCATCGATCGGGCCAGCGAGCTGCATGCGCGAGTCACTCGCATCGAGCGCCACGAAATCGGGCGAATCAATAGCGAACTGGAGGCCATCCGCCTCGAGGAGCGCGGCCTGGATCACCGCGGTGTAACCGGAGCAGAGCGAGCGTCCGCCATGGCGGATCTGGCGGCACGCCGAAGCAGGCTTCAGGAAGAGTACGAAAACCTGCGGGCCGAGCGCAACGATCTCCAGGAACGCGCTGAGCGTGACGTTTTGTATGCGCGTACTGCCAATGGCGAGGAAAAAGCGATTGCGCTCGATCAGATCGTGATGGCATCCAAGAACAATTCGCTCGGCCTTGCCGGCAAGCTGGGTTTCTACTGGCACCGCATTAGTGGTTTCCTGACCGGCTACCCGCGCGAGGCCAATACCGAGGGCGGCATCTTCCCGGCCATATTCGGCACGGTGGTCATGGTGCTGATCATGTCGGTACTGGTTACGCCGTTCGGCGTACTGGCGGCCATCTACCTGCGCGAGTACGCTCGCCAGGGGCCAATCCTGAAGATGATTCGAGTGTCGGTCTACAACCTGGCCGGCGTGCCGTCGATCGTCTTCGGCGTGTTCGGCCTGGGCTTTTTCGTGTACATGCTCGGCGGCAGCATCGACGCGCTGTTCTTCCCCGAGCGCCTGCCGGCGCCGACCTTTGGCACGCCCGGGTTGTTTTGGGCCTCGCTGACCCTGGCCTTGCTGACGCTGCCGGTGGTGATCGTTTCCACCGAGGAGGGGCTGGCGCGCATTCCCCGCACCGTACGCGAGGGTTCGCTGGCGCTGGGCGCGACCAAGTGGGAGACCTTGTGGAAAGTGGTCGTTCCCTTGTCGGCACCGGCGATGATGACCGGCCTGATTCTGGCCGTGGCGCGTGCCGCGGGCGAAGTGGCGCCGCTGATGCTGGTCGGCGTGGTCAAGCTAGCACCCAGCCTGCCGGTGGATGGACAGTTCCCCTACGTGCACCTGGAGCGCAAGATCATGCACCTCGGCTTCCATATCTACGATGTCGGTTTCCAGAGTCCCAATGTGGAAGCCGCCCGGCCGCTGGTTTACGCCACGGCCTTGACCCTGGTCGTGCTGATCCTGATCCTGAATCTGACAGCGATCGCCATCCGCAATCGCCTGCGCGAGAAGTATCGTTCGGACAGCGATTGAATCCGTGGTTACCCGTTAAAGGGGTCCAGTTGAGAGTTGAATAAACTATGATTGAAGAAAGTCGGCAAGCAACGCAGATTCCGGCCGGTGTGTCGCTAAACCAGGACCGGCAGGCGCTCAATATCGAGCGCGAGGACATTTGCATCGAAACGCGTGGTCTCAACCTCTACTACGCTGACGACCAGGCACTGAAGGATGTCAACCTGCGCATTCCGCGCAGGCGCGTGACGGCCTTCATCGGCCCCAGCGGCTGCGGCAAATCGACCCTTCTGCGCTGCTTTAACCGGATGAACGACCTGATCGACATCTGCCGTATCGAGGGTGAGATCCGAATAGACGGCCAGGATATCCACCATCGCGACGTTGACGTGGCCGAGCACCGTCGGCGCGTGGGCATGGTCTTCCAGAAGCCCAATCCCTTTCCGAAGTCGATCTTCGAGAACGTGGCCTATGGTCTGCGCTTGCAGGGCGTCAACGATCGGCGCAAGCTGTCGGAAGTGGTCGAGAGCGCGCTGCGTGCAGCTGCGCTCTGGGACGAGGTCAAGGACCGACTCGAAGACAATGCGTTCGGGCTATCGGGCGGTCAGCAGCAGCGTCTGGTTATTGCGCGCGCGATTGCCATCGAGCCGGAGGTCATCCTGCTCGACGAGCCCTGTTCGGCGCTGGACCCGATTTCCACGGCCAAGGTCGAGGAATTGATCATCGAGCTCAAGGAACGGTATACCATCGTCATCGTCACGCACAATATGCAGCAGGCCGCGCGCGTTTCGGACTTTACCGCCTACATGTACATGGGCGAGCTGATCGAGTTCGACGATACCTCGCGCCTGTTCACCAACCCGCGCCGGAAGGCGACGGAAGACTACATCACGGGTCGCTACGGATAAACAGCCATGGACAAGCTTCATCTCGACAAGCATATTTCCCGCCAGTTCAACGAGGAGCTGGAGTCGTTGCGTCAGCAGGTCATGGCCATGGGTGGCCTGGCCGAGGAAATGATCAGCGACGCGACGCGCGCGGTTGTCGAGGGCGACACCGAGCTCGCCCAGAAAGTCGTCGAATCCGACGACCGCGTCAACGAGATGGAGAAGACCATCGACGAGCGCTGCATCATGGTCCTGGCCAGGCGCCAGCCGACGGCCAGCGATTTGCGCCTGGTCGTGGCCATGATCAAGGCCATCAATGACCTCGAACGAATCGGTGACGAGGCGGAGAAAATCGCGCGCATGGCCATCAGGCTGGCCGAGGCCGACCGCCCGCGGACCAACTACCGCGAGCTCGAAATCATGGGCACAACAGTGCGCGGCATGCTTCACGATGCGCTCGACGGCTTCGCCCGGCTTGCACCGGAAGTGGCGGTTGAGCTGGTGCGAAAGGACAAGAACGTCGACGCCGACTACGAGGCGGCGCTGCGGCAGTATCACACCTACCTGGTCGAGGATTCGCGCAATACGCGTCGCATCATCGACGCCATCTGGGTAGCACGCTCGATGGAACGCATCGGCGATCACGCCAAGAACATCGGCGAGTACATTGTCTACCTTGTGGAGGGCAAGGATCTGCGTCACGCTACCCTGGCCGAGATGGAGCGAGAACTCGGCGACGGCGGTTCTTCGAGATCGGGCTGAAGCGGTTTTGAAAGATTCACGGGTCTTTCTCAGGTTCTGAGAAGGCGGCGTGCTGAACTGTTGTCACATTCAAGTGACGGAGTACAGCCATGCAGGCCGCTATCAGGATTCGCCAGGCCCGTCCCCGGGTCCGCCGACGTGAATCGCTACGCCAGCGCATCCGGCAGATGGGTGCCGTGGCCGGGGAACTTCTGGCCCTGGCCAGCTTGACCATGGCGCTGACCACCGGATTTCTGGTTCTTACTGGATTGCCCGGGTAACAGGTACGCTACTCGTCGCAGCCCAGTCCGGCCAGTTCCGTCAGCCTCTCCAGCGGCAGGTCGCCGTCCTGGAAGCCCTCGAGCGACGTTTCGTACTCGAACAGGCCCTGTTGGCAACCCAGCGTCAATTCGGCGCGGCCCCACACCCTCGCTTGCCGATCGTTCGGATCGAAATCGTCGCCGAAAACGGGCCCCCGAACGGTCTGCAGTTCCGGAAAGACGATCGGATCGGTAGTGCCCTCGCGGCTCAGGCCGATGAGCCAGTAGGGGCGCCCGTCCGGGTCGAAGGTAAACCACACCAGCATCATCTCATCGGGCGAAATCCACTGGACGGTCAGGCCCTGTCCGGGCTGTTGCGGGTCGTACCAGGAGCCGCTCAGCAACGCACGATCCGGAAGAATTGTGGGGATGTCGGGCGGGTCGCTGTCCGCGGCCCAGGTCGAGGTCAGCGCCTGGAAGTCGACGGTCCGGTGGAGGTCGTAGGCTTCGTATTCGTACCAGCCGCTGGAGCACCCCGAGAAGACCATTCGGGCCGAACCCACCGTCTCGGTCTCGACGTCGTCGGGGTCGAACAGGTCGCCGAATTGCGCCCCGCTGGGCGCGAACAATTCTGGGAATTCGATACGGTTGCCTTCGATCTCGCCGTTGCCGACCAGCCAGCGCGGCTCGCCGTCCTGGTCGAAGGTGAACCAGTAGGCGACGGCACGATCCCCGGGCAGGATCTCCAGAACCCAGCCTTCGCCGGCGCGCTCGGGATTGAACCACATGGCCGTATGGCCGGCGCCGATCGGGACGATCGAATCACTGCCCTGGGGTGAGGCATCGAGCGCGAGCGTCTGGTCCGCCCCCCCGGTGTCCGGGTGGCCGCTGTTTGATTCGTAGCCCTGCCAGGTCCCGTTGACGAATCGAACGGGCGTGGCGGGATCGGCATCGAGAAATGCGCCGGTCAGGTCGGTCGTTCCGACGCTAATGGTTGCCCGTCCGGTCGTTGATTGTTCGAGCAGCGAGGCATTGGCCTGGTTGTCTTCGACACGAATCGGCAGGCTGAGCGTATTTTCCCGGTAACTGGGGCGTGCGCCGATCCAGCTTCGGGGCTCCCCGCTCCACGCTGGTTCGCCGATCGAGGCCTCCAGGGCCTGGCCGTCGATCGTCAACTCGACCCGGGCACGTAGCGATGTTTCGAAGCGACCCGGGAAGGGCACGATCTCGCCCGCTTTTCGCCAGCGCATGGGTTTGCTGAACACCAGCCTCAGACGGTATTCGCGGCCGGGCTCGAGGGGGCGAACGCCGCGCGTGACGAGCTCACGCCGGCCGTTCACTGCCTCGCGCCACCGGGCGCTCCAGTGCGTGAAACGACCACTTTCGTCGAGTAGATCCGCGCGCACGATGTAAGGCGGCCCCGCCATGTGATAGGCGATTGCGGCCATGGTTTCGGCCAGGTTCTTCCGGACCCGTGGCACTTCGCTTTCGGGCAGGATGAATCCATCGTGGCTATTGTTGGCAAAGCCACCGTACTCCGCCCCCGCGTCGTTGCCCGGCTCGATTTCCCAGGTGAGGGCAGGCACCTGGAATTCGTGCGCAAAATATTCCGAGGTCGTGCCGATACCGTTGTCCACATGCGACGGGTCGTTGAAGTAGCGTTTGTTGCCGGGCAGGTCGGCGTGATGATTGGTCGCCATGTTCAGTACGCGGCGCTGGATGCGGTTGAGCCGTTCGTTGTCGGTCTCGACGCTGAAGAACTTGCGGGTGTAGGAGTGCATGTCGGCATAGAAACGCAGTTGCGCGCCCGGCCCGAGTTCGGCCGCATCGATCAGAGCTTGCGTTTCGGGTTCGGAGGCCGGCGAGGGGCCGCGATAGGTCAGGTCCGCCGCCTGGCCGGTGCTCGGGGGGCCGGGCCAGGCCGGCTCGTTGTTGCGGTTGAGATCGACGCCGGACAGCCGGCCGGAAACCGAATATAGGTCCTCGTCCGAACCTCGCAGGTTCTTGCGCCGCATGCGGCCGTCTCGGGGGGCATGGTTCGGATAGCGGTTGTCCACATCCATCCAGTTGCTGCGCGGATAGCGCTGCGTCTGGAGGAAGCCGTCGACGTTGAGCACCGGCACCACGACGATGCTGCTGTGGTCGAGGATGTAGTCGATCCAGTACTCGTCGCCCGCTTCCCTTGCGAGCAGTTCCATCAGGCCGGTCACGACTTCCGGCGATTGCCATTCGCGCGCGTGGATGCCGCCGTTGAACTGAAGCGCGGCACGGGGCAGGCCCTCGAAGGTGTCGGCATTGCCCCGTCCCAGACGGTACGCCCAGATATCGCGGCCGTAGCGGGTCTGGCCCACGATGGCCGGGGCAATGAAATCGTGGGTCATCGCCAGATCCTGGTGGCGGGTGCGCAGCCCGGCATAGCTGCGGAACCCGGCGAACGGAAGGGGTGTGTCGACGGGGGTGGGTACGGGGTAGCCCAGCCCGAGGCGCCCGGGCCCTTCGGTCCAGTCGATGAGGGTCTGGGCCGGAGCCGCCCAGGAGGCGACCAGCATTGCGAGCGCAATAAAGCAACCGACTCTGCTCATCGTTTCGCCCCGCCGATGATGTCTTCAGCTTCTAGCTCGGCGGCCATTTCCGCCAGCAGTTCGAGGCGGCGCCGACCGCGTTCTCCCAGGGGCTTTCTCGACGCGGCCTCCAACCAGATGTCGGCATCCATGCGTGCGAGCTGAAGTGCTGCAGCGCTGCCCAGCTCGCGGTCGTCGAGCATGCCCAGCAGCTGTCTTCCCCAGTCGCGGCGGCCATCTTCGTCCTTGGGTAAATGGGCGGTCAGGTCGCTCATCGCCCATGCGGCGACTGCCGGATCCGGATGCTCGAGAGCCGACTGCATCAAGGCGCTTGCGTTCGGCGGCGCCAGAACACGGCGTGCGTGTTGTAATCGCGGTACGACCTTTGCGGCGTCCGCGCTGGCCAGCCAGTGCCGGAGCCACTGCGTATTGCCGCGGGCGAGCTCGATGTCCGCCCGCGCATCGCCGCAGCCGCCGAGCGTTCCGGCGCAGTGCATGGCCAGCTGATCCAGCGCTGCTGCCGGCAGTCGTTCCACGGCAAAGCGCATTCCCCGGTAGCGCGGGTCTTTGGCCGGAATAGAGCCCAGTTCGCGGGCCAATGCCGGCAGGGGCAGCCGATCGTCGCCGACTGCCAGGTCGTGGCCCCGGCGCCATGACCATTCATTGGCAAGGCCGCGCGCCGCCCGGGCCAAGTTGAAGGCCGGTACGGCATGGTGCGGACCCTCCTCGTGGCCGGTGACGGCCAGCGGTGCGGCGCTCGTCAGCCATCCAATAACCCGCTGCGGTGCCGAGCCGGGCGGAAGGTGGCGCAGTTGCTCGATATAACGGTAGAGCACGGCATCGCGCTCGACGGGCACAAGGGCCGAGTCGATGCGAATTCGCTCCATACGGGCAATCAACGCCGTCGCATCCTCGCCGGCGAGCGTGCGTTCGAGCAGCGCATCCGCGGTGTCGGCAACAGCGGCAGATGCGGCCAGGCTGTGTACGTCGGAATCGACCCACGCCGGGTCGCCCGATGATTGGCCGGCGGCTACGGGCAGTGTGGCGAGGAGGCAAGCGGCCAGCGCCAGCCGGGGGAAAGAAGCGTTCCACATGCTCTGAGCCCTTGGACGTGACGATGCTCAATATAGCAGTGTGGCCGCCAATGGCGCCAGCTGCTGACGTAACGCGGCGCATGAGCGCGCCGCATTACGTCACGTCAAGTCAAGGGATCGTCAGGCAGCCTGCTCTGACTTGCGCATCGGTCCCTTGACCAGCGCGTCGCGCGTGGCTTCGACGATCAGGTCGACCTCGGCCGAGGTGATGCCGAACGGCGGCGTATAACGCAGGGAATTGGCGCCGCCGTGAATCACGTTGATGCCGTGCATGCGCAGGTATTCCTCGGTGGAGTCATCGCCGTAGGCCTTGTATATGCTGCTGTCGAGTTCGATGGAGAACAGCAGGCCGGTGCCCTGCACACGCGTGATGCGTCCGTCCAGCTCCTCGGCCAGCTTGCCGAATTTGTCCAGGAACTCCCGGCCTCGAGCCACGATGTTCTCGCGCAGTTCGGGCGTGACCTGACGCAGTACGGTGGTACCCACGTCGAGGGCGCGCGGGTTGGCGGTCATGGTGTTGCCGTAGATCCCCTTTCGGTAAAGACCGGCGGCCGTGTCGTTCATGGCCAGGACCGACAGCGGATACTGGCCGGCGTTGAGTGCCTTGGAGTAGGTTTCCAGGTCGGGCGCTTCGAGGTTTTCGAAGCCGGGATAGTCGACCACCGAAAGCACGCCCTGCGTGCGCAGGCCGGCCTGGATGGAATCCATCAGCAGGAGGGTGCCGTTTTCTTTCGTCAGGCGCCTGGCCTCGGCGTAGAACTCGGGCGTGACGGCCATGCCGGGATTGCCTTCGCCCATGACCGGCTCGAGGAACATCGCCTCGATGAAGACCTTGTTCTTCGCGGCCCAGTCGAAGACCTGCTGCAGGTGTTCGACATTGTTGGGCTCGACGGTGATCAGCGTGTCCTCGTCGCGGTAGGAGGCCAGGTGCTGGGTGTAGGTCTTGCGGGTAGAGTCGGAGAATCGGGCCGGGCGATCGGTGCGGCCGTGGAAGCTGCCCGAAAGCGAGAGGCGGTGTATCTTGTGGCCGGCCTTCGGCCCGCCCGGGTCGGTCATGTGCTTGGCGTTGATGTCGCAGATGCGACCGGCCACGGTGACCGCCTCGGAGCCGGAGTTCATGCACAGGAAGCGGTGGAAGGGACAGCCTTCCTCGCGACGGTTGCCGATCTCGGTGGTGAGCGCATCGAAAAAGCGCTGGTGCGAGAAGCTCGGCGTCATGATATTGGCCATCACGTGGGGCTGGTTCATCGCCGCCAGCACCGCCTCGGGTGCGTGTCCGAGGCCGAGCATGCCGTAGCCGCCTGAATCGTGCAGCACCGCACCCTTGGCAGTGATGATCCAGGGCCCCCGGGCGGCCAGGGCCACGAAGGGATTGACGCAGTCATCGGCGTAGAAGTTGACGTAACCCGACTGCAGGGCCTCCCGCTGGTCGGCCTCGTCGAGACCGATCAGGTCGGGATAGGCCTCGCGCCAGCATTCCACCACGCCCAGCGCATCCTCCACGGCCTGGGGCAGTCGGGGATCGCTAACGGCGAAGCGTTCGATGACGTCGTCGGCCAGGCCGGGGGTCAGCGGCTTGCCGCCGATCTTGCGCAGGGTGTCGAGTTTGTTGATGATGCTCACGCGCGTCTCCTTCGAATCGAGTTATGTCGCAGCGGACTAAACCGGACATTATAGCAAGCGGCGGGTCAAAAGGCTTCCGCGGGTAACTTTCAGCCCCCGAACGGCTATTCGATGACAATCCTGCGCCCGCCGCCGGGCCGGTCGTCCATGCGGATGTGCCAGTCTGCGGCCGGCAGCCAGCCCTTGCCGCGTTCGGGCCATTCGACCAGCAGCAGGCTGCCTTCGCTCATCAGGTCTTCCAGGCCGAGGTAGGCGATTTCCTCGCCGTGGCCCAGGCGGTAGAGATCGAGGTGATGAATCTCGTTTCCGTCGACAACGTAGCTCTCTATCAGGCCGTAGCTGGGGCTCTTGACTCGGCCTTTGAATCCCAGCGCGCGCAGAAGGCCGCGCACCAGCGTGGTCTTGCCCGCGCCCAGGTCGCCGGACAGATACACGACGCCGCCCGCGCTGAACATTTGCGCCAGTTCCGGGCCCAGAGCCATGGTCGCGGCCTCGTCGCTCGCAACGAACTCCTGCCGCGCAGTCACGCTGGCAGGACGCCGCAGAGCGCATCGATGAGGTCGCCGGCGAGGATCTGTCGTCGGTCGCGGGCGGCCCGGTCGCCGGCCAGGGCGTGGGCCAGCACGCCGCAACAGGCGGCGTCGTAGGGACTGAGGCCCTGGCCGAGCAGCGAGGCGACGATGCCTGTGAGGGCGTCGCCCATGCCGGCCGAGGCCATGGCCGCGTTGCCGTATGCGCACACGGCCGCGGTGGCGCCGGGGCCGGCGACGAGGCTGCCGTGGCCCTTGAGGATCACGACCGCGTCGAATCGCTCGGCCAGGCTCGCTGCGGCCGCAAAGCGATCGGCCTGGATCTCGGCCACGCTTGAATCGAGCAGGCGCGCGGCTTCGCCCGGATGGGGCGTGAGAATCCAGTTGTCGCGACGGGTCGGCTCGGCGGCCAGCAGGTTGAGTCCGTCGGCATCGACCACCAGCGCGCAGTCGGTTTCGATCGAGCGCTTCCACAAGGCTTGCGCCCAGTCGTCACGGCCCAGGCCCGGCCCCAGTGCCAGGGCATCGGCGCGCTCGACCAGGGATTCGAGTTCTTCCAGGGTCTCTACGCCGTGGCTCATCAGCTCCGGCTGAACGGCCGGCGCCAGGGTGGCGTGGGCCGAGCGCGTGGCCAGGGTGACCAGGCCGCTGCCGGTGCGCAGCGCCGCGCGGCCGGCCAGCACCGGCGCACCGGCCATGCCGTGGTTGCCGCCGACGACCAGCAAGCGGCCGAGATCGCCCTTGTGGGTGTCGGCCGGCCGGGCAGGGAGGCCGGCGTGCAGGCGGGCGGCTTGCAACAGCGTCGCATCGGCATCGACCGCCTCGTGGATCGCTGCGGGTGTGTCGAGCGCGTCGAAAAGAACGGCGCCGCACCAGCGCCCGGCCTGGCCGGTGTAGAGGCCGCGCTTGCGGCCGATAAAGGTGACCGTGGCGTCGGCGCGCGTGCAGCGGCCAAGGGGCATGCCGGTGTCGGCGTCGAGGCCGGAGGGTACGTCGATGGCCAGTACGGCCCGGCCTGTGTCGTTGATGTGGTCGATCAGCCGGGCGTAGTCATCGCGCACCGGCCGGTCGAGGCCGGTGCCGAGCAAGGCGTCGACGATGACGTCGCCGCGTAAGCGCTCGTCGGGATTCTCGATCGTGCCCCCGGCGGCAAGCCAGTCGTTCGCCGCCCGCGCGGCCGTGCCCGTGAGCTCGTCCGGGCTCTTCATGGCGATCAGCTGCACCGCAAGACCGTCTTCGCTTGCCAGACGGGCCATGACGTAGCCGTCACCGCCGTTGTTGCCGCCGCCGCAGCAGATGCTCACCGCCCGCGCCTCGGGCCAGCGGCCGCGCAGGATCTCGTAGGCGCGCCGGCCGGCGCGGCGCATCAGGTCGTAGCCGTCGATGCCGTGGTTGTCGACGGCCAGGCGGTCGAGTTCGCGCACCGACGCCGCACGGTAGAGCGGCACGGTGGGATAATGTCGCGCATGAGTCATGGACGCGATTATAGGCAAGGCGAGCTTGATACCGGGGAACTGGTCGAGAAGATTCGCCAGTGGGGCCGCGAAGTCGGCTTCGCCGAGGTGGGTATCGCCGATACTGAACTGTCCGACTACGAGCAGCGCCTCGACGCCTGGCTGGCCGACGGCCGCCACGGCGAGATGGCCTGGATGGCCGCGCACGGCCGCAAGCGCAGCCGCCCGGCGCTGCTGCACCCCGACACCCGTTCGGTGATCGTTGCGCGCATGGATTACCTGCCCGAGTCGGCGCGGCCGGTCGAGGAGCTGCTCGAGCAGCCCGATCGGGCCGTGGTTTCGCGCTATGCGCTGGGTCGTGACTATCACAAGCTCATCCGCAAGCGGCTCAAAAAGCTGGCCGATCGCATCGAGCGCGAGGTCGGGCCGATCGGTTACCGCGTGTTTACCGATTCCGCGCCCGTGCTGGAAAAACCGCTGGCCGAGAAAGCCGGCCTGGGCTGGATCGGCAAGCACACCCTCCTGCTCAATCGCCATGCCGGGTCGTGGTTCTTCCTCGGGGAAATCTACACCGACCTGGAACTACCGCCCGACCAGCCGGTCAGCCAGCACTGCGGCAGCTGTCGGCGCTGCATCGACGTGTGCCCCACGCAGGCTATTACCGCGCCCTACCAGCTCGACGCCCGGCGCTGCATTTCCTATCTGACGATCGAGTTGAAGGGCTCGATTCCGGAGGAACTGCGGCCCTTGATGGGCAACAGAGTGTTCGGCTGTGACGACTGTCAGATGGTCTGTCCCTGGAATCGCTATGCCCAGCACACCGGTGAGGCCGATTTCGCGCCGCGCAAGGACCTCGACGCCGGCGATCTCGTCGAGCTGTTCGGCTGGGACGAGAACACTTTCCTGGCGCGGACCGAGGGCAACCCGATCCGGCGTACCGGCTACGAATGCTGGCTGAGAAACCTGGCGGTGGCGCTGGGCAACGCGCCGACTTCAGAGCGCGTGGTCGCGGCGCTCGAAGCCCGTCGCGATCATGCCTCCGAGCTGGTGCGCGAGCACGTCGAGTGGGCGCTCGCCAGGCATCGGGCCGACTGACTCAGGACTGGATCCGAGTCTCCAGGTCTTCCAGAAAAGCCTCGATGCGCGCGGCATTGGCGCCGACGTCGCTGCGGCCCACGCGCGATTTCGAGCGCATGTCCACCGCAGTACCGTTGTTGTCGCCGCGCAGGCGGATGACCACATCGTCCTTGAACCCGAACCAGAACGTGGTGGCGGTAGCCTCGATGCGGCCTTTCGACTCGTCAGCTTCGACGATTTCCCAGCCCCGGGCCTGGGCCGTCTCGAGGGCGTGCTCGAAAACGATGGCCGGCCACGCGTCGATGTGCAGGGTCTTGATCTCCGGGTAGGCTTCGCGCTGCTGGGCGGCCGTTTCTTCACCCGCGTACTCGACCGGGTTGGGCGCCTCGGCGCGCAGCGGAGCGATGGCCACGAATTCCGGCGGATTGGCCATGTCGGTGGTGATGTCGTGGATCGGCGGCACGGAGCGTGCCTTCTGCACGAGGGAATAGGGTAGTGCAGCTGTTCCAAGGCCAATCACGACCGCGGCGAGCAGCGCCGCGACGCCGCCACGGCGCGTCGCCGGGATCAGCAGCATCAACACGGCCAGACCGCCCGCGGCGACCCCGCCGTAGAGCGCCCAGCGCATGAGCGTGAAACCGAAGCCGAAATCCCACCACGCCAGCCGGGTACCCGGCCCGGCGACGAGCAGCAGTAAGGCGGCAACCACGGCAATGGCAACAACGATGACGCGCAGTGCTTTCATCTTGGGTCTCCCCGGGTGTCGTGCGGCCGGAGGCGTCCGGCCGATCGACTGAAACGGTATCATATCGGCCGGATTCCAACTTCCCGTCAATCGCGACGAGGCGAGCTCGAGGAGAACGCGTGGACTGGCTGCAGACCCTGTTGATCGCCCTCATCCAGGGCCTGACCGAATTCCTGCCGGTCTCCAGCCAGGCGCACCTGGTCCTTTATTCCTGGGTCACCGGCGGCGTCTACCAGGGCCTGGATTTCGATATCATCCTGCACGCGGGTTCGCTGCTGGCGGTGGTGTGGTACTTCCGGCAGGAGCTCTTGGTGATGGCCCGGTCCTGGTCCGCCTCGCTCGTCGGCGGGCGCGCGGATGCCGACTCGCGCCTGGCCTGGTGGATCATCATCGGTACGCTCCCGGCGGTGGCCTTCGGTTTTTTGCTCAAGGATCTGGCGGAAAACGAGCTGCGCGCGATCTGGATCATGGCCAGTTCGCTGATCGTCTTCGGCCTGCTGCTGGGCTGGGCCGACTGGACGGGACGGCGCGATCGCGACGAATACCAGCTCGGGCTCAAGACCGTACTGGTGATCGGGTTCGCCCAGGTACTGGCGCTGATTCCGGGCACGTCGCGATCGGGCATCACCATCACCGCCGCCCTGTTCATGGGCCTGAGCCGCGAGGCGGCTTCGCGTTTCTCGTTTCTACTCTCGATCCCGGTGATCTCCGGCGCAACGGTGCTGGGGCTGCTCGACCTCTCGTCGGCGGAGCTGTCCACGCCCTGGGGCCTGCTGGTGCTGGGGTTCATCGTCTCAGCACTGAGCACCTACGCCTGCATTCATTACTTCCTGTCTTTCATCAAGCGCATCGGCATGCAACCTTTCGTGGTCTACCGCATCGTGCTGGGTCTGTTGCTGCTCCTGGCGCTGCGCTTCTGATTTTCGATTCGGTGAGAAGAGAGTCTGGTACCACGCGCCGTCGAGGCGCTGCCATTCTTGACACCCGGTCACGGAATCTCTAAATTATTGTTGAAATCTTCAACAACAGTGGTCGAGCTATGAGTACCGTCAACTACAGCGTGCCCGATGAGGTCAAAAAAGCGTTCAACAAGACATTCGAGGGCAAAAACAAAAGCGCAATCATCTCGAAATTGATGCTGGAGGCCATCGAGCGGGAAGCGCGGCGGCTGCGGCACAGGGACGCCGTCGATCGCATCTTGCAGCGCCGGGACCACGGGCCCGTGGTATCGGATGAAGAAATTCGCAACGCCCGCGAGCAGGGCCGTCCGTGAGACGGTTGGTGATCGACGCCAGCGTCGCGACGAAATGGTTTTTGCGGGATCGGACCGATGAACCCGACGCCGAGAAAGCGGTATCAATTCTCCGGGCGAGCAGCAACGAACAGGTCAGCTTCCATCAACCACCGCACTTTCTGGCGGAGGTGGCCGCAGTGCTCGCCCGCCTGAAGCCGCAGGAAGCGCAGGACGATCTGGCCGATCTTCTGGAGCTTGAATTCCATATTCACGACACCCCTGTCGTCTACCAGCGTGCTTGCGACCTGGCCGTCGAACTGGGTCATCACCTGTTCGACACCTTCTACCACGCGGTCGCCTTGAGCCTGCCCGACAGCGAGCTTGTCACAGCCGACGAGGCGTATTTTCGGAAGGCGAAAGCTCTCGGTGGTATCCGGCTGCTTGGCTTGGAGAAAGACGAGTAGGTGTCATTCCAGCCTCTCACTTCCATCATGCCTGGCCTTCGTCCACGATCGGCTGCAGCTTCCAGGCGTTGACGATTCCGGGCCCACCCCATCGGTACAGCAGGCCGATCAGGCTTCGCTCCGTCCAGCCCGGTCGCGTCGAGCGATTGAAGATCTCCCATGAGCTGGTGTGGGCCTCGACGCGCAAGCGTGCCTGATCGAATGCGCTGTAGAGCAAGTTGCGCGGTAGCGGTCGCTCATCGGGTTCGTCAGCCGGCGTGGAGTAGCCTGCGCCTCGCGCCAGGGAATGGCGATTCCACCAGCGGATCAGCGCCGGCTCGCTGAGTTTCTCGTCAATCATGGGCTCGGCGATCACGATCTGCCCGCCCGGCCCGACCCGTTCGGTCATGAGTCGCAGGGTTTGCACGACCTGTTCATCGGACAAGTGGTGAAGAAAGCCGATGGCAGTGATCAGGTCGAAGCCCGATTCCTCGCCGCGGGCGAGCCATTCGATGACATCGTCCTGAATCAGCCGAATACGCGATTTCTGGGTTTCGTGCAGTTTCTGCCGCAGAGCATCGAGCATGCTTCGGCTGTGGTCGATGCCGACAACCGAGTCAAATCCGTTCTGCGTCAGGCCGAAGCGGAGGATGGCCTGGCCAGTGCCGCATCCGCAATCGAGCATCCGGGAATTGCGGGGGGGGGGGGCAATGCCAAGCCTGTCGAAGAGGATATCCGAGGCAGTGCGTCGGGGGTCGAGGATGACTTTGTCGTACTCATTGCCTATCTGGTCATGGTACGCGCGGTCCAGGCTGCGACGTTCCTCCTCGATGATCGGATCTTCGTTCATTTCGATGCTTCCTTGCTGAGTCGGTAGAGCCAGTCGAGTGCCTCGCGCGGGCTCAGATCGTCGGGGTCGATGTCTTCGAGCATGTCGCGTACGGGATCCGGCGCGGGTTCCTTCTTGCCGCCTGAAGCGGCCGGCCCGAACAAGCCCAGCTGGGGGCTGCTGGCCGCGGCCGCTTCGTTCTCGAGACGGTCGAGGTGCTTGCGGGCCTGGGCGATGACGGGCTTGGGTACGCCGGCCAGGCGCGCGACCTGCAGGCCGTAACTCTGGCTGGCAGGCCCCTCGCGGACCGAGTGCAGGAACACGATCTCGTCGCCGTGTTCGCGCGCTTCGAGGTGGACGTTGGCGATGCCCTCGTGGTCGTCGGCCAGGCGCGTGAGTTCGAAATAGTGGGTGGCGAACAGGGTCAGGGCGCGCAGGTTCAGTGCGAGCTCGGTCGCCACCGCCCAGGCCAGGGCCAGGCCGTCGAAGGTGGAGGTGCCGCGGCCGATCTCGTCCATCAGCACCAGCGAGTGCTCGGTGGCGTTGTGCAGGATGTTGGCGGTTTCGACCATTTCCACCATGAAGGTGGAACGGCCGCGGGTGAGGTCGTCGCCGGCGCCGATGCGCGAGAAGATGCGGTCGATCGGGCCGATGCGCGCCGAGCTTGCGGGCACGAACGATCCGGCGTGGGCCAGGATAACGATCAGCGCGGCCTGGCGCATGTAGGTCGACTTGCCGCCCATGTTGGGGCCGGTGATGACCAGCATGCGCCGCGCCGGATCGAGCCGGCAGTCGTTGGGCACAAAGGCTTCGTCCTGCACGCGCTCGACCACCGGGTGGCGGCTCTCCGTGATGTCGAGGCCCGGCGATTCGTCGAGCACGGGCGCGCTCAGGCGCAGCGTCTCGGCGCGCTCCGCGAAGGTGACCAGCACGTCGAGCGTGGCCAGGCCGGCGGCGACGACCGCGAGGCGGCCGTGCTCGCCCGCGAGCCGCTCGATCAACTCTTCGTACAAAGCCTTCTCGCGCGCCAGAGCGCGTTCGCGCGCCGACAGCACCTTGTCTTCGAAGGCTTTCAGTTCCTCGGTGATGTAGCGCTCCGCGTTCTTGAGCGTCTGGCGGCGCGCGTACTCCGTGGGTACCTTGTCGGCGTGGGTCCTGCCAATCTCGATGTAGTAGCCGTGGACGCGGTTGAAGCCGACCTTGAGGGTCTGAACGCCAGTGCGCTCGCGCTCCTGTTGCTCGTAGCGCACCAGGAAGTCGCCGGCGTTCTGGCTCAAGGCCCGCAGTTCGTCGAGTTCGGAATCGAATCCTTCCTCGATCACACCGCCGTCGCGGATGACCATCGGCGGTTGTTCGACGATGGCCGACTCGAGCAGGTCGAACAGGTCGGGGCAGGGTGCGAGCTCGTCGCGCAGCTCGTCGATCAGGGGCACCGAGACCCGCTCCAGGGCCTCGCCCAGCTTCGGCAAGCGGCCCAGGCCTTCGCGCAGCGTGGCCAGGTCGCGCGGACGGGCGGACTTGAGCGCGATGCGAGTCAGCACCCGTTCGATATCACCCAGGCCGGAAAGATGCTCGTGGAGATCGGGATGTACATGCGTTTCGAACAGCGCGGCCACCGCGCCGTGACGCGCGCCCAGGCCGGCACGGTCGCGCAGCGGGTGCGTTATCCAGCGCTTGAGCTTGCGGCTTCCCATGGGTGTGGCGGCGGTGTCCATCAGGCCGACCAGGGTGTGCTCGGACCGCCCGTCGGGATGCACGTCGATCTCGAGGTGCCTGCGGGTGGCCGCGTCAAGCACCAGGTGTTCGGCCGGGCGCACCGCTCGCATGCCGGCCAGATGGGGAAGGTCACCGGAAAGCATGTCGCGGGCGTAGCCCAGCAGGGCGCCGGCCGCGCCTACCTCGGGGCCGCGGCCCTCGATTCCGAAGCCTGACAGGTCCTGCACGCGAAACTGCCGGCAAAGTTCGCGCTCGGCCGACTCGGTGTCGAACAGCCAGGGCGGGTGCTCGCGCGCTGCGACGCCTTCATGACCGACCGGCAGTTCGGCGTTTTCGGGCAGCAGAATCTCGGCCGGGCGCAGGCGTTCAAGTTCAGCGGTCAGTTCGGCCGCGGAGGCCAGCGCGCAGCAGCGCAGTCGACCGCCGGCCAAATCCAGCCAGGCCAGGCCGAAACCGTCCCGGGCGGGCAGAATGGCCGCCAGCAGGCGTTCGGCGCGTTCTTCGAGAAGGGATTCATCGGTGACCGTGCCCGGCGTCACGATACGAACGACCTTGCGTTCCACCGGCCCTTTCGCGGTGTCGGGGTCGCCGATCTGTTCGCAGATGGCGACCGATTCGCCCTTCTTGAGCAACCGTGCCAGGTAACCGTCAACGCTGTGGTAGGGCACGCCGGCCATCGGGATCGGCTCGCCGGCTGACTTGCCGCGGTGGGTCAGCGTGATGTCGAGCAGCCCGGCCGCGCGCTTCGCGTCGTCGTAGAACAGCTCGTAGAAGTCGCCCATGCGGAAGAACAGCAGGATGTCCGGATAGTCCGCCTTGATCCGGAGGTACTGCTGCATCAGGGGCGTGTGCTGGGTGGCCTGGTCTGACATGGCGTCGGCTTGGCTTCGGGCTTCGGTTTGTGGTGTCGTTGAGGGGTCAGGATTCAGGGGTCGGGGGTCAGGGTTGGCTTCGGCAAGCGCCTGGCGGCACGGCAAGCTTCTGATGGCCTTTCGGTACAGAGCCAGCCGCCTTCGCTGATCGCCCCCTGATCCCTGAATCCTGACCCCTGAATCCTCACCCCAAACGAGGCATTATAGGAGCCATGGCAATGCGATACGACGACGAAGCGCTCTCGATGCTGGCGAGCGCGCTGGCGGCCGAGATGAGGAATCACGGTCACCGGTTGGTCACAGCCGAATCGTGCACCGGCGGCTGGATCGCCAAGGTCTGTACCGACCTGCGGGGCAGTTCGGAATGGTTCGAGCGCGGCCTGGTGAGCTACTCCAACGAGGCCAAGAGCGAGTTGATGGGTGTGCGTGCAAGCGATATTCACCGCTTCGGTGCGGTCAGCGAGGAGGTGGCCGCCGCCATGGCGCGCGGTGCGGTTGAACACAGCCACGCCGATGTCGCGGTATCCGTGTCGGGTATCGCCGGGCCCGACGGCGGTACGCCCGACAAGCCGGTCGGCACGGTCTGTTTCGGCTGGGCGCTGCCTGGTGATGTGGTTGAAACCGAGATGCATCGTTTCAATGGTGACCGCGACGAGGTTCGCCGCGCCAGCGTTGCCGTCTCGCTCCGGGGGCTGCTCGAGCGCCTGGGCGGGTGACGCACCTTGGTCGGCACAGCGAAGCCCGCGTAGGTCGCGGTTACATCCGCGACGGACGACATAGGAGACCTGGACACGCGTAGCTCACGCGTGAACCGATCCGAGAGGTCGTCCGTCGGCGATGTAACGCCGACCTACGCGGGCTTCGCTTTGCCAGCCTGGCGAAGTCTGAAACCTGAAACCTGAAACCTGAAAGCCGTGCCCGAACCCACCCGCCGCCTCTTCTTCGCCCTCTGGCCCGATGACGCGACCCGCCGCGGCATCATACGGCGCCGCGAATTGCTTGGCCGGATCAGCCGCAGGCGCGTGCCCGATCATAATCTGCACCTGACACTGGTTTTTTTGGGTGATCAGCCGGCCGATCGCCTGCAGGACTTCGAGGCCCTGGCCGGTTCGCTTGCCGGGGAGGCCTGCACGCTCGAGCTGACCCGGTTCGGCTGGTTTCCCGGTGCCCGCGTGCTGTGGCTGGGCGGCGAGGCGCCGCGGCCACTGGCCGGGCTGCAGGCGGCCCTTCACCGGCAGATTCTCGAACTGGGTGTCAGTCTCGACGAGCGGCCCTTCAGGCCGCACGTGACGCTGTTCCGGCGGGTGGGCCGCCCGCCAGATTTGCTCGACCCGGAACCGCTCCCTTGGCCGGTGCGGGATTTCGTGCTGGTCGAGTCGGTACCCGGCGCGCCCTATCGAGTGGTCGGACGCTGGCCTTTGCGGTCATAGTCCACTACTGGTCGACGGCTACGAGCGACGGGTTGCGCAGTTCAAGCCGGCCGCCCGTCGACAGGATGGCCGAGATTTCGATCCTGGATACGTTCTTGGGCACGCTGAATACAACGCTGCGAGGTTCCCATTGAGGGATTTGCGCATCGGCCGCCAGTTCCAGTCGCTTCACCTGGCTCCTGGGCGCCCCGACCATCGCACTGAACGTGCTGCCGGCGCCCTGGCGCTTGTGCCAGATACGAACCATCAAACCGCTGGGTTCGATGGGCTTGCCGTATTGCGAATCGTCGAGATCGGCGCGGATGTCGGCGGAAAAGGCCATTCGGCGTCCGGCGAAAGGCGGGATTGCTTCCCGATCGATCTCCTGCGACAGCCGCGCCCAGGGTTCGTGTCCGACGCGTTCAATGGCCGCGACGCCGCCGGCGAGGGTCAAGATGTAGGAGTCGGTGCTGGCGTGATGGGCGAACTGCCAGGGCTGTGCCAGCCGGCCGGACTCGTTCGCAAAGCCCGGTGCCTGAACCAGGCCGGGATCGTATCGCTCGCCGGCGCCGCAGGCGCAGAGCAAAAGCAGGCTGGCCAGGAGTACCGTCTTGCGCATCGCCGAACAGCGGGAGATGGGGGGCGTGCTCGCCGTCATGGTGCCGGTTCAGTCAGGATGAGCGTGAATGGTATCCGCTTTCGCGCTTTTGCGGGCGTGCCAGTGAGCCATTCTCGGGATCTGAGAATGTGCTGCCTATACTGCTGGTAGGACGCAGCCGCGAGTTCGTGTAGGAAATGGCATTGACCCTGGCGGTCCGCCTTGGATCATGACAGTGCTGTGAGATAATCAGCATTGATCGCGGCACCCCAAACGAATCGAGAAGAGAGGACATCTATCGTGGACGACAATCGCAAGCGAGCACTGGCCGCGGCACTGGGCCAGATCGAAAAGCAGTATGGCAAGGGCGCGATCATGCGCATGGGCGACGACGCCGGGCGCAAGGACGTTCCGGTGGTCTCGACCGGTTCCCTGGCGCTGGACGTTGCGCTGGGCGTCGGCGGTCTTCCCCGTGGCCGTGTCGTCGAGATCTACGGGCCGGAATCGTCGGGCAAGACGACGCTGACCCTGCACGCCGTCGCCGAGGCGCAGAAGCTCGGGGGGACGGCTGCGTTCGTCGACGCCGAGCACGCGCTCGATCCGAGCTATGCCGAGGCACTGGGTGTGAACGTCGACGATCTGCTCGTATCCCAGCCCGATACCGGCGAACAGGCCCTGGAAATTACCGACATGCTGGTTCGATCCGGCGCTGTCGACATCGTCGTCGTCGACTCGGTCGCCGCCTTGACCCCCAAGGCCGAGATCGAGGGCGAGATGGGCGACTCTCACGTTGGGCTCCAGGCGCGGTTGATGAGCCAGGCGCTGCGCAAGCTGTCGGGCAATATCAAGCGCACCAACTGCCTGGTGATCTTCATTAACCAGATTCGCATGAAGATCGGCGTGATGTTCGGTTCGCCCGAGACCACCACCGGCGGCAATGCGCTCAAGTTCTACTCCTCGGTGCGCCTGGATATTCGCCGCATCGGCGCGATCAAGCGCGGCGACGAGGCCGTGGGCAACGAGACGCGCGTGAAGGTCGTCAAGAACAAGATGGCGCCGCCGTTCCGGCAGGCGCTGTTCGAGATTCTCTACGGCGAGGGCATCTCACGCGAAGGCGAACTGATCGAGCTGGGCGTCGAGCACGGCCTGGTCAAGAAATCGGGCGCCTGGTACAGCTATGGCGACGACCGCATCGGCCAGGGCAAGGACAACGTGCGCCAGTTCCTCAAGGAAAACCCGGACATGGCTGCCGATATCGAGCGCAGGGTGCGCGAGAAGCTGTTGCCCAAGTCGACGGGCGCGTCGCCCGAGGCCGAGGCGCCGGAGGAAGAAGCCGAGTCGAAGGCCGGCTGACACGGGGGTCGGGCTTGAGCCAGGGAGAATCCGTCAGCCCCGCCGAGATCCGCGAGGCCGCGCTGCGCCTGCTGGCGCGGCGCGAGCACTCGCGGCTCGAGTTGACCGGCAAACTCATCCGCCGCGGCTGGGCGGAAGCTGACGTCGACCCGGTGGTCGACGAGCTGGCCGCAGAAAATCTCCAGTCCGACGAGCGATTCGCCGAGGGCTACGTGCGCCAGCGCGCGGCCAAGGCCTACGGGCCGATGCGAATTCGGGGCGAGTTGTCCGAGCGTGGGATTGATCGCAACCAGGCGGCCCGGGCGATGGAAGCCGAATCGCCGGACTGGCTGGCCATTGCTGCCGCCTGGTATGAACGCCGCTACGGGTCGGAGCCCCCGAGCGACTTGAAGGAAAAGTCCCGTCGCCAGCAGGCCCTGGCGCGCCGGGGGTTTGCCCACGAACATATCCGTGAGCTTTTCGAGTGAAAGCGATTGGAACCACTGAATACACCGAAATCACCGAAAATTCAAATGTTGCGAGTTCGGTGCCTTCAGTGTTTTCGGTAGTTCCTGATACATTGCGCGCCACGCTTGAAGCCCGCTCTTGCGTGTGCGGGCCTTAAACTATATGTCTGAATTAACTTACGCCCGTTTTCCGGACTTTTTGATTTGATGAAAACCACCGCCGAAATCCGCCAGGCCTTCCTCGACTACTTCGCCGAGCGCGAGCATCGCATCGTGCCCTCCAGCCCGCTGGTGCCGGCCAACGATCCGACCCTGTTGTTCACCAACGCTGGCATGGTGCAGTTCAAGGATGTGTTTCTCGGCTCCGAGAAGCGCTCCTACTCGCGCGCGACCACCTCGCAGCGCTGCGTGCGCGCCGGGGGCAAGCACAACGACCTGGAAAACGTCGGCTATACGGCCCGGCACCACACCTTTTTCGAGATGCTGGGCAACTTCAGCTTCGGTGACTATTTCAAGCGCGAGGCGATTGAGTTTGCCTGGGAGTTCCTGACAAAGACCTGCGGTTTTCCGCCGGAGAAGCTGTGGGTCACGGTCTACGAGGAAGATGACGAGGCGGCCGATATCTGGCTCAAGGAGATTGGCGTCGATCCCGATCGTTTCTCGCGTATCGGAGCCGAGGACAACTTCTGGGCGATGGGCGATACCGGGCCCTGCGGGCCCTGTTCAGAGATTTTCTACGACCACGGCCCCGAAGTGCCTGGCGGACCGCCGGGCACGCCCGAGGAAGACGGCGACCGCTATATCGAGGTCTGGAACCTGGTGTTCATGCAGTACGACCGCGCCGCCGACGGTACGCTCAGCCCGCTGCCGGCGCCCTCGGTGGACACGGGTATGGGGCTCGAGCGCCTGGCCGCCATCCTGCAAGGCGGGCACTCGAACTACGACATCGATCTGTTTCAGCACCTGATCGCCGCGGCCGCCGAACTGACCGGCGCCGAGGACCGCGATTCGGCCTCGCTGAAAGTCATCGCCGATCATATCCGTGCCTGCGCGTTCCTGATCGTCGACGGGGTGCTGCCGTCCAACGAGGGCCGCGGCTATGTGCTTCGGCGCATCATCCGCCGGGCCATCCGGCACGGCTACAAGCTCGGCTGCGAGGACTTGTTCTTCAGCCGCATGGTCGCACCCCTGGCCGAGGTGATGGGCGAGGCCTATCCGGAGCTGCGGCACAAGCGGGATTTCGTCACCGAGGTACTCGAGCGCGAAGAGAAGCGCTTCGGTGAGACGCTCGACCAGGGCATGAAGCTGCTCGAGGGCGCGATCGCCGATCTCAACGGGCGCGAAATTCCCGGTGACGTCGCCTTCAAGCTCTACGACACCTTCGGCTTCCCGGTCGATCTGACCCGCGATATTGCGCGCGAACGCGAGCTGACGGTCGACGAGGAAGGGTTCGAGTACGCCATGGGCCAGCAGCGCGAGCGCGCCCGCGCGGCCGGCAAGTTCGCCGGCGGCGACGGCATGCCGGCCGAGCTGATCGCCGAGTTGCCGGCCACGCGCTTTCTCGGCTACGACACGCATTCGATGGATTCCGCCGAGGTGCTGGCCATCCTGGTCGAAGGCAAGCCGGTTGACGCCATCGATGCCGGCGACGAAGCAGTCGTGATTCTTGACCAAACGCCTTTTTATGCCGAGTCGGGCGGGCAGGTCGGCGATACCGGCCGCCTCGCGGGCGAGGGCCGGAACTTCGAAGTCACCGATACGCGCAAGTTCGCGGGCGCCTTCCACGGGCATGTCGGCCGCCTGGCCGAAGGCCACCTGAAAATCGGCGATCGGTTGTCGGGACAGATCGATTCACAGCGCAGGGTCGATATCGTCCGCCATCACTCGGCTACGCACCTGCTGCACGCCGCGCTGCGCGAGGTACTGGGTGATCACGTGCAGCAGAAAGGCTCGCTGGTCGCGCCCGACCGTCTGCGCTTTGATTTTTCACACCACGCGCCAGTCAGCGAACAAGAGCTGGCCGAGATCGAGCGCATGGTCAACGAGCAAGTCCAGGCCAACGTCGAGGCGGAAACGAAGGAAATGCCTTTCGATGAAGCGATCGAGGCCGGCGCGCTGGCCTTCTTTGACGAAAAGTACGGCGACGACGTGCGCGTGCTGCGCTTCGGCGATTTCTCGATGGAGCTGTGCGGCGGCACGCACGTGAACCGGATGGGCGACATCGGCCTGTTCAAGATCGTCTCCGAGACCGGTATTTCCGCCGGCGTGCGCCGTATCGAGGCGGTGGCCGGCCGCGTGGCGGTTGAATGGTTGCAGAAGCTCGACCATTCCGTGCGCGAGGCCTCGGGACAGCTAAAGACCAGCCCCGAGCAGCTCGGCGAGCGAATCAGCCAGATGCTGGGCCGGTCGCGCGAGCTGGAGAAGGAGCTTGAGCGGCTCAAGGGGAAGCTGGCTTCCGCGGCCGGTTCGGACCTGGCCGGCGATGCCGTCGAGGTTGGTGGCGTCAAGCTGATCGCCAGGCAGCTGGACGGCGTCGATCCCAACAGCCTGCGCGACACCGTCGACCAGCTCAAGAACAAGATCGGCTCGGGCGTGATCGTGCTCGGCACGGCCGGCGGCAAGGGCGTTGTTCTGGTCGCCGGCGTGACCAAGGATCTGACCAGCAAGGTCAAGGCCGGCGAACTGGTCAACCACGTCGCGACCCAGGTCGGCGGCAAGGGCGGCGGCAGACCCGATTTTGCACAGGCCGGGGGGAGTGACGCGTCGGCTTTGCCGGCCGCACTCGAGTCCGTGCGCGACTGGTTGCGGGAGCATTTGTAGAAGGCTTGCCGTCAAGTGGCCTCACGCAGAGCCGCGGAGCCGCAGAGAGCGCAGAGGAAAACCAAGAAAACAAAATATCGGCTTCGCATGCGGCATTGCGTATCTGCAATGCTGCTTGAAATATCAATTTTCTTTTTTCTCTGCGAACTTCGCGTCTCCGCGGCTCTGCGTGAGGCAAGTCCCGTCTGAAAGAAATCGCGATGCGGGAATGCAGCAGCTTCGGTATAATGCGCCCGCCGATACGGAGAGGTGGCAGAGTGGTTGAATGCGCCGGTCTCGAAAACCGGTAACGGGTTTTCCCCGTTCGAGGGTTCGAATCCCTCCCTCTCCGCCATTATTCAGATTTACAGCCGCGATCCACACCCGCAAGATGATGCAGCCGGGTCCGAACTGAAGGGAGGCGGGCCCCGCCGGGCCATCAGCGATACATGCCGGACCAGTCCACATGAAACCAACCAAGTGCGCCGTCATCGGAGTCGGCTACCTGGGACGCTTCCACGCCCAGAAGTACGCCGCGATCGATTCGGCTGAACTCGTCGCCGTTGTCGACATCGACGAGCAGGCTGCCCGGAAATCCGCCGAGGACTGCGGTTGCCGCGCCCTGACAGATTACCGGGATGTCATTGGCGAGGTCGATGCCGTCTCGATTGCCGTGCCAACGGTGCGCCACTATGACATTGCCCGCGACTTTCTCGATGCCGGCGTGCACGTGCTGCTCGAGAAACCGATTGCCAGCACGCTCGACGAGGCCCGCGCCCTGACGCGCCTGGCGCGCGAGCGGGGCGTCGTCTTGCAGATCGGTCATCTCGAGCGCTTCAACGCGGCCTTCCTCGACCTGGGTGGCTTCGAGCTCAAGCCGCTGTTCATCGAGTCGCATCGCGTGGCCCCCTTCAAGCCGCGCGGCACCGACGTCAATGTCGTGCTCGATTTGATGATCCACGACATCGATCTGATCCTGGGCATGGTCGACAGCCCGGTTCGCTCGCTGGCGGCCAACGGCACCTCGGTGCTGTCCGACGAACTCGATATCGTCAATGCCAGGCTGGAGTTTGAAAACGGCTGCGTGGCGAACGTCACCTCCAGCCGGGTGAGCGTCAAGTCCGAGCGGCGCATGCGAATCTTCCAGCCCGAGGCCTACATTTCGATCGATTTCCAGAACTGCGGACTGGCGGTGCACCGCATCGGCGACCGGGAGATGTTTCCGGGCGTTCCCGAAATCCTGCGCGAGGAATCGTCCTTTGAGCAGAACGACGCCCTCAAGCGCGAAATCGAGTCGTTCGTTTCCGCCGTCCGCGATGGCACGCCGGTCGTCGTGACGGGAGAAGACGGCTTGCGTGCGCTCGAGACGGCGATGCAGATCAGCGCCATGGTTGACTCCAGGCCGCCGGTCGGGGAAGTGCGATCGGCATGAAGCCGATTCCCATGGTGGACCTCGGCGTCCAGTACGAGCGACTGAGGCCCGAGCTCGATGCCGCCATTTCTGAAGTCATGGCCGGTACTCGCTATATCCTCGGTCCGAACGTCCAGGCCCTGGAAGCCGAGCTGGCGGAATTTCTCGGTGTGGGTCATGCCATTTCCTGCGCTTCGGGTACCGACGCCCTGCACCTGGCGCTGCGCGCGGCCGGCATTGGCCCCGGCGACGAGGTCATTACCTCGCCGTTCACCTTTATCGCCACCGCCGAGGCTATTTGCTACTGCGGTGCCGAGCCGGTGTTTGTCGATATCGACCCGCGGACGTTCAATATCGATGCCGAGGCTGCCGCCGCCGCGGTTTCGGACCACACCAGGGCGATCCTTCCCGTGCACCTGTTCGGCCAGCCGGCCGAAATGGCCGCGCTCTCTGCCGTCGCCGAAGCGCGTGGCCTGCTGCTGATCGAGGACTGCGCCCAGAGTTTCGGCGCGACGCTGGACGGTCGTTACACGGGCAGCATCGGGCTGGCGGGCGCGTTCAGTTTCTTTCCCAGCAAGAACCTCGGCGCCTGCGGCGACGGTGGTCTGGTTACGACCAGCGACGATGCCGTGGCCGACGAGATCCGGATGCTGCGCAACCATGGCCGCCGCGTGGATGGCTACGAGCATGAGGTCGTCGGCTACAACAGTCGCCTCGACGAGATTCAGGCCGCCATCCTGCGCGTCAAGCTGGGCCATATCGACGAGTTCAACCGCCAGCGTCGCCGTGTTGCGGCGGGCTATCGCGAGCGGCTTTCCGATACCGCGCTGGAAATGCCCTTCGAAGACGGCCTCGGCCGTCACGTGTATCACCAGTTCACGACCCTGGCGCCACAAGGCCGGCGGGAAACCCTGCAGGCGGCGCTCCGCGAGGCCGGCATCGCCAGTGCTGTCTACTACCCGACGCCGCTGCACCGCCAGCCCGCATTTTCCGGCTACAGCCGCGCCGGCTCACTGGCCCACAGCGAGACCGTCGCCGAACGCTGCCTGTCCCTGCCGATCTTTCCGGAAATGACCGAAGAACAGATCGATCGCGTGGCAGAATGCCTGAAGTCCGCTCTGTGAGACTGGGGCTGTGGCCCGTAGTCCGTAGGCTGACCCCTGACCCCTGACCCCTGGTAGCCCCATGACCCCAAACGATTTCGTCCAGCTTCTCGGCCAGACCCGCGCCTCCGCCATCCTGCGAACCGACGACGCCGACGCTGCCTTGAAGGCAATGGAGGCGGCCGTGCGCGGCGGATTCACCATCTGCGAGTTCACGCTAACCGTTCCCGGCGTCTACGAGCTCATCGCCGACTTCTCGAAGCGCTATCCCGATGTGGTGTTCGGGGCGGGTACCGTGCTGGCGGTCGAGGAAGCGGAGAAAGCGGTGGAAGCCGGCGCGCAGTTCCTGGTCTCGCCGGTGACCGATGAGGCCGTGATCGAGGCGGCCGCCCGTCTGGGCGTGGCGGCCATGCCGGGGACGCACACGCCGACCGAGATGCTGCGTGCATACCGCGCGGGTGCGGGTTTGCAAAAGCTGTTTCCGGCGCCGGGCATCGGTCCCGACTTCGTCAAGGCTTGCCTGGGCCCCATGCCGTTTCTCAACATCGTGCCCACCCATGGCGTGACGGAAGGCAATGCCGCCGACTGGCTGGCCGCCGGCGCCCACGCGATCGGCTTCGTCGCCCCGTTGTTCGACCCGGCACTGATGGCCGATCACAAGTTTGATGCGATCGAGGAGCGTGCGCGTCGACTGCTGGCAGCGCTTGACGGCTGAGGGTCGTTTTACAGGCCGGGCAGCGAGGATTCCGGCGCCTCGCACAGCGGCAGGTCCGGGCGGCGATCGCGTTGCGGCAGTTGCCGGCGGACGGCGTGCAGCGCCGTGCGCAGGCCTTCCTCCAGCACCGGGTGGTAGAAGGGCAACTTCAAGGCGTCGACGACATCGGTGCGCTGCTGGATGAGCCAGGCCAGTTCATGGGCCATGTGTTCGGCGCCGGCGCAGGCCATTTCCGCGCCGATCAGTCGGCCCGAGGCATCGGCATGGACTTTCATCAGCCCGTGGGCGTATCCCTTGATGATGGAGCGCCCCTGCCGGCTGAAATCGCATTCTCCGGTGAGCGTGCCGTCGGGTAGCTCGCCGTGCCTCAGGCCGGCCCAGGCGACCTGCGGCTGCGTGAAGACAATGCCCATGGGCGTGCGGCGGGCCATGCATTCGGCTTCCGGATGCAGAGCGTGCCAGGCGGCCAGCCGGCCCTCGTCGGCGGCCTCGTGCATGATTGGTCGAATGTCGTTGACGTCGCCGGCGAACCAGACCGGGGCGTCACCGGCGCGAAGGCTGGCTGGATCGATCGTTGGCAGGCCGTTGTCGTCGGTTGCGACACCCAGGCTTTCGAATCCGAGCGCCTTGACCGGGGGGCGGCGGCCGATTGCGGCAACCAGGACGTCGACCTCGATTGTCTGCTCGCCGAATCGGATCGCAACGCCGTCGGCCGTTCGCTCGGGCCGGGCGTCGTCGCCGAGATGGAGCCGGAGCTGTTGGTCCAGGACCGCGTGCATCACGTCGTTGACATCGCTATCGGCGATGCCGGCCAGCGTCCGGTCGCGACCGAACAGGTGGACGTCCGCACCCAGCATTGCCAGGCCCTGACCGATTTCACACCCGATGGCGCCGGCGCCGATCACACCCACCCGTGCCGGAATGTCGGGCATCTCGAACAGGTCGTCGCTGGTCAGCAGGCGATCACCTATCTCGCGCCAGGGTTCGGGAACGAATGGCTGCGTGCCCACCGCAACGACGATGGCGTCGGCCTGGTAGCGAGTGCCGTCAACCTCGACGCAGTCGGGTGCCACGAAGTGCGCGGCGCCGCGGATAAAGTCATCACCCATCTTCTCGACCGCGCGAACCGGTCCGGCGGCGAAGCGATCCCGCAGTTCGCGCACGTGCCGCATGACCGCCGCGCCGTCGAGCTCGGCGGCCGGGCCGCTGGCGAGACCCGCACGGCACAGGCCGTGTGCGGCCTGGTGATCGTGGGCAACCTGCAGCAGCGCCTTGGACGGCATGCAGCCGACGCGGGCACAGGTCGTGCCCAGTGGACCCGGGTCGATCATCAGGATGTCGTCGGTGAGGTCGCGCGCCTGCTTCCAGGCGCTGAGGCCGGCGGTGCCGGCCCCGAGAATGATCAGTCGATGATGTTTCATATCCGGTTCCCGAAAGCGTTTCAGGGGGACAGATTAACGCGATCAACGATGCCAGGTCAGGCTGACCATAACCCAGCGGCCCGGCTCGGCCAGCAGCGGCAGGGTCGGGTCTTCGGGGGCTAGACCGATGACCCGGCCGGTTTGCCAGTATTGCCGGTCGGCCAGGTTGAACAGGCCCAGGCCGATTTCCAGATCGTCGCGCGGGAACCAGCGCGTCAGCCAGTCGACGGTCGCGTAGCCGGGCGGGGAGAACAGCGCCTCGCCCTGCTCGTCGATCAGCTCGCGCTGGCCGCGGGTAGCCGTTGCAATCAGCCGGGTTTCCAGGCTGGCGTCCGGAGAGCGCCAGGCCAGCTCGGCGATCAGGCTCGGCGGCGAGATGCCCGGCAGGTTGCGGCTTGTATTCCGATCCGTGCCGCGCGACCACTCGCCGGCCAGCTCGGTGCTGAAGCCGGCGCCGAGCTGCCGGCGCAGGCGTATTTCACCGCCCTCGATGCGCACGCGGTCGCGGTTGATCGACTGGAAAAGCAGGAACCCGCTCACCGGATCGAAGCCCAGCGGCGCGCGCGTCTGGATGAAGTTCTTGTAGTCGTTGCGATACAGCGCCAGCTCGGCGAGCGTGTTGGAGCCGCGCCAGCGCAGCCCGGCCTCGACCGTGCGGCCCTTTTCGGGTTCGAGGTCGGGATTGGCGATGGCGCGCACCCGAAACTGTGGCAGCTCGAGGCCGATGTTGACGTCCTCGAACGGCGGTGCGCGCAGGCCGCGGGCGTACTGGGCGAAGAACTCCATGCGCTCGCCCATGGGCCAGACCAGGCCGAGCTTGGGCAGCCAGCTGCTGCTGGTCAGCTCGGTGGTCTCGGCCGCGGGGAATGAAGACTCGAACAGCGGATCGTCGAGCACCGACAGGCCGTAGTATTCGTAGCGAATGCCCGGGCTGAGCGTGGGACCGCCGGTCCAGAGACGGATTTCGTCGTGCAGGTAAACACCCAGTTCGTCGATCTCGCTGCGGGGGAAGTCGCGCAGCGGAAAGTTCTCGCCCAGAACCGAGCGGCTCGACTCGCCGGTGGCCAGGTTGGTCTGGACGCTGTCGCGCTTGTCGACGACTTCCGTACGACTCAGTTCGAAACCGTAGCCGAGCCGTTGCGAAAGGCCCAGCGCCTTGAAGTCGGATTCGAGGTCGGTGCCCACGCCGGTGGTTTCCTGCTGGAACTCGAAGCGGCGGAAGACCTCGACCGGCGTAGGCGCAGCGCGCCGGAGGTCGTCGGTTTCCTGCAGGACGTCGGTCTTCTGGTGCCAGATGCGCCAGTGGCCCCGGCTGACTGGGCCGAGCGGGGTGCAAGGTCCTGGTCGAGCAGGATGCGCCATTGGTGACGTCGGTCGTCGCCCTTCGAGTGATTCCGTGAAACGGAATCGGCCGCTGCCGATCATGGCCCGGATGTCGGTATCGCGCGTTTCGCGCATGCCGTCCAGGGTCAGGCGAATACGACCATGATCGGTGTCCAGGCCGCTGCGTACGATGACCGCATGATGATCGCGTTCGAGCAGATCCTCTGGCAGGTTTTCCGGGCGCTGGGCGACGTCGGTCTCGGCCGAGCGCTGCGCGGCACCGGCGATCAGCATGTCGAAGTCGTTCTTGCGGAAAGCCGTGGCAGCCGTCACGCGGGCGCGATCGCTGTCGGTAGCGCCCCTCAGCGACAACCGGCTGCCGCGTCGGCCGTCGGAGATGATGTGGTCGGCGTCGATGGTGGTAACGGCGACCACGCCGCCGAGCGCCTTGGAGCCGTAAAGCGTCGACGCCGGGCCGCGCAGGATCTCCACGCGCTGGGCCAGGCCGAGTTCGAGCATGCCACGCCCGGTGTTGGCGAAATTGCCGACGTCGAACTGGTCGGTGACCGGCACGTTATCGATGACGACGGCTGTGCGGTTGCCGCCGATGCCCCGAATGCGAAACCCGTTGAAGCCGAAGCGCGTGCCGCCGCCGTCGATGTCCACGCCGGGTTCGTAGCGCACCAGATCGGCCGGGTCGAACACCATGTCGCGCGAAAGTCTTTCCTCGCCGATGATGGTGACCGTGCCGGCCACTTCCGAGAGCTGGCGCGGCTGGCGGTGGGCCACGACCGTGATCGGGTCGAGTTCGCGCGCTTCGGCTTCGCGATCGAGGTCGATGTCGGACTCGGTTTGCGCGGCGAGGGGGGTGGAAGCGAGCAGCGTCGCCAGAATAAGGTTGGTTCTATGCATGTTTCCTCTTCCTGATCGCAAAGCGCCCCGGAGGACCGGGGCGCTGTCTTTCGGTGTTGGTCATTGCCGGAAGGGTCAGTAGATGTCCTTGCGGGTGTTGTAGTTGTTGAACTTGCCGGTTGGCGTAACGATCCGCTCGCCCTTGATGACGTGCTTGAGTTCGCGGGTCTTGTCATCGACGATCACAATGGCCGACTCCTCTTCCATGCCCGACCAGACCGAGAACCAGACTTCGTCGCCGGCCTTGTTGTATTCGGGCTGGACGATCCGCTTCGGTCCCGGGCCGAGATCGGCCCACTCGGCAATCGGCAAGACCTCAAAGCCGGCGTCGAGATCGTTGATGTCGAATACGGCCACGGACTGCGCCTTGTCCTCGTCCGGGTGTAGCGGTGTATCGACCCACAGGTTGTCCGACTCGGGGTGGGTCTTGATGAACAGCGAGCCGCCGCCCTGGCCCTCGAGAATCTCGACGACCTTGAAAGCGTGGTCGGGATGGTTTTCCGGATCGGTGCCGATAAGCGTGATGTTGGCGTTGCCCAGCGCGCTGGTTCCCCAGACCGGACCGTATTCGGGATGGATGAAGTTGGCACCCCGGCCCGGGTGGGGGATGCGCTCGACATCGACCAGGGCTTCGAGCTGGCGGTCCTTGGCGTCGACGACCGCAATCTTGTCGGACTCGTTGGCCGCGGTCAGGAAATAGCGCCCGCTGGCGTCCCAGCCGCCGTCGTGCAGGAAGCGGGCCGCGCCGATGGTGGTCACCTTGAGGTTGTCGAGGTCCTCGTAGTTGACCAGCAAAATCTGCCCGGTTTCCTTGACGTTGACGATGAATTCCGGGTGCTGGTGCGAGCCGACGATGGCGGCCACGCGCGGCTCCGGATGATACTCCTGCGTATCGACGGTCATGCCGCGGGTCGAGACGATCTTTTTCGGCTCCAGGGTCTGGCCGTCCATCAGCACGTAGTGCGGCGGCCAGTAAGCGCCGGCGATGGCGATCTTGTCCTCGTAGCCCTCGTAGCGGGAGTTCTCGACCGAGCGGGCTTCCATGCCGATCTTGATTTCGGCGACGACCTGCGGCGGATCCATGTAGAGGTCAATCAGGTCGACCTTGGCATCGCGGCCGATGGTGGTGAAGTAGCGACCCGAGCTGGATGCGCGCGAGATATGCACTGCGTAGCCGGTCGGCACGAAAGAAATGACTTCCTTGCTGTCGCCGTCGATGATGGCGACTTCGCCGGCGTCGCGCAGGGTGACGGCGAACATGTTGTCCACATCGTAGTCGTGCTGCGGCGACTCCGGGCGATCTTCCGGTGCGACGTGGACGATCCAGCTGTCGGTCATCTCGGGCATGCCCCATTCCGGCGGCTGCGGCGGATCGTGCTGCAGGAAACGCGCGAGCATGTCGATTTCCTCGTCGGTCAGTTCACCCGAGGTGCCCCAGTTGGGCATGCCGGCCGGCGAGCCGAAGTTGATCAGCGCCTTGAGGTACTCGGTGCCCTTCTCCTGGGTGATGTCGGTGGTCAGCGGCTTGCCGGTCGCGCCCTTGCGCAGCACGCCGTGGCAGCCGGCACAGCGCTCGAAGTAAATCTGCTGCGAGCGCTCGAATTCGACTTGGGTCATGTCGGGCGCGCCCGGCGTGACCACCTGTTTGCCGCCCTTCACCGTGGAGGGGGCGCCGCGATAGGCCATTTCGCCTTCCGTGGCACCTTGGTGGCGTTCGCCTTCTGCGCGGTCTTCCTGACCGAGCTGGGTGCGCTGGGTAGCGACCTGCTCGGCGCTGACGGTCGCGCCGTCGTTGCCCCAGGAATTCAAAACATACGTCGCGATATCGGCCACGTCCTTGTCGCTGAGATAACTCATGGCCGGCATGACGCCGTTGTAGGTCACCCCGTTGACTTCCAGTTCGCCCGAGCGACCGGAGAGCACGTTTTCAATGATCATCTCGGCGTTGCCGATGATGTTGTCGTTGCCCGCCAGCGGTGGGAACGCACCCTGCAGCCCGCTGCCGTCGGCCTGATGGCAGGCCTGGCAGTGCGTCTTGTAGCCCTTTTCGCCGGCTTCCATATCGCCGGCGGCCGCTTTGGCGACTTCGGCCGAGTGCACTTCGGTGTCGTTCTGCGTCGATGGGGATGAAGCGGTATCGCCCCCGCAAGCCGCGGTTACCACCAGCGACAGGGCGATCGCTCCGAGCCAGTGGGTGATGTTCAGCGGTCTGTTCATGGTGTTTTCCCTCCAATTGAGGTGTTGCGGCAAGTTGCCTGACATCAGGATAGATGTATTTATAAATCACCTTTTTGAGCCAGATCAAAAACAAACCTCTTGGCCCACTGGAGCCCTTTAAACGCGGATAAGCCCTTCAGGCCCTTGACACAACACCCCGCCTTCTCGATAATGCCCCGCTTCACAACGCGCCCGTAGCTCAGCTGGATAGAGTACCTGGCTACGAACCAGGCGGTCGGAGGTTCGAATCCTTCCGGGCGCGCCAAATCAAGAAGAGGCCCCGTCCCCGGATGGGGCTTTTTCGTATCCGGAGGCAAAATTCGAACCTCCGACCAATAAACAATAGGTTCGAACCGAGCGCCGCAGGCGCGAGCTCGACGGAGCGCAGCGGAGTCAATCCTTCCGGGCGCGCCAAATCAAGAAGAGGCCCCGTCCCCGGATGGGGCTTTTTCGTATCCGGAGGCAAAATTCGAACCTCCGACCAATAAACAATAGGTTCGAACCGAGCGCCGCAGGCGCGAGCTCGACGGAGCGCAGCGGAGTCAATCCTTCCGGGCGCCCTTGCGGAGGGGGCAGGGCTCAGGGGTCGGGATTCAGGGGTCAGGGGTCAGGGGTCAGGACTCAGGGGTCAGGGGTCAGGGGTCAGGGGTCAGGGGTCAGGGGTCAGGGGTCAGGGGTCAGGGGTCAGGGGTCAGGGGTCAGGGGTCAGGGGTCAGAATGATCGAAACCCGGCGTAGGTCGGGTTTCACGACGCACGACGCCGAATCCCGAGACGACTTTTCGGTTCGGTTCACGCGGTTGGCTACGCGTGTCCAGGCCCGAATCGTCGTCCGTTGGGGAAGCGGTCCCGACCTACACCAGTTTCGGTCTTGACGAGCCAGAGCGCAGGCTCCGTTTCGGGCAATCGGTGGTAACGTTGAAGACCGATACATCCTTCTGTGCCAATCATGCATCGTCTGGTCGAACACCTTGTTTGTGCCGTGCTTTTTTTCGCGACCACCCTCGTATTCGCCTCCGAAATTCAGGAGATCAAGCCCCCGGCGAGTGCGGGGAGCCTGGCGCCGTCCTTCGCCTCCCTGGAAGACGGGCGAGTCGTTTTGACCTGGCTCGAGCCGGTCAAGGCCGGCCATGCGCTCAAGTTTTCGGTGCTGGACGAGACAGGCTTCGGGCCTGCCCGCACCATCGCACAGGGCGACGACTGGTTCGCCAACTGGGCCGACACGCCGGGCCTGTTCGTGCTGCCCAACGGCGACTGGATGGCGCACTGGCTGGTCAAGAGCGGACCGTCAACGTATGCCTACGATGTGGTCATGGCCGGTTCAGGCGATGAGGGACAGAGCTGGTCGGAGACTTTCACGCCGCACGCTGACGGCACGCAGACCGAGCACGGCTTCGTGAGCTACTTCGCGGACGCGGATGACCGGGCCGGCTTGGTCTGGCTCGACGGCCGGGAAACCGGGGGACACTCTGCCGGGCATGGCGAGGGCGCCATGACGCTACGTACGGCGACGATCGGCCCCGATGGGGCGGTTGCGTCCCGGCAGTTGCTCGATGAACGTGTCTGTGATTGCTGCCAGACGGCTGCCGCGATGACGCCCGATGGCCCCGTCGTAGTCTACCGGGACCGCAGCGACGACGAGATTCGAGACCTTTATGTGGTTCGCCGCTCGACCGAAGGCTGGAGCAAGCCCCGAAGGCTGCACGCCGACGACTGGCGTATCGGCGCCTGTCCGGTCAACGGCCCGGCCATCGTTACCGAGGGAGATCGAGTGGGCGTGGCCTGGTTCACCATCGGCGGCGGCGAGCCGCGGGTCGAACTGGCCATCTCCACCGATGCCGGCGCCTCCTTCAAGCGCGTCGATACGCTCGGCCCGGGTACCGCGCTCGGTCGCGTGGACCTGGCCGCGCACGGCAACGGTTTCGTACTTTCCTGGGTCGATCGGCCCGAAAGCGGCGGCGTGCTGCGCCTGGCCGGCTACGACTGGTCCGGCCGCCAGCGATGGCTGCGGTCGGCCAGCGAGGTCGATGCCGGCCGCGCCAGCGGTTTTCCCCGGCTCGCCGCGGTGGGCAACGACGACATCCTGGTGGCCTGGACCGGTGTCCGGGACGGGGAGCAGCGCGTGCGCGTTGGCCGCTTGCGCTTGCCGGATGCGGCGTCGCGCGAACCGCAATAGTTGACCCCGCAGGACCGAGTCCGTAATATTGGTCGGCTTGGAATGCTCGGGGTGTAGCGCAGCCTGGTAGCGCAACTGCTTTGGGAGCAGTAGGTCACAGGTTCGAATCCTGTCACCCCGACCAAGCCGCATCGCAAGCGCAGTCCGGCAGGCAATTTCAGCGCCCGTAGCTCAACCGGATAGAGCATCGGCCTTCTAAGCCGAGGGTTGCAGGTTCAAGTCCTGCCGGGCGCGCCAACCCGATGCCCAACGGGTTATAATGGGCGTTTGACGGTCGCAGGCTGTCGACAACAATTTAATCAGTGGTGGGCGTAGCTCAGTTGGTAGAGCACTGGATTGTGGCTCCAGAGGTCGCGGGTTCAAACCCCGTCGCTCACCCCACCGAGGGCCGTTAGCTCAATTGGTAGAGCAGCTGACTCTTAATCAGTAGGTTCGGGGTTCGAGTCCCTGACGGCCCACCATTTCTGCAGCCGGCCGGATTCACCGGCCAGCTCCATTCAACACTGACCGACACTTCAAAAGACACGAATATGCAGGTATCCGTTGAAAAGACCGGCGATCTGGAGCGGCGAATGACCGTCCAGGTGCCCGGTGACAGCATCGACAGCAAGGTATCCGGGCGACTCGACGAGCTGCGCCGGCAAGTGCGCCTCAAGGGTTTTCGGCCCGGACGCGTGCCCATGAACATTATCCAGAAGCGCTACGGTGAACAGGTGCGCGACGAGATCCTGCAGGAAGTGATGCAGTCGAGCCTGCAGGAGGCCATTGGCGAGCAGGAAATGCGCGTCGCGGGCGTCAACCGCATCGAACCCAGTCCGCGGGACGGCGAGGGCGACTTCGAGTTTACCGCCGAGCTGGAGGTGTTTCCGGAAATGCCGGCAATCGAGGTCGGCGATCTCGAAATCGAGCGCCCGGAAGTCGAAATCGCGGACGAGGACGTCGACAACATGATCGACACACTCCGCGAGCAGCGCCGGACCTGGAACGAGGTCAGTCGCGGCGCCGAAGAGGGCGACCGGGTTCGCCTGGGCTACGTGGCAGAACTCGATGGGGAGAAGATTCCCGACGTGGGCGAGCACGAAATCGCGCCGGTCCTCGGCCAACTTTCATCCTTTCCCGAGCTCGAGAAGCTGCTCCACGGCGTCAAGGTCGGCGACGAAAAGGAAACCGAGCTGACATTCCCCGAGTCCTACCGCCACGCCAGCCTGGCGGGCAAGGCCGCGCCGGTCAAGTTGCGCGTCAAGGCGGTGGAAGAGTCGGAGATGCCAGAGGTCGACGAGGCCTTTGCCGAGAGCTTCGGTGTCGAAGGCGGCGTCGACCAGCTGCGCTCAGACGTCAAGAAGAACCTGGAGCGTGAAATGCGCCAGGCCGTGACGAACCGGGTCAAGCAGGCCGTGACCGACGGGCTGGCCGAGCGCTACGGCGACCTTGGGCTGCCCGCCAGCGCGGTCAACCAGGAGATCCGCCAGATGCAGGAACAGATGCAGCAGCAAACCGGTCAGCAGCCGCCGGCGGCTGAGCAGTTCCGGGAAGGCGCACAAAAGCGCGTTCGACTGGGGCTGCTGCTGGCCGAAGTTGCGCGCCAGCACGATATTTCCATCGATCCGGGCCGTGTCCAGTCCAAGATCGAGGAGCTGGCCGAGACTTACGACCAGCCCGAACAGGTCATCGAGCTGTACCGCTCCGAGCCCCGCCTGATGGACCAGGTCGAGAACATGGTGCTCGAAGAGCAGGTGATCGACTGGGTGCTGGACAACGCACGGGTCAGCAACAAGAGCATGTCATTCAACGAACTGATGGGTCAGGCATGAACGAAAAAGCGCTCAACCTGGTGCCGATGGTCGTCGAGCAATCTGCTCGCGGCGAACGGGCCTACGATATCTACTCGCGCCTGCTCAAAGAGCGGGTCATCTTCATTGTGGGGCCGATCGAGGACTACTCGGCCAACCTGATCGTGGCGCAGTTGCTTTACCTCGAGTCGGATAACCCCGACAAGGACATCAATATCTACATCAACTCGCCGGGTGGTGCGGTGACCGCCGGTATGGCGATTTACGACACCATGCAGTTCGTCAAGCCCGACGTGGCGACCATGTGCGTGGGCCAGGCCGCCAGCATGGGCGCGCTGCTGCTCGCCGCTGGCGCCAAAGGCAAGCGCTACGCGCTGCCGCATTCGCGCGTGATGATCCATCAGCCGCTCGGGGGCTACCAGGGCCAGGCGTCGGATATCGATATCCACGCCCGTGAGATCCTGAAAATGAAGGACACCCTCAATCGCATCCTGGTCGAGCACACCGGCCAGGATCTGGAAATCGTCGAGCGCGATACCGACCGCGACAAATTCCTGTCGGCCGAGGAAGCGCGCGAGTACGGGCTGGTTGACGACGTCCTCAGCGATCGCCACTCACAGTAACCGAAGGCATTTTCGGTTAAACTCAGGTTCTGTTTGAAGAACCGGGAAGATGTACGGATCATGAGCGAATCCACCAGCGACGGCAAGATTCTCTACTGCTCATTCTGCGGAAAGAGCCAGCACGAGGTGCGCAAGCTGATTGCTGGTCCCAGCGTCTACATCTGTGACGAGTGCGTCGAGCTGTGCAATGACATCATTCGCGAAGAGCTCGAGGGCGCTGGCGAGGCCGAGCGAGAAGAATTGCCGACGCCGCACGAGATTCACGGCTTTCTCGACAACTACGTCATCGGGCAGCAGCCGGCCAAGAAGGTGTTGTCGGTGGCCGTCTACAACCATTACAAGCGCCTCGAGTCACACAAGCATCGGGATGACATCGAACTGGCCAAGTCGAACATCCTGCTGATCGGTCCCACCGGTTCAGGCAAGACCCTGCTGGCCGAGACGCTGGCCCGAATGCTTAATGTGCCTTTCACCATCGCCGATGCCACGACGCTCACCGAGGCAGGCTATGTCGGCGAGGATGTCGAGAACATCATCCAGAAACTCCTGCAGAAGTGTGACTACGACGTCGAGAAGGCGCAGCAGGGCATCGTCTATATCGACGAGATCGACAAGATTTCAAAGAAGGCGGAGAATCCGTCCATCACCCGGGACGTCTCGGGCGAGGGCGTCCAGCAGGCTCTGCTCAAGCTTATCGAGGGCACCATGGCCTCGGTGCCGCCGCAGGGCGGGCGCAAACATCCGCAGCAGGAGTTCCTCCAGGTCGACACCCGTAACATCCTGTTTATCGTCGGCGGGGCATTTGCCGGCCTCGAAAAGGTCATCCAGGAGCGCTCGCAGTCGGCGGGTATCGGATTCCGGGCCGAGGTTCGCAACCCCGACACCGAGAATGTTTCCAAGATTCTCGCGGGGGTCGAGCCCGAGGACCTGCTCCGATACGGCCTGATTCCGGAGTTCGTTGGCCGCTTGCCGGTCGTGGCCACGCTCACGGAGCTCGACGAGGAGGCGCTCGTGCGCATTCTCACCGAACCCAAGAATGCCGTGGTCAAGCAGTTCCACAAGTTGTTCGAGATGGACGACTGCGAGCTGGAGGTTCGCGTCGACGCGCTGCACGCCATCGCCCGCAAGGCCATGGCGCGTAAAACCGGCGCGCGCGGCCTGCGCACCATTATCGAGAACGTCCTGCTGGACGTAATGTACGATCTGCCGTCAACCGAAAACGTGACCAAGGTCGTCATTGACGAAGCCGTGATCAACGGCGAGTCGGCTCCCTACCTCATCTACGAAAACCAGCCCCAGCGCGCCGGCGCCGAATCCTGAAGGGTTTCAGGCCCCCGGCCGCCCGGAGAAGGGCCCCGCCGGGTTGAATCGACTCGGTTCGGGGCCAATATCTGTTTTCAGTCCACACAAAGCCTGACGGACCATCCGGTTCGCGGCGAATCCAGAGAGATCAATGGCCGACGACACAGTCAGCAAAACCAATCCGCCCCGCCAGCCCGTGCCGGTCCTGAGCCTGCGCGACGTGGTGGTGTACCCGCATATGGTCATCCCGCTGTTCGTGGGCCGCGACCGCTCCGTTCGTGCGCTCGAGGAGTGCATGAACATCGACAAGCAGATTCTGCTCGTCACCCAGAAAAATCCCGAGGTTGAGGAACCGGGTCCGGAAGACCTGTTCGACTGCGGCACGATTGCGACGGTTTTGCAGATGTTGCGCCTGCCCGACGGCACCACCAAGGTGCTGGTCGAAGGCGGGCAGCGCGTGCAAATCGATGAACTCGACGACGGTGAAGAATACCTTGCCGCTCGCTTTACCGCGCTGGGTGGCGACGAGCCCGAGGATGAGCGCGCGCTCGAAGTGACCACGCGAAGTCTGACCAACCTTTTCGAACAGTACGTCAAGCTCAGCCGCAAGGTGCCGCCGGAGCTGATGACGACGCTGTCGGGCATCGAAGATCCCAGTCGACTGGCCGACACCGTCGCCGCTCATCTGGCCGTGCGCATCGAAGACAAGCAGCGCGTGCTCGAGATCGCGCCGGTTGCCGACCGCATGGAGTTCCTGATGGGGCTCACCGAGGGTGAGATCGACGTTCTCAAGTTGGAAAAGCGCATCCGTGGTCGCGTCAAGAACCAGATGGAGAAGAGCCAGCGCGAGTACTACCTCAACGAGCAGATGAAGGCCATCCAGAAGGAGCTGGGCGATCTCGACGAGTCGGGCAACGACCTGGGTGATCTCGAAGCGAAGATCGAAAAGTCCGGTATGCCCAAGGAGGCGCTGGAGAAGGCCCGAACCGAGTTCAACAAGCTAAAGATGATGTCGCCCATGTCGGCGGAAGCCACCGTAGTGCGAAATTATCTCGACTGGATGTTGATGCTGCCCTGGAAGAAGCGCAGCAAGATCAGTCACGATATCAAGGGCGCCTCGGAGATCCTGGAAGCCGACCATTTCGGCCTCGAGCGCGTCAAGGATCGCATTCTCGAGTACCTGGCCGTGCAAAAGCGGGTCAAGAAGCTCAAGGGGCCGATCCTGTGCCTGGTCGGCCCGCCCGGTGTCGGCAAGACGTCGCTGGGTCGCTCGATTGCCCGCGCCACGGGCCGGGAATTCATTCGCATGAGCCTGGGCGGAGTGCGCGATGAAGCCGAGATCCGGGGTCATCGCCGCACCTACATTGGTTCGCTGCCGGGGCGGGTGCTCCAGAGCCTGAGCAAGGTCGGTACCCGTAATCCGCTGTTCATGCTCGATGAGCTCGACAAGATGTCGATGGACTTCCGCGGCGACCCGTCTTCGGCGCTGCTCGAGGTGCTCGACCCGGAACAGAACAATACCTTTTCGGATCACTACCTGGAAGTCGACTTCGATCTTTCGGAAGTGATGTTCGTGGCGACCGCCAATTCGCTCAATATTCCGGCGCCCTTGCTCGATCGCATGGAAATCATCCGGATTCCGGGCTACACGGAAGACGAAAAGCTCAATATCGCCATGCGGTATCTGCTACCCAAGCAACTCGAGCAGCACGGCTTGCAAGGGGGCGAGCTGCAGCTAAGCGAAGGCGCGGTCACCGACATGATCCGTCATTACACGCGCGAGGCCGGCGTTCGAAGCCTCGAGCGCGAGATTGCCAAGGTCTGCCGCAAGGTGGTCAAGGAGCTGAGTCTCGACGAAAAACTCAAGAAGCGCCACGTTACGGTACAGAATGTTGACAAGTATCTCGGCGTGCGTCGTTTTCGCTACGGCCGGGCCGAAGAGCAGAACGAGATCGGCCAGGTTACGGGTCTGGCGTGGACCGAAGTTGGCGGCGAGCTGCTACAGATCGAGGCTACCGCTGTCCCCGGCAAGGGCAAGCTCACGCACACCGGCCAGTTGGGCGACGTGATGAAGGAGTCCGTCCAGGCCGCGTTGTCGGTGGTCCGGTCGCGCGCGACCGCGCTGGGCATACCCGAGGATTTCTACCAGAATCGCGACCTGCACGTCCACGTGCCCGAAGGCGCCACGCCCAAGGACGGGCCCAGCGCCGGTGTTGCCATGGTCACGGCGCTTGTTTCGGTGCTGTGCGGCGTACCGGTTCGCGCCGACGTTGCCATGACGGGTGAGATTACGCTCAGGGGCAAGGTCCTGCCCATTGGCGGGCTCAAGGAGAAGCTCCTGGCCGCGCTGCGTGGCGGTATACGGGTTGTCCTGATCCCGGAGGAAAACAAGAAGGATCTCGAGGAGATCCCCGAGCGCATCAAGAAGGATCTCGATATCCGGCCGGTCAAGTGGATCGACGAGGTACTGGAACTGGCCCTCGCGGGACTGCCGCCGGTCGACGAAGTGGGTGATAAAGAGGCGGCATCCGGTGGGCGGGAGTCCACAACGGGGGTCCGCGCGCACTGAAATTATGCCGGAAGGGCCGTATAAGCGGCGCTTTCGGCCTTTTTCTCGCCGGTCCTATTGATGCCTGGGGGCGGGTGATATACCATCGTTGGCCAACAGACGGTCGGTTGCTGCCCATGGGGGACAACGCATGCAGCAGTGCGGGGACTGGCCGCTGCCACCCACTAACGAACAGAAAATGTCTGGAGCGACAGAAATATGAATAAATCTGAACTGATTGATAGCATCGCTGATGGTGCCGGCCTGTCCAAAGCAGATGCCCAGCGCGCCCTCGATTCCACCATCGAGTCCATCACCAAGACACTGAAGAAGGGAGACACGGTGTCGTTGGTTGGATTCGGCACCTTCTCGGTTAAGAAGCGTGCGGCTCGCACCGGCCGTAATCCGGCAACCGGCGAGACGATCAAGATCAAGGCGTCGAAAACTCCTGCATTCAAGGCTGGTAAAGGCTTTAAAGACGCGATAAAATAACGGGCTTATGCCCGGGGTGCTTAGCTCAGCTGGGAGAGCATCGCCCTTACAAGGCGAGGGTCGGAGGTTCGAGCCCTCCAGCACCCACCAGGATTAGGAGTGGTAGTTCAGTTGGTTAGAATACCGGCCTGTCACGCCGGGGGTCGCGGGTTCGAGTCCCGTCCACTCCGCCAATAGTCTGCAGGGCGCCCTTCGGGCGCCTTGTTTGTTTCTAATAAATGAAAACTATCGGGGTCTCCAAGGATCATGCTTCAGGCCATTCGTGATCGCGTAACCGGGGTCGTCGCCATCATCGTGCTCGGCCTGCTGGCCGTTCCGTTTCTTTTCTTCGGGATGGAAAGCTACATGCGCTCCGTGCCGCAGGACGCGGTGGCCGTGGTCGGCGACGCCGAGATTTCCTCCAGCGAGTTTCAGACGAGCTTTGCCCAGTACCGGGCTCGGCTGCGTCAGCAGCTCGGTGACCGTTATAGTGACATCGAGACCAATCAGCCCGCGGTTCGCCGTGAGCACCTCGAGGGCATGATCGATCAGCTGTTGCTGCGGCAACACGCCGACGATCTCGGCCTGACGGTCGGCGATCGCGCGGTCGCCGAGATCATCCGTGATATCCCTGCATTCCAGATCGAAGGGGAGTTCAACCCCGACGTCTACCAGCAGGCGCTGCGAGGTGCGGGGGAAACCCCACAGACCTTTGAGCGCAGCCTGCGCGAGGATATCCAGACGAGCCTGATACCGCAGGCAGTGTCGGAGTCGGCCGTGGTGACGGAGGCCGAAGTCGATCGAATGATGAGCCTGCAGCAACAGACTCGGCAGGTCAGTCTGCTCCAGGTCGGCGCGCAGCAGTTCGAGGATGAACTGGAGGTCACCGAAGCCGATATCGAGGCCTTCTATCAAGACAATATTGATTCTTTTGCCACCGAGGAGCGGGTTCGCCTGGCCTACGTGGAGCTGCAGCCCGAAGATCTAATCGAAGAGGCTTCACTGAGCGAGGAAGAACTGCGGCAGCGCTACGAGTCCGCAAAGCAGCGCTACCTCACGCCGGAAGCTCGACGCGCCTCGCACATCCTGATTACGCCGGATTCGGCTGAAGACGCCGAGTCGGCAAAAGCGCTGGCCGAGCAACTGCGTGAGCGCATTGCAGACGGTGAATCGTTCGAAGATCTCGCAATGGAGTATTCCGGCGACCCTGTCTCGGCAGAGCAGGGCGGTGATCTCGGCTGGATCGAGCCGGAGGACATGGTCGACGCCTTCGAAGAAACTCTCTACGAGCTTGAAGCGCCTGGCGATGTATCGCAGCCTGTGGAAACGCAGTTCGGCTGGCACCTGATCCGCCTTGATGAAGTGCGTCCTCCGCAGGGCATGAGCTTCGAAGAGGCGCGCCAAGAGATTCTCGACGAGCACCTGCAGCGGGAGCGGGAAGAACTCTACATCGATATGTCCGAGCGCATGGTCGATCTGGTCTTTGCCGACGACAGCAGCCTTGAGCCGATTGCCGAAGAGCTTGGCCTGGAGATCGCCGAAACCGACTGGTTTACCCGCGCCGGTGCCGAGGACGGAATTGCTTCCGACGAACAGGTTGTCGAAGCCGCGTTCTCCGACCTGGTGTTGCTCGACAAGGCCGTGTCCGATCCTATCGAGATCGGGCGCAACCGGATGGTCGCCGTCAAGGTGGTCGAGCACGAACCGTCCGAGCCCAGGCCGCTGTCAGAAGTCTCCGAGCAGATTCGCGAGCGTCTGATTTCCCAGCGCAGTCGCGAAATGGCCGAGGAGCGAGCCGAGTCCCTGCGTGAACAAGTGGTCTCAGGTGAGGCGACGCTGGAATCGCTAGCCGAATCCGAAGGGATCGAGCTGCAGGCGATCGATGAGCTCGGGCGTCGCGACTTCCAGCAAGGCCCGAGCTTCGTCCGTGAAGTCTTCCGCTTGCCGGCGCCGGGCGAGGCGCCCACGCTGCACGTGCTGCCGCGTCAGGGCGGTTATGCCCTGGTTCGTCTTGAGGGCGTGAAGTCGGGCGATCCGGCCGCGGCTAGCGACAGTGAACGCGACATGATGCGCCGGCAGTTGCGCAATACGCGCACCCAGGAGGCCCTCGAGGGCTTGCTGGCGAGCCTGCGCGAAGAAACGGACATCAACGTGGTCGAGGATCGGCTGTGACGCCCAAGCCCAGGACCCGGTGATTAGGGGTTAGGAGTCAGAGAAAGAAGCCGGGCGCTGCCCGGCTTCTTTCGTTTGAGTTCGTCACTCTAGTCCTGCCATGCCGACGATGCTGTAGCCGCCGTCGACGTAGGTGATTTCTCCGGTGATGCCTCCCGCCAGGTCGGAGCACAGGAAAGCGGCGGCGTTGCCCACGTCTTCCTTGGTGACGTTTCGGCGGATGGGCGAGCTTTCCTCGACATGGTCGAGCATGGCGCGCAGCTTGGAAACGCCCGAGGCCGCGAGTGTCTTGATCGGCCCGGCCGAGATTCCATTGACGCGGATGCCGTCGCTGCCCAGCCCGTGTGCCAGGTAGCGCACCGAGGCTTCCAGTGAGGCCTTGGCCAGGCCCATCACGTTGTAGCTGGGCATGGCGCGGACCGCGCCCAGGTAGGTGAGCGTGAGCAGGGCAGCGTTGCGCCCCTTCATCAGGTGGCGGCCGGCGCGCGCCAGCGCCGGAAAGCTGTAGGCTGAAATATCGTGCGCGATGCGGAAGCCGTCCCGGTCGATCACGTCGGCGAATTCCCCCTCGAGCTGTTCGCGCGGGGCGTAGCCAACGGCATGCACGATGATGTCAAGCGCGCCCCATTCGGCCTCGATGGCTTCGAAAACGGCCTCGATCTGTTCGTCGCTGCCGACGTCCAGCGGCATGGTCAGCTTCGATCCGGTCTGGTCGGCAATCTTCTGGACCCGCGACTGGAGTTTTTCGTTCTGGTAGGTGAAGGCCAATTCGGCGCCTTCGCGGTGCATCGCCTCGGCGATTCCCCAGGCGATCGAACGCTGGCTCGCGACCCCGACGATCAAGGCCTTCTTGCCTTCGAGCATGCCCATATTTTCCGTTCCTTTTTCTGTTTGTCAGGAAGTGCGCCGATTGTAACGGCCGCAATGCTAGAATGACACCAACCGACCGATCGGTCGGCTCAGACAGGAGATGAACGATGGCTGTTGCCGCCAGGCAGAGTGAAGAGACGCTCAGCGGGCGCGAGAGGCTGCTAGAGGCGGCCGGCGCAAGTTTTGCGGTCGGCGGTTACGCCGGTACGTCAATCGCGGGGATTGCGCGCGCGGCGCGGATGAGCAAGTCAACGGTGTTTCACCATTTTGCGTCCAAGGAAGCCCTGTACCTCGCGGTGATCGGGGACGCGGTCGCCGATTTCGGGCAGCGGCTCGACCACGCGCTTTCGGCTTCGAGCGACATCGCCACTGCACTGAAGATCTTCCAGCGCGAGCACATTCGCCACATGGACCGGCATCGTCAGGTCGTGCGCCTGATCCTGCGCGAACTACAGGACCCGGCGCTCGAGCACAAGCGACCGCTGATCATTGAGCTTCTTTCGACCAATTTCACCCGCCTCGTCGGTCGCCTGGAATCGGCGAGAGAGGCTGGTCGGGTCAGACAAACGGCCGACTGCCCGGTTGCCGCGCTGGTGCTGTTCGCCACCAACGCCTTCTTTTTTCAGCACGCCGGTGAACTCGCTGCGCTGCCGGGCCTGAACCTCAGCGGGAGTCCCGACGACTTTGCCGAGGCCGTCATCGACGTTCTCTACAACGGGCTGGCGCCCGAAGGGCCGACTGGAGCCGCAACATGAACTCGAAGATCCTTGTTTTTCTGGCCATGCCGCTGCTGCTGGTCGCCTGCGGCGAATCCGAGGAAGCCGGCTCGCCGGAGCGAGCCACGCCGGTGACCACCACGGCGGTCACGACCCGGCAGGTCGAGCGTGTCGAGCTCTCGATCGGGCGGCTTCGGGCCAATACGTCGCCTGCGGTTTCGGCCGAAACCGGCGGGCGCATCCGGGCGATTCACGCCGACGCGGGGGATGCCGTCGAAGCCGGAACCTTGCTGGCCGAAATCGATCCGGCGGTGCAGCAGATTGCGGTCAGTTCTTCGCGCGCGGAGCTGGCCCGGCTGCAGGCGCTGCTGGACAACGAACGCCGCCGCGTGCGGCGGCTGACCAATCTGGCCGAGCAGCAGTCCATTCCCCAGGACCAACTCGACGAAGCCCGGACCGCTGTCGAGACCATCACAGCCCAGATCGAGGCCGCCCAGGCCCGGCTTGAAGAGGCCGAATACAACCTCGGGCGCACGAAGATCGTCAGCCCGGTGGGCGGGCAGATCCAGGCGCGCATGATCAGCGTCGGCGACTACGTCACACCCGGTGAGCGGGTCTTCGAGTTGGTCTCCGGCCAGGCCCTGAGGGCCTTCCTGCCTTTGCCGGAGCACCTGCAGCACGAAGTCGAGGTCGGCCAGCCCGTGCGCCTTTCCATTCCGGCCCGGCCCGACACGGAACTCGAGGCCGAAGTCACCGACCTGCGGCCGGTCATCGGCGAGGGTTCGCGGGCGATCGAACTGATCGTCGATCTCGACAATTCGCAGGGCTGGCGCTCGGGCGGGTCGGTCACCGCCAGAGTCATCCTGGAACGCCACGAGGGCCTGGTGGTGCCGCCGACCAGCGTTGTTCGCCGCCCGGCCGGCGAGGTGATCTACGTCGTCGACGGCAAGCGTGCCCGCGAACACCGGGCGCGCGTAGGCCTGCGCGGTGACGGTTGGGTCGAGATCGTCGAGGGTGTTGAAATCGGCCAGGAGGTGGTCGTTGATGGCGCCGGTTTCCTCACCGACGGTGCGCTGCTCGATATCCGTAACGCCGGAGGCGGGTCATGACCCTGCCGGAGCTGTCCATTCGCCGGCACGTGCTGGCCTGGATGATCTCGGCGGTCATGGTGCTGTTCGGCCTGATCGGGTTTCGCTCGATCGGCGTCGATCGCTTTCCGGAAATCGAGTTCCCGCTCGTGTCGATTACCACGGTGCTTCCCGGCGCCAGTCCCGAGATCGTCGACGCAAGCATTACCAATGTCATCGAAGGCTCGGTCAACAGCGTGCCCGGCATCGATTTCATCCAGTCGAACTCATCGCCCGGCGTATCCAATGTCGTCGTCACCTTCGGCCTGGACAAGGACATCGACGTGGCCTTCAACGAGGTGCAGGCCAAGGTCAACCAGGTGCTGCGACAGTTGCCCGATGACGCCGACCCGCCGGTCGTCGCCAAGGTAGAGGCGGGCGCCAGCGCCATCATGTGGGTTTCCCTGCAGGGCGACCGCACGCTGCAGCAGCTCAACCAGTACGCCAACAACGTGGTTCGCAAGCGCCTGGAAACCATCGACGGCGTCGGCGAGGTTCAGATCGGCGGGCGCCGGGCGCGCACCATTCGCGTCGAGGTCGATCTCGACCGCATGGCCGCATCGGGCGTGACCGCCCAGGACATTCGAAGCGCCTTCGCCGGCGAGCACGTCCAGTTTCCCGGCGGATTCCTCGTTTCCGGGGCGACCGAGTCCCTGGTCAAGCTGGACCTCGAGTATCACTCGCCCGAAGCCCTGGGAGAGATGGTCGTGCGCCATGTCGATGGCTCGCCGGTGCGGTTATCGGACTTTTCCGAAGTCATCGACGGTCTGGCCGACAATCGTTCCGTTGCGCGGTTCATGGGTGAGCCGACGGTCGGGCTGGGCATCGTCAAGATCGCCGGCACCAATACCGTCGCCATCGTCGAGGAAGTCAAGCGACGGCTCAACGAAGAAATCATCCCCCAACTTCCGCCGGGCATGACCCTCAAGATCGCCTCCGACGACTCGGAGTTGATCGAGGAAATCGTCCAGGCGCTCGAGGATCACCTGCTCGAGGGCACGCTGCTGGCTGCCCTCGTCGTGCTGTTCTTCCTGCGCACCTGGCGCGGCACGATCATCATTGCCCTGGCCATCCCGGTATCGCTGCTGGCCGCCGTGGCTGCCATCTACACGCTTGGCTACACTTTCAACACGATGACGCTGCTCGGCCTGCTGCTGCTGATCGGCGTGGTGGTCGACGATGCCATCGTCGTGCTGGAGAACATCTACCGTTTCCGCGAGGAATTCACCCCCGATCCCATCGAGGCAGCCATCGGGGGCAGCAACCAGGTGTTCTTCGCCATCATCGCGACGACGCTCACCCTGGTGTCGATCTTCGCCTCGGTGATTTTCCTGGGCGGGATTATCGGCCGCTTCTTCGAGTCCTTCGCCGTGACCGTCACCGTCGGCGTGCTTGCCTCTGCCGTCGTGTCGCTGACGCTTACGCCCATGCTCAGCTCGCGTTTTCTGCGCGTGCGCCGCAAGGACCAGGATCACGGCCGTCTCTATCATGCGCTCGATCGATTCTTCGCGGGCATGAACGACGGCTACCGCCGGGCCTTGGGATGGTCACTCGACCATCGCTGGGGGGTGCTGCTGCTCGCGCTCGTGATCGTGCTCAGCTCCGGATTCTTCCTGGTCGATATCGACAAGGAATTCGTGCCCGAAGAGGACGAAGGGCGTTTCGTGGTTTCTTTCCGGGCACCGCTGGGGAGCGGTATCGAGGCCTCGGACCGGTATCTTGGGCAGATCGAGCAGGTGCTGGCTTCACACGAAGAGATCCGAACCTATTTCACGGCCATCGGGCTGGGGCAGGCTGGGGAAGTCAACCGCGGCATCGCGTTCGTTCGCATGGTCGACCGCGACGAGCGCGACGTCTCGCAGCAGCGCTTTCTCGACGCCATTCGTGCCGACCTTGCCGCCATCCCCGGGGTGCGGGCGTTTGCCTCGCCCCCGTCGATCGTCGGCGGGCAGCGCGGCGACCCGCTCCAGTTCGTCATCAGCGGCCCCGACCTGAATCGCGCGGCCGAATTGGCCGACCGCATGCGCGAGCGCCTCGAGGAAATCGAGGGCATGGGCCGGCTCGATCTCGATTTGCAGCTCGACCTGCCGCAGATGGATGTCGAGGTCGATCGCGCGAGAACGGCCGAGGCGGGTCTGCGCTCGGCCGACGTTGCTTTTGCCGTGAACATGCTGGTGGGTGGCTTCGACATCGCCCGCTACAACGACGAGCCAGGTGACGGCGAGCGCTACGATATCCGCGTCAAGGCCGCGGAGGGTGAAGTCACTCAGCCGGCGGACCTGGGCCGGATCTACCTGCGCGCGAGCGATGGCTCGCTCGTCCGCTTCGATTCACTGGCCACGGCCAGGGAGACCGTCGGTCCGGCCGTGATCACGCGTTTCGACCTCAATTATTCCGCCAACTTCTACGGCAACCCAGAGATCCCCCTGGGCGAGGCGGTCGATGTCATCAACCGCGCGGCCGAGGACATCCTTCCCCTGGGCTATCGCGTGGCCTACAAGGCCGAAGCCCGGGAGTTCCAGAAGACAATGGGCTATGTGCTGTTCGCGTTTTTCCTGGCCGTGGTGCTCGTGTTCATCGTCCTGGCCAGCCAGTTCAACTCCTTCATCCAGCCCCTGATCGTCATGACGGCACAGCCGCTGGCGGTGATTGGCGGTGTTTTCCTGCTCTGGCTGACCGGCCACTCGCTCAATATCTATTCGATGATCGGGATGGTTCTGCTGGTCGGCCTGGTAGCGAAAAACTCCATTCTGCTGGTGGACCTGGCCAACCAGTACCGGGAGCGGGGACAGGCGGTCGACGAGGCCCTGAAGAACGCCTGCCCGGTTCGCCTCAGGCCGGTGCTGATGACCTCCTTCACGGTTATCCTGGCGCTGATGCCGCCAGCCCTGGGGCTGGGCGCGGGTGCCGACACCAACGGACCTTTGGCCGTTGCCGTCATCGGCGGTATGCTGAGTTCGACGATGCTTACCCTGGTGGTCGTACCGGCCGCCTACTCGTTGATCGAAGGCCGTTTCGGCCATCGACGCGAGCAGATAGACACTTCGGAGTCCTGACATGCAGTGGATTGCAGTTTCCGGAAGCCTGCGCAGGCAGTCTTTCAACACCCGCCTGGCGAAATTGATCGCCGATCGCTCTCCCGGCGATGTGGATGTGGGGGTGGCGACCCTTCATGAAATTCCCCTCTACGACGGTGACGATGAGGAGGCCAACGGCATTCCCGAGGCGGTCGAGTCACTGCGCAGGCAAATCAAGGCCGCCGACGGTTTGATCATCGTCACACCCGAATACAACGCCGCCATGCCGGGCGTGCTCAAGAACGCCCTGGATTGGCTGACTCGACCGGGTGAAGAGATGAAGCCGACATTCGGCGGCCGCCCCACCGCACTGGCAGGCACAACGCCGGGCGCCTGGGGCACCGCTTTCGCCCAGGCCGGCGCCCTGATCAACCTGCGCCAGCTTGGCTGCCACCTGTTCCCGGACCATTTGCGGGTGTCGAAAGCGGCGGATCGTTTTGACGGAGATGTCGCCGACGAGAAACTCGCCGAACAGGTGGCAGGCTGGGTTCAGTGCTTCGCACGCTTCGTCGCCCGCCGGGCGTGATTTGTGGTCGGTGGTCCGTAGTCGGTAGTCCGTAATCCGTGATCCGTAATCGGCAGTCTGTCGCCAGACCACAGACCACAGACCACAGACCACAGACCACAGACCACAGACCACAGACCACAGACCACAGACCACAGACCACAGACCACAGAAAACTGGCGCCCCGGACAGGAGTCGAACCTGTGACCTGCCGCTTAGGAGGCTTTTTTATGGCCGTTTCACCCCGTTTTTTCCCGCCTCACCCGATGGCCTGAAGCCCTTGTCATTGCTGGATTTCCGGCGTATTCTTCGTAAAAGCCTGTAACACGCCGACGCACTGAATATCTGTAAAAAGGTTCACGCGAGGGTTCACGCGAGGGTTCACGCAAAACCGGCCATTTCCGGCCCCCGAGAACCCGGTAAACCGGCGGCAGGTCAAGGTTCACGCAAGGAGGCAGGGCGATGGCGACAAATCTCACGGATACGGCGGTGCGCCGGCTCAAGGCCACAGGCCAGCAATACGAGCGGGCCGATAAGGGTGCGCCCGGTCTGGTGGTCAGAGTTACGGCGAAGGGGAGTAAGACCTGGCTGTATCGCTACCGGGATCAGGACGACGGCAAAATGCGCCGGTATGCGATCGGCCCCGTCGAGGATGCCGAGGGCAACGTGATCGGCGTCGACGATGCCCGCGTCGAGGTGCGCCGGCTCAAGGAGCTGAGAAAGACCACAGACCCGCACGAGCATCGAGTAGAGCAGGAACGTCTCGAACGGCTCAGGACGCAACAGGGCGCGCTCAGGCGTCGCACGTTCAAGGAGGTGGCCGAAGACCTGATCGAACGATTCGGCGACGGTAAGCACGGTAAGGGCTGGCTCAGAACAGAGGGCCGGCGTGCGCTAGAGCGAAACGTCTACCCGTATCTCGGCGACTGGCCGGTGGACGAGATCACCCGGCGCGATGTGATTGCTGCGCTGGAGAAACTGAGGGAGCGTGGCAAGCTGCGAGGTAAGGGCAAGCCGACGCGGCTGCTGAACAACTCGCTGATGTTGATTCGCCGGGTACTGCAACACGCTGTCGACGAACTCACACTGATCGACGCAAACGTGGCCTGGAGAATCCCGAAGCGAGCGGCAGAGAAATCACGCGACCGCAATCTGACCCTTTCCGAGATCCAACAGGTATTCACCAAGCTACCCGAAACCGGCATGGCCCCGGTCACGGTATGGGCGCTCAGGTTCCAACTGCTGACCGCCTCGCGCATGGGCGAGGTCGCTGCACTGCCCTGGTCGGAGATCGACCTTGGTGCTGGCCTGTGGCGGCTGCCGGCGAAGCGGTCGAAGAACGGCAAGCCCGGCGATATTCCGCTGTCCGCCCAGGCAGTCGAGGTGCTGCAACAGGTTCGAGGATTCTACGGCGCATCGACGTGGTGCTTTCCATCGACTCAGGCCAGTACCGGCCACCTGCACAGGGATGCCGCGTCGACCGGGCTGGCGCGTCTGTTCAATCATGACCGCAGGCCGCTAGGCGAGATCGAGAAGTTTGTCCCGCACGATCTGAGGCGCACGGCATCGACCTTGATGGGCGATATGGGGATTTTGCAAGAGGTGATCGACGCTTGCCTGCGGAACTCGCGCGGCGGTGTCTCTGCGGTCTACAACCGCTCCGCGATGTTGCCGCATACGCGCAAGGCAATGGCCGCGCTCGGGCAGGCGGTAGAGGATGCGATGGGCGGGCAGAGCAGTAATGTGGTGAACATGGAGGCGGCCCGATGAAAGACGGCGATCAAGACCCCCGGCACACCGGCCTGATCTTCAGCGAGAAGGCAGACAAGTTTGTTTCCCGTGCCGAGTACAACGCCACAAGGGATGGCCGCGGCCAGGAATACAACATTGTGCAGGATCGCGCCCTGCGGCTGCGAGACAAGATTGCCAATGGCGAAGACGGCCCGCTTGATTACTTCACACTGCAACGCGACCTGCTGGCCTATATCAGTCAGTATTGCACCGACCAGAACGTGCTTAACCTTATTGACTCCGGGGCTGCCTATCTACTGAATAGAAATCTGGAGCAAACCTGCCGGTCACGGCCAGATGTTCATGGCCTAAGTGCTCGCGAAGATCGACAGAGAAACCTTGTGCGCTACTGGCTGGTGCGTGAACTCAATGAGCGCGGATACAACGGCCGCCGCAAAGGCATGAACAACAAAGTATCGAGGGCCTATGCGTTGGCGATAATGCAGCACGAAGACCTGCCAGTCGGCAAGGGCCGGAACGGCGAGCCACTGACCGACGAGGCGTTGAGAGCCGCTGTCAAAAGTGTAGCCGAGCCTGGCGACGATGAGGATCGGCTAGACCTAAAGCCGCACCCAGATGAAGACGACCTGCCGGCATGGGCGATCACAGACAGCGAGCGCGCCGGCATACCCGATATCACGCTCGGCTACATCGCGCAAATCCAACGCCAGTACCCGGACCTCCCCCGCCCCAAGTGACTTTACAGGGTATTGAGTTTCAAAACTGAGTACCCTGTAAAGTACTGTGTTTGCAGTGCTTTTCCAGGTAACGCGTTGTACAGTCTGTGCATATCGAATGCACGGAGGACTACAACATGCAAACCCAACAGGCCCCCGCCTGGCTTTCCGACAAAGACCTAGCTGATCGGTACGGCGTTTGCCGGATCACGATTTGGCGATGGGCAAAGAACGGCAACCTACCCCCAGGCAAGAAGATCGGCCCGAACACCACGCGGTGGTCGACGGCTGAGATTGAAGACCGCGACGCCAAGGTGGCGAGCGGTGGGGAGGCCGCCTAGACGAAATCGGGAGACCCCCCAGCTCTGCTGGGGAGGCATTCTAAGTTTGACGATTCCGGAAATCTCATGGTAACTCCAAAACGTGAGCCGCCAAGCATCACGCTAAGGAGTAACCATGAGACAAGTCAGCAGTTTACGACACACGCGTTGGGAGTGTAAGTACCACATTATTTTCATTCCGAAGTATCGCCGCAAGCGCCTCTATGGCGTGGTTCGCCGAGAGCTGATTGAGGTGTTCCGGAGTTTGGCGCGGCAGAAGGAATGCGATATTGAAGAGGGCCACCTGATGCCGGATCACGTGCATATGATGATATCGATCCCGCCGAAGTATGCGGTTTCGCAGGTGGTCGGTTTCATCAAAGGCAAGAGCGCAATACATATCGCTCGGGTTCACGCCGGACGAAGGCGGAACTACGTAGGCCAGCATTTCTGGGCCCGGGGCTATTTCGCCTCCACGGTGGGGCGAGACGAGCAGGTGATCCGGGAATACATTAGAAACCAGGAGGCTGAAGATCGCCGCCTGGACCAGCTAAACTTGATGTAAGGCCCCCTTTGGGGGCTCAAGGAGCGCAAGCTCCGTCTATAGTCCGCTTTGAGCGGCTCACAATTAAAGCCCCCGGCTTTGCCGGGGGATACTTACTGAGACCCCAAAACGAGACGCGCCCCGGTTCTAGTCCAACCGAGGCGCGTAGATCACAGGGGCTTGGAAACCGACTGCAAGCGCAGTGTAGCACCACCCGCCGCCGCTCGCCATACCGACCCGCATCATTCGCAGCATGGCGACACAGGGGGCGCCCATGAACGAGAAACCATTGCTTGCCAAGTGGCGATTGTTGCGCCGGGCTGCTGAAGATGAACGCCTGACCGCACCCGCAGACTTTCGAGTCCTGGTCGCTGTACTGGACCGCATGAATGACCAGCTGATTGCATGGCCGGGCTTCGGTCGAATCTCAACAGATGTTCACATTGCCCGCAGCACGGTTATCGAGTCCATCAAGCGGCTGGTCAAGTTTGAGTATCTCGCCAAGGATCGCGACCACAAGCACAACTCGAACCGATACCGCTTAGGTAGTCCGAAGGTTCGGACTAGTCCGAGAGTCCGGACTAGTAGTGAACCCCGGACGGGGGGTAGTCCGAAGGTTCGGACGGGGGTAGTCCGAGAGTCCGGACCCCCGGTAGTCCGAACGTCCGGACCCGAATTTGATTAATTGAACCCGCCCAATGAACCCGACTCATTGAACCCGCCCAAACCAGACGCGCAAGCGCGTCGTTTCGACGACTTCTGGAAAGCGTATCCGCGAAAGGAAGGAAAAGCCCAAGCGCTCAAATCCTGGAAGCGCCAGAAGCTCGACAGCATTGCAGACGAAATCATTGCCGACGTAAAGGCCCGGCTCGAAGACCCAGGCCAGTGGAAGGGCAAGGGTAAGCAGTACCTCCCGCACGGCAGCACGTTCGTCTATCAACGGCGGTGGGAAGACGAGTGGTCACCATCGGCTGATCCCGCCGCCCTGCCTCGCGAAACCGACGAAGACCTTAAAGCCGCCCAAGCTAAGGCGGAAAGGAAAGCCGCAACATGGACGAGCTGAACACGACCTGCCCGCGTCATGGCGACTATGCCGACCCGACGGGTAAGCAGAACATCGTCGAATGCCCCGACTGCCAGCACGAAGCCCAAAAGGCAGAGCGGGACTTTCGCAACCGCTGGGGCGACTATGAGCACTGGCAGCGCTGCGGTATCCCTGCCCGCTACCGATCCCGCACGCTGGACAACTGGCGTCCGGCCGGCATCAAGTCTATAGAGTTTACGGGCATGCTCGAGAATGTCGGGCGCAAGGTTGTAACGAAGACCTTTGAACGTGACGACACAATTAACCGCATCGCCCGCGCGTTGCCGAAGGAAAACTTCAAGCCGTCACACCTTGCCAGTGTAAGCCTGGTTACGAGCATGGACGGTCAGCCGGAGAACTCGGAACTGCCGATGTTGATCGGCAAGGTATCCGACGCGAAGACGCCGGGGCTGGACTCTTGGGGCTGGCGATCTATATCCAGCGCCGCGACGTTATCAATAACGACCAGGCGCTGATTGCTCAACTGTTCGCCGAGGCCGGCCAACTTGGTCACCGTCACGAAACCAAAAAGGTTATCGAGTATCTCGAATCCAACCCGACGCTACCCGAGCTTGATTCCAAAGGCGGCAGCGATAGAGCATGGTTCACTTCCGACGATGGCAATCTTATCGCGATGGGTAACGCCGACCTGGCCACCCTCGACGCGGCCAACGCGATAATGAGAGATCAGACAGCACCGAACGGCGACAAGCAAAACATCCAGGCGAAGTACATCCTTTGCCCCACCCAGCTGGAATACACGTTCCGCAAAGCGGTTAAGGACGGAGACTTGCCGCTCGAGGTGGTCGCCAGCGCACATATCGCCTTCGATCGCTATTACCTCCTGGCCGATCCCGCTCGACAGCCTGCACTCGGAGTGCAGTTTCTTGGCCGGCCGACAGATCGCCGGATCAAGTCATGGTCACTTCGGAGCATCCTGAGGATGCCGGCGGAGTACGACGGTGCTGGGTACGTGCTGAACGTGGACATGAGCCCGGTCGCGATGAGCCGCAAGGGAATCGTAAGAGTCAACATAGGTTAAAGACGGCGGAGGTGCGCATCGGCCCGCTGTCCGGTTGACTGCCGATACGCTTGGGCTTCGACCCTGAGCCCGATCACGCAATCAGGGGCGCCCCAGCCCGGCCGGTTTCTTCATCGTCCGGCCGGGCTTTTTCAATGAGGTGGTGCGATGAACGAACAACAGACCAATGCCGCCCGGCAACGGCTCGAGATGAAATACCGGGGGCTAATGAGGCGAGCCGGTAGCCTCGACGAGGTAGAGCATTTGTACACGCGGTACGACAGCGAGAAGAAGTTACTCGAAGCGCGAGCAATGGGCGGGCCATTCGCCCGGTTGCTGTCCTGGCTGCGGCCGTGACAATGATCGAGGTACTGGGAATAGCGCCACCCCATGCGAGTGCGCTGATCGCACGGTTTACACAAACCCCGCCCCCAAAACCCTGGCACTTGGCACGAGGTATTGACCAATGATGACCGCCCAACAGTTCGCAGACGAGACAGGCCACGGCCTTAGAACCGTCCGCCGATGGATCAGCGACGGAATGCCTGGCGCCCACAGGGACGGCCACAGCCTGACGATTGATCCCGACGAGGCCCTGCCCTGGCTTGAATCGCGCCGGAGTGTCTCAGACGAGGTACACATTGCCCAGGCCCGCCGCTGGCTTCTACGCCGGCACAGGCTGGAAGGTAGCGGCCTGGTGGCAGCCGAGCGCGTCGCCAGTCTATCGAGGATGATTGCCCGCCGGTTCGAAACCGTCTTCGACCTGGACTGGTCAAACAACGCGGCATGGAGCGTACTGCACGAAACCGATCCCGCCCTGGTGGTGGACGCCCTTCGAGACTTTGCACACGGATCATTGCTCGCCTTCCAGTTCGCAGTAGAGCGGGCTGAACGTGGCGTGGCGACCGATCCCGAGATTCTCGCCAGTGACCGCCGGGCCGATGAACTCGAACTGCAAACGCTGGAACCCCGCGCTAGGTCGGAGCGTGCCCGCGTGGATTACCTGACCGCGCACAACAGGGTAGAGGCCGGGGAGGTAGTGAGAGCCGACCAGGCAGCCGAGCGCTTCCGATCCGCTGGCGTGGTGGTCAACAGGGAAGTGCGCAACATCGCCCGCCGGATAGCGAACCAGGCAGCGACACAAGACGATCACGGCACGTTGGCCGCGCTGATCTTCGGGGAAGTGCAGCGAATCCGAGGCGAGCTTGTGCAGGCGCTCAGACAGCCGGACGATGAAAGGCTTTAGGTACTTGCCGAGGGCCACCCCATGCGGGTGCGATGAAGTGCGTATGAAGGCTATTTACAAGCCGTTTGCAGCGCCGTGTCCTGTCTTCACCCAAGCCCAGCCCAGCAACTGACGAGGATTCAATGGCGACAGATGCCGACAATCTAATCACCCGAAACCAGGCCGCCCGACTACTCGGCTGCGCCGGCCGCTCGCTGACCAGATACGCCAGCCGCGATGATGATCCGCTGTTGCCCGAGCGTGCTGGTGGCCACGGCAAGCCGACCCTGTATGACCCGCGTACTGTTGCCGACTGGCACCTGCGGCAAGAACTGGCGAAGCTACAGGAACAGGCCGGCCACGATGATGCTATCGACTTCCACCACGAACGCGCTCGCCTGACCCGCGCCCAAGCCGAAGCCCAGGAACTCAAGAACAAGATCACCCGCCGCGAATATGCCCGTATCGAATTGTTGACCTTCGCCATGGGGAACGTATGCAGCCAAGTGTCCGCCGGCCTGGAAGTGCTACCCGGCAAAATCAAGCGGCTCGAGCCAAAGCTATCGGCAAACGACATTCAGGCGATCCGGCGCGAAATCGTGGCGTTGCAGAACGGGCTGGCCAGCATCGACGTGGACTGGACAGACGCACCGGAGATCGACGAAGAATGAACACACCATTACTACCGCCCCCTTACCGCCTTGCCGGCCTGGCCGGCGATCAGTTCCGAAAGCTACAGATTGAACTCGGCGGCATCGTCGGAGCAGGATCGTTCCGCGTCTGGCGCGTGGCGTTGATGGCCGAACACCAGAGCGCCTGGATTCGCGGCGGGCTGACCGACGAACTGCTGACCGAGCTAAAGCGGTATCGTTCCGAGCTGGGCTTGTCTGAACTGCCCGACCTGACCGAAAAGCGCAACGCATGACCCCCTGGCCCGCCTTCGCCGCCTGGTGCCGGTCACTCTGGCAGCGCGTGGCCGCAACAGTTCCACCGTGGCCGCCGTTTCCGGACTAGCCGGGAGACCCCTTGCGCCCAAAACCCGCCTGGCGGTAGCCTGATCGCATGATCAGGTTTATAGGGTTTCTCTCACTACTGTCCGGTAAAACTTGACAAGAATGCTTGAAAAGATAACTTCATCAGCATGTTACGACCGTTTTTGGGTGGTGTCGACTTGAACGGCGATTTCTGCCATTTTTCCGGGACCTGCCCCGGAGATCGCCGTCGTGTACACCGGCAAAACCCTGTTCGCCCAGCTGATGGACGTCCTGCCCTGGACGACCTTTACTCGCATCGTCAATCGCTACGAGGGCGACCGATACGTCAAGTCGCTGTCGTGCGCTCAGCACTATCGGGTGATGGCGTTTGCCCAGCTGGCCTATCGGGAGAGCCTGCGCGATATCGAAGTCTGTCTGGCGGCTCAATCGAGCAAGCTCTATCACATGGGCTTCAGGGGACCAATCAAACGTGCCACCCTCGCCGATGCCAGCGCCAAGCGAGACTGGCGCATCTATGCCGACTTCGCCCAGCACCTGATCACGCAAGCTCGCACGCTTTATGCCGACACATCTCTGGATATCGATTGGGATGGAACGGCCTACGCGCTCGACTCCACCACCATCGACTTGTGTCTGTCGCTTTTTCCCCTGGGCGCCGTTCCGAACGACAAAGTCGGCCGTCAAGGTGCATACCTTGCTCGATCTGCAGGGCCACATCCCCGGCTTCGTTCATATCTCCGACGGCAAGTGGCACGATGTCAACGTACTCGATATCCTGCTGATCGAGCCCGGTGCTTTCTACATCATGGACCGGGCCTACGTCGATTTCGAGCGACTCTACGCGGTGCACGGTGCGGGCGCCTTCTTCGTGACTCGGGCCAAACGCAATCTCGATGCACGCCGGGTGTGCTCCAGTCCAGTCGACCGAGACACCGGCATCATTTGCGACCAGACGATTGCGCTCAACGGCTATCTCAGCCATGGAAAATATCCGGAGTATCTGCGCCGAATCCGATTCAAGGATCCCGACACTGGAAAAACGCTGGTCTTTCTGACCAACAACTTCGGCTTGCCGCCATTGACCATCTGTGCGCTGTACAAAGCGCGCTGGCATGTCGAGTTGTTCTTCAAGTGGATCAAGCAGCATCTCCAAATCAAGCGGTTCTTCGGGACATCCGAGAACGCGGTGAAGTCGCAGATCTGGATTGCAGTGTTAGTGCACCATCTGTTCTGTAATTTCGGTGGCCCTGGATTGAGGTAGGTCACCGGCTTATCCTTTCGTCGGAGTTTTCGACGACACAGACGAAAAGGAATCAACCGATGACCTACCGAGTAGAGGATAGCGCTCTTGAGCGAGTTTTTGAACTGTTGGCTGAGGAAGGATTTGACGGCATGAGCCAAGCGCTGGCAGTGCTGCTCAACGAGATGATGAAGGTCGAGCGCAGTGCGCACCTTCAGGCGGGACCCTACGAGCGCTCAGACCGGCGCCAAGGCTACGCCAACGGGTTCAAGCCCAAGCGGGTGCGTACCCGGATCGGGGAGCTAGAGCTGGATGTGCCGCAGACTCGGGCCAGTGATTTCTATCCAAGCTGCCTGGAAAAGGGCCTGAAGTCCGAACGTGCCCTGCGCATGGTGCTGGCAGAGGCCTATGTGCAGGGCGTTTCCACCCGCAAGATGGCCAAGCTGACTCAGGAGCTGTGCGGAATTGAAGTCAGCTCCAGCGAAGTCAGTCGGGCAGCCAAGGCACTCGATGAGACGCTCTCCGCCTGGCGAAATCGGTCCCTGGAGGCGGTGCCCTACGCCTACCTCGATGCTCGTTACGAGAAGGTTCGCCACGGCGGTCAGGTGGTCGATTGTGCGATCCTGCTGGCCATCGGTGTCGACCGTCAAGGCAAGCGCAGCGTGCTCGGCGTGTCGGTGGCACTGTCCGAGCAGGAGGTGCACTGGCGTGAGTTTCTGGCTAGCCTCAAAGACCGTGGCCTGCATGGGATCGAGCTGTTCATCTCCGATGCGCACGAGGGCCTAAAGGCGGCCCGCAAGGCCGTCTTCCCGTCGGTGCCGTGGCAGCGCTGCCAGTTCCACGTCCAGCAGAATGCTCAGAAGTACGTGCCTCGCCAGGCGCTGAAGCGTGAAGTGGCCGAGGCCATCCGCGGGGTGTTCAATGCGCTCAACAGGCAGGAAGCTGAGCGGCAGCTCGACATGCTGATCAAGGCCTATCAGGACAAGGCGCCGAAGCTCGCTGAGTGGGCTGCCAAGGCCATCCCAGAAGCGCTGACGGTATTCGCCTTCCCCGAAGCCCATCCCTGTGTGTCAACATCCCTCCCAACAGCACCTGATCGGTTTTATCTGTAACATTCAGGGCGCTTACGGAGAGAGGAAATGTCTGATTCCAACGAGGTTATCACCGACCCGCGCCTTGAGAAGCGTACCCGACGTCGCTTCAGTGCTGGTGAGAAGAAGCGGCTGCTGGCCGAAGCTGATGCCCTGCCGTATGGCGAGAAGGGTGCCTGGCTTCGTCGCCAGGGGCTGTACGCTGGCCAGCTGTCGACTTGGCGCAAGGACCTGGCCGAGCACGGTGAGTCGGGTGTCGCTGCGCGACAGCCCGGCCGTAAGCCTGCCGACCCTCGGGACAAGGAGCTTGAGCGCCTGAAGAAGGCGAATGCCAAGCTGGAAAAGCGTGCCTACGTCGCCGAGCAACTGGTCGATCTCCAAAAAAAGTCTTGCACCTGTTCGACAGCGACAAAGACGACAACAAATCGTGAGCTGCCTGACTGCACTGCCGGCGGATGTGCCCAAATCACAGGCGTGTCGGGCACTGAACGCCCCGCGTCACTGGTGCTATCCGGATCGCCGGAAGCGAGAGCGCACTTCGGCGCCGGCGGGCACCGGCCGCGGTCTGTCGGAACCGGAGCAGCAGCGCATTCTCGATGTACTGCACTCCGAGCGCTTCCTGGATGCCGCCCCGCGCCAGATCTACGCGACGCTGCTCAGCGAAGGCACTTTGCTCGGTTCGATCTCGACGATGTACCGTCTGCTGGCCCGGCGCCAGGAAACGCCCGAGCGTCGCAACCAGCGCCCGGCCCAGCACCACGTCAAGCCGCAACTGAAAGCGACGGCACCGGACCAGGTCTACACATGGGATATCACGAAGCTGCCGACCCTGGCCCGTGGTATCTACCTGTGTCTGTACGTCATCCTGGATCTGTTCAGCCGCTATCCAGTGGGCTGGATGGTCTCGCGCAAGGAAAACGCTGGCCTGGCCTGTCACCTGTTCCGCGAAGTCCTGTCGCGTCGGGGGATCGAGCCCCATCAGCTGATCGTCCATCAAGACCGTGGCTCACCGATGATCGCGCATAGCTTCGGTGACCTGCTCTCGGACCTCGGCATTGAGCGTAGCTTCTCGAGGCCGCGTGTGAGCAACGACAATCCGTTCAGCGAAAGCCAGTTCAAGACCGCCAAGTACTGGCCGAGCTATCCGGGGCGCTTCCGGGACGATCACCATGCCCGGCAGTGGTGCGGCGAGTTCTTCCCGGCCTATAGCCGCCGACCGCACGAAGGCCTGGCGCTGTTCACGCCGGAAGACCTCTACACCGGGCGGTTCGAAACCGTCTGGCAGGTGCGACAGGCGGCCATGGATCAACACTATGCCGCGCATCCCGAGCGTTACGTCAAAGGGCCGCCGCGCGTACCCAGGCCCCCTGCTGTTGTCGCTATCAATCCCGACGACGGACAGACCGCGGATAAACTACTAGGCACGCCAGATGCGTTCCAAATATCACCAACACCGGTCAGTACCGAGCTGCCCGAGGTTGTTACATAGAAAAACGCGCCGATGTGTTGGGAATATGTTGACACGTTCCGCATCGGCGCCGAATCCGAACCAGCAATATGGTGGAGCGCTTGAACAAAGAGCTCAAGCGCCGAACCGCCGTGGCGACGCTGTTCCCGAATGAAGACAGCTGCCTGAGACTGGTCTTGGCGGTTGCCATGGAGATCTCTGAAGAGTGGGAGACCGGAAGGGTCTACCTTACGATGGAGCAATAGTACCGATGGGAGGATGAGCGAATTTACAGAACAGGTGTTGCTTTATCTCGGATGACGGGTCGGGAGTGCATTTCCAATGAACGTCGCCATTGGAATAAATAGGCTTGAGAAGCAGTGTCTTACTGATTAAATTTGAAGCATCTTCGTTTAATGTTAGAAAAATCGTCCCATCATCGCTAACCTGAACCATCTCCACATGAGGACTATCAGCTTTTACTTTCAACGTTAAGCTATCTAGTTGGCTATTTCCCCGGGCACCCTTACGCTCAATTGATCCCCGAAGCGGTCCAGTTATCTCTAGTAGCTCTCTGACTACAGTTCGCGCTTTGTAGTCCTGATAGGCAGGGACGACGATGCTAACGAAGACAGCTAATATGAAAAGGAAAATAGTTGGTCCGATAACAGCAGCTAGAATAGTATCTGTTCTCATACCCCCCCCCAACATGATTAAACGAACATAGCTGTCTTGGGCTCAGTTAAGCGCAGCACTTTCTCTACGCAAAAGAATTCCCTTCTACGTCCTGCTTAACAGTAACTGCTTCTACAAGATTCCAGATCCAGACAACAGGGGCCAAAATGCCCAGAGAAAGCACCGAAATCAGTAATTGAACTGTCCCTTTACCTGTATATCCAGCATAAAAGTTATGTATACCGAGAGGACCGACAAGTATGGCTAGAATGATGAAGGCGGTTCGACTCTTTTCTGATGCAGCGCCTCCCTTCAGGATAATAATATCTTTTGCGGAGTCATCATCATCCACATCAAAATCGACTTCTAGTCCCACTTTAGGTTGTTGCTCGCTATTAGCCCACTGCACACGAGTAAAAGAGTAGCGCTTACCGTCATGCCCAGAGATCTTACCTTTGTTCGTTTGTTCATCAAATGCAATCACTTGACCCTTCATATAACGCCCTTTGATTAGTCAGTTAGGATTCTAAATATGTTATTACATCAGTTAAAGTCTGCCGGCAAAAATTCTGCGTGTCAACCTCACCTCACTGGGTTGGACACCAGCTTTTGGAATTGGCTGCGATAAGTGGAAAGTCCCTCGCGCAATGGCGGGCCTCATACCTGCAGCAGCCGGTTCACAAAGCCATCGGCTACACCTAGACGAACCCGGCTGGCGCTGGCGTTGGTCGGCTACTGCCTGACGTGTCCAACCAGCGCGGCCCCATGATGCGGCTGCACTCGTCTGGTCGCCATCGGAAATCGAAGTGGTGAGCTGTAGGAAATCTACGCACCGTGCTGTCGGATCACACCTTGTATATATGCGGAAGGTCAGCGAGCGGATTCTGCTGATTCGCGCCCGAGGGAGCGGGCAGGGCGATCATGGAGATCGCTGCACGGAATCTGTACCAGGGTTCACGCAAAGGTTCACTCTGCGCCGTTTTTCGGGTCTCCGGCGAATCGCCGATTTTCTGTAAGCCCTGTTGTTATTGGCGCCCCGGGCAGGATTCGAACCTGCGACCTGCCGCTTAGGAGGCGGCTGCTCTATCCTGCTGAGCTACCGGGGCATGGTTGCCGTTTTGGCGAACGTTCAGGGAGCGAGAATACTAACAGAAGCCGACTCGAAACGCCCGGTCAGCACCTCGCCGCGCCAGCCCTCGAGCCATTCCGGTCGTTCGCCGCGAATGAGCGGGATCAGCGCCTTCTTGCTGGCGATGACGGCCGGCTCGATGCCGAGCTCGTCAGCGATTTCCCTGACTGTCTTCTGTGCTTCGCGTAACTGATCCCGCTGCCCGGACGTGAGCGGGTCGATCCAGTCGGGGCGCTGGTACGCGTCCGCGTCGACCGCCGCGAGTGTGCTCTCAATGGCAGGGCCGAAGCGCTTGGCCTGTCCGCCGGGCAGTCTTCCCAGCGCCTGGCCGAGCCGCCCCTTTTGATCCGATTGGGCCAGGTCGATCAGGGCTTCGTCGCTGATCACGAAGCGACGCGGCAGGTCGCGCTCGCGCGCCATCGATTCGCGCCATCGAGCCAGTGCGTCGAGCCGGGCCAATGCCGGCGTTTCCAGACGAGCACCCCCCTTGACCCGGCTCAGGGGCGGTGTCGTGTCCCCGGCGCGGGCCCGGGTCAGGATTCGCTCACAATCCTCTTCCAGCCACTCGAGTCGACCGGCGTGCTCGAGCAGCGCTTCGAGGTGCGCCTTCAGGCGCGGCAGCCAGATGACGTCCTCGGCGGCGTACTGGAGCAGTGCCGGCGCCAGCGGCCGCTTGCACCAGTCGTTGCGCGCCTTGCCGCCTTCCAGTTCTACGTCCAGCGCTGCCTTGACCAGGTGTTCGTATCGAAGCTGGAGCGGCATGCCCAGCAGGGCGGCTGCGACCTGCGTGTCGAACAGCCGTGCCGGCCAGCGCATGCCCACGGCGTGGAGTACCTCGAGGTCTTCGCCCACGCTGTGCAGCACCTTGGTGGTGCCGGCGTCCGCCAGCACTTCGCCGAGTGCTTCGGATTGTGGCAAGGCCACCGCGTCGAGCAGCCATACGCTTTGACCATCGCTGATCTGGATCAGCCCCGGACGAGCCTGGAAAGTGCGTTCGCGTACAAACTCGGTATCGATGCCGATAACGTGCGCCTCGTCACGGTTTTCGAGCGCGTTTTCAATAACCGCCTCGCTATCTATGAGCCTTGCGCTTTGGACGGCCTTGCGCGCGGCGTGGACGTCATCGTCCGCAACTGGCTGGGAGGGAAGTTCTGCGGGCATTGAAAGCGGTTCTCCGTTTCGGGCGGTGGTTGTCGCGAGCGACCTGATACGCTATTTTCACACATTCGGTTGGTGTGACTGATGCTTTGATCAGGCTTGCAACGCCTGAAAAGGGGAACACCAATCCTTCGTCTTACCAGCAACAGGAGCTGAAATTCAGATGAGACATCTGCTGCTCGCATTGAGCGTCGCCATGATGTTCGCGCCTTGGAGCGCGAGCGCCCAGGACGAGTCCGAGGCGACGGAAGGGGCCGAACCTCAGGCGCAGGCCGAGGATCCGGAAGACCAACGGCGGGTTCGTCGACTGGGCGATATCGTCGGGTCCGACACGGCGGAATTCGATATCGATTTCGAGGGGCTGGATATCCCGCAGCAGCCCGTCGAGGACGTGCCGGCGGTGAGCCTGCCCGACCCCGAGCAGGACGAGAGACTGCAGACCCTTCTGCGAAGGAAAGCGTTCGTGCCAAATGACGAGGCGACGCTCGCTGCGATTAGCGACCTACTCGACGAAGTGGAAGGGGATATCGAGCAAGCACTGGCCGACGGTGATCTGGCGCTGGCCCAGCAGCTCTCGGGCGTGGTGGCCGAGGTCGATCCCGAGCGTGCCATCATCGAGGAGGTCGAGACCGCTGTCGAGCGGGAGGCTTCCATCGGACAGACCCTCGAGCAGGCTGCTGCGGCGCTCAATGCCGGCCGTCTGACCCAGCCAGCCGGCGATAACGCCGCGGACCTGTTCGCCCGGGCGCTCGAACTCGATCCGGGCAATCAAACGGCCCAGGCCGGGCTGGTGGAAACCCATCAGGCGATCGTGGCCAGTGCGATTGCGATGGCGCGCGACGACCTGGATTTCGAGGGAGCCGAAGCGCGTCTGGTCGAGGCCGAGGGCGTGCGAGAGTCGCCGGAAGCCGTCGCCGAGGCGCGTGCGAGCATATCCGATTTCCGCGAGCGCTATATCGAGGACCTGCACGCCGAAGTCGTGGCGCAGATTGACGATGGACGCTATGACGAGGCCGATGAGAACATTACCGAGCTGGTCGCGTTCGGGCACGACCGCGAACGCGTCGAGTCGCTGCAAGCCTCCCTGGCGGATGCGCGTCTCTACGGCAGTTTCGAACCCGGACAGACCTTCCGCGACGATGTGGCGCGACTCGGTCGACCCGGCCCGGAAATGATCGTGGTCCCGGCGGGCAGTTTCATGATGGGTTCTCCCGACGACGAAGACGAGCGAATGAGCAATGAAGGCCCGCAGCATCGCGTGACCTTCGAGCGCGGCTTCGCGCTGTCGCGAACCGAAATCACGGTGGGTCAGTTTTCCGCGTTCGTGCGCGCGACCGGCTACCGAACCGACGCTGAAATCTCGGGCGAGTCGAGAGTCTACGACCTTGAAACGGGCCGCATGGATCAGAGCAGCGGCGTGAACTGGCGCCTTGACTATGCCGGCGAGGACGCAAGCGACGACCTGCCGGTGGTTCACATCTCCTGGCGCGACGCCAATGCCTACGTCGAGTGGCTCTCGGAAGAAACCGGCCGCAGCTATCGGCTACCGTCGGAAGCGGAGTTCGAATACGCCCTTCGGGCCGGCTCTCAGACGCCCTACTGGTGGGGAGAGGGCTCGCCGCCCGAAAACAACATGGAAAACGTCACCGGCGATCGGGATACATCCCCTACCGGCGCGCGCTGGAACGTTGCCTTCCGTCGGTACGGGGACGGTCACTGGGGCCCGGCGCCGGTGGGCAGCCTGTCGCGTAATCCTTTCGATCTCAACGACATGGGTGGCAACGTCATGGAGTGGGTCGAAGATTGCTGGCACGATAGCTTCGTGCGCGCGCCCGGCGACGGATCGTCGTGGGTCAATCCTGGCTGCGCGCGGCGCGTGATCAAGGGTGCCTCCTGGTCGAGTACGCCCGCCATGTCGCGTTCCGCTTTCCGGATTTCCAGCTCTACCACCAGTACGGACATGCGCGTGGGCTTTCGCATCGCGCGCGATCTGTAAGTCTCTGCCGACGTTCGCCGGGCCGGCGGGTCCGGCGAACGCCTTGATGTTATTTCCCCCTGTATGAAAGTTGGCCAGTGATTGGCTTGCACCTTAATTAGCAAAGCCGTATATTAGAATCATTGGATATTAAACGGCTGGTGGCAGTTGGTCCAGTGGACAATTGCGTGGAAGCCGCCAACGCAGGAGGAAGAATGGCCAGTATTGTCGTTATCGGCGCCGGCATCGGCGGCGTTCCGGCAGCTTACGAGCTGCGAGATACACTGGGCTCGAATCACGAGATCACCCTCGTCGGCGCGAAGCCCTACTTCCAGTTCGTCCCTTCTAATCCCTGGGTGGCGGTCGGCTGGCGCGATGCCGAGGCGATTACCGTTCCCCTCGCGCAGCCGATGGAAAAGCGTGGCATCCGTTTCGTGGAAGATACCGCGTCGAGCATCGATCCGGCGCAACAGTCGGTCACCCTCGCAGGCGGTGAGACGCTTTCCTACGACTACCTGGTCATCACGACCGGGCCGGAGTTAGCCTTCGATGCCATCGAGGGCCTAGGGCCCGAGAAGGGCCACACGCATTCGGTGTGTACGCTCGAACATGCCGAGAAGGCCTGGCGCGACTACCAGGCCTTCGTGGACAATCCCGGCCCCATCGTGATCGGGGCGGTACAGGGGGCGAGTTGCTTTGGGCCGGCCTACGAATTCGCGATGATCGTCGATGCCGACTTGCGCAAGCGCAAGCTGCGCGACAAGGTCCCGATCACTTTCGTCACCAGCGAGCCCTACATCGGGCATCTCGGTCTCGGCGGCGTGGGCGATTCAAAAAGCCTGATGGAGCACGAACTGCGCGAGCGGCATATTCGCTGGGTCACCAATGCCCGTGTCGATCGCGTCGAAGCCGAAACCATGTACATTACCGAAGTGAACGAGGACGGTGAGGACCGGCGCAGCCAGGAGCTTCCGTTTCAGTTTTCAATGATGTTGCCCGCGTTCCGCGGTGTGCCCGCCGTTGCCAATACCGAGGGGCTTTGCAACCCCAAGGGGTTCGTCAATATTGACGATTACCAGCGCAACCCGAACTATCCGAACATCTATTCGGCCGGCGTGTGCGTAGCCATTCCGCCTGTGGAGGAAACGCCGCTGCCGGTCGGCGCACCGAAGACCGGCTACATGATCGAGTCGATGATTAGCGCCATCGTCCACAACATCACCGCCGACATCGAAGGCAAGCCGGTCGAGTCGAAGGCAACCTGGAATGCGATCTGCCTGGCCGACCTCGGCGACTCGGGCGTGGCTTTCGTGGCGCTTCCTCAGATTCCGCCGCGTAACGTCACCTGGGCCAAGCAGGGCAAATGGGTGCACTGGGCGAAGATCGCCTTCGAGAAGTATTTCCTCCGCAAAGTGCGCAAGGGCCATGCCGAGCCGGTCTACGAGCGCTACGTTCTCAAGGCGCTGGGCATCACACGGCTGACCGGCGGCTCGAAGACCTAGGGCTTCAATATTCATTGCTGCCGGGTTGTTGGCCGATAACGAAGATTTTTCCCGGCTATCATCGTTCGTCTCCCGTGACCCTGTAGACTGGTGTGCTTAATCGTCAGGGAAACAGCATGATCCAATCAGTCAAAAGCAACGGCAGCGGCGGGCAGTCCGGCCCACCCGATCTGCAGGAGATTTTCAACAAGCTCGGTCGGCGCTTCGGCGGCTCCTCGGGCGGGATATTGATCGGCGGGATCATTGTTCTGCTGCTGATCTGGGGCGCGTTGTCTTCGTTCTACACCGTCCAGCCCGAAGAAAGGGCCGTGGTCAAGCGTTTCGGCGCGGTCATCGGCATCAACGACCCGGGGCTGCATTTCAAGATCCCGTTTGGGGTCGACGAAGTGCAGTTCGTTGCCACCGAGCGGGTTCTCAAGCAGGAGTTCGGCTTCCGCACCGAGGGCACGCGTTCGAGTGGTCGGACCAACTACAGCACTCAGCAGTTCGAGGACGAGTCGCTGATGCTGACCGGCGATCTGAACATGATCGACGTCGAGTGGGTCGTCCAGTATCGAATCTCCGACCCGATCAAGTTTCTCTACAACATGCGCGAGCCGACCCGCACGCTGCGCGACATTTCCGAATCGGTGATGCGCCGTATCGTCGGTAACATGCTTGGCTCGGAAGTCCTGACCATCGGTCGGGTGGAGATCCAGCAGAAGGCCGGCGAGGAAATCCAGGCCTTGATGGACGGCTACGACGCCGGCATCCGCATCAACACCGTGGAAATGCAGGACGTGGTGCCGCCGCCGGCGGTGCGCCCGGCCTTCAACGAGGTCAACGAGGCGCGCCAGGAGCGCGAGCGCATGATCAACGAAGCCCGGAAGCGGGTCAACTCGGAGATTCCCAACGCCGAAGGTGCGGCGCTGCGCACCGTGGCCTCGGCCGAAGGCTATGCCACCGAGCGCGTCAACCGCGCGATGGGCGAGACCGTTCGATTCTCGGCGGTGCTCGACCAATATCTGCAGGCACCGGAAGTGACCCGCTCGCGGCTGTACCTTGAAACGCTCAACGAGGTTCTTCCCAAGATTGGCCAGGTGCTGGTCGTCCAGGACGGACAACTCGGGCCGCTGCCACTGATGGACGTCAATCGCCAGGTTGCTCGCCCCGAAGGAGGTGAACGATGAAAGCCCTTGTGATAGCCATCGTGGCAGTGCTCGGCATTGCCGGCGCCAATTTCGTTTTGTTTACCGTCGACGAGGCCGAGCAGGCCATCATTGTGCAGTTCGGCGAGCCCATCGGTGATGTCATCACCGAACCGGGTCTGAAAGCCAAGCTGCCCTGGCAGAACGTGCGTTACTTCGACAAGCGCCTGCTGGTCTGGGACGGCGACGTGACCCAGATCCCGACCCTGGGCCGGGAATTCATTCTGGTCGATACCACCGCGCGCTGGCGCATCGCCAATCCGCTGCGATTCCTGACCAGCGTGCGCGACGAGGCCGGCGCGCGTACCCGTCTCGACGACATCGTCGACTCGGTCGTGCGCGATATGGTTTCTTCGACGGAACTGGAAGAAATCGTGCGCTCGCGTGACTGGGAAGTCGACGTCGACAATCTCGAAGATCCGGCGCTCGCCGAGCGCAGTGATGTCGATCTGGAGAAGCAGCCCAGCCTCGGGCGCGAACTGCTGGAGAAGGAAATCCTGGAACGCGCGCGCGACTCCATGCCGGACCTGGGCATCGAACTCGACGACGTGCGCATCAAGCGGGTCAACTACATCGATTCGGTCCGCCAGCAGGTCGAAAGCCGCATGATCGCCGAGCGCCAGTCGATTGCCGAGCGCTTCCGCTCCGAGGGCCGGGGCCGCAGCCAGGAAATTCTGGGTAACATGGAGCGCGAGCTGCGCCGAATCAGCTCGGAAGCCAATCGCGAGGCCGAGGAAATCCGGGGCGAAGCCGATGCCGAAGCAACCCGCATCTACGGCGAAGCTTTCGGCGCCGACCCGGAGTTCTACTCGTTCTTCCGCACGCTCGAAAGCTATCGGGCGCTGGGCGAGAACAGCACCCTCATGCTCAGGGCCGACTCCGACTTCTTCCGCTATCTGGAGCAGTCGCAGGTCGAATAGGGACGATCTCGCCGGGGCATGCAAGCACGGTGCACCTGGCGAGCCCGTCAGATCTTGAATTAATGGTGCCGGGAGCGGGAATCGAACCCGCACTGCCTTTCGGCAACCGGATTTTGAGTCCGGCGCGTCTACCAGTTCCGCCACCCCGGCAGGGGGTCGACTATTGTCTTTGCCGCGGCGCCTTTTGTCCAGTGGGTCACGCGGCTGATTCGGTAACGCTCAGTCCGCGTCGAGGCTCAGCGCCGTCGCGCGCGGCTGGTACCAGTCGCCGTCGACCGGATTGAAGACGCAGCATTCGTCCATCGCGCCCGAGTAGATGTGGATCGTCACGGCCGGTTCGTCGGTGCTCGGGTTGGCGATGGTGTGGTGCTCGTGCGGCGGGATCAGGCTGCCGGCGCTGCCCACGCCAGATCGAATCGTGGCGCGGGGCTCGAGCTTGAATTCGTCTTTTCCGCGCTCGACCAGTTCGTATTGCACCACTTCGATCTCGCCGTGCCATACCGCTTCTACGCACCACATGCCGGCGTGATCGTGCAGGGGCGTGCCCTGGCCGGGGCCCCAGGTCATGGCCAGGATCGTGTAGCCGAGTTCTTCGTCCTGGTGCAGCAGCCTGCGGCAATAGTGGTCATTGCTGTGCTCGTACACGCACCCGGGCAGCCGGATCGACTCGTCGTTCATGAGTTCGCACAGGCACTCGCGCAGGTTCTGGGTGATTTCCTCGGCGCTGTCGGCCGAGACGGCGCGGTGGATCTTGTCGATCATGCGCGCTTTTCCGGGAAAATCCAGGCTCATTTCAACCACTCCCTGATCGGTTTGCCAAAGGTCGGAACGTCGGCCAGGAAGGCGTCGTGCCCCTGGACCGAGGGCAGCGCCTGATAGGTGACGTCGTTGCCGCTGCTCTCGAGCGCGGCAGCCAGCTCCTGTTGCTGGGTCAGTGGGAACAGGATATCGGTTTTTACGCCCAGGACCAGGGCGGGTCCGGAAAAACAGCGGTCGAACATGCGCTTGAGCGTCTCGTCGCTGTCGCAGAAGTCGAAGTTGTCCATCGCCCGAGACAGGTAGAGGTAGCTGCACGGATCGAACTGGCCGACGAACTTGCGCGCATGGGTTTCGAGGTAGGACTCGACGGCGAAGCGCATGCCGAACAGCGTCGGCGGAAAATAGTCCTGGCTCTGACGGCCGAAGCGCTGCTGCCACTCGGTCGCCGAGCGGTAGGAGATCATGCCCAGCTTGCGCGCCAGGCGCATGCCTACTTCCGGCCAGTTGTCTTCCGTATACTGCCCGTCGCGGAAGTTGCGGTCGGTGACGATCGCTTCTCGCTGCAAGGAGCGAATGGCGATCGCCATGGGTGTGGCCGAGCAGGCGCTCGAGATCAGGGCCAGCTTGCGCGTGCTCTGCGGAAACTGTTTGAGCCAGGCCAGGGCGGTCAGTCCGCCCATGGACGGGCCGATGACCGCATGCAGGGTCTCGATGCCCAGGTCTTCAACCACCAGGCGGGTGGCGCGGGCGATGTCCTCGATCGCGAGATCCGGGAAGGCCAGGCGCCACGGCTTGCCGGTTTCGGGGTTGATGCTCGCCGGGCCGGTCGAGCCCATGCACGAGCCGAGCGAATTGACGCACAGGACGAAGAACCGGTCGGTGTCGATATAGCGCCCGGGGCCGACCATGTCTTCCCACCAGCCCGGATCCGGGTCCTGCGTGCTCGACGCGGCGTGCGCGCCGGGCGACAGGCCGGTGAAGATCAGCACGGCGTTCGACCGGTCGGCGTCGAGTTCGCCCCAGGACTCCCAGGCCAGCCGCACCTGCGGCAGCCGCCCGCCGCGGTAGAGCGGAAACGCTTCCTGGAGATCGAAGTAGCGGGTGGCCGGGCCCATGAATGTGCTCAATAGTTGAAAACGCCCATTCTATATCGCATCGCCGGAGCGGGCAGGGTGGACATGACGGCCCGCGCACGCTCCACGTGCTAAATTCTTATTCGTTTCAAGCCAAGGCATGACTTTATGGGGATTCGACTCGGCCTGATCTGCGGTGACCAGCTGCACTGGCCCAACCCGGTCTGCGAAGCGCTGGATCCGGCGCGCGATCGCCTCGTGATGGGCGAACTCGTCGCCGAGACCGACTATGTCTGGCACCACGCGCAGAAAATCGCGCTCATCTTCTCTGCGATGCGACACTTTGCCGCCGCAGCAGCCGAAGCGGGCTGGCGGGTGGATTACCACCGCTTCGATACCGGCAGCGGCATCGATCGCTTCACGCACCTGGTCGAGCGGGCCTGCCGGGAGAACGAGGTCGACGAAATCGTCGTGACCTGGCCCGGCGAGTGGCGCGTGCTCGAGGAAATCCAGTCCTGGTCGGATGCCCTGGGCGTGACGGTGACCCTCCTGCCCGATTCGCGATTCATCAGCACGCTTGAAGAGTTCAATGACTGGGCGGCCGATCGCAAGTCCCTTCGCATGGAGTTTTTCTATCGCCTCATGCGCCGCAAGACCGGCTATTTGATGGATGGCGATGCGCCCGTCGGCGGGGACTGGAACTACGACCGCGCCAACCGCAAGGCCTGGAAAGGCGATCCTCCGGCTGCCGCCCCCATGTCATTCACGCCCGACGAGACGACTCGCGAAGTTATGGCGGTCGTGAGCGAGCAGATCAACGCTTTCGGCGAACTTCAGGGTTTCGACTACCCCGTGACCATCGAGCAGGCGCGCCGGGCGTTGGCGCACTTCATCCGCTCGGCCGCCGCGCATTTCGGTGATTACCAGGACGCCATGCACAGCGATTCCGATTGGCTGTTTCACAGCCGCCTGTCGTCGAGTCTGAATATCGGACTGCTCACGCCCCGCGAGGTCTGCGACGCGGTCGAGCAGGCCTGGCGAGACGGCGACATGCCGCTCAACGCCGCCGAGGGGTTCATCCGCCAGATCATCGGCTGGCGCGAGTTCGTCAGGGGTATCTACTGGCGCGAAATGCCCGGTTACGCCGACCTCAACGGCCTGGGCAACGAGCGCGACTTGCCGGCCTTCTACTGGAGCGGAAAGACCGGCATGAACTGCCTGCACGAGACCATCGACACAACCCGCCGCAACGCCTATGCCCACCATATCCAGCGCCTGATGGTCACCGGCAACTTCGCGCTGCTGCTCGGCGTGGTCCCCGCCCAGGTCTGCGAGTGGTACCTGGCCGTCTATGCCGACGCCTTCGACTGGGTGGAACTGCCCAACACCCTGGGCATGGTCATGCACGCCGACGGCGGGCTACTGGGCTCGAAGCCCTATGCGGCAAGCGGCAAGTACATCAATCGCATGAGCAACTACTGCGCCGGCTGTCGCTACAAGGTCAAGGAAACGACCGGCGAGGACGCCTGTCCGTTCAATGCGCTCTACTGGGATTTCCTCATGCGTCACCGCGAGCGTTTCGAGCCGAACGGGCGCATGAAGATGATGTATCGACATGTCGACCGGATGAGCGATGAGCAACGCGGCGCCGTCGAGGAACGGGCTGCATTCGTCAAGCGGCGGATCGAGGATCTGTAAGGCGTTCTCGCCGGTCAGACCGGGTCGGTGAACTGGGTGGTGCCGATGCCGCGGTCGGGCAGCAGGACGGGGATGCCGTCGATGACCAGGTAGATGACCTTGTCGTCGCGCGTAATCAGGGCCTCGCGCGGTTTGTCTTCGACCGGGCTGTGGTCGACGTACTGGACGTCGCCGGCGGCGATGCGTTCGGCGAGTTTCTTCACCCGGCTTTTCTCCAGCGGCCGCAGCGGCTGGTGGCTGACCGGGCAGCAGAGAATGTCGAGAAGTGGATCAGCAATGGCCATGGCCCTGATTGTATCCGCTTCGCGCGTTTGCGGGAAGCGCGTTTACTCGGGCTCTTGGCGCTGCTAACATTCTCGCTTTTCCCGTGCGGGAGGGAATTTCATGGCGTCTGAACCCCTGATCGGCATCATCATGGGCTCGAAGAGCGACTGGAGCACCATGTCGCATGCTGCCGAAGTGCTCGAGGCGCTCGAAGTGCCGCACGAGGTCAAGGTCGTGTCCGCCCACCGAACGCCCGAGGCCATGTTCGAATATGCCGAGACGGCCGAGGAGCGCGGCATCGAGGTGATCGTCGCCGGCGCCGGCGGCGCGGCGCACCTGCCCGGCATGGTCGCCTCCAGAACCGTCCTGCCGGTGCTCGGCGTGCCGGTTCAGTCGCGCACCCTCAACGGTCTCGACTCGCTGCTGTCGATCGCCCAGATGCCCGGCGGCGTGCCGGTCGGCACCCTGGCCATCGGCAAGGCGGGGGCGATCAACGCCGGCCTGCTGGCCGCTTCCATGCTCGGTCAGTCCCATCCCGATATCCGCGAGCGCTACCGCCAGTGGCGGCAGCGGCAGACCGACGCCGTCCTCGCCGCAACCGATCCGCGTTCGTGATGAAGATCGGTATCCTCGGCGGCGGGCAGCTGGCCCGGATGATGGCCCAGGCGGGACTGCCGCTGGGCGCAGAGTTCGTTTTTCTCGATCCCAAGCCGGATGCCTGCGCGGGCCAGCTCGGCGAACTGGTGGTGGCTGACTGGACTGATGAGGCCGCGCTGGCGCAACTGTCCGGTTGTGACCGCATCACCTGCGATTTCGAGAACGTGCCGGCGGCGGTGCTGGAAGGCCTGGCCCAGTCGGGGCATCCGGTCCGTCCGGCCGCGAACGCCTTTTCCGCCGCGCAGGATCGGCTGACCGAGAAGCGCCTGTTCGAGTCCCTCGATATCGAGGTGGCACCCTTCGCCGCGGTCTCCGGCCGCACCGACTTGCTCGATGCGCTGGATCGAATCGGCTACCCGGCGCTGCTCAAGACCCGGCGCATGGGCTATGACGGCAAGGGACAGTACCTGATTCGTTCGCGTGAGGATCTCGAGCCGGCCTGGGCGGCGTTGGGCGACTACGACCTGATCCTGGAGGGCTGGATCGATTTCGACTTCGAGTGCGCCATCACGGTCGCGCGCAATGCGGCCGGCGAGATGCGCTGCTACCCCCTGTCGCGCACCGTTCATTCCGACGGCATGCTGCGACTCGCCGCCGCGCCGGCCGGTGTCGATGACGCGCTGCGCGAGCGTGCCGAGGCCTGCGGAAAGCGGCTGGCCGAGCACCTGGACTATGTCGGCTGCCTGACCCTCGAGCTTTTCGTTGCCGGCGATCGCATCCTGGGCAACGAGTTCGCGCCGCGCGTGCACAACTCCGCGCACTGGACCATCGAGGGTGCTGTCTGCTCGCAGTTCGAGAACCACGTCCGCGCCGTCTGCGACCTGCCGCTGGGCAGTACCGAGCTGCGCGCGCCGTCTCTGATGTTCAACTGGATCGGCGATATGCCGGATGCCGGTCAGTGGCTGCAAATGCCGGACCTGCACTGGCACGATTACGCCAAGCAGCCGCGTCCGGGCCGGAAGGTGGGTCACGCCACGCTTCTGGCCGAGACCTGGCCGGCCCTGGTGCCGGTGGCGCTGGATCTGAAACCCTCCCTTCCGGAACCGCTCGATCGGCTGCTCGACGACCTGCTGTCGATCTGAAGAACGTTCAGTCCGTCTGCTGCCTGGCGCGCCAGTCGGCAATCGTGCTGCGCGGAAGCGGGAAATAGCCGTTGGTGACGGCCGGTTCGCCCGCAGCCGGGTCGGCCTGAAGGTGGATATGCCACTGACCGCCGGGACGGACTTCCAAAATATCGTCGATATCGTAGAGATCGTCGCGGTGGACGGACTCGCGGCCTACCAGGAGTTCCTTGCGGGCGCGGGATTTGACCTCGGACGGAGATCGTCCGGCATAAAGAGCGTAGGCGTGGCGCTCCCAAAGCTCGCCCGGGGCGTAGCCGCCGATATTGACGAAGAACAGCCGCATGCCGGTCTCGGCGGGATCGCCCGCTACATCGACACGGTAGCCGGGCACCTGCTCCACCCGCGCCCAGGCATCGACGTGAAGGCCTTTCGGGTCGCCGAACCACTGGTCGAGCAACTGCTCGTGGGTCGACTCGAGATCGGTGCCGACGGCAAACACCACATCGTGCAATTCCACGTTGCAGCCGGCGGCACGCCCGCCCAGGCAGACGACGTAGAGTGCCGGGCTGGCGTTGGGTTCAGTAGCCATTGGGGTTCGAAGGGCTGATGAATGATTCGGCCTGGGCGGTTGGGAAAAGCACCAGGTGGCGTGCGTCCAGGGTCACGCCGATGACCGCGTCGACGGCGTAGTCGTCATGGCTGGGAAACAGCGCGGCGATCTCCTCGCCGCTATCGAGCTGCAGGCGATAGAGAATCTGCGCGCCCTGGAACTGGCGCGCGACGACCCGCGCCCGCGGGCCGTCGGCATCCGGGCGGATGTCGTCGGGGCGGATCAGCAGGGCCAGATCGTCGCCTTCAGGCCGCTCCTGCGGCACCGGTGAGCGGCCCAGGCCGTGAACCAGGGTCTGCTCTTCGATGCGCGCGTGAAGGTAGCTGCCGCGGCCGGTGAATGCGGCCACATAGTGGCTCGCCGGACGATGGTAGAGCTGATAGGGCGAATCCCACTGCAGCATGCGCCCGTCCTTGAGCAGGCCCACGCGGTCGGCCAGCGCGAAGGCCTCCTGCTGGTCGTGCGTGACCATCAGGGTGGCCGTGCCGCGCGCCTTGAGGATACTGCGGACTTCCTCGCCGACTTGGCGACGCAGACGCGCGTCGAGGTTGGAGAAGGGCTCGTCCATCAACAGCACATCGGGCTCCGGTGCCAGCGCGCGAGCCAGGGCCACGCGCTGCTGCTGGCCGCCCGAGAGTTCGTGTGGAAAGCGGTGGGAGTAGCCGCCCAGGCCGGTCAGTTCCAGCAGTTCGTCGATGCGGCGTCCGCGTTCGCCGCGCGAAAGCTTGCGCAAGCCGAACCCGACGTTACCGGCTACATCAAGGTGCGGAAACAGGGCGTGGTCCTGGAATACCATGCCGACGCTGCGCTTCTCCGGGGCCAGCCGGAAGCTCGGCGTCGAGGCGACCCGCCCGCCGATACGGATCTCGCCGGCGCGCAGGGGCTCGAAACCGGCGATGGCGCGCAGGGCCGTGGTCTTGCCGCAGCCGGACGCGCCCAGCAGGCAACCGATTTCGCCGGTGTCGAGCTCGAAACTCAGGCCGCGAATGACGCTGGTCTCCTCGTAGCCGAGCCAGATATCGTCGACTTCGAGAATCATGGGCCGTACCGCTTGCGGATGGAGCCGACGACGACTTCGGCGATGCGATCGACTTCCTCGTCGCTGACGATCAGCGGCGGCAACAGACGCACCGTCTTGCCGCGGGTCACATTGATGATGACGCCGTCGGCGATTGCGTCGGACTTGAGTTCGGCGCAGTCATGGTCGAGCTCGACGCCCACCATCAGGCCGCGGCCGCGGATCTCCCGCACGCAAGGCAGCCCGTCGAGGCCCGCGCGCAGGGCGTCGATCAGGCGTTGTCCGGCGCGCTCGGCGCGTTCGGCGATCCCCTCGTCGCGCATGACCTCGAGCACGGTCAGGGCCGCACGGCAGGCCAGCGGGTTGCCGCCGAAGGTCGTGCCGTGGCTGCCGGGCCGCATCATTTCGGCCACCGCTTCGGTCGCCAGACACGCGCCGATGGGCACGCCGTTGCCAAGCGCCTTGGCGAGCGTCATCACGTCGGGTTTGAGCCCTTCGTGGTGCTGGTGGGCGAACCAGCGTCCGGTGCGATTCATTCCGCTCTGGATCTCGTCGAGCATCAGCAGCGCGTGGTGGTCGTCGCAAAGACGTCGAAGCCGGGGCAGGTAGCCATCTTTGGGAACGCGGACGCCGCCTTCGCCCTGGATCGACTCGACCAGGACCGCGGCAATCTCCGGATGGGTTTGCAGCGCTTTCTCGGCGGCCTCGGAATCGCCGAAGGGAACGCGAACGAAGCCTTCGACAAGCGGTTCGTAGCCGGCCTGGATAGCGGGATTGCCCGACGCGCTCAAGGCAGCCAGCGTGCGGCCGTGAAACGCATGCTCGGCGACCAGCACGGCGGGCCGTTCGATACCAAGCCGATGACCGTTGAGGCGCGCGAGCTTCAGGGCGCATTCGACGGCCTCTGCGCCCGAGTTGGCGATAAAGGCGCGTTCGAGCCCGCTGATGGATGAGAGCTGGTCGCCGAGCGCTTCCTGCAGCGGCAACTCGACGATGTTGGCGGTGTGGATCAGCCGATGGGCCTGGTCGGCGATCGCTTCGGCCAGCCGAGGGTGAGCGTGACCCAGGCTGCACACGCCGATGCCGCTGATTGCGTCAAGGTAGTGTTGGCCCCGCTCGTCGATCAGCCAGGCACCTTCGCCTCGGACGACGCGCATCGGCATGCGCGCGTAGGTGTTGAACAGGTGATTCATCGGGTCGGACTGGACTGGATTGCGGATGACATTCTATCGCCCGAAAGACGCCGGCGGCGCAGTGCGCCGCCGGACGGAGCGGGGTTCAGGACGCGTATCAACCGTCCAGCCGCGAGGCGACAAAGTCCCAGTCGACGATCTCCAGAAAGGCTTCGACGTACTTGGGCCGCGCGTTGCGGTAATCGATGTAGTAGGCGTGTTCCCACACGTCGCAGCCGAGCAGGGCGGTGTTGTCGGTCAGCAGCGGGTTCTCGGCGTTGGGCGTGGAGGTGACCTCCAGTTTGCCGTCCGGCGTCTGCACCAGCCAGCCCCAGCCCGATCCGAAGCGCTTGACGCAGGCCTGGGTGAATTCGTCGACGAAACGGTTGTAATCGCCGAAGTCGCGCTGGATCAACTCGCCCAGCTTGCCTTCGGGTTCCTTGCCGCTGTCGGGCGACATGCAGCGCCAGTAAAGATTGTGGTTCCAGATCTGGCCGGCGTTGTTGAACATCGGGCCGGAGGACTTGCGCACGATCTCTTCGAGATCCATGTCGGCGAACTCGGTGCCGTCGATCATGCCGTTGAGCGTGGTCACGTAGGTCTGATGGTGCTTGCCGTAGTGATAGTCCAGCGTCTCGCGGGAAATGTTGGGCGCCAGTGCATCCATCGAATAGGGTAGGTCGGGAAGCTCAAAAGCCATGGTGCGTTCCTCCGTTGCGTGGATATGTAAGAGATTACGTGGTTATGATAACCCCGTCGTTTCAAGAGCGCGCGAACCCGCCTGGCAGACCGGTCAGCCGCATTCCTCCTCGATTTCCTCGAGATGGCGCCAGCGATTGACGATATTGCAAAACAGTGCGGCGGTTCGCTCGGTGTCGTAGTCGGCCGAGTGGGCGCGGCTTTTGTCCCACGCCAGGCCGGCGGCATCGACCGCCCGAGCGAGCACGGTCTGGCCGTAGGCGAGGCCGCCGAGCGTGGCCGTGTCGAAACAGCTGAACGGGTGAAAGGGATTGCGTTTGTAGCTCGTGCGCTCGACCGCCGCGTTGAGAAAGCCCAGATCGAAGTGCGCGTTGTGGCCGACCAGCACGGCGCGCTTGCAGCCGGTCTCGCGCAGGCTGTGCCTCACGGGCTGGAAGAGGTTCTTCAGGGCCTCGCGTTCATCGACCGCCGGTCGCAGGGGGTGGTCGGGGCGAATGCCGTTGAACTCCAGTGCGGCATCTTCGATGTTCGCGCCCTCGAAGGGCTTGATATGCTGCATCATGACCTCGCCGGGCGAGAGCCAGCCGTCTTCGTCCATTTCGATGATGCAAACGGCCAGTTCCAGCAGGGCGTCGGTGCGGGCATTGAAGCCGCCTGTTTCGACGTCGACGACCACGGGCTGAAAGCCGCGAAAACGGTTGGCGATTGAGGGCATGAGAATTCAAGCAGGAAAAGTGGAAGGATAATGCACCGACTCGCGTTTGACCACCGAAGTTCCTGGCGGGGACTGGCCGCCGCGGTCGTGATCGTGCTGCTGCCGCTCTCGGCCCCGGCAGAGGTTTTCTGGTCGGTTACCGACGAGACCGGTCGACAGAACTGGCTGCTGGGCACCCTGCACAGCGAGGACCCGCGCCTGCTGGAGTGGCCGGAGCCGCTGGTCGGGGCCATCCGGGAGGCCGATCGCATCGCGCTCGAACTGGTTCCCGACGCGGGCATGCTCGACACGCTCCGGGCCGCGATGGTTTCCGCCGACGAGCCGCTCAGCCAGGTGCTCGACGCGGCGCTCTACGAGCGCGTCTTGGCCGTTCTGACCGAAAAGTACGGGATGACCGAGTCGACCGTCGATCACCTCGAGCCCTGGGCCGTGGCGTTGACTCTGGGGACGCAGCCGCCCGAGACCGGCATGTACATGGACCTGATGCTGTCCTACCGCGCCCAGGGCGCCGGGCTCGATGTCGTGGCGCTGGAGGCCGTCGATGAGCAGATCGATTTCCTTGCAGGCATGCGGCGTGAACACCAGATCAGCCTGATCCGTGAGACCGTGGCCGATCATGATGCCTACCAGGCCGAGTTCGACGAGCTTGTTGCAGCCTACCTCGATGGTGACCTGGATCGTCTCGAAGCCCTTGCCAGCGAACAATTGGCCGGTCTGGACGAAGAACTCGTGCGCTATTTCGAGGAGCGCGGGCTGGTCGAGCGCAACCGGCGCATGCTCGATCGTGCCGAGGGCTGGCTTGAAGAGGGCGGCCTGATCATTGCCGTGGGCGCTTTGCACCTTCAGGGTGAGAACGGCCTGGTCGCCCTGTTGAAGCAGCGGGGCTGGCGGCTCGAAGGGATTTACTGAACCCGGCTTCAACGGGCGCCGAGAATCACCTCGCGCTCGCGCAGGCGCTCGAGCATCTTGCGTCCCGACGCAATGACGGGTTCGGGATCGGCTGCCTGCATCTCTTCGGCAATGCGCTCGAGAATGGCTCGTCCGCTGCGTTCGGGCTCCCGATCGATGAGTTCGAGCAGGCGGGCTGTTACCGCATTGAGTTTCATGAAACCGGTGCGGTCGTCGCGTTTGCGCCAGGCCGCGAGGATCAGCGGCTGTTCGAGGGGCGTCTCGGGTTGATGGTCCGGACCGATTTCGTGCACCGGCCACTGGTATTGCGCCAGCCGCAGCGTGGGATTGCCTGCGATTCTTGCCGCCATCAGATCGCCGTGAGACTCGCAGACGACTTCGTTGGGGTCGGCTTCAGCCAGGCGCACGCAGGTCTCCAGGAACTCCCAGTGCGCAAGCTCCAGCGCGAACGGCGGCAGGCCCTCGGGCTTTTCCGTCTCGAGAAACCGTACGAACTCGCGGCCGATTTCGGTGAACATCGGCGTCGTCGAACGGTGTTCGGTCATGAATTCCCGGATCAGCGGCTGCCAGCGTTCACGGTCGATGAGCTTGTAGAGCACCGGAAAGTTTTTTGAAAAGAGATTGCTCAGATTGCCGAAGAACAGGCGCCGGTAGATCGCCAGCCGGCGCTCTTCCAGGCCCTCCGGTGCTTCGACCTTGTCGGGGCTGCGGATATGCCCGGCAAACTGCCGCTGCAGGTCGAGCAGGCTTTCAGGAGGCGAATTGCTGTCGCTGTGCGGGGGCATGTTCGTCCTGCAGGGTTCGAATCTGTGAGACTTCGGCAAGGAGCTCTTCGGCCGGCGGGAAATTGAAGTCGCGCTCGAGCAGGGTCGGGACGGCGCCGAGCCGTTGATAGGCCTCGGCGAGCAGTTGCCAGACCGGGTCGATAACCGCCGCGCCGTGGGTGTCCACGATCAGATCCTCGGCCTCGTGGTGATGGCCGGCGACGTGAATGTAGGCGACCCGTTCGGCGGGCAGGCCGGCCAGGAACTGGTGGGGATCGTAGCGGTGGTTGACGCTGTTGACGTAGATATTGTTGACGTCGAGCAACAGCAGGCAGTCGGCCTTTTCCAGCACGGCGACGATAAACTCAAGTTCGCTCATCTGAGCGCCCGGCGCGGCGTAATACGAGATGTTCTCCACCGCGATTTGCCGCCCGACGATGTCCTGGGTCTGGCGAATGCGCGAGGCGACCCAGTCGACGGCCTCTTCGGTGAAGGGGATCGGCATCAGGTCGTAGAGATGGCCGTGCTCCGAGCAATAGCTCAGATGCTCGGAATAACCACGGATGTCGTGCTGGTCCAGAAAGCGCCTGACGCGTTCCAGAAAGCCGCGATCCAGGGGTTCGGGCGCGCCGAGCGACAGCGACAGGCCGTGGCAGACGAATGGAAAGCGCTCCGTGTACTCGGCGAAGCGGCGGCCGAGCCGGCCGCCGACACCGATCCAGTTTTCCGGAGCGACTTCCATGAAGCCGACCTCGGAGAGATCGGCTTCACGAAGCGGCTCGAGCAGGCCCCGTCTGAGGCCCAGCCCGGCTCCTTCCAGATCGAAGGTTGATGCATGTGACATTGTCAAAACAAATCAGACGCTGCCGCAGGAGCCTTCGCCGCAGGAGCCTTCTTCGTCCTTTTCGTCACCGGAATCTTCGCCGCAGCTACCTTCACCGCAGCTGCCTTCTTCGTCCTTGTCTTCGCCGCAGGAGCCTTCACCGCAGCTGCCTTCCTTGTCCTTGTCTTCGCCGCACTTGCCTTCACCGCACTTGCCTTCCTTGTGGTCGTCGGCGGAGACCTGGAAGCCGGCCGGCAGATCTTCTGCCTGGAACGGGTCGACGCTGTCGCCGGCGGCCATTGCGCTCAGCGAGAACGAGGCGGCGGCGACGGTGCTGATCGCGGTCAAAAGATATTTTTTATCGGTCATGTTTTGTACCTCCAGAATTCGGTGTGGGTCGCTGACATCAATTCCTTGATGTTGGAACACACTCTAGCACCACCTGCGCAGAACTGTCCCTAAGGGGTTATGCGTAATTCGCCTGGCGACTCGCAGCCTCGTTCTCGCAGCGCTTTCAGCCCGTGAGATCTTCGGGTTGCGTGGCCTCGAAATGCTTCGATTTTTGCCGCCAGCGGCACAGGTCGTAGACCGGGCACTGGCCGCACAGGGGCTTGCGCGCCCGGCAGGTGTAGCGCCCGTGCAGGATCAGCCAATGATGTGCATCCTCGAGATACGGTTCCGGAACGCGCTTGAGCAGCGCTTTCTCCACCGCGAGCGGCGTCTTGCCCGGGGCGAGCCCGGTGCGGTTGGATACCCGGAATATGTGCGTGTCCACCGCCATGGTCGGCTGTCCGAAGGCCGTATTGAGAACGACGTTGGCCGTCTTGCGGCCGACCCCGGCCAGGGCCTCCAGCTCGGCCCGGCTGTCGGGCACGACGCCAGCGTGCTTTTCGATCAGGTCGCGGCAGGTGCGGATGATGTTCTTCGCCTTGGAATTGAACAGGCCGATGGTCCTTATGTAGGTTTTCAGGCCTTCCTCACCCAGCGCCAGGATTGTCTCCGGCGTGTTGGCTACGGGAAACAGCTGCTGCGTTGCCTTGTTCACCCCCACATCGGTTGCCTGGGCCGAGAGGATGACCGCGACAAGCAATTCGAAGGGCGTGTCGTATTGCAGTTCGGTGGTGGGGTGGGGATCGAGCTCCCGCAGTCGGCGGAAGAACGCTTCCCGGTCGGTCTTGTTCATGGAGCGGCCGGATCGGCAGTCGATGGAGAATCGCTGGATTCTACGCCACGGGTGCGGGGGCGATTGACCAGATACTGGCGCGCGGCGACCATCAGCCCGAGGCCGATGAACGCGCCGGGCGGCAGGACGGCCAGTAGCAGCCCCTGGTCGAACGGTAGCATCCGAATCGTCCAACTCGCCGCCCCTTCGCCGAACAGCATTTCAGCACCGTCCAGGAGGGTGCCTCGGCCAACGATCTCGCGCCCGGCGCCGAGTACCACAAGGACGGCGGCAAAGCCCGTTCCCTGAGCCAGCGCGTCGACCAGGCTCGCGCTAATCGGCTGTTTCGAAGCAAAAGCCTCGGCCCGGGCCAGGATGGTGCAATTGGTGACGATAAGCGGCACGAAGATGCCCAGCGTGCGGCTGAGCTCGTGTAGCCAGGCTTGCATCGCCAGGTCGATGGCGGTGACCGTCGAGGCGATGATCAGCACGAAGGCGGGAATGCGGATCTCCGGGCGCCAGGTGCCTCGCAGAGCGGAGACCAGAAGGCCGGTGACTACGAGCACCAGCAGGGTGGCCAGCCCCAGGGCCAGTCCGTTGACAGCCGTGTTGGATACCGCGAGCAGGGGGCAAAGGCCCAGCAGCTGCACGAGGCCGGGATTGTTGCTCCACAGCCCGTCGAGCCAGATGCGTTTCGTTGCAGGTTGGATCATATTCAGCGACATGGCATCAGTGAGCGTGCGGGAATCGCGCGCGCTTCGATTCTATTGCGTGTGCTCTGCGTTTTCGGTGGTTGCAAACAGTTTTTTCCTGTTGGATTCGAAGGTCTGCAGGACCCGCTTCACCGCGTCGATTACGGCCGACGACGTTATGGTAGCGCTGGTTACGGTGTCGAACTCGCCGCTTCGCCGATCCGGCGCCCAATCGCCGGCAGGCGGATTGCCAAGTGACTTGCCGGCGAACTGTGTCAGCCAGTCGCTCTTGCCGCGCTCGATCCTGTCGCCCAGCCCCGGCGTCTCTCGATGGCTCAGAACCCGCACGCCGATGACCCGGCCTTCGACGTCAACGGCAACCAGCAGCCTGATCGGCCCGCTGTAACCCTTTTCAGTGGTCACGTCGAAAACGGCTGCCCGGGGCTCGCCGTCGGATCGCGCGCGGTAAACGCGAGCCGTCTGCGACAGTGCCGGGACAGCCATTTCAATGCGGTCGGCGAGCAGATCGTTGTCGTAGCTGCCTGGCTCGAGCATGGCCGAGACGGCCCCAAGCGCGCGCTGTTGGCGTTCGGCCACGATCCGGTCTTCGGTCAGCCGGTTCAGCCCGCCGAGCAGCACAGCGGCTGCCAGACCAAGCAGGCCGAGCAGCAAGGCGGGGCGCAGAAGTGCGCCGCGTTCGATCACCGGTAGGTGGCGTTGATGAGCATGCGCACATTTTAGTGTACCCCGTCACTCATCTTGTAATTTATAGAGCACCGTACAAGCCCGAGCGCTAGGCGGCGCTCGCCGGGAAGGGTGGTTCCCTTTGCAAGAGCGCCAACGCCGCGATCGGGTTTGTACGGCGCTCCCTTCGGGCGAGCGCCTCAGGGGCCATCTGCGGCGTTGCAATTGCTTGACGTAGAACCACTACGCCGGCGCAATCGCGCCTTGCATCTGACCCCTGAGGCACTCGCTATAAGCAACAATATGAGTGACGGGGCACACTAGGGGTTCGTCGGTGACCTGTCTTGAAGGTCGCGCGGCGTGGTGGCAAACTTTTCAAGCGTTGCAAGGTTGGCTTTAAGTGCACTGGGAGGATAAAGAGGATGAACCTGAGCATCAGTCGCATCTTGTCCGAGGCGTTCGTCGAACTTCGTGAAAACAGCCGCACCCTGATCGTGGCGCTTGCGCCGCCGGCGATCGGGATTGCAATGCTGGCGGTCTGGCACGCGCAGCAGCCCGAGCAGCAGCTGTCCGTGCTCGGTTTTGTGCTGTTGCTGCCGCAGATGTTTCTTTATGCACTGTTCGCGGTGACCTGCCACCGCGTGATCCTGCTCGGCCGCGAGCGATTGCCGAATGCCCTCGGCGTGTACGCTTCAAAGGAAGTCTGGCAATACACCGGCGCGATGGTCGCGTTTACATTCATCAGCATCGTGGCCTTAATGCTACTGGCCGTCTTCCTGGGTCCCATCATGATGGTGTTGGGGCCCGAAACCGGACGGGTAGTCACCTGGGGGTTGATGATCGCGATGGGCTTGCTCGCGATTGCCGTGGCCTCTCGGGTCATATTGCTCTTTCCGGCCATGGCAATCGGCGCCGGCCAGACCCTGAACGACATTCTCGATCTGAGCAAGCCCAACTGGCCGCGGCTGGCTGTCCTGATCCTGGCGTCGATGGTCCTGACCGGCCTGATTTCCTGGCCCCTGACCTGGCTTACCGAGGTCTCCGGCACTCCGCTCGCGGCCGTGATTCCGGCCTTCCTCAATACGCTCGTGGGCGCCTACGGCGTGGCGGTCATTTCCTGTGCATACCGCGCCCATATGACGCAGGCTGAGCCGGTTGGCGATGACGTTCTGGAGCCGTCCTGAGAAGAGTCGGGAAACCGCCCGCTGAACCCGCGGCGGCGGCCGGCGGTCAGTCCCGCGCGCTTCGGTGGCCGTAGCTGCGGGTCTTGGTCATTCGGTCGACCAGCGGAGCGGCCATGTTCATAAGCAAAATGGCGAAGGCCACGCCGTCGGGGTAGCCGCCCCAGCGGCGGATGACCAGGGTCAGGATCGCAACGCCTGCGCCGAACAGCAGCTTGCCCCGGGGCGTGCTGCAGCCGCTCACCGGGTCGGTGGCGATGAAAAAGGCCGCCAGCACGAGCGCGCCGGAGAAGATGTGTTGTGCCGGCGATGGGTTCGTGTCGGGCCCAAACAGCCACAGCGGCGCCGACACGATGACGGTGGTCGCGATCACGGCGACCGGCACGTGCCAGGAGATAACCCGCTTCCAGAGCAGGTAGAGACCGCCGAGGGCGTAGAAGTTGGCGATCCACTCCCAGCCGCGGCCGCCGAAGTCGCCGAATATGGGCGCCTGACGGATTTCGGTAATCAGCAGATTCTCGCGCACGCCGGTGCGAAGCGCGTCGAGGGGCGTCGCGCCGGTGACGGCATCGATGTCGACCCCGGCCGGAAGGCTGCCGGTGAGAATGGCGCGGCCGGTTTCGAACAGTCCCGGCAGACCCGGCGACAGCGAGCGCGGCAGCAGCCACTGGCTCAGTTCCATCGGAAACGCGACGATGACGGCGGCGAAGCCGATCATGGCCGGGTTGAACAGGTTGTAGCCCAGCCCGCCGTAGAGGTGCTTGGCGATGACGATGGCGAACAGCATGCCGAGGGCTGTTATCCACCAGGGCGCCAGCGGCGGCATGCAAAGCGCGAACAATACGCCGGTGACCACGGCGCTGTAGTCGGCCAGGAACAGCCGGACCGGTCGGTCGCGCAGCTTGAGCATGGCCGCCTCGAACGCGAGGGCAAAGCCGACGGCCAACGCGATCTGGAAAAGAATGCCGTAGCCGAAAAACCAGATATGCGCTGCGACCGCCGGCAACAGCGCATAGAGTACCTGCCGCATGACGCCGCCCACACTGGTCGCGGGCGGCTGGAAAGGGGCGCCTGAGGTGGGGAACTTCATGCGGCATATCCTCGATCGAGGCGCGATGCTGCATGCCGTTGCGCGGGCTTTCGGAGAGAAGGAGTCAGGGGTCGGGATTCAGGGGTCAGGAAAGGCACCCTCCGATCAATACGAGGTGGTTCTTCTGACCCCTGACCCCTGAATCCTGACCCCTCTTCAGTCCCGGGCACCACGACTTCGGGCCACCGTAGCCGCTCAGTCATTACTACCGTCCTTCTTCCGCTTGGCCCGCTCGATCGCGGCCTGGATCTCGCTCTGGGCGTCGGTCTCGGAGCGCTTGAGCTTTTCTTCGCGTTCGCGGCGCTTGGCCTGGCGTGCTTCCTTTTCGCGCTGGAGCCGTAGTTCGCGCGCCTCATAGCGTCTCTGCGCCAGGGCCGCGCGGCGTCGGTCGAGGCGGCGGCGAGCCAGTTCATCCTTGCCGTGCTTGTAGAAGTCGACCAGCGGGATGTGGCTGGGGCAAACGGCCGCGCAGCAACCGCATTCGATGCAGTCGGGCAGGTCGTAATCGGCGGCACCGTCGTAGTTTCCGGCTTCGACGAGTTTGAACAGGGTTTGCGGCAGCAGGCGGGCCGGACACACGCGCACGCATTCGCCGCAGTTGATGCACGGCATGACCGGCTGTGTCGGCGCGGTTTGCTCGCGGGTCAGGGCGAGCACGCAATTGCTGCCCTTGGTTACCGGCACGGCGTCGCTGGCCAGTGCCGTGCCGGACATCGGCCCGCCCAGGACCAGCCGGGTGACATCGCCCCGGTAGCCACCCGCCGCCTCGACCAGGTGGCTGAAGGGTGTGCCGACGAGCGCGAGCAGATTGCGCGGCTGGGCAATGCCCGGCCCCGTGACCGTCACGATGCGTTCGATCAGAGGCCGGCCTTCGACAACGGCATCGCGGGCGGCCGCCGCCGTGCCGACGTTGTGCACGACCACGCCAAGATCCTGGGGCAGGCCGTCGTGGGGTACCTCACGGCCCGTCAGGGCCTGGATGATCTGACGCTCGCCGCCCTCCGGGTAGATGGTGAAAACCTTGTGGATGCGCACTGAATCGTCCGTGCCGAGCGCTTGCCGGGCTTCGCGCAGCTTCTCTTCTACTTCGCCCATGCGATCCTCGATGGCGATCACGACCCGCTCGGCCCCGGCGGCGCGCGCCAGTATCAATCCCCCCTCGACGACGGCGCTTGCGCGCTCGCGCATGAGCATTTCGTCGCAGGCGATCCACGGTTCGCATTCGGCCCCGTTGAGGATGAGGGTATGAATGCCCGGCCAGTCGCCACGAAGCTTGGCGGCAGTCGGAAACATGGCCCCACCCAGTCCGGCCAGTCCGCAAGCGTGCAGGTGATCGGCGATGGCGGCGGCATTTATCTGACGCCAGTCAGTCGGCCCTTGTTGTTCGGTCCATTCCTCTCGCCCGTCGGGTACGAGGGTGATGGCCCGTCGCGTGCCGCCTGGCGGAAAGGCCGCCGGATGCCGGCCGATGGTCTCGATCGTGCCGGAGGTGGGTGCATGTTCGGGAACCACGAAGTCGTCCCCGGCCGCGGTCAGTGCCTGGCCCTTGCGGACGCGCTCGCCGACCTCGACCAGCAGGCTGCCCGATTCTCCCTGGTGCTGGCGGAGCTGGATGAACAGGCGCTCGGGCAGCGGCGGGCGCCGGACCGGGCGGTCGCAGGCGATCGCCTTGTGGTGTTCGAGTGCAAGACCGCCGGGAAAATCGTGGATGCGGTCGCCGGGTACCGGCTCATCCATGCGCCGCCTCCCGGACCCGGATCGGGATGGACCGGGGTCGCGGCCATTGCGGGTGCAGGGGCAGTTCGAGCATGTCGATGCAATCGACCGGACAGGGTTCGATGCACAGCTCGCAGCCGGTACATTCGGATTCGATCACCGTGTGCATCTGCCGCTGGGCGCCCAGGATGGCGTCGACCGGGCAGGCCTGGATGCAGAGCGTACAACCGATGCAGCGGTCTTCATCGATCACCGCGACCATCGGCGGCTTGTGTTCGCCGCAGGATTCGTCCAGCGGCCTGGGTTCCACGTCGAGCAGCGCGGCCAGCTGCTTTACGCCGTCGTCGCCACCCGGCGGGCACTGGTTGATTTCGGCCTCGCCGTCGGCGATCGCCTGCGCGTAGGGCCGGCAGCCGGGGTAGCCGCACTGCGCGCATTGTGTTTGCGGCAGGATCTCGTTGATCTGCTCGACCAGGCGGTCCTCGTCGGGAGCGAGACGACGGCTCAACCAGGGCAGGGCGGCCCCGATAACGAGCGCCATTGCGGTCAATGTCAGGATGGCGGAGAGCATGGCGTCATGATAGTGGCAGTGGCCGGATCGCGTGAGCGTTGATCTGGGGCAAATGCGTTCCGGGTATTGTGTAGGAAAATACCGATATATTGACTCGAACCGCGAGGAGACGTGATGAAAGAAACCAGTCAGACGACCCTGCCGATCGCAAGCCTGGCCAGGGACAACGATGAATTCCGCAAGGTCATCTGGACCGGCGAGAACAGCCAGCTGGTGCTGATGGCTATCCCTGAAGGTGGAGAAATCGGCGGCGAAGTACACGAGGGCCACGACCAATTGCTTTGGTTTGTCGACGGCGAGGGCGTGGCCAAGATCGGTGATCGCGAAGAACGGGTGGCCGCCGGTGACGTAAGTATCGTGCCCTCGGGTACCTGGCATAACTTCAGGAACTCGGGATCGGGCATGCTCAAGCTCTACACTACCTATTCACCGCCCGAGCACGAAGCCGGTACCGAGCACGAAACCAAGTCGGAAGCCGACGGCTGAATCAATCCGTCAGCGGTGGCCACTGGCTGGCGTCAATGGTCTGCCGGTAGGCGTGCCAGGTCGCGTGTCCGATCAGCGGCAGCAGCACGACGAAAGCAAGCCACGCCGTGGCCGCGCCGATCAGCACACAGCCTACGATGATGGCCGCCCAAACGGCCATCGCGCCCTTGTTTCTCAACACCGCGTTAATGGAAGTGACCACGGCGGTAACCGTGTCGGTTCGCCGGTCCATCAGCATCGGCAGGGAGAACGCGCTGGCGGCGAAGACAATCGCGCTGAAAACCGCGCCGATCAGGGTGCCTATGGCGAGGAAGGGCAGCAGCTCGGACCAGCCCGGATCGTCGGTGGCCGGAAAGAAGACGTGCACCATGGTCGCTGCCCGGGCCCAGACAAGAAAGACAACGGTCAGAATCACGGCGAAAACCAGGGCGTTGCCGACGGCACGCGCGGCATCGCCCATGCTGCCAGCCAGGCTGACGCGCCGTTTTTCCTCCAGCCGGCGACTGATCGAGTACAGGGTCAGGGCCAGCCACGGCCCGACGAACACGAAGCCCGACACCAGGCCGAGGTAGAGACCGACATTGCCGAACAACAAGGTCGCGGCGGTAATGAGGTAGCTCAGCGCCAGCATGATGACGCCGTAGCACAGGCTCTGGCGTGGCGCGGCCTTGATGTCGGCCCAGCCGAGCCGAAGCCAGCCGACGGGTTCGGACGCGGACAGCTGCCGGCAGGGCGCGGCGAAGGGCAGTTCCTCGGGTTGTGTTGACCGGTCAGCGCTCATCGGATTCTGCCTTCCTCGTCGGCCCGGCCGCGCTCGGTGCGGTTCAGTTTCCCTCGGCTACGATTCGCGCAACCCGGCCGTCGGGCTGGTCGGTGACCAGGTAGATGGCGCCGTCGGGCCCGGTCTTGACGTCGCGCACGCGGCTGCCGATTTCCAGCCATTCTTCGCCCGTCACCCGGTTGTTCTCCAGGATCAGGCGGGAGACGCGCTGCTCCCTCAGGCCGCCGACGAACAGATCGCCCTGCCACGACGGCAACGCGTCGCCGCTGTAGAAATCCATGCCGGAGGGCGCGATGACCGGATCCCAGAAGTAGACCGGCTGCTCCATGCCCTCGGCCTCGGTGCGGCCCTCGTAGACGTCGCCGCCGCGATACTCGATGCCGTAACTGATGGTCGGCCAGCCGTAGTTCTTGCCGGCTTCGGTGAGATTGAGTTCGTCGCCGCCGCGCGGCCCGTGCTCGATCGTCCACAGCCTGCCCTCGGCATCCCTGGCTGCCGCCTGGATGTTGCGATGGCCCCAGGACCAGATCTCCGCCGCGTTCTCTTCGTGGCCGACGAACGGATTGTCCTGCGGTACCGATCCGTCGAAGTTCAATCGCACCACCGTGCCGATGTGATTGGTGGGGTCCTGCGCGTTCTGGCGCACCGGATGGCCCTGGCGATCACCCGTGGTCAGCCACAGGGTGTTGTCGTCCTGGAAGACGATGCGTGAGCCGTAGTGGCCGGTCGATTCGACCGCCGGCACCACGCTGAAAATGATCTCGACGTCCTCGAGCGCCGAATGATCCTCGCTCAGGCGGGCACGGGCCAGGGCCGTGTTGGTCGTGCCGTCGTCGTGCGGTTCCGAAAAGCTCAGGAAGACGGTACGGCTCGATTCGAAATCGGGCGCGATCGCCACATCGAGCAGGCCGCCCTGCTTGCGGCTGTCGACTTCGGGTACGCCGGATAGCGGGTCGGAGACGCTGCCGTCGCTGCCGATGTGGCGCAGCCGGCCGGGGCGTTCGGTGACCAGCATCGAGCCGTCGGGCAGAAACTCGATTGCCCAGGGATGTTCGAGGCCTTCGGCGACCGTCTCGAGGGTCCACTCCTCGGTGATATCGGGAATCGGTGCGCGCGTCTGGCCCTCGAATGCCGCTTCCAGATGCGGCGCCTCGCGCTCACGCGTTTCCTCGGTTCGGGTCGTGGAAGCCGTTTCCCGCGTTGCCGATGTCTCCCCGTTGCCGGAGCGATCGGCGGCCTGTTCGCTCGCATCCGTCGAAGCGGTATCGGTCGAGGCGGCCTCTTCGGCGTTGCTGGTGGCCGTCTCGGAGTTGCAGGCAGCCACGAAAAAGAGGGTGATGAGCAGCAGTGTGGTTCTCATGACGTTTTTCCTCAGCGAACATTGTCCAGCGATTCTAGTGTACCCCGTCACTCATATTGTGACTTATAGCGAGTGCCTCAGGGGTCAGATGCAAGGCGCGATTGCGCCGGCGTAGTGGGTGCTACGTCAAGCAATCGCAACACGGGCGACGGCTGCGCTCGCAAGGCTTTATTCGCTTCGCGAATGCCGCCATGCGGCTTCGCCTGCCCTGCAGATGGCCCCTGAGGCGCTCGCCCGAAGGGAGCGCCGTACAAGCCCGATCGCGGCGTTGGCGCTCTTGCAAAGGGGTCCACCCTTCCCGGCGAGCGCCGCCTTGCGCTCGGGCTTGTACGGCGCTCTATAAGTTACAAGATGAGTGACGGGGTACACTAGCTCAAAGCTTGGCAAAACCCGCAAAACCCATGAAAGCCAGGGCCATCAGGCCGGCTGTGATCAGCCCGATCGGCGCACCGCGGAAGCTCGCCGGCACATCGGCCATGGCAATGCGCTCGCGCGCCGCGGCCAGCATGACCAGCACGCCGCCGAAGCCCAGCGCCGCGCCAAAGCCGTAGAAAGCCGATTCGACCAGGCTGTTTTGTTCGCGCACGTTGAGCAAGGCCACCCCGAGCACCGCGCAGTTCGAGGTGATCAGCGGCAGGTAGACGCCGAGCACCCGATGCAAGAGCGGCGCGCTGTGGCGCATGTAGATTTCGGTGAGCTGAACGAGTGCCGCGATCACCAGGATAAAGGCGACGATCCGCAGGTACTCGATCCCAAGCGGGATGAGCAGCCACTCGGTGACCATGAAGCTCGCGACCGAGGCGAGCGTGAGCACGAATGCAGTGGCCACCGACATGCCGAAAGCCGAAGAAACGCTGTTGGACACGCCCATGAATGGGCAAAGGCCCAGGAACTGGACCAGCACGAAGTTGTTGACCAGCGCGGCCGAAATGACGATCAGCACCAGGTCCATGCCGCAGACGCTTACTTGATCCGCATTCCCGGTTCGGCACCGCTGTCCGGCGCAAGCAGAAATGGCTTGCCGTCTTCGCCGCTGGCTGCCAGCACCATGCCCTCGGAGACGCCGAAGCGCATCTTGCGCGGTTCGAGGTTGGCCACGACCATCGTCAGGCGCCCTTCCAGTTCGTCGGGCTGATAGTGCCCGCGAATGCCGGCCAGGACCTGGCGGTTGCCCATTTCGCCGAGGTCGAGCTGAAGTTTCAGCAGCTTGTCGGCGCCTTCAACCTCTTCGGCCTTGTCGATGCGGGCCACGCGCAAGTCCACTTTCATGAAATCGTCGAACTGGATCATGGTGTCGTCTTCATTGCCGTTATTGCTGTCATTGTTCTTGGATTCCGTCTCGGCCAGTGACTCGCGGCTGGCGGCAAGCAGCTTGTCGGTCTGCTCTTCTTCCACGCGCTGGAGCAGCGGCTTGAACTTGTCGATTTCGTGATCGAGCAGCGGCTCGCCGATCCGGCTGAAGTCGTCGAGACGGGTGTTGAGGAAATCTGCGGCCTTTTCGGCGGTCTGCGGAATGACCGGCGACAGCCAGGTCATCAGCAGCCTGAAAAGGTTGAGCGCCTGGGTGCAGATGGCCACCACCTCGTCCTCGCGCCCGTCCTGTTTCGCCAGCTTCCACGGTTCGCGCTCGTTGATGTAGACGTTGGCCTCGTCGGCCAGCGCCATGATGCGGCGGATGGCGCTGTGGTAATTGCGCTTCTCGAAGTCCTCGGCGATGGCCAGGTGCTCGCCGACGAAGCGCTGGTGGAGTTCGGGGTCGGGCAGTTCGGACGCCAGCTTGCCGCCGCCGAGCTTGTGGACGAAGCCGGCCGAGCGGCTGGCGATGTTGACCAGCTTGCCGACCAGGTCGGAATTGACGCGGTAGCGGAAGTCCTCGAAATTGAGGTCGATGTCGACCAGGCCCGAGCCCAGCTTGGCGGCGAAGTAGTAGCGCAGGTAGTCGGGATGCAGGTGCTCGAGCCAGGTGCGCGCCATGATGAAGGTGCCGCGCGACTTCGACATCTTGGTGCCGTTGACGGTCAGAAAACCGTGCGCGTAGACGCCGGTCGGCCGCTTCAGGCCGGCGCCTTCGAGCATGGCCGGCCAGAACAGGCAGTGGAAGTAGATGATGTCCTTGCCGATGAAATGGTGCATTTCGGCATTGGAATGGGGGTTGAGCCAGTCCTCGAAGTCCCAGCCGTGTTTCTCGCACAGCTCGTGGAAGCTGGCGAGGTAGCCGACCGGTGCGTCCATCCAGACGTAGAAGAACTTGTCGTCGGTGTCGGGAATACGGAAGCCGAAATAGGGCTTGTCGCGCGTGACGTCCCAGTCGCGCAGGCCGTCTTTAAACCATTCATCGAGTTTGTTGGCGACCTCGTCCTGCAAGGCGCCGGAGCGGATCCACTCCTTCAGGCTGTCGCTGAACGCCGACAGCGTGACGAAATAGTGCTCGGTCTTTCTCATGACCGGCGTGGTTCCCGACACCACCGAGCGCGGATCGACGACTTCTGTCGGGTCGTAGGTGGCGCCGCAGGCCTCGCAGGAATCCCCGTACTGGTCTTCCGCGCCGCAGCGCGGGCAGCTGCCCTTGATGAAGCGGTCGGGCAGGAACATCTCGCGTTCGGTGTCGTAGTACTGCTCGATCGTTTCGGTGCGCACCGCGTCGCGATCCTTGAGCGCCGACCAGATGCGCTCGACCAGCGCCCGGTTGGTATCGGTGTGCGTCGAAGAGAAGTTATCGAAAGAAAGGGCAAAGTCCTCGAAATCCTCGAGGTGCTCGGCGTGCATGCGTTCGATCAACTGATCGGGTGAAACGCCTTCTTTCTCGGCCCGCAGCATGATCGGCGTGCCGTGGGCATCGTCGGCCCATGCGAAGACGACTTGGTGCCCCATCGCGCGCTGGAAGCGTGCCCAGATGTCGGTCTGGATGTACTCGAGCATGTGCCCCATGTGGATCGAGCCGTTGGCATAAGGCAGGGCGGCGGTGACCAGGATGCGGCGTTTGTCGGTCATGTTGTCGGTTGGTTGATCGGGTTGGAAGCAGCTTGCGATTATCGCATGGCTTGTCGCCCCGGGTAGGGCACCGTAGGTCGCGGTCGCATCCGCGACGGACGAGATTTCAGGCCTGTTCACCCATAGCGCATGTGTACAAACCCTCTGCGTCGTCCGTCAGCGATCGCGACCACCGACCTACCCTTCGATCAGCCGACAGCCAAGGTCCATAACGAGTACAATATCAGTCCGGTTTCAAGGAGAGCCCCCGGGCATGAACAACGAGGAAGGCAAAACGCTCGTCGCCGCCATCGAGGATCCAAACACCGGCCGGCCGCTGGGTGATGCCGTGCGCGGCGTGGCCGTTCGCGACCAGCGCGCGGCCGTGGACATTCGCCTGTCCTACCCGGCTGCCGGCTGGCGGGACGAACTGGCCAGGACCGTGTCTGACCGCCTCCGCGCCGGCGGCGAGGTCGATGAGGTCACCGTCGACATCGACTGGCAGATTCCCCAGCATGCCGTCCAGGGCGGGCTGGATCCGATCGAGGGCGTTCGAAACGTCATCGCCGTCGCCTCGGGCAAGGGCGGCGTTGGCAAGTCCACGGTCAGCGCCAATCTGGCGCTGGCCCTGGCGGCCGAAGGGGCGAGCGTGGGCGTGCTCGACGCGGATATCTATGGCCCCAGCCAGCCGCGCATGCTGGGCCTCAAGGGCGGGCCGGAGACGACCGAAAACCGCCGAATCCTGCCGATGCAGGCCCACGGGCTCCAGGTCATGAGCATCGGCGTGCTGGTCGATACCGACCAGGCCATGATCTGGCGTGGCCCCATGGCGACCCAGGCGCTTCAGCAGATGGTGTCGGAAACGCTATGGCAGGGGCTCGACTATCTCGTCATCGACCTGCCGCCGGGCACCGGCGATATCCAGCTCACCCTGGCTCAGCGCATTCCGGTGGCCGGGGCGGTGACCGTGACCACCCCGCAGGAGGTGGCCGTCGACGACGTGCGCCGGGCGGTGGCCATGTTCAACAAGGTCAAGGTGCCGGTGTTGGGCGTTATCGAGAACATGAGTACCCACATTTGCTCGAACTGCGGGCACGAGGACGACGTTTTCGGACGCGGTGGCGGCGAGCGCATTGCCCGCGAAACCGGTCTACCCAATCTGGGCCAGCTCCCGCTCGAGGCCGAGGTGGGTCGAACGACCGATGTTGGAACGCCAATTGTGGTCGCTGACCCCGAGCACCCGGCCGCCCGGCGCTTCCGCGAAATCGCCCGCCGCGTCGCCGGCCGCCTGTCGACCCAGTCGCGCGAGGCGAAGGTGCGGATGCCGAAGATCAGGATTACGGACTAGGGGTCAGGATTCAGGGGTCAGGGGTCAGGGCGGCCGTGACCGGCTCTGAAGCCAACTCGAACTCTCTACTGGTCACACAGCACCGCGCCATCCGCCTTCTCCACTAGCCCCCTGACCCCTGATCCCTGAATCCTGACCCCTCAACCCCCCAGGGCCGTCAAGCCTTGGGGAGAGTCACTCCCCGCTGCCCCATGTACTTCCCGGCGCGGTCGGCATACGAAGTCTCGCAGGGCTCGTCGGACTCCAGGAACAAGAACTGGGCGACGCCCTCGTTGGCGTAGACGCGGGCGGGCAGGGGCGTGGTGTTGGAGAACTCGAGGGTGACGTGACCTTCCCACTCCGGCTCCAGCGGCGTGACGTTGACGATGATCCCGCAACGGGCGTAGGTCGACTTGCCCAGGCAGATGGTCAACACGTTGCGCGGAATGCGGAAGTACTCGACCGTGCGGGCCAGGGCGAAGGAGTTGGGCGGAATGATGCAGACGTCGCCGGTGACGTCCACGAAGCTCTTCTCGTCGAAGGATTTGGGGTCGACGACGGCGGAATTGATGTTGGTGAAGATCTTGAACTCGTTCGAACAGCGCCCGTCGTAGCCGTAGCTCGACGTGCCGTAGGACACGATTTTCCGGTTGTCGCTGGACTGCCGGATCTGGCCGGGCTCGAATGGCTCGATCATGCCGTGCTGCTCGGCCATCGTGCGAATCCAGCGGTCGGATTTGATGCTCATGTTCTGCGGTGGCTCCGGATAAAGGGTGCGGGCGCGGGATTATCGCACGACTTCGGAACGGGACTTTATTCGTTGGCTCGTTCGCTGGTTGGCTGGTTGGCTGGTTCGGCAGCGTCACCGAATGGTGGGCGGCATAGCCGCGTCTACTGTGCGGGCAAATGAAACAGCTCGGTGACATCGCCGCGTAGCGGCCCCGCAATGCCCTCTGCACCGAACCAGCCAACCAGCCAACCAGCCAACCAGCCAACCAGCCAACCAGCCAACCAGCGTCAGTCCTGCGGCGGCGGCTGCTGGATCAGCTCCACGCTGGTCGTGAATAACTGGTTGCCCCGGATGACCTCCAGCTCCATATCCGAGCCCGGCTCCGTGGCCGCGATGCGCTGCATCAGGTCGCGTGCACTTTGCACCTGCGCGCCGTTTGCGCTTACCAGGATGTCGCCGCGCTGCAAGCCCGCATTCCAGGCCGGGCTGCCGCGGTGAACCTGGCTGACGCGGGCCCCGGGCTGCAGCGCCTCGGCGTTGGCCAGGCGCAGGCTCACATCGCTCAGCTCGACGCCCATCCACCCGCGCGTGACCTGGCCGTACTCGATGATCTGTTGGGTGACGCGGCGTACCACCGAGGCGGGAATGGCGAACGAAATCCCCTGGGCGCCGGTTTCCTGGCCCATCGAAGCGCTGTTGATGCCGACCACCTCGCCGGATGGGTTGATCAGTGCCCCGCCGGAGTTGCCCGCGTTGATGGCGGCATCGGTCTGAATGAAATCCTCGTGGGAGGCCAGGCTGAGGTGGCCACGCCCGGTCGCGCTGACGATGCCCATGGTCACGGTATGGCTCAGCCCGAAGGCGTTGCCGATGGCCAGGACGACGTCGCCGGCGCGCAGGTTGTCGTCCTTTGCCAGGGTGGCCACAGGCAGGTCTCCGAGGTCGACGCGCAGCAGGGCGAGATCGGTTGCCGGATCGGACCCGACCACGCTGGCATCGGCCACGCGCCCGTCCCACAGGGCGACCAGGATATCGTCGACACCGGATATGACATGCTGTGTCGTCAGAACCAGCCCGTCGCTGGAGATGATTACGCCCGAGCCGAGGCCGCGGCGCGGGCGCGTTACCGTGCGATCACGATAGAGCCGGCTGAACAGTGGGTCGGAGAACTCGAGGCCGAGGGGTTCGGTGACCATGGTGCGCGTATAGACACTGACCACGGACGGGGCCGTCCGGTTGACGGCGTCGGCGTAGGAACTCACCGGCTCGGCCGGATTCTGGTGTGATGCCGGCAGAAGCTGCGGCCAGATCCAGACAAGGATGAAGGCCACGGCCAGGCCGATTACCACGAACTGCACGGCGAAATGAATGATGCGCGTCATGGACTTGGCCGGGTGGGTCTGTCAGGCTATGGAACGACTATATCTTAGACTGCCCGCCAATTAATCCCGTGGCGGGCACGTGCGGCGGCTTTTGACCGTAGAAAAAGATGCAGGATACCAGCCCGGAATTGAGTATTTGCTTAATTTTTCGCTAAAATAGTCGGCTGATTGTCTTCTCGTTGCCGGAAAACAGGCGGCCGCGGCCTTTTAAGGATTCGCCGGCGTTTTCGGGCGAAGCGTCGCCAGGCATTGCCTCCAAAGGGCATTCGGGCGGTTTTGATTGATCTTTTGATCGTATTTATCGGGAGTGTTTCATGTCGGAAACTGATCTTGCGTCCACGCAGCCGCCGGAGAATCCCGGTCGGCGTCGACTGCTGACCTGGACGACGGGTGTGGTTGGTGCCGTCGGTGCCGGTCTGGCGCTGTGGCCGTTTGCCGCGTCCTGGAAGCCGAGCGCCAAGGCGCGGCTCGTTGGCGCGCCGATCGAAGTCAATATCGGCAACCTCGAGAAGGGGCAGATGATGCGCGTGGTGTGGCGAGGCCAGACGATCGGCATCATGCGCCGCAATGAGCGCATGCTCAACGATCTGCCCGAGCTCAACGAAAAGCTGGCCGACCCGCAATCCGAGGTGGAAACCCAGCAGCCCGAATATGCGCAGAACGTACACCGCTCGATCAAGCCCGAGTACCTGGTGGCCAACATCCACTGCACCCACCTGGGCTGCATTCCACAGATGCTGCCGGAAGTCGAGGCGCAGCCTTTCGATGCCGAGTGGCGTGGCGGCTTCTTCTGCCCCTGCCACCGCTCACGCTTCGACCTGGCCGGGCGTGTGTACGAGGGCGTGCCGGCGCAGCTGAATCTCGTGATTCCCCCGTACCATTTCGTTGACGACAACACCGTCATGATCGGTGTTGGTCCCGAAGCCGAAGGAGCAGCCTGATCATGGCCAAGCCCGCGAGCAATCTCAGCAAGAACGCAAAGGCCGTTGGCACCTGGGTCGACGAGCGACTGCCGGTCTCCAAGACTTTGCGCGAGCACCTGACCGAATATTACGCGCCCAAGAATTTCAACCTCTGGTACTATTTTGGTTCCCTGGCGCTGCTTGTGCTGGTCAATCAGCTGGTCACCGGCATCTGGCTGACCATGTTCTACACGCCGCATGCCGACCTGGCCTTCGGATCGGTCGAGTACATCATGCGCGACGTCGAGTGGGGGTGGCTGATCCGCTACATGCACTCCACCGGGGCGTCGTTCTTCTTTATCGTCGTGTACCTGCACATGTTCCGTGCGTTGCTCTACGGCTCGTATCAAAAGCCGCGCGAGCTGATCTGGATCCTCGGCGTGTTCATCCTGCTGGTGCTGATGGCCGAGGCCTTCATGGGCTACGTTCTGCCCTGGGGGCAGATGTCCTACTGGGGCGCGCAGGTCATCATTTCCCTGTTCGGTGCCGTGCCGGTTGTCGGCGATTTGCTGGTCGAGTGGATCCGTGGCGACTACATGATCTCCAATGCCACGCTCAACCGTTTCTTCGCATTGCACGTCGTGGCCATGCCGTTGGCGCTGCTGGGGCTGGTCGTGCTGCACCTTGTCGCATTGCACGAAGTCGGTTCCAACAACCCCGACGGCATCGATATCAAAAAGCACAAGGACACGAAAGGAAGGCCGCTTGACGGCATTCCATTCCACCCCTACTACACCGTCAAGGACCTGTTCGGCGCCGGGGTGTTCCTGATCCTGTTCGCCTTCGTGCTGTTCTACGCGCCGGAGATGGGGGGATTGTTCCTCGAGCCGGATAACTTCGTGCCGGCCGATCCGCTGGTCACGCCCGAGCATATCGTCCCGGTGTGGTACTTCACGCCCTACTACGCCATGCTCAGGGCCGTGCCCGACAAGTTCTTTGGTGTGGTGGTCATGGGTTCGGCCATTTTCGTGCTGTTCTTCCTGCCCTGGCTGGACCGCTCGAAGGTGCGTTCGATGCGCTACAAGGGCCTGCCTAGCAAGATCATGCTCGCCTTGTTCGTGGTCGGTTTCATTCGTCTGGGCATGCTGGCGCTGGGTGAGGGAACGGACCTCCAGACGCTCGAGTCGCGCATCTGGACCATTTACTATTTCGCGTTCTTCGCGCTGCTGCCGATCGTGACCAAGTTCGAGAAAACCAAACCGGAACCGGAGCGGGTGACCAAGTGATGAGATTCAGAAACATTCTTGCAGCAGCCGCCTTGCTGGCTTCCGGCCTTGCCGTGGCCGCCGGCGGGGGCGAGGGCCTGGAGCACGCCAACATCAACGTGCACGACAAGGCGTCACTCCAGCGCGGCGCGGCGATGTTCGTCAATTATTGCTCGGGCTGCCATTCCATGCAGTACCTGCGCTACAACCGCCTTATCGAGGACCTCGGCCTGAGCGAAGAGCATGTGCAGGAGTTCCTGCTGCGAGGCGATCAGGAAGTCGCCGACCCCATGCTCAGCGCCATGAATGCAGAAGAGGCCACGGAATGGTTCGGCATCGCCCCGCCGGACCTGACGCTGACGGCCCGTTCACGCGGACCGGACTGGATCTACTCCTATCTCAAGAGTTACTACCTGACCGAAGATGGCTGGAACAACACGGTGATGCCGAATACCTCCATGCCGCACGTGCTGTGGGAGTTGCAGGGCATCCAGCGGCCGATTATCGAGTCCTACACGGATGACGAAGGCATCGAGCACGTCGACATCGTCGAACTGGAACTCGATGAGGAAGGCAAGCTTTCGCCGGAGGAATACAGCGATCACGTCCGCGACCTGGTCGCATTCATGGAATACGCCGCCGAACCAGCCGTTCTCAAGCGCGAGAAGATGGGTATCTGGGTGCTGCTGTTCCTGGTTGCCTTCACGTGCCTTGCCTGGCTCCTTTACCAGGAGTTCTGGAAGGATGTGAAGAAGTGATTGTGCGTCGGCGGGGGCGCCTTTTCGACGCACTGACCAAGGGAGTAGCTGCTTTATGATGGCTCTTTATTCTTCGGAAAATTCCCTCGATAGCCATCGCGTCAGGTTCGTGCTGGCGGAAAAGGGTATCAACGTGGAAATAATCCACATCGAGCAAGACCGGGCGGCCTCGGCCGATCTCGCCGAGCTCAATCCCTATGGCGAGACGCCGACTCTCGTCGACAAAGATCTGAAGCTCTACGGCACCTGGGTTGTCACCGAGTACCTTGACGAACGTTATCCGCATCCGCCGCTGATGCCGGTCGACCCCTTGTCGCGGGCCTATCTGCGCCAGGCGATGTACCGCATCAATCGCGATTGGATCGAGGCGGCCAAGATCATCGAGAATTCCGGCGGGCAGAAAAAGGTGGCGGCCGCCAAGAAGCAGCTCAACGAAGAGATTATCGCTTCCGATGAGCTGTTCGGGCTGCGTACCTTCCTGCTCAGCGACGAGCTTTCCCTCGTCGACTGCGCGCTGGTGCCGTTGCTCTGGCGCTTGCCGGCCTACGATGTCCAGTTGACGGCGAAGAAAGCCCCTAACACCCTGCGCTACATGGAGCGCATGTTTGCGCGCGACTCGTTCAAGCGCAGCCTGACGGAGGCGGAGCGCATCCTGCGGGAGGGCGAGTGACCATGCTTTCGAGTCGACCGTATCTGGTTCGTGCCATTCACGAGTGGATCGTCGATTGCGGCTTGACGCCGCACCTGCTTGTTAACGCCGATCAGCCCGGCCTGGAGGTTCCGCCCTCGAGTGTCCAGGACGGGCGTGTGGTGCTCAACGTCTCTCCAAGCGCGGTCCGCGACCTGCTCATGGACGCCGAGATGGTGACCTTCGTGGCGCGTTTCGGCGGCGTTTCCCAGGCCGTTACTGTGCCCATGAATGCAGTGGAGGCGGTCTATGCGCGCGAGAATGGCCGCGGCATGATGTTCCCCGGTGATGAAGATGACGACGGCGCAGATGACGCGGATTCGAACGATCCCACGGATGATCGTTCCGGGCCGGAGCGGAAATCGCGACCCAATCTGAAGGTTGTCAAGTAAGGGGTCAGGGGTCAGGAGTCAGGGGTCAGGGCTCAGGGGCGCTCTCCGGCTCGATCAGGCGGCCCCCGTCCTCGAGCTCGCCCCAGACCCGGATCGCGCGCCCGCCCTGGAGCGTCAACTCTCCCTTGAAGCGGCCCGTGCCTTCCGGACTGAAGTCGAAACGGTAGCGACGTTGCCAGCGCAGTCCGTCGTTCGTTCGCACGGGGCGCAGCGACCGCAGTGCAACGGTCTGGTCCAGCAGCTGCCAGCCCTGGCGCTTGCAGAAATTCCGCGCCAGGTCGCGGGCGCGGTCGCGGGCGTTGACGGCCGAAAGCCAGAAAACGATGGCTGCCGCGAGCATCAGCAACGCGGCAAAGGGTCCCTCCAGTCCGCTCATCGCCGCGCTCTCAGCAGCACGTAGACGGCGCCGGTTCCACCGTCGTGGGGCGGGGCGGAGGCGAAGGCGGCCACCCGGTTGTGACGGCTCAGCAGCCGGGCGGTCAGTCGTTTCAGTTGTGGGCCTCCTGGCCCCGAACGCAGACCCTTGCCGTGAATGATTCGCACGCAGCTCATACGGTCGCGATCGGCCTCCAGCAGGAATCGGCGGATGGAGCCCGTCGCCGCCTCGAGGTTCATGCTGTGTAAATCGAGCTCGTCTTCGACCCGCCAGTGGCCGCGTCGAAGCCGTGTGAGAACCCGGTTCTGAAGCCCGGGGCGGAGGTAAGTGATCTCCTCGCCGGTCTCGACGCTGGAGAAATCGATCGGGCCGTGCGCGAGGTCGTCCATGACCCGGGCCTCGTCGCGCTCCCTCTGGCTTGGTCGCGGCGGCGGAGGCGCGGGGCGAGAGTGGTCTCGCTTGCTGCGGATCCGGCGCACGTCGCCGACCGCGGCGCGGAACAGGTCGGTATCGTCGTCGGATTCGCTCATGGTCATTTCTCGATTGCGGTCTTCGTTTATAGTTATGCCTTTGACCTTCCGGTTCAAGCATGCATATTCTGATTGCCAACGACGACGGGCTTCACGCGCCCGGAATTCGGCTGTTGTCCGAACGCCTGGTCGAGCACTCCGACCAGGTCACGGTGGTCGCGCCAGACCGCGACCGCTCGGGCGCCAGCAACTCGCTCACGCTCGATCAGCCGATTCGCGTCGAAAAGCGGCGCGATGGCGTTTTCAAGGTCTTCGGCACGCCGACCGACTGCGTTCATATCGCCATTACCGGCCTGCTCGGAGACGAGCCCGACATGGTGGTCTCCGGTATCAATGCCGGCGCCAACCTGGGCGACGACGTGCTCTATTCGGGCACCGTTGCCGCCGCCATGGAAGGCCGGTTCCTCGGTCTTCCGGCCATGGCTGTCTCGCTGGCCTACAGCGAGGACGGGCCGTATCATTACGACTCGGCGGCCGAGGCCGCCTGCATGCTCATGGCGCAGCTCAAGGAAAAGCCGTTACCCGCCGACACCATTCTTAACGTCAACGTACCCGACTTGCCGTGGGAAGAAATCAAGGGCTTCGAGACCACGCGACTGGGGCATCGGCATCGATCCGAAGACGTCATTCCGATCGAGGATCCGCGCGGGCGCCGTTTCTTCTGGATCGGTCCGGCGGGTTCCGAGGAAGACAACGGGCCGGGGACCGATTTTCATGCGGTGCGCAATCGTTACGTATCGGTGACCCCGATCCATGTCGACCTGACGCGCTACCAGGCGCTCGATGACGTGAGCAACTGGATCGACGAACTCAACAGCGGACGCTACCGCCAAGCACGATGATGACTTCGAAGGCGCACAGCGGTATCGGCATGACCTCGGAAGGCACCCGCCAGCGGCTGGTGCGGCGCCTGCGCGAGAAAGGCATCCGCGACGAGCGCGTGCTGCAGGCGTTGCTCGACACGCCGCGCCACCTGTTCGTCGACGAGGCCCTGTCCTCGCGCGCCTATGAAGACACCGCCCTGCCGATCGGCCGCGGCCAGACCATTTCCCAACCCTACGTGGTTGCCATGATGACGCAGGCGGTGATGCGCGAAGACCGGCTCGGCAAGGTGCTCGAGATCGGCACCGGTTCCGGCTACCAGGCCGCCATCCTGGCGCGCCTGGCCGACAAGGTCTTCACCACCGAGCGCATCGGCGAGCTGCAGCGAAGCGCCCGCCAGCGCTTTCACCGCCTCGGCCTGCACACGATCTACACCCGGCATGCCGACGGCATGGAAGGCTGGGCTTCGCAGGCCCCGTTCGACGCCATTCTGGTCACGGCCGGCGGGCGTATCCCGGAGGCGCTTTACGAGCAGCTGGGCGTCGGGGGCGTGCTGGTTGCTCCTGAACACGCCGACCATCATCAGCAGCTGGTGCGGGTCACACGAACCGAAACGGGCTTCGATCGCGAGGAGCTCGGGGCGGTGACCTTCGTGCCGCTGCTCGAGGGGCTGGACTGACCAGTGGCTTGCTGACCCCATGTTCCGGCGCCTCTACGATCGGGTCCTCGTATGGTCGCGCCACCGTCACGCGCGGCGTTACCTCGCCGGGCTGAGCTTCGCCGAAGCCACCTTCTTTCCGATCCCGCCCGACGTCATGCTCGCCCCCATGGTGCTGGCCGAGCGTTCGGCGGCCTGGCGGCTGGCATTCCTGACCACGGTGAGTTCGGTCATCGGCGGCCTGTTCGGCTACCTGATCGGCTGGCTGGCCATCGAGGCGGTGCTGCCGCTGATCGAGCGTGTCGGCTACCTCGGCGCCTATCAGGCCGCGGTCGACGCCTTCGAATCCTACGGTGTCTGGTTCGTCATGCTGGCCGGCTTCACGCCCATCCCGTTCAAGATCATCACGATTGCCGGCGGCGCACTGGGTGCGCCGATGCTGGGCTTCATCATCGGTTCGGTGGTCGGGCGTGGCGCTCGCTTCTACCTGGTTTCGGGCATTGTCTGGTCCGGCGGCGAGCGCGCTGCCGAACGGCTCGGCGATTGGGTCGACCTGATCGGCTGGCTGGTCGTTGCGGCTGCCGCGCTCGGGGGGCTGGTCTGGTGGCTCTGGTAGGCGCAAGAGCGGCATGGCCGCTGCTGCTGGTCGTTTCACTGCTGGCCGGCTGCGCTCCTTGGCAGCCGACTCCGGACCGTCAGTCGCCGTCGCGCCCCGCAGCGGACAAGCGAGCGGTTCAGGCGCCGCCGGCCTGGTACCGGGTGCAGCGTGGCGACACGCTTTATTCGATTGCCTTTCGCTACGGTCTCGACTGGCGCAAGGTCGCGAAATGGAACGGCATCGGTGCCCCGTACACGATCCGCCCGGGACAGGAGCTGCGCCTGAGTGCGCCGCCAGCGCCGCCCTCGCGACCGGACGAATCTGAACAGGCGACCCAAACACCGCCACCCGGGTCGCGATCGTCGTCGACGTCGGAGTCGTCGCCGAGCGCTCCCTCCGAGTCTTCGGGATCTTCGCAGTCGCGGGCGGATACGCCCAATGGCGCTTCTGCTTCCGGGAATACCCGTAGCGTCGGTGGTGTGGCCTGGCAGTGGCCGACCGAAGGCCGACTGGCTCGATCCTTCGACCCGGCCGATACGCGCAAGGGCATCGGCGTGGCCGGTTCGCCGGGCCAGGACGTCGTGGCCGCGGCAGCTGGCCGGGTCGTCTACAGCGGCACGGCGCTGATCGGCTACGGCGAACTGATCATCGTCAAGCATTCCGACAAGCTGCTTTCGGCCTACGGCCACAACCGGCGCAGGCTGGTCGGTGAGGGCGATCAGGTGCAGCGCGGACAGAAGATTGCCGAGATGGGCCGCAACGACCGCCGGGAAGAGATGCTGCACTTCGAGATCCGCCTCGACGGCGATCCGGTCAATCCGCTCGACTATCTGCCGAAGAAATGATCATCGCCGCCAGGGCGCGGCGGTTTTCGCTCATCAGGACGTTGAAGGTGCGGGCCGCGGCGTCGAGGGTCATGCATTCGATGCCGATGCCGTGACGGATGAAGCCCAGCTGGCATTCGCGCGGCAGGATCTGCTGACGCTGTCCTACGCCGACGATGACCAGTTCCGGGCCGAGTTCGACCAGAGCGTTGATGCGAGCGTCGTCGAGCTCTGCGAGGCTGGTGACCGGCCATTCCGTATCGAGGTAGCGTGCGCCGACGACCAGGCTCGAGTCGTACCACTGGTCAGTCACGAAAAGACGACTCGGTTCGATGCCGCGAATCTGGTGGTGATTGCCGGCCGTGTGCTCAGTCAGTTCCATGGCGTGGGTCGCTCAGCGGCGAGGCAGTTCGATTTTCGGCTTCTCGGGGTGGCGGCGGTACAGGCAGACCACCTGGCCGATGCTGTGGACGAGTTCGGCCCCGGTGGTCGAGACCAGCTCGTCGATCCAGGCCCGGCGCTGTTCGCGCTCGCCGCGCAGCTTGATCTTGATGAGTTCATGGTGCTCCAGGGCCTGCTCGATTTCCGCGAGAACATTCTCGCTCAAGCCCTTGTCGGCCACCATCACGACCGGGTGCAGGTCGTGGCTGAGACCGCGCAGGTGCTTCTTTTGACTGTTTTTCAGGGGCATGGCGGGTGCCGCTTGGAGTAGGGTGGCAATGTTAACGCGAATCATGGCGTTGGGGCGCGGTGCCGCTAGGGATGAGGAGTCAGGATTCAGGGGTCAGGGTTCAGGGTTTGGCTTCGATCGACACAGGGGGCGCCGCGGCGCTTCTTACGGGCCAGTCAGCACCACGCCATCCGCCTTCACCACTCGCCCCCTGACCCCTGAATCCCGACCCCTGACTCCTCAATCCCCCGTATCATCGCACCTGAAGCCACCGTAAGCCGCCCTATGGACTGGAAGAAGCGCCAACAATCCGACCCCTACGTCAAACGCGCTCGCGAGGCCGGGTACCGCGCGCGGGCGGCGTTCAAGCTGCTGGAGCTCGACGAGAAGGATCGTCTGTTCCGGCCGGGCCAGTTCGTCGTCGACCTGGGCGCTGCGCCGGGCAGCTGGTCGCAGGTGGCGCTGGAGAAGGTCGGGCGTCAGGGGCGGGTGGTCGCGCTCGATATTCTGCCGATGGATCCCATTGACGACGTGGTCTTCATCGAGGGGGATTTTCGCGAGGATGAACCGCTTGCGGCACTCGAGGAGGCCATGGAGGGCCGCCGCGCCGACCTTGTCCTGTCCGATATGGCCCCCAATATCTCGGGTATCGGCCCGGCTGACCAGGCCCGCAGCATTCACCTGGCCGAACTCGCTGCGGCGTTCGCCGACGACTGGCTGGATCCGTCCGGCAGCCTCGTCGTGAAGGTTTTCCAGGGCGAGGGTTTCGATCCTTTCCTGGCCGAATTGAAGCGCAAATACGAGGCCGTTCGCGTTCGCAAGCCCCGCGCATCGCGGGCCGAGAGCCGCGAGGTTTACATCGTGGCCAGCCGCCCACGGGGTTGAACGCAGCCTTGATCACATTGTCGTAGAATCGACCCAGACAGACGGCCCCCAAGCGGAGAAACAGATTTTGAGTGATTTTGCCAAGAACCTGGTGATGTGGATCATCATCGCCGTCGTGCTGATGAGCGTGTTCAACCACTACTCCCAGCCCGATGCGCAGCCGCAGGAAATGAACTACTCGCTGTTCCTTGAAAGGGTCGAGAACGGCGAGGTTGAAAGCGTCGTTATCCAGGAGGGCGCCTCCGGCAAAACCATTACGGGCCAGACCAGTAGCGGCCAGGAATTCCGCGTGATGGCGCCCCGTGACGACGGCCTGATCAAGGATTTGCTCGACAACGACGTTCAGATCGACGCTAAGCCGCCCGAAGGGCGTTCGGTCATGCTGGACATACTCATCAGTCTCTTGCCGGTGCTGGTGCTGGTGGGACTGTGGGTCTATTTCATGCGCCAGATGCAGGGCGGGGCCGGCGGTCGCGGCGGCGCGATGAGTTTCGGCAAGTCGCGCGCCAAGCTGCAGGGCGAGGACCAGGTCAAGGTGACCTTCAGCGATGTTGCCGGCTGCGAGGAAGCCAAGGACGAGGTTACCGAGCTGGTCGACTTCCTGCGTGATCCCGGCAAGTTCCAGCGTCTCGGTGGCCATATCCCCAAGGGTATTCTGATGGTCGGACCACCCGGCACCGGCAAGACCCTGCTGGCGCGCGCCATTGCCGGCGAGGCCAAGGTGCCGTTCTTCTCGATTTCCGGTTCGGATTTCGTCGAGATGTTCGTCGGTGTCGGCGCCTCGCGCGTTCGCGACATGTTCGAGACGGCCAAGAAGCACGCTCCGTGCATCATCTTCATCGACGAGCTCGATGCCGTCGGCCGCCAGCGCGGTGCCGGTCTCGGCGGCGGTCACGACGAGCGCGAGCAGACGCTCAACCAGTTGCTGGTCGAAATGGACGGTTTCGAGGGCAATGAAGGCATCATCCTGATCGCGGCCACCAACCGGCCAGACGTGCTCGACCAGGCGCTGCTCCGGCCGGGTCGTTTCGACCGCCAGGTAGTCGTGCCGCTGCCCGACATCAAGGGCCGCGAGCAAATTCTGAAGGTGCACATGCGCAAGCTGCCGCTGGCCGAGAACATCGATGCCCGCGTGATCGCGCGCGGCACGCCGGGCTTCTCCGGCGCCGATCTGGCCAACCTGGCCAACGAGGCGGCGCTGTTCGCCGCCCGCGAAGACAGCAAGACTGTGGATCAGCGACATTTCGAGCTGGCCAAGGACAAGATCATGATGGGCGCCGAGCGCAAGTCCATGGTGATGTCCGAGGAAGGCAAGCGCCTGACCGCCTATCACGAGGCCGGCCACGCGATCGTCGGTCGCATCGTGCCCGAGCACGACCCGGTCTACAAGGTTTCGATCATTCCGCGCGGCCGCGCGCTCGGGGTGACCATGTTCCTGCCTGAGGAAGACAAGTTCAGCCAGAACAAGACCGAACTGGAGTCGAATCTGGCCAGCCTGTTCGGCGGTCGAGTTGCCGAGGAGTTGATCTACGGCAAGCAGAAAGTCACCACCGGGGCTTCCAACGACATCGAGCGTGCCACCGATATCGCCCGTAACATGGTTTCCAAGTGGGGCCTGTCCGACGAACTCGGCCCGCTGTCGTACGACGAAAACGAGGACGAGGTCTTCCTCGGTCGGTCAGTCACTCAGCATAAGAACATCTCGGACGAAACCCACCGCAAGATCGACAAGGAAGTACGCCGGATCATCGATGCGGCATACGGGCGCGCCACGCAGATCCTGAGCGACCACGACAAGCAGCTTCACCTGATGGCCGACGCGCTGATGCGATTCGAGACCATCGATTCGAAGCAGATCGACCAGATCATGAACGGCGAAGAGCCCGATCCGCCCGAGGGATGGCACGACAGTGAGCCTCCGAGCGGCGGTGACGGCGACGACAAGGGTGAGGAGCCTTCGGGTGAGCCCGCGATGGGGTGACCGTTGGTGTTTTGGTTCTTTGGTTTTTTGGTGTTTTGGTTGCTTGAGGGATCGGTGCTTTCTGTGTGAGATGGGCGGCTAAGGTGCCTCACCCACCAAAACACCAAAATACTAAAACACCAAAACACTAATTATCGAGCCGTTCACGCTTCAGCAGCGCCCGCTTTCTTTCGACGCCCCACCGATAACCGCCGAGCCCCCCGTCGGCGGCCACCACGCGGTGGCAGGGGACAATGACCGCGGCCGGATTGGCGCCGCAGGCCTGCGCCACGGCGCGCGCGCCGCCGGGAAGGCCTACCTGGCGTGCCAGCTCGCCGTAGGTCGTGGTTTTGCCCGATGGTATTCGCTGCAGCGCTGCCCATACCTTGCGCTGAAAGACGGTGCCCCGCAGGTCCAGAGGCAGTTCTTCAAGCGGCGTTCGACCGCGCTCGACCAGAGTCACGATCGACTCCAGGGTTGCAGCGAATTCCGCGCCACCGCCGCGCCGCTCGGCGCGGGGAAATCGCGCGGCCAGCTCGGATTCCAGTTCTTCGTCAGATTCGCCCAGCAGTACCGCGCATAGGCCGCTTGCTGTTGCGGCCACGAGTATCCGGCCGAGACTGCAGCCGGCGGTGCCGAAGCGGATCAACTCGCCGGTCAGTCGCTGCATCTGAAGGTCGGATTCGTTCATTGCGGGAAGCATTGCTGAAAGCATACCGCCGCCGGCATCCGCGCGCATCCCGATTCCCGATCTGATCTTTCGTCCATCGCAGCCGCCGGCGGTCAGTACGACGCGATAAAATACAAGGCCTTATGGCGAATACTGGCGAGACCATGGCCGAGACGCTTGAACAACGACTGCAGCAGGCGCACGCGACCGGCAAGACGCTGGTCATGGGCGTGGTCAACGTCACGCCCGACTCCTTTTCCGATGGCGGCGAGTTCCTGGCGCCCGATCGGGCCGTGCGGCACGCCCTCGAACTGGTCGCGGCCGGTGCCGATATCCTCGACGTGGGCGGCGAATCGACCCGGCCGGGCGCCGAACCCGTCGACGAAGTCGAAGAACTCGAGCGCGTCTTGCCGGTGATCGAAGGCATCGTTGCGGCCACCGACGTGCCGGTATCGATCGATACGGCCAAGCCGGGCGTCATGCAACGCGCGGTGGCCGCCGGTGCGGCCATGATCAACGACGTCAACGGCCTCCGGGCTGAGGGTGCGCTCGAGATGGCGGCCCGCCTGGAGGTGCCGGTCTGCATCATGCACATGCTCGGTGAACCGCGCACCATGCAGAAGAACCCCACCTACGACTCGGTCGTCGACGATATCCGGGATTTCCTGCGCGAGCGCGTCCTGGCCTGCGAAGCCGCCGGCATTCCCACATCACGGATCGTGCTCGACCCCGGCTTCGGCTTCGGCAAGACGCTCGAGCACAACCTGGAACTGCTCGCCCGGCTCGACGAGCTGGTCGCCATGGGATTTCCGGTGCTTGCCGGGATGTCGCGCAAGTCCATGCTCGGGGCGATCACCGGGCGTGAGACGCCGGCCGAGCGGGTCGCCGCCTCGCTTGCGGCTCACTTGATTGCCGCCCAGAAGGGCGCGGCGGTTCTGCGCGTTCACGACGTGGCCGAGACGGTCGATGCCCTGAAGGTTCTAAGCGCGGTCGGGGCCGCCGCGCAAACTCGCTAGAATGGGGTAATGACAAAGATGAAATACTTTGGAACCGACGGCATTCGCGGCCGCGTGGGCGAACCGCCTATTACGGTCGACTGGGTGCTCAAGCTGGGCTGGGCTGCCGGCAGCGTGCTGGTCGAGCAGTTCGGCGAAGATGCCGCGGTGGTGATCGGCAAAGACACCCGCATCTCCGGCTATCTGCTCGAGTCGGCGCTCGAGGCCGGTTTCTCCTCGGCCGGCGTCGATATGCTGCTGCTCGGGCCGATGCCGACCCCGGCCATCGCGCACATGACGCGCAGCATGCACGCCGCCGCGGGCGTGGTGATTTCGGCCTCGCACAATCCTTTCGAAGACAACGGCATCAAGTTTTTCTCGCGCGAAGGCCAGAAGCTGTCGGACGATCTCCAGTCCCGGATCGAAGAGCGGCTCGACCAGGCGCTGGTCCAGGTGGCGCCGGAACGGCTCGGCAAGGCCTGGCGTATCGACGACGCGATCGGTCGCTACGTCGAGTACTGCAAAGGCACGGTGACCTGGGGTACCCGTCTCGACCAACTGAAGATCGTGGTCGACTGTGCCAATGGCGCCACCTACCGTATTGCGCCGGAAGCTTTGCGCGAACTGGGTGCGGAGGTCGTCAACATCTTCAATCAGCCCGACGGGTTCAACATCAACCGCGAGTGCGGCTCGACCCACCCCGAAAACCTCGCGCGCATGGTCACCGCCGAGCGGGCCGACCTGGGCGTGGCCTTCGACGGCGATGGCGATCGAGTGGTGATGGTGGACCATCGCGGTGAGCTGATCGACGGTGACCAGATTCTCTACGTACTGGCCGAGGCTCGCCATGCCAACGGCGATCTCAACGGTGGCGTCGTCGGTACGGTCATGAGCAACTTCGGCCTCGAGCAGGCGCTTGCAGAGCGCGGTATCGACTTCGTGCGCAGCGCCGTCGGCGACCGCCACGTGCACGAAGCGCTGGTCGAACGCGGCTGGGTGCTGGGCGGGGAGGCCTCCGGGCATATCCTCTGCCTGGATCGCGCCACCACGGGCTGTGGCATCGTCAGCGCCCTGCAGGTGCTCGAAGTGGTCGCGCGAAGCGGCCGCAAGCTGGCCGATCTCGTCGCCGGCATGACCAAGTGCCCGCAGGTGATGATCAATGTGCCTAGCGGCGGCAACGGTCGTACGGCGCTCGACGGCAACGCGGAAATCGCGGCCGCGGTCAGTCGCGCTGAGCAGGCATTGAACGGGCAGGGACGCGTCATCCTGCGTCCGTCCGGCACCGAGCCGGTCGTGCGCGTGACGGTCGAAGGATTCGATTCCGAACAGGTTCAACAGCTGGCCGAGCAACTCGCCGGCTCGGTCCAACGGGCACTGGTGGCATGACGACGACACACGACACCGGCATTCCGGTTCTCTCCCTGGCCGATTTCGATGGCCGCAAGGGCGACTTCAGCGATCGGCTCGGCGAGGCCTGGCGCGAATTCGGCTTCGTCGGCATCACCGATCACGGCATCGATCAGCAGACCATCGACGACGCCTACGACGCTTTCCGGGAATTCTTCGCCCTGCCCGAAGAAACCAAGATGCGCTATCACCACCCGGGAAAGGGCGGCGCGCGTGGATATACCGGTTTCGGGGTCGAGCATGCCAAGGGTCGTGAAGTGCCCGATCTCAAGGAGTTCTGGCACGTGGGCCGGGCGCTTTCACCGGCCGACAACCCGCACCCGGAAATCCTCCTGCCCAACGAGTGGCCCGAGGAAGTGCCCGGCTTCAGGGATCGCGCGATGGGTATCTATAACGCGCTCGAGTCGGTGGGTGATCGCGTGCTGCAGGCCGCGGCCTGCGACCTGGGCCTGGCGCCCGACTGGTTTGCCGACAAGACCAACTACGGCAACTCCATTCTGCGTCCGCTGCACTATCCGCCAATCGACAATGCGCCGGCGGGTGCGGTGCGTGCGGCGCAGCACGAGGACATCAACCTCATCACCCTGCTGGTTGGTTCGAAAGAGCAGGGCCTGGAAATCCTGACCCGGGACGGGCGCTGGATCGCGGTCACGACGCTGCCGGGAACGATCGTGGTCAACGTCGGCGACATGCTGCAACGCCTGACCAACCACGTCTATCCCTCGACCACGCACAAGGTGGTCAACCCGCCCGGCGAGGCGGCGAAGCGCTCGCGCTACTCGATTCCCTTCTTCCTGCACCCCAATCCGGATTTCGTCATCGAGACGCTGCCGGGCTGCGCCGGCGAGGACAACCCCGATCGCTACGAGCCGATCGCCTCGCACGACTACCTGCTCGAGCGGTTGCGCGAAATCGGATTGTTGAAATAGCGATCAATCGCCGGTGCGACGGTAAGCCTTGCGGTCGAAGAATCGCAGGCGACGCCTGAAGTCGAAGGTGAAGCCCGGCCAGAGGGTGGTGTTTCGCCCCGAGCGGGGGTGCAGGTACCAGCTGCTGCAGCCGCCGGCGTTCCAGACCGATCGGCTCAGGCGCCGTTCGAGCTGATCGTTCCAGTCCTGCTGCGCCGAAACCCGTACCTCCAGCGGCCGGCGCCGTGTGCGTCGAGGTGGTCCAGCGCCGAGAGCAGGTAGCGGATCTGGGATTCGATCATCAGCAGCACCGAGCTGTGGCCGAGCGCCGTGTTAGGTCCGAGCAGCATGAAGAAGTTGGGAAAGCCGTGCACGGTGGTGCCCTTGTAGGCGGCGGGCCCGTCGCGCCACTGCTGGGCCAGGTCGCGGCCCTCGCGGCCGATGATCATGCCCTCGGGTATCGGTTCGGTGGCGCGAAAGCCGGTGGCGAGAATCAGCACGTCGGCGGGGTGTTCCCGTCCGGTGGCGTCGATCACGCCGGTTTCGGCCACCCTTTCGACGGCGCGGTCGATCAGCGCGACGTTGTCGCGATTGAAGACCGGGTAGAAGTCGTCGGACAGGATGACGCGCTTGCAGCCGATGGCGTAGTCGGGCCTGAGCTTCTCGCGCATGTCCGCGGTCGTGCACCTGGCGCCGGCGGTGGCGGTGGGCCAGCCAGCGATAGCCGGCTGCCAGCCAGTGCCAGCGCGCCAGGGCCGGTACGCGCAGTTCGTTCTTGGCCCATATGGCAAACCGCGGCAGGCGCATCAGGCCAGGCAGGCGGCGGAACAGCCGGCGCCGCCAGCGGGGAATCGGCCGGTCGCGACGCGGAACGATCCATGCCGGGGTTCGCTGGAAGACTGTCAGGTGTCCGGCCCGCCGGGCCACTTCGGGCACGAACTGTGCGGCCGAGGCGCCGGTGCCGACCACAGCCACGCGCCGGCCGGCGAGATCGAGATCCTCCGGCCATTGCTGGGAATGCACCACGCGGCCGGCGAAGCGCTCCAGCCCCGGAAAGTCCGGCCAGGCCGGTCGCGACAGGCCGCCGATTGCGCTGACGAGCACCTCCGCGGTGTAGTGCCTCCCCAGTTGGTCCTGCAAACGCCAGATACCCTCACCGTCGTTCCAGCTCGCCCGCACGATTTCCGTGCAGGTGCGCAGATGCGGCCCAAGTTCGTGTTCGTCGACAAGGCGCGCGAGATAGGCCTGAATCTCCGCGCGCGGGGCGAAGTGCCGGGTCCAGTCCGGGTTCGGCGCGAACGACAGCGAGTACAGGCGCGAGGGCACGTCGCAGGCACAGCCGGGGTAGCGGTTGACCCACCAGGTTCCGCCCACGCCGTTGCTCTTTTCAAAGATGCAAAACGCCGTCTCGCCGCGCTGGACAAGGCGGATCGCCGTGCCGATGCCGGCGAAACCGGCGCCGAGGATGGCAATGCGGAAATGGCGGGTGTCGGAGTGCATCTACCCGTCAGTCTAGCCGAGTGCGATCACGCGGTGGCCGGCGGCGGCCAGGCACTGCCAGTCGGGGTGTTTCCCGAGGTCGTGGCCGCCCGTGAATCGCCCGAAGGCGGGCAGGATCAGGTGGTCGTCGCGGCGCGCGAAGACCGGCAGTCGCACGTACTCCGGGCCGCTTCGGATGCCCGCGACCGGGTGGACGTGGCCCGACAGTCCGGGCTCGGGGCGCTCGAGCGATGTTTCGTGCACCAGCACGAGACCGTCGCACTCGTGGCGATCGCCGAGATTCGACACCGACCAGCGCTCGAGCTGGACGGCGAGGGCGCGGTCGTGGTTGCCGATCACCACGCCGATCTCGAGCCTGTCGTGCTGGCGTCTCCATTCGCCGATCGCGTCGGGCCACGCCTCGCCGGGCTCGGGCGGTGCGTGGACCAGGTCGCCAAGGACGATCAGTTCACGCGCCGGACGGGCTGTGAGCAGCCGGTCGAGGCGTTCGAGCTCGCCGTCGAGTACCGACGACGGCACCGCCAGGCCGTGGCGCCGGAACACCTGGTCCTTGCCCAGATGCAGGTCGGCGACCAGCAGGGTTTCTCGCGCTGGCCACCAGGCGGCGCCCTCGGGCAGCAGTTCGATTCGTTGTCCCGCCAGCGTCAGTCTCATGCTGATCGGGCCGTGCTTCGTCGGGGTTCTTGCTCGAGCCGCGCGAGCATGCGCTCGACGCGATCGGCGAACTTCTCGCTCGAGAGCTGGCCGCGCAGTCGATCGGCCCACAGCGGAAAGGCCAGGGGCGTAAGCCGGCCCGGCTCGGTGATGATCAGCTCGCGATCGGCCAGGGCCCGCAGGCAGTCGCTCAGGCGGCTGAATTCGAGCTCCGCTTCGAGCACCTCGCGCCGCGCCTGATCGAGCAGGGGGTTGGCCGGGTCGTGCTCGCTCAAGACGTCGAATATCAGGCCGCTGGAGGCCTGGACCTGGCGCGCTGCCTTTTGGCGTCCGGGATAGCCCTGGAAGACCAGGCCGGCGATGCGGGCGATGTCGCGAAAGCGATGGCGGGCCATTTCCGAGGCGTTGAGTGCTGCCAGGACGTCCTCGAGGAGGTTTTCCGGGGAAAGCATCTCGCGCAGGGTCGCGACCGTCAGGGCGACTTCGTCCTGGCTGACCAGCTCGATGCCGTAGTCGTTGACCGTCAGCGAGAACGTTCGTGGCTGGCGCTGGCCGATCCGCCAGGCCAGCAGCGCGGCCAGGCCCTCGTGGGCCAGTCGCCCGGCGAAGGGAAACAGGTAGAGGTGGGCACCTTCGCGGCTTTTGACGCGCTCGGCGACCAGCCGCCCGGGCCCCGGTAGCGCGGAGCGGCGTTTCTGCTCGTCCAGCAAGGGGATGATCGTGCCGGCATCGTCGGGCAGGCCGCGTGTGCTCTCGAAATCTGCAAGCAGGTCGAGCATGCTGCCGGCCAGCAGGGTCGACAGGGGCAGCCGGCCGCCGGCCCAGCGCGGCACGCTGGCCTTGTTGGAGCCGGCGGGCCGAACCCAGGCCGTGAGGTCCCGGATGCGCTCGAGCTTCAGCGCGCGCCCGGCGAAGATGAAGGCCTCGCCGGTTTTCAGGCGCGTGAGGAAGCGCTCCTCGATATGCCCCAGCCGCGCCCCGCCCTTGACCCGGACTTCGAGGCTGGCGTCGGCGGTGATCGTGCCCACCGACATGCGGTGCATGCGTGCGATGCGGCGGTCGTGAACGCGGTAGACGCCGTCGTCGTCGCGCTCGACGCGGCGGAAGTCGGGGTAGGCCTTCAGCGCCGGCCCGCCGCGCGTGATGAAATCGAGCAGCCACTGCCACTGCGCCGGGCTCAGCGAGCGGCCGACGCGGGTCCGGCCGATCTCGGCGCGCATGCTGTCTTCACGAAAGCCGCTGCCGAGGGCGACCGTCACCAGGTGCTGGGCGATCACATCGAGGCAGCCCTCGAGCGGCAAGCGGGACTCGACCTCGCCGGCGGCCATTTTCCGCCGCGCGGCGGCGATCTCGAGCATCTCGAGCGCGTGGGTGGGCACGCAGATCAGGCGCGCTTTTCGGCCCGGGCCGTGACCCGAGCGGCCCGCTCGCTGCATCAGCCGTGCAATGCCCTTGGGGCTGCCGATCTGGATGACCTGTTCAACCGGCGAAAAATCCACGCCGAGATCGAGGCTGGAGGTGGCCACGACGCATCGAAGCTTGCCCTCGCGCAGGCCCGTTTCGGCTTCGAGGCGGGATTGGCGGTCGATCGATCCGTGGTGCAGGGCAATCCGTTCGGGCCAGGGCACCACCGACTCGAGCCCGCGAAACCACAGTTCGGCCTGCGAGCGCGTGTTGGTGAACATCAGGGTCGATCCGGCCCGCGCCACAGCCTCGACCACGCCCGGCAGCTGCACCAGGCCGGTGCGGCCGGCCTGCGGAAACCGTTCGACGGTAGGTGGCAAAAGGGTCTCGACTTCGATGTCGCGCCGCAGGTCGCCGGCAATCAGGCGCCCGGGCCGTCCTGGTCCCAGCAGCGCTTCCATTGCCTCGTCCAGGTTGCCCAGGGTGGCCGATAGACCCCAGATCTTCAGGCCCGGGTTGAGCGCGCGCAGGCGCGCCAGGGCCAGCTCCAGCAGCGCGCCGCGCTTGGAGCCGAGCAGCTCGTGCCATTCGTCGACGATCACGCCGCGCAGGCGGCCCAGGCGCCGGTCGGCGTCGGCGTAGGACAGCATCAGCGAGAGGCTCTCGGGCGTGGTGACCATGGCCGGGGGCGGCGCATCGCGCAGCTTGCGTCGAGCGGCCGTCGAGGTATCGCCGGTGCGAAGTCCCACACGCCAGCCGAGTTTCATGGCTTCCAGCGGCGCGTCGAGGCTTCTGGCGGTATCGACCGCCAGCGCGCGCAGCGGCGTGATCCACAGCCAGGCGAGGCCGCGCGGCGGCCGGTCGACGGCGTCGGCCAGCGGTCCGCCCCAGACGGCCAGGGTCTTGCCAGTGCCGGTCGGGGCGTGGATCAGGCCGCTTTGTCCGTCCGCCCAGGCCGACCACGCCTCGCGCTGAAAGGGTTGGGGCTCGGCGCCGATCGCCTCGAGGTAACCTTCGGCCGGGTGGCTCATGCCGGGCCCGCTTCGGCGGGCAGCAGCCGTTCGAGCTGGGCGAGCGTGTCGGCATCCGCGACCGACAGGTCCCGGCGCCAGCGGTGGATGCGCGGAAAGCGCATGGCGATGCCCGATTTGTGGCGTGCCGAACGCGTCAGGCCCTCGAAGGCCAGCTCGAAGACCTGTACCGGCTCGACGGCGCGAACCGGGCCGAAGCGGTCGGTGGTGTGCGAGCGGATCCAGCGATCGAGCTCTTCGATCTCCTTCTGCGTCAGCCCCGAATAGGCCTTGGCCACGGGAACCAGGCCGCCGTCGTGATGGACCGCGAAGGTGTAGTCGGTGAACAGCCCGGAGCGGCGACCGTGGCCGGGCTGGGCATACAGCAGCACGCCGTCGAAGGTGTAGGGCTCGACCTTCCATTTCCACCAGTCGCCGCGCTTTCGCCCGACGCGGTAGGGAGATTCGGTGGCCTTGAGCATGAGGCCCTCGACGCCGCGTTCGCGCGAGGTCGCGCGCAGGGCGGGCAGGTCGTCCCAGTCCGCGAAGTCGACCGGCTCGGGGCGGAACAGCCTTTCAGCGGCGAGCTCCTCCAGCAGGCCTTCGAGACGGCCGCTGCGTTCATCCAGCGGCGCCTCGCGCAGGTCCCGCCCGCCGCACTCGAGCAGGTCGTAGGCGAGAAAGGCGGTGGGGGCCGATTGCAGGGTTTTCGGGCCCGGCTTCTTGCGGCCGATGCGCCGCTGCAGGACGGCGAAGGGCAGTGGGCCATCGCGCCAGGCCATGATCTCGCCGTCGAGCACCGTGCCGTCCGGCAGGGCTTCGGCCGCCGCCTCGAATTCGGGAAAGCGACCGTCGAGCCGCTCTTCCCCCCGCGACCACAGAAAGGTCTCGCCGCCCCGGCGGATCAGCTGCGCGCGGATGCCGTCCCATTTCCACTCTGCCCGCCACTGCCCGGCGGGACCCAGTTCGGCCGGTTCGGACTCGAGCGGCGAGGCGAGAAAGAAGGGGTAAGGCCTTGAAATATCGAGGTCCGCATCGGCCTCGTCGGCCAGCAATTGCGCGAAGAATTCGGGCGTGGGCTGCCAGTCGCCCATCAGGCGGTGCGCCATCAGGCCGCTGTCGATGCCGGCCAGTTCGGCCAGGGCCCGCGTGACCAGGCGGCGCGATACGCCCACGCGCAGCGCGCCGGTGAGCAGCTTGTTGTAGAGAAAGCGTTCGGTACCCGCCAGTTCGCGCCAGGCCGTCAGCACCTCGCGGCGCTTGTCGCGCTCATCGAGTCGGGCCAGGGGGCGGATGCGTTCCTCGATCAGGCGGTGCAGGGGCGGCGCGGGCGCGGCCTGTTCGGGCCCGGGTGCGAGCAGGTTGAGCGTTTCGGCCAGATCGCCGACGTGCTGGTAGGAGGTCTCGAGCAGCCAGTCGGGCAGGCCGGCGGCCTCGGCGCCCCACTGCCTCAGCGATCGGCTGGGGACGAGGCGCTTGAGGCGGCGACCGGTCAGGCACCAGACCGCCCAGGCGCCGTCCGCGGCGGGCACGTCGCGAAAGTATGCGACCATCGCCGCAACGCGGGCATTGGTCGAGGTCGTGCCGTCGAGGCGGTCGTAGAGGCGGGCGAATCGCTCCATCAGGCGGGTTTCAGCGTCTCGCGCAGGTTCCAGCTTTCGGCGGCAAGTCCGTGTTCACGCAGGAAGCCGGCCAGCGCCGAACCGTCGCCGTGAATGGTGATGACCCGCCTGGCGCGCATGTCGGCGGCGGTCTCGACCAGGCCGGGCCAATCGGCGTGGTCGGACAAAACGAATCCACGGTCGTAGCCGCGTCTGCGGCGATTGCCCCGGATGCGCATCCAGCCGGACACGAAGCCGCTCGAGTGCCGGCCGAAGCGCTTCATCCAGGGCGAGCCGGCGGCCGACGGTGGCGCCAGGATCAGGTCGCCGGCGTATTTCTCGCCCTTGTCCGCCTCGCTGACGGCGCGGGTATCGGGCAAGGGGATGCCCTGGTCGCGGTAGCAGCGCGTCAGGGGCTGCATGGCGCCGTGCAGCCAGATGCGCCCGGGCAGCTCGTCCCGGCCCAGTTCGCACAGCACGCGCTGCGCCTTGCCCAGGGCATAGCAGAACAACACGGCGGGCCGGCTGTCTGCGGCGCATTCTTGCCACCATTGTTGAATCTGTGCGATGACCTCGCCGGTCGCGGGCCAGCGATACACCGGCAGGCCGAAGGTGCATTCGGTCAGCCACACGTCGCAGTCGTAGGCTTGGAAGCCGTCGCAGGTCGGGTCAGCGTCGCGCTTGAAGTCGCCCGAAACGCCCCAGGTGCCAAGGTCGGATTCGACGCGAACCGTGGCCGAGCCCAGGATGTGCCCGGCCGGAAAGAGCGTTACGCGCGTGTTACCCAGCTCGAAGTTTTCGCCGTAATCATACGATTCAAGATCGTTTTCTTTCCCGATTCGCTGGCGAAAGACGGGCAGACCGGCCCGGGCCACGTGATACGCTCCGCTGCCTGACCGCGCGTGGTCGGCGTGGGCGTGCGTAATCACCGCCCGCGGCACCGGCTGCAGCGGATCGATCCAGAAGTCGCCGGCGGCACAGTAGAGGCCGCCAGCGTCGGGCTTGAGCAGGTCTTGCACCATGGGGCTTATGGTGCCGGAGGATGGGTCAACGGGATGTTCGGGGCGGTTTGGCCGTGCGGGCCGAGCTGCTTGCTCATACGGCTTGTCCCGCGGCGTTCGCCGCGGGATGCCCTGCAGTACTCGCCGGGAGCGGCGCCGGCGGAACTCGCTCCGGCCCTTCGGGCCTGCGCTCAGACATCCGCCGGCTTCATCCGCTCCCGGCTGCGTGCTTCGGCGGCGCCGAAATCACAAGCAGCTCGGCCCGCACGGCCTGTGGGGTTCAATAAACTAAATACGGGCGATACGCGCCTGCCCCCGGGCGGCATCGCGCAGGTGTTCGGCGAAGGCCTGGCGGTGGCTCGCGGGGACGGTGACGATCAGGGTGACGCCGTCGGCGGCGTAGTCTTCGTCGAGCTTGTCGCCCTCGAATTCGGACAGGGCGTGGTGGGCGGTGTCGACGAACTCGAATGGGAGGGTCAGGCGCAGCCGGACCTTGGGGATGATCGGCGCGCTCTCGGCGCCTCGCAGGGCCTCGTTGGCGGTGCCGCCGTAGGCTCTCGCCAAGCCGCCGGTGCCGAGCTTGGTGCCGCCGAAAAAGCGGGTGACGACGACCACGGTGAAGTCGTAGCCCTGGCTCTCGATCGCTTGCAGGATGGGCCGGCCGGCGGTGCCGCCGGGTTCGCCGTCGTCGTCGAAGCGGTAGTTGTCGCCGATCAGCCAGGCCCAGCAGTTGTGGTTGGCGGCGGGGTCGCTGATGCGTTCGATAAATTCGCGTGCAGCCGCCTCGTCGGCGGCCGGTGCGGCGCGGGCGATGAAGCGGCTTTTCTTGATTTCCGCCTCGTGTGTAACGGGTTCGATCAGGCGATGGCTCATTTGAGCCCCGCGTCCCGGGGTTCGGTCAGGATCTCGGCATCCACTTCAAATGACTCCATCAAAATATTGATTTTCTGACCTTTATTGAACTGGTTTCGCTGGGTCATCGCCTGACCCTCCGGGCCACGAACCACCGCGTAACCGCGCTCGAGCACGGCCAGCGGACTGACGCTGTTGAGCGAGCGGACAACGCCGGCCAGCTGCTGCTGATGCCGTTCGATCGATTGCCTGGCCGCGCGCTCGAGTCGGGTCGTGAGGCTGTGGGCCTGGCGCTCGAGCTGTTCGAGCTGCCGTCCCGGATGGCGCGCGAGCAGCCGGCTGTCGAGGCCCTGAAGCTGTCGCCGGCGCGTATCGAGCTGGCGCTTGATCGCGAGCTCGCCGCGCCGGTCGAGCTCCGCGCGCCGTCGCAGGAGTTCGTCGAGGCGGCGCTCGGGGTGTTTCTGGCGAAGCCGGCTATCGGCGTGATCGAGTCGCTGCATCTGGCGCTGCAGCCGTTGCTCGATGGCGCGCTGCAGGCGCGATTCCTGGCGGCCCAGCTGTCGCAGCAGTTCCGGTCCGTCGGGTGTGGCGGCCACGGCAGCGGCCGTCGGCGTGGGCGCTCGCAGGTCGGCGACGAAGTCGGCGATGGTGAAATCGGTTTCGTGGCCGACGCCGCTGATCACGGGCGTGGCGCAAGCATGGATGGCGCGGGCCAGGGTTTCGTCGTTGAAAGCCCACAGGTCCTCCAGCGAACCGCCGCCGCGGGCAAGCAGTATGACCTGGCCGAAGCCGTGCCCGTCGGCGGCTTTCAGGGCGCGGAGCAGCTCGGCCGGTGCCGCCTCGCCCTGGACCTGGCTGGGGTAGATGCGCACCTTCGCGCGCGGCCAGCGTTTGGACAGGGTCTGGAGGATGTCGCGGATGGCGGCGCCCGACGGCGATGTCACGATGCTGATCCGTTCGGGCCAGCGCGGCAGGGCCTGTTTCTGCGCCTCGGCGAACAGGCCTTCGCCTTCGAGCTTTTTCTTCAGGGCCTCGAACGCCTGGGCCAGCGCGCCGGCGCCGGCCTCGAGCATGCCGTCGGCGATCAGCTGGTAGTCGCCACGGGGTTCGTAGAGGCTGAGCCGCCCGCGCACCAGAACCTGCATGCCGTTGTCCGGCCGGAACCCCATTCCCATGGCGTTGCCCTTGAACAGGGCGCAGCGAATCTGGGCGCGTCGGTCCTTGAGAGTGAAGTAGATATGGCCCGAGGGCGGCCGGGCGAGGTTCGAGATTTCGCCCGTCAGCCAGAGCCTGGAAAAGCCCGCCTCGATATGCAGGCGGACTTCCTGGTTCAGTTCGGCAGGACGATAGACGCGGGTCTCGGGTCCGGGGGCGGCGAGTGACATGGGGCGGGATTATACCGCCGCTGTGCGACCGCCTCGTCCACCGGTTTGAGCAGGCTCAGGAAGCGGCGGGTGGAGGCGTCCCACGAAAAGCGGGCGGCAAATTCCGCGCAGCTGTCGCCGTCGATCGACAGGGCGCGGAAAACCGCCTCGCGCAGGTCTTCATCGAGCGCGCCGTTGCCGCCGTCGGTGATCAGATCGGCCGGCCCGGGCACCGGGAAGGCCGCCACCGGCACGCCGCAGGCCATCGATTCGAGTATGACCAGGCCGAGGGTGTCGGTGCGGCTGGGAAACACGAACACGTCGGCCGAACCCATCAGGCCGGCCAGTTCCTCGCCGTGGCGGTAGCCGAGAAAGTGCGCATCGGGATAGCGTGCCTGCAGATCGGACAACGCGGGACCACCGCCGACGACGACCTTCGAGCCGGGCAGATCGAGATCGAGGAAGGCCTGAAGGTTCTTCTCGACCGCAACGCGGCCGGCGTAGAGGCTGATCGGCCGCGGCAGGTCGAGATGATCGCGCTCGCGCGGTCGAAACAGCTGCGTGTCCACGCCGCCGGGCCACACCGCGAGATTGCGGAAGCCGCGCTCGGACAGCAGGGCCTTCTGCGTTGGCGTGCGTACGAAGGTCCGGCTCGCGCGGCCGTGGAACCAGCGCATCCAGGCATAGCTGATACGCGGCGGAATCGGGGCGCGCATGCGCAGGTATTCCGGAAAGCGCGTGTGATAAGAGGTCGTGAACGGCAGGCCGTGGCGACGGCACCAGCGGCTGGCCGCCAGGCCCAGCGGCCCCTCGGTGGCGATGTGGACGGCGTCGAAGGGGCCGCCGGCCATGGCCCGGCGCATCAGTTTGCGCGGTCGCAGCGCCAGGCGGATTTCCGGGTAGCCGGGGCAGGGTAGCGTGCGCCCCGCGGGCGAGAGCACCGTCACGCGATGGCCCAGCTCGGTTAGCGCGTCGCGCGTGCGCTCGAGCGTGCGCACGACGCCGTTGACCTGGGGCGCCCAGGCGTCGGTAACCAGCAGGATATTCATGCCGCCTTCGCCGCGCCCGGAGTCGGCGCGCTATTGCGGCGCGGCGGCAGGCGCTTGACCACTTCCTGCACGTCGCTGGAGCGGATCAGCTCGATGGTACCGTCGTGGTGCTCGATCAGCGCGGTGCAGCTCTCCACCCAGTCGCCGCAGTTGAGGTAGATGACTTCCTCGCCGATGGCGATTTCCGGGCGATGGATATGGCCGCAGACCAGGCCATCGACGCCATTGTTTTCCGCCGAACGCCTTACGGCTTCCTCGAAGTTGGACATGAACTTGACCGCCTTCTTGACACGCTGCTTGAGGTAGGCGGCCAGCGACCAGTGCTCTCGGCCCATTTTCCTGCGCGCCCAGTTGACCAGGCGGTTGGCCTTGAGCAGGCCGTCGTAGAGTCTCGAGCCGATCAGGCCCAGCAGCGGCGAGTTGACCACGGCCGGGTCGAACTGGTCGCCGTGCATGATCAGCAGCCGGCGTCCGTCGGCCGTCTCGTGGACGATCTTGTCGGTTACCTCGATATTGCCGATGCTCATGCCGTCATATTGACGCATGGCCTCGTCATGGTTGCCCGGCAGAAAGACCACGCGCGTGCCGTGCTTGGCCTTGCCGAGCAGGGATCGAATGACGTTGCTGTGGCTCTGCGGCCAGTGGCGCTTCTTCTTGAGGTACCAGAAGTCGACGATATCGCCGACCAGGTAGAGGGTGTCACAGCGCATCTCGCGGATGAAGTCGAGCAGGAAGTCCGCGCTGCAGCCGGGGAAACCCAGGTGCACGTCGGAGATCCAGATCGTGCGGACGTTGCGCTTGAACGGAAACGGATTGCGCTGTGTCATATCGCGACCTCGGCAGGAAACTGACTGCAGGCTAGGATCGGGGCATGGCAGCCCGGTGACAGGCGCTTGACGAAACCGTGACGGCGGTGGAGACTGGCCGGCGATTTCCCGACTGCCCGGATTGATTCTGCCATGCCACGTGCCATTGTGCTTGCTTCGCTCTTGCTGCTCTCCCTTTCTGTGACCGCCGGTTCGCCCGGCGCGTTCATCAACGCCCGCATCCACACCATGAACCCGGATGCATCGCTTGTCCAGGCGCTGGCCTGGGACGAGGCGGGGCGGATCGTATTCCTGGGCGATGCCGAGGGCCTGGAAGCCGCGCATCCCGACCTGGGAGCCGTCGACGCCGGCGGCAAAACCCTGCTGCCGGGCCTGATCGATGCCCACGGGCATGTGATGGGGCTGGGCCTGGCCCGGCTGCAAGCGGACCTGACCGGCGCCGAAAGCATTGCCGCGGTCGTCGAGCGTCTTCAGGCGCATGCCGCGAAGCTGCCCGAAGGCGCCTGGCTGACCGGCCGGGGCTGGGACCAGACCCTGTGGCCGGGACAGGCCTTTCCGACGGCCGCCGACCTCGACGAGGCGTTTCCCGACCGCCCGGTCTGGCTGGTGCGCGTCGACGGGCATGCCGGCTGGGCCAACGCCGCCGCGCTGGCGGCCGCGACCCGCGATCTCGCGGGTGAGTGGCAGCCCCAGGGTGGAGACATCCGCCGGGACGGGCAGGGCGAGCCCGAAGGTGTGCTCGTCGATACGGCCATGCGCTTTGTCGAGGACGCCATGCCGGCCGCCGGCGAGGCGGTCCGCGAACGCGCGCTCGAACTGGCGCTTGTCGGAAATGGCGCGCAGCGGCCTGACCGGGGTGCACGACATGGGCGCGAGCCTCGAGGATTTCCGTCTCTATCGTCGACTGGACGAGGCGGGTGAATTGACCGCGCGCATCACCGCCTTCGCCGACGGCGACGAGGCGATGCTCGACTGGCTGTGCGAAAACGGCCCCCACGCCGGCAAGCGGCTATCGGCGCGCTCGGTCAAGTTCTACGCCGACGGCGCCCTGGGCAGCCGCGGCGCGGCCCTGCTCGAAGACTACAGCGACGATCCGGGCAACAGCGGCCTGCTGTTTCTCTCCGACGAGGCAATGCAGGCGCAGGTCGATCGCGCCGTGCGCTGCGGCCTGCAGCTGGGCATCCACGCCATCGGGGATGCCGCCAACCGGCAGGTGCTCGACGCCATCGTCGCCGCGCAGGGCGTCGATGCCGACAATCCCGGCCGGCACCGCATCGAGCACGTGCAGATCATTCACCCCGACGACATTCCGCGCCTGGCCGAGCACGACATCATCGCCAGCATGCAGCCCATCCACGCCACCTCGGACATGCGCTGGGCCGGCGACAGGCTGGGTGAGGAACGTCTCGAAGGCGCCTACGCCTGGGCAACCATGCTCGAGCAGGGCATCCACCTGGCCCTGGGCTCGGACTTTCCCGTCGAGCCGGTCAACCCCTGGCTGGGCATCCATGCCGCCGTCACCCGCCAGCGCGACGGTCTGCCGCCCGGCGGCTGGCGCCCGCATGAGGCCCTGTCGCTCGAGCAGGCACTGCGCGGATTCACCATCGATGCCGCCCATGCCGGATTCGCCGAAGGCGAGGTCGGCAGCCTGGCAGTCGGCAAGCAGGCCGACTTCATCGTCGTGGATGCCGATCCCTTCGAAACCGAGCCCTCCGAGCTCGCCGGCATTGAAGTGCTGCGCACGGTCGTTGGCGGCGAAACCGTCTTCGTTCGGGGGGATTGACGGAACCGCAGATGAACCGCATCTGCGTTAATCTGCGTTCATCCGCGGTTCGATTATTCTCAATTTCCCGACTCCGAGACCTAATAAGTGAACACCACTGACACCAGCTCCGAATCCCACCGCCTGATCCTGCGCCCCTCGCGCAAGGAAGACTACGACGATATCGCCGAGATCATGGACCGGGTCTACAAGGGCCTGGACGGCGCCTGGGAGCGCGAGCAGTTCGAATCCCAGGTCACGCGCTTCCCCGAGGGCCAGATCTGCATCGAGGACAACGGCAAGGTCGTCGCGGCGGCGATCTCGCTGATCGTCAAGTACAGCCGCTGGGGCCAGAGCCATCGCTACTGGGATATCGTCGGCAACGGCTACCTGACCACGCACGACCCCAAGGGCGACGTGCTCTACGGCGTGGATGTCTTCGTCCACCCCGACTACCGCGATCTTCGCCTGGGCCGCCGGCTCTACGACGCCCGCAAGGAGCTGTGCGAGAACCTCAATCTTCGCGGCATCGTCGTTGGAGGCCGGATACCGGGCTACAAGCGATACGCCGACGAACTGACGCCGCAGCAGTATGTGGCCAAGGTGCGTGCGCGCGAACTTGTTGACCCGATATTGACCTTTCAGCTGGCCAATGAATTCCAGGTGCGGCGGATCGTCAAGAACTACCTGCCCGACGACAAGGACTCGGCCGGTCATGCCGTGCTTCTGGAATGGGTGAACATCTATTTCGACGAGGGCTCGGAAAAGATGATTGGCGGGCGGCCTTCGGACGTGCGCGTGGGTGCCGTGCAGTGGCAGATGCGGCGTACCGATTCGCTCGAGGACCTCTACAACCAGATCGAGTATTTCATCGATGCCGTCTCCGGCTACCAGGCCGACGTCGTGCTTTTTCCCGAATTCTTCAACGGCCCGATGATGGCGCCGTGGAACGACCAGGGGCCGGCAGAGGCCGTTCGGCAGCTGGCCGGCTACACCGAGGCGATTCGCGACAAAATGCTGCAGTTCGCGGTCTCCTACAACATCAACATCATCGCCGGCTCGATGGCAGAATACGACGGTGAGCGTTTGCGCAACGTGTGCTACCTGCTGCGTCGCGACGGCACCTGGGATCGCCAGTACAAGGTCCACGTCACGCCCGACGAGGTCAGCTACTGGGGTCTGAAGGGCGGCGACAAGGTCAAGGTTTTCGATACCGATTTCGGGCGCATCGGCATCCTGGTCTGCTACGACGTCGAATTCCCGGAGCTGCCCCGTCTGCTGGCCGACAGCGGCATGAACATCCTGTTCGTGCCCTACTGGGTGGATACCAAGAACTCCTACCTGCGCGTGCGCCGTTGTTCCCAGGCGCGGGCCATCGAGAACGAGTGCTACGTCGTCATCACCGGTTCGGTCGGCAACCTGCCGCGGGTGGAGAACATGGACATGCAGTATTCGCAGGCGGCGGTGTTCACGCCCTCGGATTTCGCGTTTCCGCACGATGCGATCGCACACGAAGCCACGCCCAACACCGAAACCATGCTGATCGCCGATCTCGATCTGGACAATCTTCGCGAAATCCGCTCACACGGTTCGGTGCGCAACCTGGCCGACCGACGTCACGATCTCTACGAGCTTCGCTGGAAAGACGGCGAGGGGTAGTCGGTAGTCCGTGGTCTGTAGTCCGTAGTCCGTAGTCCGACCACCGACTGTTATGATGTCCCTAGGCTTCAAGGCAGGAGAAATCAAGTGAGCACCATTGCATGGGCAATCATCGGCGCGATCGCCGGAGGCGCACTCGGCGCCGTCGCAGTCTGGTTTTTTGCCGTCCGGCGTGCCGGGCCGATGTCCGTGAACGAGATGAAGAAGGAAAACGAGCGTTTCCGTGAAGAGGTCAACGCGCACTTCGTGCAGACCGCCGAACTGATCAACGAGCTGACCGATAGCTACAAGCGCGTCTTCGACCATCTCAGCGACGGTGCCGAACGCCTGGTGGATAACGAAGCCCTGCGCGAGCGCATGCCGCAGGTGGGCCGTCATGAAGTGCGACTGCGCCATATCGGCGCGCCACGGGATGCTGGTGCCACCGGTGGTGCAACCGTTGAAGCGAGTGCGGCCAAACCCGTTAAAGCGCCGTCCGACAAGCCCGAGGCTTCCGGCAAGTCCAAACCGTCGGACACGTCCAAACCGTCGGACAAGCCCGATTCATCCGGCAAGTCCGGGTCCGAGGCGAGGGACGGATCATCGCAGTCCAGCAAGTCCGGCAAGCCAGGCGAGTCCAGCAGCGCCGATCGGCCCGCTACCGGGCAGGGCGACAACGCGGCGTCGCGAAAGGACTGACGCGCCGGCTCAGAACCGCCGGCTGTAGACCAGCGACCAGCTGTTGATGCCCTGGTTGGGGTCTTCCAGGCCGGCGTTCGAGTAATGGATGACTCTCAGCCGAAGGGCGTCGCGTTCACTGATCTGCACGCCGAGCGCAAAGCGATCCTCGAAATGCGCCCGTGAGCCCAATCGGCGGTCACCCACCCGATCGTCACTGAAGTAGGCAGCCCCGATGCCGGCCTCGACGAAAGGCTGCCAGCCGTCGGCCTTGAAGCGGTAGACGAACACCGGCGAGATCGACACCGACTGCTCGTCGCCGCCGAAGCGCCCGGCTTCCCACCAGGTGTAGGCCACGTTCCAGTAGCCGCCGAGATGCCCAGTCTCGCTTTCGAACCAGCGCGTGTCCCAGTTGAAGGCCAGGCTGACATTGGCCGTGGTCTCACCCTGGCTGGTGATGCCGGGCGCGAGCATCACTTCCGCGGCATGGGCGGGGAGGAGAACGGAAGTGGCCAGCAGGGCGGCGCTGCACAGTCGATTCTTCATAGTCGGTATTCGATGGCGAGCGTCGAGCGTAACCCGTCACTCATCTTGTCACTTACAGAGCGCCGTAGCAAGCCCGAGCGCAAGGCGGCGCTCGCCGGGAAGGGCGGTTCCCTTTGCAAGAGCGCCAACGCCGCGATCGGGCTTGTACGGCGCTCCCTTCGGGCGAGCGCCTCAGGGGCCATCTGCAGGGCAGGCGAAGCCGCATGGCGGCATTCGCGAAGCGAATAAAGCCTTGCAAGCGCAGCCGTCGCCCGTGTTGCGATTGCTTGACGTAGAACCACTACGCCGGCGCAATCGCGCCTTGCAGCTGACCCCTGAGGCACTCGCTATAAGTAACAAATATGAGTGACGGGGTGCACTAGCGTTCATCATAGACAACTCGATGGGTCGAAGTGCATACGTAGTTTCGCTTGTGGCCTATCCTGAAACGCTCGAGTGTTTCGCCTTCTGAACGGCTGCCGGCCTGTTTCCTGGCGGGATCGGGCATTGGCCCGTGCATAATTGTTCAAGAATTCCCTGAAGGCCGCATTTCCCATGCCCGAACGTCGTGCCCTTTTCGCCACCGCGCCCCGTGGTCTACAGGAGCTGCTCGCCTCCGAGCTCGAGTCGCTCGGTCTGAGTGATATCCATGCACAGCGAGGCGGGGTAGCCTTCCGGGGCGATCTCATCGACGCCTATCGTGCCTGCCTGTGGTCGCGTATCACCAATCGCGTGCTGCTGCCGATTGCCGATTTCGACGCTGAAGACGATCACGGGCTCTATCGCGGCGTGGGCACGATCGACTGGTCGGCGCATCTTGGCCCGGACAACACGCTGGCGGTGGATTTCACGGGTATCAAGGCGGCTATTTCGCACAGCCGGTTTGCCGCCCAGCGCGTCAAGGATGCCGTCGTCGATCAGCTGCGCGAGACCGCCGGCGGCCGGCCTTCGGTGGATGTGCGCGAACCCGACGTTCGCATCAACGTCCATATGCACGACACGAAGGTCACCGTCGCCATCGACCTGTCGGGCGAGAGCCTGCACAAGCGCGGCTATCGCGAAACCGGGGTCGCCGCGCCGCTGAAGGAGAACCTCGCCGCGGCCATGCTCTACCGCGCCGACTGGCCGGCCATCGCCGCCGAGGGCGGGGGCTTCGTCGACCCGATGTGCGGCTCGGGCACGCTGGCCGTCGAGGCGGCCTGGATGGCCTCGGATACCGCACCGGGCCTGCTGAGAACCCGCTTCGGCTTTCAGCGCTGGCTCGGCCACGACGATGCAGCCTGGAAGCAGCTGGTCGATGAGGCGCTGGAGCGCCAGGAAGCCGGGATGGCGCGTCTGCCGCCGATCGCGGCCTTCGATCACGACCGGCAGGCCGTGCGCCTGGCCATGACCAACGTCGAGCTTGCCGGCCTGTCCGGCCGGGTTCACGTCGAGCGGCGCGAGCTTGGCCAGGCTTCGCCGCCGTCGGGCCTGCGCTCCGGCCTGGTGGCGACCAATCCGCCCTACGGCGAGCGCATCGGCGAGCAGCACGAGCTTGTGCCGCTCTACCTGCGTCTGGGCGAGACGCTGCGCAGTCGGTTTCCGGGCTGGCGGGCGATGGTGCTCAACGGCGCCGGCTGTCAGGTCGGCCTCAAGCCCGACAAGACCTGGCAGTTCTTCAACGGCCCGCTCGAATGCCGGCTGGAGCGCTTCGAGATCGGCGCCGAGTCGGCCGCTTCGACGGGCAGGCAGGCGGCGCCCGATCTGGCCAACCGCCTGCAGAAGAACGAGCGCCAGCTCAGGAAGTGGCTCAAGCGCGAAGACGTGAGCTGCTATCGCCTCTACGACGCCGACATTCCGGAATACGCGCTGGCTATCGACGTCTACGGCAGCGAGTCGGGCGAGTGGCTGCACGTGCAGGAATACGAGCCGCCGGGCAGCGTCGACGCGGGCAAGGCCCAGGGCCGTTTGCGGGATGCCCTGAGCACCATCCCGGCGGCCATCGGCATACCGCCGGAGCGATTGGTGTTCAAGGTCCGGCGCCGCCAGCGCGGCAGCGAGCAGTACGAGCGCATGAGCCAGCAATCCCGCACCCTGATCGTGCGCGAGGGCGCCTGCCGGCTCGAGGTCAACCTGACCGACTACCTCGACACCGGCCTGTTCCTCGATCATCGCCCGGTGCGCAGCTGGCTGGGCTCGAACGCGCGCGGCAAGCGCCTGCTCAACCTGTTCTGCTACACCGGCGCGGCCAGCGTGCATGCCGCCGTCGGCGGCGCGGCCTCGACCACCAGCGTTGATCTGTCCAAGACCTACCTGGCCTGGCTGCGCCGCAACCTGGCCCTGAACGGCTTCGACGAGCCTCGCCACCGCACCGTGCATGCCGACGCGCGCGAGTGGCTGTCGAAGTGCACCGAGTCATTCGACCTCATCTTTCTCGACCCGCCCAGCTTCTCCAATTCCAAGCGCATGGACGGCAGCCTGGATGTCCAGCGCGACCACGCCGAACTCATCGGTCACGCGATGCGCTGCCTGGCCGCGGACGGCACGCTGGTCTTTTCCAACAATCTGCGCAGCTTCAGGCTGGACAAGGCGATCGCGGACGCCTTCGACGTCGAAGATCGCAGCGCCTGGTCGATACCGAAAGATTTCGAACGCAACCGGCGAATCCACAAGTGCTGGTTCATCCGTCATCCGCGTAAATGACATTACATAGCCGGTTCCATATATACGAAAAATCATATATAATTACCGCAAAATTCACGCGAGGCGATCATGACCAGCGAAGCGGTGAACTTGAACCCGGCATTGAATCCGGTGGCGCTATTCCGCGCCCTGGCCGACGAAACGCGCCTGCGCGCCCTGGTGCTGTTGCACAGCGAAGGCGAATTGTGCGTGTGCGAGCTGACCGAGGCCCTGCAGGTCAGCCAGCCCAAGATGTCGCGTCACGTGGCGAGCCTGCGTGAGCTCGGCCTGGTAGCCGGGCGGCGCGACGGCCTGTGGATCCATTACTACATCGCACCGGACTTGCCGCAATGGGCGCACCGGACGCTGCAAGCCGGTTGTGCCGGTCTGGTTGACCAGGCGCCGTTCCGCGACGACCGCCGCCGGCTTTCGGCCATGGCCGACCGCCCCGGTGATCGCTGCGCGACTTCGATCAGCGAGGCCTCGGCATGACCCGCCCAACGACCGTGCTTTTCCTGTGCACCGGCAATTCCTGCCGATCCCAGATGGCCGAAGGTTACGCCCGGGCCCTGGGCGGCGACGCCATCGAGGCCCTGTCGGCGGGTATCGAATCGCATGGACAGAACCCGCGCGCCATCAGCGTCATGGCCGACGACGGCGTGGATATCTCGGGTCAGGAATCAACCCGGTTAAGCGACGACATGCTCGCGCGGGCCGACGTGGTGGTGACCGTCTGTGGCCACGCCGACGAGCACTGCCCGATCGTGCCGCCGGGCGTGCGCAAGGAACACTGGCCGCTACCCGATCCGGCCCGCGCCGAGGGCAGCGAGGAAGAAATCATGGCCGAATTCCGCCGCGTGCGCGACGACATCAAGCGGCGGGTAGCCGGCCTGATTGAACCATTGATTGAATAACTGACTTAAATACCTGTGAACAACCCGGAGTAATCACCACCGATGACCGATAACCGCCCCGAAAACACCGACGCCCCTTCAACCACCGAAGGCATGGGCGTGTTCGAGCGCTACCTCAGCGTGTGGGTAGCCCTGGGCATGCTCGCCGGCCTGGGCCTGGGCCAGTTCCTGCCCGTGGTCCCGGAGACCCTGTCGCGCTTCGAGTACGCCAAGGTCTCCATTCCGGTGGCCATCCTGATCTGGGCCATGATCTACCCGATGATGGTGCAGATCGACTTCACCGCCATCCTGGGCGTGCGCCGCCAGCCCAAGGGACTGGTGATTACCACCGCCGTGAACTGGCTGATCAAGCCCTTTACCATGTTCGCCATCGCCTGGTTCTTCCTGACGGTGGTGTTCGAGCCATTCATCCCGGCCGACCTGGCCCGCGAGTACCTGGCCGGCGCCATCCTGCTGGGCGCGGCGCCGTGCACGGCCATGGTCTTCGTCTGGAGCTATCTCACGCGCGGCGATGCCGCCTACACGCTGGTGCAGGTGGCGGTCAACGATTTGATCATGCTGTTCGCCTTCGCGCCCATCGTGGTCTTTCTGCTCGGGCTGTCGGACATCACCGTGCCCTGGAACACCGTGGTGCTGTCGGTGCTGCTCTACATCGTCATTCCGCTCGCCGCCGGCTACCTGACGCGGATGGCGCTGATCAAGCGCAAGGGCGTGGCGTGGTTCGACAACGTCTTCATGAAGCGCCTGGCACCGGTCACGCCCATCGGCCTGATCCTCACCCTGATCCTGCTGTTCGCCTTCCAGGGCGAGGTCATCCTCAACAATCCGCTGCATATCGCCCTGATCGCCGTGCCGCTGATCATCCAGACCTTCTTGATCTTCTTCATCGCCTACTACTGGGCGAAGGCCTGGCGAGTGAAGCATTCGGTGGCCGCGCCAGGCGCCATGATCGGGGCCAGCAACTTCTTCGAGCTGGCCGTGGCCGCGGCCATCTCGCTGTTCGGGCTGCAGTCCGGCGCGGCGCTGGCCGCCGTGGTCGGCGTGCTGGTGGAGGTGCCGCTGATGCTGGCGCTGGTGAAGATCGCCAACCGAACCCGCCACTGGTTTCCGGAAGAGACCCAGCCGGGATTGGCGCCGGCGAAAGGCCAGCCCTGATGGAGCGCGAACTCTCGCTTGACCCCGCCGCCCGCGACTGGGCGCTGGCTCAAGGCGGCGTGCTGACCGTGCGCGCGTCGCCGCAGCACGGCTGCTGCGGCGGCCACGCCGCGGTTCCTCAGGCCCAGACGACAACGCCCGATAACCCTGAACACTACGATTCCACCATCGTCGACGGCGTGGAAGTGCATCTTGCCAAAGCCCTCGAGCCCGGCCCCTACCGGATCGAGCTTGAAGGATTCTGGCGCTGGCGCCGCCTGACCGTGACGGGCCCGGTCAGTCCCTGGAGACCAACGGCATGATCAGCGCCGCTCATGAAAACATTGGAGAAAACCCATGCTGAAACACCTGCTTGTCGCCAACGATTTCTCGCCAGCCTGGCCGCGCCTCGAGGCCTGGCTGCGGCAAATGCCGGCGCTGGGTTGCCGCAAGGTGACCCTGGCCTACGTGATCGAAGCCGGTTACACCCAGGCGCCGGAGCTCAGTCATCGCGAACATTATGAGAAGCAGCTTGCCGAGGCGGCCGAGTCGCTGGCGAACGACACCGGCCTGGCGGTGGACTGGACGGTGCGTATCGGCGCCGTGGCACCGGAACTGGTTGCCGCCGCGGGGGAGGCGAACGCCGACACCCTGGTTGCCGGCAGCCAGGGGTATGGTCGGCTGCGTCGCTTCCTGCTTGGCGACAGCGTGCTGGATCTGGCCCGCCTGGCGGACCGGCCGCTGTTGCTCGTGCCGGTGCATGGCGATGCAGCGCAGTTGCAGGATCGACCATGCCGGCCGTTACTGGCCACCGACGGCTCCGACGCGGCGGCTGGCGCCGAAGCGGCTTTTCTGGACCTGTTGCCGAATTGCGGGAAGGGCGTTGTGGTGTCGGTCGGCCGCTGGGACGAGCGCTCCGAGGCTGCGCCCGAGCGTGAGCGCCTGCAGGCGCATATCGAGGCACTGGCCGCCCGCGCCGGCGAGGCGGCATTCGACGTCGAGCTGGTCGGACAAGGGCGCCCGAGCGAGGAGATCGCGCGGGTTGCGGCGGATCGTGACGCTGACCTGATCGTCATCGGCCGCCGCGGCCGCAATCCCATCACCGACCTGTTGCTGGGCAGCACTGCGGAAGCCGTCTGCCGCGGAAGTGACCGGCCGGTTCTGATGGTGCCGGCCCCATAAAGAGATACCGGACAAATCCTCGAACGGAAACTGCCCCGCCGGCGGCGCCGAGGAGCCGTCGAAGACTCATTCGTTGTCCGGGCTATCCCGTTCCCCACGCTTCGAAAAGTAGCCGGCTTGGCCAGGAATAGATGGCAAGCTTGACGTGGAACGCATGGCCGAGTGCGTCTGGGGAAAATTGCCGCTTTGTTGTGGAATCGATGACCGGTTCAGTCGAATGTGCAACAATTGATTTTGGTCAACTACCGGCGTCCGTACTTTGTTGAGAATTGCATCGTGGTTCCTTTTCGATGGACATTTAGTTCGGAATTACAACCCAACACGCAAACCTTGATGTGGAGCCCGTGAATGAAAGCGATTCTCAAGCGTGAACAACAGCCAGCATGCGTTGCGCCAACCAACGAAAGTGGCGCTACTGCCATCGCGATTCCCGAATATATTTCCGGTCACTACCGCTGGGCGTATTTGTGGCGCCCTGGTGTCTGGTTTTTCGACCACATGCCGGTTATCAACTGTATCGTTTTCGGCCAGTACCGCAAGATGGTCGATGCCACGCTGGCGCATTTCAACGCGGGCAGTTCGACCGGCTCCACGGTCCTGATTGCCTCCGCCTACGGCGACCTGGTCCCGAGGCTGGGCAGGCAATTGGGTGACAACCGGCTGACGGTACTGGATGTGGCGCCCATTCAGCTCGGACTTGCCGATGCCAAGCTACGCGAAGCCGGGCTGCGCGAGCAGGCGGATCTGCACTTGATGGATGCCGAAGCGCTGGATTTCGGCGACGATCAGTTCAATTCCGGGCTGATGTTCCTGCTGCTCAATGAAATGCCCGAGGCCGCGCGCCGCCGCGCCCTGAAACAGGCGATTCGGGTTCTTAAACCGGGTGGGCAGCTCGTCATAACCGAGTATGGTGCGCTGGGCCGGAAGCACCCGCTCCACCGCTTTGGTCCGTTGCGCTGGCTGGTCATGCAGATCGAACCGCACCTCGATACGTTGTGGCGCAACAATCTCGAACAGCTGGTCAACGAGTGCGCACACGCCTCCGGCAAGCGGGCGACCCTAACCGATTGTTCGCTGATCTTCGATGGCTTTTACCGGATCAAGCGCTTCAGGATTGAAGATTGATGCGAGTGCATGCAATTTTTTTTCGGCTGGTCGTAAAAGACAAGCTGATTTCATTTAATTAACCGGTAACGCTTTTATGGAAACGATTCGCGCTGATATTGTCATCATAGGGGCCGGAGGTGCTGGCTTAAGAGCTGCAATTGCAGCGGCCGAATCCGACCCCGACCTGGAAATCGCCCTGATTTCGAAGGTCTATCCAATGCGAAGCCACACCGTGGCTGCTGAAGGGGGAGCAGCTGGCGTTGTTCAGGACCATGACAGCGTTGACTATCATTTCGAAGATACCGTTTCTGGCGGTGACTGGCTTTGCGACCAGGATACCGTCGAATATTTTGTAAACCACGCGGCAGAGGAAAACTACCAGCTGGAGCATTGGGGATGCCCCTGGAGTCGTCGACCCGATGGCTCTGTCAACGTCCGCGCATTTGGTGGCATGAAAATCGAACGTACCTGGTTTGCAGCTGATAAATCCGGCTTTCATATTCTGCACACGCTGTTTCAAACCTCGACCAAATATCCAAATATCAGACGCTATGATGAGTATTTCTGTACCGACTTGCTGGTGGAAGACGAGCGTTGTTATGGGGTTCAGGCGATTGAAGTTGCTAACGGTACATTCAATGCCTTTTTGGCCAAAGCCGTCATTATCGCAACCGGTGGCGCTGGGCGAGTATACAAGTTCAACACCAATGGTGGAATTGTCACGGGCGATGGAATGGCACTCGCCTATCGGCAAGGTGTGCCGCTTAGAGATATGGAGTTCGTTCAATACCACCCGACAGGCCTGCCCGGTTCGGGCATCCTGATCACCGAAGCCTGCCGTGGTGAAGGCGGCATACTGACGAACAAGGACGGTTACCGCTACTTGCAGGATTACGGATTGGGGCCTGAAACCCCATTGGGCCATCCAAAAAATAAATATATGGAACTCGGCCCCCGGGATAAATTGAGCCAGGCTTTCTGGCATGAAGAAAAAAAAGGCAGGGTAATTCAGAGCGGTCGCGGCACCCACGTCAATCTGGATCTTCGTCATCTGGGTGAGAAATACATTGAAGAACGGTTGCCGCTGATACGTGAATCAGCTATGACCCTACTGGGCGTCGACGCAGCAACTACCCCCATCCCAGTGCGACCAACAGTGCACTACACCATGGGTGGTATTCAAACCAATGCGCTTACTCAAACCCCGATGACCGGTTTGTTTGCAGTCGGCGAATGCGCCAGTTGCGGCCTGCATGGAGCGAACCGATTGGGCTCCAATTCACTATCTGAACTCAGTGTGTTTGGCAAGGTTGCGGGCGAGGAGGCAGCTGCATTGGCGAAACAGACGAGTCTGGCCGATGTCAGGAAGTTGCTCGAACAAGCCGAACATAACGCAGCCGGCTGGAATGCCCTTCGAACGAAAAAAGGAACGGAGAGCACTGCTGCTATACGGAAAGAACTGGCTGATGCCATGGAGGAAGGTGTTGGCATTTATCGCTCTGTTGAGCTTCTCACAAAAACTCGAAACAAGATTTCCGAGCTTCAGGATCGTTATCAAAACATCGATTTGAAAGACGGTAGTCTTGCATTCAACACTGAATGGCTTTATGCAATTGAGCTCGGGTTCCTGCTCGACGTTGGTGAAGCGATGACTGTTTCTGCTGATGCACGAAAAGAATCACGTGGTAGTCACCAACGACTGGACGAATTCAATCAACGTGATGACGAGAATTATCTAACGCATACTCTGGCATTGTTTCAGCAAGGAAAGACGCCGAGTATAAGCTACCAGGACGTGATAATTACAAAATCAAAGCCCTCTGAGCGGGTTTATGGCGCAGCTTCCGAAAAAGCTGCCAATTAGCGAAACAAGGCTGTTTGGTATGAATGATAAAAAGCAAGAAGATTCAGGTGAAGGCAATGTGAGCGGAGCTATGACCGGTAAAACGATGCAGGTCAGGGTCAAGCGTTATCGTCCGGAACAAGACAAAGAGCCTTGGATGCAGGACTTCGAAGTTCCGTATTCCGCGGACACCTCGGTACTTGATGCCGTACAGTATATAAAGGAGAACCTCGACCCGTCACTGAGTTTCCGCTGGTCTTGTCGAATGGCCATTTGCGGTAGCTGTGGATATATGATCAACGGGGTTCCGAAACTGGCTTGCGAAACATTTCTGCGTGAGTACGAGACGCTCGAAATTGGCCCTTTGGCGAACTTTCCGATCGAACGAGATCTGGTTTCCAATATCAGTGGTTTTATCGACAAGCTTGAAACAATCAAGCCTTATATTATCCGTGAGGCAGAAAAGCCGGTCTCCGAGGGAGAATACAATCAAACGCCGGCGCAATTGGCTAAATACAGGCAATTCAGTCAGTGTATAAACTGTGGTTTATGTTATGCGGCGTGCCCGCAGTTTGGGCGTAATCCCGAATTTCTGGGCCCCGCGGCTTTGGCGCTTGCACACAGGTATAACAAGGATTCACGGGACGAGGGCACGAGCACCAGAATGCCTTTCCTGAATTCCGATGAAGGCGTATGGAGTTGCACGTTTGTGGGCTATTGCTCTGAAGTCTGCCCGAAGCATGTTGATCCGGCCGCTGCGATCAATCAGGGCAAACTGGCTAGCACTATTGATTATGGGCTGAATCTGGTTGGGTTGGCGAAAACAAAGTCGTCAGTCACTAAAGGTCGAGAAAGTAAAAATGAATAATCGAAAACCTTACCTTCAAGAGCAAAGTGCCAACTGGTGGACGGAAAATTCCTTCTACAAGCGGTACATGCTTCGTGAGCTTACTAGTGTTTTTGCTCTGGTCTATGCGTTGATTCTTCTATGGGGGTTGTATGCCCTGTCTGGAGGAGAGTCTTCTTTTATTAGTTGGCTGCGTATAATGGCCAGTCCCGGCATGGTAATTGTTCACGTTATCGGTTTGATATCAACACTGTTTCACACGGTAACCTGGTTTGAGCTCACCCCGAAGATATTTTATGTTTACCTTAATGAGACCAAACTGGCAGACAGTAAGGTTGCAGCGAGTCAATATGGTCTCTTCGCCATAGTGACGCTGATTATTCTCGCACTCGCCGTTGTCTGGCTAAACGGGGGATGAGCACATGACACAATATTCCAGGTCACATCACCCTCTTATCTGGGCGCTATTTGGCGGCGGTGGGGTAGTACTTGCTTTTTTGACACCGGCGTTGATCATCATCACCGGATTCATGATGCCTTTGATCTACAACGACGACCCCGCAGCGCTGTATCGGCACGTACTGGGGTTTGCGCAGTCGTGGACTGGCGGTGTCTTTTTGACCGCGGTGATTTCCTTGCTGCTTTTTCACGCTTCGCATCGAATCGTGGATACGTTTCATGACCTGCACGTCTCGGGCCCAGGTCACTTGCTTCCGATCCTGTTCTATGGTGGCTCGGCTGTATGCGGTTTCTTCACGATTTTCCTGTTGGTATCACTATAGCTTGCAAATTTCTTCTCTCCGGGCTTATCAATTCACCACCCGATCGCAATCGACGTATTTGCATGGGACTTGTTAAACCCGGATGAAAAGCTTTCGAACGCTATTATTTGCCGCGCTGGTTCTGACGGGCGAAACCGGCACGGTGTTGGCCG
>JAXHNG010000002.1:0-113966 GCA_034520805.1 Lysobacterales bacterium | reverse complement strand
AATCAGGTTTCGCCTATTGATCCGCGCATGCAGACAATCATAACGACTGCGCAAACGACAGGTCCGAGTAAGCGCCTGTGAAGCGACATCCTTCTCAACAGCTTATAGATCACTACGCTGACGCCGTGGATGTCCAAGATGGAGCAGCAAGTGAGCAGACGTTACCTCAAGGCCTAGCAGTGGCGTGAGCTGATCGCGCAGCAGGCCGCCGGGCGCGGAGTCAGTGGCTGAGTTTTGTCAGCGCGGGTGCAACTGGCCTACCCGACAGGCCCAAATCGCTAATTTCGTGGGTGTCCTGGTTTTGCAAGTGTCGCGGTTATTCCGGGAATTCACGGTAGTCTCGAATGCCGCTGAACTCGATTGTTTAGGGCGTAAGGCATACTCACCTTGGCTCACCAGAAGTTGGCGGTGCCAACGCAGGTGGTATGTGAACGTATCTCTCGCCCGGAGAGATGTCCAAGTGGTTCAAACCCACCTCTACCAATCACTTTTTGAGGTATGTATTTTGAAGTACATCATATTTGCTCTCTGACACTGTTACTGGCGGGTTGCGCGAGTTCCGGTGTCGTTCCGCTCACTGCTGACAAGTTTATGATTTCAAAGAACACTGCAAAATTTGGAGGCGGAATTTCAGCTTCTGCCACTTCCGAAGTAAACGAAGAGGCGAATGAGTTCTGCGCAGAACAGGGAAAGGAAGTGGAGACAGTTGATCTGCAGCTGACCCCAGGCCGGTCTGGATCGATGGGTAACGTAACCCTTCAATTTGGATGTCATTGAGCAGGCGATCTGGTTTGAGCTCTCGGTCACGGCAATCGCGCGAACCGGCGCTGTATGGAGAATGCATCCAGGGCGGCCTGACAGACGCTTGCTCCATCACGAACGCCACCGTTTTACGGGCAACTGGCCGCTCCGCGGGCACCAAATAGGAAAAAGAACGATAGACCCTGCGCATCTCATTTCACTTACAGCGCGGAGCTTTCTCTTCATCTCCAGGAAATATGGTGGACTTCTTCGAATCCACCATCTCCCAAGCCAGCTCGTCGGCGACCTGCAATTAGCGTCGATCTCAGCAGTCATATATTCAAGACGATCCCGTGGGGACACTGGCCGTCAGAAGGTCTAGGCACGCTCGACTCCGGAGGGAGGCGTCCAGTCCAAGAGAACACTTCCCTCGGGTCAGCTTGCGACTCGCCCTGTGGCGGAGCTTAAGCGACCCTGCTAATCTCATCACCGGGTCGCCGGGTCATTTGGCCTACTCGCCCCTACGCAGCACTTGCGCTGCGGCCGGGCGGCCTTTTTCTGGGTGAATCGGATCGGGTTAAGTCGGCTGGTGAGGGCGCACCAACCGGGCACGACCCCGAGCCTAACGGGTTCACCCCCTTCTTAATGTAGGCGCTTTAGAGGGTATGGCAGAATCGCCACATCTTTCAGGAGCTTCGGAAACTCAAAGTGCCCGGCCCAGCGCCGGGCTTCTTCATCAGGACCAGTCAGCGCCAGGCGGTAGCCTCGAGCGGAAAAGGAGGCCGAACCATGCGAACCATCGATCCTTGCCGCCCTGCTACTGGCCGGCACCGTAGAAGCGAGCTGCAACCTTTCGTCCGTCCGCCTGTCCGGGCCGGCATGTCAAGGTCGGCGATTCCGAGCGCCGCGTGACTCGAGTCCGAACCCGACCGCGTGGTGCAACTGGAAAACCGGAACGGCGGTGCCGCTGGTATCCGGTATGACTTCTACCTGCGAGACCAGACCGTGCAGGTCTATGTGAAGGCCGGCCGGATCGCCAGGGTTTGCCGGCTCAGGGACTGAGGCCGGCCAAGCGCCGGGTTTTCTGAGAGGGCGGCACTAGCCCACCATTCGCTTTCTGAGGCACCCCTCATAGTAACAGGGTAGCATCCATATCCCTATCGTTTGCCTCGAAGGACTCATTCAGGGCTTCAAATAGCTGACGGCACTCCAAAACGGCATCCGGCTTTGAAGACGATAGGGCAACCGAGCTGGCCACGATGACACCGCCGATCAATCCTGCTGAGCCGCAATAATCTGCTACCCGCTCATTTCTGCCACTCCCCTAGAAGAAACCACCCAGGGCCGGCCACAGGCAAAGGCCCCGCGGACTGGTCGTCTCGGTTGGTCTTGGACCCAGAACAGCCCCGACCACCAAAAAGAATACCAAAACCAGCCACGGAGTCGTCGGAGATCGAAGGCAGGACTTGTAGGAAATCGGCCCACCAAGCCGCCAGAGATCGACCCTGCCAGCCTCAAGGCCTGCTTCTGCAAGTCGCCGAGCGCGTCGGCAATCGATTTCACCACAGTGCCTACATAGTGCCTACGCGTCATTTTCGTCAGTCCGGCCCAGCCTCGCCTCATAGCCTTAAAACCAGGTACATTATTCGTTCCCGCAGCCGGACTTGAATCAGCAATGAGCTATCCCCGCAGGATTGAAGCCTCAAATACTTACCTTTGACAGGGCGACGATCAACGTATCCGGGATGCGGGAGACTTGACCCCCCTCCAATGCCAAAATCGAGAACGCCTACCCGGATTGCTTTGATGCGCGCCATATTCCTTACGTTGGCTGGGGGTTCGGGCTGCTTCCTGGGGCTGCAGGACAGGGTCGCCCTGTACGGCAATCGGCTTTCAGGTTCAGCGGCTTCTCGAAGTCGCCCAAAACCACTTTCCCGTTCGCTATCCGATATGGCGCCTGTTTCTCGGTCATATTTGATCTTACCTCACCGATTTCTTGATCGGGTTTTGATACCTGCTGGGATTCGTTTTCCCGTTACCGAACACATCGGCCTGCTCTGGCATTGGGCCGGCGAATAGCTCGCCCTCGAGCCTGTCCGCAGAGCCCTCGGCCTGCTGCTGCCCCTGCTGGCGCTCAGGCGCTACTTTGCGGGGTGAGGCGTGAACGCCTGTCCTTCGCCGACTGCCGGGGCTTGAGTGTCCGGCCGCGGTTGCGCTCCAGATTCTTGAGCACCAGGTCTTTGGTCCTGCGGAACTCCTTGCTCTCCTTGCCCATCTTGACCTCTCTGGTGTGCGATCTCAGCAGGTTGTCCCCGGCCAGTCCTGAGATGACTGATGGGCGTTTCCCCTCCGGTGCCGCCGTGGCGTCGAGTGCCAGATTGTAGCGATGGACCCAACATGGCAGCTCTGCTGCCCGGATCTCGCTCGCATAGCTAGCTGACCGTCAGCTCACTCTCGGATCTGCGGTCTGGGGTGGAGCGCGCGGCCTTGCCGTTGGTCCGTGGCGAGTAAGGCTTGGTGCGCCGGTGTTTGACGCCCAGGCGTTGGCAGCAGCGGGCGAGCTGGTAGCCCCGGTAGCAACTCTCGGTGTCAGTCAGGATCCGCTCGATTGCGCACGTCCAGTTAACGGAAATATCGCACCGTGGCGATCGGCACCCGCCAAGCAATGGCCGAGGTCTCATCAGGCCGCACTTCGATCTGACCGACGCTACTGTGATCGTCGAGTGCGAGGTGCGCATGCTCTCCAGCCGGAGCCCCTGGAGTTTTTGCGGGGCATCACCCGGTGATCAGGCACGAAAAAGCACGCCAGCATCGTGCAATAATGAGGGCAGGGGCCATGATTAATAATGCAACATGAGTATCTATCATAGGCACAGCTTCACGGCTATTGACATGCAGGCGGCACAGCGCTATCCTCTATATGCCTAGTAATAAAGGCTTTGTGGAGCATCCACGTCAATTAACACCACGGATACTAACTGGATTCGGGAGGCAGGAGTCGCTGGTTCGAATCCAGTCACCCCGACCACTCTTTGAATCAGCGCCCTTTCACAGCCTGACTGACCCCGTACAATAAGGGTTGGATTGCAACGAGGGAGCGTTTCATGACCCTGCTTATTCTCGGCCTGGTTCTTTTCCTGGGTACTCACTCGATCAGCATCATTTCGTGGCGCTGGCGCGACGGCATGGTTGCGAAGTTCGGCGAAATTCCGTTCAAGGCTGTCTACAGCCTGCTCGCCATTGCGGGCCTCGTGTTGATCGTCATCGGCTACGGCCAGGCGCGCATGGAACCGACCTGGCTCTACCAGCCGCCGGCCTTCCTGCGCCATCTGAGCATGCTGCTGATGCTGTTCGTCTTTCCGGCGCTGCTGGCGGCGTATTTCCCGGGCCGCATACAGCGCGCGCTCGGCCATCCCATGCTCGTGGCGGTGAAAGCCTGGGCTCTGGCCCACCTGCTCGTCAACGGCACCCTGGCCGATGTGCTGCTGTTCGGCGGCTTCCTGGTCTGGGCGGTGGTCGACCGGATCTCGTTCAAGCACCGGCCGGAACGGGCCATTCCACAGCTGCCCGCCACGCGCGCCAACGACATTATCGTGATCGTCGGCGGCCTGGCGCTGTATGTCGCCTTTACCTTCTGGCTGCATCCGGTACTCTTCGGCGTTCCCGTCATCGGCTAAACGGTGGTCGGCTCCGTCGAACCGACCGCCCCGCGAAGCGACCCCCGAAACCTGCTCCGGCGGGTATCAGTGGTCATCCTGCTCGGCGCCGTCGCCGGGATGCTCTCGGCCATCATGGCCAACGGCTTCGTGGCCGCCATCGGCTGGCTCAACGACCTGCTGCTGATCTCACCGCGCAGCCGGATGATGGAGGAACGGGCCTGGCTGGTCACCCTGGCTATTGTCGCTGTGCCGACTGCCGGCGGCCTGGTCGGCGGCGTCCTGCATCGCTTCATTCCCGACCAGCGAGCGCACTCTCCCGCCGACCTGATAGCCGCCGTACAGACCCGCCAGGGCCGCCTGCCCCTGCGCACCGGGCTGCTGACGGGCCTTTCCAGCCTGGTTTCGCTGGGCTCGGGCGCCTCGGTCGGCCAGTACGGGCCGCTGGTGCATATTGGCGGCAGCGTCGGCTCGGGACTGGCGCGGCTTTTCCGGGCCGGCGTGACCAGCGACAACATCGCCATCGCCTGCGGCGTCGCAGCCGCCATCTCAACCGTGTTTCACGCGCCCATCGCCGGCATCCTCTTCGCCCACGAAGTCGTGCTGCGGCATTTTGCCCTGCGCGCTTTCGCGCCGGTGGCCGTCGCTTCCGTACTCGGCCACGTCACGGCGCAACTGATCTGGCCGCAGCCGCCGCTGTTCCAGATTGCCGAGGCCGAAGTGGCGCACCTGTGGGAATTCATCCTGTTCGTTATCCTCGGCATCGCCAGCGCCGGCGTCGCGGTCGCGTACATGGCGTCGCTGTTACGCATGGCCCGGCTTGCCGCCCGAACAAGGGTGCCGGCCATGCTTCGCCCGGCGGTGGCCGGCCTGGGCCTGGGTCTGACCGCACTGTGGGTACCCGATATACTGGGCATGGGCTCGGAGACCCTGCGCCTGGCCTTTATCGAGGGTGCATTCACCCAGTGGGAGCTGCTGCTGGTGATGACCCTGAAGCTGCTCGCCACGGCGTGGTGCCTGGGCATGGGCTTCGCCGGCGGCGTGTTCAGCCCGGCACTGGTCATCGGCAGCCTGTTCGGCGCGCTGTTCGGCAGCGTTGTCGGATCGCTGCTCGGCCTGGATGTGTCCGCGCTGGTGGTTTACGCCGTCTGCGGCATGGTGGCCGTGACGGCACCGGTGATCGGCGCCCCCCTGACGACGGTCATCATCGTCTTCGAGATGACGGCCAGCTACCCGCTGACCATCGCTGCGCTGGCGAGCGTGGCGCTGGCCAACCTGGTCGCCTCGAGGTATTTCGGCCGTTCGCTGTTCGACCGGCAGCTGAGCGAGCGCGGCTACGACCTCTCCGGTGGCCGCAGTCGCGCCATCCTGCGCACCCATGCGGTCGCCGAACTGCTCTCGGACGATTACGTCACCGTCCGGCCCGACGCCAGCGCGAAAGAAGCCCGCGAGGCTATCGTTACGGCCGGCAGTGCCGAGGCCTATCTGGTCGATACGCGGGGCTTCTACGCCGGAACGGTTCACCTGCATGAGCTGGTCGCCGCCGCCGATACTGAGCCGGTGCAACGCTGGTGCGACACCGAGGCCCTGAGCATGCACAAGGACGAAACCGTCTGGGACGCCATGTATGCCATGCGGCATTTCGTCGGCGAGGGCGTCGCCGTCCTCGATGACGATGGCCGCCTGGTGGGAACGGTGTTCGAGTCCGACCTGATCAACGCTTATCTCGAATTGCTCGAAGAAATGCGCAAGGAAGAACATGCTACGGCGTGAAACCGCTCTGAGCCTCCTGCTACTCGGCTTGTTCACCGGCTTCCCGGCGCAGGCCGGGGAAGAACCGCTCCGGATCGCGACCTGGGGTGGCGCCTACGAGAAAGTGCAACGCGAGGTGTTGTTCGAGCCCTTTCGGGAGCGGACGGGTATTGCGATCGAGACGGTGACCTACAACGGCGGCACTGAAATCCTCGCACGTGATCCGGTCCCGGACCTGGTGGACATGGCGATGAGCGAATCTCTCGCCGCATGCGCCCGTGGCAAGCTGCAGCCGCTCGAGCGGCTCGAGCTGCCGCCGGGCAGCGACGGCACGCCGGCGCGGCAGGATCTCATCGGGGGTGCCCGCCACCGATGCGCCATTACGCATACGGTCTACGCCACGGTCATTGCCTACGACAGTCGCGCCTTCACCGGCCAGCGGCCGACCCGTGTCGCCGACCTGTTCGACACCGAAACCTTTCCCGGAAAGCGTGCACTGCGCCGAACCCCGGCGGACAACATGGAGTGGGCACTGCTCGCCAGCGGCGTGCCGAGACAGGAACTCTATAACCTGCTGTCCACGCCGCGCGGCCTGCAGCTGGCGTTCCGGCGCCTCGACGAGATTCGCGAATCCATCATCTGGTGGGAGTCCGGCGACGAACCGGTGCGCCTGCTCGAATCCGGCGAAGCGGTCATGGCATCGGGCTTCAACGGCCGGTTCTTCAACGCCAGCCTGGACGCCGACAGCAGCATCGAAATCATCTGGGACGGCCAGATCCAGGAATTCCAGACCTGGGTCGTCCCGACCGGCGCCAGCCGGCCGGAGGCGGCGCGCGAGTTCATCCGCTTCGCCACCCGCACCGGGCCACTGACCGAACTGGCCGAGCGCCTGGCCTACGGCCCGGCCCGGTATTCGGCCGAAGCGCAGGTGCGTCGACACCCCGAAGCCGGCGTCGACATGCGCCCGCACATCCCGACGCATCCCTACAACAGCGCCAACGCCGTGGCCAAGGACATCAGGTGGTACGCGCATACCCTCGAGCGCATCCGCCAGCGCTTTGAACACTGGCTAGAGGGCGGAAAACCTCAGTAGGCCGCGCGCACGCCCGCATAGAGCCAGCGACCGGGCAAACGGGCGAAGCCGGCCTCGACCAGGCGCTTGTCGAGCAGGTTGTTGCCCTCGACGAACAGCTCGACCTTCGAAACCTGCCAGCCCAGGCGCAGATCGACCAGGGTGCCCGACTCGCCCGTGCTCCGGTCCTGGTAGCGCGCTCGCGTGGTCAGACGCACTGACGAACCCAGACGCCATACCGCCCCACCGGTGAGACCCACCTCGGGGTAGTCGAGCGCGTACTTGATCTCCAGGCCGCGATCGTCGAGCCGGGTATCGAGCACCGTCGCGGCCAGGTCCACGCGTTCGAGCAGGGGCTTGCCCGGAAACCAGCGCCATTCGATTTCGCCGCCGCGGCTGCGATGGCCGTCGAACTGACCGGCCTGCCACTGGACCTCACCCGGCGCACGCGCCCAGTCGATGAGCGTGTCGGTGCGGCGCTCGAACAGCGCGATATTCACCCGGTGCGCCCCGGCGCGGAAACGCATGCCCGCCTCAGCGTAGTCGGAGCGCTCGGGTTCCAGGTCGGGATTGCCCAGGTTGCCCCCTGTTTGCAGGAACAGTTCGGTATAGGACGGCACGCGAGCCGAACGTGCGATCGAGGCAAAGGCCGTCCAACGCTCGCCCAGACGATGACGGACGGCCAGGGTCGGCAGGCCGTAGCGGCCGTAATCGCTGTAGTCGACCAGCGAAACCCCGGCTTCCACGGCCGTGCGATCACCCAGCGGCTGGCGATGCACGATCCAGGCCTGGGTTTCGTCGCGGTCGTGCCGATCGAGCGCGTTGGAGTCGATGCGTTGATGCGCATGCGAGGCGCCGAGCGCCGTCACGCCGCCGCCCCATTGGCGCCGGCCCGAGAGGCGCAGGCCCTGAACGCGCGTGGCGTGGCGATTGATGTAGGCGGTGCCGAACACGACCGTCCGGAACCAGTCGTCGTGCTCGCGCCACCAACCCTGCGGCGTGAGCGTCCACTCGCCGGCGTCGGTATCGGCCGCCAGCCAGGCGGTGCGCGTCTGCGTCTGTTCGCGCTGGTCGGGAAAATCGGCCGTGTAGAACTTCCAGGCGCCGAAATCCCGGTTCTCCGCACCCAGCCCCCATCGCAGGCCCGACTCGCCCAGCGTGGCACCGCCGGTGTAGAGCGCGCGGGTCAGTTCGGCGTCGGCGCGGCGATCGGATAGATGACCATCGGTGCGCAGGTGGTCGAAGCTCAGGCGGTGCCCGCTTTCTCCCCAGGGCGCTGCCGCGTAAAAGCCGCCCGATCGGGTGTCGTGGCTGCCGATTCGAGCCTGCCCCGTCAACGAAGCGTCGCGCCCGCGGCGGGTGACGATATTGATCACCCCGCCGGTGGCGTTGCCCCCATAGGCCATCGCGCCGGGACCCTTGACCACCTCGATGCGCTCGATGTGCTCGATCGGCACCGGCAGGTTGAGGTTGTGGTGTCCGGTCTGCGGGTCACCCATGGGCATGCCGTCGAGCAGGATCACGGTCTGCTCGAAGCCCGTACCGCGTATGCCGACATCGGCCTGCACGCCCGGCACGCCGCGGCGCTGTACATCGACGCCGGCCACGCCGGCCAGCAGGTCGGCGAGCGTTGCCGCCGGCCAGGCCTCGATCTGGTCGCGACCGATCACCGTGACCGACTGAAAGGTGTCGGACAGCAGGCGGCCTGTCGGCGTGGCGCTGACCGTCACGGGATCGAGCAACGCGGCGCCCTCCTGCTGGGCCCGGGCCTGTTCATGCATCGCGGGCCCGGTCGCGAGGACCAGGGCCACCGTCATTCTCGCGGCAATCGTCACGCTTCTCTGTCCTTGTGGCTGGTGAGCGAAAAGCGCGACAGTCTACCTTATTTGCCTCTTAAAAGTTTACAGACTTCCGCCTCCGCCTACACAGCCAGCTGCACCCGCCCCTTGAGCGGACGCAACTTACGCTCAGAACCGTCCGCGCAGGCCGAATCCAACGTTGCGCCCCGGAAGCGGCGCGAAGTTCTTCAGGTAGGACGTGTGCACCCGGGCTTCCTCGTCGAGCAGGTTCGAGAGCTTGGCGAAAGCCTCAAGCTCGGCGCCGCTCAGATCGAAGAAGTAGCTGACGTTGAGATCCAGCATGTCGTAGCTCTCGGTCGGCGTCTCGTTCGGCGCCAGGTCATCGGCCGCGGTCACGTGCCGGTAGTCGAGACTGCCCCGCAGGTCGCCGCGATGCCAGTCGACACCAGCCATGTAACGCGCCGGGGAGATTCGCGGCAGGTTGTCGCCGGAGTCGAGCTCGGCACGCACCCAGTCGTAGCCCGCGCGCAAGTCGAAGTGACCCGCAGCGGTTCTCGGAAGATGCCACACCGCCAGCAGCTCACCGCCGTAGAACGTCGCGTCCTGCTGCCGGGTCTGGCGCAGCGGCAGGCCGTCGAGCTCTTCGCCGGTCTCATCGAGATAGATGAAGTCCTCGATGGCGTTGTAGAACAGGCTCGCTTCCAGGTCGAAGTCGTCGCCGTGGCGGTGGACGATGAAGTCCAGGCCGTTGGTGACTTCCTCTTCCAGATCGACCGCGCCGCGCTCGAAAGTAAAGGTGGCCGCGTGCGGCCCGTTGGCATACAGGTCGCCCTGGGACGGGGCGCGCTCGGCATAGGAATAGTTCAGCGAGGTCTGCCAGCGATCATCAATGCGCCACAGCACCCCGGCGCTACCCGATACGGTTGTGAAACTGCGGCGCGTGGGACCTTCACCCTCGTGCTCGTCTTCATGACCATCATCGTGGTCGCCTTCGTCTTCGTGGTCGTGATGCTCGAGCAGCTCTTCGACCTCGACCTCGTTGCGCTCGACGCGCGCGCCCAGCGTCCAGGTCAGCGGACCGGTTTGCTTTTCCTCCAGTGCAAAAACCGCCCAGGAGCGCGTGTCGCCGTCGGGGATATAAGCTTCCTCGCCGACGGCCGCAAGCGTCTTGTCCTCGTACTGGAAGCCGAGCGCGCCGCGCCAGCCGGCCACGGGGCGGTGCTCGAGCTCAAGCCGGGTATTCCAGGCCTCGACGTCGAACACGGTATGGGCATGATCGCCGCCATGGCCGTGCTCGTCCTGCGCTTCGCCTTCCTCTTCGTCGATGCTCTGTCGCCAAGCGCGCGTTCGGCGTGCATGTAATCGCTGTAGCTGGTACGCAGCGTTGCGCGGGTGAAACCCGGCAGCGGGTCGTTCAGCGCGCCCTTGGCATCCCAGCGCGTCTGCTCGAGATCGATGTAGACATCCTCGTCTTCGGGGCCATGATCGTCGTCGTGGTCATCGCCATGATCGTCCTCCGACAGCAGCGCGTAGCGAAGGGCGGTCAGGCCCTGTCCGCCGTGGTCATCATCATGGTCTTCCTCTTCGCCATGGGCATGCGGTGCCGGAATGCCGTACTCGGATTCGAAGCGCTTGAGCGAGACGCCGAAAAAGCCGCGCGAGCCGATCCAGCTCAAGCCCGCCGAACCGGACCGGGATTCGACAAAGCTGTTCTCCAGCGTTCCGAAAACGCGGTCCTCGTCGTGATCGTCTCCGCCCTCGTGCGCGTGATCGTCTTCGTCATGATGATCCTCTTCCATCTCGAGCTCACCGTAGCCGGGAATTTCGTAGTCCTCTGCGTCGCGCCAGGAACCAGAAACATTCCACGCCCAGTTGCCGCTACCGCCGTCGAGACGCAACACGCCCGTGCGCTCGTCTGCCACGGTGTTGCCTCGCAGTTCGAACCGGCCTTCGATGGGCTTGCCGGGAACCGACTCCGGGATGCGCCCGTCGATGACGTTGACGACACCGCCGACGGCACCAGAGCCGAACAGCAGCGTGGACGGACCGCGCAGGATCTCGACGCGGTCGACCAGCATCGGCTCGACGCTGACGGCGTGGTCGTCGGACTGCGCCGACACATCGACGGCCGGCAGGCTGTCTTCGAGCACCTGCACGCGGCCGGCGCCCAGCCCGCGAATCACCGGTCTTCCGGCACCGGGACCGTAGCTGGTGGAGTGCACACCCGGCTGCTGCGTGAGGGTCTCGCCCAGGGTCAGGCCGCGGCGATCGTCGAGCTGTTCGCCGAAGAGCACATCGATCGGCTGGGCGGATTCCAGCTTGCTGCGCGCGATCGGCAGCGCGCTGATGACCACCTTCTCGAGTTCGGCGCGCTCGGTGTGCGATGGCTTGTCCGTTTCAGTTTCCGCCTGCTCAGTTACGTCCTGCGCCAGGGTGGCCAGGGGCAAAAGACCGGCCAGCAGAAGGGTCGATCGGATCATTCGAGTCTCCATTGGTTCGGGATGCCAGTTAAGAAGATGTAATGTTATATCAATTCACTCTCAGACGGAAGCCGTATTCGTTCAAGCCCCGAACCGCCCGGGACGCGGGGCGGTCGATTAGCGACTAAAATGCCCGCCAGGCCAAGCCCGGACCAAGGACGTGAACCGAATCGAAATACGACGCCCCGACGACTGGCACCTGCACCTCAGGGACGGCGAAATGCTGACCGCCGTGGTGCCGGCCACCGCGCGAGCCTTCGGCCGCGCCATCGTCATGCCCAACCTCAAGCCACCGGTGCGCACCGTTGCCGACGCGAGCGCGTATCGCGACCGCATCCTGGCGGCCGTGCCCAGCGGCAGCGACTTCGAGCCGCTGATGACCCTGTATCTGACCGAGACCACCACGGTCGATGACATCCGCGAGGCGGCCGACAGCGACTTCGTCCACGCGGTCAAGTACTACCCGGCCGGCGCGACCACGAATTCCGATTCAGGTGTGCGCGACCTCGAGCGCGTCTACCCGGTGATCGAGGCCATGGAAAAGCACGGTGTACCGCTTTTGATGCACGGCGAGGTCACCGACAGCGATATCGACGTATTCGACCGCGAAGCGGCGTTCATCGAACGCCATCTCGAAAAGCTGCGTTCGCGCTTTCCGGAACTGAAGATGGTGCTCGAGCACGCCACCACGAGCGATGCGATCGACTACGTCGAGTCCACCCCCGGCCCGATCGCGGCCACCATTACCGTCCACCACCTGATGTTCAACCGCAACGCCCTGTTCGACGGCGGCCTGCGCCCTCACCACTACTGCCTGCCGCTGATCAAGCGCGAACGCCACCGCCGGGCCCTGGTCAAGGCCGCCACCAGCGGCAACGAACGCTTCTTCCTCGGCACCGACAGCGCCCCGCATCCCAAACACGCCAAGGAATCCGACTGCGGCTGCGCGGGTGTCTACTCCGCACCCGCGGCGCTCGAGCTGTATGCGGAAGTATTCGAAGCCGCCGGCGCGCTCGACAAACTTGAAGGCTTTGCCAGCCTGCACGGTCCGGCGTTCTACGGCCTGGAGCGCAATGAAGAACGCATCGTGCTGGAGAAGCGTAACTGGACCATGGACGCCGAAGTCACCGCCGGCGGGGAGATCATCGTGCCGCTGCGCGCAGGCGCTGAAATCAGCTGGCGCATAAAGGACTGAAGCGACGCCATGGATCCGATCATCCTGTTCTTTCTGTTCGGCCTGGCTGCCGGCCTCCTCAAGTCCGAACTGAGGCTGCCGCAGGCCGTCTATGACGCCGTCTCGATCCTCCTGCTGCTTTCGATCGGGCTGAAGGGCGGTATCGAACTGCAGAAGCAGCCGTTTCTGGAGCTGGCGCCGTCGGTGCTGGCCACGCTGATGATCGGCCTGTTGATGCCGCTGGTCGCTTTTCCAGTGCTGCGCAGGCTGGGCCGCTTTACACGCGCCGATGCGGCCTCCATCGCCGCCCACTACGGCTCGGTCAGCGTCGGCACATACGCCGTCGCCGTCGCCTGGCTGGCTACGCGCGAGATTGGCTACGAGCCGCACCTGCCGCTGCTGCTGGTGGTGCTCGAGATTCCCGCCATACTGGTCGGCATCGTGCTCGCGCGCGGTTTCCGCAGCGACACGCGCTGGGGCGACGTCGCCCACGAGGTATTCCTGGGCAAGGGCATCGTGCTTTTGATCGGCGGCCTGCTGATCGGCTGGCTGTCCAGCCCCGAAGGACTGGAATCGATCGAGCCGCTGTTCATGGACTTGTTCAAGGGCATCCTGGCCATCTTCCTGCTCGAGATGGGCTTGATCGCCGCCGCCCGGGCCGGCAGCCTGCGGCGCTACGGCCCGTTCCTGATCGGCTTCGGCATCGTGATGCCCCTGTTCGGCGCGCTAATCGGCGCTTCGGTCGGCTGGTTGCTGGGCATGTCGGAAGGCGGCACGATGCTGATGGCGGTGCTGGCTGCCAGCGCTTCCTACATCGCCGTCCCGGCGGCGATGCGCATCTCGGTGCCGGAAGCCAACCCGACGCTGTCGCTCACGGCTTCGTTGGGCATCACTTTTCCATTCAACGTATTGGTCGGCATTCCGCTTTACTGGCGGCTGGCCGAGTTCATGCACCAGAGCCTGTAGAAGGAGGCAACCGCCATGGCCATCCAGGAGAACTACCGGCGCAAGCTCCTGACGGTGATTACCGAAGCCGCGCTGGAAACGCACCTGACCCGAGACCTGGACAAGCTCGGCGCGCCCGGCTACACCATCACCAACGCCCGGGGGCGGGGGCAGCGAGGCGTGCGCAAGGCCGGCTGGGAAGCCGACAGCAACATCCGCGTCGAGGTCATCTGCGATGACGAAACCGCGCACAAGATTGCACGCTACCTGCGCGAGCGCTACTACGACAACTACGCCATGATCCTCACGCTCGGTGACGTCGAGGTGCTGCGCCCAGAGAAGTTCAGGCCGTGATCCGCCTGGCTACCAGCGACGAAGACCTTCAGCGCGCCGCCGAGTTGCTCCGGCACGGTGAGCTGGTCGCCATTCCCACCGAAACGGTCTACGGCCTGGCCGGCGACGCCGCCGATGCGGCGGCCGTACGCCGGATCTTCGCTGCCAAGGGTCGCCCGGCCGACCATCCACTGATCGTCCACTTGCCCGGCGTCGAGGCCATCGACGAATGGGCCGCAGAGGTGCCCGAATCGGCTCGCCGCCTCGCCCATGCTTTCTGGCCCGGTCCTCTGACCCTGATCCTGCCCAAAGCCGATCATGTGCCCGAGGTTGTCACCGGCGGCCAGCAAACCGTTGGCCTGCGCGTCCCCGGCCACCCGACGACGCTCGCACTCCTCAAGATCTTCGGCCGCGCCGTCGCCGCCCCGTCCGCAAACCGCTTCGGCCGCATCAGCCCGACCACCGCCGACCATGTGATCAGCGAATTCGAAGGCCGCGACACCGTGGCGGCCGTCATCGACGGCGGTCCCTGCGAAGTCGGCGTGGAATCGACCATCGTCGACTGCACGGGGGATCACCCGCGCGTCCTGCGTCCGGGCATGATCAGCATTGAACAACTCAGCCGCGTGCTCGGCGAACGCCCCGCTCTGGCCGTCGAGTCGGAAGGGCCGAGGGCTTCAGGCCGATTGCCCTCGCACTACGCGCCGGAGACCCGCGTCGAGCTGGTCGATCCGGAAGTCCTGGAAAACCCCGATGCAGCGGCGGCCGTCCTCGCCCTGGAGGGCACGTCGGATCCCGGCGGATTCAGGGCCTGGCAGTCGCTGCCGGCCGAACCGAGCGCTTACGCCCGCGGCCTGTACGCGGCGCTGCGCGAGCTTGATCAGGTGGAGGCCGAACGCATCCTGATCCAACGCCCGCCCGCGGGCGCCGCCTGGACAGCCCTGCACGACCGACTCGCACGAGCCGCCCGCTAAGATTTCGGTCCATGGTCACCCGGCAACCCGGATGAGCGCCAGGCACGCAACCGTCAGGGCCAGCATGGAAACAGCCAGGGCGGCCAGGCCCAGACGATTGGGCAGGCGCGCGCTCCGGCGCGCGTCTTGCCAGGGGCCTTGCGAGACCGGGCAATTGCCGAGGCGATAACCGCGGCGCGGCACGGTTTGGATGACCTCCTCGTTTACCCCCAGCCGGTCAAAGTGGCGCCGCAGGCGGGAAACAAGCACGGTCAGGGCATCATCGCAAACGTCGCCGTCGCCCCAGATGGCGTCCAGCAATTCTTCCCGCCCGATCACTGCGCCGGTTTCGAAGCCCAGCAAGACGGTGAGGAGCCTCGCTTCCCTCGGCGCCAACCGGCGCTGCCTTCCACCCCGCTCGAGCGTGCGCCCGGCCGGATCGAAATGCACCGCCAACCGCCTGAGCAGCGAATCCCCGGGAGCGGACGCTGGCGTGATATTCAGCATAGACCTTCTCCGTAAAGCGAATTTCATCACGCTTTCTGCTTCTTTTTTAGACGCTGATCGTGCAGATAGCAAGCATTTCGACAGGAAATTCGCTGTGGCCGGCGTCATCGTCCGACTGCGCCGCGGCGTCCGGATCATCGGAGCCACGTGCCAATGACCCTTACACCGGCATGAACCGCAAACGGAGAATCACCATGAAGCTTATTCGCATTATTGTCCTGGCCTTGCTGTTGCTCGGCTGCACGGCCGCCGCCCTGGCACAGGATCACAGTCGCTCCACCGAACCCGGCTCTGTGCTGGCCCTGACTGAAGTTCACGTACAGCCCGGCATGTGGAACGCCTACATGAACGACCTCAAGGCCAACTGGCGGCGCAGCCTGGAAGCGCAAATGGAAGAGGGACACGTGCTGGGCTACGGCATGTACGCCGTGGTATCGCCCCGCGAAGGCGAGCCCAACCTGATCCTGAGGGTCAGTTACCCCAACTGGGCAGCCTTTGATCGCGGCCCCGACTACTACGAAGAACTGATGAAAAACACATTCGGCAGCATGGACGAAGCCCGGGAGGCCGGCATCGAACGTGGCGAATTGCGCACGCTCGGCAGCGAAATGCTGCTGCGCGAAATCAAGTTCATGGATTAGTCCGCACCCCTCTAAAGGCAACGGGGAACCTCGCCGCGGGCGCCTCGCCCGCGGCAATCTCAAGACCGCACGACAGGGGTTTATACTCCCGGCAGGCCCGATGTCGGGAAAACGCCCTGAGCCCGCCCGAAAGAATTCAACGCGACCTCTACCCCGATGCGCTGCGCGCCCTGGCGCTGCTTGTCGTCGTGTTCGGGCACTGGTTCGCGACCCTGCCGCGGCTCGACGGCGGCGAGCTGGTCGCCACCGACCACCTCCTCCACGCGTGGATTCCGGCCGCCTTTCTGACCTGGGCCGTCCAGGTCGTTCCGCTGTTCGTATTCGTCTCCGCGGCCGTCAGCGCCGACGGGGTCGAACGCCGCCTTCACCAGGGGCATTCCCAGTTTCAGTGGTGGGGAAGCCGGGCCCTTCGCCTGGCCCGGCCCACGGTGACCTACCTGGCTGCCCTGACCCTCCTGGTGATCGCGGCGCGCTTCACCGGTGGGCGCTTCCTGGGTACTTTCGACGGCTCGCTGACCGTTCACCTGTGGTTCCTGATCATGCTGCTGCTCGTCCAGGCGATGCTGCCGCTAAGCGTGGCGGCCGACCGGCGCTTCGGCTTGCGAGCCGTCCTCGGCCTGATCGTGCTCGCCGCCGCCTTCGACATTCTCCGAGCCGGCGCCTTCTGGCCCACCCAATGGCCGACGCTCGGCGCGCGCGTGACCGGCACCGACGGCGGTATCGGCTGGCTCAATGCCTTTGCGGTCTGGCTGCTGCCCCAGCAGCTCGGCATCGCGTGGAAGCGCGGCCGGTTCAGAGGTGCCTGGACGGGCCTGCTGCTGTTTACGCTGGGCGCGGCATGGCTGGTCGGAGCCGTCATGAGCGGCTATCCCGTGGGCATGATCGGCTTCGACCTGGCGGGCAACAGCAACATGCTGCCGCCTACCCTGGCGCTGATCGGCGTGATTTGGCTGCAGGTGGGGCTGGTGCTGCTATGCGAGCGCCCGGCGCGCTGGCTGCTCGACCGCGAGCGCCTGGCGGGCGTCGTCGCCTTCCTTGGGGCCTTCGGCATGCCGCTGTATCTCTGGCACAAGCTGGCCGAACTGCCGGCCGCCTGGCTGGGCGAGCTGATCGGCGCACCGATCGACGCCGGCACACCGGGCGACCCCGGATTCTGGAGCGGCCGGCTGTGGTGGCTCGGGCTGTGCCTGCTGATGGTCGTGCCCGTGTTAACGATCGTGGCCTGGATCGAAATGCAGCGCCGCAAGACCGTGCCCCATACCGAATCGCCACGGGCCGTGGTCGTCGGCGGCACCGCGCTCTTTGCGGGGCTGGGTTGCGCGCTGGTCATGGGGGCGGTGCCGGGCGCGATCGTCGGCCTGGTTGGCGTTGCGCTCGCCTCAATGTTTCTTCGCAAGTCAAGCTGATTGCTCTGCGGCTGACCTTGGCGAATTCCATGACGGCAATTTCAACGATCGTTATACTGCGCGCCCTCCCACATTGCGGCGAACCCGTGCGACACGACGCCCAGGATCTCATCGCCCTGTTCAACGGCCAGTTTGAAGCCAGCCACAACACCATTCTGTTGCGCGGCGGCGACGAGCCGCTGTACCTGCCGGCCGATGCGGACCATCCGCGGCATCGTATCGTCTTCGCGCACGGCTACTTCGCCAGCGCCCTGCACGAAATCGCTCACTGGTGCATTGCCGGCCAGCGACGGCGCACGCTCGTCGACTATGGCTACTGGTACCGCCCCGACGGCCGCAGCGGAGACGAGCAGCTAGAGTTCGAACGCGTCGAGGCCGGGCCGCAGGCGATTGAATGGGCGTTCCACATCGCGGCAGGTTCGACCTTTCGGGTCAGCGCCGATAACCTTTCAGGTGAAACGGTGGATATCGGAGGATTCCGACAGCGGGTGCACGACGAGCTTTGCGACTACCACGCCAACGGCTTTCCGCCGCGCGCGAGGCGCTTCATCAACGCACTGTGCGCGTTCTACGACCGCGAATGGCGACTACCGCGGGCTCCTGTGCCGTCGTGACGCCGCCGCACGCGATTACTCGAAGCCCGTCAGAGGCTGCAGGCCGAGTTCGGCGCGCTCGGCATTGATCAACTCGAAGTTTCGCCCGACAACGTCGCGGAAGTCAGCGCGGTTGCGCAAATGCACGAAAGCGGGATGCTCATGGAGCAGCGGATGACGGTAGCCCGCCCCGACAGCGAGATCGAGCCACTGGACGGCCCGGTCGTGGTGGCCGGCCAGCGCTTCAAGACTGGCTCTCACGACCCGGAAGTTCGGCATGTCGACACCCTGCGCCACCGGTGTTTCCAGGCGTTCGCGCCAATGTGCAATACTCTCGGCCAGCTCGTCATCGCGCCCGAGATGGTGCTGAGCGGCGGCAAGCGGAATCATCTCGCCGGACAGATCGTCCAAGGCAAAGTAGTTCTCAAGCGCACCCAGACTGCCCCAGCGGCGTTCGTAATACTCCAACAGCGCTTCATAACGGCCCGCCTGCGCGAGAATGAGCATGAGACCGTGCGCTGCGTTGTAGTCGCGTGGCGAAGTGGTGGCTTGCTCGCGCGCCGCCGCCACGGCCTCATCGACGCGGCCTAGCGCCAGCAGCGCTGAACTGTATTCGACGCCCGCCAGCTCCATGGCCTCTTCGTAACGGCCCAGGAGGAAATTCACGTTGGCGGCCACCGAGACCACCACGGCGTTGCCCTCCTCGATTGCCTGGCGAGCGAACCGATCGGCTTTCGCGAAGCGACCGAAGGCTTCCATGATCTCTATCTCGGCCAGGTCACTCCAAACCGAACCGGGAATCAACTCGCGCATTCTGTCAACGGCTTCGAGTGCGGAGTCTTCGTCGCCGGCCAACACATGTGCGATTGCCAGATTGAACTGATTGCCAACGTGCAACGGATCAATTTCGGCCAGGTCTCGCCGCGCGGCCAGCTCGTCGCGCAATCGCCCTGCGCCTCGCAGATTGATGGCGCGCCAATTGAGCGCGTCCGACTGGCTGGGGTTGAGTTCCAGCGCACGTGCCAATGCCTTTTCAGCCGCATCGGCATCGCGCTGGAGAATATGCATCAGACCAGTAACCGCATGCGCATCTGCAAGCCGCGGGTCGATCTCGAGCGCACGCTCGAGCAACGGGTCGGCCTCCGATATGGCCGAGGCGAGCGGCCGGTCGCCAGGCGTGATACGGGCGTCGGACAGCATCAGCCAGGCCAGCGCCAATTCGGCCAGCGCGGGCGCGAAATCCGGATCCAGCTCTAGGGCCTTATCAAGTAGGTCCCGAGCGGTCTCCAGCCCCTCCTGAGAACGGCCCTGCACCAGGCGGCGAGCTTCCAGGTAAAGTTCGTAGGCCTCGATTGACTCCGTGCCAGAAGCGCTGACTTCTCGACCGTCCGAATCGACCAGGGTGAGCTTGAGCTGATCAGAGATCGCCTCGGCGATTTCGTCCTGGATGGCGAAAATGTCAGTAAGTTCACGATCGTAGGTTTCCGACCAGAGGTGAAATCCCTCCTCGGCCTCGATCAGCTGTGCGGTCACGCGTACCTGATCACCGGCCTTGCGCACGCTGCCTTCGAGCACGTGCGCCACGCCGAGCTGCTGTCCGATTTCGGGAATCGGCACATCCTTGCCCTTGAAGGAAAACGACGAGGTGCGGCCGGACACCTTCAGCTCGCGAATACCGGCCAGAAGGTTGAGAATCTCTTCGGAAAGCCCGTCGGCAAAATACGCCTGATCACCCTCAGCGCTCATGTCGACAAACGGCAGCACAGCCACCGACGCCGCACGCGCTCCGTCAGCCGGCTCGCCCCGAAACTTGTCCCAGACCAGCCAGACCAGAGCCAGCGCCATAACGGTCACGACAAACATGCTGAGAATCGACAAAGCCGTCTTCGTGTTTCCGGTCGCGGCGCCGCCCTGCCCGGCTCCGGGACGGTCGGTATGGTCGCCGAAGAACCAGGCGAAAAACAGAACGATCGGGAAGCCCAGCGCAATGACCAGCACGAGTGTCTTGAACACCCAGTCTGGCGCGCCGAAATTGCCCAGCAGAATATCGCCCACCTGAATCAGCAGCCAGGCCACGACAAAGTAGGTCGCAGCCACCTGAAAGGTCCGGCGTTGCTTGATTTCGCTCAGGAGTCGGATTGCAGCCTCCGATGGCTTGATGCAAGCCGGCGCCCTCCGCGCCGGCGATCCTAGTGTACCCCAGGGAAGCACCCGCGAGATCACGGCTGAAGAGGTTGGGTCAGCGCGACCGCTCGAAACGCTCGACGAGAATCATGTGCGGCACGGTCAGCGCGGCCAGCCCGATAAAGACAACCTGGATGACCCGCTCGCTTGGGCGTCCATCGATCAGGGCATAGCCTGTCATAAGCAGGCAGACCGCTGCCAGCGTCAGGCCGACCAGGGCGAGCCAGAACCATCGGTGTTCGCGAATCCTGGCATCAGCAGCCAGGCCAAGCAAGTGCCGCGGGCTGTGCAGGAAGCAAAAATAAAACAGGAAGTAAAGCAGCGGGGGCAGCAACCAGGCCAGCAGCGGGAGCGAAGCCAGCTCGAGTGAACCTTGAATATCGCGCCGCAGCCCGCGCAGTATGTTGACCGACACGACGGCAAGCGCCGGCAGGCTCAACCAGCCCAGTACCGCCACGAGAGCGGCCTGCATTGCATCGTCCTGTGGACGACCGGTGAGGACAGAAAACAATTCGGTCACGCGCTCAGGATGAAACAAAAGCGGCGAAGCCACGACCACCCAACCCAGCGCCAGGCGGTGAAACGCTTTCGCTTGGCGACCATCCGGAAGCTTCGGCCAATCGCCGGAGAAATGCCAGACCGACAGCAATAAGAATGCAGCCAGAACCGGCAGGGGCAAAGCAAGCCACGCGATCACCACGGCCGCGGCAAGCCCGACATAGGCCAGCAAATGCTCAACGAGTTCGCGCTGCGTGCGCCAGCGACCCGCTGCCCGGGCAACGAGCGGATCGAGCGCGCCGTGGGGCAGACCGAAGATCACTACGGCCACGCCGAGACCGGCGACCAAAACATCCGGATCGAGCCGATTGAGCAAAGGCGACAGCAACACGACCACAGCGGCAAGAACAAGCCATAGCGGCCGGTGAAGTCGCTGCCCCAGTGGAGCAGTGTTGAAATCAGAAGCGTGCATGACCGGAGCGACGATACGAGCCCGAGTTTTCCCGGATTGATTTTCCGCCGGGACGAAAGATCTGATGCAAGAACGGCCCTTTCGGTAATGCAAGGACCATTTTGGCAGCTGTCTTGAACCCACCCTCATCACTGAGGAAGCGAACGAAATCACCGGCACTCAGACCTTGGGCCATGGCTTCGAACAATGTGGGCCCCCATTCCGGACGCCGGCGAATGAGCGCGAGAAATCGGGCGTCCATGGCGCGGCGCCACGCGGGCTCTGGAGGGTGTGAGATGGCCCGACCGGATTCGAGAAAATGCCTGGCGCATCGGTCGGCCCACGACTGAATGCGCAGGAATCCATAGCCGCTGGCCGAACGCAGGGCGCCGCCGCCGATACCGGCCCGGACAATTCCGGAACCGTCCGGCTTGCCCGCTGACCAGCTTCCCATTGGCAAGCAGGCTTGTTCCTGCCGGATCTGCCTGAAATAACTGTCGTCGGTGCGCTCGGCAAGCACGCGTCGACAGTCGCTTTCCAGCCGTTGCGCGGGCAGCGGCTCAGGCACGAACCGTGTAACCTCGATCAGGGCGTGATCCTCGGCAAAGGGCAACAGATAGGTGAACACGAACCCCGCATCGTCGGAATCCATGTCGGTCATCAATTCGACCGCCGACGGATCGAAACAGGGGCGCGACGTGCGCACTTCCATGCCGTGAAACTGCTGCCAGAGCAAGGGGGTAGCGTAGAAATCGGGGCGCGTATCGACCACCTGGCCGGCGCGGATCGTGCCGCGCGGCGTTTCGATGCGCCAACCAAAATCGTCGACTTCGACGGTTTCAACCGGCGTGGAGAGCTCGAGCCGCATGGCAGGGTGCGCTTCGATGCGGCGCCGCCGGTCGGCATAGTAGTCGCTGGCCGCGAGGCAGTGATAAGGATATCCATCGAGCAGGCGTGACACGGACGATCCTTCCCGGCAGCCGATTCGCCACACCGGCCAATGCGCACGCGCGAGACGTGCCCACGGAGAGCTCATCGGTGCCCAGAAGCACCAGGTTCGATCGTTAGAGTAGGTGTCGCGCTGATCGACCAGCACGGTCCGGGGCGCCGCGTCACCCGCTTCAGCCAGACGGGCAGCTAGCGCAAGACCGGCGCAGCCAGCACCGATGATGACCAGGTCGGCCCGGATCATGGCAGCACTTTATACCGCGCCGGGGCTGATGAAGCCCTCGCTGCGCGCGGACGTTCGACCAGGGGCCGATGCAGTATTTCCTGATGGGCATGCGGGCTTCGCCGTACGGCGTCAATCAACAGCGACCCGGGCGTCAGAGCCACTTTCTGCCACTTCGGTACCACCACCCGACCCGCCAACGGGTTGCCACCCTGCCGCAGCAAACGACGGCCGATCTGACGATAGACACGACCGGCCACGCCGATCCCCAATCTTGCGCGTAGCGGCAGGTAAGTAAGCCCGGAAAGTCCGCTGACGTAGTAGTTTTCAGCCAGATTCAGCAGCCGGTGACATGCCTTGCGGACGATTTCAGGATTGCCCAACAGTTCATCCGGCTCCATGGCCCCGACCCAGGTGGCCGGCAGATAGCGCCGGTCGGCGCGAGCGTCTTCGGCAACGTCCCGGGCGATGTTGGTCAGCTGCATGGCAATACCGAGGTCGATCGCGAACGGTCGCGCTCTTGAACTGCGTGCGCCCAGTACCCGGCTCATCATCAGGCCGACCGTTCCGGCGACGCGGTAGGCGTAGCGGATCAATTCGTCTCGATCGCCTACACGCACTGGCTCCAGGTCCTGCTCCAACCCCTCGATGAGCTCCAGGGCGATCGGGATCGGAATGCAGCATTCCTCGGCCAGATCGAGAAAATCAGCCACCACCGGCAAGGCAATGCCCTCCCCGGCAAGCTGCCGCCGAATTCGGCCCAGCTCGCGTCGCGCCAGCTTCGGGTGACCGCGGTCGACAAGGTCGTCAAGCCAGCGGCAAAAGGCGTAAAGCCGCGCGCTGCGTCGAAAATCTTCATCACCGAGCAACTGACCGGCAAAGTGGAAACTGCGACCGTGACGCTTCAACACCGCTCGAGGCGACTGGTCGGCGAGATCGGCATTTTGTTCGAGTATTCGATCGGTCATGGATCAACCCGCCGCGGCCTGGATAGCCGATTCTGCCCGGCCAGCACCGGTCGGTTTCGGCAGCAACCGCTCAACCACCTTCGCCGAGGTAACAACACCGGGCAACCCGGCTCCCGGATGCGTACCCGCTCCGACGAGGAACAATCCACGCGGGCCCTCCGCCCGATTGTGAAATCGAAACCAGGCCGACTGGCGAAACAGGGGAGAAATCGAAAAGCCGGCGCCATACTCGCTGAGGTAGTCCGAGGCAAAGTCCTGCGGCGTCATGAAGAAATCCGCGGTCATCGCCTCGGACAGGCCGGGCATCAAACGCTTTTCCAGCGCCGAGACGATGCGCTGCTTGAGTCGCGGACCGTCGAGTGCCCAGTCGACGGATGAAGCCAGATTGGGAACCGGACAAAGCACGTAGAAGCTGTCGCATCCCGGCGGCGCGAACGAATTGTCCGTAGCCGTGGGTCGATGCAGGTACAGCGAAAAGTCGTCCGACAGCACGCCGCGCCGGAAGATGTCGTCGAGCAGGCTGCGATAGCGATCGCCTAGCACGATCGTGTGATGCGCGACGTCATCATAGCGGCGCGTGGTACCGAAATAGAGCACGAAAAGCCCCATCGAATAGCGCGCACTGCGCTGCTTGATTCGAGCAGGCGTACGAACGTCGCCGGCGGGCAATAATCGCCCGTACAGATGAGCGGGATCAGTGTTGGCGATAACCACATCTGCCTCGTAGCGCTGTCCACATTCGGTGTGGACCGCCTTGACGGCCTTGTCTTTCGTTTCGATACGCTCGACCGTGCGACCCAACTCAATTTCGATGCCGACTTCCCGCATCAACCGACACAGCGCGTCGACCAATGCACCGGTTCCACCGCGGGCGAACCAGACGCCCCAGCGACGTTCAAGGAAGTGGATCAAGCTGTAGATCGAAGTGGTATCGAACGGATTTCCGCCGACCAGCAACGGCTGGATCGAAAACGCTCGCCGAAGCCGTGGATCTTCTAGATGCCGGCACACGAGCTGCCACACACTTCTGTCGGCGCGCAATCGGGCCAGGGCGGGGATCTGCCGAACCATGGTCGCGAAGCGGTGAAAGGAAACACTGCCCAGCTGCTCGTAGCCAATCTCGTAGAGGCGGCGCGAATGCTCGAGCAACGCGAGATAGCCCGATCGGTCGGCCGGGTTGAAACGCTCGATTTGCGCAAGTGTATCGTCAAGATCCTCGCCGTAATCGAAACAGGTGCCGTCGGCGAATGAAAACCGGTACCAGGGATCGACCGGCACGAACTCAACGTAGTCCTGCCGGTTACGGCCGAAGAGTTCGAACAGCTCATCGAATAGATGCGGCGCCGTCAGCACCGTCGGGCCGGCGTCGTGGCGGAAGCCGTCGCGTTCGAATACCTGCGCCCGGCCGCCGGCGCGCGGGCAACGGTCGACTACCGTCACTTCGTAACCTTTTGCACGAGCACGCAAGGCGGCAGCCATGCCGCCAAGCCCGGCACCGACAACGACAGCGGTTGATCTACTCGAGCTCATGCCGGCAACCGCGCCCGGAGCTGCTCGATCAGCCCCATGAAAGCGCTTCGAATTTCGGCGGGCAAGGCTTCCAGCGAGTCACTGGCTTCATCCAGCCTGAGTCGGGCGAGACGCGCAGCAACCGACCGGGGCATGTCGACGCCCTGATCAGCCAGGAGCAAGACGATGTTGAGACAGCATTGGCCGTTGGCTCGACGACGGTCGGATTCAACATCCCCGAGGTCGTCAAAAACCTGATAAGCAGTGGAAAATCGCCGCGCAGCCTGCGCGACTGCTCCGCACCACCGTTCACTGCGCGCGGCAAGCAGCGCCAGGTTTGCCGGCAAGCCCAGCAACGCGCCGGACTTGGCTGCAACAATCTGTTCGTAATGGGCAATCGTTATCGGCTGGGCGCGTAGCGCCAGTTCGTCGTTCTGACCGCGGATGCAGCTGCGGACGGCGTGATGAAAACCTTCGAAAACGGCGTTTTGACGATCGCTGGGGAGTTCAGCCTTCCCCAGGGCTGCCCAGGCAGCCGAGACAAAGAGATCGCCGACGGAAAGTGCGATGTCCGATCCGAAACGAACCCACAACGCTTCCCGGCCACGTCGCGTCAGCGAATGATCCTGGATGTCGTCGTGGATCAATGAAGCGTTGTGAATCAATTCCGAAGCTGCGGCAAGCGCCATACCCGTCGTGTGGTCAAGCCCCAAGGCCCGACTGAACTGCAACGCTATTACGGCGCGTGTGCGCGATCCGCCGCTTGCGAGATGATGATCGGCAGCCCGGCCAGTTATATCCATCTCGTTGCAACCGACCATTTCGCGCATCAGCCACTCGACTGCCGAAAGATCGGCGGCCAACGAGACCGGCGTTGAGAATGCCACTGGTACGGGCGTTCGTATTGCCTCCATCGACCATTCCTCGCGTCTACAGGGGTAAAAAAGCCCCGGCCGAAAATCGACCGGGGCTCAGACATGCCACTTAAGCCTGGAAACCCTTGAGGGCGGATTTCCTCACGGCGATCTGGTAGATCAGGACGCCGAACAAGGCCTTGGCCACGATATCAGCGATCGAATAACCCACCTCGAGGATCGCCTTCGCCGTGCCACCTTCGAGGGGAACGACCAGCGGGAGGAAGTAGACGACCGGATAAAAGAACCAGGCGGCAACAGTCAGGTTACGTGCCAGCTTGATGAGCCCGCGAGCTTCTACCGGCTGATCTTCGATGGCGCGAGACAGTCCGATGAACAGCTCATAGATAATGATCAGGAAGGGAATCATCGACAGCACGCCCCACAGCCAGCGCTGGCCGTCACTCGTTGCCACTTCGCCCGGATAGCCGAGGATGATCATCAGCGCAGCCAGCAACGCCAGGCGCGTGCCTTTCGTGATCGTTTCCGAGCGCGACAGGTTCATCACCAGGATTAGCTCGATCAGCAGCAACGGCACGGTCAATAGCCAGTCGACGTAGCGGTAGGCTTCGTTGTAGGCATAGGTTGTCGAAGCGGATATCGTCCCGGCAACCAGGTCGATGTCGTACGCGGCACCCCAGCTTTCGAAGATTCGAAAGTAGTGGTAAAGCGCGATGAAGGTCACCAGACCGCTAATCGTGATCGCGGTACGATATTCAGGAGCAACTTGCGACCTGTTGAGCCAGAAAAACAGCGTTGCCGCTGCCATCGTGGCCACTGTGAAAGAAAACATGTTGTAGACCAGGGAAAACTGGCCAATCGTCTCAATTTCCATAATTAATTCCCTGAATTGCTTGATGAGTCAATCGAAATTAAATTTTGCTCTTCAAAACTAGACAAAATCTAACGGTTGCGAGTAAAACGGACACCGTGTCAATGTTTTGTCAATAAATACCGGGTGAGACAGGAGACCGTCCATGACCAAATCCAACGGGACTGAATCGCCTCCCTACTCCATCGGGGCCTGCGCACGCATGTCCGGTCTTTCCCGGCACACCCTGCGCAAGTGGGAGAATCGCTACCGCGCGGTCACGCCGGCCCGCACGGAGGGCGGCACACGCCGCTATACCGGTGCTGAGGTCACGCGTCTTCGACTCCTGCGCGAGTTGGTCGACAGCGGGCATGCGATCGGCGCGATCGCCCGACTTTCGCTTTCCGAACTGAGGGAGATGGTCGGCGAACAAGAACCGAAGCCAGCAGCTGCGGGGCCGCTACGCGTTGCGGTCCTTGGGGAAACCCTGCCGGATGAGCTGGCCACGCACGCCAGCAGCATGCCGGCGCTCTCGATTGGGCACACCCTCGACGACCTGGATGCAGCCGAAAAAATGGAGGGCGATATCCTGGCCGTCGAGATCCCCTCCCTGGGCAGCGCGAGCGCACAGCAGATCGAACAGATCCGGCAGCGCTCCGGTATCGAACGGATCATCGTCGTCTATTCCTTCGGACCGCTCTCTCTGATCGAGCGCCTTTCCGATGGACGAACCGCGATGGTGCGAACCCCGCTGGTCTATGCCGAGTTCGAGCGAATCGTGCGCAGTTTGACGCTCGAGCGCTCGCCAATCGGCCGGGGCGATTCAGACATACCGCCACACCGGGTCGGGCGCGACGAGTTGGCCCGCATGTCGACGAAGGCCACAGCACTCAAGTGCGAGTGTCCCCGCCACACGTCCGATCTGGTCATGATGCTGTCGCGTTTCGAGGACTACAGCCTGCAATGCGAGCAAGAGGAACCCGAGGATGCAGTCGTCCACCATCGCCTGCGACGCCACGCCGCGCTTGCGAGATCCATCATGGAAGAAGCCCTGATCGACCTGGCCCGGGCCGAGGGGATCGAGTTGACCTTGCTGTCATCCGACAAAGACTCGCGCTGACAGCGGGTCGACTGTGCCGGGCGAACGACGCAAGGCACGATGTATGAGTAGCTGCGAAGAGGCGCAAGAATGCTTCGGCGCTCTTGCTGCAACAGGGCGTCGGACATGAGCTGACCGGCAAGCGCCATTTGGGAACGTTCTTTGCGAGGTTTAATTTAGCATTGACGCTAATTAGCGTTTAGTGTAAATTAGAAATCATGGCCGACGTATACCAGGCACTGGCCCACCCCGTCCGACGCGCTGTTCTCAGGAAATTGCGCGACGGGCCGCGGTCGGCAGGCGATCTTGCCGCGGATTTTTCCGTGTCGAAACCCACGATGTCTCGGCATTTCGCCAGCCTGAAGGATGCCGGTCTGATCCAGGCCGAGCGCCGGGGCACGACCATCCGCTACCGGCTCAACGTCTCGGTCGCCGAAGAAGCCATGAGCGCGCTCATGGACATCCTGGGCACCGGGAAGCGACACGAACAGGAGGAAAAATGATGGTACGCCAGGGTCTGTTGTTCTCCGTTCCGCTGCTCGTCATGATCGCGGCGCTCGCCATCACTGGCTGGTTCATGGTTCCCCAGGCCGAGCCCATTCCCGTGCACTGGAGCGCCGCCGGGGACGTCAACCGAACCAGCGGCCACCTCGAGGCCTTCCTCGCCATTCCGGCTATCGCCGTGCTCCTGACACTGATCTTTTCGGTGGCGCCCTACATCGATCCGCGCGGGCGCAACCTGCAGCAATCAAGGCCGCTGTGGCTGGCTACCTGGGTCGGCTCTCTGGTGATCCTGGTCATCGCGCAGGGCGTCATCACGTTGTCCGCAATCGGACTGCTCGATGCCGACGGCGCCACCATGCCCAAACTCATCGGCAGTGCCGTGGCCGTGTTCATCGCCATCATCGGCAACCTGCTCGGCAAGGCCCGGCCCAACTGGTTTGCCGGTATCCGCACGCCCTGGACCCTGTCGTCGGACAGAAGCTGGGACGTCACGCATCGCTGGGCGGCACGACTGTTCATGGCAGCCGGCCTGATTTCCCTCATCGGACTATGGGCCACGGGCGAACAGATCGGCTGGATCGTCATGCTGGTTGCGATATCGATCGCCGCGCTCGTCCCGGTCGGAATGTCCTACTTCATCTGGCGCAACGATCCCGACAAGGAGACCTACAGCGCTGACAACGACGTGCACTAGCTCGAAAGCCAGCTGCGCGCCCCAAGAAACACCAGGCGCAGCTGCATGACGAAGGTTTCGGTCATCTCTTTCTCGGCCTGGGCGTTACCGGCCGGCAGGTCGAGAATGTCGCTGGCGGCGTTCATCATGGTGGTGACCACCAGGCCACACATCACCTGCAGCATATCCATGGAGAGATGCGGCAGCATATTCAAATCGCGCATGTCCTGCGCCATCTCATTGGCGAAATGCGCCTCTTCGATGCGAATGGCCTTGCGGATGCTGGGCGAGCCACCGCCACGCGCGCCAGCGGCAAACCGGAAGTAGCGGTGGTTGTCTTTGACATAGTCTTTGTAGGTCACCACCGAGCTGCGCAACATCTGGGTCGGCGGCAGCTCCTGCCGACGCACCTCCCTGAGCAGGCGGCGCAAGGTCAGGCCGCAGGCCTCGACCAGCGCGAGCCCCAGTTCGTCCAGGTCGCTGAAATGGCGATAGAACGCCGCCGGCGCCACGCCGGCCTCGCGCGTGATTTCGCGCAGGCTCAGTGAGGAAAACCCCCGCCCGGCCTCCATCAGGCTGAGCGCCGCATCCAGCAGGTGCTCGCGCGTTCGCTGCTTGCGCTCGCTGCGCTTGCCCGTCGCCGGCGTCGAGGCGCTGCCGCGCGCGGGCTTTTTCTTGGCTACAGCGGCCGGATCGGTACTCATGAGCTGGACTGGGTAAACATCCCGTCATTGTACCCCAGGGGACCATAAAAGCACTCCAAAGCCCCGGAGCCGGGCGATTCATGCGCAATCCTCGACAAGAAACCACTCGACAAACGCGTCGATTGCTTGTATTTTAGTGAACAGTTGTATACCTAAATAGAAGCTCATGACGACAAGCGCAGCAACCAGAAGCTTCCCGGCCCGGCAGGCGGCCTGGTTATTCCAGCCACTCAACGACATCCCGGCCTGGAACCGGCTGCTTCAGCACGTCAACCCGCTGTGGTCACTCAGCGAGATTCGCGCACGCGTCGTCGCGCGCATCGACGAGGACGACGAGACCATCAGCCTCTGGCTCAAGCCCAATGGTCGCTGGCCCGGCCACGTTGCCGGTCAGCACCTTGCGCTTGGCGTGGAGATCAATGGCGTATTGCGCCAGCGGGTGTTCAGCGTGTCCTCGGCCAAAAGATCAGACGGCCTGCTTCGCGTCACCCTGCGCCGGCAGGCCGGCGGCGGCGTGACCGACTGGCTGCACCGCCACGCCCGGGTCGACCAGATCGTCACGCTCAGTCCGCCGGGGGGCGAGTTCGTTCTGCCCGCCCCGGCCCCGCAAAAACTGCTGATGCTGGCCGGCGGCAGCGGCGTCACGCCGATGATGGCCATGCTGGGACAACTGGCCGACCAGGCCTATCAGGGCAGTGTCGTTTTGATCCAGCTCTGCCGCCACGAGCAAGACCGCCTGTTCGCCGAAGAACTCGAACAACTTCAAGCGACCCTGCCCGGCCTGAAGATCATCGTGCACGAAAGCAGCCGCGACGGGCGCCTCAACAACACGGCACTGGATGACCGGGTGCCCGACCTCGCCGACCGCACTGCCCTCCTGTGCGGGCCGGCGGCCTGGATGGCCGATGTCAGCGAGCACTACGCCGATCGTGGGCTAAGCGGACAGCTGCAGCAGGAACGCTTTGCCGCGCCGCGACCCGCCGCAACCCCGGGAGCGGCCCGACAGATCAACGCCACCCAATCGGAACAGGTGTTCACTCAAAACCCCGGCGCCAGCTTGCTGGAGTCGGCCGAAACTGCCGGCCTGCAGCCAGCCTTCGGCTGCCGGGCCGGGCTCTGCCGCACCTGCCTGTGCAAAAAGCAGTGGGGCACGACACGCAATCTCATCACCGGCCTGCGCTCGGAGCAACCCGACGAGTGGATACAGCTTTGCATATCGGTCGCCGAATCCGACCTCGAACTCAGCCTTTGACGGCAATGGAGAATCCCATGACGAACAAGACCCACCTGAATCCGCAGCAGCTCGAAAGCCTGGCTGACGAGCTCGACGCGCTGCGCACCGAAGTCGAAGCCACCTATGGCGAGCGCGATGCCCAGCATATCCGGCGCATGGTTCGCCGCGCCCAGGGCAGCGCCGTAGCCGGCCGCGGCCTGCTGATGTTCGGTTGGGGGCCGGTCAGCTGGGTCGTCGGCGTGATCGCCCTGGCGCACGCCAAGATCCTGGAGAACATGGAAATCGGCCATAACGTGATGCACGGCCAGTACGACTGGATGAACGACCCGGACCTGAGCTCACAGAGCTACGACTGGGACATCGTCTGCGCCCGCGAACACTGGATCAACTCCCACAACGTCGAGCACCACAATCACACCAACATCCTGGGCAAGGATCACGACTACGGCTACGGCATGCTGCGACTGACGAGCGAGCAACGCTGGCACCCGGCCACCCTGCTGCAGCCGATCTGGTATTTGCTGCTGGCGATCTATTTCCAGTGGGGCGTGGCCATACACGACATTAAACTCGGGCGTTATTTCAAAGGCCGCATGAGCAGAAAGGAACTGGCCGAGCGCTCACGCCCTTTCCTGCGCAAGGCGGGCCGCCAGCTCTTCAAGGACTACGTGTTCTTCCCGGCGATTGCGCTGTGGAACTGGCCGCGGGTACTGCTGGGCAACCTCGCCGCCAACCTGATCCGCAACCTGTGGACCAACGCGATCATCTTCTGCGGCCATTTCACCGAAGACGCGCAGACCTTCTCGCGCGACGAGTCAGCCGATGAAACACGCGGCCAGTGGTACCTGCGCCAGATTCAGGGGTCGAGCAACCTGGAGGGCGGCCGCTGGTTCCACGTCCTCAGCGGCCACCTCAGCCATCAGATCGAACACCACCTGTTTCCGGACATGCCGGCGCCGCGCTACGCCGAAATCGCACCGCGCGTGCGCGAAATCTGCCAGCGCTACGGCATTCACTACAACAGCGCCGGCTTCTGGAGACAGTATGGCTCCGTACTGAAACGCATCGTCGTGCACGCCTGGCCGACGCGATCTCGCGCCATGCAAAAAGCGCAGTGACGGCAACGTCAGCGGGCCTGGGCGGGACCGGCAAAATCAGACGCGGCCGCCGCCCTTGACCAGGCTCATGACCTGGCCCATGTCGAGGTTTTGCGCCTTCTGCTCGATCTGCGGCATGAACTCGCCCTGCTTCTGCTTGGCCGAGCCGAGCATTTCGTTGAAGGTCGACTTGAGCAGCTCGGTGCTCATCTGCCGGCCGCCGGCGTAGTAGCGCCGGGCGACATGGCCCAGGGCATAAGTCGTGGCGAAGGAAAACGCCATGCCCGTCGCCGCCCCGCCGAGCCGCCCGACACCGCGCCCGGCCGCACCACGGAACAGGCCGCCGATAAGCTTGCGGCCGAACTGCTCGAGGTACTGCGAGGTCATACCCACACCCAGGGTGGCCAGGAATTCCTTGATGTGGCCGCGATCGAGCTCGACGCCGTAATCCTTGCCGATGCCGTAGACCATGCGGATCTGTAGCGGAATGATGGCCATCGAGGCCCAGGACTGCGGCAGCAGTTCCAGCGCGCCGTTGAGGATGGAATAGTTGAGGATGGTCTTGTCCATGGCCACTTCGTCGACCTGCGTGGCGCTCTCCATCGGCGGCTGCGCGGTCGCCGACTGCGAGACGGCTGCTGGCGCGGCCGCTTCGGACATTTCCACGACCTGTTCGGCCTCGTGCTCGATCTCTCCGGATTCGCTGGCATCCATTCCCAGTAAGCCGCGAAGCTCATCCAGAAACCGGCGCTCGTCGTCAGTCATGCGACCGTCGGCATCGCAAACGCCCACCGCCATCTCGTAGGCCAGGTGCTTTTCACCGGGGTCGGTGAGCTGGCCGGCCGAATCGGCCAGGCTCACGCGCTTGAGCAGCACGTCCTGGTAAAGCGCACGCAGATCGGGGCCGCCGCCCTCGGCCGAGAGCGACTCGGCGATGCTGCGAATCTCCTCGCGCTCGTCCTCGTGCTTGGAGCCGTCGGCAAAGGCGGCGAAAAGGGCAATGGTCAGCAGGGCGCTGTCGCGCTCGCGAAGATCGGTCACGGTCGTACTCCAGTGGGTTACAGATTCTCTTTATTACGGCCGATGGCGCGTGAATTCAACTTCAGGATGGGTCGCCGGATAACGCCATGCTACGATTCCCTCGAGCAATGGCCGAACGAACTAGGGTACCCCGTCACAAGGGAGTTTCGTTCGCAAGCGACCATCCACTGGGGACTCAGTGTGAACGACTCGCAGGCGCGTGGCGCGACCGCAGCCGAGATCGTCGATCGAATTCGACGCGGCGACGGCGTGGCCGAAGAACTGCTGGCGCGGCGCTACGGGCCGAAGCTGGAGTTCATTCTGCGTCGCCACGTGCGAGAGCAAGCCCTGGCCGCCGACCTCCGGCAGGAAGCGCTGATCGTCGTGATCGAACGCCTGCGCAGCGACGGCCTGGCCGAACCCGACAAACTGGCGGCGTTTCTCTGCCAGACCGCGATAAACCTCGCCAAGGGCGAAGCGCGCACCTATTTTCGCCGCAACACCCATCCAGACTTCGAAGCAGTCAACCGCGCCGCCACGGCCGAGCCCCTGCTGGGTGATCGCCTCGAACGCCGCCAGCTGGGCGAAATCGTGCGCAAGCTGCTCGACGAACTCCGCCAGGAACGCGATCGCGAAATCCTGCGGCGCTTTTACCTGCGCGAAGAAGCCAAGGAGAGCATCTGCGCCTCGCTGGAGCTGAGCGCAGCCCACTTCGACCGCGTGCTCTACCGGGCCCGCGAGCGCTTCCGGCAGATCCTCGAAGCGCGTCTGGGCGACGGCGACCTTACCGTCCGGTAATTCCATGAAGATGAGAGATTCAGGTCAATGACGACAGTACTCTACAGCCACGCCACGGTGATTCCGCATGCCTGATGCACCCGAAGACCGGAATCGTCGCGTCGAAGATTACGTGCGGGGGAACGCCGACGACGAGACCGCGCGCCAACTGGAAATCGAGATGCTCGAAGACGACGATCTGTTCGAACGCGTTCAGACCGAGGACCTGCTGAAACGGGGATTCCAGGAGACCGAACGGGTTGCCTTCGACCAGGGAAGGGGCGATAAGCCGTCGGCGCACGCGCCTCGCCTGCCCTGGGCACTGGCGGCGTCGTTCGGGGCCGCTGCAGTGCTGCTGGGCGTGTATTCCTTGCAGCTCAACGACCGGCTCGCTTCTCTCCAGTCACCCAGCATCGGCCTACCGGTAATTACGCTGCTCGAACAACGAAGCTTGCTTCCCGAACCCGCGGAACCTGCGGCGAACCTTGCCGCCCATCAGGGGCCAGTGTTTCTGGAGATCGACGTTTCCGGCTATGAATATCCTTCTTTCCAATTGGAGTTGGTGCGTGAGCAAGGAAGCCTGATCTGGGAAAAACAGATACCCGATGAGCGCGGCTATCTCAACGTGCTGGTTCCGCAGGCACAGTCGCTTAAAGCCATTGTCCTGCGCTCAAGCGAAGATGAAGTTCTAAAGACCTACTCTTTCTAGGGAGAAATTACATATGAAAGTCCCTCTGTCCATTTTCTTGATTTTGCTAGTCGCCGCCGGAAACGCGCTCTCGCAATCACCACCTGAACTATTCGGCACGACCTGGAAAGTCGACTCTTGCTACAACGAACCAACCCCCAACTCTTCACTCGAAGAATGCAAGAGCAAGAAGGAGCTTCTCCCGGGCAGCCTCCTGGGACTCATGCTTAATGAAAAAGGGAAAGTCGTCGTCCAGTTTCAAAGTAGTGAACCGCCCGCCACAATAGAAATCGAAGCGGAGAGCTGGGACTACTGCAGCATTGACTGCGACCGACCGACATTCACTGCGTTCTTCACGGATTGGAGTGGCACTTCCACAGTGCCCAAGAAACTACAAGCGATTCTTGTGCGTTCCGGTGGAGAGGATACGCACGACCCAGGTGGCTGCGTCGAATGGTTGAGTCGCGCTGAGGGCAGCCATCTGCCAAAAGCGACCCGAGAAGATGCCTGTAATCTGGATAACATGATTTACTGGCGATTAATCAACGTCGTTGGGCCGTCGGACCCACCCGGCGACGGCCACGGCACGGGCACACCGCCCTGATTGATGTCACATGGTGCCGGCCGCCAGAGTTGCCACTCTCCTCATAGTCTGGCTGGGCATCGGGATTCGTGTTGCCGATGCCCAGCACTCCAGCTTCGAAATTTCGCCGGCCCACTTCGAGGGTATGGCTGCACCTTGCCTGTTCGCGCACAACCAGGGCCGCGACCTCATAGCGGAGTACATCGACACACAGGGAGAAGTCGTTTTTCGTGCGGGTAGCTGGCTGGGCAGGGACGGCCGGTATCTCCTTCCCGCTCCGGATGATGAGGTCGCGACCGTTCGATTCCGCACGCTTGAAGCATCGGGCGTCGCGCCCGCCGACGTGACCATTGATGCTTGCCCTGAAGACCTGCCGATCGAAGGAATTGCGGCACTGAGCGAGGCCATTGACGCACGCCTGTCCGGTTACCTGGGTGAGGCCGCCGACACCGGACAAGTCGACGAGGACTTCCAGACGGCAATCGCAAGTTTCGAGCAAAACGAACATCCCCACTGGCTCGCCGTTACCCATTACGAGTACGGCGCGTTCGCCCGATCAACCGACCAGTTGTCGGGCGCGGAAGAGCAGTACCGGTCTGCCCGCAACCTGTTCCAATCGATCAACGACAGCGCTGGCGAGGCCGCGACGCTCAACACGCTCGGGCTGGTCGCCCTTCGCGACGGTCGACTGAACGAGGCCGCGTCCTTTTTCAACGAGGCGCTTGTCTTGTTCTCGGCCATCGAAGACTTTCACCATGTCGCAGCGGTCAACAACAACCTCGGCCTGCTGGCCATGCGCACAGCACGGCTGGACGATGCCGCATCCCATCTCGACTTCGCCCTGACGCTACTTCAAGGCCCCGTCGACCTGCGCTCGACCAATCCTGATCTCGATGCCGAGATTCCCCACCACGGCGCAGCCAACCTGACCTGGGCCCTGAACACGCTCAACAACCTCGCCATCGTACGCATGCGACAGGGCGCTGCCGATCTGGCGGAGCGCTACTGGCGCAACTATCTGGCCGCAACACACCGGGTCGACCGGGCGCTTGGCGCAGCGCAGGCACGCCATAGCCTGGGCACCTTGATGCTGCGTCAAGGCCGTTTGGGCGAGGCGCTCGATTTGCTCGCCCCCGCCCTGCAGCAGTTCGCCCGACTCGACGCACGACGCTGGCTCGCCGAAGCCCGCATTCAACTCTCGATCCTCTATTTTCGGCTGGGGGATTCCGAGCTCGCGCTGGACCACGCATCGCAAGCAGTCGATCTGGCGAGCGAGGATCTGGTCGCGCGAATGAAAGCCGCGCGGAACCTGGCGCACGTCCAGCACGAGACCGGCGCTCCCGAAGACGCCCTGGCGACGCTTGATCGTACGCTCAACGAGCTCGGCGACTCTGACGACAAGTTGGAACTATGGAGAACTCAAAGCCAACGCGGCGATGTGGCGCTACAACTCGGCCGGACCGAAGAAGCAATCAAAGCGCAGTTGGGCGTTCTCGAACAACTCGACGATGATCAGGATGTCGCTTTCGCCGCGCGGGTGCGCTACCGCCTGGCTCGGGCCCGGATGCAGAACGATGAACCGGGAGCGGCCACCCCCTTGCTCGAGCAGGCGTTGCCGGTATTCCGGGAAGCCGAAGACATCTACTACGAAATGCTGGCGCTTGAAGCACTGGCCGAAATTCATGCAGGGGACTCAACGCGACAGCTCAGCTATAGCAAGCGCGCCCTCGAGCGTGCGTTCAAGCTTCGAGCCCAGCCGCTAGCCGACCTGCGCCGAGTCGGCATGGCCGCCACACTCCAGCGCATCGAAGACCACCATCTCGTTCGCTTGATCAACAACTCGGACCCTGATGCCGCCTGGACCCTGACCGAGCAGATTCGGTCCGCCGCCATCCTCCAGGGGCGTCGCTCGCGCATGCGCGGGCGGAGCGGTCATCAGCGTGGGGCACTGATGGACGAGCACGCGCAGTTGATCGGCCGCCTGCACGAGCTGAGGCTGTCCGGTCCGGGCGCGCTCGACGGGGACGAGTCCAGCGAGCTCAGACTTCGCCTGGACCAGATCGAGTCCCGACTCCAGCAGACACCGCTCTCACCCAACATCAGCCAGGCACCCACTCGCGAGGACGTTCGCGCAGCCCTGGATCCCGGCCAACTCCTGCTGAGCTACTACACACTGCCCGATCGGCTGCTGCTCTGGGCTACGTCGAGTGAAGCGTCGCGGTTCGTCGAGATCGATGCACCGCAGGATCTCGCAGATCGAATTGCCGAGTTTCGCTCGCAGCTTCGCCACCCGCGACACGCCATCGGATCCATTGATCGCCTGGCCGATGAGATCGGCCATCGCCTGCTCTCACCGGTAGCAGACCTGGTCGAGAAGGCCGACGAGTTGGTCTTCCAGCCCCATGGCGAACTGCACGCCCTTCCCTTCGCCGTACTGGTTCACGACGACCAGGTACTCATTGACCGCTGGTCGGTGCGCCGAGCGCTCTCGACCGCCGCGTGGAGCGTCGAACCGCAGCAAACGTCACGCAACCTGCCCGATCGACTGCTCGTACTGGCCGATCCCGGCTGGAACGACCGACCGCTGAACGAAACCCGACTGCCCAATGCCAGCCTCGTCGGACGCTTGATGCGCGACGGCCTCCTGGCCCGGCTTCCGGGCACGGCGAGAGAAGCCGAGGCTCTCGGTGCGATCGACAGTCCCGGCATCCGCGTTCGGCTGCGCACTGGCCGTCAGGCCTCGCGACAGTTCCTCTCGGGGGACGGGCCGGGCAACTATTCGCTATTGCACTTTGCCACCCACGGCCTGGTCGATCTGCGATACCCGGCGCTTTCCGCGCTGCTGCTGGCCGACGAGAACGGTGCCGGCCCGGCGCTGCTGCGGCCGCACGACATCGCGATGCTCGACATCAACGCCCGGCTGGTCGTGCTCAGCGGCTGCGAAACGGGCGCGGGGCCTATCCAGGCCAGTGAAGGCGCACTCAGCCTCGCTCGTCCGTTCCTGATCGCCGGCGCAGACGAGGTGCTCAGCACGCTGTGGAAGATCGACGACGCGCGCACGGCGGGGTTCATGGTGGCGTTCTACAGGCACCTGCTCGAAGACGGCCTGTCCACCGCCGAGGCGCTCGCTGCCGCCCAGCGCGAGATGCGGCGACAGCGCGCGACCGCGCACCCTTACTACTGGGCCGGATTCATCCTCACCAGCGCGTCGCTCGACTCCTGAAGCAATCGAACACCCAGCCCGTTCCTGCTGAAGTGAGAGATCGAGTCTCTTCGCGACAGTCCTTCGACAAGACCATTACTTGCCGAGTCACCCATGCATCACAACGCATCTTCAGACACGTCGCCGCGAGTTGCGGGCACCGGGATCGCTGCACAGGCCATCGGCAAGTCGGGCACAGGACTGTCACGAGAAAGCCGATTGGCGTTGGCGCCCTGCCCTGCGTGGGCCCGGAGAGAGCGGCCGCGGGATTCTCCCTGACGCGGACTCCGAGGTTACCAGGGCTCTCCGACAACGCCCGAAGTGCACTGCGCTTCGGGCGTTCTTTATCTAGCCCTTGACGGCCGGGCGGTTGCTGACGCGCTCGTGCCAGGCCGCCAGCGCCTTCGACTCTTCGGGCATGGCCATCTTCATCCCGCGAAGGCCGAAATCGAGGGTCACCAGAGCCGTGATGTCAGCCACGCTGAAGTCATCGCCCGCGATGTGGTCATGCGTTGAAAGCCAGCCGTCGAGATCCGCCATGAAAAATTCGAAGCGCCGCCGGCCACGCTCGGCCAGTTCGGGAATCTGCGCGATGGGGCGACGACCCGGCAAGGCATGATCCTTGAAGCCCCTGACCGAGTTGCGAAAGCCCTCCATGACGGCCAGCATGCCGTTCATCTCGACCCAGCGGTCGCGATCGTCGATGCGAGCGCGCGCTTCGGGCGTGGCGCCCAGCAAGGGGGGATCGGGCTGCAGTGAATCGAGATAACGGCAGATGGCGGCGCAGGAACTCAGGCAAGTGCCATCGTCGAGTTCGAGAAGCGGCAGGGTGCAGTCGGGGTGAAGGGCGGCAAAGGCTTCGCTCATATGCTCACCCTTGCGCATGTCGATGAAGACCTGCTCGATTTCCAGGCCCTTTTCAGCCAGAAACAGATGAACGCGGCGCGGGCTGGGGGCTTCGGGGAATGTGTGCAGCTTCATTTCGGGCAGCTCCTGGAAATGGAAATGGACTCGACTGATCATCTTACTGCCTTGCCCGGGATCAGGGCCCGACGGTGTGGCTGAAGCGCAGCTGGCCGTCTTGACGATAGACGCGAACCCGGCGCCGTTCGAACAAGCCAAGGAAAGGCGGCCTCATCTTCTCCTCTTCAGCTCTCGACTCCAGTCGGCTTCGAGTCTGGTGTTCCTTCAGCACCGCTGAGCGGATGAACTCGCCCAGCGCTTTGCGGGCAGCGTCGTCGGGACGGTCGGCCACCTCACCGACCGCCGCCTCCAGGTGCTCCAGGACCCGGGCGATGCCGCCGTCCCACTGCTTCACATGCCGCCAGGTCTCGCCGAATTCACTCAGCGCCAGGCGCGGATCGGGTAGGCGATCGACCAGCTCGGTGGCCTGCTCGAGCTGCTCCGGCAGTCGCTCCAGGCCCAGCAGACCGCAGTCCGGATTGAAGTGCAGACCGCGCGCCTGCATGTACGCAACCATTCTCAGCCGCCGGGTCACCGCCGTTCGGCGATCGGCGTGTTCGAGTCGCCTCGCCTCGGCGCGGAAGAGCGCCTCGGCCGTTCGATACAGCTTGGCGACCTGGAGCTTGTTCACATCGCGACGCCTGAAGTCACAGGCCAGATGATCGAGCATTTCTATGATCCGGGTATCCAGCCAGACCGCCTGGCCCGCGCTGTTGTCACGGGCGCTCTGCAACAATGGCGTGATACGCCGCTTGTGCTCGATCGTTTCCGAACGCAGGCTCGCCACGTCGAGGAGACGGCTGTCGCAGGTGCGAAGCGCATCCCGAAGCTCGCGCCTGATTGCCGGGTCCTCCCGCCCCTGGCGTTTGAGCCGGATAACGCGCTCCAGGGGCCCGGTGACCCGCTCACGGGCTGCCTGGTGCGACGCCTCCCGCCGCGCTGCCTCCGCCGGTGGAATGCAGTCGACCAGGGAACCATAGACGATCTCCCAAGCGGTCGTGCCGCGGTTGGCAATATCCTGCTCGAGCAGCAGGGTGTCGATCGGCGGCATCGTCGCCTCCCGACCCTTGAGCACCATCGGCATCGAACCCTCACGCAGCCCAAGGCTGGTGAACTTCCAGTTCGAATACTGGATCGAGGTCGGCAGGCCCTCGCCGCGCGGCAGATTGTCGACGGCGCCCTCGCGCCCGAAGTGGATGCCGGAAAAATCGCCTTCGATCGCTCGCTCGCCGCGCTGCAGATCGTCGATCTCGAGCGGGTCGAGCATCGGCCAGCCGCCCGATCTTGCCCGCTGCTGGGCGCGAAAGGCGCCGCCGGTCAGGTTGAGCATGTTTTCGGGCTTGAGGTCGGTATGGGTGACGTCATCGGCGAGCATTTGATGCCCGTTTCGAAACAGGTTGGCGGCCATCCGCAGGCGATGGCTGAGCGAGCATTCCTCGATCAGCCGCTTTCGGGCATCGATATCCGAGAGCATGCCCCCGGCGTTCCAGTCGAGCACGGTCAGCATCAGCTTGTGCTCGAAATCGACCGTGACCCGATGCAGAAGCGGCCCCAGATTGCGCCTGAACAAGGCGCTCCAGTCTTCTCCCAGGGCCTTTCTCGCCGATGACGGGTCGCCAGGGCCAACATGCCTGACCGAGCTGAGCGGACTGGTCGCCGTCGACAGGATCTCCTCGGCCAGTTCGGGATGGGCGCAGGCCTGGGCCAGCAGCGCGGGCGCCTGAACACCGTGAACGTACTGATGCGCCTGGATCAAGCGAACGAGGTCCCCGGCCGTCTCGAACGGCACGGCCTTGACCACCAGCCGATGCCCCTCGTTGCCATAGACTGCCACGTTGCGGTGCGAACCCATCACGCGAGGGGCGCCGTTGGCGCAGCGCTCCACCCGCCAGGTCAGCCCCTTCATGACAAATGAATCGTGATTGTGGAAGTAGGCTTCGCACTCACCCGGGCCGCCCCATATTCGCTCCTCGGCATTGCGCCGCCACGAGCTTCGCGCCAGGTCGGCAAGCCGGTCCCGGGCCGTCGAATCGACGTGTTCTCGGAAACGACGCTCGAACGCATTACCGGGTGCGAGGAACCGAACCCGGCCGTTGTCGGCTCGAAACGGAATACCGCGCGAATTACCCACGAATACGTTGGTAACCGACTGGCTGTGGCTGCCGTCGTCGTGACGGTGGGGCCGAACCGATAGCCGAAGGGCAAACGCCCCTCGCCGCGGCAGCTGCTCGCCGGGATGGAAATCCTGCATCGCCGACTGGAAGGCCCTTCGACCGGAATCCGGAAGACGGGAACCGGTCAGCAGATTGTGGTCGAAATACTGTATCGCCGACAGAAGATCGCAGTCGCTGCCGCCCGAATCGGGCAGGAAGAAATCCCGCCACCAGGCCCCCAGATCCCGATTGCAGTCGCTTTGCGCCTGCATCAGGCCGTAGATTCTGCGGAAATAGGCTTCGCGCAGGGCGTCGTCCCCTCGAACGGCCTCGACGGTATGCCGGCGCCGGTTGAGGTAGAGCGGATCCTCGATGCGGGCGAACAGGCGCGTGCGGCCCAGGTTCAACCGATAGGCGACATCGCGGGAAGTGACATAGCGAAACGCCAGCTCGACATAGGTCACGGCCACGTTGTCGGTCGGAAAAATTCGGCGCGGGCGAGCTTCGAGATCGGCAAAGCCCGCGGTGCCCAGGGCCGAATCGTCCTCGCCCGTGCGTTGTTGCACCAGGGGAATATGCGGGGCCCGTCGCGCAAACTCTTCGATCAGTGCGCGTTCGCGCCGCCGCGCGCGCTGCAGGTCGGACTCGCCAAGCTCCCGATCCTTGCGGGTGAACGAAAACAGGGGTGTCAACAAATCGGCGCTCACGTCATTTTTCTGGCGTGGAAGACGGGATCATAAGCCCTACTCTACCCGCCCGCCCGAGGCTGGCAAACCGGGCATTGATAGAGCCGACGTCCACTGACGGTCACACGCTCGATGGGCGAGTCGCAAGCAAAGCACACTTGACCGTCGCGATTGAAGACGTAGTGACGATAATCGCGCCGCTTCCAGCCGGCGCGCTTGAGCTCGGCGACCCGCCCGGGATCGTTGGTGACGCCTCCGGTCTCGACCGAACGCCACATCAGCGTGTGTGCGGCCTCGGCGAGGCGATGAACAGCCGCGTCGTCGAGATCCCGGGGACGAAGCGCCCAGTACAGGCCCGCTGCGTGCAGGATCTCGGAGCGCAGATAGTTGCCCACCCCCGCCAGGAAGCCCTGGTCGAGCAGCAGGTGACCGAGCCGCTTGCGCGCGAAACGGTCCTGCCGAATCCATTTCGCCACGCGCTCGATATCCGCGCCGCTGGAGAGAATATCCAGCCCGGCGCGGGCGATGAAGGGATGCTCACCGAGCTTGCCGGGCTCGATCACCTGGATTTCCGAAGCGCTGTAGAGCAGCGCCGAGCGCGCATTCGTCGAAAGCGCCAGGCGCAGCTGACGGTTGGAATCGGGTCGCCGACCGGCCTCGGCGAACATCCAGCGGCCGTAGAGCTGGTTATGGGTATAGACCGTGGTGTCGTCGGAGAAGCGAAGCAGGAGCGCCTTGCCCAGCGTGTCGACCGATCGCAGCGACTGCCCGACCAGGTGCTCCGACCAGGGTTTGAGGCGATCGAAGGCGAACCAGACCTCCTCCAGCGGGCAACCGCCCACGGCCCCGGCCACCTTTCGGGCCATCAGGTACATTTCCGGCCCCTCAGGCATGAACCTGCTACAGCCCCAGCCCCACGACGAGCGCCGCCAGGGCGGTCAGGCCCAGGGCGGTGACGGTCAGCCAGCGGATCATGGTGCGCCGCGCCGCGTCGGCGCCCTCACCCTCCAGGCGCTGAAACTCGTGGTCATTGAGCGCGGTGCTCGCGCGATGGTCGGGGTCTTCGAGCAGCGCGGCGGCATCTTCGGCCTGTTCCGGAAGCACCGCCCACACCGCCGCGCGGAAGCGCCCCTGATGCGCCAGGTTGAGCCGAAGCGAGGTCATATCCGAGACATGCGTGGCGATCCCGCGCGAACGCAGAAAGGCGGCGCGCTCTTCGGCTTCCGAGCGCGAGGCATACTTGGCGATCATCTGCATGCCAACAAGCTACCATGGTCGCGTCATAAACGGGACAAGCAAATGATCACGCTTCACCATCTCGAAAATTCGCGCTCCCAGCGCGTTCTCTGGCTGCTCGAGGAACTGGGGGTCGATTACGAAATTCAGCACTACCAGCGCGACCCGAAGACCAGCCTTGCGCCGCCGGAACTACGAGCGATTCATCCGCTCGGCAAGTCTCCCATCATCACCGACGGCGACCGGGTACTGGCCGAGTCGGCCACGATCATCGAATACCTTGCCCGCACCTGCGGCGGCGGCAACTGGGCGCCGCAGCCCGACGAACCCGCCTACTGGGACTTCAGCTACTGGATGCACTACGCCGAGGGCTCGCTGATGCCGCCGCTCTTGCTCAAGCTGGTCTTCGACAAGGTGCGCACGGGCGCGCCCCTGCTCGCTCGTCCGATTGCCGCCGGAATCGCCGGCCAGGTCAACCGAAGCTTTATCGGCCCGCAAATCCGCGCGCACTTCGAGTTCGTCGACGGCCATCTGGCCGAGCACGAATGGTTCGCGGGTAACTCGATCACGGCGGCCGACATCCAGATGAGTTTTCCGCTGGAGGCCGCGCTGGCCCGCGGCACGATCGACGAATCGGCGTTTCCCAATGTCGCCGAATACGTCCATCGCTTCCAGGCCCGGCCAGCCTACCAACGCGCACTCGAAGCCGGCGGCGACTACGACTACGGGCCGGCCTGACCGGCCGATGACATCGGCCAAGGCGTCTTGCGGGATTCGCACCCCGCCGGCTTGGTAAGATCAAATCAGTATTCGAAAAGGAAAAACTCATGTCGATCCATAGCATCCCATCTCTCCGCGTGGCATTGGCCGCGCTGGTGCTCGTCTTGAGCAGTCTCCCGCTCGCCGCCCAGGACACCGCCAAGCCCATCCTGCACGGCAAGCACTGGGTGGCCGTGACCGGCAAACCGCTGGGCACAACCGCCGGCGCAAGGATATTCCACCAGGGCGGCAACGCCGTCGACGCCGCCGCGGCCATGCTGGCGGCCACCGCCACCATGTGGGACACGCTCGGCTGGGGCGGCGAGACCCAGGCGCTGATCTACAACCCAAACACCGGCGAAGTTATCGGCGTCAACGGCGTGGGTGTGGCGCCCACCGGGGCCACGCCCGAGTTCTTCCGCGAACAGGGCATGCTCTATCCGCCCGAGTACGGCCCGCTGGCCGCGACCACGCCCGGTACGCCGGGATCGCTGATGACGATGGTCGCCGAATATGGCAAGCTCAGCCTGGCCGAAGTGCTCGCGCCTGCCATCGAAATGGCCGAGGGCTACCCAATCGAAGCCGCCCAGGCCGACAACATGGAGCGCCGGCGCGAGGTGCTCGAACGCTGGCCAAGCTCGATCGACGTCTTCCTGCCGCACTACGACCCCGACAACCCCGACCAGCGCGCCGCCCCCAGAGCGGGCGAAGTATTCGTCCAGGAAGACCTCGCCAACACCCTGAAGAAACTGGTCGAGACCGAGCGACAGGCGCTCGAACAAGGCAAGAGCCGCAAGGAAGCGATCTACGCCGCCTACGAGCGGTTCTACACCGGCGACATCGCCGAGGAGATCGTGCGCGCCACGCGCGAAGCCGGCGGCCTGTTCACCATGCAAGACCTGGCCGACTGGGAAGTCATCCTCGAAGAACCGGTCACGACCAACTACCGCGGCATCGACGTGTTCAAGCTGACCACCTGGACGCAAGGGCCGGTGATGCTGCAGGCGCTCAACATCCTCGAGGGCTTTGACCTCCAGGCGATGGGCTACAACTCGAAGCGCTACATCCACACGCTCTACCAGGCCATGAACCTGGCCTTTGCCGACCGCGACTTCTACTACGGCGACCCCTACACCCCGCCCGAAGAACCGATCGAAGGCCTGCTGTCGAAAGAATACGCTGCCGAACGTCGCAAGCTGATTTCCGATGACGCGAACCTCACCGACTACCTGCCCGGCGACCCGTACCAATTCCAGGCCGGCAGCAACCCCTACGAAGAACTCCGCCAGAACTGGCAGATCGTCCCGCCTGAAGCCGAGGCCGAAGGCGAGGAAGGCTTCCAGCAAGCCAATCTCATGAGCTTCGAGGAAGGCTTCCGTGCCGGCACCACGGCTATCCAGGCCGCCGACGCAGACGGCTGGGTGGTCTCGGTCACACCTTCAGGCGGCTGGATCCCGGCCTTCATCGCGGGTAACACCGGCATCGGCCTGAGCCAGCGCATGCAAAGCTTTGTGCTCGACGAATCGCTCAACCCCTACAACGTGGTCGAGCCCGGCAAGCGCCCGCGCGTGACGCTCACGCCCTCGATGGCGCTCAAGGACGGCAAGCCGCTGATGGCCTTTTCAGTACAGGGCGGAGATACGCAGGACCAGAACCTGCTGCAGTTCTTCCTGGGCATGGTCGAGTGGGACATGAACGTCCAGCAGGCCGCCGAGGGCAAGGGCAACATCATGAGCTACCAGATGCAAAGCTCCTTCGGCGCCCATCAGGCCGAACCGGGCCGACTGGAAGTGCCGCAGGCAATGACCACGCCCCACACGCGCGAAGCGCTTTCGAAAATGGGCTACGACGTCGAAGTCGTCGATCGCGTCTACAACCCGACGCAAGCCATCTGGTTCGACTTTGAAAACGGCACCATGCAGGGCGGCGCCAGCGACTACGGCGAAGACTACGGCATCGCCTGGTAACCGGCTGTACTGGACGACCCCTTGTTGGCTAGACTGAGTCCTGACTCACTGCGCGTGGAGGGCGTCATGGCTTGTTTGTCGATCACCCCGAGCCGACTGAATCGGCTGAATGGACTGAAACGATCAATCGCGGCCGCAATGGTCCTGTTAGTGGTCGCCAGCGCCCCGGCGGCAGCGCAGGAAATCACCAACGGATCGTTCGAGCAATCGGACTCGGAAGGCAACCCCGAGTCCTGGTCGATTCAGGCCCAGGAACTTTCGATCGACCTGGACGATCACGCCACCTTGGATGGCGGGCAGTCGCTGAGAATCACCGGTAACGGCTCGCGCGGCTCGGCGTTCGTCAAGCAAAAGCTCAATCTCGGAGTCTCCGGATTCTCCGGCGCAACCCTGCGCGGCCGAATCCGCACGCGGAACGTCTCCCCAAGCGCCACGCTTGTCGCCATCCTCGAAGGTTCTGATGGGCGGATCTTCATGGACGACATGCGCGACCGCGTCGTTGCCGGGGACACGGAATGGCAGGAATACAGCGTCTACATTCCTGCCTCGGAAGAAGCGACTTCACTGACCGTCGGCGCTCTAGTCATCGGCGGCGGCACAGCATGGTTCGACGACCTGGAGTTGATTCAGGAAACCGAACCTGACGAATCCGATGTGGATGCCCGCTCGTATGTGCTCGAAGCTCTATCGGTCATGCACGACCACTATCTGCATTCCGACGACGCGGACTGGGACCGGATACGTCAACGAGGACTGCAAGCCATTTCGGAGAACGGCTCGCCACAACAGGCACACGCTGCCGTTTCCATGATGATCGAGCAACTGGACGATCCCCATGCCGACTTCGTGCGACCAAGGGATTCCTCCGGTACCGAGGAGCCAACATCCCGGACAGTCGAGCCCGTCGCGGTCACGATGGCAAGCGAACGGATCGCGTCGATCCGCGTTCCTGCCGTGCCGGGAAGCGCAAGCGAAGACGCGGGTATCACCTACGCTGAACACACTCACCAACAACTGATGTCGATCGACTCGCCGGATCTCTGCGGCTGGATCGTCGACCTGCGCGAAAACACGGGCGGCAACATGTGGCCCATGCTGGCCGCCATCGGGCCAATTGCCGGGCCCGGTGTTGTGGGCCAGTTCGTCGGCCCGGGCGGCAGTGACGTTACGGAATGGATCTACCGAGACGGTGCCGCACTGGTTTCATCGGAATCCGAAACGACCGAGCGAACCGCCATCACCACAGAACCCTTTCAGCCCGGCACGGCCGACCTGCCCGTTGCGGTGCTCGTATCAGAACGCACAGCCAGTTCCGGCGAAGCCACCGCAATTGCATTCATCGGGCGAGCGAACACCCGCTTGTTCGGATCGGCAACGGGCGGCCTGGCCACTGCCAACAATGGCTATCCGCTGTCCGACGGGGCACGTGTCGTCTTTCCCATCGGCTATATGGCCGACCGCCACGGCACGATCCACCATCCGCGTGTCCAGCCCGATGAGAATGTCGCCTCTGAGGATGCGTTGGAACCTGCTTTGAGTTGGCTGCAAGGCCAGCCAGACTGCGCCCGGTAAAGCAGACAGCCAAGGGAAGCTCGATACCCTGTTGGCCCCATTCTCGGTGCTGCTCGGCAGCAATGCTTGACCGCCGCCGTATAATCACGCGGCAAATTCATTTTGAGGGATTCCATAGCATGAACAGAGTAATAACCGTCGTCGCCGCGCTGCTGTTGAGCAACGGGCTGGCCGCCCAGGAGGAGTTCTTCTCCGAGTCGGGTGAGTTCTCCGAGGGCGGCGATCCGTCCGCCAATCAACATACGATTGCCGTCGAAGCGGGCACGACGGTCGAGGTCATCGTCATCGGCGAGGGCGTCGACACCGTGGTCAACGCTACGCTGCCCAACGGCGAGACGATCGTCAACGATGACTACCAGGATATCGATGCCGGTTTCGTGCGCACGTTCGATCAGGGTGGCGAACTGGAGATCGTCGCATCCGCGCTGATGGGCGGCTCCGGCAGCTATCGCGTGGTCGCCCGCACGTTGCCCTCGCCGGGCACGATCAAGATCGGCCAGACCGTTGACGGACAACTCGACGAGGCCTCGGGCGCCGGCGAGCGCTACCAGCTTGTCGGTTCGGCCGACACGCGCGTGGTCATCGACCTGAAGTCCTACGATTTCGACGCCTTCCTGACCGTCGTCGATGCCGAAGGCAACGAGAGAACGGATGACGACGGCGGGGACCAGGGCCTCAACAGCCGCCTGTATCACCAGTTCGAAGAAGACGGCGAGGCCATCACCGTTACAGCCGGCACGTTCTCTTCGAGCACCGGCCGCTACCAGCTCAGCGTTACCGAACTGTCCAGTGAAGCCGCCGCACGGCACAACGGCCGCCTCGGCAACGACTCGCCGCGCGCCTACGACGGCAAGCGCTACGAAAGCTTCCAAATCGAGGGCGAGGCCGGCGAGACGCTGACCATTGAACTCAAATCGAATGCCTTCGACGCGATGCTCTACGTCTCCAGGCCGGACGGCAGCAACCTGGTCAGCGACGACGACGGCGGCGACGGCACCAACAGCATGGCCGTGACCACCCTGCCGGAAAGCGGCAGCTATACGGTCTACGTCACGAGCCTGGCCGACAGCACGGGCGAGTTCGAACTGACGATCTTCAAGTAAGCCTTCCTGTCATCGGGCCTGCCCGGCGCTGCCGGGCAGGCCCGACCCTTCCGCTCTTACTCGACCCGAATCGGCGTACTCGCTATGGCGCTTCCGCTGGCGTTGAGCAGGTAGCGTACTTCGTAGTCACCCGGCGATTCGGGCGCTTCCAGCGAGCCGGAAGTCGAACCGCCGGCACGCGTGTACTCGTCGTCGGCATCCGCCGGCGCGCCAGCCGGCACGATCGCGACCTTGTCGCGCGGATGCACCGTGTTGCTCCAGCTCACCTCGAAGCGCGAGCCTGCCGCGACGGATTCGGGCGCCGAAACGGTCACCTCCGGTGCCGTCAGTTCGATCGGCGCCCTGGCGATGGCCTCACCGCTGACGTTGAGCAGGTAGCGAATCTCGTAGGCGCCGGGCGTTCCGGGCGCATCGAGCGTATGCGAATTCCCGCCGCCGACGCGTTCGTAGTCACCGTCTTCATCGGCCGGGGCATCAGCCGCCACGATGGTAATCTTGTCGCGCGAATGGATGGTATTCGTCCATTCCACGGTCACGCGGCTACCGGCAACGACCGTCTCGGGGCCCGAAACGCTCGTCTCGGCGGCCGTCACAGTCAGCGGCGCGACGGCCAGCGGCTGGTCGTTCTTGTTGAGCAGATAACGAACCTCGTACTCACCGGGCTCGGCCGGCACCTCCAGGCTCGCCTCTCGACCGCTGCCGACACGCTCGTATTCGTTGTAGGCATCCGACGGTGCGTCCGCCTTGACCACCGTGACGTAATCGCGCGGATGGATGACGTTGGTCCACGACACCGAGATGCGGCTGCCGGCTACCGCCGCTTCAGGCCCGGAGACGCTGGTCTCCGGCTCAGTGACCGTCAGTGGGGCAGAGGCGAGGGCCTGGCCATTTTCACTGAGCACATAGCGCACTTCGTAATCGCCGGGCTCGGCCGGCACGGGTAGACCGGCTTCGTTGCCGCCACCCACTCGCTCATAGTCATCGTAGGCGTCACCCGGCGCACCGACCGCCACGATGGTCACGTAATCTCGGGGGTGGATGGTGTTGGTCCAGGAAACCGAAACGGTGCTGCCGGCAACCGCCGATTCAGGCGCCGACACGCTGGTTTCCGCAGCGTTGATCTGCAACGGCGCCGAGGCGACGGCGCGTCCGCTCTCCTGGAGCAGGTAGCGAACCTGGTACTCGCCGGGCTCGGCCGGGGCTTGAAGCGTGCCTTCGCGGCCGTCGCCGACGCGAATGTATTCGTCATAGGCGTCGGCCGGCGCATCCTTCTTCACCACGGTGACGTAATCGCGCGGATGCACCACGTCGGTCCACTCGACGCTGAAACGCGCCCCCGCGGTAACTGACTCGGGCGCGCTGACGCTGACCGTCTTCTCCACCACTTCGATCGGTGCCCGCGCCAAGACACGATCGCCGGCGCTCAGCAGGTAGCGCACTTCGTATTCACCGGTTTCTGCCGGCGCCTGCAGCGTGTCCGACGCACCATTACCGACGCGGAAGTAATCGTCGTAGGCATCTTCGGGCGCCTCGAGTGGCACGACGGTGACGTAGTCGCGCGGATGCACGGCGCCGGTCCACTCGACAGTGAAACTCGACCCGGCAGCGGCCGTTTCCGGCGCGGTGACGGTCACTTCCGGCTCGGTCAACTCGATCGGCGTGCTCGCCACGGCCTGCCCGGTCGCGCTGGCGACATAGCGAGCCTCATAACCGCCGGGTTCACCGGGCGCGAGCAGCACGGTCGAGGTGTTGCCCTCGACGCGCTTGTAGTCGCCGTATGCGTCCGAGTCGGCATCCTGTGGGACGATCGTGACCAGATCGCGCGGCTGGATCTTCTCGCCCTGCCAGCTGACCTCCACGTTCGAACCGGCCACGGCAGACTCCGGCGCGCTGATCGTGACCTCGGGTTCGGGAACCTCCTCGGTGGCCGCCTGGCTGGCTTCATCCAGCGCCGCCTGCAGGCCAGCAGCATCGCGCGCGGCGAAAAATCGCCCGCCGGTGTTTTCGGCGATGCAGGCCAACTGCTCCTGATCGGCGTCGCCAACGTCGAAGCCGACCACGTGCGCGGTGAAGTTGATGCCCGCCTTCGCCAGTTCCGAGGCGACGGCACAGGGATCGGCATTGCAGCTTTCGATGCCGTCGGAAACCAGGATCACGCTCGCCGGCACGTCGCGATACTTCAATTCCTCGGCGGCGTGGCGCACGGCCGCAGTCAGCGGCGTCTTGCCCTTGGGCGAAATGGACTCGATCTGCGCCAGCAGCGCCTCGCGATCGATCGGGCCGGGCGGCACCACCGTCTCGATGTCGGTGCAGTCGCCCTCGCGGCGATGGCCGTAGGCCACCAGCCCCAGCGGCTCGGCCTCGTCCCAGTTGCGGACGAGATCACTCATTACCCGCCGCGCGATCGTCACCTTCGCCTCGCCCTCGATCTGCCCCCACATTGAACCCGACGCGTCGTAGACGATGACCGTATCGGCGCTCGCGGTCGAACAGATGCCGGCCAGCGCGAACACACCCGCGAGCCAGCCCGAGTTTCGGATCGATGACGCCATGAGACTTACCCTCCAGAAAGCAGAATGAGAACAACCATTGTCGCTTCTGATCTAACGGGACTTCTTGTCGAAACCGGACACGACGGTCAGACACCCCCGGCAGACGCACCGCCCCCGGCACCCCCCGCGGCCGACGTGCTGCCGATGGACGCACCCGCAATGATCGTGACGATGACGGCGGTACTGGCATGATTGCGCTGAAATTCGCGGTACCAGTCCAGTACCTCGGCGACGTCCCCGTCCATCTCGGCATCATTCCCGCCTTCGAAGCGCTCGCGCCAGGCCGTCTCGCAATCCAGTGCCGTGGCGTAGGGGAGCAGCGCCACGAAGTGCCCTGCATCGAGCACCGGCGTCGTGTTGTCCTCGAAGTATCGCCGCAAGCCCGCGATCTGGCGCTTGACCGCAGCGCCGGCGCGCGTCGGCGCCTTGAGCAAATCGATGTAGATCAGCGGGGCGAAAATCCCCACAAGCAAGGCTGCAAATCCCAGCCCAATCGCCCATGGGTCCGGTGTCAGGGCGTCACGCGCCTGCACCACCAGCGCCACGACCGCCAGGGCAATCAGCGCAACGCCAAGGGCAATGCCCCAGTTTCGATGGAACGCATTGACCACGAAATGCCGGCCCCGATGCTCCTCGCCGAGCTTTTTCTTCAATGCTTCCAAAGCCCGGCCCGTAGCCTCATCGCCCGGGCTGAATTGAGCGCTATCGCGCCCGTCCAGCAGCGCATCGAGCATCGCCCGCTCGCCCGGCGAAAGCGAAGCCCGCGCCCCGCGGCGCCGTTCGAGCCGCAGGACCTTGTCTTCCTCGTCGATGCTGAAATCGACGGCCTGCTTGACCCGCAGCGAAAGCAGCGCGGCGATAAAGGCCGATTCATCGAATCCCATCTGATCGACGAAACGCGTCGCTGCCGGGGACAGCCCGTCGGGCGCCTCACTGCGCTGTGCCACCGTGCCAAGTTCGGGATCACGGCCCACCGCTCGCCAGGCAAGGTGCAGGAAGCCCAGCAGGCCGAGCACGCCGGCGGCCAACAGCATCCGCCAGGGCCAGTCGACGCCGTAGTGCCGCAGCGAAGGCGCCGACAACGCCGCAGGCGCGGCGCGAAGCTCGATCCATTCCGCCGGCGCGTCTGCGTCCTCGCCATGCAGGGGCCCGCGCAACGATCGCGTCCAGGTGTTGCCGTCGACGGTTCCACCGGCCGGCAGCGCCATCGACGCCAGGGCATCGGGCCAGGCGATGCGCAATGTCGCGTCCCGCCAGGCCAGCTCGAACTGCGAAATGACCGGCTCCCAGCGCAGCCGGGCGGTTTCCGGCGATTCGAGCCACCACGGCGAATGGGCGCGGTAGCGCAGCACGAATCGATGCGATTGATGCGTGGCCAGCTGATCGGCCGCCGCCACGATGACGGCACCGTCGTCGAATTCCAGCTCGATCGGTTCGCCGTCCAGGGTCGCGGAAAAATCCGACAGGGGGCCGAGCGATTCCGGCAGCTCGAAGAACAGGCCGCGTCGGATTTCGTCGCCGTGCGGATGAACGTCGATGGCATGACTGACCGCCAGCGCGCCGTCGTCGCCCAACTCGAGCGTCGTGTCGAACGACTCGATGAACTCCGGACCCGACTCGTGGCCCTGGGCCAGCGATGCGGCGGCCAGGGCGCAGACGATCAGGCCGGTGCGAAGTACCCGGTGGATGATCTGCATTGGCAAGTCTCCCGATGAAGTTGCGGTTCGCAACACCATCATGCGGCACCACCCAGGCTCATGGCCAGCCAGGTCATCGCCGCGCCGATGCCGGCGCCGGCCGCGGCCGCCGCGGCAATCAGCGGCCCGATACGTCGCTCACCGCCGCTCGAGGCGGCATGCCCGGGGCCGCGCAGCAGCCGATCGCGCTCGATCTCGAAGACCGCACACAGGGCGCTCACGCTCTCGTTCGATGCCAGGCCCTGCTTTTCGATGCGCTGCACCGTACGCAGGCTGCAGCCGGCCGCGTCGGCGAGGTGCTGTTGGGTCCAGCCGCGCTGCTGGCGTTCGTGGCGGACGATTTCGGCGTTGATTTCCATCTCAGCCCCCCGTCAGAAAATCAACCAGGAAGGCGGCCGCGGCGCCGGTCAGCATACCGACCACGAAGAAGGGCGCGAGCTTCCAGAGCAGGCGCCACACGCTGAACTCGCCCGTTGCCGGATCGATGCCCCACTGATTGCTGCTGACCTGGTCGCTGTCGATCAACACCCCGTCGCGATGGAGCTCGATGCGCAACTTCCCGCGCAAAAGGGAGATCACGCGGAACACGATCCGGTAGTCGATACCGGCATGGCTGAACCGGTGCTCGGAGACGAAGCGCAGGTTGCGCTTTCTGGATACGACCCGGTCTTCGACCGTGACGATCTCCCGGCCGCTCCAGGCCGAGCCCCAGAAACCGATCGTGATTTCGTCGACGTCGAAGAACGCGCGGATACCCTTGCGCAGCCCGGTCTCCATTCGCTCGCCGCCATTGTTCATGCCGCCCTCTTCGTTGCGGCGGGTTTCGTGGTTGTTCATGCCGTACCTCGTTGCGTCCAGATGTCGAGGTGCATTACACCTTCCACGAAACACACGCGCGACGACAAAAGCCCGCCATGTCGCAATGCTAGCATGCGACGCTCATGCGACAGGCAGGCCTTTTATCGCCTTCATTCAGGCACTTGCGGAACTATTCAGCGTCCGCGGCCGCGGACGCAGGGCACGGGCAGGCCGGGGCTTTTTGACCCGCTTCTCAGGGTTCCTCGAAGCGGTCCTGGAAAATGGCGTCACCGCCGCCGCTCTGGAGTTCGAAGGCACCCATGTCGATACCGTCACCCGCCACGCGGCTATAGCCCGGACCGCGCTGGTCGAAGTCGGGCACGTTGGACCCAGGGGTCGCCGCGTTCACCGCCGGGCTGTCGGTGGCCAGGGCATGCGTGTATCCGGCGTTACCGCCATTGTCCTGAAGCGGCCCCAGCTGCGGATCCAGCCCCGCCAGGTTGCCGCCGTCGTCGTTGTAATCCGAGTACTTGTGGCTGAAACAGGGTCTCCGACACCGAACAGTACGGCGAACCGGTCAGGTTCTGATAGTCGGCCTGGTTCTGATTGCCGGCAAAGATGGAGTCATTGACGGTGCAGTCGTCAACCGAACTGTACAGACCGCCGCCGTCGTAGGCGGCGTAATTGTTTGCCAGCGTGCTGTACTTGACCTCGGCCGACATATTGCCAGCCAGGTACAGGCCACCGCCATAAGCATTGCTCTCGTTGCCGGAGATCGTGGAGTTGCTCACCGCCATGGTCGTGCCCGAACCCAGGTTGGCGTAGACCGCGCCGCCGCCGGAAATCGTCGTCGAAGCCAGGTTGTCGGTCAGCTCCGAGTACTTGATCTCGACCAGCGCATTTTCGTTGCCCGGCGCATCGATACTGACCGCGCCGCCGCAGCCCGCCGTAGAATTACCGAAAAAGACCGAGTGCCCAATGGCCACCTGATCGGGAGAACCCGAGACATTGATCGCGCCGCCACAGCCACCGTCGGCATCGTTGTTGACGAACTCACTGTACTCAACACCAACGCTACCGCCCTGTGTGCGTATGTCGAAAGCACCGCCGAAGCTCGCCTCGTTGCCGGCAGCGTAAATTCCGGAAGCGTAGACGTCGCCACCGGAAGCCTCTGCGAGCACCGCGCCACCGTCATAGCCGGCATAGTTGTTGTAGAAGATCGTGTCGCCGATCTCGATGTTGCCGCTACCGTTCTGGCGCGCGTATACGCCGCCGCCATACTGGTTAGCGCTGTTCAACCCGATAGACGAGTCATCTCCGATGTAGAGGCCCGCATCCGGGGAAGCGCTGTTGTAGGGTACGTGCCACACGCCACCCCCGCGCTGCGTTGCGTCATTGCCGGTGATGAACGAGCTCTCGATCGCCAGGTAGGTTGAACGGCTGTAAATGCCGGCACCCAGGTTGCCGCCACCCCCCGTGATCTCGAGGCCACGAACCGTGAATGACGCAGAGTTGAATGATGGACCCGAGGTGTAGCGGGCATAAAAGACCGGGGCATTACCGGTGCCGGCCACCTCGATCCGACCATCCCCTTCGATCGTTACCTCCGATTCGACCAGCAGGGTTGAACCATCAAAGTAGAACCCGCCATCGCTATTGGTGAGCTGAACGGTGCCACTGAGACCCGAGTCGAATACGATCGTATCCTCGCCCTCCTCGCCGTAGGCGCACTGATAGCTGTCGGTGGCACCATCAATGTAGGCGGCGTAAATCGCCGAGCGCAGTGAACAGGCCCCGGTTTCTTCCGCGCCGTTGAGCGTATCGACGGTAATAGTCGCCGCCTGAAGCGAACCGGCGGCCAGCGCCCCCGAAACCGCCGTAGCGAGCGGTGCAATGCTCGGCTCGACGCGTTGACGAATCCGGTACTTGGCCGATCGGGCCGAAAACTCAGAGTTCATGCGTAGCTCCTTGTGCGTTCGACACGGTGACCCCGGGACCGCATCATCCTTACAGTCCGGGAGACCCACGACTGCCATTGAGGAAGCAATCGACAGCTTCACCATCGTCCAACGGGACTTCGGGGTGTAACAACCCCTATCCGTGTCCAAGTTGTGTCCAATCCAGGACACCGGGCATTCACGGTGCCCTGGTTTTCAGTATTCTGGTTTTCACACTGGAACGGCTGGCAGCAACTGTGCATGAAATCGCGTGGCAGATTTCAGCGCAGTCTTTCGTAAGGAGACCAATCGGTCTGTACGACGAAGAGTATCGACGACAATCAATTCCAGTTTGCCCTCCATTTACAGATTTTCACCAAACGTCCCACCCGCCTATGAATCGGTTCACCGCCCTGCTCCTGATCATTCTCCTCGCCGCGGCAAAGTGGAGACGAGGGCGGCAGCATTCCGGGTGACCTACGGCCAATCCTGGAGCGACTGAAGATCGATCCGAACAATGACGTCCGCTTCATCAACCAAACCCAGTAAAGCAAGCTCCACGGCTTCATCGGAGCCGCCATGTCGATGCAAAGCCTCGCTCAAGACTTCGGCAGATCCTTCCTGAGGGGCCAGGCCGCAACCGCGGCGCTGTTCAGTCCGGGCTACTCAGTCCCCTCAATCCGAGCAAATTCCAGAATGGCCCCTTGGCCAGTTTCGGTGTGCCTGAAACCGACCAAATTGACAACAATGTCGCCACTGGTGGCGATATCACCCCACCTTGCGGGGTTCCAACCCATGTCCTCTCCCGACGCCATCGTCCTCAACGAAGGAGGATTGACGGTGCCCTTATCTCGACTACTGATCTACGCCGTTCTGCTGATCGTCGGGCTGGCACCTGGTTGGCAAGATTGCCGAGACCGCCAGCGCGCGCGATGTCAGCCCTCATCACGATGTGGTCATGTTCTACCGCCCCCTGGTGCGGCTACTGCGACCGGGCGCGCACCTACCTGGAAAGCGAAGGCGTGGATTTCCTGGAAATCGACATCGAGAGCTCGGACTCGGCCTTCGAACGGTTCGAGGAATTCGGCGGCCGGGGCGTACCCCTGACCTTCATCGGTGAGGAACGCATGAGCGGATTTTCGGCTCAGATTTACCGCCAGGCGTTGGATCAGCTCTGAATCTCCGGCGCTCTGTGCCCTGGCCCTCGTCTCGGGTCGAATCCTGGAGATTCCAATTCACACCGTTCCGGAAGACCATCTAGGCCCATCTGCCGACCGGGACGGTAGCGGCAGAGCCGATTCAGGCGTAGGAAGCATGTGTAGCCTTGTTTTCCAGTTTGGTGACAAAAACCCAAATGGCTCTTCCCGGTTTTGTGGGCTAAGCGGTTCGGATAGGCTACCCGCTGGCCCTGATTCGAGTCCAGTTTCATGCACGACCGCGAGCTTTACCGCCAGATTCTTGGCATTCAGGCGCCCTGGGAGGTCTCTGAAGTGGACGTCGACCTGCCCGGCACCGGCGTGACTGTCCACATTCACCATTCCGGATCGGATCTGGCCTGCCCGCAGTGCGGGAGAGCTGTTCGGGCTACGACACCCGCGAGCGCAAGTGGCGGCATCTCGACACCTGCCAGTACAAGACCTGGCTGGTCGCCCAAGTCCCGCGCGTTCGGTGTCCGGAGCACGGCGTTCATCAGCTGCCGGTGCCCTGGGCGGAGAACAACAGCCGATTGACGGCGCTGTTCGAGGCGCTGGTGATCGACTGGCTCAAGATCGGCACGATCTCGGAAGTCGCCGAACGGCTCGGCTTGAGCTGGTCTGCAGTCAGCGGCGTGCAGGAACGCGCGGTGGCGCGCGGCCTGGCGCGCCGGGAGCAGGATTTCCCGGGCACCATCGGCATCGACGAGACGGCGTTTCAGCGCCGGCACCAGTATGTGACGGTGATCAGCAGCGGCGATCGGGTGCTGCACGTCGCCGACGACCGCAAGCGCTCGACCCTGGACGCCTGGTACGCCGCGCAGCCGGCCGAGGCGCTCGACGGGTTGCGAACGGTGGCCATGGACATGTGGGGCCCGTTCATCGACTCGACGCTGGCCCACGTTCCGGATGCAGAACACAAGATCGCTTTCGATAAGTTCCATGTCGCCAAGCACCTCGGCGATGCCGTCGACAAGGTCCGCCGGGCCGAGCACAAGGCCCTGCTGGCGGGCGAAGGCGACTCGATCCTGACCAAGAGCCGCTACCTCTGGCTGCAGCATCCCGACAACATGACCGACAAGAGCTGGGGCCGCCTCAAGGAACTCAAATCCGCCAACCTGAAGACCGCCCGGGCCTGGGCGATCAAGACCCACGCCATGTGCCTGTGGGACTACCAGGTCAGAGGCTGGGCGCGCAGAGCCTGGATGAGCTGGTATGGCTGGGCCATCCGCTCACGGCTCGAGCCGGTCAAGAAGGTGGCGCGAACGATCAAGCGTCATCTCGAGGGCATCCTCACTGCTGTCGTTACCGGCGCAACCAACGCTCGCGCCGAGGGCTTCAATACGATGATCCAGAAGATCAAGCGCGACGCTCGCGGGTTCCGAAACAAGGAGCGATTCAAGGCTGCTATCTACTTCCACCTTGGTGGGCTCGATCTCTACCCGGCGGCGGTACGGAAATGAACGCTACCCACACGATTCAGTGAAGAGCCACCCAATAATTGGCCACATCTCCTGGACGCTGTCGTATAGATACCCGAGGGCCAAATGAACGGAAGAAAAATGCAGAGTCAGGATGTACTGGAATCGCGTAGCGCCAATGACATTCCGATCGCTCGTCTAGATCTGGCGCAACGAAAAATGACGCAAACGGCGCGAGGGTATCTTCGGCTGGTTTTACCGTTACTGCTGGCCTGGAGTGTCGGCGCATCGGCCGGAGGTGGTTCGGAATGGATCGAGACCGGCGTTGGCGCCTGGACCGAGCCCTCGAACTGGTCGCCCGCGGCGGTCCCGAACGGCGTCGACCCGACGATCGATAACGGCGGCACGGCGCAGGTCGCAGGCACTGCGCCGCCGACCTTCGGTCTCTTGACCGTTGGTGCTGACAATTCGGGTTCAGTCGAAATCAGTGGCGGCGGTGCGCTCGATTCGAACTCGTTTGGTATCTTCGGGCGAAATTCGGGGTCAAGCGGCACGCTCGATATATCCGGCGCCGGTTCGAGCCTGACGCTGTTTCGCGAACTTCGATTTGCCCGACTTGGAACGGCTACGGTTCTGATCGAAAACGGCGGCGCATTGACCAGTAACACTTCGATGTCAACAATTGACACGATTCTTGCCGAGAACACCGGGTCGGTCGCCAGCGTGACGATTCAGGGCGCGGGTTCGAGCTGGCAGGCCAATGACGACCTTCGAATCGCGATGCCGGCGTACTGGCAACCTTCGGCGCCAGCGGGGGAGCGGCCGAACTGACTGTGGCCGCGGGCGGAACCCTGATCAGCACTGGCGGCACGCTCTCACGCGGCGCCGATGCCGATGCGACGGTAACGATCACCGGAACCGGATCGGAATGGAACGCTAATGGTGCCGATATCTTCGTCGGCTCGGGCAGTGGAGACAACCCTGCGCTATTGATCGTTGAAGAAGAAGGGCGGGTATCGGCGCGCGATATCGTCATCAACCCGGCCGATACTCAGCCCGACAACCGGAAAGTTCGTCTGGGCACTGGAGCGGCACCGGGCGTGCTGAACATTCGGAGGGTTTTTGGCGCCGGAAGCGGCGGTGGCGTTCTCGAAATCAATCACGATGCCGCCGACTACTATCTGTCCACCGACGGCACCGCTGGCGGAACGCCCGTCGCGCTCGAAGCGGACCTGACCGTCAACCACACAGGGCCCGGCACAACAATAATTGCCGCCGACAATGAGACGAACGGCACTTTCAATGTCGACGCCGGGAAGTTCATCGTCGAGGGGACTTTTTTCGCCGGCGGCTTTTTCTTCGATCCCGTCTTCAACGTCAATGCCGGGGGCACGCTGGGCGGTAGTGGGCGGGTGGTCGATGTTTCCGTTGCATCCGGGGGAATAATTGCGCCGGGCCGCTCGATTGGCACGCTACGCACCGACGATCTAACGCTTGCCGACAATGCGGTACTCGAATTCGAGCTGTCAACGCCCGGCACGATCGGCGGCGGCGTCAACGATCTGATCGAAGGTGTTCGCAACCTGACGCTGGACGGGGTCCTGAACATCACCGCCGTCGCCGGATTCGGCGCCGGCACCTATCGGCTGATCAATTATTCGCAAAATCTTGTTGACGATGGTCTGGTGATCGGTACGGCGCCGGCCGGTTTTTCGTATTCCATCGATACGGCGACCGAAGGCGAGGTCAACCTTGTGGTCACCGACGATTCGGGAGACGCTGACTTGATCTTCGCAGACAGTTTTGAGTGAAACGGTCGAAATGGCCGGTCGGCGAGTGTTTCTGACCTGCCTCTGATTGCCGGTTCTATTCCTCTTTTTTGCGAACGGCTTGAGCGCGTTTTCGATAACTCTCGCCGGTCAGTTCGTTGATGTCGGCGTGGTGGACCAGTCGGTCGACGGCGGTTGTCAAGTTTTACTTGACAGCTGCCTTTTACGACAACTCCCTTCTTCAATATATTGCCAACGTGCCGCGGGAATGAGCCGAAGCTGGGCCCGGGGCGACGAGGCGGCTCATCCGCGTTTGTTCAGGCAGCACCAAGGCGTTCTACCTGGAGCGCTTCACGGCGCTGTTCGGCATTCCAGAGATCGTATTGCATCTGCTGGTTCATCCAGCTTTCGGCGCTTGTTTCGAAAGCGATGGACAGGCGGATCGCCATTTCCGGACTGATCCCGGCGCGTCCGTTGAGAATGGCGCTTAGTGTCTTGCGACTGACTCCCAGCGCTTTAGCTGCATCGGTGACCGACAGACTAAGCGGCTCCAGGCAAAGTTCTTTGATCACTTCGCCGGGATGTGGTGGATTGTGCATCAACATGCTGTCACCTCAATGATAGTCTTCGTATTCAACGACCTCGGCGTCTTTACCTTGGAACCGAAAGGTCACGCGCCAGTTGCCACTGACATCGACGGCCCAGGTACCGGAGCGACTGCCCTTTAGCGGATGTAGCCGCAGACCCGGCAGATTCATGTCCTGGGGCTGCGTTGCTGCATTTAATCGACCCAGTATCAATCGAAGCCTTCGAGCGTGTGCGGCCTGGATACCGGAGACGCTTCCCGTTTCAAAGAAGCGCTTGAGGCCCTTGTGCTTGAAACTCCGGATCATTGACTAGTAATGTAACCCGTCCCGTTACAGGTGTCAACAATAAGGCTCCGAAAGCCCCGGCTATACGGGCGAATGGGTGGCGATCATCTCACGTGAGAGGTCCCGGCTCGTTGGCCGGGACGACAGGCTAATTTCCCAGCTTTGACGCCAGGATTTCGATACCACGGTGGATTTCCTCCGGCGGGGCGGCGGTGAAGCACAGGCGCACGTGGTGCTTGTAGGGGCCGAAACTCGGGCCCGGAGCGACGAGGACGCCGGCTTCGGCCAGGTCGCCGAGGAAGCCGTCCAGGCCGCGGTCGTCGAGTGCATGGGAGACGTCGGGGAAAAGGAAGGTGCTGCCTTTCGGGGTGGGCAGGTTCAGGGCTTGTGCGGCCTCGTGCCCGAGTCGGGCGTATTTTTCTCTGGCGTTGGCCACCCATTCGTCGGCGGCACCGTTGAGTGCGTTCAACGCCGCCAGTTGTGACGCCGAGCAGGCCGAGTAGTTGATGTTGGTCATGATGCGCTTGATGGCGTCCATGGCCTCGTCGGGGCCGGCCAGGTAGCCGCAGCGGTTGCCGGCCATGCCGTAGGCTTTCGAGAAGCTGTGCACGGAGATGGTGTTGTCTGGCGAGAGCGCGCGGGTATAGGTGTGCCGGCCCTCGTAGACGTAGTCCTCGTAGACGTCGTCGGAGAAGATCCACAGGTCGTTCTCTCTTGCCCACGCGCTCATGGCTTCCAGCCACTCGCGCGGCAATAGCCTGCCGGTGGGATTGTGCGGGGTATTCCAGTAGACGGCGACGGTCTTGTCGGTTCGGTTCTGCTCGAGGCGGGCGACGGCCTCTTCGGCAGTTTCGACCTCGGTCATCATCGGCACGTCGACCGGGGTGGCGCCGAAGGCGCGCACGCTGCCGGCGATCAACGGCCAGTAAGGGGCGACCAGTAACACCTCCTCGCCCGGTGAGACCAGCGCGCCGACGACGGCGGCCAGGCCGGCGGTCGCGCCGCCGGTGACGACGACCTGGCCGAGGTCGGTTTCGACACCGGTGCGCTGGCCGTGTACTTCGGCGATGCGATCGCGCAGCTTGGGATAGCCCGGCACCGGCGAATAGCGGTGCATGCCGGGATGGTCCTCGACGGTCAGGTCCTGCATGCGGCAGCCCCTGGCCGGCTCCATCCAGGTATCGCCGATGTGCAGCGGCACGGGCGGCTTGCCGGAGGCAGGCTTCTTTTTGAGTCCGGAATAGACCGAGCCTTTCACGCCCTGCGCGGACTCGGCGATGTTCGGGAAACGGGGCATGGGAGATCGTAGGTTTCGAAACCGGCCTACAGCTTACACGCTGCGGGGCACCCCTTCGCAACCGGCGAGGCACCGAGCGGATGCACGCGCTCCGGCGCTCTCAATCCGGCGCGGCATTGGCGCTACGCTGGCGCCTGGAGCGGATCAACTCGGCGACCGCAAAGCCGACCAGCAGCCAGAACCCGCCGACAAGGAGGCCGGCGGCTACATCGCTGGCATAGTGCAGGCTCAGCAGCATGCGGCTGAAGCCGATGAGACCGATCAGCACCGCCGACCAGAACACGATCTCGAAGCGGCGCCTGACGGTGACCGCCTCGCGCGAGAGCACGTAAGCGATGAAACCGTACACGGCGATCGCGCTGGTGGCGTGGCCGCTGGGAAACGAGGGCGTGGCGGCCATGACTTCGGTCAGGAACTCGGGGCGCTCGCGGCCAAAGCCGTACTTGCCGGCATAGGTCATCAGCTGGGAGCCGAGCACAACCACCCACAACGGCATCACGAGGTAGCCGTGGCGAAGCGCCCAGAGCAGGCCGGTGGTAACAGCCGACACGGCCACGATGGTCGATACGTTGGCCCACTCGGTAATGAAGGCGAAAGCATGCACGATCTCGTCGGTGCGGATGGCGCCCAGGGCCTCGTTGACAGCCTGGTCGAACTTGATCAGCTCTTCGGCTTCGAGCAACTCGTCGATCAGGCCGGCGAGCAGGGCGGCAATATAGATTGCGGCCAGTACCATCAGCGTAAGCGCCAGGCCGGTGAATTTTCCCGGAGTCAGGCGCGCTTCGACGAAAGCCATGCCGCGCGGAAACTTTTCGGCCAGGCCGGCGCGCACCGAGCTGAAGCGCTCCCCCAGCCGCCCCGAGGTCGCGGCGGTACCAGCCCTTGCAATCAGGTGGTTGGTGCTCTTGAGCGACAGCCAGGCCAGCCAGCGGATGACGGCCAGGCCTGCAATCAACGTGGTCACGAAGATGAGGTTCATTGTCACACTACGTTCCGATTGGGGCGAACGCCCCTACACCGTTTGCCCGGACACCTCTTCGGGCATGTTGACGAACAACAGGACGATGCCCGACGAGACCGCGTACATGAAGGCACCTTCGAGGGAGTTGATGCCCAACTCGGTCTGCCACATCTGGAAGTAGGCGCCGCCGACCGCCATGAACAGACCCAGCCAGACCGCCACGGCCACGCCGCAGCCGAGCACGGCCCACTGCTTCGAATGCGCGAACACGACTGGCGTATCGTGCCGGCGGCGGAACATGTCGAAGCCGCCCTTCAGGCAAAGCACGGCGGCGAGCAACTCGCCGATGATGATGACCCACAGCGCGGCCCAAACCAGGATGGATATCGTGACCGGCGGGCCGAAGTGATGCGGATAGTACTCGTGGTTGCCCATCGACAACACCGCCGAGACCACCGCGTAAGCGGCTTCGAGATTGACGATGTTCTGCAGCGCGTAGAGCAGGGCCTGCAGGCCCACGCAGACGACAAGAACGACCTTCAGAAGCCGGATTGCCATGATTTCTCTCCCTCTGTGGACCTGAAATCGACAGATTTCCCTCGGCTCGACTATACTCCGCCGACCGCAGGCAGGCCAAGGCGCCGCCAGATTCAAGCATAGAACCTCCACAACCCCGGGCAGTCATGAAACCCTCGATCCTCCTCGGCACAGCCACCATCCCCGACACCAACAAGCAGATGATGCTCTACCAGCACGAGGTGAAGTTCTCGATCACGATTCCCGGCCGCGGCGAGCTGATGAACAGCCGCGTCAACGGCTCGGAGAAGGCGCTGGCGGAGCTGACCTGTGAGCGGATCAAGGGCGTGGCCAAACCGAGATTGCTGATCGGCGGCCGGCATCAATGCCAGCGCCCGCGACCTGCGCCGCAAGAGCTGGCGTGGCCTGCTGACCAACGTCAACTACGCACTTGACTGGTGAACCTACACCATGGGTGACGAAGACATCGTCATGCACAGCGGCTGGGTGCGCGGCTTTGTCGCCCAAGTAGGCTATTCACGCCCCGTAGCCCTCGACAGCCCGTCCGTTAATCCTCCAGGCGCAGAAAGCGTGCTGCGTTGTTATAGAAGATGTCGCGCCGTTGTTCTTCGTTCAGGAAAGGTGCCTGTTTGATGGACTCGATGGCCCGTTCAATCAACTCCGGCCATATCATCTGGTCGGAGGAAAACATCACGCGCTTGCCGAAGCCTGCATCGATGATGGCCTTGAGGTAGCGATGGAAGTCGGCCCGCGGATGGATATTCACAAGGGCGCCGATGTCGACATGCACCTGCGGGTGGGTGTACATCAGCGTCAGCATGTCGTCGAGTTGCGGCCAGCCGGCATGAATGACGTAGATCCGCAAATTCGGGTATTCGATCAGGATGTCGTCGAGATCAAGCGGACGAGTCAGGCCCTGGGTGGCGCCGCCCATGTAGGGTGTGCCGGGCGGGCCGGGATGAATATGAATGCCGACGGGAAGATCGAGTTCCTCGGCCAGCGCCCAGAACGGTGCCATCTTCGGATCCTTCGGACCGATACCGGCGTACTGACCAACCACTTCGGCCAGCACCTTCAAGTCACCATCGGCATGCAGCCGGCGTATATCGTCCGGGGCGACATCGACACCCCGACCGAACAGCTCCAGTCCCGGAATCAGGCGATCGGGTGCCGATTCGCGCCAGGCGCGAACATCCTCGGGCGTGCCGCTTATGACGCCGATGACATTATTTCGCTCGAGAATCCGGATCGTTTGTTCGCGCAGTGCATTATCAGTCGTGGGTGACAAAAGCGCCCGGTCGCAGTAGGGTTTGCCCGCCACGGCGCTCACGCCCTGCTCCTGACTGGCCCTATTCCAGGTCGGAAAGATCCTGAAAGGTGCGCAAATGGCGACTGGAGGTGGTCCGAACCGGTCCGCGGGGTACGCATGAAGGTGCATGTCAATGATCGGCGATACAGCATTCCGTTCACCTGCCTGCGCAAGCATAGGCAACACGATGAGCAGCGCAAGCAATAACTTCTCGTTCATGGTCTATTCCTGGTGTGTCGGCATCATGGTCGATTCGGCCCGGCCAGCCTTAATGGCGAATTACCGAGCAGAGCCTTGCTATGAGCAGCCAGGCAGGTAGGGATGCATCAGGCAGATCAGGCTGGGTGGCCCGGTATTCGGGGGTTCGTCGAGCAGTTCCAGCTCGATGAGTACTTCGTCTTCATCCACGTTGGCGTGATAATGCCAATCAAGAACGAAGCGGCCTCCACTTTCCAGCCGCCCTCGCGCATTCAGGCTGATGGCCGGGTCTGGCGCCGAGCCGTTGGGGTGCAGCGATTCCTCGAACCACCAGGCGTGCCCACGAACGAGCGATGGCAGGGCTTCGATCTCGTCAATGAAGACCGTCCCGGCGTCGAACAATTCACTTAGTTCCGTCCAGGTAACGAACCAGATGGGCAGGCCCGGCACCGCACTTCGTGAACGGGCATACACGGGTGCCAGATCTTCTTCCGGCCCGTTGGTCCACAGCTCCGAACCCTCGATCAGCAGTTCGCATCCAAAGGCTCCGGGACTGTCAGGACCGGGGAAGTGGAAGAACTGGCCAAGATCGAAATCCAGCGGAACGCAATCAGGGTTGCGATAGAAGACGATGGCCGCCCAGTCGTCATCGTGGGGAACATCGAAATCGGGTATCAACAATTCCAGTCGGGCATAGGCTGGAATGCCCGGCGACTGGGACGGGAAGTCCAGCTTGACGGGTCCGTTACCCATGGCGACCGGGGCTGCTGTTGCCATGAACAGAAGCAGTGTCAGGGCGACAGCGGTGAAATATTTCGGTTTTGGTAGTATGCGGTGATAACCACGCTCTAGAGCGGAATCCATAGTGCTGCTCCTAATGTTTCGTGAATGGCGATGTCGGTTGGCCGCAGGAGCCGCTCCGCATCGGTACGGCCAGATTGCCGTCACGGACCCCTCGCAGTCCTCAACGGACTATCAGCAAGTTGTCAGCAGGACACGGAAGTCACCGTGAGTGAGCGACTGGAATTCGGCAGGTTCGTGCTCGAACCATCCCTGCAACGATTGACCCGCAATGGCAAGGTCATCCCGCTCAAACCCAAGGCCTATGACCTGTTGTGTCAATTGCTGGCACATCGGGATCGAGTAGTCAGCAAGGCCGAGCTGCTCGACTGGCTGTGGCCACGCCAGGAAATCAGCGAATCGAATCTTTCGCAGACCGTCTACGAGCTGCGGCGAGCGATTGAGGACGGCTCCGGGGAGGCGCGATGTATTGAAACCGTGCCGCGCCGCGGCTACCGCTTTGTCGGACAGGTTGCCTCACCAGCGCGTTCGGCGACGTCGGAGGTACCTGCTTCGCTTGCCGTACTGCCGTTTCTCGAACTTGGGGATGGCGCCGAACAGGCACACTTCGGCCTCGGCATTGCCGATGCCCTGATTACCGCACTCGCCGGTCTGGGAGGCCTGGTGGTCAGGCCGCTAAGCGCCATCATGCGCTATGCCGAAGGCCGGCAGGATGCGCTCGAGGCGGGCCGACGGTTACAGGTTGACGCGATACTCGAGGGCAGCTTCCAGGCAGGCGCCACAGGCATCCGGATCAGCACCCGACTGCTACGGGTGGCCGATGGCACCTGCTTGTGGGCCGATCAATTCACTAGCGCAGACCGCGATCCGTTTGCCGTGGAAGACGCTGTTTCCAGCCGGGCTGCCGAAGCCTTTGCCGGGGAACTGGCCGGCGACGCCGCCTCGCCCCGCGCCTCTCGCCGCACCGACGACCCGGAAGTGCACATCGCCAGCATGAAGGGGTGGTACTGCTGGCACAAATGGTCGATACCGGCCTGGATGCAGGCAATCCGGCATTTCCAGCATGCACTTGAACTGCAACCGGACCATGCGCCGTCGCTGGCGGGGCTGGCCGCAACCTGGTCGACACTGGGAATCTTCGGCGCCTCGCCGCCGCGAGAAGCTTTCGACAACGCCCGGGAAGCGGCCGCAAAAGCCGTGGCGCTGGCGCCCGATTACTCGCGCGGACACGAAATCATGGGCGCGATTCATCTCTTCCACGACTGGGATTTTTCCGCCGCCGCCCATTGCCTGGATCGTGCCATCGAACTCGATCCCGACAGTTGCAATGCCCGCCACCTGCGAGCCCTCACGCTTGCCGCAGGCGAGCGCAATGCGCCCGCCCTGGCCGAGATCAACCGGGCGTTGCAAGCCGATCCACAGTCACTGATTACCCTCACCGATGTGGGCTATATCCACTATTGGGGGCGTCGTTACGCGGAGGCCGAGAAGACCTGCCGCGATGTCCTTGCACTGGCCCCGGACTTCGCCCACGCACGCCAGGCACTGGCCTACGTGCTGGTCGAATTGAACAATCCGGATCAGGCCCTGACCGAGCTTCGTCGAGCGGTGAAACAGGCGGGGATCGAGCCCGACCTTTCAGGCGATCTCGCCTGGTTGCTCGGGCGTATGGGACAAAAGACCGAGGCCGAAGCAATCATCTCGGCGCTGGAGAGCCAGAGCAGCCGCGATTATGTCGATCCCTACCAGTTGGTCCTTGCCTATATCGGTCTGGGCGATCACGTGCACGCATTCGAGGCGCTCAAACGCGCCTTGCACAATCGCAGTCGTGATCTGATGCTGATGCGGGTCGACCCGGTCATGGACCCGATCCGATCCGACGCACGCTACGAGCCATTCCTCGAAGAAGCCGGTCTGGCCTCGAAGCGGGTAGCCCACAGTCCGGACGGTTCTTGAACGCTGACAACCTTCAGCCATTCAGGTACGCTCCATGCCGTCAGTGACGCGCAACCGAATCATCTCGCCCCATTTCATCGAGTTTTCATGAAACCTTCCATCCTCCTCGGCACCGCCACCATCCCGGACACGAACAAGCAGATGCTGCTCTACCAGCACGATGTGAAGTTCTCGATCACCATTCCCGGCCGCGGGGAGCTGATGAACAGCCGCGTCAACGGTTCGGAGAAGGCGCTGGCGGAGCTGACCTGTGAGCGGATCAAGGGCACGAAGAATGCGCGCCTGCTCATCGGCGGGCTGGGCATGGGCTTCACGCTGGCCTCGGCGCTGGAAGCCAGCGACCCGGACGCCGAAGTGGTGGTGGCCGAACTGGTGCCGGAGGTGGTCGACTGGAACCGCGACTTCATGGGCGAACCGGCGGGGCATCCGCTGTCGGATGAGCGCACGACCGTCTATGTCGGCGACGTCAGCGACCTGATCCGCAAGCCCGAGTCCGGCTTCGACGCCATCATGCTCGACGTCGACAACGGGCCCGAGGCACTGATCCGGCGCGAGAACGACTGGATCTATTCGGCCGCCGGCCTGTCGGCCATCGCGCGTTCACTGCGCCCGGGCGGCGTTCTGTCGGTGTGGTCGGCCGGCCCCGACCGGCTGTTCGTCAAGCGCATGAAGGAAGCCGGGTTCCGGGTCGACGAACGCGTCGTTCGCCCCCACCGCAAGGGCAAGGGGGCGCGTCACTTCATCTGGTTCGGCTCAAAATCCTCGTAGAACTACTGCGAGGATTTTGACCAACTTACCTGCGTTGGGTCAGTGCGCGTGACCGTGGGGGCCGCGACCCTCGGTCTGTCCGCGATAGAGCAGCGCGATCCAGCGATCCGGCGGAATGAAGCCCCCGCCCCACTGCTCGTCGTATTCGGCGGTGATACCCATCGCCTGGATTTCTTCCAGGCTCTTGCCTCGATCGATAGCGGCGCCGAGCCGCTTGCGCACGTTGGACAGCATGTCGCGGTAACCGAGCAGCTGCTTGCGGTTGATGACGGGCCCGCCGTGGCCCGTAATGATGCGGGTGTCGTTGTCGGCCAGTTCGGCAATGCGTTCGACCGCGGCGATCATGCCCGGCAGGCTTCCGCCGGAGTCGATATCGACGAAGGGATAGAGCCCGTAGAAGACGATATCGCCAGCGTGGATGACGTTGGCTTCGGGCAGGTGAACGACCGAATCGCCGTCGGTATGCGCGCGCGGCACGTGGAAACTGCGGATTTCATGACCACCCAGGTGGAAAGAGATGGCGTCGTTGAAGGTCACCACCGGCAATGCCGCTTCGGGCGAGGCGGGCGTGGTGCGACCGAAGAACTCGCTGACCTGCTCGCTCGACATGCGCTCGCGCACGTTGTCGTGGGCCACGACCAGCGTGCCCTGAGTCTCGGCCAGGTTTTCGTTGCCGCCGGTATGGTCACCGTGCCAGTGGGTATTGAGCACGAACTTGATCGGCTGGTCGGTAACCGAGCGCACGGCTTCCAGTATCTTGTCGGTCAACGGTGCGTACTGATCGTCGATCAGGAAAGCACCGTCGTCGGAAACCACGAGCCCGATATTGCCCCCGCGGCCGGTCAACACGTAGACATTGTCGGCGACCGACTCGACGCCGATTTCAACGTCTTCCATGGACTGCGCGACCGCCGAGCCCGCCTGCAATAGCAGTGCGGCCAGCGCAAACTTGAGCATCCGATACAGCATGGTTTTTCCTCCCCGATGTTCCGTTTTAGTTATCCAGAGCATAGCAACACAGCGTGACAGTGGCTTTCGCTTTGATCCTGCTCCACAGCACGGTTTTTCTTCCTCATCATCCCGGTTCAGGCTTTCGCTTTGATCCTGCGCCAGCGTGCAGCTTTTCACGTTCATGCGCGCCGACCCGTATAATCAGGGGCTTGAATCGTCAACTTATCCCACGCATGCCCCGCATCCTGATCGCATTTCTGGCCCTGGCCGCTTCGCTGGCGAACGCCTCGGGCACCGCCCCGACCGGTCCGGCCTTCGCCGAGATCGACCGCCATTTCCGCATCATGCTGGAAGCCGAGCGGGTGCCCGGCGCGGCCTGGACCGTGGTGCGCGACGGGCGCATCGTCCACGCCTCGGGCCACGGCGTGCGCGCGCTCGACGACCAGCGGGCGGTCACGCCCGAGACCGTGTTTCGCACGGCCTCGGTGTCGAAGACTTTCGCGGCGCAGCTCACCGGCCAGCTCGTGGCCGAGGGCGCGCTGCGATGGCAGGACCCGATCCAGCGCTTCGTGCCGCAGTTCACGCTCGCGCGTCCCGAGCACGCGCAGCGGCTCACGATCGAGCACCTGCTCGGCCAGTCCGCCGGCATCGTGCCCAACGCCTACGACAACATGCTCAATGCCGGGCGGAGCCTCGAGCAGATCCTGCCGAAGTTCAGCGAAGTCGCGCCGATGTGCGAGCCCGGGGCGTGCTACACCTACCAGAACGTGCTGTTCTCCCTGGTCGAGCCGGCCATCGAGGCCAGCGCCGGCCGACCCTACGAAGAGCTGCTGCGCGAGCGACTGTTCGAGCCGCTCGATATGCGCCAGGCTTCGGTCGGCCTTGCCGGCTTCGATGCCAGCGGCAACCGCGCCTCACCGCACGTCAAGGTCACGCGCAATCGATGGGTGCCGGTCGGCGTCAACGAGAACTACTACCGCGTCGCGCCCGCGGCCGGCGTCAACGCCAGCGCGCTGGACCTGGGCAAGTGGCTGGTGGCTCACATGGGGGAGCGCCCGGACGTGATCCGCCCGGAGCTGGTACGCGAGTTGACGCGAAAGCGCGTGCGAACCGCCCGCGAGCTCCGCCGCAAGGGCTGGCGCGACCTGCTGTCGGACGCCCACTACGGGCTGGGCTGGCGAATCTACACCGTCGACGGCCACGACCTGATTACCCACAGCGGCTGGGTACGCGGCTTCGTCGCCCAGATCGCCTATTCACCCGACCACGACACCGGCCTGGCGCTGCTGCTCAACGCCGAGAGCGGCGCTATCAACGACCTGTCCCTGCACTTCTGGCGTCAGGTAATGGCCACCGAGCCGCCGATGATCGCCCAGCAGCAGCCCGCGCCGACCTCGAAGAAGGCCGAGGCCGGCACGAGCGAAACCGCGATCGTTTCCGCGCCGGACTGACTACTTGAGGGTGGCGCTGAGCGAGATTTCCGCGCCGGCGAGTACCTTCGAGACCGGGCAGCCCTTCTTGGCCGCGTCGGCGTGCTTCTGGAACTCGTCGTCGCTGATGCCCGGGACGGTCGCTTCGCACGCCAATTCGATACGCGGAATCGACGGGCCGTCGTCACCCATCTCGAGGTGCACCTTCGCCTCGGTCGACACCGAATCGGGCGTGTGGCCCGCCTCGGCCAGGATGTTCGACAACGCCATCGAGAAGCAGCCCGCGTGGGCGGCGGCGATCAGCTCTTCGGGGTTGCTGCCGGTGCCCTCCTCAAAGCGGGAGCTGAAGGAATACTGACCTTCCCAGGCGCCGCTGCCGAAGGCCATGCGGCCCTTTCCGGATTTGAGATCGCCCTGCCATTGGGCATTGGATTTTCTTACGCTCATAATCTTGCTCCTTGTTTGAGTGGTTCATCGTGATTCTACGTCTAAGGCGTGGCCCGCACATGACCGGACGCGGGCAGCGCCGGCCCTTCTGGAGCGCTGTGCTTCAGCGTATGCTGCGATAGACGAATCTGCTCACAGGGTAAACATGGCATCGACCTTGCTCATCACCAACCCCGGCAGCCGGTCCGGCGACGGCAATATCGAACGGGCCGCCGAACGGCTCCGTGAGCAGGGTGATGTCGAAATCGTGCGTCCGGAAGACCCACAGTCGCTGCCGAAAGCCATCCGCGAACGCGCGGGGTCCTTCGACCGCATCGTGCTCGGCGGCGGCGACGGTACCGTCAACCTCGCCCTGGATGCCCTGATAGAGGCCAACAAGCCGGTCGGCCTGCTACCGCTGGGCACGGCCAACGACCTGGCGCGTTCACTCGAGATTCCTGAAAAGCTCGACCGGGCCGTCGACGTGATCCTGACCGGCAATACGCGCCGCCTGGATGTGGCACGCGTCAACGACGTGAGCTTCATCAACGCCATCGGCATCGGCATGGGCCCGCAGATGACGCGCGAAATGGACGCCGAATCCAAGTCGCAGCTCGGCGTGCTGGCCTATCTCAAGGGAGTTATGCAGATTCTGCGGCACCAGCGCGTTTTCAACGCCCGCATCAAAAGCGAAGATCGATCGCGCGAAGGCGAGTACATCCAGATCACCATTGCCAACGGCATTAACTATGGCGGCGGCATGACCATCGCTGACGATGCCAAGCTCGACGACGGGCGGCTGGACGTGCTGCTGGTGCGGAAACAAAGTTACTTGAGCCTGCTGGGTAACGTGCTTCGAATTCGCACCGGCGTGCCACGCGCGTCCGACACCCTCAGCCACTGGCGTTGTCGGGAAATCAGCATCGAGACGGACGCGCCGATGGACGTCACCGCCGACGGCGAGTTTCTGACCGAAACACCGGTCGAGTGCACGGTGATCCCGTCGTGCCTGTCGGTCTACGCGCCCGCCCTTCCAGCGGGTAACCGCCTCGGAAACTGATCACTGCCATGAACGCCCTCGCCCTGTGAGAACCCCCGCGAGCGGGTAGACTGCGAGCCAGATTCGAGCGAAAGGCAAGGCCATGAATGAGCAGACCGTCTACTCCGACGAACAGGCCGCGCTGATCGAGGCCCACACCCACGCCTGTGCGCTGGCGCAGCGCTACGGCCACGCCTGCGATGTTCTGCTCGACGACGGTGATCTGAAAAACCGCCTTCAGGTCCGACGTGATGAGCTGAACAATCTGGGCGACGAACTCGAGTCACGCATCCGCGCCCAAGACCTGATGCCCCACGACATCAACGTCGACCGCGAAGACCTGGCCCGCCTGGCCGACCGCTTCCGCGAGTGGCTCGACCACGACCGCCACCTGCACCTGCAGCGCGCCCTGGCCGATCGCGAAGCCGAACTACTCGACCGACTCGGGACGCTCCAGCAATACGGCGTAGACGATGCCGCAATCAAGAACGCCGACACCGCCGGCCGGAAAATGATGGCGTCCCTGGAAGAAAGCTGAGGGTCGTTAGCCGTCAGACGACGCGGCGCGCGGTTTGAGACCGCTGATCGCCGCCCAGCCCAGCACGATCCAGCCGGCCATGTGGCAAATCCCGCCCAGCGGCGTGACCGGCCCCAGCCAGTCGAGACCGAGCAACATGCGCGCGTAGATGCTGAAGCTGAACAGCAGCGTGCCGGCGACGAACAGCCACGACGACAGGCGCAGCCGGAACGCCGCCGGCTTGGCGTCCACCAGCGACCCCGCCAGGCCGGTCACCACGATCATTACGGCACCGAACTCGTGATAACGCACGGCCGTCATGACCGAGCGCATGGCCTCGGCATCCAGGCCACCAACCGGCCCGTGACCCGTAGCGGCCCCGGCGATCACGGCCAGCAGGCCAATCCCCGCGCCAACCAGAACGGATTTCATCGAGTCATCTCCATCTAACACTTCGCCCGATTATGAACCAGGCTAGTGGTGCGGCGATGAGAGCGCCTTGCCGATAACGCATTCTCGGGTTCTGAGAATTCCTGCTGCATAATGCAGGCCCATGAATGGCGAGCAGACCCTCAATACGACCATCCTGACGCCGACGGCACGTCTGGCCCGGGCCGAGAAGCAACGCCGGGCGCTGGCGCACAAGGCCGGCGGCGAGCAGGCCTGGCGCTCACCGGAAGTACTGGCGTTTTCCAGCTGGCTCGGCCGGCTGCGCGACGACTGGTTCCTTTCAGCCGAGTCGCCGCGGGTGCCGATCTCGGCCTCCCAGGCACTTGTGCTTTGGCAGTCGGTGATCGACCGCGATGTGTTCATCGGCGAGCCGCGCGTGGCCGAGATGGCCGCGGCGAGCTGGCGGCTGGTGCACGAGTACCGCATCGATTCCCCGGCGCGCTGGTCGGACCTCATCCTGAGCGAGGACAGCCGTCATTTCCGCGACTGGGCCGAACGCTTTCTGGACCTGTGCGAAAAGCGCGAGCTGATCGATGAGTGGCGCTTCGCCGGCCAGTTGCCCGATCGGATCGCCGCCGGCGAGATCGCGCTGCCCCGGGCCATCCGCCTGTCGGGCTTCGAGCTGGCGATGACGCCACTGCAGCGCGCGATCGTGGACGCCGCCGAGGCAGCCGGCACGCGCATCGAGCGCGACCCAGCAAGCGAGGATGCCGGGGCTATCAAATCGGTTTTTGCCCATGCCGAGGACAACGACGAACTGCTCGCCGCGGCGCGCTGGGCGCGCGAGCGCCTGGGCCAGGACATCGACCAGACCATCGCCATCGTCGTGCCGGGCCTGCGCGATCGCCTCGGCGCGGTCGAGCGGATTTTCCGGCAGGTCTTCGACCCCGGCGGATTCGCGCTGGCGGACCGTCAAAACGAGCCCTGGCATATTTCACTGGGCCCCGCCCTGTCGCGCTGGCCGCTGGTGGCCGATGCGCTGGGGCTGCTACGGCTCGATCCGCATCGCATCAGCCAGCCCGAGGCGGCGACGCTGCTGCGGTCGCCATTTCTCGCCGGCTGGCCGGAAGAAGAGCACGCACGCGCCCATGCCCTCTCAAAGGTAATTCGTCATCGCCCGTACTGGCTGCACGCCGGTCAGCTGGCCTGGCAGTCGGGCGATGCCGGCGCCAAGGGCCTTTCGGCCCGGATGACGGAGTGGGAAACGCTGCGGCGCGAACACCGCGACGCGGCTTTGCCCTCGCAATGGGTGGCGCGCTTTCAGAAGGAACTGGCGGCCATCGGCTTCGGACGCGGGCGCGGGCTCGACAGCCGCGAGTTCCAGGTGCTCCAGCGCTTCCACGACCTGCTCGAGGACTTCAGCGCGCTCGACCTGGTCGTCGAGCGGCCCGTCTCGCGCCCCGAGGCACTGCGCCGGCTCAGCGAACGCGCGGCAACGGCGGCCTTTCGCGAGCGCAACCCCGGCGCGCCGGTCGAAATCCTGGGCGTGGAAGAAGCGCTGGGTTCACGCTTCGACGCGGTCTGGATCACCGGCCTGGATCACCAGACCTGGCCGTCGCCAACACGCCGCGACCCGTTCATTCCGTCAGGCCTTCAGGCTGATATTCCCGCGGCCACCGCCGAGGGCGCGCTCGACCGCGCCCGCGACGAGCTCGACGGACTGGCGCGCGCCGCTGCCACCGTGGTCGGCAGTTTCAGCCGCGGCAGCGACGACGAGCAGCGTCATCTCACGCCGCTGCTGCAAGGTTGCGCGGTCGAGGAAGCCGTTGAAGATGAAGCGATCACCCCGGCCGACATCGAGACCCTGCCCGACGACACCGTCGCGCCGGCCCACCCCGGCGGCGAACTCCGCGGCGGCACTTCGGTGCTGCAGCGCCAGTCGGACTGCCCGTTCCGGTCCTTTGCCGAATCCCGCCTCGGCGCCGGCGACCTGACGCCGCCGCGCCCCGGGCTGGATGCCCGCGACCGCGGCAGCCTGGTCCACAAGGCGCTGGAGCATTTCTGGCGCGGCCTCGACGGCAGGGCCGCGCTCCAGGCCCTCGACAAGAACGCGCTCGACGAGCGCATCGCCGCCGCCCGCGAAACCGCCATGACGGAATTCGCCAGGCGCAGTCCGATGGCGCTGAGCGAGGCGGGCCTGGCCATCGAGGCACAGTGCCTGGACCGTTCGCTTGATCGCTGGCTGAAAATCGAGCGCGAGCGCGAAGGATTCACCGTCCAGTCGCTGGAAGCGCCGATCGAGCTCGGTTTCGGCGGCCTGAAACTCACCGGCAAAATCGACCGCGTCGACGAACTCGAAGGCGGCGGTTCGGTCATCATCGACTACAAGACCGGCGCGTCCGGCAAGAACGGCTGGGCGCCGGAGCCGCGGCTTCCCGACGTTCAGCTGCCGGCCTACGCCGCCGGTCTTAAGCCGCGCCCGGCGGCCATCGCCTTCGCGCGCCTGCGGCCCGACAGCATGGGCTTCGACGGCCTCGCCGAAGTCGACGCTGGCATGTCCGGCGTGGCGGTCATCGGCGAGATCAAGGGCAACTCCCGGTTCAAGGGCGCGGAATCCTGGCCGTCGCTGGTCGACGACTGGCGTGATCTCCTCGAGTTCCTGGCCGCCGACTTCCAGGCCGGCCGGGCCGAAGTCCACCCGCGCGACGGGCAGGTCTGCAAGTACTGCCACCTCCACGCCCTGTGCCGTATCAACGAGCGCAACGGTCTGCACGACACGACGGAGGCGGAATCATGAAGAGACCCGTCAGTGTAGGCAAAGGTGTACAGGAGGTGTACAATCAACACCATGAGCCGAACCCGCACCAACATCCGTCTGCCGGACGACAAGATCGCGATCATCATGCAGCGCTACGGACTCAAGACCAAGTCCGAAGCCGTCGAGATGGCACTCAACCATCTCGTCGGCGTGCCGATGACGCGCGAAGAGGCCCTGGCCATGCGAGGTCGTCATGCCATTGAGTCCGTCCCGGAAGACACCTGCCCGCCCGGCGACACCGATACTGGTTGATACCTCAGCCTGGGTCGAGTATGACCGAGCCACTGAGAGCCGGATCGATCATCGCCTGACCGAACTCATCGAGTCCGATGGGCCCGTTGCGGTGACCGAGCCGGTGGTGATGGAAGTCTGCGCCGGCGCCCGAACCACCCGGCGGGAATCACAGTTACGACAACTACTTGCAAGCTTTCAGCAGCTCCCCTTCGATCCCCTGATCGATTTTGAATCAGCCACCCGAATCTACCAGCGCTGCCGCCGCCGCGGCATCACGCCGCGAGGCCTGATCGACTGCATGATCGCCAGCGTGGCCGCGAGAACCGGCGCCGCCGTGCTGGCTTTCGACCGCGACTTGATCGCCATTGCTGAAGTCATTGAGCTGCAACTGGATAGGGCCTGCTATGACTGACCAGACCGAACGACAGCTCGCCGTCGAACCCCATCGCTCGGTGATCGTCCAGGCGCCCGCCGGCTCGGGCAAGACCACGCTGCTGGTCGAGCGCTACCTGGGCCTGCTCGGCGTGGTCGAGGCGCCCGAGGAAATCCTGGCGATTACCTTCACGCGCAAGGCCGCCGCCGAGATGCGCGAGCGCATCCTGCAGTTCCTGCATCCCGACTACGAGGCCTCCGGCCCGCACGAACAAGCCGCGCTGGCCAAGGCGCGCGCGGTCGCCGACAAGGTGGCCGAGTGGAACCTGCTCGACAACCCGCAACGGCTGCTGATTCGCACCATCGACAGCTTCAACCACTACCTGGCGCGAACCATGCCGGTGGCCAGCCAGCTCGGTCCCGTACCCGCGCCTGCGGAGAACACCCGCGTGCTCTACCGCGAAGCCGCCCGGCGGGTACTGGCCCGCGCCGACGGCCGCGACGAGCTGGCCGAGGACGTCAAGAAACTCCTGCTGTGGCGCGACCACCGCAGCCAGGACATCGAGGACCTGCTTGTGGCGCTGCTCGGCAAGCGCGAGCAGTGGCTGCGGGCGCTGGGCATCAGCGGCCATCCAGAGCAGGCCGATTTCGAACGCGTCGTGCGCGCGGTGGTCACCGACCAGCTCGAATCGGCCCAAACGGCGCTCGAACAAGGCCTGTCGGCCGCGGGCGTGGACCCCGAGACCCTGCTCGAGTTGCTGCGTCAGGCAGCGGGCAGCCTCCAGGCCGACGAGAAGACCTCGCCCCTGGACGACTGTGACCTCAATCGCCTGCCCGGCCCCGAGCCCGACCCGGCCGACCTGCCGATCTGGCGGGCGCTCGGCTTCGGCCTGCTGACCAACAACGGCGGCTGGCGAATCAAGGTCGACAAGCGTCAAGGGTTTCCGCCCAAGAGCGAGCACAAGGAGCGCATCGTGCCGATGCTCGATCGGCTGCGCGACAACGACGCCCTGGCGGCCTGGATCGACCGCGCCCGCGCCCTGCCCGACCCGCACTACGGCCCGCAAGAATGGGAAGTACTCGCCGCGATGATCCGGGTGCTCGAAGCCAGCGCCGCCGAACTCGAACTGGTGTTCGCCGAAACCGGCCAGAGCGACTTCGCCGGCATCGGCGCGGCCGCCCTGCGCGGCCTGGGCGACGATGAGAACGGCTACACCGACCTGGCGCTGTACCTGGACCGTCGCATCCGCCATATCCTGGTCGACGAATACCAGGACACCAACTGGGGCCAGTACCACCTGCTCAAGAAGCTCGTCGGGGGCTGGCAGCCGGGGGAGGAACGCAGCCTGTTCCTGGTCGGCGACCCGATGCAGTCGATCTACCGTTTCCGTGAAGCGGAGGTCGGGTTGTTCATGAGAACGCGCGAGCACGGTATCGGCACCCAGTCGGTCGAGTCCTGCCGGCTGACGCGCAACTTCCGTTCCCGGGCCGAGATCGTCGACTGGGTCAACGAGCGGCTCGGGCCGGTCTTCCCCGTCGACGAGGATATCTCCGCCGGCGCTGTCGGCTACGCGCCTTCGGAGCCTGGCCGCGACGGCGGCGGCCGGGTCGAGATCCTCGCCCGCCCCGACCGCGGCTCGGAGGCCGATGCCCTGGCCAGGCACCTGGCCGAGGCGATTGAGGCCCGCCGCGACGACCCGGACTTCAAGGCCGCGATCATCGTGCGGGCGCGCTCGCACCTGGCCGACATCCTGCCCGCGCTGGAGCGCCAGGGCGTCGGCTACCGGGCGGTCAAGCTCGATCCCCTGCTGACCCGGCCGGTCGTCCAGGACCTGCTGGCCATCACGCGCACCCTAATCAACCCGGCCGATACGGCGTCGCTGCTGGCTGTGCTGCGCTCGCCGGTCTGCGGCCTGACCCTGGCCGACCTGCACGCCCTGGCCGGCGACGGCCGATCGCCGAACGACCCGGATGCGCTCGAACGGCTTTCCGAACAAGGCCGCAGCCGCGCCGCTCGCGTCTTCGAAGCGCTCGAGCACGCGCGGGCGCTGTGGCAAAGACGCGCCGTGCGCGACCTGGTCGAGGGCCTGTGGACCCGGCTGGGCGGCCCGCTGGTACTCGAGCGGCCGGAATCGGAAAGACGCGATGCCGAGGCCTTTCTCGACGCCCTCACCGCAGCCGAAGACCAGGGCCTGCTCACCGACTGGAACGCTTTCATGGAGCTGCTCGAAGAGCAATTTACCGAAGGTGACCCGCCCAGCGAAGACATCAAACTCGAGATCCTGACCATGCACGGCGCCAAGGGCCTGGAGTGGGACCTGGTCGCACTGCCGGGGCTCGACCGCGGCACCGGCGGCAACGACCGCGAGCTGCTCTACTGGCTGCCGTTCACGCCCGAATCCGGCGAAGAACGCGTGCTGATCGCCCCGCTGCGCTCGGCCGAGCAAGACGACAACACCAATCTGATCAAGCTCATCCGCGCCGAGCAAAAACAGCGTGAGGGCTTTGAGCACCAGCGCCTGCTGTATGTCGCGGCGACCCGGGCGCGCGAGCAGCTGGTGCTGACGGCCTCGCTCGACCCTGAAAAGACGCCGATTCAGCCCACGGCAGGCAGCCTGCTGGCCGACCTTTGGCCGACCTGCGGCGAGGAATTCGTGCGCGCCCTGGATGAGGCACCGGCGCCGGTCGACGGCCACTCGGCCGCCAGCAGTCGACCCGACCAGCGCCTGCGCCGCGTGCGCGCCGGATGGGCGCCGCCCATCGGCGAGCGCCTGGAATGGCGGCCCACCCTGCCGCCGCACGAGCGCGAAGTCGAAATCGAGTTCAACTGGGCCGGCGTGCAGGTGCGGCGCATCGGCACCGTGCTGCACCGCCTGCTCGAGCGCGTCGGGCAGATCGGTATCGAGAACCTCGACGCGCGGCAGCGGGATCTACTGCGCGGCCGTATTCCGGGGTTGCTGAAGGCCATGGGCACCGGCGAGCGCGATCTCGACGCGGCCGTCGACCCGATTCGCGAGGCCTTCGAGCGCACGCTCGAGAGCGAGACGGGGCGCTGGATCCTCAGCGGCAAGCATCACGAGGCCGCCTGCGAACTGCCGCTATCTGGGATCGTCAACGACGAACTCGTCAATGCTGTCATCGATCGCACCTTCATCGACGAGCACGGCACGCGCTGGATCATCGACTACAAGTCCGGCTACCACGGCGGCGGCGACCTCGAAGGCTTCCTCGGCGAGGAAGCGGAACGCTACAACGTGCAACTCGAGACCTATCGAAAGCTGTTCGAGCAGATGGGCGAGACCGACATCAAGGCCGCGCTCTACCTGCCGCGCCATGACCGGCTCGTGGTGGCCGAGTAGATACCCGATGCGTGGACGCCGTGCCAGTGTACCCCGTCACTCATATTGTGACTTATAGCGAGTGCCTCAGGGGTCAGCTGCAAGGCGCGATTGCGCCGGCGTAGTGGGTGCTACGTCAAGCAATTGCAACGCCGCAGATGGCCCCTGAGGCGCTCGCCCGGAGGGAGCGTCGTACAAGCCCGATCGCGGCGTTGGCGCTCTTGCAAAGGGCGCCACCCTTCCCGGCGAGCGCCGCCTTGCGCTCGAGCTTGTACGGCGCTCTATAAGTTACAAGATGAGTGACGGGGTACACTAGCCTTGGCGTGGCGTTGTAGATAACAGGGACATCATCGATGGAAGTCAGTTTCGGATTTGGATTTGCCGGCCTGTGTCTGGCCATCGCCTGGTATTCCGTAAGAAAACTGGAGCATTCCGATCCGGTCGACCGGCTCAGGCAATTGGCCGAGCTTCGCGAGGCCGGCCTGCTGGATGACGAAGAGCTTGAGATGCTGCGCAAGCGTCAGGTCAAGCGTCTGAAGCGTTGGGAATGAGATCGACGGGCTGACGCGACTGCAAGTTGCTCGTGTAAGCTATTTACATGAATTCTGCCCCGAGATATGGCTTCATGCGGCTCGCGCTGCTGCTGCTCCTCGCCCTGCCCGGCCTCGCAGCCGCCCAGTCCGCACCCGCCGAACGCTGGTTCGAGGTCGAATCACTCAACCCCGGCCTGGGCGAGGCGCCGGACGACCTCGACCGCAGCACGCCGCGCCAGGCGGTGAACCAGTTTCTGACGCTCGCCGATCGCGGTGAGTACGAGACCGCCGCCCACCTTCTCAACCTCAGCGAACTGCCCGAAGACACGCAGGCCGAACAAGGGCCGGCGCTGGCGCGCAGGCTGGTAGAAGTCATCAACCGCACCATGGTGATCGACTGGAGCGAGCTGCCGGCCCGAGCCGACGCGCTGCTGGAGCGCTCCAGCAGCGAAGTCCCACAGGCCGGGCAGGCTAGGCGTAGCATCGAGATGAGCGTGCTGGAGCTCGACCGCGCCCCGGCCGAGGTCCGCATCAACCGGCTCAAGCCGGCTGAGAGCGAAGCCGTCTGGGTGTTTTCGTCCCAGACCGTCCACGACATCGACGCGCTCTATGAGCGTTACGGCCCCGGCTGGCTCGAGGAGCGCCTGCCCGACGCGCTCCAGCGGCCCGCTTTCTTCGGAACGCGCATCTGGGAATGGCTGGCGCTGCCGCTGGCCGTCGGCCTGTTGGTACTGCTAGGCTGGTTCACGCACGGCCTTCTGGGATGGTTCGGCCGCCGGCTACCGGTCGAGTGGATCAACCGCGCCGCCGACCGGATGCGCCTGCCGCTGACGATTGCGCTGATGGCGCTCCTCGGACAACTCCTGACCGGCTGGTTCATCAGCTTCTCGGGCTTTTTCTATACTTGGATGACGCCGCTTCTGGCGGCCCTGATCATTGTCGGCCTGACCATAACTGCACTGCGCGCTATCGACACCTCGCTCGAACGCGTGACCGCGCGCTTCGTCGACGACATCGACGACAGCTCTGACCGCGACCGCCGCGAGCTCTACACGTCGGTGTATGCACTGCGGCGTTTCGTATTGCTGATCGCGGTACTCATCGGCGGCGGGCTGCTGATGGCCCAGCTGCGCCTGTTCGACAGCGTCGGGATGTCGTTGCTGGCCTCGGCGGGCGTTGCCACGGTCATCCTCGGCATCGCCGGGCAGAACGTGCTCGGCAACATCCTCGCCAGCCTCCAGATCGCCATCGCCAAGCCGGTGCGGATTGGCGACGCGGTCGAGTACGAGGGGGACTGGGGATACGTCGAATCGATCTTTTACACGTTCATCGTGCTGCGCACCTGGGACGGCCGCAGGCGGGTCGTGCCGGTTCAGTACTTCATTTCACGACCGTTCCAGAACTGGTCGATGGTCGATGCCCACATTACCCAGACCATTGCTCTGCGACTCGACCACAGCGCGGAGCCCGCTGAACTGCGCAAGGCCTTCGAGAAGCTGGTCGCCGACGACGAGCGCGCACTAGAAGAAGACATGACCATGACGGCCGTGACCGGCATCGACACCGATTACCAAGAAATCAGCTTCTACGCCACCGCCGCCAATCCCACGGATGCCTGGCTCATGCAGATGGAATTGCGCGAGGGCATCTCCGACTGGATCCGCCGCAACCATCCGGAGTGGTGGCCAAGCGATCGCGTCGTGCTGGAGCGCTCGTCTGGACAAGCAGGCGGCAAGTCAGCGGGCTGAGCTCCCGCAGGCTCCGGGTTGCCTTCAGTGAAACCGTTCGATGGCCTGGGCTTTCAAACGATCGAGTGACACGACTTCCAGCGTCTTCTCGTGCGTGGCCTCCAGGTGAACCCGCGGCGCGCAACCGGCCTGCTCGGCCTCGAGCCAGCGCGCGGCGCATAGGCACCAGCGATCGCCGGGTTCAAGGCCAGGGAAGCCGAAAGCCGGCCTCGGCGTCACGAGGTCGTTGCCGCGCGAACGGCTGAACTCGAGGAACTCCTCGGTCAACTCGGCGCAGACGGTATGCACTCCCAGATCATCCTCTCCCGTATCGCAACAGCCGTTGCGATAAAAGCCGGTCATCGGGTCATGGGAACAATCGGCCAGCTCGCCGCCGAGCACGTTGCGCGGCGTGTTGGCACCCTGGCCCTTGTCATTGCCATTGGCCATGACTAGCGCGCGACCAATTCGGCTACGCGCGCCTCGAGGGCGCTATCGGTAGGCGTCACCCTGGCTTCGAATCGCTCGACCACCTGCCCGTCGCGGTCGATCAGGTACTTGTTGAAGTTCCAGCCCGGTTCACCGGCAGCCGCGTTGAGCGCCTTGAAGAGCGCGTTCGCGTTCTCGCCCTTGACCGAACTGGTCGCGAACATGGGAAAGCTCACGCCGTAGTTGACGTAGCACACGTCGGCTGTATCCGCTTCATCGTCGAGTTCCTGCTTGAAATCGTCGGAGGGAAAGCCGAGGACGACCAGCCCGTCGTCGCGATATTCCTGGTAGAGCGCTTCCAGCCCCTTGAACTGCGGCGCAAATCCGCACTCGCTAGCCGTGTTGACCACCAGGATCACGTCTCCAGCGTGAGCCTCGCACAGGTTGGTTTCCTTCGAGGTCGCCAGGCCGCGATGCGTGTAGTCCAGCAGGTTGCCGCAATCGGCCCATCCCGTCGTTGCTATGCCGATCAGACCGGCAGTGACGATAGTTCGAAAACTCATATAATTAACTCGGTTTGTGGAACTGCCATTTCACGCCCCCGGCCATCACGCTGGAGTGAAGGCCTTGCTCATTGATCAGCGGTATTCACTCCAGGCGAATATGGCAATTAACTCCAATTGTGCGTGTCGTAAATTGCCTGCCCATATGTCATTGTTTTTCCTCAGAGTTGCGCTAGTGTATCCATTCAAAGATCCCACTGCTCCCGGAGCATTTCACCGCTCACCGGGCGACTGATGAAATATCCCTGCGCGTAGTCGCAGTCGATGGACCTGAGAAAGTCCATGGACCATTGCGTCTCTATGCCTTCGGCGGTGACCCGGAGACCGAGCGACTTGCCGAGTTCGACTATGGACTCGACGACAGTGCGCGATTCCTCCGAGTATTCCGCCGAAATCACGAATGACTTGTCGACCTTGATTTCGGAAAACGGCAGGCGCACCAGCTGGAGCATGGAGGAAAAGCCGGTTCCGAAGTCATCCAGGGAAAGCTGGAAGCCATTGACCCGCATGCGCGTGAGCAATTCCAGCGACCGCACCGGATCCTGCATGGCACTGGTCTCGGTCAGCTCAAAGACCAGCCGGCTGTGTTTAAGGCCATGCGTACGGCACTGGCCCGCAATATGTTCTACGAGCTGCTCGTCTTCCAGGCTGCGAGCAGAGATGTTGACTGAAAGCGTGACCGGCGACTCGCCATCGGTCGGACAGTCAAGGCCGGCGAACCATTCCAGCGCCATATCGATGATCAATCGCGTCAGCCGACTCGTCAGTTCCGAAGTCTCGAACAGCGGAATGAAGCTGGCCGGCGAAATGACGCCCCTGGATGGATGACGCCAGCGCACCAACGCTTCCAGTCCGGCCAGGGACCCGTCCGAACAATGAACCTTGGGCTGGTATTCCAGGAAGAACTGCCGCTGCTCCAGCGCGTCTTCCAGCATCTCCAGGTCGACATCGGGATCGCCGAACAGCTCGGTCGGCCCAGCCGCGCTCGCGACCGCGTGAACGTCCAGGCATCGATCGAGCAGCCGAGCTACGTCGGCGCTGTAAAAGGGCTTTGGCAACACGCCGGCAAAGTGCAGGCCGTGCTCGCGCGCCGATCGCCCCGCCGCATCGAGCACGCGATTACCGACGCCGCTGGTCACGATCACGCGGGCTCGGCATTCGCGCCTGGCCAGTTCCTGGAGCACCTGCATTCCGTCCATGCCCGGCATGACGAGATCGATGGCCACGGCGTCGGGTGACCATTCCTCGACCAGCTCCAGAAACCGGTGCGTTTCGCAGGTGACGCGCACCTGCCAACCTTGCCTTTGCGCATTGACCTCGAGTGTGCGCCCGACCATTTCATCATCGTCGACGATTAATAGTCTTGGTTTGTCGAATCGCGCCATTTCCGCTACCGTCGCCGTTGATGTCTACAAGCACCTCGTGCACTTTTTGCGCCAGCTCCTGGCGCGGGAAGGGCTGCTCAGCAGTACCACCCTGGGGTCCAACCGGCCATCTTGCAGGATGGCGTTTCCAGTATAGCCGGACATGAACACCACCCGGAGCCCTTCGTATCGCGAGCGGTCGGCTCGACGGAATTGGTCGCAGGACAGATACTCTGCCGCCTTGCCAGAAAGGGTTGCAGGCTTCAGAATCAGGCTTCTGTCATTGGGGCCGACCATGCAAGCAATGATGCGCAAGCTCCTGTTGGCAGGCCTGGGACTATTGGTCTGGTCGGCTGCCGAGCCGGTCTGCGAGGTGCCGCTCTCCCAGTGGCAGGTGACGCACCATGACAGCGAGGCGGGTCTACCGCTGGATGCGCTATACGCACTGGGTCAGGATGCAGCGGGGTTTTTGTGGGTTGGCACAGAGGACGGCCTGGCCCGCTTCGATGGCCGAAGCTTCGAACGGATAGACCTGACCGAGCCGCTCCAGTACGGCGGCGAGTACATCACCGCAATCTTGTTCGATGAAGAGGGATATCTGGTCGTCGGAACCAACGCCAGCGGTACCTTGCGTATGCGGCTGACGCCGCCTTTCGAAGCGAAACGCATTCTGGCGGACGACTACCGGGTTCATGCGCTGGCCGAGGCCGGTGACGGGCGCTTGATCGCGGCAACGCGGGGTCATGGCCTGGTGCTGGTTGACCCGGACAGCGCGGAAGAATTCGAGCCGATGCAGCGGCGCGCCGGTTCAACCATCAACGACATCGCACCCCGCGCTGCCGGCGGCTGGTGGGTCGGCTATGCCGGCGAAGGAATCCAGTGGTTCGATGGCCAGTTTTTTCATGACGTCGCCGGGGCCGAATCGCTCGCTAGATCCCACGTCAGCAGCCTGGTCGAGGCAACCGACGGCACGTTATGGATCGGCACGCGGACGAGCTTGCTCAGTCTCGACCGGAATGGACTGACCGAGCACACCGGCCGGCAAGGGCTGGACGAAGAGCTTTTTGTTCGTTCCCTGTTCGAGGACAGTCAAGGCGATCTGTGGATCGGCCTGGACAGCGGTCGCTTGTTCCGCCGCTGCGAGGAAGAATTCGAGCAAGTGTCTGAACCGGAATCGGATGGTCTCACCCGCTCGCATATCACGAGCATATTCGAGGACCGTCAGCACAACCTGTGGCTGGCCACCGGCAGCAGCGGGTTGATTCAGTTACGCAAGGGCCGGGCACTGCCGCTCACGGAGCGCCACGGCTTGCCCGCGTTTCCGATCCTGCCAATCATGCAAAGCGCGGACGGCGAAATGTGGATCGGCAGTTTCGGCGGTGGCGTCACCCGGCTGGCGAATGGTGAGATCTCGACTTTCGGCACCGGGCAGGGATTGCTCTCCGATCGGGTACTGTCGCTTCTCGAGTGGAACGGCGCCGTCTGGGTGGGAACGCGCAGCGGGCTGAATCGAATCGCCGGTGGGCAGGTGACCGACGGCTGGAGTGAAGACGATGGCTTGCCGCACCCGACCATCGGCGCCATGGCCGCCGATGGCGAGCGGCTGTGGCTTGGCATGGTCGATAGCCTGGCCGAATTCCGGGAGGGTCGCATCGAAATCTGGCAGCCCGAAGGCGGTTTTGATGCACCCATCACCGGCTTGCTGGTCGATCGCGACGGAACGCTCTGGATCGCCACGGACGGCAATGGACTGTTCTGGAAGCGTGGCGACCGGATCGTTCGCACGCCGCTGGAAGAACAGATGCCCAGTCACGGCGTGACAGGATTTTTTGAAAGCGAGTCCGGGGCGGTCTGGATTACCACCGCCCGCGGCCTGGTGCATTGGGACGGCGAACGAGCGCGCGCGATCGGGCCTGCCCAGGGCCTGCCCGACAGTCACGTCTTTTCCCTGATCGAGGACGGGATAGGCGGCACATGGATCAGCAGCAATCGGGGCGTGTTCAAAATGCACACCGAGGCGCTGGAAGCCGCGCTCTCGGATCGGACACGACGCCTGGAGAGCCTGCATATCAACCACTCGGACGGCATGCCGAGGTCTGAAACGAACGGCGGCTTCCAGCCGGCGGTCTGGCGTGCGCACGACGGTCGGCTCTGGTACCCGACCAGCAGCGGGATCGCGATCATCGATCCGGCGCCGCTTCAACGGGTATCGCCACCGCTGATGCCTGTCTTTCGACGCATCCTCAGCGCGGACCGGCTGCTGCCGGTTGGCGGTGATCTGCAGCTGGCGCCACTGCCCGACTGGGTCGAGTTCCAGTGGGCCAGCCCCGAGTTTCGCCAGGCCACAGATCTTGTCTATCAGTACCGGCTGACCGGATACGACGAAAACTGGTTCCAGACCGCCGAGCGCAGCGCCATATATCGGAAACTTCCAGCCGGAGACTACATATTCGAAGTGCGGGCAAGATTGCCCGGCAGCAGTTTTTCAGACAGCGCCGGCACGGACTTGCATGTTGAGCGACACCTGTTGCACCAGCCGCTTCTGTGGCTGCTGAGCATCATTGTCCTGGTCGCTGCACTGCTTCTGCTCATACAGGCGCTCTACCGACGACGCGAGCAGCGCCGGATAGCGCAGATCGAAGCGCAGAAACTGGAATCAATCGGGCTTCTGGCAGGCGGCGTGGCGCACGATTTCAACAACGTGCTGACGATCATCGTGGGCGGAACCGAAAACCTGGCCGATCGCCTCCCTGTCGATTCGATCCTGAGAAAGGATACCGAGCAGATCCTCGACGCCGCCGAACGCGCGGCCAGCCTGACTCGACAGTTATTGACCTTCGCCCGACGCCAGCCCGTTACACCCTGCTGGATCAACCTGGCGAACGAAGTCGATCAAATGCGTACTTTCCTCGAACGTCTGCTGCCATCGCATATCAGCCTCGAATGGCGGTCCGAGGCCTGCGGCTTTTGCTACATCGATCCGGTACAGCTTCAGCAGGTGCTGGTCAACCTGGTGCTCAATGCCCGAAACGCCATCAATGGCAAGGGGCGCATCGCGGTGGAACTGCGCCCCGCCGAACCCGACACCGGGCAGCAATCCATGGCCCGCCTGAGCGTGACCGATACCGGCCCGGGCATCGACCCGGCGCTGGGCGAGCGCATCTTCGAGCCGTTCGTCACTTCCCGTCCCAAACACGGCGGTACCGGATTGGGTCTGGCCGTCAGCGAAGGCATCGTTCGTCAGGCCGACGGCAGGATCTCGTTCACTTCACGGCTGGGGCAAGGCGCCACGTTCGATGTCTGGCTGCCGACCCGTGCCGAACCCGAAGAAAGCGCTTGAACATCCCTGCGGGCGGTCTAGGGTGGCCCTCGTCGGCAACCTTTGCTGCCAGGCCAGACCCGCTAGTGACAGGACGATTCGAAAAAATGCGCCTTAACTACCGCATCAACTCCGGCAGGAACAGCGCAATCTGCGGGAACAGGATCAGCAGCACGGTCGAAAACAGCAGGATGAACACGAAGGGCGGCGTGCCGGCGATGACATCCAGGTAGGGCCGTCGGAATATGGCGACGGCGGTGAAGATATCGCAACCAAATGGCGGCGTGGCCGAGCCAATCGCGGCCTGTAGAACAACGATCGTGCCGACGTGAACCGGGTCGAGGCCGGCCGACTGGATGGCCGGCGCGAAGATGGGGGTGAGGATCAGGATCACCACGATGGGATCGACGAACATGCAGCCGATGAAGTAGGCGACGGCAACAAGCCCCAGCACCATCAGCGGATTGTCGGCGGCGTTGGCAACGATGTCGCCGAGCAGCAGGTCGGGAATCTGGGCAAACGACACGATCCACGAAAACGCCATGCCGGCCGCGACCAGGATAAAGACGACCGTCGTGATCATGCCGGTCGACAGGGCCACGCCCGGCAGGTCGGACAGCTTGACCTCGCGGTAAATGCCCATTTCGAGCAGCAGGGCGTAGGCGACCGACATCGACGCCGCCTCGGTGGGGCTGAAGGTGCCGGTATAGATACCGCCGATGATGATCACCGGAAAGCCGAATGCCAGTACAGCGCGCCGCAGCGCGGTGAGGCGCTCGCTCCAGCTCGAAGCGGGCCGCGCCGGGATCTTCTTCCACACGGAAATGACGTAGCAATAAACGGCAAAGAACGCCAGGATCATCAGGCCCGGCCCGATACCCGCAATGAACAGCTCACCCACCGACGTACCGGAAGCCACGCCGTAGATAATCATGCCGATCGAGGGTGGAATGAGCAGCGCGATATCGCTGGCGTTGATGATCAGCGCCATCGAGAATCGATCGGTATAGCCGGCTTCGAGCAGTTTGGGCCGAAGCGGCTTGCCCATGGCCACCACCGTGGCCTGGGTGGAGCCCGACACGGCGCCGAACAGGGTGCACGAGACCGCCGTGGTGACCGGCAGCCCGCCGCGAATATGCCCGACGAATTTGCTGACCAGGTCGAGCAGGCGATCAGCGGTATTGCCCTTGATCATGATATCGGCGGCCAGGATGAACATGGGCACGGCCACCAGTACGCTCTGCTCGACGCCGCCGATCATCTGCTGGACGAGCACCTTCGGCTCGAGCATGGAAAACTTCGAGAACAGCAGCACCATGGCGCCGACGGACAGGGGCACCATCATCGGAAAGCCCATCAGCAACAGCACGACCATGACGCCGGCGGCCACCAGCGCCACCTGCGCATCGCTGAGCGCGGCCAGCCCGATCAGCTCGAAGAACTCAGCCATCGTCCCGCTCCCGCTTGTTGTCGCCGCCCGCTTTCTCGTCGCTCGAAACGCGCCCGAAGGAGGTCTGCCCGACGGCCTGCTCCTCGCTTTCGTATTCGTCGCGGTGATACCAGGACAGGTAGTTGTCGCGGCTGAGCACGTTGCGCAGGCCGGCGAGGAAGAACTGCACGCCGCCGAGGAACAAGCCCAGCGGCACGACCATGTAGATAAGGTACACCGGGAAGCCGGTCGAGGACGTCACCCGGCAGCGGCCGCTGCGGGTGTCGACCAGCCCGATGAACAACTCGAACATCACGGCGCCCAGCGCCAAGCCGGCGACAATAGCGCCCAGCAACGCGAGATTGCGGGCCAGCGGCTGCATGCCGCCCAGGATCCGCGCGCCGCTTTCGGCAACCAGCCGAATGAGATGGCCGAACAGCACCATGCCGGCCAGCGTCAGCGCCAGGCCAAGCCACAGCGGCGTGGAACCGAGCATTTCAGGCAGCACCCGGCAACTGCGCTGCACCGACTGCGCGTAGGCCCAGCCGTAGTCGGCGAGCAGGAAAAGCACGGCCGAGGTGCCGAAACCGACAATGGTCAGCAGGACTTTCTGCGCGGACTCGGGCAGCAGGTCGTGGATGGCGGACACGCGGATGTGCCGGGCGTGGCGCGCGCCGATGCCGATGCCCATGAACGTGACCACGACCAGCAGGAGCTGGGTGACATCGGCAGCGAACTGCAGGCTCGAACCCAGGGTGTTGCGCGAAATGACGTTGGTCACGCTGACGGTCGCCATGGCCGCGATACCCGTGACCAGGACGAACTGCTCGAACCAGTCGAGCCCCCGGTCGAACCAGTCGAACGGGCGGCGCAGCAGCCGGCGCAACGGCTGGGATGAACTGGACGGCGAATCGCTCATCGGGCCGGCCCCGACGTGGGTCGCGATCGCATCACACTGGCGATTTCCAAGGTCGGCTGTCCTGTCGCGGCGTGAATCAACGTTTATTTTACACGGCAGGCCCTGAAGGGCCGCCCCCGACAGCGGGGATCCCCGGGGCACCGGCCGGGGCGGGCGAGTGCTTCATGTTATGTTGGATGGTGGTCTCACCTTCGAGAGTAAAACATGAACACAGCAAGCATTCGCAACGTCTGCCTGACCTTCCTGTTCGCGCTGTTCCTGAGCGCCTGCGGCGACTCCGACCAGGCGCCGACGCAGGAAACGACGGACGGCGATGCAGCCCAATCCGAAACCCAGGCCGAGGCGCAGGCCGAAGCTCAATCCGAAACCGAGACGGTGACCTGGCGTTTCGCGCTCGAGGAAGTCGAGGGCAGCGTGCAGGACGCCTACGCGCAGGAATTCAAGCGCCGCATCGAGGAGCGCAGCGACGGCGCAATCAACATCGAGATCTATCCCTACGGCGCGCTGGGCACCTCGTCGCAGCTGACCGAGATGGCGCAAAGCGGCGGTATCGAACTGGCCTTCGCCTCGCCGGGGCACCTCGCCGATTTGATTCCGGAAGTCGGCATCTTCACGCTGCATTTCGTGCTCTCGGAAAGCAACCAGGTCAACCGCGCGGTGTTGTCCGACGAGCGGGTCTACGGCCTCTTCCAGCCGCTCTACAACGAGCAGGACCTGCAGCTGCTCGATATCATCCCCGAGGGCTGGATGGTCTGGAGCGCCGACAAGCCGCTGAGAACCCTCGAGGACTTCAATAACTTCAAGATCCGCACCATGACCTCGCCTATCCTGGTCGAGTCATACCGCGCCTACGGCGCCAATCCGACGCCGATGCCCTACTCCGAGGTCTACAGCGGGCTGCAGCTGGGCCAGATCGATGGCCAGGTCAATCCGATCTTCGCCATCGAGGAAATGAGCTTCTACGAGGAGCAGGACGTACTAACCTCCGGCCGCCACGCCCAGTTCATCTCAACCCTGGCCGCCAGCAAACAATGGTTCGACTCGCTCAGCAACGAGCAGCGCCAGATGGTGATCAACGTGCGCGACGAGCTGGTCGACTGGATCGACGAAGAGCAGATCCGCTACAACGAGGAACGGCTCCAGACCATCCTTGACGCGGGTGGCACTGAATGGGTCGAGCTGACCGAGGAAGAGCGCCAGGCCTTCCGCGAAGCCAGCATGGGCGTGCGCGACACGTATGTCGAGCAGGCCGGAGACAGCGGGCAGGAGATTCTCGATACCCTGCTCGAGCTGATCGAACAGGCCGAAAGCGGTTCCGGGTCGGACGAAGAAACCGAATCCGGTATGGAAAGCGACGGCCAGAACAACGGCTAAGCCCGACCGGGCTGATCGTCCCGGCCCGCGCCGCGGGCCGGGATATTCCCCACACCCCGCCAATCAGCGCAGCTGGCTGTCCTTGCTGCCGCGCCGGTTCAGGGAACCTCTGCACAACTCTGCGCGGAGCGCGTTTCAGTCGGAAATGCCGCAGATCGTGTGGTGCGACCCGAGTGACAGTAGCCGTAGCTACGGCCGAGGGGCGCAACGCGCGAGATGCGGCATTTCCGGCGAAACCCGAAGGACAGCACTTTGCCGGCCTCGCTTCGTTTCGGCTCGCTCATTTGGGCCCACCAAACCGCGCTCGCCGAAGCCAAACCGGAGACTCCGGCAAAAGTACTGTCGCGCCCGCGCAGAGTTATGCAGAGGTTCCCCGACCGCTGACACTCTTTTTCTCGGCTGCGTCGAGTTCTTCCTGACAGGCGACGCAGAATCTCACGCCCGGCAGCGCCTTACGGCGCGCTTCGGGAATCGGCTCGCCGCATTCCTCGCATTCGCGCAGACTCTCGCCCTTCGGAATCCGGCTGCGCACGCGCTCGAGCCCGTCCTCGACCGTGCTGTCGATCTGGTCCTGGACGGCGTCGTCTCTTGCCCAGCCGCCGGCCATCAGCGGCAGGTTTCCGGCTGGTTCGCACAGACCCCCGCCGCCGGCGCGGGCTCGGGCTGCAGCGTGGGATGGTCGATGGCGTGGGTATCGAGCAAAACGCGGTTGAGGGCGGCCAGCGTTGCCGGCCAGCCGTCCAGATCGGCCACCACCACGTGCGCTGACAGCGCCACGCTGTGGCTCGATACCTGCCAGACGTGCAGGTCGTGGATACCCTCCACGCCCGACACCCCGGCCATGGTCGAACGAACCTGTTCGATGTCGAGCCCGGTAGGCACGCCTTCCATCACCACCTGCGCGCTTTCCATCAGCAACCGCACGGCGGCGACGAGGATCAGCACGCAGATCAGCAGCGACAGGATCGGGTCGATGGGCGTCCAGCCGGTGAAGACGATGACCAGGCCCGAGGCGAGCGCGGCCACGGAACCGAGCAGGTCGCCGAGCACGTGCAGCAGAGCACCGCGCACGTTGAGATTACGCTCGCCGCGGCTGAGCACCCAGAACACGAGCAGGTTGACCACCAGGCCCACGAGCGCCACGCCCATCACCGTCGCGCCGGCGACATCGCGCGGCTGCTGGAAGCGCTCCACGGCGTGCCAGGCAATCAGGCCGACCAGCACCAGCATCACCGCGCCGTTGGTCAGCGCCGCCAGCACCTCGGCGCGGCCGTAACCCCAGGTCCGCCGGTTGCTGGCCGGGTGCGTTGCCATCCAGGCGGCGAACGCGGCCAGGCCCAGCGCTGAGGAATCCGTCAGCATGTGCCCGGCATCGGCCACCAGCGCGAGCGAGCCCGCCCACCAGCCGGCCACGAACTCCACGCAGGCGAAGCCCAGCGTCAGCAGCAGCGCCGCGGCCAGCGCGTGCCGGCTCGTAGCGCCATGGGAATGGTGCGAATGATCTTGCATGGCTCAGGCGTCAGATCCCGGTTCGGGGCTTCAGAGATTTGGCCTCAATGGTAAATCATGAGCGATCTGAACGCTTCAACAAGTCCTTGACGGCACTCATGCCACTGGCTGATATCGCTTGTGGTTGACTGCAAGTCAAAGCAGCGGTTCGAAGCGATCGTCGAACAGCTCATCGATTGCTTCCGTGACTTCTATGCTGCGCTCGACCGGATCAGCAGCTTGCCACTATACTCCGCCTGAAGACTGTCGAACTGGAGTGTAAGGCCCGGCGCAAAACGTGAGTCCGCATGGCGGCAAACGGGCTGGGCAGATTGATATTCCCGGGCGGCGGAAGCGTGCCCGGGGGCGATCCGGGAACACCGAAAAAGTTCTGGGCCTGGCCCGGGTGGCGGACATGACTAACGCGTGCATTGGCGTTCGCAAGCAACTCAACCGCATCGATGATCTCAACAGCGGCAGCGCTTCTTGCCTTCGGCAAACCGCACCTGCCACGAAACGGCACTCGCCGAAGCCACAACGGGTCATCCCGCAAAGACGCCGTCGCGCCCGCGCAGAGTTATTCAGAGGTTCCCTAAGTCTGCCAGTTTATTGTTGTTGAACACTCGCTGGTGAGAGCCATCGAGCCACTGTTCTTCAGCCCAGCTATCGCCCACGACCAGAAAACGGGTTACCTGCGCCTCGGAAAGAGCCGGCAATACGATCACGCTGACGACAAGCGCCAGAATAGTACGCCTCATCTTGTCACTCCCTGCTTGTTTATCGATACTACCCCTCTACACCTCCCTTATTCATCGCGCCTTTTGCTGCAACCTCCCTGATCGGCCACAAAAGCCACCATCTGCAGGGTCGGGAAAGGTCTCGCAACGAATGCGTCATGAACACGGAAAGGTTAACTCAGAGATTACCATGCCGGGTCGTTCTCGCCTATCATGACGGCAGTGAGTGAACTTCGCCCAGAGCAGATCCTGCCACCGCGCGCGGGCCGCCCGGTCCGCCGAATTATCGATGTACGCGCCCCGGCCGAAGTCGCAAAGGGTGCGCTACCGGGCGCGCTTTGCCTTCCGATATTGAACGACGCCGAACGCAAGGCAGTGGGGCTGCGTTACGCCCAGGCAGGGCCGGGAGCCGCCATTGAGGAGGGCCGGATCCAGACGCAGGCCGACATGCCCGAGCGCGAGCGCGCCTGGCGCAAGGCGGCTGAAGACGAGCCCAGCGCTTTCATGTGTTGGCGGGGCGGCATGCGCAGCGAGCTGGCGCAGCGTCTCACCACACCACCCTTCGTGCCGCGCGTGGCGGGTGGTTACAAGGCGATGCGCTCGTATCTGATGGCTTCCCTGCCACCCTCGCTGGGGCAGCGCACGACCTGGGTAGTCACCGGCCCGACCGGCAGCGGGAAAACCGAACTGCTGCATGAAGCAAACTCGCTGCCTTCGCTCCTGGCGCTGGACCTCGAGGGCGCGGCTGAGCACCGCGGCAGCGCGTTCGGCGCCATTGGACCACAACCTGCGCAAGCGACCTTCGAGCACCGACTGGCGCTGCCGCTGCTGCTTGGCCGCGAGGCAGTGGTGCTGCTAGAAGACGAGTCCCAGAACGTCGGGCGGCTGCACCTGCCGGACGCCATTTACGCTGAGCTGCGTAGAGCGCCGTTACTGGTCGTGGAGGACGATCTGGACGCGCGCGTGCGCCGTATTCACCGCGACTACGCGCTGGCGCCGGCAAGGCGCGACGGAGAAGCGGCAGCGCTGGCGGCGTTGGTGGCCGCGGTGCGACGATTGCGCCAGCGACTGGGCGCCAAACCCACCGAACGTATGGTCGCTTCCCTGAAAGACGCACATACGCAAGGCGCCTGGAACGATCCCGAAGCTTTCCGCGGGGTCATCGAAACGCTGTTACGTGATTATTACGACCCCCTCTACCGCAAGGCTACGCCGACAGACAGACGAGCCTTGCTCGCGAAAGGCACACAAGAAGAATTGCTCATGTGGCTGAAAGAACGAACGCAACGTTCCCATGCTTGATGTGCGCGCACATGAGTGTCCTGTATGGAATTAATGGCGATATCCTGATCTCGCAAAGCCCCGAACCCGCGGCACGTTTGACCTGATTAGGCTCGGCAGATGATTCACTTTGTACAAAGGCGCCCCGGGATTTGCTCACAAGAAGATAGTGTTCTGCGGTGTGGACCAGCATAAAAATCGAACCGATTGTCTTATACACCGTGATTCGCTCCTGATCCGAGCCGAACAGTCGCGATCGGAAGGCACACACCACGCTGTCGACGCGAATCTGGAACAATAGGTACTTGATCAAACCGCAAGAGTCTTCGATGCAGACACCGGATCAACCGGTCCTGAGGGATATCGTCCTGGTCGGCGGCGGCCACAGTCACGTCGGTGTGCTCAAGCGCTTCGGCATGAAGCCGATTCCCGGTGTGCGCCTGACGCTGGTTTGCCGCGACACCCACACGCCGTATTCGGGCATGCTGCCCGGCTATATCGCCGGCCACTACGGCTACGACGAGGTGCATATCGACCTGAGCCGCCTGGCCGAGTTCGCCGGGGCGCGCTTTTTCCGCGACGAGGCCGTCGGCCTGGATCGCGACGGCAAGCGCGTGCTGTGCAAGTCGCGCCCGCCGGTACCCTACGACCGGCTGTCGATCAACATCGGCTCGACGCCGCAGGTGCAGCTGGTGCCCGGCGCGGCCGAGCACGCCGTGCCGGTCAAGCCCATCCACCGCTTCAACGACCGCTGGCTGGCGCTGCTTAAGCGCGTGCGCGAACACGCCGGGGCCACGCGCATCGTCACCGTCGGCGGCGGCGCCGGCGGGGTGGAGTTGACGCTTGCCATGCAGTTCCGCCTGCGCAACGAGCTTTCGGCCATGGGCCGCGACCCCGACGAGCTGGAATTCCACCTGTTCACCGCCGATGCCGAACTGCTGCCGACCCACCCTACGCGCGTGCGACAGGCCTTCGAGCGTAAACTCGACGGCCGTGGGGTGGTCGTCCATCGCGCCTGCCCGGTCGAGAAGGTCGAGGCCGGCAAGGTTCAGACCGCCGACGGCAACTCACTCGACGCCGACGAGATCGTCTGGGTCACCCAGGCCGGCGGCGCGCCGTGGCTGGCCGACACCGGCCTGGAACTCGACGGGGGCGGCTTCATCCGGGTGCGCGACACCCTGCAGACCGTCACGGACCCGGCTATCTATGCCGCCGGCGATATCGCCACCATGGTCAACCACCCGCGCGAGAAGGCCGGCGTGTTCGCCGTGCGCCAAGGCCCGCCGCTGGCGCGCAACCTGCGCCGCACGGTGCAGGGCAAACCACCGAAGCCATTCCGGCCGCAAAAAAAGTGGCTGGCGCTGATCAGCACGGGGGATCAGTATGCGGTGGCCTCGCGCGGGTCGATCGGCTTCGAGGGCGATTGGGTCTGGCGCTGGAAGGACTGGATCGACCGGCGCTTCATGCGCAAGTTCTCCGACCTGCCGGCCATGGAAGAAGACACCGAGGATCCACGTCACGGTGTGGCCCTGGAAGCCGAGGAAGCCCAGCAGGCGATCTCGGCGGTGGCCATGCGCTGCGGGGGCTGTGGCGCCAAGGTCGGGGCCTCGACCCTTTCACGCGCGCTCGGCCAGCTCAAGCCGGTCGAGCGCGACGATATCGTCATCGGACTGCATGCCCCCGATGACGCAGCCGTGCTGCGGGTACCGCCGGGCAAGGCGGTGGTCCACACCATCGACTTCTTTCGCGCCTTCATCGACGACCCCTATATCTTCGGCCGGGTATCAGCCAACCACGCCCTGGGCGACATCTTCGCCATGGGCGGCGAGGCGCAGTCGGCGCTGGCCGTGGCCACCGTGCCCTCGGGCCTGGAATCTAAGATCGAAGACACCGTCTTCCAGATGATGTCCGGCGCCGTCGAAGTGCTCAACGATGCCAACTGCGCGCTGGTCGGCGGCCATACGGGTGAAGGAAGAGAGCTGGCGCTGGGCTTTGCCGTCAACGGCCTGACCGACATCGACGGCGACCGGGTGATGCGCAAGGGCGGATTGAAGGCCGGCGATGCCCTGATCCTGACCAAGCCAATCGGCACCGGCACCCTGTTCGCCGCCCACGCCAAGCTGGCCGCGCGCGGGCGCTGGATCGACAAAGCCCTGGAGATGATGTGCCAGTCCAACCGCCTGGGCGCCGAATGCCTGCTCGAGCACGGTGCCACCGCCTGCACCGACCTGACCGGTTTCGGCCTGCTCGGCCACCTGGTCGAGATGACCCGCCCCTCGGAAGTCGACGCCGAGCTCGACCTGTCCGCCCTGCCCGTCCTCGACGGCGCCGAGGAAACGGTGGCCAGCGGTATCCTCAGTTCTCTGCAGCCGGCCAACGTGCGCCTGAGACGCGCCCTGCGCAATCAGTCCGAAATGGTCGACCACCCCCGCTACCCGCTGGTCTTCGACCCCCAGACCGCCGGCGGCCTGCTGGCGAGCCTGCCGGCCGACCGGGTCGAGGCATGCGTGGCGAAGCTGAAGGAACTCGGCTACAAGCACACCGCCATTATAGGGCGGGTACTGGAGCAATCCGACGAGCTGGCCCCGATTGTGCTCAGAAGCTGACGCTACAGCGGCCTGCCTGATTTCGCTACACTTGAGCCATGGACGAAACGCGCTCTGCAAAACGATCGGATTCCGGACACGACCGCACGCTGATCCGCTGGTTTGCCAGCCTGTCGACCGATCAACGGCTGGACGAGCTGGAATCACGCGTGGCGTTCCTTCACTCTCTGAGGTCCCGCCATGACACCGAGCTTTCGCGAGATTCTGGAAGTTCTCAACCGACATCAGGTTGAGTACATCGTCGTCGGCGGAGTGGCAGCCGTCATCCATGGTGCCCCGACAACCACTTTTGATCTAGACACCCTGGTCCGATTGAATCAGGTTAACGCCGAACGGTTGGCCGAAGCCTTGTCACAGCTTGACGCCCGGTTTCGCGAGCACCAAAACACCATCCGACCCAGCAGCGACGACATTCTTGCCGGTGGTCATCTGCTGTTGATGACGCGGGCCCGGCCTTTGGATGTTCTCGGGTTCATCGGCGAGAATCTGCGCTACGAGGACCTGCTGGGTGCCTCGTCGGATATTGCGATGAACATTGGCTCATTGAGAGTGCTGGATCTGGAACCGCTGATTGCCGAAAAGAGGCGCATGGGACGCTCCAAGGACAATGCAGCCGTTGAATTGCTGGAAGAAGTGCTACGCCATCGCAACTCGCAGGACTGAAGCGCGAGGCAGCAAGCGCTGTTTGGCGCGGAGCGCGGCTCCACCAGCAGGACATGGCACTCGGCCTCGGCGAACGGGTTGTGCTCCACGCCCCTGGGAACGACGGTCATCTCGCCCTCGCCAAGACGCACCGTCGACCCGTCGCGAAATTCGATGCCCATGCTACCCGCCAGCACCAGGAACACCTCGTCGGTGTCCTCGTAACTGTGCCAGACGAACTCGCCCTCGAATTTCGCCAGCTTGAACTGGTAGTCGTTCACCTCCGCTACGACGCGCGGCGACCAGTGCTCCGAGAACTTGCGGAGTTTTTCGTGCAGATTGACAACTTGCGTCGAAATGGTCTCAGACAATTACCGATACGAGGATTTCACACCCCGTAACGAGGGCACCCGCGTGCGCGGGTTCAGTCGTCTTCGACCAGCGCGGCGTAGTAATCCAGCTTGCGATTCAGGAATTCGTCCGGATCGAATTTGCCCGCATCCGTTCGGCCCAGCTCTCTGATCCGGTTTCTGCGCTGCATTTCCAGTCGCTCTTTCGACCACAACAGATCGGCACTCGGTACCGGTTTTTCCAGGGCTTCGAGCACTGCAACCGCATCGGAACTACCCCAGCGCGCGGCACGTCGATAATGTGCTTCGGCCTCGTCCGGCTCGCCGGCAGCCAGATCAAGCGCGCCAAGCTCGAGCATGGACGGGAAAAACTCCCTGGAAGCCGCCTGCTCCCACCAGAAGGCCGCGGCCTCGTAATCTCCCAGCGTCTTGTTGAGCACGCCGAGGTTGTGCTGGGCATGAACACTTCCAGACTCCGCCAGCGGCGTCCACTGCGCCGCCGCCATCTTGTAATCGCCGTCATGAAAAGCTTCATGACCTTTCAGCAGTGGCGAGGGACCGCAACCGGCAATCAGAGCAGTGAGCAGGATTGATGTCAGAAGGGTTGTGGCTGTCCTGTTCATGACCTACTCCTTGGCGAACACGCTCTGGCAGAAAATAGCAGATACCAACTCCTCGATCAATTATCGAGAAGCCATCGCTCAGCCCCGTCCGACGCGCTTTCTGGATGACAGCCCCAGGGCCGCCCAGCCCAGCGCGATCCAGCCGACCATGTGGCACAGGCCGCCGACCTGATGCGCGCCATCGACGCGTCCGAGCAGCGTGTCCGCGAAGCCTACGGCGAGGTCAAGACCCCGCGTCTGCAGGCCCGCTTCAAAACCGCCCGGGCAAAGCTGGAAGAGATGATCGATTCCGAGAATTGACCCGGAAGCCCTTCAGACTCAGCCGGTCCTGGCGCGAGACACCGCCCGATCGATGATCGCAGCCAGCGCCTCTCGCTCCCGCTCGGGCGTAAACAGCCGGGCGCGCTGTTTGCAGTGGCGGCGCAGTTCTTCGAGCCAGCCAGGGTCGGATTCGGCGCGCAGCAGCATCTGGCGCAGGGCCTCGGTGTCCTCGACCGGGAAGTAGCCGGGGTAGTCCTCGCCGAGCAGGCCGATGTTGCCGGGAATGCGTGAGGCAATCACCGGCAGGCCGGCGGCGCAGGCCTCCGCGACGGCATTGGCACCACCTTCCATGCGCGAGCTCATGACCATCACCCGTGAGCGGGCCATGATCCTTCGCACCGTCGAGCGTGCGCGCTCACCCCACCAGCGGTAACGAGGGTTGGACTCGGCCTCGGCCCGGGCGCGTTCGGCCCAGTCGTCGTTGTGGGCGCGGCCGAGCTGGGTGACTGCGATGCGCGAGTCTTCGGGAATATCGCGCACGGCATACGCGGTGCGCAGCGAGTCCTTTTCGTCGCGCAGGTGGCCGATGACGCAGACCTCGAATTTCGTTTTCAGGGGCGCCCGGCGCTCGAGCGGTTCAGCAGACTGCAACACCACGCCGAGTTTGTCGTGAAATTCGGCCGGGATGTCGGCAGCGGCGTTCTCGTGCAGCCCAATCAGGGCGTGGGCGGCGCGCATACTCTCGAAAGTCGGTCCAGGGGCTTCGTGCTGAAAGCGATAGATGTCGGTGCCGGCCAACAACACGACCAGGGGACGATCGGGATGGACTTCGGCGAAACGCCGGATGGACGGGCAGCTGCGCCAGGCGTGGACGGCCAGCAGCAGGTCGACATCCTCACCACGGTAATCGATGGCCACCGAAACGTCGTGGCCGAGTTCACGCAGCAGCCGCTGCCAGCGCTCTGCGGTGGCGCGATTACCCGAGCGCGACGGGCGTGCGGCGGGGGTGATCAGTCCAATCTTCATGGCTGCACTCTTCATGGCGGCTATGCGAATATCCTGTAGGCGATAGCGCATGATCCGACTTCAGGACAAAGACTGACATACATCGATGAACGACACACCGGATCGAATCCCCGAGACCACGCCCCAGCCGGCTGACAAGCTGGTGCAATGGCTCGACGATGCTCGCCGCCGCACGATCGAGTTGACCGCCGATCTTGACGGCTCGCGCCGCTTCGGGCCGAAGATGGCCATCGTCAACCCGCCGATCTGGGAGCTGGGCCACGTCGGCTTCTTCCACGACTACTTCGCCCTGCGCAAGCTCCACGGCCTGGACCACTACCAGCATCCCAACGCCGACCGGCTCTACGACTCGAGCACCATCGAGCACGACTCGCGCTGGGAGCTGCCATTTCCCGACATGGACGCCACCTTCGGCTACCTGCGCACGGTACGCGACGCCATGGTGGAGCGCCTGCCCGCCGGCGAAGCCGACCCGGCGACCAGTTACGTCTACCAGCTGACCACCCTGCACGAGGACATGCACGCCGAGGCGTTCACCTATACCCGGCAAACGCTCGGCTACCCGGCGCCGGAACTGGGCGGCGTGCCGGCGCTGCCCGAACCCGAAGCCGGGCCGCTGCCGGGCGATGTGGATATCCCCGGCGGCGAGCATCTGCTGGGCTCCGACGCGACGGTGCCGTTTCGCTTCGACAACGAGAAGCCGGCGCACACGGTCGAAGTCGCACCGTTCGCCATCGCCCGCGCGCCAGTGACCAATATGGAGTATCTGGCCTTTGTCGATGACGGCGGTTATGCCCGCCGCGAGCTGTGGTCCGATGAGGGCTGGGCATGGCTTCAACAGGCCGGCCTCGAAGCCCCGGCCTACTGGACCCGCGGCGACGACGGCGCCTGGCAGCGGCGCCGCTTCGACCGCACCGAGGCGCTGAGGCCCCACCAGCCGGTCTGCCACGTCAGCTTCTTCGAGGCCGAGGCGTACTGTCTCTGGGCCGGACGGCGGCTGCCGACCGAAGCCGAATGGGAAGTCGCCGCCAGCCGCGCCCCCGACGGCAGCGCTCGGGCACTGGCCGAAGGCAAGCGCCGCTGGCCCTGGGGCGATACCCCGCCCGACCCGGCGCGCGCCAATCTCGACGGCTGGCGCATGGACTGCGTCGACGTCGCCGCCCTGGCCCAAGGCGACAGCGCCTTCGGCTGCCGGCAGATGATCGGCAACGTGTGGGAATGGACATCGAGCGTGTTCGGGCCGTTTCCGGGATTCCGCGCCGATCTCTACCGCGACTACTCCGAACCGTGGTTTCCCGAAGGCCGGCGCGTGCTGCGCGGCGGCGCCTGGCCGACGCGCTCGCGGCTGATCCACAACGGCTACCGCAACTTCTTCACCCCGGAGCGCTGCGACGTGCCGACGGGGTTCCGGACCTGTGCTTTCGACTCGCAATGAAAAGACCAAGTAACCACGAAAGCTTGTCCCGGACAATGATCCGGGAGCACTGAAATCACGGAAGGACAAGAATGAAAATTAACAGTCGACTGCTGCCTAATTTGCTGATTGGCGTGCTTGTTGCCGGGACCATTGGTGTGGTTCACGCGCAAACGCTGTACTTCACCGCCATTCCCGACCAGGACGAGACGCGCCTGAAGGAGCGCTTCGACGGCGTGGCCGACTACCTTTCCGACTATCTCGAGGTCGAGGTGCAGTTCGTGCCCGTGAAGTCCTATGCCGCGTCGGTCAGCGCCTTTCGCAACAATCAGGTGCAGCTCGGCTGGTTCGGCGGGCTCTCGGGCGTGCATGCCCAGCAGATGGTGCCCGGTTCGCGCGCCATCGCCCAGGGTGTGAACGACCCGAACTTTCGCACCTACTTCATCGCCCATCGCGACACCGGACTGGGGCCGAGCGAAGAGCTGCCCGATGCGCTGCGCGGGCTGACCTTCACCTTCGGCTCGCGCGGGTCGACCTCGGGCCGACTGATGCCCGAATACTACCTGCGCCAGCATTTCGGCTCGCCACCCGACGAGATCTTCCGGCGAGTGGGCTTTTCCGGCAACCACACCCGCACCGTCGCCCTGGTCGAGACCGGCGCCTACGAGGCCGGTGCACTCAACTACAAAGTCTGGCAACAAATGGTCGCTGACGGCGAGGTCGACACCGCCCAGGTGCAGGTCATCTGGGAGACACCGCCCTACCCCGATTACCACTGGGTCATCCGCGGCGACATAGAGGAACGCTTCGGCACCGGCTTCATCGACCGGGTTCAACAGGCGCTCCTCGACCTCGACGATGCCGAACTGCTCTCGCGCTTCCCGCGCCAGGGCTTTATCCCGGCCTCCAACGCCGACTATCGCCCGATCCTCGAAACCGCCCGCGAACTCGACCTGATCGAGTGACTACCACGCTCGCCCTCAACGACGTTTCAGGCGAATACGGCGGTGTGCGCGTGCTCGGGCCGCTGTCGCTCGCTGTCGCCGATGGCGAACGCGTCGCCCTGGTCGGCAAGAGCGGGGCCGGCAAGTCCACCCTGCTCAGCCTGATGTTCGAGAACTGGCGGCCGCGCGTGGCCTACATGCCGCAGGCACTGGGTCTGGTCGACACGCTGTCGGTCTTCCACAACGTGTTCATGGGCCGGCTCGACCGGCATCCGGCCTGGTACAACCTGGTCACGCTTCTCGCCCCGTTCCGCCGGGATGTCGAGGACGTCGAGCGACTGCTCGCCCGGCTGGCCATGGAAGGCACCCGCCGCCAGCGCGCCGGAGAGCTCTCCGGCGGCCAGCGCCAGCGCGTGGCCGTCGCCCGGGTGCTTTTCCAGGATACCGATGTACTGCTGGCCGACGAGCCGGTCTCGGCGCTTGACGGACCACTCGCCGAGGTAGTGCTGCAGGCCCTGACCGACTCCTACCGCACGGCGGTACTGGCCATGCACGACGTCGAGCTGGCGTTGCGCTTCACCGACCGGGTGGTGGGTATCCGCGACGGCCACATCGCCCTCGACGAGCCCAGCAAGCGCCTGTCGGCCAACGACCTGCTACCGCTCTACTGAGCTTGAAATGGCGGGAGCCACCGAACAAACCGCAACAATGAGAACCAGCCTGGGCCTGGTGGCGGTGGCAGTCATCTGCGTGTTCTTCGCCGACTTCGAAATCGCCACCGGTTCGCCCTGGCGGGAGATGGGCCGGCTGCTGACCGGCCTCGTCACGCCCGATCTCAGCAACCTGGGCCAGGTCGGCGAGGCCTTGTTGCGCACGCTCGCTTTCGGCTTCACCGGTGTGGCGCTGGGCGCGGCGGCGGGATTCCTGCTGGCGCTGGCTTTCGGCCACTGGCTGGTGCGCATCCTCTGCGCGTCGGTGCGCGCCGTCCACGAGCTCTTCTGGGCCCTGATCTTCCTGCAGTTCTTCGGTCTGAATCCGCTCACCGGCGTGTTGGCCATCGCCATTCCGTTCGCCGGCATCTTCGCCAAGGTCTATTCCGAGATCCTCGACGAGACCAATCCCACGCCGGCGCGAGTCGTTCCGCCCGGTGCAGGGATTCTGGCCCGCTTCGTCTATGCACGGGTGCCCGAGGCCTGGCCGCACCTGGTCAGCTACACCAGCTACCGCCTCGAATGCGGGCTGCGCTCGAGCGCCATCCTGGGCTTCGTCGGCATGCCGACACTGGGCTTCTATCTGGAATCGGCTTTCGCCCAGGGCGACTATTCCGAGGTCGGCGCGCTGCTGGTGACTTTCTACGTGCTCATCGCCACCCTGCGGCTGTGGGCGCGTCCGAAATTGATCCCGGTCTATGTCATTGCCGCCCCGTTCCTGCTGGGTGGCGGATTGCCGATCGTATGGGGCAACGTCGCACGATTTTTCACCCAGGACATCGTGCCGGCGCCGCTGCGCGGAGAGACCGCCGACTGGGCCGGGCTGGGTTCCTGGCTGTGGGAGCTGCTCGCCCACCAGGCGCTGCCGGGCATCGCCAACACCATCGTGCTCACCCAGATTGCGCTGGTGGTCACCGGCGTACTCACCCTGCTGGCCTATCCACTGATCTCGCGCCACTTCACCGGGCGCGTCGGCGGCACTTTCGGGCACGTGGTACTGGTGATCGCGCGCTCGACGCCGGGGAATACCTGCTCGCCTATATCCTCCTGCAATTGTGGGGGCCATCGATGCTGCCGGCAGTCGTCGCACTGGCGCTGCACAACGGCGGTATCCTCGCCCACCTGATCGGCCGGCGCAGCAACGAGCTGCAGCTGCGCCCCGACGCCAGCCGCGGACTCAATCGCTATGCCTGGGAAGTCACCCCGCAGGTCTACGGCCCGTTCCTGGCGCTGCTGTTCTACCGCTGGGAGATCATCATGCGCGAGACCGCCATTCTCGGCATTCTCGGCATCGCCACGCTGGGCTACTACGTCGACGGCGCCATCCAGGAGCTGCGATTCGACCGCGCCATGGTGTTGATCGCGGTGACCGCGCTGCTCAACATCGGCGTCGACTGGCTGGCCCGCTACCTCAGACACAGGCTGAGACTTCGGACTTCGCCCAGGCTCGTTTCCTAACCCTGCACGAGCCGTCGCTGGAGCAAGGTCTGCATGTCGCGCCGGCCATCGACGATCAACATGACATAGACGGTCTCATCGATGACTCGATAGATGATTCGGTACGCTCTGAAAAAGACCTCGCGATACTCGCGAATCCCCAGTTCCAGCAGTTCCTTCGGCCAAGTACCGCGATGAGGACTTTCGCTCAATCCCTCGAAAGCCGCCTTGATGGATCCGGCGACGTGGTCGGCCCGGTCAGATCCATCCTTGTCGGCGATATAGGCGTACAGAGCGTCCAGGTCTGCAATTGCATCCCGAGTCAGGAAGACCTGATGGGGCATCAATCGTCGCGCTTTCCGAGTCGTTCGAGAACCTCGCTGGCCGGCTCGACCTGGCCGGTCTCGATCTGGCGATTGCCCAGCGCCAGAATCTTTAACATCGCCAGGGTTTCCTGGGTTTGTTCGTAACTGTCGATGCTCTGAACCACGGCCTTAGCCTCGCCATTCTGAGTCACAATCAGGGGCTCATCCTGGTCAGCCAGGCCGCGGATGATTTCGGCGGCATTGGACTTCAGATGACTGATGGGTTTGATGCGATCGGATAATTTCATGGCGACCTCTGCGTTACAGTCTTAATTTAGACCAAATTCGGTCTTATTGTCAAGGCAAAGCGCTTGTCCAATGACGCATGAGCCTGAAAGGCGGCCGGGTTGTCTGCTCTGCGCCTGGAGTTCGCTGGAGTATCGTTGCGCTGGTTCGACTAGATATGAACTTCGGTCAGCGTTGCATCGCCAAGATCGAGATCCATAAAACGGTTTGCCTGGATAGCGCCGGACTCGATGAGTTCGCCCGACGGCAGGCTGACCCTCAGATCGACCCGATCATGCGCACCAAGCCCGAAGTGGACCTGAAGCGGGCTGCCGGTCTTGTAGGAGTGATGCGTGTAGACGCCGCGCGTGCCCAGATGCTGGCCCGTTTGGGTATCGAATATCTCCACCCGGCTTCCGATCAGTCGGCCATGGCTGATGCCCGAGAAGCGCAGCCGCAGCCAGTGATTATCACCACCAAGGGCACCTGTGTTCATGTACACCTTATCTACATATCGATCCGGGCTGGCAAAAAGACTCTCGTTTTCGTTGGAGTTATCCGGGTCGCCGGCGACGATAAGGTCAACGAGACCATCGTTATTCAGATCGCCGGCCTCACCGGCAATCCCGGTCCCGTCCAGCCCCGACAGGGTCGTCGGCAAGGGCTCGAAGTCGCCGTTGCCTTGATTATGGTAGAAGATCGCCCGGGTCTCCAGCAGCGTGGCTTCACGCCGATCGAGGACGAAGAAATCCAGCCAGGTATCGTTGTCGAAATCGGCAAAGATGACATCGGCATGGTATGGACGAAGATCCAGCGGGCGGATTGAGTCTAGGCCTGGCTGAGCCGTCATGGCGTTGATCGGGAGAATGGGCGTCAATAACTGCGGCGTCACTTGATTGTCGAAGAAGTCGTACCACGCTTCGTAGGTCGCGTTCAGCGAGTTGAATCCATCGACCGCACTGACGCCGGCCCGGCGAGCATTGGCTCGGATGAAGCAACGTGGGCATTCAGCCCACCGGAAGCCCAAAGACGTAATATTCTGGAAGTGGAAATCGCCGAGATTGCGCCAGAATCGCCCGCCGACATCGAGCGTCTTGGGCGTGAAAGTCGGATCGCTGGCGTCGACGGCGATCACATCGAATAGGCCGTTGTTGTTGACGTCGGCAACCATCAGGTAGGCGAGGCCGGGAGCGCCCCGGCGCGACGCACTCCGGTAAACGCCGCGTTCGGCATCGAAGGTCAGCCGGGCCTCCGCCGCCAGGCCGTTGCCGGTGATTTTTTCGAACCCGAACACACCGGTCTCGGAGAGCTGGTTGCGCCAGGTGAATACCCCTTGCCGATAGCGCGCTGGGGAAAGCGGCAGGGCTTCGGCGTCGAACCGGCCGTTGAAGATGACGTGGGTACTCTGCAGCAAATCCAGATCGCCGTCGTTGTCCATGTCTCGCAGCGCCAGATTGGGTCCGGCCTTGTCGACTTCCGGGTCGCCGGTAAAGCCGCCGAAATCCGGCAGCAGTTCGGTATTGCTGATGTCGACAAAACGCCCGCCGTCGAATTGTGCGTCGTTCGGCTCGAAGAGAAGCATTGTTGAGTCCGGCAGGCCTTCGAACGCATTGGTGGTGTTGTCGGCACCCACGGCGATGTCAAGGAAGCCGTCCTGATTGACGTCGCCAATACTCGGTTGACGGTTGTAGGCCATCTCGTTGCCGACGTTCAGTTCGCTGGAGCGGTCCTCGAAGCGGAAGAAGTCGCCCTGGCTGATGAACAAACTGTTGCCTACCGGCGTAAAGCCCGGTCGCACGTGGCCGCCCTGGCACGGGCACTGACGCGAGATGAACAGGTCCAGCCAGCCGTCATCGTTGAAATCAGCAAGCGCGGGAATCTGGCTGCCGCGCCAATCCTGACCCAAGTCCTCTGGCGTCGCGGCCGAGCCGGTCAATTCGACCGGATGTGACTCGAACTCGAATCCGCCCTTATTGATCAGGATACGCAATTGATCCCGCACAATCGTGTCGTTAAGGCCCAGTTTGAGCGGCGGTGTCGTGACGGTGACGATGTCGAGCCATCCGTCTTGGTCCAGATCAGCGATCGCGAAGCCGTTGGTGCCCTGTTGATAATCCGTCAAGACTGGGACGTGAATGGACTCGAAAAGCTGGCCGGTACCGGTCGCATCGCGGCCGGCGTCGGTGTCGGTGCGCGGCTTGAGCGCCCCCGCCGGCGTGGCCTCACCGGGCGTATCGGCGAGCGTAAATTGTTCCAAAAATTCCCACGCCTCCCGAGCACCCTCGACATCGTGATTTTGCGGTCCGACCACGGTCTCGACGGCCGCTGACAGACGACGGGTCGGACTGGGCATGGCATGCCCGCCGCCGATCATCACGTCGAGGCGCACGCTGGGCGAATTTTCCGCCGACCAGAGGCGGGATTCGACCACCGATCCGTCGCCCGGGTCGAGGTCGGGTCGTGTCGTCGTCGTTGGCTCGATGCCGGCCAGGCCGTTCTGCTCCAGCCACAGATTCAGCGTGGCGTCGGCCGAACGCACGAAAGTTCCCGAAGAAGCCACCTCACCACCTTCAAACGGCATCAGCGGGTCTGAGGTCCCCAGCGTGAGCATGATCGGCATGGGTTCGTTGGGCATCAGGCATTCGCTCCCGACGGGCTGATTGGCGATAAACGGAGCGATCGCGGCAACCAAGTCGGGGGCTTCGATTGCCATTCGGAAGCTCATCAGACCGCCGTTGGACGAACCTGTGACGTAGACGCGTTGGCTGTCAACGCCGAGGTCCGTCACGGCGAAGTCAATCAGTTCCACGAGGAAGCCGGTATCGTCGATCTGGACATCCGGCGCGCTGACACGGCAGTCGTTCCAGACCTGCTTATCGCCGAGGGCATCCCCGGTCTGCCGGTCTGTGCCGTTAGGGACAATCAGAACAAATCCGTTTTCGTCTGCAATAGCGGGCCAGACCGCCGAGCCGTTACTGGCCGGCGGCATCGAGGTGCGCATCGAACGGTTGCCACCGTGCAGGAATAACACCGCCGCTGGCCGCGAAGACAGCGTCTCGGGCACGTAATAGCGATAGTAGCGAGCCGTTCCGTTGACAGAAATTGCCTGGTCGTCGTGCCAGCCGGGCGCAAGGTCTGGTTCCTGGGCACGCGTAGCGTCGACCAGGCCTGTCAACAGGAAGATCAACAACGTGGCCGGATACTTAAAATTTTTTTTCATGATTGAATATGATGCATAAAAGAAAAAGTTCTTGAAATAGCGATGCCTGTATTAACGTTTGCAGCTTAATTCAGTTGACAACGCCCGGATGCTGTAAAAGCCCGTTATTCACCACCCCTTCTACGAATCGGGTTACAAGGCGGGTTTATACCGCCAAGCCCTTCGGTCGAAGTTCCTGCGCAAGGACGACTTCATGGACATCTCGAGCAGACCGGGGCCGATTGCCCGATGGAGCGACACCGCAATGTCAACAATCTGCCTTCCGATGAGGCGTTGTTCGGAAACCTTCTGGATGTGCCACGTCATCGCTTGTTCATGAGCATTGATCACAATTGTGGCGTGATTGACTCGGCATTTAAGTACCTATGCCAGGTCAATGCGCGGCAGGCACGGTCACGTCGCGAACAACGAATGCCATGGGTATTTCGTTGCCGAATCAATAACTCAAACATTCCTGAACCCCAACTCAACTGGAGTAATTCAATGTCCAATCTGTTGAAAATGGGTCGTTTGCCCGGCTTTTGCGTGGTGCTCGCGCTCAACCTGTCTGCGTTTTCGCTCGCCGCAGCCGAATGCACTCAGGAACCGACCGGCAACGGCGCCATTTTCTATCACCCCGACGGAACCTCAATGGGACACTGGGATGCTGCCCGGATTCTGTACTACGGTCCGGACGGGTCACTCAACTGGGATCGGTTGCCGCAAATGGCGGCGTATCGCGGCCACCTGCGGGATTCGCTGACCAGCTCCTCCAACGGCGGCGCAACCACACACGCGACCGGTACGCGCGCCTGGCGGGGTTCGTTTGGCCGCGATCCAGCCGGCAACAAGATCCGGTCCGCCAACGGCAGCAGAAATACCATAATGGAAGACGCGGTCGATTGCGGCCTGGGTACGGCACTGGTGCAGACCGGCACGCTGGTTGAACCCGGCACCGCGGCGTTCGTGTCCAACGTCGACGACCGCTACAAGGATCGAGAGAAATCGCGCTGGACGTGGTCGAATCCGGTGTCGATATCGTGCTCGGTGCCGGCGAGGAATGGCTGCTGCCCGAGGGCGTCGAAGGCCGTTTCGGCACCGGGCGGCGCAGCGACGGGCGCAACTTGGTCGAGGAATTGCGCGAGCGCGGCTATGCGGTGGTCTATAGGCGCGAGGAAATGCAGGCGCTGGCGCCGGATGCCGATCGCGTATTCGGCGTGTTCAACGTCGAGGACACGTTCTTCGACAAGCCCGAGGAAGCGCTGCGCGAACAAGGACTTCCCAACTTCATCGAGAGCGCACCCAGCGTGGCCGAGATGACCGCGTTCGCGCTTGCCAGGATCAAGAAAAATCCGGGCGGATTTCTGGCCGTGATCGAAGAGGAAGGTAGCGACAACATGTGCAACAAGATGAACGCCTCGGGTTGCCTGGAGGCGATGAAGCGCGCCGACGACGGCATCGGCGAGATCCTCGGTTTTATTGACGACAACCCGGATACCTTCATGGTCACGACCAGCGACAGCAATGCTGGCGGCATCCAGATCAGCGACGTGCGTGAGGCCGATACCCCAGTGCCGGCCAGCGCGCGGGGCAGCGGTGCGGCGCTGGATGGTATCGACGGCACCGAAACGATGCCCTTCATATCTGCGGCCGATCGCGACGGCAGGACCTTCCCGTTCGCGGTGATATGGGCCACCGGCGCCGACATCGGCAGTGGTGTTGTTGCGCGCGGCGCCGGCTTGAACGCCGAAATGCTGGTTCCGTCGTCTGGGGTGGCCAATACCGATGTCTACCGGATGCTTTATTTCACGCTGTTCGGCCGGCTGATCCCGAGTGACCCCACCTTATCCACCACCGTGCCGTAGCGAGGGATCGACACGGCCCGAATCACTCACTCGTCGGTCGTGGCCAAGTCCTCGAACGCTCGGTAAGTCCCGTCAAGCCAGCGCACCACTTCGTTGGCTGCGGGGTGATCGAAGGCGGCGTAGCACGCGCGAAGCCCGCTGCGCTCGTCTCCATCGAGATCGCCCAGGCCGCGGTCGTGCAGCTGCGCCAGATCCTGGTGCAGACTTCCAGCCAGTTCATCGCCAACACAGGCACGCGCGGCTTTGCCAAAGGCCGCGTCCGGATCGTAGTCATCGCCCTGGCGATACACCATCGGCAGCGTCGCGGCCGGGATCATGCTCAGGTGCGGCTGCAGCGCCGGGTTGATCGCGTGGCCGGCGGTCACTTCGGCCAGCCCGGCGGGTCGGCCGGTGAACGCGCGCAGGTACAGGTGTCGGATCATGCGCGGGCTGTCGTTGACCGGGTAGTTGTCCCACAGCACCGGCTTGCGGCCGAGCGTCTCGGCGACCGCGGCGATGTAATCGACCGGGATCGTCTCGCTGACCACTTTCGGGCCGGTCCAGTAGATTTCCACGGCCGGGTCTAGTCGTCGCCCGATGACTTGCGCGTAGCCGTTCGGCCGCGTGCCGAACAGCTCATCGAGCAGCGGGTCGTCGCTGTAATAAGTAGGGCAGAGGAATACCCGCGAGGCGTGCGACCGTTCGGCCGCACAATGGACGATGTCAGCCTGGACCTCGGCCAGCCCGTCGACCGAACCGGCCTCGTCGTCGAACATCACCACCAGGTTGTCGTGGCCGATAGCGTTCATCTGCTCTATGCGCGCCGCCAGCGCCGCGCGATCGACCTGATCCATGCCGTTCTGCAGACCGATCGGGCTGATACCCAGCCCGAAGCGCATGCCGTTCGCTTTTACGTGCTCACCCAACTCGGTCAAAGTCGCGACAGCCGCTTCGTCCCAGGCTTGCCGCCAGCGATTGCGTACCGACGGGTCGGCCTTGGGCGCGTAGTGATAGAAAGCATAGCCCAACCGCCCCAGCGCATCGACAACCGCCAGACGGTGTTCATCCGGCCACATCATGCCGTAGAAACCCTCTATGAGGCCGACAACGGGGTGCGGGAACCTCATACCTTCACCACAATTTGAGCTTGTTGCCGGGGTGCGCAGCACGTGCGCGGATTTCCGCTTTCCCTGGATTCGAGAGATGGCACCCCATGCCCTTGGTTGTTGCCTCCCCAATTCCATCTTGCCGAAATCGGTCGGCGCGTGCAAATACCCGGCTTTGGCGGGCTTGAGCAGGTTGCAGAGCGCCCTCACCCGCCGGGCAAGTGACGCGGCTGTCAACCTGATAACCGACAGTCATCCGGCCGCGCAATAGCCTGAATAAGGACAGAGGTCACCACACCTGCTGGGTGTCCAACGCTCAACGGCGCACGCCGTGGACGACTCGGTACTCGCGCGGCACCGTGATACCCAACTCGTCAGCGAACCTTTCGTGGAAGGCCGTGAAATCCGCCTCGAATCGGGCACGCTGATCCGGATCGAGCTTGCCGGCAAGCGTGCGCACCGGGCCGTAGCCCTTCGAGAACGTCTGCCACGCGGCTTGACCGCTGGGCTCGCGATACTGAGAGGTGCCGTTCTCGAAACTCAGGTCGAACGCGTTGCCCAGCAACTCGTGCACACGCTCCGTGCGGCCCCACTCGAATGGCGACGGCGGGGCAGCCCCATCGGGCTGTGGCATGTATCGCTTGATGATCTTGAACATCTCGAAGACATTACCCTCGGGTGTCCAGACAGCGAGAGCGAGCCGGCCGCCCCGACGGCAGACTCGTGCCAGTTCGGCCGCGGCGCTCTCGGGTTGCTGCACGAACATCACGCCGAAAGTGGAGATGACGGCGTCAAACGACCCGTCGTCGAACGGCAGTGCTTCGGCGTCGCCTTCTCGAAAATCGATCTCCAGGCCGCGTGCCGACGCGCGCGCCCGGGCATCGGCCAACATGTCGGCCGCAAAGTCCACACCGGTGACATCGCAGTCTCGTTCCACCAGACGCCGGGCGGTCCAGCCGGTTCCCGTTGCCACGTCGAGAATACGCATTCCCGGTGCGGGTTCCAGGCGATTGACGGTGTGTTCTATGGCATCCAGGATGCCCCGACTCACCTCATCGTAGGCGGCTCCGCCACTGGACCAGACCGCTGCCGGCCCGGCATTCTGGGGGCGGATCGGCTTGCCAGTGGATTGGTCTGATATGTTCATAAACATGCCTCCTTAGCGTGTAGCTGGATGCAGAAAAGAAAATCTCGGTGTGAGGGCGTCTTTTCTCACGGCGCCTCGTCGATGCGCCAGTCCGTCGTCACCCGGGTACCGGCCTTGAGGGTTTGAAACACGACGCAGCACTGCTCTGCGCCGATCATCACATTCCTGAGGTTGCGCTTGTCCACGCTGGCGGGCACCGTTAGCCTCACGTCGCAGTGCATGCGCTGAAAACCCACGGGGACCTTCGTATCCACCATCAGCGCGCCGCGGACGTCGGCATATGCTGTAGCAGCGACTTCACTGTCGATAATCGTGATACCGAGCCGTTCGGCGACCATGCGCAGCGTCGCGTGCAGGCATGCGGCCAGGGCCGCGCTGAGCAGATCGCCGGGGTTGGGCGCGTCGTGGTCGCCGCCTACCGCGCGGTGGATGCCATACCGATAGCGCACGCCATCGTTGTTGGCGGGTTCGACCTCGCCATGGACGGGGTCCGTGCTCCGGCCGGGTAGTGCGCGCGCGTGGTCGGTGATCCAGGCGTCGTCGGGCACGTCGATGTAGTGCCGGTGCAGGGCCTCCTGGCGTTTTACGATCGATGCTTCCAGTATTGCGGACATGATTACAGCTCCTCTGCGGTTTTTTTGCCGTAAAACCAGCATGGAGTAGCGGGACATCCCGCACATGAGGCGAGTGTCCCGAGTGTCATGACCAAAATCAGGAAAAGCGGGACGACTGTCCCGGAAGATAG
>JAXHNG010000001.1:0-382473 GCA_034520805.1 Lysobacterales bacterium | reverse complement strand
CTTCTTGCCCTTGCCGTAACGCTGCTTGAAGCGGTCGACGCGGCCGCCGGAGTCCATGATCTTGTGCTTGCCGGTGTAGAAGGGGTGCGACTTGCTCGAGACTTCCACCTTGACCAGCGGATACTCTTCGCCGTCTTCCCACTTGATGGTTTCCTTGGTCTGGACCGTGGAGCGGGACTTGAAGACGAGGTCGCTGGAGAGGTCCTGGAACACCACTTCGCGGTATTCGGGATGGATTTCGGATTTCATGGCACTCGATTCCTGAGTCGATCTGGAGAAAATAGCCGGGTATTGTCGTGGATTGATGCGGGCTTTGCAAGTTTGCCGGCGGCGCCTGTCGAAAGCCAGGGCAGCAGCCGCGATGGGGACGATGAGATACGTGCATCTGGGCCTTCGACGCCATCGCTCGCCAAGCGACGCTCGCGCGTCAGCAGGACGAAGAGGAAGACCAGGGCTAGAGCTCAAGCGGATCCACGTCGACGTGCCAGCGCACCCGGCGCGCCTCGGTCAGTTCCTGCAGGTCGCCTAGTTTTCCGGCGAGGTGATTGGCCAGCATGGCCCGGTTTTCGGCCTGCAGCCAGAGCTGGAAGCGCCAGTAGCCGCCGCGCCGCGCCATGATGGCCGGCAGGGGGCCGATGATCTCGATACCCGAGCGCGCCAGCACTCTGGCCGCCCGCGCCAGAAAGGCGCGCGCCGGTTCGGCCTGGTGCGCCTCGGCGCGCAGCATCGCCAGCGCGCAGGCCGGCGGCAGCCTCGCCTGCACGCGCTCTTCGAGCAGCGGCCTGGCGTAGGCCAGGTAATCTCCCCGCCCGAGGGCATCCAGCAGCGGATGCTCGGGGTGGCGCGTGAGCAGCATGAACTCCCCTTCCCGATCACCGCGCCCGGCGCGCCCCGCGACCTGGGCGACGGTCTGCCCCAGGCGCTCGGGCGCACGAAAATCGGCGCTGAACAGCGACTGGTCGACGTCGAGCACGGCCGCCAGGCTCACGCCCGGCAGGTGGTGGCCCTTGGCCAGCATCTGGGTGCCGACCAGCACGCAGGGCTCGCCGCCGCGCACTTTCTCGAGCAGCTCGTGGAACTCGTGCTTGCCGCTCATCGCATCGCGGTCGACGCGGTGGACGGGGACTTCGGGAAACAAGCCCGCCACCTGCGACTCCAGTCGCTCGGTTCCGGCGCCGAGGGCGAGCAGTTCCGGCGATCCGCAGGCCGGACAGCGCCGCGGTTCGGGGTGTTGGCTGCCGCAGTGGTGGCACTGCAGGCTGCTACGGCCCTGGTGGTAGGTCAGATGGGCGCTGCAGCGCTCGCAATCGGCCTGCCAGCCGCACTCCGCGCACATCAGAACCGGGGCGTAGCCGCGGCGGTTGCGGTAGATCAGCACCTGGCCGCCCTCGCCCAGGTGGCGGCGCATGGCTTCGACCAGTTCCGGCACCAGGCTCTCGCGCGAGCCGCGCTGGTCGATGATGCGCCAGCGCGGCTGCCGGGCGGCGCCGGCGCGGCGTGAGAGCTCGAGCATCCGGTAGCGCCCCTGGTCGACGTTGTGCAGGCTCTCGAGCGACGGCGTGGCCGTGCCCAGCACGACCGGCACGCCGGCAAAGCGCGCGCGCAATACGGCCACGTCGCGGCCGTGGTAGCGCGCGCCCTCGCCCTGCTTGAACGAACCATCGTGCTCTTCGTCAACGACGACCAGGCCCGGCCGGGCCATGGGCAAGAACACGGCCGAGCGCGTGCCCACCAGCACGCGCGCGCTGCCCGAACGCGCCGCTTGCCAGCAGGCCAGTCGCTCGCCCGCGCTCAGGCCCGAGTGATAGAGATAGGCGGACTCCCCCAGCCGGGATTCGATGCGCCGCACGAGCTGCGGCGTCAAGCCGATCTCGGGGGCGAGGATCAGGACCTGCCGGCCCTGCTCGAGAATGCGCCGGGCGGCCTGGAGGTAGACCTCGGTCTTGCCCGAGCCGGTCACGCCGGCCAGCAGAAACGCGCTGAAGCGCCGGCGATGGTGCAGGATAGCGGCCACGGCCGCGCGCTGCTGGTCGTTGAGTTCGGGGCCGGTGCTGGCGGCCGGTGGCGGCGGGCGATCGAGCGCCTTGAGCAGGCCGGCCTCGCTCATGCGGCGAAGCACGTCAACGGCGGCCCCGCTTTTTTCCATCAAGCGCCTCGCGCGCCATCGCGCCCGGGCTCAGCACGGCCTGCACTTCGGCCTGCCGCGGGGCGCGTGAGAGGTCGGCTTCCCGGCCCGCTTCGGTCAGTTCGAAGGCGGCCGGCGGCGGTGACCGAAAGGCCTTGCTGCGCCGCAGCGCGCCGGGCAGCAGCAGGTTGACCGCCTCGCCGGGGGCGAACGCCCAGTAACGGGCACACCAGTCGATCAGATCGAGCATGTCCGCGCTGACCAGCGCGTCGTCGAGAACGCGCTCGATGGGGCGAAGGGAGCCGTGCGAGACCTGATCGGGCCGGCCGTGATCGAAAACCAGGCCGACCAGGCGACGATTGCCGAAAGGCACCAGCACGCGCGAGCCCTTGGGCGGCAGGTCGCGGCCGGCTGGCGGGAGGTAGTCGAAAAGGCGCGGCAGCGGAACCGGTACCGCCACGCGCGCCACCTGCTCGGACGGCGCGCTCATTTCAGTTCAGTCCAACGCGAACGTCGGGACAGCGCGGCACCACCAGCGGCTACGGCGTCTGGCGATGCGCCAGCAGGCGCTCCTGGTCGAGATCGATGAGGTCGCTGAGAATCCGCGCGGTTTCTTCCAGGTACAGATCTTCGTCTTCGTCCTCTTCTTCGCCTTCGGCTTCGCCGCCTTCGGTGTCGGTCTCGGCCTCGATCTCCGCACCAGAATCCGGCGCTTCGTCCTGTGCTTCGTCGTCGGCCATGGCCATCGAATCATCGACACCGAAGCGCTCGGCCCGTCGATCCTCGGCCTCTTGCATTTCTTTGCGGCGCTTGGACTCGAGCAGGGAAATCGTCTCGCGATCGCTGTCGTCTTCCCACTCGGCCAGGTCTTCGAGGAGTTCAACAAGCTCTTCGTCAGTCTCCAGCCGCATTTCGTGGCGATGGCGGGCCAGATCGATCAAGGGCTCGAGGTCGGCCACGGGCTCGTAGTTCGCCGGGTCGATTTCCGCCCAGGGCATGGCGAAGTCCAGCGCGCTCTCGCCGTATTCATCGGGGTCACCGGGGGTGGGCAGGCGGATGTCGGGGATCACGCCCTTGTTCTGGGTCGAGCCGCCGCCAACGCGGTAGAACTGCGCCATGGTCAGCTTGAGCTGGCCCAGCTCCGTGTCCTCGCCGCGGGCCATGTTGTCGAGGTTGATCAGGTTCTGCACGGTGCCCTTGCCGAATGTGGGCTCGCCGATGATCACGCCGCGGCCGTAGTCCTGGATGGCGGCCGCAAAAATTTCGGAGGCCGAAGCGCTGCGCCGGTCTACCAGCACGCCCAGCGGCCCTCCCCAGGCCATGCCGGGTTCGTTGTCGGTCTTGAGCTCGACCTTGCCGCGCGAATCGCGCACCTGCACGATCGGGCCGGTGTCGATGAACAGGCCCGTCATGGTCGTGGCCTCCACCAGGGCGCCGCCACCGTTGCCGCGCAGGTCCATGACGATGCCGTCGACATCTTCGGACTTGAGCTCGTTGATCAGCTTGCGCACGTCGCGCGTGCTGGAGCGGTAGTTGGGCTCGTTGCGCGAGCGGCCCTCGAAGTCGACGTAGAACACCGGCACGCGGATGACACCGATACGCCGGACCTCGTCGCCCTTGGGCAACTCGATGATTTCGCTGCTGGCGGCCTGCTCTTCGAGTTTGACCTCGTTGCGCACGATACGGATGACCTTGGGCGGGCCGCTCATGCCGGTGTCGGCCGGCAGCACTTCCAGCCGCACGACCGTATCGCGCTCGCCGCGGATCTTGTCGACCACGTCGTCGAGGCGCCAGCCGACGACGTCGACGATCTCGCCGTCGTCGCCCTGCCCGACACCGACGATGCGATCGCCGGATTCCAGGCGACCATCGAGGTCGGCCGGACCGCCGGGCACGATTTCCATCACCGTGGTGTACTCGGTCTCGCGCTGCAGCATCGCGCCGATGCCGTCCAGGGACAGGCGCATGGAAATCTCGAAATTCTCCGAGGTGCGCGGCGACATGTAGGACGAATGCGGCTCGATCGAGCGCGTGAAGGCGTTCAGGAAGAACGAGAACACCTCTTCGCTGTTGAACTCGTGGATGCGCTGCCTGAGGGTTTCGTAGCGCTCCTTGAGGGTCTCGACGATCTCTTCGTCGTCCTGGTCGGCCAGCTTCAGGCGCAGCCAGTCGTTCTTGACCCGCTTGCGCCACAGCTCATCGAGTTCCTCGGCGCTCTCGGCCCAGGGCGAGTCGCTGCGATCGAAGTTGTAGTCCTCGTCAATAGTGAAGTCGAATCCGCCCTCGACCAGGTTCAGCGCATGCTCGATGCGCTCGTCCGAGCGCTCGATATAGCGATTGAAGATGTCGTAGGCCGGTTCGAGATCGGCGCTACGCACGCTATCGGCCATGTGGGGGCGATACTTCGAAAGCGCCTCGATGTCGGCGGCCGTGAAATACATGCGATTGGGGTCGAGCGCCGAGAGGTACTGATCGAACACTCGCTCGGAGAAAGCCTCGTCGAGCTCCGGGCTGCGGTAGTGATAGCTGGTCATGAAGCGCGAGGCGAGGCGACTGGCAAAACGGTGCTTGGGCTCCGGGCTCAGCGAAGCGGCGCTCTCGGCGGCGGCACTGGCCTGACCGGAGGGCTGCGGCAGCAACAGGGCGGGAACCACCAGCACGGCCAGCAGGGAGACAAGGAAGAGTCGGATCGTATTGATATTCATGTCAGCTATGACCGGATGCAGCGGTGGAAGTTTGCCGCGCGTCGATTGCGGGACCATCTGGATGGTAACCCATCAGTTTGCAGAACGCCGTCAGCAGCCGGCCGGCCATGTCGTCCCAGTCGGCCGGGCCAACCTGGTCGACGACCTGGGTCATGGCCAGGCCGCTGAAACCGCAGGGATTGATCAGCGAAAACGGCGTCAGGTCCATGTCGATATTGAAGGCCAGGCCGTGGTATGTGCGGCCCCGGCGGACCTTGAGCCCGATCGATGCAATCTTGGCCGCCCCCACGAACACGCCCGGCGCGCCCGCCTGCCGCGCGCCCTCGACGCCCATGCCGGCCAGCACGTCGATCACCGCCTGCTCCAGACGATCGACCAGGCAGCGAACGCCCACGCCCCGGCGCTCGATATCGAGCAATGGATAGGCCACCACCTGGCCGGGCCCGTGGTAGGTCACCTGGCCGCCGCGGTCGGTCTGGACGATGGGAATGTCACCGGGGTTGAGCACGTGCTCGGGCTTGCCGGCCAGGCCCTGCGTAAATACGGGATCGTGCTCGACCAGCCAGATCTCGTCGCCGGTGGATTCATCGCGCGAGTCGGTAAAATCCTTCATCGCCGCCCACACGGGCTCGTAAGGCTGGCGCCCCAAATGGCGCACGGTCAATTCATCCATGCCGTGATTCACTCTGATCCCTGACCGCTGTCGTCCCGGACTTGATCCGGGACCCCCCACTCATCGGCCACACCAGCGTGCGAGATCCCGGCTCAGGGCCGGGATGACAGCTAAAGCACTCTCCACACTTCACACTGAACACTCCACACTTCCTACAACGTCATCTTCACCACATCCAGCGACCGGATCTCGGTGTAGATGATTTCCAGGTGCCGGCGCGACTGCGCTTCGACCACGACCGTGATGCTCTCGTAGCGGCCGTGCCGGCTCTCCCGGATGGATACGTCGCGCTCGTCGGGCAGTTCGGCGTGCCGGGTGATCACGCCGAGGACCTCGCGCAGCGAATCCTCGCCGGCGACGACCATGGCCTTGACCGGCCAGTCGCAGGGAAATTCCAGGACGCCGTCTTTCTCGGTTTCCATCAGTCTCCTCCGAACAGGCCACCGACCCACAGCCGGAATCCGTCGATGCTGCGCCCGAAAAAGCCCGCCTGCTCGATCGAGTCGAGCGCCACCAGCTCACGATCGACCAGGTCGCCGTCGTCGAGGGAAATGACCAGGCGCCCGACCGGCTCGCCCGACTCGAGCGGGGCGGTCAGCGTGCCGTTGACTTCCAGACGGGCTTCGAGCGCGTCGTAGCGTCCGCGCGGAATGGTCACGAACAGGTCGCGGTCGACGCCCAGGGACACCTCGTCGGCCGCGCCCTTCCAGACCGGCTCGACGCTGATTTCGTCGCCGGATTCGTAGAGCTGGTAGGTCTCGAAGAAACGAAAGCCGTAGTTGAGCAGGGCCTGGCTGGCCGTGGCGCGCGCCTCTTCGCTGTCGGTGCCCATGACCACGCTGATCAGGCGCATGCCGTCGCGCATGGCCGAGGTCACCAGGCAATAGCCGGCCGACTCGGTGTGACCGGTCTTGAGCCCGTCCACCGAGGGGTCGCGCCACAGCAGGCGGTTGCGGTTGTGCTGGCGGATACCGCCGTAGGTGTACTCGCGTTCGGAATACCAGGCATAGAAGTCGGGAAACTCGCTGATCAGAGCGTCTGCCAGTCGGGCCACGTCGCGGGCGGTGGTGTACTGGTCGGGGTGCGGCAGCCCGGTGGCGTTGACGTAGTTGGTGCCGGTCATGCCGAGTTCGCGGGCGGCCTCGTTCATCATGCCGGCAAACACTTCCTCGCTACCGCCGACATGCTCGGCCAGGGCCACCGACGCATCATTGCCCGACTGGATGATCACGCCCTTGAGCAGCTCCTCGACGGTCAAACGCGTGCCGACTTCGATGAACATGCGCGAACCCTCCGTCCGCCAGGCCTTTTCCGACACCAGCACCTCGTCGGACAGGGCCAGGTTGCCGTCGACGATCTCGGAAAACACCACGTAGGAGGTCATCAGCTTGGTGATCGAGGCCGGCTCCACCTGCGCGTCGGCGTCGAGCTCTGCAACCACGGTATCGCTGTGAAAGTCCACCAGGACATAGCTGGTCGCCCCCACCGAAGGCGCGGCCGGCACCGGCGACTGGGCCGAAGAAAGCGGGCTGGCGGCCAGAACGAAGGCGGCAAAGAGCAGGGAGAAGACGATTCTTGGGGCGAAAATCATGGGTCAGGGTTCGCTTGAGTGTTCTTAAGGATAAACGTAACGGGCGCGGCCGAGGCCGAGTTCGGCCACCCGATCGACCAGGGCGATGGCCCGGGCTGCGTCGTTGACGGGACCGAGGCGCACGCGCCAGACCCGACCTATGTCGGTGCGCGTCGCTTCGGAATCAACGGGTCCGATGCCGGCGCGCTCGAGGTCGCTCATCACGCGTTGCGCCCGCTGGCGCTCGGAAAAAGCGCCAACCTGGACATAGACGGGCAACTTCGCCGGCCGGGGCGTCGGGCTGGACTCGTCACCGAAGGTAATCGCGCGCACTTCCACCGGCGCCGTGCCGAGCTCGGTCATCCCCAGCTCGCTGGCCGCCGCCCAGGACAGGTCGATGATGCGGTCGGGATGGAAGGGGCCGCGGTCGTTGACGCGCACGGTGATGGTCTTGCCGGTGTCGAGCCGGGTGACTTCCACCCAGGTCGGCAACGGCAGCGTGCGATGGGCGGCCGTGAGCTGATAGAGATCGTAGGGCTCGCCCGAAGAGGTCGCACGGCCGTGGAACTTGGTGCCGTACCAGGACGCAACGCCCTGCTCGTGGTAGCCGGCGGCGCTGTCGAGCACCCGGTAGGTGCGCCCGAGCACCTCGTAGGGGCTGTGGTTGCCGTAGGCGCTGCGCGGCTCCGGCCGCGGATCGGGCCGCTCGATCTTCGCCGGGTCGAGACGCTCGGCAGGCGGCCCGTCGGACACCTCGCGCACCGCCTCTCGGCCACAGGCGGCCAGCAGGAACACGCCCAGCAAGACGACGAGTGCGCGCCAGTTTCTCATTTGCGCTGCCGTCGGATCTCGCCGGCCAGTTGCGTGACCGCCATGGCATACAGCGGCGAGCGGTTGTAGCGGGTGATCACGTAGAAATTGTTCAGACCCACCCAGTACTCCGGGCCGTCGGCCTGTTCGAGTTCGATCAGCGTGGCCTCGGTGTCGCCGGGCAGGTCGCCGGCGTCGAATCGAATCCCCATGGCCGCGAGTTCGTCCAGGCTGTGCACCGGCTTGATCGGGAAGTCAGCATCCGGCAGCCCCTCGCTCAACTCGGCTTCGAGCGCGATCGGCTCGTCGTCGCGCCAGCCGTGCACGGCCAGGTAGTTGGCCACCGAGCCCATGGCATCGGGCAGCGAGCGCCACAGGTCGCGCTTGCCGGTGCCGTCCATGTCGACGGCGTAGGCTCGGTAGCTCGACGGGATAAACTGCCCGACCCCCATGGCGCCGGCGTAAGAGCCGCGAATATCGCTCACCGGCAGCGACTCTTCCTCGGCCAGGCGCAGGAACTGGCCCAGCTCGTCGGCAAAAAAGGCGCCGCGCTTGGGGTAGTAGAAGCCCAGGGTGGCGAGCGCGTCGATGACCCGGTAGCTGCCGGTATTGAGCCCGTAGCTGGTCTCGACGCCGACGATGGCGGCGATCACCTCGATGGGCACACCGAACCGCTCCGACACCTCGCCGAGCAGGTCGGCATTGGCGCGCCAGAACTCAACGCCGGAACTGATGCGGGTAGGCGTGACGAAAATCTTTCGGTACTCGTGCCAGGGCTTGCCCTCGGCCGGCCGCGTGATGGCGTCGATGATCGATTGCTGGTAGCGCGCCTCCCCCAGCACGGCATGGACGCGATCGGCGTCCAGCCCGTACTCGGCCACCACGCGATCGACAAAGGCCGCCGCGCCCGGATGGGGCTCATCTTCGGCGCAGACCGCCGTCGTCAGGATCAGGGCCAGTGCAAGCCAGGAAAATCGCATCATCGCTGTGTGGTACTCCGGGAGGCTTCGAGAATATAGAGGGCGAGGTAAAGAAAAAGTTTGCCCCGACCGCCCAACGGAGATTCTATCCCATGAAGCGGCGGCGGCTGTATAGCCCCATGACCAAACCGAAACCTGCAAGCAAAGTCACCGCTGACGTACCGCCGTAGCTGACCAGCGGCAGGGGCACGCCGACCACGGGCAGCGCGCCGGAGACCATGCCAACGTTGACAGCGAGGTAGACGAAGAACATGAAGACCATCGCGCCGGCGAGCAGGCGGCCGAAGGTGTCGCGACACTGACTAGCCAGGAACATGCCGCGCAGGATGATGGCCGCGAACAGCGCCAGCACCGCCGCGACGCCGATAAAACCGAACTCCTCGGCCAGCACGGCGAAAATGAAATCGGTATGCGGCTCCGGCAGGAACTCGAGATGCGACTGACTGCCCTCGAGCCAGCCCTTGCCGCTGAGTCCGCCTGATCCAACGGCGATTTTCGACTGAATGATGTTCCAGCCCTCGCCCAGCGGGGCGGACTCGGGATCGATGAAGGTGCGGATGCGATCGCGCTGGTACTCGTGCAGGTTCAGCCAGATCAAGGGCGCGGCAGCAGCCAATACCCCTCCCAGACCGAAGATTAGCCGCCAGCGCAAGCCGGCGAGAAACAGGACACAAGCACCGCTCATGCCCACCAGAACGGCCGTTCCAAGGTCCGGCTGGATCACGATCAGCCCGACGGGCAAGGCAATCAGACCGGCCGCCAACACAACCGTACGCCAGTCCGGCGGCAGCGGCTTGCCCTGCAGCAGCGCAGCCAGGGCCAGCGGTAGCGCGAGCTTCATCGCCTCCGATGGCTGGAAGCGCAGCAAACCCAGGTCGAGCCAACGCTGGGCGCCGCGTCCGACACCAAAGAAGACCACGGCCACGAGCATCAGCAAGGCGGCAGCGAACAACGCCGGCGCCCAGGCCTTGAGCAGTCGCGGCGGCAGTTGGGCGACGAACAGCATCACCGCCATCCCCAGGGCCAGGCGAACCCACTGCCGCCAGACCAGCGCCATGCTCTGTTCGCCCGCGGAGTAGAGCACCAGGCTGCCGAAGCCGATAAGAACCAACAGCAGCGCCAGCAACCAGGGATCGAGGCGAAGCCGCCTCAGACCGTCGGCCAGGAGCGTGCCGGGCGAGGCGCTCACAGCCCTACCGCCAGGGCGGCGTTCATCACGGTCGCGGCGATGGGGGCGGCGACGCTGGCACCGCCGCCGCCGTGTTCGGCCACGACGGTGACCACCAGGCGCGGTTCTTCGCTCGGGGCAAAACCGGTAAACAGCGCGTGATTGCGGAGGAACTCGGGCAGTTCGTCTTGTTCGCGCTCCTCGATCCCTTCGGATTCATCGGGTCGCCCGAAGACCTGGGCCGTGCCCGTCTTGCCGGCCATGCGGACGTTCAGCTGCGGCGCGATGGCCCTGGCCGTGCCGCTGGGACCGTGCACGACCGCCTCCATACCCTCGTGCACGGCCTGCCAGTAGGCGTCGTCGTGGCGCACCATGCGCACCGGCTCTCGCTGACCCACGAGGCTAGGCTCGGCCGTATGACCCCGTCCGGCCAATGCGGCGGTGGCGTGGGCCAGCTGGATGGGGGTGACCACGATAAAGCCCTGGCCGATACCGGTGATGACCGTCTCGCCGGGGAACCAGGCCTGATTGAAGGTCGCCCGTTTCCACGACCGCGTCGGCAGGATGCCGCTGTTCTCCCCGGGCAGATCCAGCCCGGCCGCGCGGCCGAGGCCGAACAGGGCCAGCTCGCGCGAGATGGCGTCGATGCCCAGCTCCACGGCCAGGCGGTAGAAATAGGCATTAACCGACTCGGCCAGGGCCAACTCGAGATCGACGCGGCCGTGCCCGCCCCGCTTCCAGTCACCATAGGTCCGACTGTGCCCGGGCAGGCGGAACTGGCCGGTGGAGAAGACCTCGGTATCGGGCGTGATCACGCCGGCCTGCAGGCCGGCCAGGGCGATGAAGGGCTTGATGGTCGAGCCGGGCTCGTAGCCGCCGGACAGTACGCGGTTGAACAGCGGTCTTTGGTGATGCTCCAGCAGGCGGTTGTAGTTCGCGTGACTGATGCCGTGGACGAACAGGTTGGGATCGAAGCCGGGTTTGCTCACCAGGGCCCGCACCTTGCCGGTTTCGACCTCCAGCACGACGACCGCGCCGGCATAGTCACCAAGGGCCCCGTAGGCGGCGCGCTGCAGGTCGAGATCGATGTTGAGCTGGAGATTCTGTCCGGGTGCGGGATCGGTGCGTTCGAGAACGCGCAGAACCCGCCCCTGGGCATTGGTTTCGACGCGCTCGAATCCCGCGCTTCCGTGCAGCTGCGTCTCGTACTGTCTCTCGATGCCGGTCTTGCCCACGTGCGTGCTGGCGCGATAGCGGTCGGCCTCGAGACGCTCACGGTCACGCGTGTCGATCCGCCCCACGTACCCGACCAGGTGAGCGAAGAGCTCGCCGTGCGGATAGTGCCGCGTCAGATAGGGCTCGATATCGACACCGGGAAGGCGGTGACGGTGCGTGGCCAGCCGGGCCACTTCCCTGTCGTCGAGATTGCTCTTGAGCGGGATCGACTCGAACGGCCGCGACCGCTCGCTTTGCTGCTCGAAACGCCGCCGCTCGTCCTCGCTGACGGGCACCAGGTCGGCCAATCGGGCCAGCGTGTCCTCCAGGTCCTCGGCGCGCTCGGGGACGATGACCAGCCGATAGGCCGGCCGGTTCTCGGCCAGCACGCGAGAGCGCCGGTCGAGGATCAGGCCGCGGTTGGGCGGCAGGGCCCGCAGGCTGATGCGGTTGTCGTCGGCTTGCGCGGCGTATTGCTCGTGGTCGCCAAGCTGCAGCAGGGCCAGGCGCAGGCCGAGGAGCGCAATGACGATCAGCATGAACACCACCAGGACGTGGAAGCGGCGAGAGACCTGGTTCAGCGCCATCCTGGAATCACCCATGCCGGCCGAGCGCGCATTGGAGATCATGGCTTTCTTCGGCGCTCTCGCTGGCGCAGGGCGTCGAGCAGGAGGAACAACCACGGCCACAGAAACATGCCGACCGCCGGCGCCAGCCACCACTGCCAGCTCGGCCAGCGATCGCCGACCAGGCCAACGATCCACAGCTGCACGATGCGATCATTGAACAGCAGGAGCATGACCACGGCCGCCTGCTGCCAGGGCGGGAAGAAGCGAATACGGAACCGGAAACGCTCGACCAGGTAGCTGATGATAACCAGGCTCAAGGCATGCTGGCCCAGCAGGGAACCGGTCAGCAGATCGAGCATCAGCCCGCCGACAAAAGCCTGGCCGAGGTAGCGCAGCCGACCAGCCTCGAGATTCCAGTAAATTATCATCAGCGCCGCCCAATAGGGTCGCGCATCGGCAATCGCCTCGGGCAACGGCATCACAGTCAGCGGCAGCACCAGCAGGAGCGAAGCGGCCAGGGTCCAGTTGGCGGGTTCGTGCCGACTCATGGCATCTCGCCCGTCGGCGTCTGCTCGCCAGCTTCCGGTGCCGGCTCTGTGTGCTCATCGCCTTCGACGGCGGCCGGGGTTGCATCGGCGTCAGCGTCTGTATCATCGTCGGCCTCGACTTCGGGCGAGCTCACCACCAGGACGTGCCGTGCGCGATCGAGCCGCGCGATCGGGCGCACCACCGCCTTTGCGAAAGCCTCGCCGACCGGACGCGAAACCGACTCGACCTCGGCGACCGGCAGGCCGGCGGAAAACGCGCCGCCGAGGCCGGAGGTCACCAGGATGTCGCCGGGCTGCAGATCGACGTTCATGGGCAGGTCGGTCAAGCGCAGCTGGTTGATGCGCCCGGAGCCGTAGGCCACCGTGCGCAGGCCGGTGCGCTGCACGCGAACGGGCAGTGCATGGTCGGGATCGGAAATGAGGATGACCTGCGCGGTATTGAAAGCGACGTCGTCGATCTGCCCCATGACACCGAAGGCATCCATCACCGGCTGCCCGGCCTCGAGCCCGTCGCGGCTGCCGCGGTTGATGAGTACGCGATGCGACCAGGGATTGAGGTCGATGTTCATCAGCTCGGCGGACTGGAAATCGGGCACGAGTCGCTGGGAAGCGTCCAGCAGGTCACGCAACTCGCGGTTGTCGTCGCGCAATTCTTCGAGCAGGGAAAGTTCGGCCAGGCGTTCGCGCCGCTCGCGCTCGAGGATGGCGACTCGATCCATCAGCGCGTGGCGCTGGCGCAACTCCTCACCCAGGCGCTGACCCATCTTGAACGGGGCCTCGACCGCCAGAATGACCGGCTCGATCGCGCGCCAGGCCTGAGTCCGCAGGCTGTCGACGTAGCCCTCACGGTAGTCGAGCGTCATGAGCACGATCGCCAGCAGCCCATAGAACATCAAGCGGGCGATGCGGGCCGCGGCATCCCCGTCGATCGCGGCGGGCCATGTGCTTCCGGAGGGAGTCACGTCGAAGCCCGCCGGGTGCAATCAGCTTGCGAAGAAGAAATCGCCCTTGTTCTCATCCATCAGTTCGAGGGCGCGTCCGCCGCCGCGCGCCACGCAGGTCAGGGGATCGTCGGCGATGATGACCGGCAAGCCGGTCTCTTCCATCAGCAGCTTGTCGAGGCCCCAGAGCAACGCACCGCCGCCGGTGAGCACGATGCCGGTCTCGGCGACGTCGGCGCACAGCTCCGGCGGGGTCTGCTCGAGTGCCGTCTTGACCGACCCGACGATACTCGACAGGGCCTCGTTGAGTGCTTCGAGCACCTCGTTGTTGTTGAGGGTAATCATCTTGGGCACGCCCTCGGCAAGGTTGCGTCCCGAGACCTGGATTTCCTTGAGGTCGTCCTGCTGGTAGGCGCAGCCGATTTCCATCTTGATGCGCTCGGCCGTGGACTCGCCGATCAGCGTGCCGTAGGAGCGGCGCACGTAATTGGTGATGGCCTCGTCGAAATGGTCGCCGCCGACGCGCACCGAGTTTGAATAGACGATGCCGTTGAGCGACAAAACGGCCACTTCGGTGGTGCCGCCGCCGATGTCGAGCACCATCGAGCCGCGCGCCTCGTGAATGGGAATGCCGGCGCCGATCGCCGCCGCCATCGGCTCCTCGATCAGAAACACCTCGCGCGCGCCGGCGCCCTCGGCCGACTCCTTGATGGCGCGCCGCTCGACCTGGGTCGACGAACAGGGCACGCACACCAGCACGCGCGGGCTCGGTCGCAGCCAACGCGAGGAATGCACTTTCTTGATGAAGTGCTGCAGCATCTGCTCGGTCATGTTGAAGTCCGCGATCACGCCGTCCTTCAGCGGCCGGGTGGTGCGGATATTGCCGGGCGTGCGACCGAGCATCTGCTTGGCCTCGGCACCAACGGCCGCGACTTCCTGCGGCCCGCCGGGCCCGCGCTCCATGCGCACGGCCACCACCGACGGCTCGTTGAGCACGATGCCCTGGCCGCGTACAAAGATCAGAGTGTTGGCCGTGCCCAGGTCGATGGACAGGTCATTCGAGAAGAGGCCGCGTAAACGCTTGAACATGATGTGAGTAGGAGCTACCGGAGCTGGTTGCGAAAAGACCGCCTAATGTAGCAACGCAAGCGCAAAGCGGCAAGCGCTGGTTTCGGGACTCGGGACTCGGGCCGGCAGCGTAGCACCGTAGGTCGGGGTTACATCCCCGACGGACGACGTGCGAAAGTCTGTTCACACGTGAGCTAGGTGTGATCCAGCCCGAAAGGTCGTCCGTCGGGGATGTAACCCCGACCTACGCAAGCCTCGAACACGCTCGAGCCGCCGTCACGCGGCGGCTGTTTCTTCGGCATGCCCGTGGTCGCGCGCCAGGTACAGGTACATCGCCGGCACGACGAACAGGGTAAACGCCGTGCCGATGGTCATGCCGGTGGCGATCACCAGGCCCATCGAGAAGCGCGAAGCCGCGCCGGCGCCGGTCGCGATCAGCAGCGGCACCATGGCCAGCACCAGGGCGGCGGTGGTCATCAGGATCGGGCGCAGGCGGATCGACGTGGCTTCCTCGATAGCCTTGCGCTTGGACATGCCTTCTTGCTGCAGCTTGTTGGCGAACTCCACGATCAGGATGCCGTGCTTGGAGATCACGCCGATGAGCGTCACCAGCCCCACCTGCGTGTAAATATTGAGTGTGGTCAGGCCCAGCGAGACGAAGATCATCGCCCCGCAGATCGACATCGGCACGGTCACCAGCATGATCAGGGGGTCGCGGAAGGACTCGAACTGGGCCGAGAGCACCAGGAAGATCACCGTCAGCGCAAAGGCGAAGGTGAGCAGAAGCGCAGCGCCCTCGGTGCGGAGCTGGCGCGACTGGCCGGCGTAGTCGACGTTGTAGCCCGGCGGCAAGACCTCGGCCGCGGCCTCCTCGAGAATCGTCAGGGCGTCGCCCAGCGGCACGCCGGGCCGGGGTACGCCCGAGACGGTCACGGCGTTGAGCTGCTGGAATCGCTTGAGCTGGCGCGGTTCCACGGTTTCTTCCAGGCGCACCAGGTTCGACATCGGAATCAGCTCGCCGCTTCTCGAGCGGGTGTAGTAGTTCTCAAGCTGCTCGGGATTGAGACGGCGCTCGCGCGTGACCTGCGGGATGACCCGGTAGCTGCGGTTGTCCATCGAGAAGCGGTTGACGTAACCGCCGGCGAGCATCGCCGAGAGGTCGTTGCCCAGCGTGGCCATGTCGACGCCCAGCAGCGCGGCCTTGTCGCGGTCGACATGGATGCGCACGCGCGGCTTGTCGATGTCGAGATCGGAATTGACGAAGATGAACTTGCCGCTCTCGCGCGCGGCCTGGAGGATTTCCTCGGCCAGCCCCTGGATATTGCTCAGCGGCTCGGTCGAGCCGATGACGAACTCGACGGGAAAACCGGAGCCCCCGCTCGGCAGCGACGGCGGCATGAAGGTGGCCACATCGAGCCCGGCCACTTTCTGGGTGGCCGGCTGGATCTCCTCGTCCATGATCTGGCGGGTGCCGCGCTCGCGCTGGTTCCAGGGCTTGAGCACGAAGCCGGTGATGGCCGAGTTGCTCGCCTCGACCATGCCGCCCCCGCCGCCGTTGATGATGAACACGTTTTCGAGCTCGGGGATCTCGTCGATAAGATCGACGTAGCTGCGCGTGTAGCGCTCGAGGTACTCGATGGTCGAGTAGGGATCGCTGGTCGATTGCGCGATGATGAAGCCCTGATCTTCCTCCGGCGCCAGCTCCGAGCTGGCCGCCATGAACAGGAAGCCGCAGGAGACGAGCACGATCAGGCCGAACACGGCGATCACCGACTTGGTTTCCAGGGCGCCGTGCAGGCGACGGCGATAGGCGCGCCGCAGCTTGTTGAACTGCGCGTCGAGCCAGCCCGCCAGGCGGCTGTCGCCGTTGTCTCCGTCGTGCGCCTTGAGCAGCTTGGCGCACATCATGGGCGAGAGCGTGAGCGCGACGATACCCGACAGCAGCACCGCCCCGGCCAGGGTGAACGCGAACTCCACGAAAAGCGTGCCGGTCAGCCCGCCGATAAAGCCGATCGGGATGTAGACGGCGACCAGGGTGGTGGTCATCGCCACCACCGGCCAGGCGAGTTCCCGCGCTCCCCTGAGCGCGGCGTCCTTGGGCGTCATGCCCTCTTCGATATGCCGGTGGATGTTCTCGAGCACGATGATGGCGTCGTCGACCACGATGCCGATGGCGAGCACCATGGCCAGCAGCGTCAGCAAGTTGATCGAGAAGCCCATCAGCAGCATCAGGAACATCGCGCCGATGAGCGACAGCGGCACGGCCACGGCCGGGATGAGAACGGTGCGCAGCGAACCCAGAAACAGGAAAATGACGATCACGACGATGATCAGGGCCTCGATGATGGTCGTGATCACCTCTTCGATGGCGTTGTTGATGTACTCGGTGCTGTCGTAGGGGATATCGGCTTCCAGCCCGTTGGGCAGTTCGGGCAGGATCTCGTTGTCCCAGACCTCGCGAACGTCGGCGATGACGTCGAGCGAGTTGGCGTCGGGCGAGACCTCCACGCCGATGAAGGTGGCCTCCTCGCCGTTGAAACTGACCGATGAGTTGTAGGTTTCCGAACCCAGCTCGACGCGGGCGATGTCGGCAATGCGCACGGCCGTGTCGTTGGTCGACCTCACGACCAGCTCGCGGAACTGCTCGGGCGTGCGCAGGTCGGTCTCGGCCGTCAGGCCGACGGAGATCATCTGCCCCTTGGTCGACCCGACCGCCGAGAGCACGTTGTTGCGCGCCAGCGCGCCGTAGACGTCGCTGGCGGTCACGCCCAGTGCCGTCATGCGATCGGGTTCGAGCCAGATCCGCATGGCGAAGGTCTCGGCGCCCAGGATCTGGGCGCGCTGCACGCCCGGGATAGTCGCCAGCTTGGGCTCGACCACGCGCACCAGGTAGTCGGTGATCTGGTTGTTGTCGAGCAACTCGCTGTAAAACGACAGGTACATCGCAGCGGTCGACTCACCCTCGGCGAGATCGACAACCGGATCCTCGGCCGCGTCGGGCAACTCGCCCCTGAGCTTGTTGACCTTGGCCGCGATCTGCGTGAGCGCCTCGTTGGGATCGGTCTCGATATCCAGGTAGGCCTGGATGGTCGAAACGCCCGGCACGGTCGTGGACACGATGTAGTCGATGCCCTCGGCGGTGGCCACTTCGCGCTCCATCGGCGTGGTGATGAAGCCCTGCACCAGGTCGGCGTCGGCGCCGATATAGGCGGTCGAGACGCTGATCACCGCGTTCTGGATTTCCGGATACTGGCGCACGTTCAGGTCGGTGGCCGCGCGCAGGCCCAGCAGCAGGATGAACAGGCTGACCACCGTGGCCAGCACCGGCTTGTTGATGAAGATGTCGGTGAATTTCATCCCGGGATCAACCGTCGGCCGGCTGCGGATCGAGATCGGATTCGGGCCGGATCTCGTTGTTGATTTCCACGCTCGTGCCGTTGCTGAGCTTGAGCAGGCCGCTGGTCGCCACCCGGTCGCCGGCTTCGAGGCCGTCGGTCACGGCCACCATGTCGCCGCGCCGCTCGCCGGTCTGGACCAGGCGTCGCTCCACGCTGAGATCGCCCTCCTCGCCTCCGATGACGTAGACGGAATTGCCGTATGGATTGAAGCTGACCGCCGTTTGCGGAACCATCAGCACATCGCGGGGCTCACCCCAGCGGACGACGGCGCTAGCGAACATGCCCGGGCGCAGGCGCATGTCGGCGTTCTCGAAAGTCGCCTGAACCAGGAAGCTGCGGGTCTGTTCGTTCATCGAGCCCTCGACCGATGTCACCACGCCCTCGAACGGCTCATTAGGCCAGGCGTCGGTGGTGACGGTCACTCGCGCGCCCGTCTCGACGTTGGGCAGGTGGCGCTCCGGCAGCGTAAAGTTCATGAAGATGGGCGCGATCGCCCGCAAGGGTACGATCGGCGTGCCCGGCGCAATGTATTCGCCCAGGTCGACGCGGCGGATGCCCAGATAGCCGTCGAACGGCGCTCGCAGGATCTTCTGGTCGATGCGCGCCTGCTGGGCATCAACCTCCGCGGCTGCCTGGCGGAATCGCGATTCGGCCTGGTCCAGCTCGGACTCGGACACGCTGTTCTGGCGGCGCAGGCGGCGCAGGCGGTCGCGTTCGGACTCGGCCAGGTCGCGCGCGGCGCGCAGGGCGGCCAGTTGCGCTTCGTCGGCATCGACGTCGAGCCGCGCCAGCACCTCACCGGCTTCCACGTAGGCCCCGTTCTCGAACTCGAGCGAGCGCACGATGCCGCCCAGCTCGGTAGTCAGGTTGACGCCGTTGGTGGCCTTGAAGCTGCCCACCGCGCGGATCTCACGCGGCCAGGAATCGCGCTCGGCCTGCGTGGCCGAGACCGCCACCGTGGGTGCCGGCATGTTGTCGAAGTACTGGTTCATCATCATCGAGCTGAACCACTTCCAGCCGAACACGCCGCCGAAAATGACGCCGGCGATCAACAGCATGACGATCATGCGCTTGGTCACCGACGGCTTGCCGTCTTGCTTCTTGTGAGATTGCGTTGCCATGGGGATACTCTTGATAAACCTCGAATTCGGTCAGGCGGCCAGCATCGCGAGGAGCTTGTCGATGCCCTCGCGGTCGCAGGCGTCGGAGAAAACCTCGCTGCAGAGCCATTCGACCTTGCCCGCGACGTGCTGCGAAGAGACGTCTGTCACCAGCGGCTTCCAGTCCAGGCCGTTGAGGAGGAACTCGATGTGCTGCAGCAGCAGGCCATAAGGACGGTTGACGTCGTAGAACGACAGCAAACCGTCGGCGTGAACCAGGGTGTGCATGCCCAAACAAAGCGTCCAGGGACCGACACCCAGGTCGAGATTGCGCAGGCCGCGGTCGGGCAGGTCGCCATCGGTCACGGCCTGGTGCACGATCGAGCGCACGCGGTCGCACATCGGCTGGCTGCCTTCCAGGGCCGCCTGGCGGCGCGGCGGGCTGGTGGCTGCCCATACGGCCTCGGTAAAGACGTACTGCGCCAGCCGGAAGTGCTCGGGGCACTGGCTGGCGAACAGCACGTCGGCCACCGACAGCGCAAACATGCGATCGCGCGCTGTGCCCGTAAAGTCGGCGGCCCGGCAGAACAGCGATACGCGCTCGGCGGACATGCGCGTCGACAGGGCGAGCAGAAGATCTTCTTTCGACAGAAAATGCTGATAGAGCGTTCCGGTCGCGTAATCACAGGCCTTTGCGACGCGCGCCATCGTCAGGCTCAGCAGCCCGTCGCTCAGGATGAGCCGACGCGCGGTGTCGAGGAACAGGTCTTCGCGGGCCGCGAATTCCCGGGCCTTGCGATCTTGGGTAGTCATGGGCGGACGATAGCCGGCGGGGCGTGAACGAATTGCGTATTTTGAACGCTATTCAAAAAATGATCAATGCTTCATGCGCGCGAGCCGACCGCAAGCGAGGGCGAGCCGGCAAGATTCGGCAGGATCATTACAATAGGCGGCTGTTTCAATCATCCAAATTCAAGGAACCCCCATGTCCGTGCTCATCTGCGGCTCGCTGGCCTACGACAACATCATGGTCTTTCCGGAGCGCTTCAAGGATCATATCCTTCCCGACAAGACCCACATGATCAACGTCGCCTTCCTGGTGCCCGAGCTGCATCGCAACTTCGGCGGAACGGCCGGCAACATCGCCTACAACCTCAAGAAGCTCGGCGGCGACCCGCTGCCCATGGCGACCGTCGGCCCGGACTTCGACGACTACGCCCGGCACCTCGAGCGGCTCGACATCGACCAGGAATTCGTGCGCTGCCTCGGCGATCACTGGACCGCCCAGGCCTACATCACCACCGACCTGGACGACAACCAGATCACCGCCTTCCACCCCGGCGCCATGAACGAGGCCCACTGCCAACCCGTACCGGAAGAGCGCGACATCGGCTTCGGCATCGTCTCGCCCGACGGCAAGCAGGCCATGCTCGACCATTCCGAGCAGTTCCGCGCCGCCGATATCCCGCACATCTTCGACCCGGGCCAGGGCCTGCCCCTGTTCAGCGGCGAGGAACTGCAGCGCATGATCACCAACGCCGACTGGCTGGCGGTCAACTCCTACGAATGGGAAATGCTCAAGAAAAAGACCGGCTGGCAGCACGACGACATCACCTCCCGGCTCGAAGGCGGCCTGGTCATCACCCTCGGCGGCGAAGGCTCGGAACTGTGGACGCCCGAGGGCAAGACGCAGATCCCGGCGGTCAAGCCCGAGAAGATCACCGACCCGACCGGCTGCGGCGACGCCTACCGCGCCGGGCTGCTGTATGGCCTCGAGCGCGGCTGGGAGCCCGCCGACGCCTGCCGCCTGGGCGCCATCCTGGGCTCGCTCAAGATCGCCCAGGCCGGCCCCCAGCACCACGATTTCACCCCGGCAGAAATCGCCGATCGCTTCCATGCCGAGTTCGGGCACGCCATGCCGGGGTAATTGGCATTCTTCGTGGCGGGCACTTTGAGCCATCTCCATGCCATGGCGGGCGAAAACGGCAGTGCTTGACTTTGCCGGGAGAAACGGAAAAAATACGCGGCTCGCTTTTGGCTACGTAGCTCAGTCGGTTAGAGCACAGCACTCATAATGCTGGGGTCGGTGGTTCGAGTCCACCCGTAGCCACCATTTTTTCTACTTCCTTTTCAGCAACTTACCCTAACTGTGGCTTCGACTGAACAGCCACCCCTAGAGGCCTGTGCCCATTCTGGGCCCAAATCGTGCCCATCGTGCGCCCCGAGGTCTAGGGACGAATTTGTGCGCGACCCCAGCACTTACCCCGCTTCCTGGGGCCATTTCAACTAGACAGTCCCGTAGCTCGGCACCTGCATTGCAGGATGCGTTCTTCCGCGATCATTCGGGCGCATTCGTTTAGCCCTCGGACTTTCCAAAGTCTCCGTGGACAATTCTGACCTACGATTGCATGTGGTTGGAAGCAATCTGATCGGTCAAAAATTTCGCTCTGAATTCGGGCTCGGGTGCAGGTTCCCAAGGACGCGCGGAAAAGCCGTGATGCCAGGCTGTTCTCCATCATTCCTTGTCGAAGTGCAATACGCCTGCCTCATTAGGGGCTAGGCAAGACTGTAAGGACGGCCGAATTGGTGACGGAGCCGCGTCGACCACTCCTTGCCAGAGCAAGGCAAGATTGGGACGGATCGGACTTCTGCGGTAGGCTTACCGCTGAACATTGGGTTGAGGGGATTTAATGACACTCTGGATGGTGCGATCGGCTTCAGGCGGCCGGCTGGCCGACGAATTCGTCGAGAAGGGGCTCGTGGCCCTCGGGGCCGCTCAGGTCGGGGATCTGAGCCAGTTTCCGGACAAGCAGGCCCTCCTGGAGGCCCTGAAAAAGGAGCGGCCTGACTTCAAACCCGGCAGGCGCCAGGCGGCGGCCAGCCAATGGATACGGTTTCGAGACGAGGTCCAGCGCGGAGACCGGGTGGTTACATATGACTCCAGCCGTCGGGTCTATCACGTCGGCACGATCGCCAGCGACTATCAGCATCAGCCCGGCACCATCGCCGATTTCCAGCACTATCGCGCCGTGGAGTGGGAGGGCGAGGTTGAGCGGGACGTCCTGTCCGCCCGCGCCCGCAACTCGCTGGGGTCGACGCTGACCCTCTTTCGGCTGCCGGATGACGTGGCAGAGGAAATTCTCAGGGCCTTGGCCGGCCAGCCGGCTCCAGAGCCCGAAGCCGCCGACTTTGACGATGCCGAGAGCGAGGACGAGGACGCGCTGCTCGAGGGCTACCGGGCCCGCGCGATGGAAATCATCAAGGACCGGATCAATCGCCTCGATTGGCGCGAACTGGAGCAGCTGGTCGCCGGAGTCCTGCGGTCGATGGGCTACAAGACCCGCATTTCGCGCGAGGGCTCGGATCTGGGAATCGATATCCTGGCCTCCCCCGACGGCTTCGGCTTCGAATCACCGCGGATCATCGTGGAGGTCAAGCACCGCTCGGGCACGGCGATCGGCAGCAAGGAGATCCGCAACCTGGTCGGCGGCCGTCACGCCAGCGACAAGGGCCTGTTCGTCTCCACCGGGGGCTTCACCAAGGATGCCCGCTACGAGGCCGACAGAGCCAATATCCCGCTGATGCTGTGGGATCTGGATGACCTGGTCCAGGCCCTGGTCGAGAACTACGAGAACGCCGACCAGGAAACCCGTACTCTGATTCCGCTGACCCGGCTGTTCTGGCCGGTCTGAGAACGCTTTACAAAGGAATTTCCCCAAGCCGTGTTTGAACAGACCTTTCGCAACATCGACGACGTGCTCCGGAAAGAGGCCGGATGCGCCACCGAGCTGGACTACACCGAGCAGACCTCCTGGATGCTGTTTCTCAAGTATCTCGACGACCTCGAGCGCGAGCGCGCGATGGAGGCCGAACTGGTCGGAAAGTCCTATGATTTCCTGCTGGACGAAAAGTACCGCTGGTCGAGCTGGGCGGCGCCTAAGGACGAAAACGGCGAGTTCGACCACAACGACGCGCTGACCGGCGACGACCTGATCGAGTTCGTCGACCTGAAGCTCTTTCCCTACCTGCAGGGCTTCCAGCGAGCGAGCCGCCGGACACCGACACCATCGAATACAAGATCGGCGAAATCTTCGGCGAGATCCGCAACAAGTTCACCAGCGGCTACAGCCTGCGCGACGCCCTCGAGCTGGTCGACACGCTCAGCTTCGGCTCGCAGAAGGAAAAGCACGAGCTCTCGCACCTGTACGAGGCCAAGATCCGCAACATGGGTAACGCCGGGCGCAATGGGGGCGAGTACTACACCCCGCGCCCGCTGATTCGCGCCATGGTCCGGGTGACCGATCCGAAGATCGGCGAGCGCATTTATGACGCGGCGGTCGGGTCGGCCGGCTTCCTGTGTGAAGCCTACGACTACCTGCGCTACGGCCCCGACGCGGACAACCCGCCGAAACTCTCCACCGAAGACCTCGACACCCTGCAGCGGCGCACCTTCTACGGCAAGGAGAAGAAGAGCCTCCCGTACGTGATCGGCATCATGAACATGATCCTGCACGGCATCGAGACCCCCAACATCGTCCACACCAACAGCCTGACCGAATCGCTGGACGATATCCAGGAGAAAGACCGCTACGACATCGTCCTGGCCAATCCGCCCTTCGGCGGCAAGGAACGCAAGGAAATCCAGCAGAATTTCCCGATCAAGACCGGCGAGACCGCCTTCCTGTTCCTGCAACACTTCATCAAGTACCTAAAGGCCGGCGGCCGGCGCGGCGATCGTCATCAAGAACACCTTCCTGTCCAACGCCGACAACGCCTCGCGCGCCTGCGCCAGGAACTGCTGGAAAACTGCAACCTGCACACCGTCCTCGACTGCCCCGGCGGCACCTTCCTGGGCGCTGGCGTCAAGACCGTGGTGCTGTTCTTCGAGAAAGGAGAACCGACCAGAAACATCTGGTACTACCAGCTCGACCCCGGCCGCAGCCTGGGCAAGACCAACCCGCTCAACGACGACGACCTGGCCGACTTCGTCGAAAAGCAGAAGACCTTCGCCGAGTCCGAGCAGTCCTGGACCGTCCCGATTGCCGAGATCGACACCGAAACCTGGAACCTGTCGGTTAGGAACCCTAACAAAGCCGAAGAGGCCCCGCTGCGCAATCCGGAAGTGATCATCAACGAGATCGAGACGCTAGACAGGGAAAGCGAGGAGATTCTGGAAGGGATTCAGGGGGATGTTGTGAGAGCTAGGCTGGAAAACAGTTACTTAGGCGAGCTCTGCGATATTCAGCTTGGTGGCACTGCCAGCTACGAAGAAGCCGCTTCGGCGATGAAGGGCGTAACACAAACAATGTCTGGCTTTCGATAAAAGATTTACCCAAGGTAGCGTTATCCGAAGTTGTGGATAGCAGGAGTATCTTTCCAACGAAATGCTAGATCGGTACAGCCTTGATCCGAAGGATACTCTTTTTGCAGCTTCAGAGCTTCTATAGGCACGAGTTGCCATATTGCTGGCAAGGACTTCCGGACATGATAGCAATTGACCGCACTATGTCCCTGCTCAACGAGAGTGTAGCTGACGATACATTACCTAGCCTGGTACTCTGTACGGTCAAGATTGGGATGGTATTGCAGGGAATGACGAGAAGCTGAACAGGTAAGACACTCAACAAAGCGAAGTTGATAGCTTCTAGTCGTCGCATGTCCGCCCCTCGCCGAGCAAAAACGCATCGTCGCCATTCTCGACGAGGCCTTCGCGGGCATTGAAACGGCCATCGCCAATACCGAAAAGAACCTCGCCAACGCCCAAGATCTATTTGACGAATTTCTCAGTATCCGACCTCGAGCAGCATTGCGCTCTAGCTCGGAAACGCAGACTTTGTCTGACGCTCACTGAGCTCGGATTAGTTGATATGTGAGCACAAGACTGCGCCTACTCAGGGCGACTTGGCTTCCCGTCGATCTCGCACGTCAAATATCGGCAAAGGTGTATTTGGAGCTTGAAAGTCTGAAAAGTAGTCTCTACAGATACATTTCGAAATGGACCAGAAGGGCCGAACCACAACCAGGCGACTTGATTCTTGCACGGGAGGCGCCGGCTGGAAATGTCGGTGTCATTCCAAAGGGACAGAGGGTGTGCTTAGGTCAAAGAACGGTTTTGATCAGACCAGAGGTCAATCTTGTGGATTCGAGAATACCTTGCACTATCTAATTCTTGCAGTCCAGCGATGCAGTCACGAGCTACTTGCAAGGGTCGACGCGATGCAACAGTGCAGCAACGTTAACATGTGAGCATATTTCGAGTCTCTCGGTTTAGGCCAACTGCCATCACTTTCAGCGCAAATAGGAGATGTAGAATCTATTGAGGAGGTCCAGAGGAAAACTAATCAGCTCAAAGCGATCTGCAAAGCCAAACTGTCGTCGCTGGAACAACTAAAGCAATCTCTCCTTCAGAAAGCCTTCTCCGGCGAACTGACCGCCGACAAGGCAGAGAGCGAACTTGAATCGGCCTCGGCATGATTTCTTGATTGGGAGTTGATCGAAGGAGAAAGGCCTAGTGGGTCTGATTAGGGAATGCGTCGGCGAATCAAGGGCTTACGTGCTAGATTGGCAAAGAAAGTTCTGGATTAATGATTGATTTTGATGGGGTCTGGGGATGAATGAAGCCGAAACCCGTGCCGAGCTGATCGACCCGGCCCTGAAGGAGGCCGGCTGGGGCGTGGTGGATGGCAGCCGGGTCCGGCGCGAGGTCATCGCACCGGGGCGGCTGCATCGGCGCGGGCCGGCGCGGGCAGGCAGGATATCGCCGACTACGTGCTGTTCTACCGCGGCCAGAAGCTGGCGGTGATCGAGGCCAAGAAACGTGACCTGCCGGTCACCGAGGGCCTGGCCCAGGCCAAGCGCTACGCCGAGCGTCTGCAGGCCCGCTTCGCCTACGCCACCAACGGCGAAGGCATCTATCGGGTCGACATGCACACCGGCGAGGAAGGCGCGGTGGACGACTATCCTTCGCCGGAGGAGCTCTGGGACGCGACCTTCGCGCGCACCCGAGCGCCTGGCGCGAGCGCTTCGGCGCGGTGCCCTTCGAAGACAAGGGCGGTTTCTGGCAGCCGCGCTACTACCAGCACAACGCCATCAACCAGGCGCTGGAGGCCATCGCCGACGGCCGCGACCGCATCCTGCTGACGCTGGCCACCGGCACCGGCAAGACCGCCATCGCCTTCCAGATCGCCTGGAAGCTGTTTCACGCCCGCTGGAGCCTGGCCGCGCGCGAGACCGGCGAGCCCGGGCGCCGGCCGCGCATCCTCTTCCTGGCCGACCGCAACATCCTCGCCGATCAGGCCTACAACAGCTTCTCCGCCTTCCCCGAGGACGCCCTGGTGCGCATCGCCCCGGACGCGATCCGCAAGCAGGGTCGGGTACCCAAGAACGGCAGCCTGTTCTTCACCATCTTCCAGACCTTCATGAGCGGCCGGATGAGGAGGGCAATCCGGCGCCGAACTTCGGCGACTACCCGCCCGATTTCTTCGATTTCATCGTCATCGATGAATGCCACCGCGGCGGCGCCAACGACGAGAGCAACTGGCGCGGCATCCTCGAGTACTTCTCGCCGGCCGTGCAGCTGGGGCCTGACCGCCACGCCCAAGCGCAACCACAACGCCGATACCTACGCCTATTTCGGCGAGCCGGTGTACGTCTATTCGCTCAAGGAAGGCATCAACGACGGCTATCTCACGCCGTTCAAGGTGCGCCAGATCGCCACCACGCTGGACGACTACGTCTACACGCCGGACGACGAGGTCATAGAAGGGGAGGTCGAACAGGGCCGGCGCTACCGCGAAGACGACTTCAATCGCGTCATCGAGATCCGGGAGCGCGAGGCGCTACCGCGTCAGGCTTTTCATGGAGCAGATCGATCCGCGCGAGAAGACCCTGGTGTTCTGCGCCACCCAGGAACACGCCCTGGCGGTGCGCGACCTGATCAACCAGCATGAAGACCAGCACCGACCCGAACTACTGCGTGCGAGTGACCGCCAACGACGGCGCAGAGGGCGAGCGCTTCCTGCGCCTGTTCCAGGACAACGAAAAGACCATCCCGACCATCCTGACCACCTCGCAGAAGCTCTCGACCGGCGTGGATGCCCGCAACGTGCGCAATATCGTGCTGATGCGGCCGGTCAACTCCATGATCGAGTTCAAGCAGATCATCGGGCGCGGCACGCGTCTGTACGACGGCAAGGACTACTTCACGATCTACGACTTCGTGAAGGCCTACGAGCACTTCAACGATCCGGAGTGGGACGGCGAGCCGATTGCGCCCGAGCCGGTGGACCCGCGTCCGCCTCCTTCCCAACCCGACGAACCGGAACCGAAAGAACCCGTGGATGAGCCGGGTGAAGAGTTCGCCGCCGAAGAAGCTGAGAATCAGGCTGGCCGACGGCAAGCAGCGCACAATTCAGCACATGAGCGCCACCAGCTTCTGGAGCCCCGACGGCAAGCCGATGTCGGCCGCCGAATTCGTCGAGAATCTGTTCGGCGACCTGCCGGCGCTGTTCCGCAACGAAGACGAACTACGCGAGATCTGGAGCAAACCAGAAACCCGCAAGGCTTTGCTCGAGGGGCTGGAAGAAAAAGGCTACGGCACCGAGCAACTGCGCGAAATCGGTCAGATGATTGACGCGCCACAAAGCGACCTGTTCGACGTGCTCGCCTACATCGCCTGGGCCCGCCCGCCCATCACTCGAGCTGAACGAGTCGAGTCACATCGCCCATTCCTCTTCGAGGACATCGACTATGCCCAGAAGGAGTTCCTGGAGTTCGTCCTCGATCATTACGTCGAGCGGGGCGTCACCGAGCTCGATCCGGACAAGCTACCCCATCTGATCGACCTGAAGTACCACAGCGTCAATGACGCCGTGCGCGAACTCGGCAGCGTCCGCAGTATCCGGCAGGTCTTCATCGATTTTCAGAAGAGACTTTACTGACGGCCGGCAACAAGCTTACAGCAATTGCTTGAGCCGCAACCCAATCTGTTCCTAGTGCTTTTGGACGCGCTTATATAACGTTTGAGCTAAGCAGCGCGCTTAGGCGCGTCCGGTGGAGGCCCATCAGGGCCGGAACGTACTTGAGCGACCTGTTAGGCCAGAGTTCAGTACGAACGGAACGTGCCGTTTCAACAAGTAACCGCAAATGCTCGTAACTACACTGGCCGTGCGTAAGCGGCCGGCCATTCATTTCTTCGGTGACAGATACATCCAGCCACCGGATGGGTAGGCGTTTCTTTTCCGCTGGGTTGAAGTTGAAGGTCATGTCATGAGACCAGCAATTTCTTAGAACCCACCAGAAATCGAACCATGCCTGATCTTTAAGCAGCTCCATCTGCCCCGTATCGTGGCAATACTTCTTAAGAAGAGGAAACAGATCTTTAATGGCTGATCTATGGGCGGATGAGTAAAGCTCGTCAGTTGCAATTTTCAGACGCTGGGCGTTATTGACCAAATTGCTGACGTTTGGGAAATAGTTTTTGTCACCCACTGTGGCGGCGTGGATTTGCTCGAAATAGTCAGGCGTGTCTGGGTAAGCCCAAAGCACCAGGCTTGCGTAGCATAGCGTAATGTGATTTAGCTTAGTATCGAAAATTCCAAGCAACCGTAGCTTGTTCATGCTTATGTGGCCTAACGTCTGAGCTAAGCGGCGCGGCTTTAGCCGCGTCCGGTGGAGGGCCGATAGGCCCGGAACGTACTTGAGCGATTTGTTATACGCCGACTTCTCGAAAGTCGATACCTAGTTGTTCGGATACTTGTCCTCGAATGCTGATCACCATTGATTCGAAGTGAGCATTTGGCATTTCACCAAAATCGATCGCGACTAACGCTATTGCCTCACCCGCCCCAGCGTTGGTTACCCACAACACAGGATTCCTTTCTGCATCGAGAAGCGCTGTATAGAACGCTGGCTTGCCCTGAGTAATGAACTCCAGATGGTCTCGGTCGTCACGTTGTATCGTCAAGTTCCATTTTGAGGCCTCACTATCAAGAATGGTTTCAACTTTCTGGATATTCTCTTCAGTCGGCGTAAAGGAGGCTCGGAGATCGTAGGTCGGGTCATGCTGGGTGAAAATGGAACATGCGCCCAGAAGCACAATTACGTTGGTCAGGAGGAGATTTCGAATAATGAATCTGCCGTATAACGTCTGAGCTAAGCGGCGCGGCTTTAGCCGCGTCCGGTGGAGGCCCGTAAGGCCGGAACGAACTTGAGCGATTTGTTATACGATTTGCTAACGCTCATAGGGAATTCTCAGATCATGCCGGGTGACAATGGATTTTCCAGGTCGGAACTATCCTCCAGAACTCTGCCATATATCCATTCGTAAACATCTCGTCGCTCTATTACCTCCTGGGCCTCAATTCGACCCAAGAGGTTGCTTCAGTGCATCAAACTCTAACCAGTTGACGAGGAAATGTAGGTAAGTGCTGTATTTATTTGCTGCTCCGCCGTTCCTACGCATCGGGCACTTGAGAATACATTTCCCGCAGTTCGCTTAGCGCGCCTTGCAGCTGGTTCCTGTTTTGCGGCACGGCCAGAAACCTATGAATCTGTTCATGTAGAAATACGGCTAACAACTGATTGTAGTTCTCAATGTGCCGAGTATTGAGTGTAAGTATCGGATGGCTATGAGGAATCACACCTGATTCAATTCGCACCTGATTGGTAAAAAGCCAAGGGCTCAAACTATGCTTCTTGGAAAGGCCGATTAGCACTTCAGCAACCTTCTCTTCACGCTCATTGACGCCCGCAAGGTGAACCTCAAACCCCTCAGCGGAGAATACCTCTGTAGCTTCCCCTACTGCAACAGAAGTCAGGGAGAGGAGAAACAAGCAAATTGTCAGCGAGTGCTTCATGGCTTACTCGTATAACGTTTGAGCTAAGCGGCGCGGCTTTAGCCGCGTCCGGTGGAGGCCCGAAGGGCCGGAGCGAACTTGAGCGATTTGTTAACAGATCAATCCAAGGCCGCGGGACCATTGCCGCCAAGAACAAAGGCCTCCTGACGCATCACACGAAAATCTTCGCCATTCTGAGAATGAAGAATCAAATATTGGAAATGCTTATCTACATTTTCATACCTGCTATTGAACTCGACCGCTGCGTACAGCCCCGGGAGCGGCGCATCCTGCGGATCTTCATACCAAACGACCCGATGAAGCTCTCTACTCTCAAACTGCCCCCATTTCTAGGCTTTTCGCCTCGAGATTCGTGCGCCAACTCCGCAGGCTGAGATTTGCCCGAAAAATCGGTGTCATTAATTCCATTGTCTCTTCGGCCCGTTCTTCATCGGCCAGGTCCAGCCATCTACTGGCGAACTGGACAGCTTCGTCCCAGCGCGGATGGTTAGCGCCCTCGACAAAGGGCTGCGCCTGGGCCACATTCACGGCAAGTGAGAGAAGGACAATGAGGATAGCGCTGGGCTCGTATCGCTTGATCATGGTCTGTTAACGTCTGAGCTAAGCGGCGCGGCTTTAGCCGCGTCCGGTGGAGGCCCGAAGGGCCGGAACGTACTTGAGCGACTTGTTAGGCGTGTGGAGTGGCACTTTGCTCGGCGTCTTTACCAAGTAAAACATGTCGGTAGTGTTTTCGAGCAAAAGCAGTGATGACCTGGCTAAAAAGGAATCCGCCTAATGCTGCACCGAGCGCTCCACCCAGCATCCCTGAATTAAACTTTTGGCCATAGTAGGAGCCAAGCCCGCCGCCAAAGGCAGGCAGTAAAAGTGCAGCCCAGGTAAAGAAATGTCCAAGACACTTGCCATAGGCGCGACGCCAGCGGCGGCCCCTCTCACGCCACGGCTCTGATCTCAGTTCTGGAATGCTTTTTAACGTCCAGTAGATTTTCAGATTAAATGCCTAACACCTGAGCTCAGCGGCGTTTGAGGCGGCGGCCATTTTGCGGCAGCAAAATGGGCGGCGGGTCAAACGTCCGCTGCAGCGAAATGTTAGGCGCCGGGCCGCTCGTGCTCCAATACCGAGCCGGAATTATTCAGCCACGTGGACAGCCGACGGCCAAACTGGTTGACATTGCCAGGCTCGCACGCCGCAAAAAAACTGCCAGACGCCGCTTCAGGTGGTTTACGGCGGTTGTCGAAAGCGACCGCAAACGCTGAGTGCCCGAGATCGTCCAAGGGCACGACGCTCAGTTTAAGGTGGCAATACACTTCACGTGCGCTCCCGTATTCGAATATTACCGGGCGATTCCCGGCATATGAGATCAGCTGGGCTGCGAACTGCTCCAAGTCCTCAGGGTAAGTGTAGAAGTCTTGCACCATCATGTGGTGATCGGAGGCAACCGTAAGCTGCGGCTGTAGCATGCCATCGCTGTCGGTCCACAAATTACGGAGCACGATTTTCGGCATGATTCAACGAGGCGCCTAACGTCTGAGCTAAGCGGCGCGGCTTTAGCCGCGTCCGGTGGAGGCCCGAAGGGCCGGAACAAACTTGAGCGACTTGTTAGCGATTCTCCAGACCGGAAGCGGCCCGCCCTTTCCGAATCTCCTCGTAATTCTCGTGGACATACGACCACAATTCTCTCAGCCCATCTCGTACTCGACGATGCGCGGATGGGTACTTGTCTTTAGGAGTGAACTCGTTCGGCGTTCGAGCATCCCAATTGAGCGCTCGCTCAATAACACGCTCCCATTCAGCCGGGTCTCCTCCAATATACTGGTTCACCTCCTGACCCAGGACGGAGTTCAAGGACGCGAATAATGCGGGGTCTTGGTCAGCGGGGAGGTCAGGACGTGCCTCAAGATGGACTCTGTAGCGAAGCTGGCCGGCATAGAACCAGAATGCAGCCTCGTTCATTTCGCCATCTTCCAGAAGGCGTGCGGCGTAGTAGTACATCTGGACCGGATGCGCTGTCGCGGCCTGTTCGGGCTCAAAATCGAGGTTAGGATCAAGCGAAGAAGACGGGCCTGTAGCGCAGCCGGACAGTGCGAAAAATAGGATGAAAATCGACATTATACGTAGCATAGCGTTCCTTAAGCTAACTCCTCACATCACCGGCAGCAAAAAGCAGAGCGAGCAACGAGCAGCGCTTTTTACTGTCCGAGTGTATGTGATTGTTAGCTGTTTGTGGCATTGCTTATCTGCGCTCGATAAATACCATTTTACCAATGCAAGCGTAACAATAGAGAGGATGATTGCCGTGACATCAGACGCTTGATAAACAAGGTTGACATTTTTTAGTTCTGCGATTTCCTCAGCCCGAAGTGACATCCGCATAACAGCTTGCCCTAAGAACCCGTTTACCAACCAAAAGAACCACCACCAAGGCAATATTGAGCTAACTTCGGCATTTTTCCAGTCACTTGGATTGTGACTGGCTTTCCAGATTTCCTTCATTGCCTGATATGGCTTCCAAAGTGTGAAAACAGGAATAAAATACCAGCCGATAGACCAGCCAGGTGTGAACCTCATATCCTCGGCACCAAGTTGTCTCGCATTGTAGTTAGCACGATATATCCACTTAAGAATAACAATGCCAGAAATTATAAATATGGCCAGATAGATCATCCCTATAATCCCTTGCCGCCTATCATTTGCCTCTCCATCGGCAACGGCCTGTTCTTGAGAGGTGTATACACCGTTCTCATAGTCGGTCAACAATGAGTATTCCATATTCCCAGAAATCAGCGAAATCAACGCTACAACTATCTGGATATACAGAAACCATCGCACCCATTTGGTAAGTGCTTCTGAATTGATGAAACCGTTATTTTTATGAGACATGCTCTTTCTCCTTGCGACAGCTAACGTTTGAGCTAAGCGGCGCGGCTTTAGCCGCGTCCGGTGGAGGCCCGAAGGGCCGGAACGAACTTGAGCGACTTGTTATAAATCATGCCTTTATGAGCCGTCGGGCAGCAAAAAAGGCAACGATACCAAAGAAGATGACCGGGAAAGGTACCGCTAGCCAAGATGGAGTTCCCGGAAAATTAGTAAAAATTGGCACGTTGAAGATGGTCACGCCTCGAAGCGTACTAAGAACAGAGAATACTGAAACAACCACAAGCGCGACCAGAGCGGAGAAGAACGCTCGATGACCACGCCATGCTATGAGAGCAGCAACCAAGCCTACAACGAACCCAGCCAAGCCGAAGAAGGCGGCGTTTACCAACCCGCAGCTCAGCCTGCCGGTTGACTCACAGGCGTCGTGGGACGACAGCGCTGGTGGAGTAATTCCGGAAACATTATCGGTAAAAAGGACGAATAGAACGAAGGCCGCTAGCGCACCCAGGAAAACTCCAACTTGGTGAGCAATCTCCAATGGCTTGAGCATGACTTTAGAACGTTTGAGCTAAGCGGCGCGGCTTTAGCCGCGTCCGGTGGAGGCCCGAAGGGCCGGAACGAACTTGAGCGACTTGTTATAAATCATGCCTTTATGAGCCCGTCGGGCAGCAAAAAAGGCAACGATACCAAAGAAGATGACCGGGAAGGGTACCGCTAGCCAAGATGGAGTTCCTGGAAAATTAGCTAAAAATTGGCACGTTGAAGATGGTCACGCCTCGAAGCGTACTAAGAACAGAGAATACTGAAACAACCACAAGCGCGACCAGAGCAGGAGAAGAACGCTCGATGACCACGCCATGCTATGAGAGCAGCAACCAAGCCTACAACGAACCCAGCCAAGCCGAAGAAGGCGGCGTTTACCAACCCGCAGCTCAGCCTGCCGGTTGACTCACAGGCGTCGTGGGACGACAGCACTGGTGGAGTAATTCCGGAAACATTATCGGTAAAAAGGACAAATAGAACGAAGGCCGCTAGCGCACCCAGGAAAACTCCAACTTGGTGAGCAATCTCCAATGGCTTGAGCATGACTTTATAACGTCTGAGCTAACCGGCGCCGGCTTCGCCGGCGTCCGTGTTAAGCGACTTGTTATTTGAATTCCTACCTATATGCTCCATGTCAATTTCGGAAATTTCTCTTAAGCCATGAATACAGCTAGGTCTCCCCATGTGCACTCTGGATCCGTCCGGCTGTACCTCATACATCGTCACATCGCAGCATGGTTCGCTGAGTGTAACGAGTAGCGGTTCCTCGCTCGTAATGAATTCGCAATTTCGGTTCGACCCCGGGGCTGAGTCCAGACAAATCTCTCAGCAGGCCTAGACGCCCAGTCGTCTATAGGGGTGATCGAGTAACGCTGGCCCCAATCTTTCTTGAGGTCGATGTACGCAATGACCCGACCAGTTACAAGAAAGCCCTGGATCCCCTTCAATCGCAGCACAGGCCTCTACTGCCACTTCGGCGAACTTGGGCGGAACATATAGACACTTTCCCACCGCAACTACAGGGATGAGGTTCGAAAGGGTTGCAAGAAGGAAAGCTGTCCGCATAAAATTCAAATAACGTCTGAGCTAAGCGGCGCGGCTTTAGCCGCGTCCGGTGGAGGCCCGACCAGGGCCGGAACGAACTTGAGCGACTTGTTATAGTCTGGCCTTTCAGGTTGGCAACAAACTAAACTGAAGAGCTTTTGAACCGTTCCGTCTAACGGAACCCAGCGTTCACTGGAACCAATGAGTTTCACGCTTACCGCTGATTTGGGTATCTGGGGCTCTTCTGGGATATAGAAGCCACAGAAAGCCTCGGTCATTCTGGCGAGCTCAGGTCCGGTACGAAGTTCTCTATCGACACGAGACCGGGGAACTCCTGAGAGCTTCCCACTGCGGGGGAGCAGGACTCCAGTGGACGATCACCGGGGCAGCGTCTCCAAGCTCGAAACCTGGCGTCTCCCTTTGCGGTTTATGCGCCTGGCAGGCTGCGAGCGCTATGGCCAGTAAAGCTGCTAGACCGAGATTCTTCATGACTTATAACGATTTAGCTAAGCGGCGCGCGTAAGCGCGTCCGGCGGAGGCCCGATAGGGCCGGAGCGAACTTGAGCGGCTTGTTATGCGTTTTTATCGCATTTTTCCCCAAGCATGAATCGCGATATGGATAACGCTTGGTTACGTTCTCGCGCGCTGACGCCTACGAATACTTGATTGGCGTAGAAGAACACGAGCCAGCCTGCTCGCGAGTTCGCTTTAACCTCCGGAGCCCAAAGCCAAGCATCAATACCACAGACCTTTTCATAGATGGGGCTACTAAGTACGGGGGATCGACTGCTTCTTGAGGCTTGGAAAGCGTAATCGAGCTGTATCTGGTTGGAGATCGAAGGTCTCGGTGTAGTACGAATGCGATTTCATTGTGGTCGATCGATCCGTCTACAGCCAGTACGTGGCTAGTTGGAATTCTTAAGTCTCCAAACTCCAGAATCCCGACGCTCAAGTAGGGCCGCGTTTGGTGCTGGCAGCCCGAAAGAATGATAATCAGCCCTGTTAGAACTGCGGCATAGAAAGAGAAATGGTTAAATAATCCGGGACGCATAACGTCTGAGCTAAGCGGCGCGGCTTTAGCCGCGTCCGGTGGAGGCCGTAGGGCCGGAACGTACTTGAGCGATTTGTTAGTTGACTTCCGAAGCATGGTCCTTCGACAATTCCAGAATTACTCGCTTGTCCCGCGCCCGCTTCCCACAAGGCGTCGCTGACAGTTCCCGATCCCAAGAGCCAAAAGGACGAAGGGATGAAATATCCCAAGGGCTAGCTCCGGGTTCAAGGGCGCCGAGATTTGCTGAGCGTAGAACCCCCAGCAAAAAGAAACGCCCCTATTACCACCTGAACCCATTTCAAATAACGCCAGAGCAGCCAGGTAGTTCTCCGCTCGTTGGATTTCAGTTTTTTCAGAGGACAATCGTAGAGTCTCCCTTTCTACTGTTCAACTAACGTCTGAGCTAAGCGGCGCGGCGTTAGCCGCGTCCGGTGGAGGCCCGAAGGCCGGAACGAACTTGAGCGACTTGTTAGCTGTGGAAGGGGAATTCACCGTAACTGGGCCCCTGCCTGCGAGCGAAGCCCGCCCCAGTTCTCGACTGGCGCTAAGCGGGACGGAGCCGCAGCCCTTCCGGGCCGAAGCGGCAACCACGCAGCCCGCCGGACTGCAGACATGAACGTGGCAACGCCCAGCCTGGCTAGCCACTCCACGCCTGGAAGCAGCTACGGCGCCCGTGGCACGGCGGAAGCTACCAACTGCCTTCACTCTGGCCGTTCTGCGGTGCCGATCTAAAAATACTCATTCCAACAGCTAGGAACGTCTGAGCTAAGCAGCGCGGCTTCAGCCGCGTCCGGTGGCCTTGCGAAGGGCCGGAACCAACTTGAGCGACTTGTTAGGTGCCATTCTTTCTTAAAGCCCCACATCACAGAGCCCAGCGCTTTCAGCTTGCCTCACCAAACCGAGAGCCTTCTTCACACGTACCCCAGGGCCACTCGCGCCGTTCGAGTTGGCCGTTTGGGAGGCGCCTAACTGGGCAAGTTCCGCTTTTAGGAATACGCAATTGAGAGAAATCGCAGGCTCAACCTCACCAATCAGCAGCTTCTCCAGGTTGCTGACGTAGATTTGGGCTCGATGCTCTGAATCCGCCCTCATCGCTTCACGAAGGAATTGCATTTCACTCTCAAGCGCTCGGTACGAGCCCTGCACCGATAAATAGGCAACCAAAACCCCTGATGTAACTGAGGCTAGAAAAAGTAACCCGGCAAAGATGACCTTACTCATGAAATCTAACGTCTGAGCTAAGCGGCGCGGCTTTAGCCGCGTCCGGAGGAGCCCCGAAGGGCCTGGAACGCTACTTGAGCGACTTGTTATGTTGATACACGTCTAATACAACAGCGTGGTTTTAAGGCGACTTTTGGGTTTGAGACCGAAAACGTCCAGCAACACTAGCTGGGCAAAGGCAGCTGCTTGTTCAAACTCTTCAGGGAGACCCACCTCTGGGAAATGCGCCCCGTCAGAACCAGAAGGCATTGCGTATGGAGAGCCCCATGTTCGGACAAAACCTCTTTGAAGCGCGATTCTAGCTCCCGATTGCTGGGGTGACATTAGGGGAAAGCTCGCGTACAGCTCAGATTCGTGGGCAAACTGCACGAAGGGCCCGTTCCGACTGGTTTCAAGAATGAGGGCGCGAGGCTTTGGCGCTCCATTGAGAAAGTTCTCGAAACTTCCGGGACAGCGCATCTACTCTTCCAGATTTTCGGTGAAACTTCGCCTGGGCCATACAGCCCATAGTACGGCCGCGCCCAATCGCCGCTATTACTGCTGACCACAACATTGGATCAATTCGACATTGACTGGGGATCTGCCGGTGGGTGAAGTGTTGAGCGGTGGTTTCGGGGCGCGAAATTGCCGTTAACTCCGCTTCTGCGGGGAGTTGCTTGGATAATTGCCCTGAAATCAATCGTTTCGCTTGCTGTTCGCCAACCTGGAATGTGACATTTGTCCGTTTAACGCGCCGTTTTCCCTCCGCGAGGCCGCGCGTTGTTCTGATTTTGTACGCAGGCTGCTTGGTTTTCAAATCCCGGGCTGTATTCATCGAGATTGCAAGATCAATGGCCAAGAAACTGCTCGATCAGCTGCGCGAGGCGATTCGCGCGCTTCATTGCAGTGACCGGACGGAGGAGTCGTGCGTTCACTGGGTTCGGCGGTTCATTCTCTTTCACGGCAAGAGGCATCCGGCCGATATGGGCAAGCGGGAGGTCTAGGCTTTCGTGACCTACCTCGCCGTCGAGCGGAATGTTGCGGCCTCGACGCAGAATCTTGCGCTCTCGGCCGTGCTCTTCCTGTGTCGCGATGTTCTCAAGGTGGAACTGCCCTGGATTGATGATGCTGTGCGCGCTAAGAAACTGGCTCGCATGCCGGTGGCGCTCGGAACGCGACGAGGATGCGCATGATCATGGGCGCGGCTGCCGGTGCCCCAGGATCTGGTCGTCAAGCGGCTTTACGGCTCGGGGCTTCGGCTGACCGAAGCGCTGCGGCTGCCGCATCAAGGGTGTCGACCTCAAGCGGCGCGAGCTCGTCATTCGCGACGGCAAGGGCGCGAAGGACCGGGTGACGGTGCTGGCCGAAGCCTGTCGCAACGGCCTGCAGCAGCAGATCGAGCAATCGCTGGAACTGCTGGCGCTGGACCGGAAGATGGGTCGCGGTGGCGTGGTTCTGCCTCACGCGCTCGATCGCAAGTACCCCAATGCGCGATTCGAGCCCGCCTGGCAGTTTGTGTTCCCGGCCCGGCGGCTGGCGGCTGATCCCGCGCTCGAGTCGCATCGGTCGACACCATCTTTTCACTTCGACCGTGCAGAAGGCGGTCAAGCGCGCGACGTGCGACTTAAGCCCGTCACTGGCCACGCTTTTTGCCACAGCTTCGCCACGCACCTGTTGGAGTCCGGCGCGGATACCCGCACGGTGCAGCAATTGCTGGGGCATTCGGGTGTGCGGCTCCACGGTGATCGACACGCACGTGATCAATCGCGTTGCGGGTGGGACTGAGGGTTCCGATGGGCGAGATGTGAGCCTCAGGCACGCTACCGCCATGGCCCGTGCCGAAGCCGCGTCCCCTCGGCCAGTGTAGTAGGGGGTAGCGGGCAGTTCAATCCGCGCCGGTTCGTATTGGCCAGATGAGTTCGTGCTGACGTGCTTCAGAGCCGTCCAGACCAGATCCTGAGCAGGCGCATCGGGCGACAGCCGGACAAGTTGCGCGTCAGGACCTGTAAAGCCACCCGCCCCAGAAACGTGACGGGTGATCGGACGTCGGGTTGACGGTGGTCGGGGTGGCCGGTTCGGTGGCTATAAAGTGGCCAATTTATGGTTCCCCAACCAAAACTGGGGCCGCATCCGCTTTAGCTTCGCTGATTGTTGATGAAACCATCGGCGGGCACCCTCGAATCCGCCAGGCAGTGGGCTGAACGCGGGCATGAGCTAGGCGAGCCCGACGCGACGTATCTTTCGGCGCGCATGTGGGCGGAAGGCATGGGCGGCGAGCGCGACCTCGGCCGCGCCGCCTCCTCGGCGCGAACGGCGTCGACGGGAGGCCTTGCCGGCCGCATCGGTGATGATCTTGCAGGTCTATTAGGTGAATTCCCAGCCGCGGCGCGGCGATGGCCCACCTATCCACTGCAGCGGAACTCGGCCACCGCAAGGCCCAGCATCTGCTCGGCATGCACAAGGCTGCCGGTGAAGACGTCAAGCAAGACTACGAGGAAGCCTTTTCCTGCCTCGGTGCTTGCCGAAGCGCACGGGCAGGACGAGGCGAGTCCGATGGCGAATGAGGTCGCCCGCCGCCTCGAGCCGGGCTTGCGCCAAGACCGATTCGGGCAGCGATTAGTGGACCCCGCGATGACCTGAGCCAGCGATTGCGTGGTTTGGCCTTGCACTGTCCGTTACGGCCGTCGATGCGCGCGCTCAAGACGATGCCGAAGCGGACTTCAATGAGATCGCTTGGCGAAAAGCTGGCGATGGCCCGCCAAGGCCAGCTCATCGGCGCTGAACCGCTGTGGCTGCGGGCCTGGGAGCTGCCCGACGAGGTCAGGCGAGATTTCAAGGCGCCGGAATTCTCCATGCGCGTCGCCCGGCGAAGGCCCCTATGTGATGGTGGGGGGCCGAGTGCGGCGCCCAGGCGATAAAGCGGGTGGTCATCAGGTACTCGCGATCGAGCCCGCAGGAGTGGTCATAGACGTCGACGGATTCCCAGTTATTGTCGAGTGACATCGATGGCCAGCCCACGTAGCATGGTACGGAAGCTGATCAGCTGTAGGGGCATCAGCTGCAGTCTTCACCACCACCTCGAAATCCTTCAACAACCGAGAGGCCGCCATGAAGAGATTCATCATTTTGGGCATGTTCATGCTCTTTTCCCACCAGGCGTCGGGTCAGTGTCACGGATGCGCCGCTGCCGACGACCCCAACGGGCCCAACCTGGTCAATGCAGATAGAGCGCTTCGACGACGTGGCCGACTTCACCTTTTGGCGCAATCCCTGCTCCAGTCTGAAGCCAACCTGCTCTTGACCATGGAACCCATCGAAGGCGCGCCGTTCGTCTGCGGTGTGCACTTCGATGTCGTACAGGGCGGAACGCAGTTCGACAATTTCAGGCCCAAGCAGGATCCAGACCTGATCGCTGAGTTCTGCGGCGACCTTCTGGTGACGACCACGGTCTACATCGATCAGAGCACCCATCAGCCCCAACTGGGACGACCAGGGTGCCTTCACGGCATTCTTCCGCAGTGATTTCTCTGTAGAGGTCGGCGCCTACCGGCTATTCGGACTACGCCGGGGGCGGGGAGCCGACGCAACCGACGCTCCAAGGCGGGCTCTCGGGCAGCTGGTATGACCCAGCGCGCGCCGGCGAAGGGATTCGTGCTGGAGTTCGCTGAGAGTTCGGCCGGCCGGGCGCTGACCGTCTACTGGTTCACTCATCGCGAAGGCCAGCCCTATTGGCTGATCGGCACGACCTCGTACCGACCAGGCGCCACGGAAGCTAACGGTCGACCTCCTCGAGGTCAGCGGCACCGGATTCGGGGAGCAGTTTGATCCCGACGAAGTGCAAACCGACGCCTGGGGTGCGATAAGCCTTGAGTTCGACAGCTGCAGCAGTGGCACGGCCGCCTGGTCGCACAACGGTGCGTTGGGTTCGGGGTCATTTGATCTCGAGCGGATAACCAGTGCCCTCGACGGTGTGGCCTGCGACTGACATTTACGAACGGCGGGGCGCCGGAACGCCGGGCGCCCTGCCCAACCTTCCACACCGAAGCGCCCGCTAGTGGGCTCGTCTCCCAAGGAGTTTCCGCCCCGAATGCACTCTAGAGACGCCCGCTGTCTCGCCTTAGCTTCGAATCCCGCACGTTCGATGACTGCCCGGCCTGTCCGACGATGGTCACAATCCCGGCCGGCACGTTCACGATGGGCAGCCCCGAAAGTGAGCCGATGAGCGACGCCCACGAGCGGCCGCAACACGCCGTGACGGTGCCGGCGCTTGCGGATGAGCGAAACGGAGGTGACGTTCGAACAATGGGACGCGTGCGTGGCGGCCGGCAGTTGCAGCCACTCGCCAGCAGACAACTGGGGCCGCGGGGAACAGCCGGTCACGGGCGTGAGCCTTGCAGAAGCGATCGAGTACGTTCAGTGGCTCAGCGCGGAAACCGGGGAGCCGTACCGACTGCCCAGCGAGGCCGAATGGGAGTATGCCGCGCGCGCCGGCACCGTGGGTCGATTCAACACCGGGGACTGCCTGACCTGCGGATTTCTGGGGGTCTTATCCTGCTCAGGGTTGCCCAGACGGGGAGTACCGCGGCCAGACGCTACCGGTGGGCAGTTTTTCGCCGAACGCCTTCGGTGTCCACGATGCCCTTGGGAACGTAGCCGAATGGGTCATCGACTACCGGAACCCGGACTATACGGGATCACCAACGGATGGGTCGGCATAGAACACGGGCGATTGCGAGTCGGCGGTGGTTCGCGGGGGATCCACATCCGTCCCGAAGGCGACCTGTTCCGCTCGGCTATCCGCGCCACCTATCCCAGGGACTGGCGCACGGCAAGAAACGGTGAGCGCGTCGGCGAGGAGGCCGATCGCTCCACACTAAGATCCGGGCCAGCCATTGGCCACGGCCTCTCACATAATCGGTTCGCTCCGGTCTGAGCCCGGAGCCATAACTTGTCCGGGCAGATTCCGGCATAACCTGTCCGCCACGTCGCCCGAAACACCTCGTGCCGGTGACGCATTTTCGGCGCGCCGCTCGCGTTCGAAGCCCCGCGCCGCCGACTCCGGACCGCTTATGCCAGAAATACGCCATAACTTGTTCGAAACGGCCAATTTATGGTTCCCCAACCAAACTCGGGATCGTCCGTGGCAGGTGGTCGGCCTCCAGGACTCGAGCCTATCACCGCCGCGGCCCGGCGTCCTGCCGACACCTCGCTACTACCGTCGTGCCGAGGTCAGCGCTCTATCCAGCTGCGCTACGGAGCACCGGATGATGGCCTCCCGGAGGTCAAGATAATCCGAAACTATTCCGAAGGAACGTACTCCGCAATATCCTCCAGGCGACAGCCGAAATACTCGCAGAGCTTGTCCAGCACATCCGTTCGAACCACGGCACCGTGCTGATTGAGCATCTTTGAGAGGGTCGCGCGATTGATGGCCGTTGCCTCGGCCACCTCTTGCAGGCTCACCCTCCGTTTCTCCCGGAACTCCAGATCGGCGATTTGCTGTTTCAGCTTGAATCTAATCATTTTCGACATTCGTCGATAAAAATCGACATTTGGGGTTGACAATCGACATTTGGTGTCGATAATAAGCGTTAAACGTCGACTTAAATCGACGTTCGTCGTAAATCCCCAACATTGGAGGACGATTATGAACAGCGAGTATCTTACCACCGAGCAGCTCGCTCAGCGCATTCACTATGATCCGCGCACCATCCGCAACCGCCTGAAGGATTCCGTCCTGCTTGAAGGCGTCCACTACATCCGACCATTCGGCGGCCGGAAGATCCTGTACCTGTGGGACGCCATCGAGCGCGACATGGTCAAGCATTCCCAAGGCCGAAGGTCCAGCGATTCCGCTGGCTGGCGGCGGCGTGGCTAACCATGGGTAGTGTGCGCGCACGCCCCGAGAGCGGGCGTCTGTTTCTCGACTTTCGCTACCAGGGCGTTCGGTGCCGCGAGCAAACGCTTCTGCCGGACACCAAGGCGAACCGGAAGAAGGTCAAGCAGCTGCTGCAACAAATTGAGCAGCAGATCGTAGACGGCACGTTCGACTACGCGAGAACGTTTCCGGGCAGCCCCAACGTTCGGAAGTTCGCTGGTGCCTCGTACCCGCCATCTGCACAGGGCGTTCGCCCAAATGGCTAACTCCTCCAGCGCCTCGGTGACGCCGGGATTCAGGGAGTTCGCGGAAACCTGGTATCAGGAGTGCCTGCCGCAGTGGCGGCCGCTGCATCAGGAGTCGGTGCGCGGCGTGCTGGACAAGTACCTGCTGCCGCACTTCGGGCACTGGATCGTCGGGGAGATTCGGCGTGCCAACATTCTCTCGTTCCGCTCCGATTTGAGCCGGATGCCCGGACGGCGCGGCAATCCGCTGGGGAACAACCGGATCAACAAGATCATGACGTTCCTGCGTCAGATCCTCAACGAGGCGGCGGTTCGCTACGAGCTCAGCCCCGCATTCCAGGGGATCAAGCCGCTAAAGGTGCCCAAGGCCGACGTGCACCCATTTTCGCTCGAAGAGGTCAATCGGATCATCTCAGCCTGTCGGCCCGACTTTCGAAATTACTTCATCGTCCGGTTCTTCACCGGCATGCGGACCGGCGAGATCCACGGGCTGCGCTGGAAGAACGTCGATCTGGACAGAGGACTGATCCTGATCCGCGAGACCCTCGTCAACGGCGAGATCAGCCAGGGCGCGAAAACCTACGACTCCTGCCGCGACATTCCGATGCTGCCCGGCGGTGCTGGACGCCATGCGAGCCCAGCGCAAGGCGACGCCTGAAAGCATCCCGTGGGTTTTCTGGAATCGGGATGGCGGCCCGATCGACGCGCAGAATTTCACAAAGCGCGTGTGGCGGCCTTTGCTGGCCTATCTGGACCTTGACTACCGCCGGCCCTACCAGACGCGCCACACGACGGCGACGCTGATGCTCGCCGCAGGCGAGTCGCCCGAGTGGATCGCCCGAGTTCTCGGGCACACCTCCACCGAAATGCTCTTCAGGACCTATTCGCGCTATGTGCCGAACCTGACTCGCCAGGACGGCTCGGCCATGGCGCGCCTGCTGGCCTACCAGGCCGGCACTTCCACCCATAACGACAACAACAAGAAGGAGAACGACTGATGAACGAGTCCACTCCCCGTCTCCGTCCGCAGGCTGTTGCGGACTACCTCTGGTATCGCTTCCAGATTCGGCCGGGGCACGCCCTGTGCCTGGCCCTCGAACAGCCCCAGACCCGCGACAACCACGAGGCGTTGATCGCCTGGTCGAGCGAAGCCATCGAGCGCTATCGCATCACCGGCCCGGAGGACCTGGTCAACCTGATCGAGGGCGATCTGTTTGAGCAGATGTTCGACGCCGGCTTGGTCGGCGGCATGGTGGAAACACCGCCGGCTCCGCCCTCGATTTCGGCGCGGTTGTTCGGGCCGGCGGACAACTGCCGTTCCGAGAGCACGCGAGCTGCTGCCGAGCACGCGGCTGACCCGAACCACACCAACAACGTAATCGAATTTGCCGGGAGGACGCGCCATGATTGAACTTCACGACCGACAGTTGCGCTCCAAGGCGCTGAAGGCGGGCCATTGCAAGCGCATGCTGGATTTCGCCGTCCGCGGCCTCCCTCGCCACATGCTGCCGGCCGAGCAGTACATCGACTGCAACTGGGCCTTCGGCATCTACGAGCGCGAGATCCGCCAGCTCGATGCGTTCAACATACATCCCAAGTGGTTCTCCTCCGGTGTGCTGGGCGCTGCCCTCGTCACCCTCGCCCTCTATCCCCAGACGCTGGAACTGTGGCGCCGCCTGGCCCGCCACGAGGTCTTTCGCGACGAGCGCGGCTCGGACGCACCGGGCTTCCTGCGCGAGCTGATCGAGCGTCACCAGAACGACCGGCGCCTGACCCGGAACCACCACTACCAGCTGTTCCTGTTCCAGGCATCGCTGGCCCTGGCAAACGCCTGGGTCCATCACGCCGATCCGGACCGACGTTACCGTCACCTGCCGCCGAGCCCGGACGCGGCCGCGATGATTGCCGAGGTGCGGCAACTTCGGGGCGAGCGCCACTCGAAGACGGGCTTCCGCCCACCGGAGGTCACGCGCAGCCGCTGGATCGAGCTCAGCCCGCCCGAGATCGTTCATGAACCCGATTTCAGGAAAGTCCTGGCGCTGGCGAAACGGGCCTCGAGCCTGGAGGGCACGCCGCCGGACGATTCGGCCCTGAAGGATGCGCTGGACTGGGTCGTCCAACCCCATCCGCCCATCGAACTGGCGCACCCGGCGGCCCTGGCCGCTGCCGTGGCCAGCATTGCCCGCAATCCGGAGTGCCGGGGCCTGTGGGACCGCGTGTTGGGCTTCGTCGGCTGTCGCAAACCCAACCAGGGCCGCAAGCCGCTCTCGGACCTGTCGGCCTGCATGCTCGACTGCATTGCGCTGGCCAATCGCAGCGACAATCCGGATCGAGCGGCCACCGCGCTCTACTACCGCGCCCAGGTGCTCGTCGGCCTGTGGCTGGAGCAGCCGGACCAGTTCCGCATGGCGCTGCCGCGGGCCCCGAAGGAGCGGCCGCTGGACGCGCTCTGGGCCGATCTCGAGGTCAATTTCAGGCCCAGGATCATCTTTGACGATGATCCAACGCCTCTGACGCCGCCCGGCGGCCAGGATGGATCTGACGGCGAGCAGGGTGGCGGTGCCGCCCCCAACCGCAAGAAGCCCGGCCCGGACGCCGCCCGCAAGCGCCTCGACACCGGCGAAAAGGCCGAGGAGTGGTTCCTGCAGCACTACCAGACCGTCAGCCCCGCTTTCCACGGCTTGCCCCTGCTGGATTGCCGGGAGCACCAGAGCGGCTATGACTTTAAGCTCAAGCCCGGCCAGGCGTACTGGTATGTCGAGACCAAGGCCGTGGCCGAAGATACCGGCCCGATCAGCATGACGGATTGCCAGTGGCAACGCGCGAAGCTCGAAGGCGACAACTACTTCCTGGTGACAATCCGCGGCATTGGTGGAGATCGGCCAGAGCCTGTGGTCGTCCGTAATCCCGCCGCACATCTCAAACCGCGCCGACAAGAGGTCCTGGTACGCCGCGTGGAGTGGCAGCTGGACCTTGCCGAACTGAAAACCGCCTCGCGCCAGGAGTGCGTAGCCACTTGCGTATCGACGAAGCCGGGCTAACTTGGAGTTGCAGTTGGGGCCGGCACGGCCGAGCCCCAAACCCCAACAAAAACAGGAGGCAGCCATGCATCCGAACAACAAATTCGTCGTTTCCGAGCGCATCTTCGCGCCCCGACTCGCACACGGGCCGCTGAACCGCTGGGAGCGGCTCTATCGGGAATTCCTCAGCTGCGAGTTCTGGGAGCTGCTCGACGTCGACCCCTGGCTGCAAACGGCCAGCCCGAGCGCCCGCGGCCAGCGCGTTCTGGTGCCCCTGCTCCGCCACTTGCTCGGCCATCGGGGCGGGCTGCCGGCAGACATGCTTGAGTGGGTTCGGCTCTACCAGCAGCTGTCTCATTCCGCCTTGGCCTACTTTGATTCATGGGCCGGGAACGCTAGCTTTAAGGCCGCCTCGCGCCCAGGCCAACACCTCAGACTTATGGGCGCATAAACCCGTGCCACTGGCAGTACAGAACTTCTTATCGATAACGTCCGTACTGTCGGGGTAGAACCCTGGGGAAGTCCAATCATAGGCCAGTAAGTGGCCACGAGACCGTGGGAAGTCCAGTTGTGGCAAAAGCCAAGTAGACAGTAAGCTGCAAAAGCTATAGGGATGTCACCTTGAAGCGCAATGTAAGTAGCTGTTCGTCCTGGTCGCTTAAAAACCTCATGACGGCCTCTTCTGCGAGGGTTACGAGGAGTCGTGGTTTGTGGAGCAACACTAGGGCACCATCTTGGCGTTGGCTGATTTCGCTCTCCACCAAGACCTGTTGTTGCTCGTCGTTTTCAATAAGCTGTGGCTTTACGCGCACTACCAGGTCATTCACGGACACGCCGCTCCACTCGCCATCTTTGGAAACAAGCGTCACCGATTCTGGCGCTTGTTCATTAAGCTGAACGCTCACGTCCACCTGAAGAGATGCATCGGAATAGGGAAGGCTCATGAGGGGCGCCCATGCTCGCTAAGTAGTCCAGCTTGGTATTTTCGAAAACCGACATTAGTTCGTGGGTTAGGGCGCTGCTCGGACTTGTGACGCGCAGGATCTGGCGATTTCCGTCGCTCTCTCTCTGCAGTTCCAGTGGTAGTTCCCTTGCGAGTTGTATCATTGCTTCTACGGCTTCGTCTCCGCCCCGGAACTCCTGTATTCACGGTTGTGCGATTGGTCCCTTGCGGTCGGTCATCCGTTGTGGAGACCTGAAGTTCATAGAGTGTTTTCTCTTGGTCGACCGCTGAGTTGCCGAGCGAGGGGAAATGGCAATGAAAGCGCTCAGCATCAAGCCGGTTCCGGCGATAATTTTGTGTCGAAATGTCATGGCGAACCTCTTATCGAGTTGTTTAACTCTCTTCAGGTTGAAACCTGCCTTGCCGAAGAAGGGTGAGAGTGTTGCCGCAGTAGCGGTTTCGGTGTGCCTTTCTAGCAGCGCCGTGGCTAGATGGGTCTGGTAGCGTTGATCGAGCTGTTGGCAGCGCTGGTCACAGCTGAGTTCAATATACTCATTGGCACGCGCGCCAAAGAAGGCGACGATCGGATTCCACCAAAACATATGCCGGATGGCGCCAATGAGCAGGCGGTAGTAGTTGTCGTTTTGTTGGATATGCGTGCATTCATGGCGCAGAACGCCCACTAGAAAATCGCTTGAGACCAGTTCTTGCCCCACCCAAACGATTGGCTTTCTGTATCCGCTGATAAATGCGTTTCTCAAGCCGGGGACAATTCGCACGGACACTCCTGGCATCCGAGATACGCCCGTTGCGGCCCACAGGGACTCGCCGGAGAATGATCGGTATGCCAGTTTCTTCAGGTGCATAGCTTGGCCCACAAGCCGCAATAGAAACACCATGAGCCCCAGAGTCCCTGCCAGCAGAAAAAGGGTGAGGGGTTCGATCCGGCCGCTGGCAGTTGCTTGCACCGACGACTGGGTCGCGGCCTCAGTAGCTTCCCACCAGATCAGAGCTGGCGCGGAAACCGTCTGTGGTATCAAGAGACTCAGATCGATCAGCGACCACGGCACCAACCAGCACCCCAAGGCCAGCAGACAAATCCAAAAACGAGAGCGCGGAGGGGTGTCTCCCAAGCTCCAGAGGATGCCGCCCATCAAGGCGCTCAGTAGAGTATTAAGCAACAGGTAATCTGTCATCGCCGCTCACCCATCTCCTTTTTCTTACGGGCAATTAGGTCCTCAAGGTAGTCAAGATCAGAGGAATCAAGCTGTTCTTCTTCCAAGAGGTGGCTTAACAGTGGGCGTCTGTTCCCACCGAAGACGCGATCAACGAAGCGTTCGACCAGAGGGCGTGACATCTGGTCGCGTTGGATGGCGGGCTCATAGAAAATGGTGCGGCCTTGTTTACCACAGCGTTGTAAGGCATCTTTTTCCTGCAGGCGATCAATGATGGTTTTTACTGTTGAATAGGTGACAGGACGCGCTTCTTGGATTGTTTTGTGCACTTCCGGTGCGGAGGCGCGACCCCGCTGCCAAAATACCTGGAGCACCTGCAATTCAAAATCCGAAAGATCTTTCGACATCGTCCGCTTCTCTACATTTGTCGCAGTAATGTCTACAACTGTAGAGATACTGGCATGCAATGTCAAGCTGTTTGATTCTTGCTTCTTCCGAAGGGGTGCTGACGCGCAATCGTTCCGTCGGTGTCTACTAATGGGTAGCCCACTCTGCACGTCAGACCCAGCTCACAAATATAGGACACTCATGGCCCGCTCCGCTTCGTCAGCGGCACGGCCTACCGATTCTTCCCGCACTGGCGGTTCTCCGTCTACCGCGACGGAGCGCTGGATCCCGACCAGATTTATCCGCCCGGGAGCACGCTCGAGGACGTCGCCGAGCAGATGAGCGCCAACGCTGAGGCATTTCCCGGCGACCACGTTCTCAGCCCGCTTCGTGCGCCCAACCCCGACCGACTCGATGCCGAACGGCGCAGCCTGCCGGTGCCCACCGGCTATTTCAAAGTGATCTATCGCCCCGCAACCGTTGAAAGCCCGGCCCAAGCGATCGGATTTTTGCTCCCGCATTCCTACGAGCGCCTGGACCGCCTGGCCGACCGCTACGAGGGGCTCGACAGCGACGAGGCTTACTGGGGCTTCGTCTCGCGCATCGAGGTCATCGAGGAGTTAAGCGGTATCCGCTTTCCCGGCATTTCCGAGGAGCTGAAACGCGAGTGGCGCAGCCCCGGTTCTTCGAGCGCCGAGGTGTTCGCACGATTCGCTCCGAGGATTGTGGAGATGGCGGCCCCGCCGGCGTCTTGATGGACGCGCCGCGCGACGAGCGCCGGGCGGACTGTCGGCCGATTCCTGCCGAACCGGACTAGTCCCGGCACACCCGGCAGCTAGACCGGCAGTTTCACTGTCGTCGCTATGCTACCGTCCAAGTCCCGGTCGCCCGGCCGCCCCCTACTGCCAACGCCAACGCAAGCCCCCCCCCAAGCGGGCGGCCGTCTTTTACAGGTCGCGGACTTTAGGAATGTCCGCGACCGCCTACCCTCTTCTAAGATTTCATAGAGAGGCGCTGCACCCCTGTGGCGATGATCCCACGACCCTGCTAATCTCAGTTGGCGGTCGCTCGGCCACTCGCCTACTCAGCCCGGCAGCAAAACCACCGGCCCGGCGACCGCACTTTTCTCTGGGGTGAGGCTTTCGGTGACGTTGGGCTGACTGGGCACGGCGCAGGGACAACCGAGCACCGGCTTCGCCGGCCTGCCCGGCATGCCCGGCGTGCGGAGATTCAGCTCCGTGCAAGGGCTCTACCGAAACCCTTGCAATCAAGCCGTTCAGGGGCAATTCTGCCTAGACAGATCATACGTAAGCCTGCAATCGCGCGACAAGACTGAGTAATGACGTGCGGCTACCCTGGAAAATCTGGCGATTCGATCTCCCACATAGCCCCATGCTCTAATAAAGGGGTACGGTCAACGGTCCGAACGAGTTTCTTAGCGCAGGGATTCCTGATCTGCCCTTCGCCTCCACAAGCGAGGGCGTCGAGAGGTTACAGATTCACTCGGATATAGGCTCTTCGATGAGCGCCTGTACTTGTCTCTGTATTTCTTCGATCTCACTGAATTTAAATCTCAGAGCAGAATTACCATCTAGGATAAAATACTGAGGTGTGCCCCAACTATTGAAGGCTCTTTTTGCATCATTAGAGCGGTCAAAAAAAACATTTAACTTTATGCCTTCCTCTTGAAGAAAGCCTAAGGCATCAGCAGCGGAGTCTGATGAAACTGCCAATAGTGGCACGTTGATAGCATCGAGGCGGCGGGAAAGATCGACGAGGTGTGGTAGCTCAGCCACGGAATACGAACAGTAACGAGACCAAAAACCAATAACCGTTGCCTCACTCCCTAATTGATCCGACAGCGAAAGTAGAGAACCATCCGCAGCCCAAAGATCGATACTGTCATCAAGTGAAATCCTCTCCGACTGAGCCAATGTCCGTCGCAGCATATTATGCTTAGCCTCTTCCAACGCACGTCCCCACTGGGACTCACTTGCCTGAATCCATTCAGGGAGATCTATAGCAGATTGGCGACTTGGAGTTGCTTTCGCTCGAGCAAATGCTCGCATCGCTTGAGTCTCATCTCCGCTGGCGTGTAATGCATTTGCAAGCGCCACAAACCGAGAGGGCTCCCACCCGATAGATGCTGACGCCTCCAAGTGGGAAACCGACTGCCCTATCTGACCGCTTGCAAAGTACGCCTTGCCCAACTCAAAGTGAATCCAACCCATTCGCTCCTCTTGCTCTAATTCGAAGTCAGAGCGAGTCAGACCCAGGCGCCGCTGTGTATCTGAAACCGTCTCTGGTGACTCAAGCAGCGCCGTTAGTCGCTCAATACCTATATCTCTTGTTTCAGCGCGCTCAGCCAGCTGTGCTGCGATGAAGCGAGGCTCTAAGAATTCCGGAAAACCACTCAAACGAGCAGCCCACTCGGGCAGGTATCTCGTACTATTATGTTTCTGTACGAGCCTGAGTGCTCTATTTGCAATTTCATATCTCGCTTTTCTGTTCCCTGCGGAGTCCCATCGCCGAGCAACTCGCTCAATTTTTTGCTGGGGTGACATAGCCTCGTTTTGAAATACGCGGTCCAGCTCCCTGCCTATAACATAGAAATGATTTGGATCGAGCTCTATTAGGTAGTCCAGCCATGTATTAGCAATCTCATAGCGTTTGAGAGTTCTCGCGTACCAAAGCATTCCATATGCTTCCTGCGCGCCAAGATTGGATTCCGTAGTTAGGTTCTTGTGGAATTCAATTAACCTAGCCAGATGGGCTTGGTGGCGACTCAAGCGATCTTCCGATCCAAGTATGAAATCCTCAGCGAAGAGTAAAAGGTACCAACTTAAGGGATGATTCGGATAATATTCGGTAATTTGACGAGCAGCCTCTAGCATTTGCATTCCGTTTCGACCCATAAGGTCTCGACGGCGTTGCTCCAGGGCACTAAAGAGAGGACGGTTTTTTAGGTCGTCATGCGCAAGCAACCACCAAAACCTTCCTCCATTTCTATAAATATCTGATCCATTGTTATTTTCTACAGCCAGCACAAGGTAAACAGCATTTTTGGGAAAAACGAACGAGCCTCTGTACGATTCTGAGCCAGTGCGACTTAGCTCGGCAATAGTGAACACCCCTGATGTATTTGCGTAAGGAGGAGAATACTTTTCCCTAGTACGTGCACGAAGCTGCAATTTCTCAGACCTTTCTATGTTGGGAGAAACATGGAAGACAACGTCCACTGTATCGCCCGGCACCGGGCTTTCGATGGAAAATTCCATTCGAGTCTGGATGCTAGACCCATTATCAGTGGCTTGGGCAACCGCTCCAATTAGGAGCAAAGTCTGGAACAATACACACGTCGCGATTTTGTGACAAGAGACTTTGAGCACGTGATCGTTCCTAAATGAGAGGTTAATTAAAACCATATGCAATCAGTTGCCCAACACGTTTCTGGACCAAATAGATAGCCACTACGGCTACCTAAAGAGATAACGCCCACGTTCGCCGTGACCGCACTCCGCAATCCGAGCATTCTGCAATATCTAAGGTCGAGCATATCAGACAGCCTCGATGGCGAACAATGTCGGACTGTATCAATTGCGGTTGGGGCGACTGGAGGAAGCAATCCAGACCGCTCGGTGGCGATGCCCTGTTGGCTTCTTCGCCCGCAAGTGCCACGCCCGCCGGGGAGGCTTGCTGCACTCCAAACGGGCACCCTACCGATTCAACCGGGCACCGGCTTCGCCGGCTTGTCGGGTCAGCGGGGATTCAGGCGCCCTGCAAGGGTTCAGGCTAAACCCTTGCAACGCCCCCTGCCCTCAATCTCCCCATCGCTTCGAGCGCTCATTCCTCACGCATGCGATGACCCACGGAAGGCTCCGACTCCACTACAGAGTCCGAAGCGATTTAGCCTGAGACGCTGCACGCCGCTAGCTTCTCACCAAATGCTCCGGCCCAGCGTTCGAGATGCTCGGAAAGCTCGTGATCACTCCCTACGGTGACGCGCCCAAGCGCACCAAAGGGGTTCGCCCTGAAGGCCCTTAGCAGCGCGTCCAGTCGCTGGCCTGAGTGCTGCTTATGCAGTCGGGACTCGACGACCTCGCGCATGTCTGCCAGAGAGGTCGTGGATTGTCTTATCGTTCCATAAACGATATAAGGCCCAGCAAGATCATTGCCCATGGGGCCGATTCTCACCCCTGACAGGGAGAGTTCGTGCCCATCCTCCAAGGGGATTGAGATAACACCGTCTTCATAGCGTCCGATGGGGCGGCGATCCGCTCGGGGCTCCAATGCCATTCTGATCAACGCTCGGTCGGGGACGTCGAGGGTGATTTTCTCGCCAAAGCCCGAGATCGACCCAAGCACGAAAGTGTCATCCATCAGAACCTTCGTGTGCTTGAGGCAGAAACGGAGAAGACCTGTGTTGCCGGTCGTCATAGGAATAGGTGAGAGACCCTCCGAAATAGTCCTTGGAACCAGGACAAGCTGCAACAGTGAACCATTCGGCCAAGTAAAAAGCTTAAGAGAGCGTGGTTCGACGTTTCCAATGTTAAATGAACGGTCAAAGACAGCTTCGTCCGAATCATCGAGCTGAAAGTCCGCATCGTCGACCCAGAAAATAACCCGCGCTTGCTCTGATTCTGGATCCATCTCTACCTTGAGGTTCCATGGAACGCCGCGATAGAGCGGGTCACCTTCTCTTGAGTGTGCTTCGTAGTTCCCGCTCCGAATCTGGAACTCCCTCAGGGGTCTGATCGTGACCCGGCTTGTCGGCTCTGACTCGCACATCGAACATCCGAAGCGTTCCTTCGAGTTCGATCTCGGTGCCAAAAGCAGGTGCGCAAAGAAAGAATAGAGCTGAAATTATAAAAAGTCGCATCAGGAGTTCTCCTTGATCCTTAGGTGAGGTTGGTTCGCGTTGCCAGGGACGTAGACGCCATGGATCTGCTTAGTGGCGCCACCTCGATTCACAACCTCACTTCCCGATGGTTGGTCGTGATCAACGCTGATTAGGTAGAGGTTTGCGCTAAGCGAAAGCGCCAGGCATGCCGCGAGGGCCCACGCTAGACCCATTGGCTTCTTCGGTTCGGAAGCTCTGAACAGGCTTCTGGCATATGAGGTGTACCGCTCGCTGGGCTCTACAAGCTTCAGGGCTTTTAGCCGTTCTTCGAAATCATTCATCGTTGAGCACTCCAGTCTTGAGTGAGGCAATCCCGCGCCGATACCAGGAAGTCACCGTTCCGAGCGGTGCCTCGCGGACATCCGAAATCTCTTTGAAAGTCAACCCCCCGAAGATATGCATCACGATCGTTTCCCTTTGATCGTCCGAGAGAGCGGTCAGCGCATCGCATACCTGCCTCAAGAACGCTTCATCTTCCGGTTTTGACCACTCGCTTTCCATCGTGTCGGTCAGAAATTCACTGTCATCGGGGATGAATCGCCTCTGGCCCGTGACCGCGCGAAGCGCTTCGTTACGAACGCAGCGGCATAGATAAGCCTCCAGATTGTCCGGGTCTGGTTGGGTGGCTAGAAAGCCCACCAGAGCTTGATGGACGGCATCCTCAGCCATGGGGCGGTTGCCTGTGACCCCCATGGCGATGCTGTAAAGCTTCCGGCTGCAGCGATTGAAGACCGCGTCTGCTTCGTTCCCACGCATTCATTGCTCCCGTTTCCCCTAAAGAGTAGTGGGAACCCAAATTTTATGCAGCCGGGCAGACGCCTTCGAATTGATCTTGGGTAAGCGCCTACGAACCGGCACCCTTCTCAACGGCTTAGAGATCACTATGCTGACGCCATCGATATCCACGATGGAGCAAGCAAGTGAGCAGACGTTACCTCAAGGCCGAGCAGTGGCGTGAGCTGATCGCACAGCAGGCCGCCGGCGCGGCGTCAGTGGCTGAGTTCTGTCAGCGCCATGGTCTGACGACGAAGTCTTTCTACCGACGCCGCAAGGCGCTGCGCGAAGCGGATGCGCACCAGGGCATGGTCGCGGTCGCGCCGCCGGTATCATCGCAGCCAACCAGCCAGATGGCCGTGTCCTGGCGCGGTGTCGCGTTGGCTCTGCCGGGGTCGGCCTCATCGAGCTGGGTAGCGCAACTGATGCGGGAGCTGGCCGATGCGTCTGTTTCGTGACCTGCCCACGGTCTACCTGCACCGCGACGTGGTGGACTTTCGCAAGTCCATCGATGGCCTGGCGGCCATCGTCGAGCAGCAGATGGCACTCGACCCGTTCGCCGATGCCCTGTATGTATTCTGCAACCGCCACCGCGACCGGCTCAAGGTGCTCTACTGGGATCAGACCGGATTCTGCCTGTGGTACAAGCGCCTGGAGAAGGCCAAGTTCAAGTGGCCGCGCAAGCACGCCGATGGCGTCATTCGCTGGGATGAGCGCGAGTTCAACTGGCTGCTCGAAGGCTTTGATGTGATGCGTATGCAGGGCCATCAACAACTGCATTTTTCGGCCACCAATGCAGTGATTAGCGGTGACTCATGCTATTGATTCTGCTATACTTTCTGCATGTCGTCGGCCACACAAAAAGCCTCTTCTGCAGATCCTTCAACGGCCGATCAGATCGCCACTTTGCAGGCGCGCATCAGCGAGCAGGAAGACGAGCTCAGCGCCAGGGAAGCCCTGCTGGTAACCCACGCCGAGCGCATCCGCCAGCTCGAAGAGATCATCCGCACTTTCCAGCGCAAGACCTTTGCTGGCACCAGCGAGCAAGCCAGTGCAGATCAGCTGGGCTTGTTCAACGAAGCCGAGGAGATCGAGGCTACCGAAGCGCCCGAAGTCGCCGTCAAGCCGCATTCCCGCCAGCGTCGGGGCCGACCAGCGCTGCCGCCGGAGTTGCCGCGCGAAGAGATCGTCTACGACCTGTCCGAGTCCGACAAGATCTGCCCCCACGATGGCGAGGCGCTCGAACACATCGGCGAAGAGACCTCCGAACAGCTCGATATCATCCCGGCTCAGGTCAAGGTCATCCGCCACGTTCGGCTCAAGTACGCCTGCCCGGGCTGCCAGCAGCATGTGGCCACCGCGGCCAAGCCGGCCCAGCCGCTTGGCAAGTCGATGGCCGCGCCGGGGCTGCTGGCCTACATCGCCACAGCCAAGTATGTCGACGCCCTGCCGCTGTACCGCCAGACCCAGCAGTTCGCGCGGCTGGGCGTCGAACTCGACCGCACCACCTTGGCCAACTGGATGGTCCAGTGCGGCAAGCTGGTCCAGCCGCTGATCAACCGCCTGACCGAGCAGATCCTCGAGGCCCCCGTCATCGGCATGGACGAGACGACCGTCCAGGTCCTTGACGAACCCGACAAGCCGGCACGAAGCACCAGCTACATGTGGGTGATGGGCGCCGGCCCGCCGGCCCAGCGCCTGCTGGTCTATCACTACGAAGCCAGCCGTTCGGGCAACGTGCCGCTCGAGCGCCTTGAAGACTTCGGCGGTGCCCTGATCGCCGATGGCTATTCTGGCTATGGCGCGGCCTGTCGAACCCACGGGATCACCCGGCTGGGTTGCTGGGCGCATGCCCGACGCAAGTTCTTCGATGCCGCCAAGCTCCAGCCCAAGGGCAAGACCGGACGACCGGATCAAGCACTGGCCATGATCGGCAAGCTCTACCGGGTCGAGCGCGAAGCCCGTGAGCTGGATGCCCACCAGCGCCACGAGCTACGCCAGCAACAGTCACAGCCGGTCATTGACAAGCTCCAAGCCTGGTTGATCAAGACGCTACCCCGGGTCGCGCCCAAGACCAAACTGGGCGAAGCGCTTCATTACCTGGACAAGCAATGGCCCGCGCTGGTGCGCTACCTCGACGATGGCCGCTACCCGATCGACAACAACGCCATCGAAAACGCTATCCGGCCGTTCGCCATCGGCCGCAAGAACTGGCTGTTCTCAAAAAGCCCGGCCGGCGCCCGCGCCAGCGCCAACCTCTACAGCCTGATCGAAACCGCCAAGGGCCACGGCATCGAACCCTATGCCTATCTGCGCCACGTATTCAAAGAACTCCCGCTGGCTGAAACCGTGGATGATATTGACGCATTGCTGCCCGACGCGGTCAAGGGTGGGCGTTTCTTAGGCGCTTACGATCTTGGGAGAAGATGGCTTGGGGATTGGCTCGCAAAACCGCTAGTGATTCCTTCAAACCCCTGATTCCGCGGGCGGAGCCACTTTTCGACCCCGGCTGTGGCAGTGCCCACTTCCCCAAACTAGGACCATGCATAATGAGGCACCCGCGCGCTGCTACTGAGCACCGGCAGCCCAATCGTGCATGTGGGCAGGGGTTGAACGCACTGCAAGGTTTCAGACTAAGCCCTTGCACACGCGCGTAGATACCAAGAGATTCATTGTGAGGACCTGATCCACCCGTAAGGCGGAAGCGCCCAGTGTAATGCTCCGACATATTGAGCAAAGTCAGGGCAAATTGGCCTTTTCGTTGGCTCAAATCCTCGCTAGGATGACTCTGGCCAGGCTGTAGGTGACTGGCGTTGTTGTCAGGTAGAGGTGCTCTTGGAGCGAATTACCCGGCGCGCACTGCCCGCCCCCCATCGTGCAAATGAGCATTGTCATGTATTGTCCCGGCCCACACCCGCCGAATCGCTGGCAGCCGGACAGAATGAGGGCAACCCTTTGGGCCCCTAACAACTCTGCCTGAGGATAGAGTCGGCTCTGCGTCTCTGCTCCCAGCCGCCACAATGGCCGACCACCGTGTCTCTGCGCATGCAGCATATTCACGGTCACCAGGTTGTTGATATCGTCGTAAGAGCGCGCTTGGCGCACCCATTCTGTGAACTGGTCGCTCCGATCCTCTTGCGCAGCGTTGGCGAGCTCCTCCTCCATTTCGTACTGCCGGCCGAGGTACGGGTCCCGGGCCAGGCGTTCAACCCGTGCCGCTTCCTCTTCAAGATCCTCGTCGATCTGGGTCAGTTCTTCGAGCCGGGCCTTCATGTTCTCCGTTGAAAGGTCCAGGCCCATACACCAATTCTGACGCTGCTCCAGCAGTCTGGGGGGCTTTTCGCTGCTCTCGAGGGCGCTCAATTGCTGCGGCGCGCAGAATGCGGCAAGCTCCAGCAGTTTTCTTGCGGCAAGTACCGGGTCAATATCCGCCAGTTGCTCCAGCGCGTTGGCTCGCTCACTAGCGTTAGGGGCTGCGCTCGCCTCGCGCATAATGACTTGCCGGCTATCTGGTTCAACCGCCGGTCGATCTCGCTTCACCTTGCTGCGTGCTTCACCGGTCGCCGCTGCCGGTCTTGAATCCGACTCCAACTCTGCAGCGACTTCTCCTGAATTGCTGATAGCTGGCTGAGATGCTTCTGGTGTTGGTTTGTCTGGCTGGTCGGCGGATTCCGTATTCAGCGCCCCGCCCCAGGCCCCCCAAATGACGGCACCGATCAGTAAGGCGACAACTACGAATGTCAACCACTTGCCAAAATTCATTGCCGACTGCTCCATCTGCCCAACGTGGGAACCGTACCAAATTTTTTAGTCCGCGACCAAATGTAGCAACGAGCGATCAATAAGCCGGAAGTTTCAGCGAAGTGAAATCACCCGTTTCACGGAGGCTTCCGACGCTAACGAGGCTCGACCCTGTGACTTCCGGGCAACGAAGAAAATCCGACCGGGCACTGGACCTTCGCCACAACCTGCGCGAGGGCGCGACGCGAGTCTGCACGGGTACAGGGAAAACCCATGCAGACAAACTCTCGGCAAAGGCCACCAGCAGGCATTTCCCATACAGAACCCGTGTAGGACTTCGATCGCATCAACCTGGCGAATGACCTCGTCAACCCAGGCCCCGGGTGGACTCAGCCATATAACGCCTGGAACCGGTCTCCGACTGAGGATCCGTACGATCCCTGAAGCGAAAGAAACTCAGCCTCAGGCCTGATCCGCGCTTGATCAAGCGGGACACCCTGCAAACCGAGCCTTTCAATCATCCGTTTCTGCACTGGAAATGGCGAAGTAGGTTCCAGCGCCGCTGTACCAATCCGGCACCCGTTCAAACGGCGGCGGCGGACCCTGGCATGGCTGCCCCGCTGGCGCGCTCAAACGCACCAGCGCCATATCGCCATCAGAAAATCCAGGCGTTTTAGTCGTCCAGCTCATGTGACCGTCATTACATCCGGAAAACGACAAACTGATCTCGCCCCAACCTTGCACATCGATTTCATTGGCATCGAAGTCAGGAGGAAACCGCCCTCCGGAGACAAGATGCGCTTCCAATGAGACAGAGGTGCCCTCACTTTCACCCTGCGCCACAATCCAGGCAGGATTTCCCTGACCATCAAAAGTAAACCAATAAAATACGACCGCCCCATTGTCGAGTATCTCGAGCGTGATCCCATGACCGCTTTCATCCGGGTTGTACCAGGATCCCGCCATTCGCCTCGAAAGCCTGTCTTCGATGGAGAGATCAATACTTGTGGTCTGAATTGTGTCATCACGGATATAGATCAGGTTAGTACGTCCACCGAATGCCATTACAGGCAATGCCAGTGTCTTGAGCATCGGCTGCTCGCCGGCTAGCGGACAATCACCAGCGTTCTCGAAGATAGCGATCTGCTCGAATGAAACAGGTTCGTCATCGATCATCGCATCACTTATTACTAGTCCGCCCTCCAGATCACTGCAAAACGAGATTGGCTCCACAATCAGCCATATATCATCCAGAACAGTAGGATCGGGCGGCCAGGTCGAAACCATGAATGGCAACGCTGCCCGCCGCTCTTCCGGCACGGTGATGGTGGCGCTATCAAGCGTCAAAAGCTCGTCATTCACTGAATCCTCAATCACCAATCGCAGCGGATACTCACCGGACGGCAGATTGTCCAGTGTGAGCGACAAGGCCTGCTCCCAGGGCGGATTCAATTCCTGAGTATTGAAGTCTGTCTCTTGCCCTCCTAGAAGGATATTGAGCCCACCTTCTTCGAAAGAAACGCTCCTGGCCACAACCTTGTTGAAACGCGGATCCGAAAGGATATTGACCGCAATATCGATATGAACGCGCCCGTTTGAAGGCTCCAATGAACTCAGGCCGGAAATTTCTGCTTCGAACGATGGTGAAATAGCCAACACTGTAGTGAACCAGCAGGTAGCAACCAGGAATGAAATCCACTTGCCACAGATTGAAACGAAATCATTTTTCTGCATCACGTCATGCCTCCTTACAACTTTGCCTACCTTGAACATGGCACCCTCTAGCCGGAGTTTGGACTTCTCCCGATCCATGGACAGCTCCGAACCCCACTAGGCTCAACCGGTCACACGCGGGCACCGAAGTGGATGCAAACGGGCACTTGTCCAGGCCAATACACTGCCGGAGCATACTCGGCGGGCCTGTACGGGTCCACCAATAGCCCTTGTACTGGCGCCCAGGCACCAAAACCCTTCTTATGAATGCCTGATCGCATAAAAAACCAAAGTCTTACCGAAAGCGTCCAGCGCCGTCGAGCTAGAACCCGTCACAGGATCGAGTTTCGGTGAGCGTCCACGAGAAGCGAGGGAAGTCCAGATAAATATTCTTCATTTGCGTCGTGCTACCGCTAGGGTTTGACCGATGAAAGGAAGAGCGACGGCTCTTCCCCTCGAGAGGGCTCTGACTTAAAACAGAAGCTAGTGAAATGCCATTAGAGCCCTTTTCGGGGCCGATGAGGAACCTGAAGGAGCACAAAAGGTTACTAGACGCTGGGCGATTCAGCGCCCCGCCCATGCCGGTATTGGAGCGGCGCTCCAATTGAGATACACTCCCACGCGGGCTGCGGTGCGGAATGTCATGAATGGCGCATAGAGTCTTTCGATCTAATTCCTCCCGCGACGCCTGCGGTCAAGCGAATCCTTTTCGCTTTAGCGGACGAGGCTCAAGCAGTCGGTCGGTCCGGCCGATTCACTGGGAGACATTAAGGGATGAGCCACAAGGAGACGGCGCCGTAGCTAAGCCGGGGGAAGTTAGATGAAAGGGAGCCAAGTCCACAAAATCGTCTGGCGAATCTCCACCTGGACTTTGTTCATTTCTACAACCCTAGGGCTGCTTGGCTCTTGGCTGATACGGCTTAATGCCGAAGGAGCATCTCAGCCTGCGTGGAAGGCTACTCTGGTATTTTTCGACGCACACGGCTTGCTTTTCATCGCATTTTGCGGGCTAGGAGTGTTTGGCAGCGAGTTATTCCGTCTAAAGACGAGCAACCCATGGCGCGTGGAGGACGGTTGAAGCACTCCTTAAGGAATTCAAACAGCACTGCTTGAGGAAGAACATGTCAACGCTAGCGCTCACCATTATCGCGTTACACTCTTCCGGTACCGAAAGTATAAGATTTTTCCTCTCCGGAGGAAATGGAAACGAAGTGGGCGTTGGCGGCATCCAGGTTCAGGCTGGCTAGTCCAAATCGCTCGCTCCGGTCATTCAACACAGAAGTCAAACTCGCTGTTCTTGGCCCCAGACAATGGGGACGAAGCGGAGGGCGTAGCAGGGCAAACCTGGGCATGCCCTACAACGTTCACCCCAAAACAACTCAATTCCCCGTCGCTTCACAACGAAAAATCGATAAAAGAGTATGCTAGGAGAAGTTGGGTCGACGAGGATTTCGTTATTCAGCGACTGAAGCGCCAAGCAAGTCTTCCCGAAGATCGCCAATCTGGCCTACCCCGGTCGCTGCTGGGAATCCCAATTGAGAAAGACGATGGAAACGTATGGGGCGTAATCGTTTTGGATTGCATAGACCCTAACGGAATCAAGAAGATAGAATCGATCTACTCTGCGGTCGTGCTATCTCAGAGAATGATTCTTCGACTGTCAGAACAGCTGTAGGAGGAATGCATGATGAATCAACCATCCTCAACCCTTAAGTCCTCCCAATCTTTCCCCGTTGATGCCGCGAGTTGGTTCACGAAGGACCCAAGAAGTCCGTCAACCGGGGGCGGACTCAAGCTGTATTGTCGCCTGCCCCATCGGACATCCCTATCCGCATTGAGATCACAGTTTTTAGACCTGAGGATTCGGATGCGGAAGAGGTGAAGGTCGAGGCACTTTTCTTCTACCCAACCGAATCTGAGCCATGTAAGCCAGTAGAGACCAGCCTGGAATCGGCTCAAGTCGGAAAAAATACTGGCAGAATCACGAATTTGAGGACGTCGTTCCGGCGTGGAGGGGAGAGCATTGAGTCCGCCATGGAGTTAAGCAACGTAGTAAAGAAACTTAGGACCTCTCTGCGCAACTTAAAGTCCGAGCTCCTAAGGACGGCAGAAACCGAAGCCAGGATGGAGCTCAACAACGATTTACTGCAAAGCGTTCTTAACCACCTTGGAAGCAAAAAGTCGATTTAAGTGCTGTCAATTGCTTAGAAAAACCACCCATTTTGCTGCACAGATTGGTACACTTTGAAGCAAGCTATGGGTTAGCAGAAAGCACTTTTGAAGAATCAAGGCTTTAAAATCAATAACCTAATAGTGACTTAGGTGCCAGGTTCGGGCTGTTCCACCCGTAGCCACCATCGTTTTGCACTTCGAGGCGCGTCCCGCCTCGCAGTGATCCAGCGGCAGCGCCCCGGCATGAACGCCCCCTCGATATTCTTCTCTGCAATGCGGCCGTTTCAGGCGGCGCGGCGTCTGTCTTCTCTGGACTCGGCTTGCGCACTGCACGGCCACGGCTTCGAGGCACGCCTCGTCGCGCCGCAGGCCGATTGCCGGGCGCGATTCCGGGGAGACGAAGTCAGGGCCCTGCAGACCATGCTCGAGACACCGGTTGCCGCGCTCGACTATCGCTTGATCAACGAACGGATCGAGGAACCCGACGACACCCGCCTCGCCGAGTGGCTGTTGTCTGAAACCGGGTTGGCCGGCAAGGCCGGGTTGGCACTCCGGAGCGCACCCGATTGCGGTGCCGTCGTCGACCCCGAAGGACGGCGGCTGGCCTGGCGACGGTTCCGCTTCGAGTCGGCGCACTGCCTGCCGAATGTGCCGGCCGGGCACAAGTGCGGACGCATGCACGGCCACGGCTTCGAAGTCACCCTGTTCACCGCCATCGAGCCCCGAGAGGGCGCCACAGCTGCACAGGCGTCCATCGCCCGCGCCTGGCACCCGCTACAGACGCGCCTGCACCTGGCCTGCCTCAACGACCTGCCCGGCCTGGAGAATCCGACCAGCGAGGTGCTGGGGCAATGGATCTGGCAGGGGCTGGGGGATTCCCTGCCCGGACTCGCCGGCGTGACCGTCATGGAAACGGCCTCGGCCGGCTGCCACTTCGACGGTGAGCGCTGGCGCATCTGGAAGTCCATGTCCTTCGATAGCGCCGTGCGGCTCGCGCAGGCGCCGGCGGATGATGCGAGGCGAATGATCCACGGGCATACCTTCACCGTCCGACTCCACCTGTCCGGCAGTCTCGAGCGGGTCATGGGCTGGGTGCACGACTATGGCGACGTCAAGCGCCGCTTTGATCCGCTGTTTCGCGCGCTCGACCATCAGCCCCTGCACGAGCACCCCGGGCTCGCCGACAACGACGACGCCTCGATCGCTGAGCAGATCGAATCGAAGATGGCGGCCGAACTGCCCGCGCTGTGCCGCGTCGATGTCCTGCACACGCCCGGCTGTGGTGCTGTGCTGCTGCGCGGCGAAGACCCGCGCGAAGCGCTGGAACCATGACCTACAGCGTCCACGAGATCTTTCACACGCTGCAGGGCGAGGGGCTCAACGCCGGTCGCCCGGCCGTGTTCCTGCGCTTTGCCGGCTGCAATCTCTGGTCCGGGCGCGAGCAGCACCGCCACCTGGCCATCTGCCAGTTCTGCGATACCGAGTTCGTCGGCACCGACGGACCCGGCGGCGGCAAATTCGAGGAGGCCGGATCCCTGGCGGCGGCCGTCGGCCGGCGCTGGCCGCACGAGGCCAAAGGCCCGAAGCTGGTGGTCTGCACCGGTGGAGAGCCGCTGTTGCAGCTCGATGCAGCGGCCATCGACGCGCTCCACGCCGCGGGCTTCGAAGTCGCAGTCGAAACCAATGGCACGCTGCCGGCACCGACCGGTATCGACTGGCTGTGCGTCAGCCCCAAGGCGGGCGCGCGCCAGGTGCAGAAAAGCGGCGATGAACTCAAGCTGGTCTACCCCCAAGCCGGCATCGACCCCGAGTGCTTCGAGCGACTCGACTTTCGCCACTTTCTGCTGCAGCCGATGGACGGCCCGGACCTGGCGGAGAACACGCGATTGGCCATCGACTACTGCAAGCGACACCCGGCCTGGCGGTTGAGTATTCAGACCCACAAGCTGCTGGGCCTGCCCTGATCCGGCGCGTCAACGGCCCGGGGACACCCAAGGGCATATGATAAAGTGCAAATACTGCATCTACCCTAGCCTGCGGGGATTCAATGCCTGTCACCAATACGGCCTTCGACCTGGACCAGGTCCGGCGGCAATGCGCGCGCTGTGACCTGCGCGACTTGTGCCTCCCGGCTGGCCTGGACAACGACGACGTCGACCGGGTCGATCAGATGGTGGCCGACCGGACCGGCCTGGCTGTCGGCGACGTCCTGTACCATGCCGGATCGCCCTTTCGGGCGCTGTACGTCATCAAGTCCGGGGCGCTCAAGACCCAGGCCGTGTCTGAAGGCGGCGAACTGCAGGTTCTGGGGTTCCATCTGCCCGGCGAGATCCTGGGCTTCGACGCGCTCGCCACCGAGCGGCACCAGTGCACGGCCGAAGCACTCGAACCCTCCAGCGTCTGTCGCCTGCCCTATTCCGAGCTGGAGCGTATCTGTTCGGCGGTCCCCGGGCTGCAGCGCCAGTTCATGCGCCTGGTCAGCCGCGACGTCGGCGACGACCACGATCACGTCGCCATGATGGGCCGCAACCAGGCGATCAGCCGGCTGGCGCTGTTTCTGCACAGCCTCAGCAAGCGCCAGGCGCGGCTGGGACGCAGCCCTGAGCAGTTGACGCTGAGCATGTCCCGCTCCGACCTGGCCAACTACCTCGGCCTGGTGCTGGAGACGGTCAGCCGCCTGTTCGGCCGCCTGCAGGAAATGGGCCTGATCGAAGTCCGCCGTCGCGAGATCAAGATCCTCGACATGGCCGGCCTCAAGGAAGTCGGCGACTGCTGAGTGCGCCGCTTTGATGCGGATCAATTACTTCTTTTGTGAGGCGCGGATACTGACTCCCTGTTGACCAACACGGAGTCGGCCATGCCCAATCTCGCCCGCTATATTGTCGGCCTCGGCCTTGCCCTGCCACTCGCACTGCCGCTGTCCACCAGCGTCGCAGAAACAAACGAGTGGCGCCCCTCGCTCGATTTGCGCTACCGCCTCGAGCAGGTCGATGACGACCGCTTCGCGCAAGACGCCACCGCCTCGACGCTGCGCGCCCGGATCGGCCTGATCAGTCCCGACTGGTCCGGCTGGCAGTTCGGCGTAACGGCGCATGCCAATCGCCACCTTGGCAGCGAGGACTTCAACTCCACCGCAAACGGCCGAACGGCCTATCCGGTCGTGGCCGACCCCGACGACGAGAACGTCTCGGAGGCCTGGATCGCTTACTCGAGACCCGAAGGTTTCAGCCTCCGCGCCGGCCGGCAACGCCTGATCGAAGACAACGTCCGCTTCCTGGGCAATGTCGGCTTTCGACAGCTCGAACAGACCTTCGACGCCGTGACCCTTGGATTCGAGCCGGGCGAGTGGCGTGTCGACCTGCGCTGGCTCGACAAGGCGCACCGCGTGTTCGGCCCGTCCAATCCCAACGAGCTGCTGGCCGAAGCGGACCTCAACACCTGGATGACGACGCTCGAGCGAGCGTTGGGCAAAAGCCGCCTGGCCTTTTACGCACACCGCATCGCATTCGACGACCGCGCGGCGTCGCACCGCAATCTCGGGCTGCGCCTGAGCGGAGACCTGCCCGGTGCGAGCAAGCTGGCCTACCGCCTGGAATTCGCCCGGCAGGACGGTATTCGCCGGCTCGACGACGTCGACGGGCAGAACTACGTCCACGGCCGCATCGCACAGAAGCTGGCGCACTGGCACTGGTTTGCCGGCCACGAGCGCCTGGGTGGCGACGGCGACTACGCCTTCCAGACCCCGCTGGCCACCCTCCACGCCCACAACGGCTGGACCGACCAGTTCCTGTCCACCCCGCCAAACGGCCTGGTCGACACCTACGCCGCGGCCGGCGCGAATTTCGGTCGCTGGAGCGGCCTGCTGAAGCTGCACGATTTCCGCAGCGAACGCGGCTCGAAGAACTACGGCCGCGAATTCGGCCTGATGGCCAAGCGCCCCCTGGGTGCCGGACTGTCGGTGGAAATAAAAGCCGCCCTGTTCGACGGCGACGACGGCCGCGCCGACGTCAGCAAGATGTGGCTTACGTTGCACGGAAACTGGTAAAGGACGCATCTGCCAAGGTGATCGACGCGACCCGTTTGGAACATTCGAACTTCGGTCATTCGAATTTGTTTGTGATTTGGTGCTTGGGATTTCGAATTTTCAACTCCCCTTATAGCCACCACTCGGCAACCGGATCCTCGGGGCTGCCGTGATACGCCACCTGAGCCTGGAACAACTCGGCGGTGGCCAGCGCGTCGGTCAGCGCATGATGCGGTGAGTACTGGGGCAGGTGGTAGCGCCGCCGGGCGTCAGCCAGGCGCAGCGAAACGCGTCGGTTGCCGAACCAGGTCAGCGGATTGGGCGTGATGCGCTGGGTGATCTGCTTTTCGATCGCCAGGGTGTCGATGAGCGGAAACAGCACGCCCTCGCCGAAACGCCGAGCAAAAGCGCGGTGAAGAAAACGCCGCTCGATGGCGTGGTAGTGCACGACCACCACCCGGCCGGCGAGCGCCTCGAGCAGGGTTTCGGCGAGCTCGGCCAGGTCGGGTGCTTCATCGAGATCTTCGTGGGTAATCTGGTGAATGGTGACGGAGCGCTCCTCGAGTTCCCGCCGCGGCCGCACGACCCGGTAGTACGCCTCGTTCATGCGAATGCGCGAGAGCGTAAAGGGCACCAGGCCGAGGCTGACGATACCGTGGCGTTCGGGATTGAGGCCGGTGGTTTCCAGGTCGAGCGCGACCAGGGGCACCTCCGACAGCGGCGTTTGAGCCGCAACCGTGCCGCGCGCGTAGAACCGCTCGAGCAATTCAACTTCGGACGCCTCGGCCAGCTCCGCCAGGCGCAGCGGCCAGTCGGTCGCGGGGTCGGTCTTGCGACGCTCGAACAGCATGGTCAGGTCCGAACCGGCCGGTAGCGGAACCGGATGAATTTCTGGGCGTTTGACAACACCTTGAAGGCATCCTTGAGGCTGCGGCGCTCGAAAGAAGAAAGCGTTTCCGGATCGATATTGTTGTTCGGCTCGCCGCCGCGCTCGGCGTCCCGGGCCTGGTGGCGGGCACGGACCATGGCGATGAATTCCAGCGCGTCGCGCAGGTCGGCGGCCATGCTGGCGGTCAGGTAGCCGGCGGCGACCGTGTCTTCCAGCCGCCGGAACGAGTTCTGCGCCGTCGACCCAGCGGCCAGGGCGTGCACGCGGATCACGTCGGTCAGCGGCGCGGTGCCGCGACGCTTGAGGTTGATCGAATTCTCGTGCCGCCCGCCCTGCTCGAGCACGAAATCGCGGAAGAACCCCAGCGGCGGGGTGCGGTTGTTGGCGTTGATCGCCAGACAGCCCAGAAAGATGGGCTCGGCGCTGGCTTCACGCCCGATCAGGGCCTTGAGTTCGTCGGCCATGCTGGTCTTTCCGGCCACGCCGTCGAGATCGAAGAAGATCGCGCTGTGCAGCAAGCGCTCGGCGGTGGGCCGGTGAATCCACTCCATGAACTGCTTTTTCCAGACCGACAGCGGCTGGCGCCACTTGGTGTTGGTGGCCATGATGTCGCCGGTGCAGTAGACATAGCCGGCGCGGTGCAGACCGTCGCTGACGTACTGGGACAGCTCGCGGAAGTACTCGTCGTGGCGCTTCGGGTCGAAGTCGTCGTCGAGCACCATGGCGTGGTCCTGGTCGGTATACAGGAACTGGTCGTCGCGCGCCATCGAGCCCAAGGCCAGGAAGCAGTAGGGCACCGGCGGCGGCCCCAGCTTTTCCTCGCCGAGTTCGAGCAGGCGCTGCTTGAAGGCTCTGCCGATGGTGGCCATGGACGATCCGATCATGTGGGAGTTGGCGTCCTCGCCGACCATGCGAATGAAGCTGGCTGCCACCGCCGGACGCAGGTCTTCGAGTTCTTCGTGCGAGTTGCAGTGGAAGACGTTGCGCACCACGAACAGGCTGTTCTGGGTCTCGTGGTGAACGATGTCGGCCAGGTCGAGCACGCCGATGGGCCGCTCGCGGTGCAACACCGGCAGGTGGTGCACGTTCTGGCGCAGCATCAGCAGCAGCGCCTCGAACAGGTACTGGTCGTCACGCACACACGACACACCCTCGGACATGACCTCGCCGACCGGCGTGCTGACCGGCAGACCCTCGGCAATAACGCGGCGGCGCAGGTCGCTGTCGGTCAGAATGCCGGCCAGGCGCGCCGATGCGGCATCCTTGCCCTCCGGCTCGTCTTCCATCACCAGCACCGAGGTGACGCGCTCTTCGGTCATCAGACGCGCCGCCGCCTCGACGCTGGTCGAAATCGTCACCGCGACCGGCGAGTGGCTGACGAGCTTGCCCGCCGTGAGCGTCAGCAAGGGATTGTCGCCGCCCTTCTGCGCGGCGGCATGGCGCAGGCGGGTCCGATCCTCGACCTCGACGAAGTCGGCAAAGGCGGGGTTGGCGTCGAACAGCTCGCGAAACGTCTCGGCCGGGACGAAGTAGATCAACGTGTCTTCGAGGGCGCGGGCGGGAAAGCGCGCGCTGCGGCCCGACAGCAAGCCGAGCTGGCCGAAGATATCGCCCTCGCCGAGTCGATTGTAGAGTTCGCCGCTGCGCCGAAACAGCTCCACCGAGCCACTGCGGATATAGTGCAGGTTATTGATTTCCTCGCCGAAGGCAATGATGTCCGATCCGGCCCGGAAATAAGCCACTTCGACCGATCGCGCCACCTGGTCCAGCTCCTCGCTGGTCAGAAAGCTGAACGGCTCGCGCTGACGCAGGTGATCGCGAATCTCGATCTGTTCGATTTCCATGATGGCCCCGATCGATAGCTTCTTTTCATGGTACCGCGGGTCATTGAGCCTGCAACACGTGCGACCGATAATGCCGGCATGAGTGAGAAGAATCGTCAATTGTGGTCGCTTGCCGGCCAACGCGCGCTGGTGACCGGCGCCAGCCGCGGGATCGGCCTGGCCATCGCCGCGGCACTGTGCGAACGCGGCGCCGAGGTCTGGATGAGCGCGCGCGGGCGCGATCGTCTGGACGGCGCCGCCTCGGCGCTGACCGAGCGCGGTTACATCACCCACCCCGTCGCCGCCGACGTCACCGATCCCGATGACCGTCAAGCCCTGCTCGAAGCGCTTGACGGGCCGCTCGACGCCCTGATCAACAACGCCGGCTACAACATCCGCAAGCCGGCCCTGGCCTACTCGGAGGACGAACTGCGCGGCATCCTCGACACCAACCTGATCGCCGGGTTCGAACTCGCCCGGGCGGCCCATCCGCAGCTGAAGGCCGCCGGGTCGGCCAGCGTCGTGAATATATCGTCGGTCGCCGGCCAGACGCATCTGCGTACCGGCGCGCCCTACGCCATGAGCAAGGCAGCCATGAACCAGATGACGCGCAACCTCGCCGCCGAGTGGGCCAACGACGGCGTTCGCGTCAACGCCGTCGCGCCCTGGTACATCGACACGCCGCTGGCGCGGCAGGTGCTCGATGACGCCGACTTCCTGGCTGAAGTGCTCGAGAGGACACCGCTGAAACGTATCGGCCGGCCCGAGGAAGTAGCGGCAACCGTCGCCTTCCTGTGCATGCCGGCGGCCGGGTACATCACCGGCCAGACTCTGGCTGTCGACGGCGGCTTCAGTATCCACGGCTTCTGATCGGCCGCCGACACCCGCCGAAGCCCCCTCCGTTACAATCGCGGGTACTCTTATCGAGCGGCGTGACATGGGCTTACTGGGTTTCTACCTCTTCCTCGCCATCGGCGTTTCCTTTCTCTGCTCCATTCTCGAAGCCGCCCTGCTGAGCATCACGCCGGCGCATGTCGCCGTCCTCAACGAACGCGGTGGCCGCACCGGCAAGCAATTGAGGCGCCTCAAGCACGATATCGACCAACCGCTGTCGGCGATCCTCAGCCTCAACACGATTGCCCACACGTTCGGCGCCGCCGGCGTCGGCGCGCAGGCACAGGTGGTCTTCGGCCAGGCCTGGGTCAGCCTGACCTCGGCCATCGTCACGCTGCTGATCCTGATCTTTTCCGAGATCATCCCCAAGACCCTGGGCGCCACCCACGCCAAGGCCCTGGCCGGATTCACGGCCAGCACCTGCATCGTATTGATCTACCTGACCTGGCCCCTGGTCCAGATGTCGAAGCTGATCACCCGCTGGCTGGCACACGACAAGTCCGCGCCGACCGTCAGCCGCGAAGAATTCCGCGTGCTGGCGCAGACCGGCACGCGAGAGGGCGTGTTCGAGGAAGAGGAATCGAACATTTTCACCAACCTGATCCGCTTCAGCGCCATCCGCGTCGAAGACATCATGACCCCGCGCGTGGCCGCCATCATGCTGCGGGCCGACCAGACGGTGCGGGAAGTCATGGAGGCCTCGAGGGCCATGCCCTTCTCGCGCTACCCGGTCTACGGCGAGTCCGACGAGGACATCCGCGGCTATGTCCTCAAGACCGACATCATGCTCGCGCAGGCGCAGGGTCGGGGCGACACCCGCCTCGACGAACTCAAGCGCGAGGTGCTGTTCGTGCCCGAGTTCGTGCCGCTGCAGAAACTGTTCAGCCAGCTGCTGTCGCGCCAGGAACACTTCGCCGTCGCCGTCGACGAGTACGGCGGGCTGGCCGGCGTGGTGACCATGGAAGACGTACTCGAGACCCTGCTCGGCATGGAAATCGTCGACGAGAGCGACACCGTCGAAGACCTGCGCCACGCCGCACGCGAGAAGTGGAAGGCGCGTGCCCGAAAGCTGGGCATGGAGTGGCCGCAGAAGGAAACGGATTCAGACATTTAGAACGCTCCCTAGTGTACCCCGGTCGAGAATGTCATCGACGGCCTCGAGCACGCGCGGCGGCTCGTCGAGCGCATTGGGCCAGTGCGGCGAAAAACGGATCCAGCCGTCGGGGCTGGCGCAGGCCACACTTCGCCTAGCCAACGCCTGAACCCAGGCCGGTGCGAGCGACGGATCATCAGGGCGAACACTGAGAATACCGGAGCGCCCCTGCACGCAATCCATACGCGCACTCTCGAAGCCGCGTTCGACAAGCCCGGGCTCGAGCGCATCGTGCCAGCGCTGCACGTGTTCGAGGACGACCGGCACGCCGATATCCTCGATCAGTCCCAGGCTAGCCTCAAGGCCGGCGGCACCCAGCGTGTTGGGCGTACCCGCCTCGGCCATCAGGGCACCGCGGCGAAACGGCCGGTCGTAGCGCAACTCGCCCGGCGCACGCGTGAGAAAGGCGAAGGCATCCTCGTGGCTGAGCCAGCCGGCCATATTCGGTTCGAGCTGATCGGCGCGCTCGGGGGCGACGTAGAGAAAACCAACCCCTTCCGGCGCCATCAGCCACTTGTGGCTGCCGCAGACCAGGTAGTCGATGCCCATCGCCTGCACGTCCAGCGGCACGATACCCACGGCCTGGATGGCATCGACGAACAACTCGGCACCGTGGGCGCGACACAACTCGCCCATCTCGGCCAGCGGCATGCGCTGACCCGTTGTGAACTGAACCGCGCTGACCGCCACCAGCCGGATGCCGTGCTCGAGTTCCGCCTCCAGGCGCGCCAGCGCGACCTCGCGCTGGGTGCGGAAATCGTCGGCCGTCATCCAGACCAGCTCGAGACCGTGACGCCGCGCGGCCTGCTGCCAGGGCGTGACGTTGGTGGGGAACTCGCCTTCGAACAGCAGCACGCGGTCGCCGCGCCGCCATGGCAGGCCCAGGGCGATGTCGAGCACGCCCGCGGAGGTGTTGGCCACCAGGCCGACGCTGCCGGCAGCCGCGCCGATCAGGCCGGCGAGGCGGTTCCTCAGCCGCTCGCGGCGCTCGACTTCCATCACGTACCAGGCCATGCCCTGATGCCCGTAGCCTTCGAGAACGGCCGCCACGGCCTCCTTGACCGGACGCGAAGGCGGGGAGAGCGAGGCGTGATTGGCATAGACCGCCGTTTCGAGCCCCTCGAACAGCGCACGGCTTCCCAGTTCGGGCCGGTTTTCCATCGTGAAGTCTCTCGTTTGAATCCGATTGAAGGGCGACAGGATGGCATATTTGCACTTTCGATCTTGTTCGAGGTCAACATGGCCGGAGTGAATACTGGCTAAGCTGGTTTTTATCGACACATCGCGTTCTCCCGGGGGGTTCATGACGCGTCCGAAGCTGTTCGACAACGACAGCAGCAACTTCGAAGTGCAGACCGGCGATGCGGGAATGTTGATCCTGCGGGCGACGACCTGTGCGGCCGCCGCACTGGCGCTGGTGGTCATACCGGTCTACCAGCTGATCGAAATATTCGCCGGACGCACGCCCACCGAACTTCAGTGGATGCACGCGGCCTGGCGCACGCCGGTGGTGCTGCTGGCGCTGGCCGCTCTTTCGAGTTGTGTTTTCGAGCTGGGAGAAAAGCGCACCCATCTGATGCTGCGGCTGGTTGCCGCCAGCGTGATGATCATGATGTTCGGCCTGTTCACGACCGATGCGCTCCACCCCGCCGGCGATCCGGAGCAGATGGCGCGCGGCATCATCATGGCGACCTTTGCCGTCTCCCTGCTATCCCTGCAGGGCGGCCGGGAGGTGCTGGTTTACTTCGGCGTACCCTTCGCGCTCAGCCTGGCCTGGCTGGCGCTGCACGGCGCCGACCTGCTCGAAACCATCTACCGCCTGGCCGATCCCCTGATGATGCTGGCGATCGCCATGATCGCCTCGGAGCTGTTCTACCGGATTCGCTCACAGCAGTTCGCCCTGCAGCGCGCGCTGCACCGGCTCGCCAGCATCGACGTCCTCACCGGGCTGCACAACCGGCGCGATCTCGAATCTCGCCTCGCCGAGGAGATGTCGCGCAGCCGTCGCCACGACCAGCCGATGTCGATCGCCATCGGCGATCTCGACCACTTCAAGCGGGTCAACGACAATTACGGTCACGCCGTGGGCGACGACGTGCTCAGGGCGGTTGGCGAGCGCATTCGCGAGAACCTGCGCACCGAGGACCTGGCGGTGCGCTGGGGCGGCGAGGAATTTCTGCTGCTCCTGCCCAACACCGACGAGACACAGGCCGTCCAGGCGGCCGAAAAAATCCGGCAGGCCATCGCCGAGCGCCCGGTTGCCTGCGGCGACCAGCGCGTTTCCGTGACCGTCAGCTTCGGCGTCGCGCAGCTGCGCGATGACGACGAGATCATCCGTCTGATCCGCCGGGCCGACGACGCCATGTACCGCGCCAAATCCGCGGGCCGGAACCGCGTTTGCGCCTGAGGGCGCCACCCCGGCAGGAACAACACAGGCCGCCGACGATTGCTCCATCAGAATCACGGGCGTAACCTGTGTATTCAGGGGATTGGCACCTTGGCTTGAGGACGTTATTCATGAAATCTTTCATTCGCATTCTGGCGCTCACAACGCTTTTCGCCCTGTCCGTGCAAACGGCATCCGCGGCCCTGCCCGGCGGCATCAGCGGCCACTGGTACAACCCGGCGCAGTCCGGGCACGGCATCACCCTGCTGCTGGTCCAGCCGGATTTCGCCCAGGCGGTCTGGCACGTCTATGATCCCGACGGCAATCCGCTGACGCTGGTCATCGAGGGCGAGGTCTCCGGCCACGGCATGCAAGGCCCGGTCTACGCACCGCGCGGCATGCGCTTCGGGGAATTCAACCCGGATGACAACGAAGTCACGGTCTGGGGCGAAGCGTCAATCGAATTCTCCAGCTGCAGCCGCGCGGAGCTGAGCTGGGATGCCAGCGACCCCGCCTACGGCGAAGGCTCGATGCAGCTGCACCGCCTGGCCGGCATCGTCGGGGCGGACTGCACGCTGCCACCGGTCGCAACCGCCGAGTTCGGACGCTACACGGGCGAAATCGTCTCCAGCGGCCCCATGGGCCCGGAAGGCTTCACGGGTTTCCTGGATCTCGAGGGCCGGCTCTGGGGCGTGGAGGACATGGGAATTCCCCTCTTCGGCGGCCAACCCATGGCAACCCGCGCTCACCACACGGTCGTCACCCAACCCGTCGAGGGCGACGGACAGATCACCGGTACCGCCAGCCTGGCGCGCTGGACCCGCGTCGAAGCCGACCCCGAGAGCTGGGATCTGCTGGGGCAGTGGTTCGACGACGAAGCCGGCGCCGAATTGACCTGGGAAACCGAGAACCGAACGCGCACCCTGACCATCTGGCCGGCCGACGACGATCGCTCACTCCTCACGCCGGTCGATGCCGAGACCCTGGCCGGCCGCTGGGAAATCCCGATGCGCGACCCGTATTTCCCGACTCGGGCCTGGCTCACGATCAATCCCAACGGGCATGCCTGCATCGACATGTTTCCCATCTACCAGCCCCAGGGCGAGTGCCATTTCGAAGGCTGGCTCGACGACATCGACGACGGCGGCATCGGCCTGCTCGAATTCGTGATCAACCGGCCGGATGAGGACTACCCCATCGACTCCTACAGCGGCCGCGGCTGGGTCACGACCGGTCCCGGCGGACGCGAACTCGTCCTGATCGGCAACGACGGCTTCATGCTGAAAGCCCACCCCGAGGACTGAGGCACCGCGTCACCGGGCTTTCGTGCACCTTGGGTGCATCCACCTTCGTAGATTGTGCGTATCAATCTCCTGAGGACTCTCTGAATAACGCTGCACGAGCGCGGCGGTGCGCCCGTGCAGCGTTGTTCAGAGGCGCCTCAAACGCTAGCAAACGCAATGTATCGCCGGAGGGATTCATGTTTCGATTTCGAACGCGCCGCTTGAACGGAGCGACTGGCTTTCGACACACGCTTTTGGTGTCGAGCGTACTCTTGCTGACCGCCTGTGCGTCGGTGTCGCCGCCGCAGCCGGAACCGCCCACCGAACCGATCACGCAGGCACCGGGCGCATCCGCACCCGAAGAAGAACGTCGGGAAGCCGGGCGACAGGCCGGAGAGAACCCGGAATCCGAGCCTGCCGAGCCTGCCGAGCCTGCCGAGCCTGCTGAGCCTGCTGAGCCTGCTGAGCCCGCTGAGCCTGCTGAACCTGCTGAACCTGCTGAACCCGCTGAACCCGCTGAACCCGCTGAACCCGCTGAACCCGCTGAACCCGCCGAGCGAATCGAAGCGGAACAAGCTCAAAGAAGCGAAGCCGCAACGCCCGAGTCGGCGCAACCTGCCGCAGAAAGGCCGGCCAGTGCAAGCGAGCAGCCGGCCCTCAATCGCCGAATCGAGGGACAGGTCAAGGTCCTGCGCAACGGCCGCGAGATGGGTTACGCCGCGACCTACCTCGATCAGACCATCGTCGCCTGGCGCCCGGATCACAGCATCGAGGTCGCGCCGATGGAAGAACAGGAGATGATCACCCGGCGCAAGCGCTTCTACCCGCAGACGCTCGCCGTCACATCGGGCACGCGCGTTCGTTTTCCGAATCTGGACGACATTCGCCACAACGTTTTCTCAATGACACCCGAACACAAATTCGACGTGGGCGTCTACGGCCCCGATGAAGGCGCGACCACCCGCTTCGAGGGTGCCGGCATGGTCGATATCTACTGCAACATTCATCCCAATATGGCCGCCTTCGTGCTGGTTCTGGATACGCCTCACTTTGACTCGCCCGACCAGGACGGTAATTTTGAACTCACGAATCTCCCTGCGGGACCAGGCGAGCTGCTGGTGTGGCACTATCGCGCCGAAGAGCGCGTAACCACGCGGCAACTGCGCGATTCGAATCGCCTCGGCGAACGCGTGGAGGTGACGATCGATATCACCCGGCCATCCGTACCGCAGCACACCACCAAGGAAGGCCGCCCTTATCACCGGCCGGACTGACGAACGTCAGGCACCTTTGAAAAATACGCTGGATGGAGGGAGTGAGGCGCGTTCCTTAACGCCCCAGCGCCACCGCAGCGCGCAGAAACAGGCGCTCGCGCCATGAAACGCGCTCTCCGCGGATCAGCATCAGTGCACCCTGGGACGAGCGGATGGTTGAATGGCGGCTCCCGGCCGGGGCGAGCATGAAATCGCCCTGGTAGTAGCGCTCGCCCTTCAATTCCAACACTCCATCGAGCACGTAGCATTCCTCATCCTCGCTATGCGGATGGGCCGGAATATGTGCGCCTGGATCGAGCCGCCAGAGTGCCGTCTGGATGCCCGAAGATGGGTCTGAGTGAAGAATCTTGACCCGAATGCCCGGCAGGAAGGACCGCCATTTGGCCTCGGTTTCTCGCGTGACCTGCATCGCCGCACCCGCCCGTTCAAGCAGGCGGTTGCGCAGGCGTTCGCGACGCTCGGCATCCATTTCGGGCGCCGTATTCGACATTTCGGCATCGCTGTTGTGGGAGTCGCTGCTACTCATTGTCTAGCCGGGTCAAAACGAATGAGGGCCGACCGCATCGCACACAATCCGCGTCGGCAGTGCGACTTGACGGTGCCCAGGGGCATTCTAAGACGGTTGGCGATGTCCTGGTGGGTCAGACCCTGAATAAACGCCAGGCGCAGGACGCGACGCTGCGTCTTGCTCAGCGTGGCCAGGGCATCCCTTGACGCTTCCTTGAACTGTTTTTGATCGACCAGGAGTTCGGGTACCGGCTGCAGCGACTCGGCGCCGTCGACGTCGACATCCACGCGGTCCCGGACATGCCGGGCGTTTCGACGCAACCGATCCAGGCTGGCATTGCGCGCCATCGCACCCAGCCAGGTGGCAACCGATCCGCGTTCCGGGTCGAAGCGCTCGGCGCCAATCCACGCCTTGTCGAAAACTTCAGAGCACACCTCCTCGGCATCGTCCGGACAGCGCAGGATCGACAGCGCTTGTCCATAGACCCGGTCGGCATACAGATCGAAGAGCGTAGCCAGAGCGCGCTCGTCGGCGCCGCAGATCGATTCGATCAGTTCGGACGGATCGGTGTGTTGAAGCGGCATTTCCTCTCAGCTGTGATCCGCATCACCCAAACAACGGCGAATCCATGCATCCAATCGACAGTGTCGCCGCGTATCAACAACACGATGTGAACGATTCACCCGTCAAGGAGAGAAACATGTTGCGAACAATTCTGGCTGCGGCCCTGTTGACCAGCGCCACAGCTGCTCTGGCCGCAGGCGGCAAATTGCTCGGTACCGGCGGCGTCACCCAGTTTGAGGGAGCCGCCGGTGGCGGCCTCACCCCCTGGGCGCTGATTACCGGAAACGGCACCCAGGATGAAATCGGTGCTTCGGCCCACGCGACCTACCTGACCACCAGCGACTACCAGTTGGCGTCGGCCGGGGTCGGCGTCGGCTTCTACGACCGCCTGGAAATCTCGCTGGCGCGACAACGACTCGACGTCGACCGTAGCGTGGTGGCGTCCACCGCCGGCGCCCTGGTCGGCGGGCTCGAACCCATCCTCGGCCCACCGGGCAATGTAACCGCTCGCTCGACCGATATCGAAATGGACATCATCGGCGCCAAGCTGCGCCTGTTCGGCGACGCCGTCCATGCCCAGGACAGCCTGCTGCCTCAGGTCTCGCTGGGCGTCCAGCACAAGCGCAATCGCGACTTCGACCGCGGCGTCGACGTGCCGTACCTGGGCAATGTCGGTGTACCAGCATTGCTCGGCGCCCGGGACGACAGCGGCACCGACTATTACCTGTCGGCCACCAAGGTCTTTCTCGGCATTCCGGCCGGCCGCAACCTGCTGCTCAATGCCACGTTGCGGGCAACCCGCGCCAATGCCTTCGGCCTGCTGGGCTTCGGAAGAGAAGTCGTCAACCCACTCAACGGTGAGCTGCTCGATCGCGACGACGGCTATGAACTGGAATACGGCCTCGCGGCAGCCCTGTTCGTGCATCCCAACGTGGTTGTCGGCGCCGAGTACCGCTCACAGTCCAGCCGCCTCGACAATCAGCCCGTGCTCGGCCTGCTCGGCGCGCCGCGGCTCGCGCGCGAGGACGACGCCTGGGACGCCTTCGTCGCCTGGCTGCCCAACAAGTACGTTTCCGTGACCGGCGCCTACGTCGATCTGGGCAACCTGCCGTTTCAGCCCGACTCACGCGCCGCCTACCTGTCGCTGAAATTTTCCTACTGATCCAGGAGCCAGATTATGTGCTTTCTCAATCGACTCTCCATTCTTGTCGCCATCCTGTTGCTGGCCGGCTGCGGCGGCGTGCCCACACACGACCGACCGGGCGCATCCGACGTGAAGAACTACGACCGCTCGCACTACGAGCGCTTCAGCAGCGAAGACGAATCGCTTTACGACCGCCTCGGCGGCCGCGAAGTAATCGCGGAATTCGTCGACGACGCCGTCGAACGCATCCTGGTCGACGAACGAATTGCCCATCTGTTCGAGGACAGCGACATTCCCAACCTCAAGTTCCAGCTCACCGACCAGATCTGTCTGCTCGCCGGTGGCCCCTGCGAATACCGCGGGCTCGACATGGAAAGCGCCCACCGCGGGCTCGACATCAACGAAGCCGAGTTCAACGCCCTGGTCGAAGACTTTCAGTGGGCGATGCGCGCCAACGACGTGCCCTACGGGCTGGAAAACCAGGTCCTGGCCTTGCTCGCGCCGATGAAGCCGGCCGTCATCCACCAATAGCCGCGGCCGGTGAATCAGCGCCGGGCGTCGTAGGCGGCCAGGTCGATGGCCGGCGTGCGGCCGGTCAGGCAATCGCTCACGATGCTGGCCGAGCCGCAGGCCATCGTCCAGCCCATCGGTCCGTGTCCGGCGTTGAGGTACAAACCCGGGACGGCCGTCTCGCCCAGCAGCGGACGGCCGTCAGGCGTGACCGGTCGCAGGCCGGCCCAGAGCCTGCCGGCGGCGGGCGTGAGACGTTCGGCCAGGTCGGGCAGCAGCGCCCGCGCGCTGGCCAGCAGCACGTCCATCCGCGCCGGCGGTATGGCGCGGCGGTGGCCGGCGAAATCGGCCAGGCCCGCAACCCGCAGTCTTCGCTCCCCCAGTCGCAGGGTCACGAAACGACGCTCGGTATCGAGCAGCGGCAGCGTCGGCAGGGCCGCTGAATCGTCCATTTCGAAGGTGGCCGAATAGCCGCGCACCGGGCGGATCGGCAGGCGCAGCCCGAGCGGCTCAAGCAGCGCCGGCGCCTCCGGCCCTGCAGCTATCACGCAAGCATCGGCATCGATCATTTCTCGATTGGTCTCGATTGCCCTGAACCGCCCCTTCCGACAGATCACCTGCTCGACCGCTTCGCTCAGCCTCAGACGCGCGCCCTGACGTTGCGCTTCCTCTGCCGCACACTGGGCGAAGCGAGCCGCATCGCCGGATTCGTGCTCGGGATAAAACAGGCCGCCGGCCAGTTGCGCCGCGACCGGCATCAGCGCCGGCTCGCGCGCCAGGACGGCATCGACATCCAGCGGCTCGACCTCGCCGAGGCCGTCAATCAAACGCCGCCGCACCGCCAGCGATTGATCCAAGGCCTTGCTGGAAAAGTACAGCTGCATGGACCCGGACGTCGTCTGCGCATAGTCAAATTCGTAGCGGGATCGCCAGGCCCGCAAGCACTCGAGCGAGTGCAGGCCCAGGCGGATATTGGCGCGGGCATTGTTCAGCCAGCGCGCTTGCCGCGATTGCGCCAGGAAATGCAGTCCCCAGCTTCCGAGCGAAGGTAGGCTGCCCGGCGGCAGGCGCCAGGGCGCATCGCTGCGGCCCAGGTAGCCCAAGAGGCTGGCCGGCAGGCCCGGCCCGTTCCAGGGCTCGGCGTGCAGCGGCGTGATCCCGCCGCCGTTGGCATGGCTGGTGTCTTCGGCCAGCCGGTCGCGCTTGTCGATCAGCGTCACTTCGAGACCGCGCTCGACCAGCGCCAGCGCCGTGGTCGCCCCGACCACGCCGCCACCGATGACGATCACGCGCACGGTCAGCCCGCTCCGGTCTCGTCGTCGAGAACCTTGCCCGGATTGAGCAGGCCCTCGGGGTCCAGGCTGTGCTTGAGCCGCCGCATCAACTCGAGGCGGACGGCGTCACCCCGGCTAGCCAGCTCGCCGGCGCGCAGCCGCCCGATGCCGTGTTCGGCGGCAATCGAGCCACGGTAGCGCACGACCGCGTCGAACACGATGCGGTTGCAGTCGGCCTCCAGGGCCCGAAAGGCTTCGGCGTCCATCGCTTCGGGCTGGCTGAGATTGAAGTGCAGGTTGCCGTCGCCGACGTGTCCGAACACGCACGGCCGGATGCCCGGAACGTGTCGCTCGAGCGCGGCGCAGGTCTCGGCGACGAAGCCGGGAATGGCCGCCACCGGCACCGAGATGTCGTGCTTGAGGCTGACACCGCCGATTTTCTGCGCCGGCGAGATCGCCTCGCGCAGGCGCCACAGGGCCCGCGACTGCGTGTCGTTGCCGGCTACCACGGCGTCGGTGGCCACGCCCTCGTCCGCGGCACGCTCGATGGCCTCGACGCAGGCGCCCTGCAGCCAGTCGCCGGCCAGCGCCGTATCGGCCTGGAGCAGCAGGTACCAGGGGTGCTCGCGCACCAGCGGGTCGTGCGCGTCGGGCAGGTAATCGAGCACGTAGTCCATCGCCAGGCGTGGCACCAACTCGAGCGCGGAAACCGTCTCGCCGAGGTGACGCCGAAGCAGGCGCAGCAGCGTCAGCGTGGCCGGCAGGTCGGCGGCGCCGATCAGAGCCGTCATGCTTTGCCTCGGCCTCGAAACCAGGTTGAGAGAGGCTGCGGTAACGATGCCGAGCGTCCCCTCGCTGCCGATGAACAACTGGTTGAGGTCGTAGCCGCTGTTGTCCTTTCTCAGACCCTTGAGACCGTCGAGTACGCGGCCGTCGGCCAGCACGACCTCCAGGCCCAGCACCTGCTGTCGCATGTTGCCGTAGCGGATCGTCAGGTGGCCGCCGGCATTCGTGGCGATGTTGCCACCGATGGTCGCGGTGCCCTCCGAGGCGAGGCTCATCGGGAACAGCAGGCCGGCGCCCTCGGCAGCGTTCTGGGCGGCCGCGAGGGGGCATCCGGCTTCGACTGTCATGCAGGCCCCTTCAGCATCGACCTGGCGAACCGCACGCATTCGCTCGAGGCTGACAACGACTTCCCGCCCGGGCCGCAAGACGCTCTGGCCGCCCACCAGCCCGGTATTACCGCCCTGGGCGACGATCGGCACGCCGTATTCGCGGCACAGGGAGACGGCAGCGGCGACTTCCAGGGTGGTTGCAGGACGAACGACCGCCAGGGGGCTTTCGTGGTAGCGCCCTCGTGGCTCATGAGTATAGGCGTCGACCGCATCGGCGGTAAGGCAACCGCGCGCGCCGAGCAGGGCTTCGAGACGCGCTGGCAAGTCGCTTTGGCGGGACCCGTTCATGGCCCGATTATCTCAGATGCGCCGGCCGGACTCTGCTCCAAAAAGACGTCGCCGCGACCCGTCAATCACAGAACGCGCCGGTCGTATGACGCCGCACCAAATGTGGCCCACGAGTTCGAGCGAGAGTCGATGGGCTTCCCCGCAACAGGCTGCTTCAACCTCGCCCGAACTGCCGTGGTCGATCACGCTGGTATCACCAGCGTCGGCAGCGGCCAGCACCACGATCAGAAGCAGAATGGAACGAACGGCAAGTGCACTCATCAAAACAGCGGTATAGAGTCCCCGCGCTATAGCATCGCGCTGCCCGGCTCGATCAGCCCGCGAACCGCGCCACCTGGAGATCATCCATGATCCGACTTCTCGCCATCGTGCTCTGCGGCCTGACCGCTGCCTGCACGTTTAATGTCCGACCCGGCGCGGATTCCGGTGCCAGCGACGAAGCCGCACCCGACCGGGACGTCATGATCGACGCCGAGCTTTTCTACCCGGAACGGATCGCCCTGCCCGGTGAAAGCAAGCTGCTGGTCGCGGTCGATGCCGTGGATGCTGGCGGTCGCAAGTCGCTGACGCGTTTTTCAACCGCGCTGGAAGGCCGCCAGGTGCCGATTCCGCTCCAGTTCTCCTTCGAACCGAAGGAAGGAGGCGGCGTGCTCCACGAGCTGAGCGCCGCCGTCGTCGCCGGTGATGAACTGCTGCGGCTCACCGGCCCGGTGCTCGTGCGTGCGAGCGAAGGCGAGGCACCGATCGACCGCATCCGGCTGCACACGCCGCTGGACGCGGGCTTCGGCCAGGCCTGGGAATGCGAATCGGCGCGCGTGCTCCTGGGCGCGGTCGACACCGGCGTGTTCCTGGCGGTGGACGACACGCTGCATGCCCTCGAGCCGGTTGCGGCGGCTTCCGGCGCGCGCTACCGATCAATCCGGCAGCCGGCACTCGGCATTCACGAGAAGGGCGGTGAACTGCTGCTGCTTCGCGGCGACGACGAGGTATCGGAGTGCCGTCGTCTCGAAGCGCTGGAGCCGCCGATTTCCGGTCGCGGCAACGAGCCGGGATGGCATGTCGACATCAGCAAGGAGTCGATCGAGCTCACCAGCGACTATGGACAGACCGTCACGCAAGCGACGCGGATCGGCACCGGCGCAAGCGGCGCGACCACGCACTTTCGCGGCACGGGCGAAAACGGCCCGATCCTGGCGAGCTTCAGCCGCCGGACCTGCCGTGATTCGGCCACCGGCATGCCGCATCCCCATGCCGTCAGGGTGCAGTTCGAAGGCGGTACGCTCAGCGGCTGCGGCGGCGAGCCGCTGGACCTGCTGGTCGAACACGACTGGCTCGTCACGCAACTCGGCGACGCGCCCGTGCCGGATAGCGGCCGTGATGGCGAGAAGATCGAAATCACGATGCGCTTCGACGGCGAAGGCCGCGTCGGCGGCCGCGCTGCCTGCAACCGGTATTCAGCCGAATTCGAACTCGGCGGTGAGGGGTTATCGCTTGGCCGCGCCGCCACGACCAAGATGGCCTGCACCGAGCCGCGCATGATGCTTGAAGGGCGCTTCCTGGCGCTGCTCTCGCAGGTACAGCGTTTCGACATCGGCCCCGATGGCGCGCTGCAACTGATCACGCCGGCGGGCCGCATTACCGCCGTAGCTCAGGGGCGTTAAGACGTTTTGTCCACGACGTCGGGCCCGCAGCCGCAGGCCGGGCGCCGCATGCTAACCTCGCCGCCTGTATACCCAAGGGGGAGGCCGCCGATATGGCTCGCTGTTTCTCTGCATGAACGGACACGTCGTATTGCTCCTGCTCGCCTTCGGCCTTCCCCTGGCCGGGCAGGCCGAGACCAGGATCGATGGCTTCGCGGACGACGAGTTCCAGATCAACACCTATGAGCTCAACGACCAGCGTATTCCTGCGGTAGCCGTCGACGCCGAAGGCAACAGCCTGGTGGTCTGGCAGTCACAGGGCCAGGCCGAAAACGGCTGGGACGTTTTCGCCCGGCGCCTGGACGCGAACGGTGAAATGCAGGCGCCGGAACTGCGGGTCAATGAGTTTGCCGCCGGCCGGCAGGAAAGCCAGCACGTGACCGCCCTGCCGTCGGACGATTTCGTGGTGGCGTGGAACGGCGCGAGCCGCCGCGGCGTTTCACAGGGGATACACGCGCGCCGCCTCGACAACGACGGCTCACCACTCGGCTCCGACCGCCCGGTCGGCGGCCTGTCCGAGGAACTGCATCTCCTTCCGCGCGTGGCCGCGACGGCCGATGACGGCTACCTGGTCACCTGGGAGGGCCGGGGCCTCTACGACGACACCTTCAGCATCCCCGGTCAGTTCATGGCCGACGACGGGACCGCGGACGGTCCGCTGATCCGAATCAGCCAGCGAGACGAGACCCAGCAGCGCCGTGTCGACCTGGCCCGAAACCCCGACGGCGACTACATGGTCGTATGGCAGAGCAGCGGCCAGGACGGCGACAGCTGGGGCGTTTTCGGGCGCTGTCTCGCCAGCGACGGCAGCGGCAACGGGGAATTCCGGATCAATCAGTCGACCAAGGGGGCGCAAGGCCGGCCGCGGGTCGCCGCCTTGGGCCGGCAGGGCTTTGCAGTGGTCTGGCACGACAATCGCGGGCGCAGCACCTTCGAGTACCGGCGGGTGATGCTGCGCCACTTCGATCAGCAGTGCCAACCGCTGGGCGACGAGCGCCAGGTCAACCAGTTCGACCAGGGCATCCAGGACCTGCCGGACATCGCCGCCGGAACCGACGGCAGCCACGTGGTGGTCTGGCACAGCCTGCCCGAAGACTTCGAAGATCAGGGCATCTTCGCCCGCCGAATCGACCGCAGTGGCGCTTTTCACGGCGCCGAAATTCGCGTCCACCAGGAGCGCGAGGCTTTTCAGGATTTTCCCGGCCGTCGACACGCTGCCCGGCGGCGGATTCTTCGCGGTCTGGGAGTCGATCGGCCAGGACGAATCGGGGTTCGGGATCTTCGGCCGCCGCTTCGCCGGACCGACGGCAGCGACCCTGGAACCGGACTCAGGAGATCGCCAGTCCACGCCGGTGGAAGCGGCTTTTACCGAGCCCCTGGCCGTGCGGGTCCGGGATCAGTGGGGCGTCGGTATGGCCGGTCAGCGGGTCCGCTTTGCCAGCCCTGGGACCGGGCCCGGCGCCGTATTCGGCAACGGCGAGACCACGCAGACGGTAACGACCGACGCAGACGGCCTCGCGGTCGTCACGGCTCGCGCCAACAGCGCGGCCGGCAGTCACGGTGTGGGCGTGCGGCTCGTCGACGGCGGCGTGACGACGAGCTTCAAGCTGGAAAATCTCGGCGGGCCTTTGCCCGCAGCCAGAGCGGTTCCCGTCGGCGGCTGGCCCGGCTGGCTGCTGCTGGCAACCAGCCTGCTTGCTACCTGCCTGCTTGCTAGCCCCGGAACTCGCCGCAGCCGGGCCTGAGCGACCCTTTTAGTTGCCCCGGCGTCCGATCGATTCGAGCCGTTCCAGCCAGCGTCGCCGGTGGCGATCGTTCTTGCCGGCCACCCCGCCCACGAAGCAGCGCCGTACTGGACGGATGCCGCAGAAGTGCAGGATGTTGCGCTTGAAATTGCGGTAGCCGTGCGCGCTGAAGAACCAGCGATAGATCGGGCCCGGCATGCCCATGGTGATCACCACCCGCGCGGACTTGCCCTTGAGAAGTCGCTCGCCGATTCCCTCGCGCGCATCGTCGGCAAACGCGAAGCCGGGGCGCATGACCTGCTCGAGAAAGGCCTTCACGCGGGCGGGCAAGGTGCCCAGCCAGAGCGGAAAGAAAAACACGAGGTGGTCGGCAGCCCGGATTCTGTCCTGCGCCGGCCGCAGGGATTCGGGCACCTCACCGTCGGTCCATTCCTTTTCGCTGCTGAGCATCGGGTAGTCGAGCTCGGCCAGGACGACCTCCTCGACGACATGGCCCGCCGCTTCGGCGCCCTTGCGATAGGCGGCGGCGAGGGCGTGTCCGAAGTGCCCGCCGGCCGGGTCGGGGTGGCCCTGGATGATCAGGATGCGCCGACTCATCGTCCCGCCCCGCGCAACAGTTCGAACGGCCCGGGCAGGCCGCCCCGCCCCGTCAGCTGGCGCGCCACCGCCTGGCGAAACGGCGCGACGCGGTTGGCCACGCGCAGCACCGAGCGGCGCAGCAGCCGCGCCGGCAGGCGATCGTCGGTGTAGAGCCCGACGACCGTGGCGGTAGCCAGGTACAACGGCAGGCTGGTCATGCGATGGCGGCGCTCGAAGGCCCGCAGCGCAGAGCGCTCGGCAATGCCCGCGCCGCGAGCACGAGCCCGGCGAAGCTCGCCGGAGAGAATGTCGATGCCGGTCAGGCCCAGGTTGAAGCCGTGGGCTGTGACCGGATGCATCCCCACGGCGGCGTCTCCCACTGTGGCCAGGCGTTCGGTAACAAGCCGGTCGGGCCACACGCCGACAAGGGGATAGAGATGGCGCTCGCCGTCCAGGTGCATCGCGCCGAGGCGATGGCGGTACATTTCGGTCACTGCTCGATCGAAATCGTCCTCAGCCAGTTCGGACAGGTGCCGGGCCTGCTCGTGCGGCAGGGTGATGACCGCCGAGGCGCGACGACCGTTGAGCGGCAACAGCGCCAGCGTACGGTCGTAGCCGAACCATTCCCAGGCGACGTGTTCGTGATCGCTTTCGAGCGTCACGCGTGCGAGCAGCATGCTGCGTCCAAAGTCGCGCATTCGCGCACCGATCCCGGCGGCCCGGCGCAGGCCCGAAAAGCGCGAGTCGGCGGCAATGACCAGGCCGGCCTCGACCTCGCGCCCGTCGGAGAGGAACAGGCGGCGGCCGGTTGCCGTCAGCTGCGTGCCCTCGACCCGCACGCCGGTCTCGACCTCGACGTCTTCCTGTTCGGACACGGCTTCCCAGGCGGCCTTCCGGATTCGGTGGTTGGCGACCAGGGTGCCGAGGCGCTCGCTACCGCCGTCGGCATGGCTGATGCGCATCGGGCGCTCGGACTCACCATCGTAGACGGCGGCATCGCGCAGGTCGCTGAGTTCGGCCGGGTCCAGACGCTGCCAGATGCCGAGCCGCTCGAGAATGATCCGGGACGCGTGCGTCAGCGCGATCTCGCGACCGTCTTCGGCGGGCTCGGCCAGCTGCTCGCGCGAGCTGCCGTCGTAGAGCCCGATGTCGAGCCCCAGTCCATCGAGTGAGCGGGCAAGACACAGCCCGGCGGGACCGGCGCCGACTATGGCAACTTTCTCGTGCATGCGTGCTTACTCCTGGCACAATGAGACCGAACGCAGAGAAACCGCCGCCCGGGCAGGCGACTGCTCCGCGAGTTGGTTACTGAACTTAGCATGGGCCCTGGCCGGGTAAATTGACATCGATCAGGCGGACTGGCGGCGCATCCGGCGAGTACTGCAACGCTCCATCGGCACGCGCAAACAGGTAACATATAGCGCTCGTATCGGATCCACCTCGGAGACAAAGCAATGGTCGCCAAGCGCAAGGAAGGCGAACTCGGGCCCGCGTGCCAGCAGGACGAGTACGAAGTCAACTGGGAGGACCTGCCCCTGTCGTGTCCGACCCCTGAAATGAAGGTCTGGAATGCGCATCCGCGCGTGTACGTGCCGGTTCACCGTTCCGGGCGCGAAGCCTGCGAATACTGCGGCGCCGTGTACGTGCTGCGCGACCCCGATCCCGACCAGCCGATGCCGATGTTCGACAACACAGAAATCGAGGACGCCTTCCGCCGCGCCCAGCAGCGCGTGCGCGACGAACGCTCAAGCAGGCGCTGAGCGCGTCTCAGGGCCCGGCACGCCCGGCCACCCCCCGGTTCACCGCCAGCCACTCTCTGTTTGCAGGTCAATTGATTCATGCTATATGCATGATATGCTGAGGTCGGTCGTGCAACAACGCGGCCTGGCAATCAATTCGAACACGGGAGAAAGCCCATCATGAAGCTCTGGCGTATTGCAGCACTGCTGGCCGGCTTGCTGGCCGTCACGACACTGGCCGCGGAAGAACCCGCCGATTCGTCCACCGACGGGAACAACGACCAGCTCAGCCTGATCACCGCCACGCCGGCCGAAGGATTCGACCTGGCCGTCAATCTCGCACGCCGGGCGGTCGTCGCCACCCAGCCCGACAAGGAGGTGCTGTTCGACCAGCGCCCGGAATACAGCGAGGACGCCGAAGACCTGATCGCCGCTTCGCACGTAGTTGCCGTGCATTTCCAGACAATCGCACGAGCCAACGATTACTGGCGGGATTGAAGCATTTCCTCGAGGACTTCCCGGAGCACGACCGCCTGATTGTGCGCCGTATCTTTCGCGCCGTAGAGGAGCGTCAGCGGGCCCGAACGCGCCATCTCGGCCAATTCCTCCAGCCGGCCCCGCTTGTCGTCGTCCCGCAATTCCTTGCGGTACTTTTGCTTGAAGGCCGCCCACAGCTTCGGGTCGTGGCCAAACCACTTGCGTAGCCCGGTCGAGGGCGCGAGATCCTTGTACCAGTAGTCGAGGGCGGCCGCATCCTTCGAAATGCCCCGCGGCCAGACGCCGTCGACCAGCACGCGCGTACCTTCAGCCTCTCCGGCTTGCTCGTAAATTCGGCGAATGCGGACGGTAGACCTCGAATTCATCGTTCGGTGCCGCTCAGCGCTCAGTCGGCGGCAAACGCGAACAGCAGATCGACGTAGAACTTCTCCACCTCCGCCAGACCGGCCGCCGCCACGCCCTCGGCCGGGTGAATGAGCATGAACTCGTTGGGCGCGTGCGCGCCCGTGCCGTAGCCCAGCCCGCCGAACACGAAAGGCAGGCCGAGGCGATCGGTGAACTGGTAAAAGGGTGCACTTCCGGCCAGCCAGGGCGAGACGCCGGGCGTGTGACCGTAGCGGTTGAAGACCGAGATCGCTGTACGGACGAGGCCCGAATCGACCGAAGACGCAGCGGCCGGATAGCCGCGGCTCTCGATCTGGACCATTTCGAGATCCTCGTAACCGTGAGCGTCGAGGTGGCTGCGGATCATGCGCCAGACGTCCTCGGGATCGCGGCCCGGCGGCAGGCGCGAGTCGATCTTGGCGGTGGCGACATGCGGCAGGATGGTCTTGCCGCCCTTGCCGGTGTAGCCCGACCACATGCCGTTGATGTTGAGTGTCGGCTCGAACAGTTCGCGCACGGCGAGGTCGCGCCCCTCGAGACCGTCGACCCAACGATTCACGCCCATGGCCTCGCCATGGTTCCCGTAGCGCCCGTTCGCCACCAATCCGTTGATCAAGCGTTGCTCGGCAACGGTGGGGCCGCGCAGGCCTTCGTACCAGCCGTCGATCAACACGGTGTTTCCGTCGGCGCTGGTCATCGAGGCGATGGCGTTGACCAGGCGCAGCGCCGGCGAATCGACCGTGGCCTTGTAGGAGCCGTGAATTTCGTGCTCGCCCGGCCCGCCGTGCGCACCACCGCGGGCCTGCAGCTCGAAGTAGACGATGCCCTTGACGCCGAGATTGAGCGCCACGGAACCGTCACGCGCCTGCAGGTTCATCGGGAAATAGGCTCCGTCGGCTTCGCGCAGCCGGTCGATATAGGGGGCCAGCACCTGGTCGAAGTGAGTTGAACCCAGCTCTTCCTCGCCTTCGGCCACGATGAAGAGGTTGACCGGCAGCTTGCCCTCGGTGGCGATGATCGCTTCCAGTGCATTGAGGAAAGCGCGCTGGGGCCCCTTCTGGTTCGTTGCGCCGCGCGCCATCAGAACCGTCCCGAGATCGTTTTCGATCAGCTCGCCGGCAAAGGGGTCGTCGATCTGCCAGTTGTCCTCGACCGGCTGGACGTCGTACATCATGTAGACGACCAGGGTCTTCTCTGCGCCGGCGTCATAGTGACCGAACACGCCCGGATGGCCGTCGGTTTCGACAATATCGACTTCGCCGAAGCCAAGATCGCGCAAGTCACCGGCGAGCATCTGTGCCATCTCTTCGATGCCGTCGTCCTGTGCACTGATCGAGCGCTGCCGGACCCAGCGCTGAAGCGCGGCGAGATGACGATCGATGTCGGCGTCGATGCGCGCGTGCACGGCCTCGTGCCGGCCTCGATAGGGCGCGACTTCGCCGGCATCGAAGGCTTCGGTTGTTGTGAATTCGTGGGACGGGCGGAGGCCGTCTTCGTTGGCGGTTGCCGCTTGGGTAGCCGCAACGAGGATGGCGGCGGCGAGAAAGTGATGCATGGTGTTGGTCAAGTGGGTCTTCCTTTGGGGCGTGTCTGGCGTTCAGTGATCGGCGAGTTCGCGCCGCACGAGGGCGGCAAGATGGCGGCAGTAGCGGTCGAGGTAGTTGAGCCCTTCTTCTCGACCCGACAGCCACGGGTTCATCAGCGTGTGGCGAAGCAGGAAGATGCTGTCGGCCTGTTCGCCGGTATCGTCGGGCTCCTCGACGAAGCTGGCCGGGTCGAGGTCGAGCTCGGCCATGATGCGTTCGGCCGCTTCCCTGCCGAGCTTGGCGCGATGGACGACGGTGCGCGAGCCGAAGAACTCGCGCGAATGAATGTCGACCGCCTCACCCACGCTCAGGTGCGCGTAGAGCCTGCGTCCGAATTCATTCATGCGCGGCAACGAGCGGTTACCGGCCGGATTGATGGCCAGGCAGACCAGGTTGGTATCGGGCTCGAAGGGCAAGACCACGCGGGCGACGCCGTCGAGCTCATCCCTGAGCTGGTCGACGTGTTCGAAAAAATACTCGCAGTTGCGCACCGTCTCGCCGCACAGCCTGCCCATGTGCTCGGAGTCGAGCGGCAGGACGCGGTGGCTCAGCCAGGCGCCGGCTGCGGCCGCCCCGGGCTTGGAGCCTTCCAGGATGTACTGGCCCAGGTTGCGAAAGCGGCGCTCGTATTCCGAGTCGGCCACGGATTCGGCCTCGTCGAACACATACGCGGCCTTCTGGCTGATGAAATCGGTCATGCCGCGATGGCGCGCCACGTAGGCGCCGCAGCCGAAGGGCACGTAGCCAAGCTTGTGGGGGTCGACCGTGATCGAGTCGACGTGCCGCAGCGCGGCAAAAGCCTTGTAAACAGGGGCCGAGGGGAAGAAATGGAACCCGCGGCGCATTTCCTGATGATCGATCAGGGTACCGTCGGGCCGGTGGAACATGCTGGCCAGGTAGCCGCCCCAGGCGGCGTCGACGTGGATGGCGAAGTCCGTTCCCTTTCGCCGCCAGCGCTGCCGGGCGCTCACGATGTCGTTGATCGGGTCGATGGAGCCGAATTCGGTCGTGCCGAGAATGCCGATGACGGCCAGCACCGGGCGCCCGCGGGCATTGAGTTCACCCAGTTTGCGCTCCAGCGCATCGGCGTCCAGGCGCATGCGTTCGTTGACCGCGATCGTCTCGAGGTTGGCCGCGCCCAGGCCCAGCAGCTTGAGCGCCTTTTCCCAGGAGTAGTGGGCGGTATCCGGCACCAGCACCGCCGGCGTGCCCAGCTGCGGGTGGCGGGCGTGGAACTCGGCCATGCCGAGGTGCTCGACGCGCTCGGTCTCGATCCTGCGCGCCACACGGCGCGCCTCACGCGGATCCAGCTCGCGTTCGAGCACGGCCAGCAGTTCGCGCCGCAAACGGATAACGGTGTCGACAGAGAGGTTGAACAGCGCGGCAGGATCGGCCTCGACGAACTGCGCGGGCGCATGCTTGAGCGACCCGGGATCGAAACCGGTCTCGCGCAGGGCGCGCGCCGCGGCCAGCGGCCAGTAACGCACGGCGCGGAAATACCACAGGGCTTCGTCGTTGGCGATCGTGCCACCCGACGTGGCGTGCCCCCAGGCGCAGGGCTCACGTTTGGGATCGGTATTGAAGCCAAACATCGCGGCCAGCTGCCTGCCCAGTTCGAGCTCCAGCGGCAGCGTCACCGGCGAGGCCTCGTCGGTAACGTGGTTGGGGTTGTAGAGGGTCGTCACAAGCTGGGCGATCAGGCCCGGCAGAAGAAGGTCGGAAGCCATGTGGCCGATGTAGCGCGGGTTGAAGAAGGGCGCGGAGTTCTTCAGGCGCGCGGTCAGGCCGTGCAGCTCGGTCTTCATGCGGCCGACGAAGCGCCGGTACTCCGGGCCGGTATCGGCCAGCACCGGAATCTGCGGCCGGTCCTCGGGATGGATGTTGCGGCGCCAGTAGACGTGATCGCGCAGCAGTTCCACGAGCACCTTTTCGAACAGTTCGTTGTTCTCGGCGTAGGAACCGAGGAACAGGGGGCTGAGCCAGTCGACCAGCTCTTCGTCTTCCTTTTTGCTGCTGTTCATCGGCTATGCGCTTTATTGATTCCGGTCAAATAGATGTATATTACATGCTGATTTAATCAGCATACGCCAAAAACAGCCCGCCGGCCGGGCTGAACATGAGCATCCCGCCATGAACAAGATCCGTCAACCCAAGGTCGAAGACCTGCGCCAGTTTCCGCTGCTCTCGGGCCTCGAAGAATCCGAAGCGAAGCGCGTGCTGGACAAGGCGCGCGTGATCAGCGTCGACCGCGGCGAGCCATTGTTTCACCAGGGCGATCCGGCGCGTCGCATCTGGCTTTGCCGGAACGGGCAGCTCAAGCTATTCAGGCTGTCCGATTCAGGCCAGGAGCAGATCATCGCGCTGATCAATCCCGGCCGAAGCTTCGCCGAGGCGACGCTGTTCATGCCCGAACGGCTCTATCCCGTCCATTGCGCCGCAATCAAGCCAAGTGAGCTGATCGGCTTCGATGCCGACGACCTGGTCGAAAGCCTGCACCGAAACCCCGATGCCTGTTTCCAGCTGCTTGGAACGCTCAGCCGTCGCATGCACGAAAAAATCAACCAGATCGAGTCGCTTGCCCTGCAGAACGCTCACCTGCGTGTGGCCCACTATCTGCTCGAGGAATATCGGCGTCGGGAGCAACCCGCGACCTTCCGACTCGAGGCGAGCAAGAAGCATATCGCCGGGCTGCTGGCCATTCAGCCCGAGACGCTTTCACGCAGCCTGGCCACCCTGCAACGCGAAGGCGCCCTCGACATGGACGCGCGCTTCATCACCATTCGCGATCCGGGTAAACTCGACAGCATCGCCCACGGCGCCCTTCCGGCGCCGCATTGATCGATCGAACCGGCCTTTCACTGACTGGCGAGGCGTCCGGAGTGAGCCTCGGCACGCCCGTGGCCGACACGGTAGTCGACCGCGACCACGGCACCCAGCACCAGAACGGCGACACCCTGGTGCAAGGTGCCCAGCACGACCGGCACATAGAACATCAGGGTCGTGATACCCAGCACGACCTGGATAGCCAGCACGGCCAGCATGACGTGAAAAGCACGGCGGGCGCCGATATCCAGCGCGTGACTGCGCTGCCGCCACCAGGCGGCCAGGGCCACGGCCAGGGTGGACAGGGCGAGCACGCGGTGCATGAACTGCACCGTCGCGGTATTTTCGAAAAAGTTGCGCCACAAAGGCTCGAGCCCGAGGATGCCGTCGGGAATCCACTGTCCGGCCATCAGCGGGAAATCGTTGTAGACGAAGCCGGCCCGCAGTCCGGCGACAAAGGCACCGACGAAGATCGTCAGCGCGGTCATTACCAGCAGTCCGATCGACCAGCGCCGCATGGGGTGCGGCCGATGCCGGGCCGGCAGCAGCAACCCCAGGGCCAGCCGGAACATGAGCGCGAAAATGATCAGCGCCAGGCTCAGGTGGGCGGCCAGGCGGTAGGGGCTGACACGGGGAATATCGATCAACCCGCTCTGAACCATGTACCAGCCCATCCAGCCCTGCAGTGCGCCGAGCCCCAGCAAGCCCAGCAACGGCCAGCGCAGTCGCTGCGGCACCCAGCCGCGCCACCAGAACCAGGCCAGCGGCAGGGCAAATACCAGCCCGAGAGAGCGCGCCAGCAGACGGTGGCCGAATTCGAACCAGTAGATCACCTTGAACTCGTCGAGCGACATGCCACGATTGACCTGCTGATATTCGGGGCTGTCCCGGTAGGCGTCGAACTCGCGCATCCAGGTCTCTTCGGTGGTCGGCGGAATGATGCCGGTCACCGGCTCCCACTCGACCATCGACAGCCCCGAGCCGGTCAAGCGCGTGGCGCCGCCCAGCATGACCAGGAGGAAAAGCACGAAGCAGCAAACCATCAGCCAGATGCCGATTCGGCGTTGATGATGACGTTCGATCAGATTCATGGTGTGTTCGCGATGACGAGGCCAAGTGGTTTTAAACGAGATGAGATTATAGATGCTGCGGCGTCCAGAGACGGTCACGGCAGGGGCCCGAAGGGATGCGTACACCCTCGCCCCAAAAGCAATATAATATAAGCATCATTAATGTCCCGGTTCAGCGTCGATTCATCCACCAACCCACCGTGGGCCTACAATGAATATCCGTCGCGAACGAGACCAAGGAGAGTCCAGAATGCGCGTTCTAATCACGACCCTGTGCCTGTCAGCCGCCGCTTTTACGGCACAACCGGCCCTGGCTGCCGATGCCGCCGCCGGCGAAGCCAAATTCAAACAACTCTGCGCCACCTGCCACGGACCGTCCGGCCAGGGTGACGGACCGGCGTCCGCCGCACTCAAACCCGCGCCGCGCGACTTGAGCGACAGCGAATGGCAGGAATCGGTCGATGACGAGCATATTCGCACGGTCATCAGGGACGGCGGCCCGGCGGTCGGCCTGGCGCCTCTCATGACGGCTTTCGGTCATTCCCTGAACGATAGCGACCTGGACAACCTCGTCGCCTATATCCGAAGCCTTGACGACTGACAGAACCGGATGAAGGCATCCGACTCGGATCGCCCTCCGCCGCCTTCCCGGCCTTTCGAAGGGATCGAACTCTTTACGTCTCAGGCCACCAGGGTGAGCCGACCCGAACGGTAGTCGGCCACGGCCTGCTCGATTTCCTCGCGGGTGTTCATCACGAACGGCCCGTACTGGGCTACCGGCTCGCCGATGGGCCGTCCCGCCAGCAGCAGCAAGCGCGCCCCTTCCGAACCCGCGGCTATCTTCACCCGTTCGCCCTCGCCGAGGATGCCGGCGGCGCGGCGCGGTAGTTCGCGCCCGGCAATCGCGGCCGAACCGTCGTAGAGGTAGACGAACGCGCTATGCCCGGTCGTGACCGGCAGCTCGATCTCGCAGGACGGATCGAGATGCACATCGAGGTAGAACGGATCGGTCGCCACACTGTTGCCCTCGCCGTTGACCGGGCCGGCAATTGTGCGCCCGTCGATTGAGAGACGCCCGGCAATGACGCGGACCGAACCAGCCGGCAACTCGACGGCCGGGATTGCGTCGGCGGGAATATCGCGATAGTCGGCCGGCTTCATCTTCTCGGCCGCGGGCAGGTTGATCCAAAGCTGGAACCCGCGCATTCGGCCCGCCGACTGCTGCGGCATCTCCGAGTGAATCACGCCGCGACCGGCCGTCATCCACTGCACGCCGCCGGGGCCGAGGTCACCCGTGTTGCCCAGGTGGTCGCTGTGCTGCATGCGCCCTTCGAGCATGTAGGTGACCGTCTCGAAACCGCGGTGCGGATGCGGCGGAAAGCCGGCGAGGTAGTCATCCGGGTTATCCGAATAGAACTCGTCGAGCATCAGGAAGGGATCGAGCCGGACCGCGTCGTTGGCCTGCTGGCCCAGGCTGCGCCTGAGCTTGACGCCGGCGCCGTCGGAGGTCGGCAGCGATTCGATAATGCGTTCGAGTGAGCGAGTCGTGGTCATGATGTTGTCTCCTCGACGGCCCTCAGGCCGCCAGCTGTTCGATGGCTTCGACCGCCCGGGCGCGGGCCTGGTCGGCCTGCTCTTCACCCAGAGCCAGACCTTCGGCGTAGGTAAAGCGGATGTCGCGGATACCCAGCATGTTGAAGAACAGGCGCACCAGCGGCGTCTGGGTATCCATTTCGGTGCCCTGATACTGGCCGCCGCGTGCGGCGAAGACGTACAGGGGCTTGTCGGCCACCAGACCCTCTGGACCGTTCTCGGTGTAGCGAAAGGTCACGCCGGCGCGGGCGACGTGATCCATCCAGGCCTTGAGCGTCGAGGGCACCGAAAAGTTGTACATCGGCAGCCCCAGCGCGACTTCGTCGGCCGACCTGAGCTCGGCGATCAGCGAATCCGAGACTGCTGCCGCGGCGTGCTGCTGGGGCGTGCGCTCGGCCGGGTCGGCCTGAAAGCCCTTGAAGGCTTCCGCGCTCAGGTGGGCCACCGGCTCCAGCGCCAGGTCGCGGCACAGCACGCGACCTTCGGGGTTGTTCTCGCGCCAGCGCGCGGCAAAAGCGTCGGCCAGTCGGCTGGACTGGCCCTGACCGTTGAACAGGCTTGATTTGATGACCAATAGGGTGCGCATTCGATTTTCTCCAGGCTTGGTTTCAGGTTTCAGGTTTCAGGTTTCAGGTTTCAGGAAAAAAGGATATGTTTGAATAGACCAGATAAAAAGCGGATTATTTAGGCTTATTCATTCGATCTATTCGAATATGGAACACGCGAAAATTACCCTGGAGCAGTGGCGAGCCCTGGTGGCGGTGGTGGAAGCCGGCAGTTATGCGGCGGCGGCCGAGGCCGTCAACAAGTCGGCGTCGACGCTCAACTACGCCGTCGACCGGATCGAGACCCTGCTGGGCCTGGCGGTTTTCCGCATCGAGGGACGCCGGGCCGTGCTCACCGCGTCCGGGCGGACGCTGTACCGGCGCGCGAAGGCCCTGCTGGACGAATCCGGCCAGCTCGAGCGCCTGGCCGGGCGCCTGGCCGCCGGCGAGGAGGCGGAACTGAGGCTCGCCGCCGAGATCATCTTCCCGACCTGGCTGCTGCTGGAATGCCTGGACAAACTCTCGGGCGACTTCCCGGAAATGCGCATCCAGCTGCACGAGTCGGTACTCGGCGGCACGACCGAGCTGTTGACCCGCGGCGCGGTGGACCTGGCCATCGCTTCCTCGATTCCGCCGGGTTTCGTCGGTGACCCCCTGATGCGCGTGCGCTTCATCGCCGCCGCCGCGCCGCATCACCCGCTGCACCGTCTCGGCCGCAACCCGAACCTCGACGACCTGCGCGCCCACCGCCATCTGGTGGTACGCGACAGCGGCAGCCAGCCGGCGGCCGGCGAGGCCTACCGGGTCAGCGAGCGGCGCTGGACGGTGGGCAGCAAGGCCACATCGATCCGCGCGGCCTGCATGGGGCTGGGCTTCGCCTGGTACGCCGAGGACATCATCCGACGCGAGCTCGACAGCGGCGAGCTCGCGCCGCTGCCGCTTGAGACCGGCCGCGAACGCTACGCCACGCTCTATCGGGTCTTTGCCGACGCCGACGCCGCCGGCCCGGGAACCCGCCGCCTGGCCGAGCTACTCGGCCAGGCGGTAGGTAATCAAAGGCCGGACTGATTCCGCTTAGTTCGCCTCGAAGCGATCGGAGAAGAGCAGATCCGGGAGACCGGCCGGATCGAGAACCACCACCAGCCCGTCGTGGTCGGAGCTGCGCAGCGTGTTGTTTTCATTTTCGGCTTCGGCCTCACGAACGTCGACGTTGCCGCGCGCGTAGCCGAACGCAGCCAGGTGCGACTGCGCCGCGGCACTGAGCAAGGCGTGATCGAGCGCTTGGGAGACGCCCCGGAAGATGTAGGAGTAGCGCTCGCCGTCCGGCAGGCTCTCGATCGGCTTGTGCAGGATCGGGCTGACCTGGTTGCTCGGGTCGAAACCCGGCGTGCCGGCATTTTCGACGTTGACCAGGTTGGCATCCTGCACCGAAGTGCCCGACAGCAGGCCGACGACGTCGACATAGCCGTCGCTGAACTGGAAGGCGTTCATATCGCCGATGACCACGACCGGCAGCGAGGGATCGCCGGTCTGCAGCGACTGGATGCGCGCGGCCACCGACTGCGACTGCTCGTGACGCTTCAGGCGCGTGCGGGTGCTGTCGTCGATGCCCCCGAGCGATCGCAGATGATTGTTGATCACCACAAAAGGCCAGTCGGCGTCGTCAGCGGTAAAGCGCGCTTCGAGCTGCAGCGAGGGCCGGTCGTGCAGCGGCGTGTCGTCCGAGCTCAGGCAGGCCCCGGCATCGATGGGCTCGACGTTGTCCACCATCACGCGAGCGGGATTAACCAGGTAGCCGTTGTTGATGTTGCCGCGGTCGTTGCCGAAGACCAGGTACGAGTCGTAGCTGACCGCGCCGCCCGACAGCGTGTTGATGCGCGCGGCCAGGTCGTCGAGCACGTCGGCGCTTTCGACTTCCTGGAAGGCGATCACGTCGGGAAGCCCCAGGCCTTCGACGACGGTGCCGGCCACCTTGCCGAGCTTGGCGTCGTATTCGGCCTGCGACGGGGTTTCGCGATCGACGGCCTCGTAGCCGGCGCCGCAGGTCGGAATCGGGCGCGGGCCGTCCTGGACGGTATCGAACAGGTCGAGCGCGTTCAGCGAGGCGATGCTGACCTGACCGGCCGCGGCAATCGGCGCCTGCACCGGCAGGCTCGGCTCCTCGATGATCTGGTAGCTCGTCGGCCAGATTTCGTAGTCGCTGAACTCGTAGCCGATAACGCCGGTCGCTTCCAGGCGCGTGCCGCCGGTCACATCGGCGTTGGCCAGCCCGAGGCGGTCGAAGTCGATTTCGAAGGCCTCCGGGTTGCCGTCCCACACGGCGCACTCGGGGCAGGTGCCGCCCAGGCCGGGGAACTCGACGCCGGGCTCGCGCAGGGAGCGCTCGCCGGAGGCGGTGATGACGGCCTCGGCGATCGGATCGCTCCCGAAGCTCTGGTTGGGCGCGGTGACGAAAGCGTCGGTCACGCGCACGCGCATGCCCTCGAAGCACTCGAAGTTGTTGATGCCGCAGCTGGGCGACCCGGGGTCCGCGGAAGGCGTCTGCGCGTCGAAGAGCACGAAATCGGGCAGAGCCTCGCCCGAACCGACGACATCGATGCGCGTCGGATTGGTGATCTGCGTGCTGTCGAAGAACTCGGCCACGTTGCCGCCGAGCGTCAGGCGGTCGCCGACGGCCACCGTGGGCGCCGCGCCGGTGTAGACGAAAACCCCGCGCGAGGCCAGCGGCAGGTCGCTGGAATCCCGGTCGTCGGGCATCTGTATAAAGAAGCCGTTATCGGCCAGGGCGGTGACGATGTTGTCGTCGAGGGTGACGAAATCGCCATCGCCGTTGCCGCTTGCCGGCGCGAACGGCGAACGCAGGCCTTCGCCCTGCACCTGGTGGATCGACAGCGGCGCCAGCACGCTGGTGACGTGCTGATCGCTGGCCGTGACCGCTTCGGCGTCGAGCGTGCCAGCCGCCTCGATTTCGTTAGTCAACTCGCCGTTTGCGCTAGCGGCCACTTCGACCGTCAGCGTGAAGTCGACGCTGCCTTCGGCCGCGAGCGAACCGAAGTCCCATTCGTAGACGCCGGCCGAGGGCGTCGTCGGCGTCACCCCGCTGGTGTCGGAGACGTAGGTCACGTCCGACGGCAGCGTGTCGGTCACGACCAGGCCGGTGACGGCATTCTCGGTCGAGGTGTTGCCCACCGAGATGTCGTAGACCAGCGTGCCCTCGGGCTCGACCGTGGCCGGCCCGGTCTTGCTCAGCGTCAGGCCACCGCCGCCGGTTCCCGGCACGCCTTCGACCAGGATATTGTCGAAGCGGTTGTTGCCGCTGGCCGAAGACGAACCCTCAAGCGTGAGGCGGAACACCACCTGACTGTTGTTCTCCAGCGCACCGATCGCGGAGAAGTCGTAGCTGGCGACTTGCCAGCTGCTGCCGAGCGCGCCCGAGTCGGTTTCGAAGGCCGTGAAGTTCGAGCCGCCGTCAACGGAGTAGGAAATCTGCCGGCTGTCGAAGCCGGTGCTCGTGCCGCGCTGGGCCCAACTGAGCACCAGATCCTCGTAACCGGTGGTATCGACGGCCAGGTCGATGTGCATGCCGTTGTTGCTCTGACCCGAGCAACCCTGGGGCGAGAGCGAGCCGCCCGACACATAGCCGGCGAGCGCATTGTCGCTGGTCCCGCCGAAGCTCGCTATGCAGTCGTAGACACCGTCGGTATTCGAGCTGTCGAAGTTTGTCAGGGACAGTTCACCGGCCCCCTCGTCGGCGGCCTGCGGAAAGCTAGCCGTGGTAAAGCCAAACCCGCCACCTGGCAGATCGTTGGCATTCTGCGCCCAGTAGGCAATGGTCTCGGTTTGCGCGCTGACCGAAACGGCGAAGCACAGCAGCGCCGCAGCAAGGATCGCTCTCATGTCATGTATTCCTGTATCTGGATCGGTTCGCCCCATCGCCGCCAACCCTCCCGGTCGCGGCAATGGACGTCAGTGGCGCAATGATGTCAGGATCGGCTGACAGAACGATTGCGCGGGCATGAACGGAATGTTTCAGGCGGTTGGTCATTCCGGAACAGGCGGCGCAAGTTGTAAACTGTCGTGACGCAGTTGGCAAGCCGCCGACCAGAATTCCTCATCCTCAACGCCGGAGGACCGTATGGCCCGGACCGAATCGACCATGCTCCCGCTGGGCACGCCCGCGCCCGATTTCAGGCTGCCCGACACCGTCAGCGGCAAGACCCTGAGCTTCGATGACATTGCCGGCCAGCGCGCCACCGTGGTGATGTTCATCTGCAACCACTGCCCCTTCGTCAAGCACGTGATCGACGAACTGGTGCGCCTGGGCAACGACTACGACTCCGAAGCCGTCGGCATGGTGGCCATCAGCAGCAACGACGTGACCGGCTATCCGCAGGATCGGCCCGAGCGCATGGCGGAACTGGCGAAGCAGAAGGGATTCCCTTTCCCCTACCTGTCCGACCAGTCGCAGAACACGGCGCGCGCCTTCGACGCCGCCTGCACGCCCGATTTCTACATCTTCGATGCCGACCATCGCCTGGCCTACCGCGGCCAGCTCGACGACGCCCGCCCGGGCAACGACGAACCGGTCACCGGCCGCGACGTCCGCGCCGCCCTCGACGCCCTGCTGGCCGGGCAGCCGGTTGCGCAAGAGCAGAAACCGTCGATCGGGTGCAACATCAAGTGGCGGGGATGAGCTTCGCTCAAGGGGTCAGGAGGCAGGATTCAGGGGTCAGGAAAACCTGCTCGGTGCCCGCCCTGACCCCTGACCCCTGAATCCTGACCCCTCCCCCATGCTTCCCATCGACGCCGCCCTTCCGGACCTGCTCGAGACCCTCGAAAGCCACAACACAGCGCTGCTCCAGGCCCCGACCGGCAGCGGCAAGACGACCCGGGTGCCGCTGGCGCTGCTTGATGTCGACTGGCGCGGCGAGCGCCGCGTTCTCATGCTCGAACCGCGTCGCCTGGCAGCGCGCTCGGCCGCCCGCTACATGGCCGGTCGGCTCGGCGAGTCAGCCGGGCAAACGGTCGGCTACCGCACCCGCCTGGACACCAGGGTCTCCAATGCCACGCGCATCGAGGTCGTCACCGAGGGCATTCTCACTCGCCTGATCCAGTCCGACCCGGCGTTATCGGACTACGCCGCCGTGATCTTCGACGAATTTCACGAGCGCTCCCTGCAGGCCGACCTCGGCCTGGCGCTGGCGCGCGAATCGCAGCAGGCGCTAAGCGAAGACCTGCGCCTGCTGGTCATGTCGGCGACTCTCGACGGCGACAGGCTCTCTGACCTGCTCGACGACTGCCCGATTGTGGTCGCCGAAGGTCGCAGTTTCCCGGTCGAGGTCAGCTATCACCCGCCGGGCCGGCAGCGCAGCCTTGAAGCGCACGCCGCCACCGTCGTGCGCGAGGCGCTCGAGCGCGAGCCCGGCTCGATCCTCGTGTTCTTGCCCGGCATGCGCGAGATCCGCCGCGTGGCCGAGCACCTCGAGGGCGGGTTGCCGGAGAACACACAGCTTCACCTGCTCCATGGCCAGCTCAGCGCGCGCGATCAGGACGAGGCCATTCGCCCGGCATCAAAGGGCTCGCGCAAGATCGTGCTGGCGAGCGCCATCGCCGAATCGAGCCTGACCATCGAAGGCATTCGCGTGGTGGTCGACGCCGGCCGTCAGCGGCGGGCCAGCTTCGACCCCAACGGCGGCATGACGCGGCTTGTCACCGAACGGGTATCGAAGGCCTCGGCCGAACAGCGCCGCGGCCGCGCCGGACGCCTCGAACCCGGCCGCTGCTATCGCCTCTGGAGCGAGTCCGAGCAGGATCGCCTGCAGCCGCAATCGTCACCGGAGATCGCCTCCGCCGACCTGGCGCCGCTGGTGCTGGAGCTGGCGCAATGGGGCGTGGCCGAGCCCGCTGGAATGGAATGGCTGGACCCACCGCCCACGGCCGCCTGGAACCAGGCGGTCGAACTACTGCAGGATCTCGACGCCCTGGACGGCGACGCCCGGATCAACGCGGAGGGACGGTCGATGCTGGCGCTGGGCCTTCATCCGCGACTGGCGCATATGGTGCTGACCGGACGCCGCCTGGGCCTGCCGCGAAGCGCCGCAGAACTCGCTGCCCTGCTGAGCGAGCGCGACATCGGCGGCTTCGATGAGGTGGATATCTCCCTGCGACTGGCCCGGCTGCGGCAGGCCGGACAACGCGCCGGCGGCCCGCTCGGGCGAATCCGCCAGGCCGCCGACCGGATTGCCGATCGAATTGCCAACCGCCAGCGCGACGAGGCCTCCACCGGGCCGGGTATCGGTGCCCTGCTCGCTTCGGCCTGGCCGGACCGAGTTGGACAGGCCCGCGCGGGCCAGCGCGGCCGCTTCCTGCTCAGCAACGGCCGCGGCGCCTTCGTCGATCCCGCCGATCCCCTGGCCGGCAGCGAATTCCTGGTGGCCTGCGACCTCGACGGACAGGCGCGCGAGGCGCGCATCTATCGGGCCGCTTCAGTCACCCGGGATGAACTCGAAGAAGTGCTCGATGCGCGCGTGCAAACCGTGGCATCGGCCGACTGGGAAGAGCGGCGCGGAACGGTCGTGGCGAGGCGCGAGCGCCGGCTCGGGGCACTGGTGCTGGCGTCGACGGAGCTCGAACGACCCGGCCCCGAAATTCTCCAGGCCGGGCTGCTGGCCGCGGTGCGCCGGAAAGGCCTGGATGCGCTGCCCTGGAACAAGGCTGCACGACAGCTTCAGGCCCGCGTTGCCCTGTTGCGTTCGCTGTGGCCGGACGATTGGCCAGCCCTCGACGACGACAGCCTTTTCGAGTCGCTGGACGAATGGCTCGCCCCCTGGCTGGCCGGCATGCGTCGCTGGCAGGACCTGCAATCCCTGGATCTCGTCGCCATCCTGTCGAACCTGCTCGGTTACGATCGCGCCAGGCGCCTGAACGAACTGGCGCCCGCACGGCTCGCCGTGCCGACGGGCCGGGAGGCGGCGCTCGACTACCTGGCCGAGACCCCGCCGGCGCTTGGTATCAAGCTGCAGGCAATGCTCGGCTGCCGGGAAACGCCGTCGGTCGCGCACGGCCAGGTGCCCGTCACACTGCACCTGCTCTCTCCGGCCGGCCGCCCCCTGGCCGTCACGGCCGACCTGGCCAGCTTCTGGCGTAACGCCTACCCATCTGTCCGGGCGGATATGCGCGGCCGCTACCCCAAGCACCCCTGGCCGGAGGACCCGCTCGCGGCCCGCCCCACGGAAAGCACGCGCCGGCGAGGCGATTGACAGCGCGTTGCCCGTTGGCTAGATTGGGAGAGAGTACGAAAATCTTCGTTCGAAACTTTAAGGCACTGTATCCCGCCGGGAACCCGCGATGAACCAACCCCCGAAACCGACTCCGTCGGAACTGAAGATCCTCAAGCATCTGTGGCAGCAGGGCCCGTCGACGGTACGCGCCGTTCACGACGCCATCGGCGTTGAAGCCGGCCACAGCTACACCACGACGCTCAAACAGATGCAGATCATGCACGGCAAGGGCCTGGTCCATCGCGACGACTCGCAGCGCGCCCACGTCTTCCAACCGACCTGCGGCGAAGAGCCGACGCAGCGCGCCATGCTCGATGATTTCGTGGACCGCGTCTACGAGGGATCGGCCTCGCAGCTGGTCCTGCAGGCGCTCGGAACGTCGAAACCCGCCAGCTCGGACGAGCTCGCGGAAATCGAGCGGCTCATCCAGCGCCTGCGCCTCGAAACCGACGGGGGCGGCGAGGCATGAGCCGGCTCGCGCATCCCGCGCTGCTACTGATTCAGCCGCCGCTCAGGTTACGCCGAGCCACCCAGCTATAATGTTTCGCGTGGCCATGCAGGCTGGCATGACTGGGTGGCCGATTGCGTTAGATGTTTTGCGATAAAGAATCCATGTCGACAAGAACACGCCGGGCCCGGCCCGGCATTCCCCCAACCGAGGAGTGACCAATGATTGCACGCACGATTTCCGCCGCCCTGGCGCTTGGCCTGGCCACGGTAGCCATCGCGGAAACGCCCAATATCGAGCCCGGCCTGTGGAAGTATGAAAACAGCATGACCTTCTCCGGTGATGTACCGATTCCGGACCAGAACCAGACCAGCGAAGAATGCGTCACGACCGAGGACATCGCCGAGGGCGACGCCTTCCTCGACGACGTCGACGAATGCGACATCACGCATAAGGATGTACGCAGCGACGGCATGGACTACTCGATGGTCTGCACCCAGCCCGATGGCACCGAGATGACCATGGACGCCAAAATGACCTTCGCCGGCACCACCGCCAACGGCACCATCGAAGGCAACATGGAAACCCCGATGGGCGCCATGCAGATGACCATCACCATCTCCGGTGAGCGCATCGGCGACTGCCCGGCCGAATAATCCGGCAGCATCAAACTATCAACGAGAGCCGGGCACTGCCCGGCTTTTTTGTTGGTGAATGCGGAGCTGGCGCGCTTCCAGGTAGGTCGGAGACGCGGCGCCGACCTACGGCAACTGCGTCGCCAATGCTCCCACGTGCACACCGGGATTGAAGTAGCGCGTCTTGATGCCGCTCGCTTCGAACCGCTCGGCGCTGACCGGTTCGATGTCGCCGCCCTTGCGCGCCTGGGTTACCGACCACCAGCCCGAGGGGTAGCACGGCTGCGGGAAGCCGAGCGTCCTGATGGTGGTAAAGCCCGCCTTTTCCATGTTGTCGCGGATGCCGGCGATGAGCTTCTGGTGCAGCAAGGGTGACTCGCTTTGCTGCAGGAACAGGCCGCCGTCGGCCAGCGCTGAATAGCAGTCGGCGACGAACTCGGGCCCGAACAACCCTTCGGCCGGACCGATGGGGTCGGTGGAGTCGACAATAATCACATCCACGCTACCCGGCGCCAGGTTCTTCACGTGCGCCAGGCCGTCGTCGAAGACCAGTTCGGCGCGGGGGTCGTCGTTGCGCTCGCACAATTCCGGAAAGTGCTTCTCGGCCAGGCGCGTGACCTGCTCGTCGATCTCGACCTGGGTGCAGCGCTCGACCTTCTCGTGCGCCAGCACTTCCCTGAGCGTGCCGCAGTCGCCGCCGCCGATGATCAGTACCCGCTTCGGGTCCGGATGCGAGAACAGCGCGGGGTGGCTCATCATCTCGTGGTAGAGAAAGTTGTCGCGCGTGGTCAGCATCACGAAGCCGTCGATGACCATCAGATTGCCCCATTTCTCGGTGCGGTAGACGTCGATGGTCTGGTAATCGGTCACTTCGCGCGCCAGGCGCGACTCGATGGCCCAGGATTCGGCGCTGCCGGCCTCGACTGTCGTTTCGGTGAACCACTTGCGGTCAGAGGGAAGCGTCATGTGTCGACCATGATTGTTGAACCAGGGGCGATAGTAACCCTTCCCCCCGTTCCTGCGCGCCCGAATCCTCCCCGTTGACAATCGCCGAACCTCATGGCGCAGGGAATTGCCCGTTACAATCGCGTCCATGAAAAACGATGCGATTGCCCGCGCCCGCCGCCGTTACGCCGTCGACCGCTGGTCGGAGGGCTACTTCGACCTCGATGAAAAAGGTCGCCTGCTCGCCCGCCCCGACCGCGATCACCCGCTGGCGCTGACGGATATCGTCGAGCGCGCCCGCGCCGACGGGCTGCGCCTGCCCATGCTGCTGCGCTTTCCCGACATCCTGCGTGCCCGCGCCGGGCAGCTGCGCGAGGCCTTCGAGAACGCAATCGACGAGCAGGCCTATGACGGGCACTACACCCTGGTCTACCCGATCAAGGTCAACCAGCAGGCGAGTGTCGTGCGCACGCTCGCCCGGGTTGACGGGCTGGGCCTGGAGGTCGGCAGCAAGCCGGAGTTGATCACCGCCCTGGCCGTGAGCCGGCCCGGCACGCTGATCATCTGCAACGGCTACAAGGACGCCGCCTACATCCGCCTGGCCCTGAGCGGGCTCAAGCTGGGGCTCAAGCCGGTGATCGTCATCGAAAAACCCGGCGAGTGGCCGCTGATCCGGCGCGAGGCCGAACGCATGGGCGTCACGCCCGAAGTCGGCGTACGACTGCGCCTGTCCTCGCTGGGCTCGGGCAACTGGCAGAACACCGGCGGCGAGCGCGCAAAGTTCGGCCTGGCCGCCAGCCAGGTCCTGACGCTGGCCGAGTCCATGCGCCAGGCCGGCTGCCTCGACTGGCTCACCCTGCTGCACTTCCACATGGGCTCGCAGATTTCCAACCTGCGCGACATCCAGCGCGGCGTCCGCGAAGCCGGGCGCTATTTCGTCGAACTGGTTCACGCCGGCATCGACATTCGCCGCCTCGACATCGGCGGCGGCCTCGGCGTCGACTACGAGGGCGGCGGCACGCGCAGCTTTTGCTCCATGAACTATTCGGTGGGGCAATACGCGCACGCAATCGTCGACGGTATCGCCGAGCTGTGCCGAGAGCACGAACTGACCATGCCCGACCTGCTTTCCGAATCCGGCCGGGCGCTGACCGCGCACCACGCCGTGCTGGTCACCAATGTCACAGAGACCGAAACCCTGCCGCGCGATGTCGACGGCTGCTGCGACGACGACCCGGCCGTGATCCGCGGCCTGGTCGAGGTGCTGGCCCAGGCCGACGAGCGCGAGCCCGAGGAGAGCTTCCTCGAGGCCGAGCACCTGCTCGAGGAAGGCCGCAACCTGTTTCTCTACGGCGACCTGCCACTGCCCGACCGCGCCCGCCTGGAACCCATCTACAACGCCATCCTCGAGCGCCTCGCGACACAGCTCGACGCCGAACACCGCCGACACCGCGAACTGGGCGAGCGCATCCGCTACCGGCTCTCGGCCAAGTACTTCATCAACCTGTCGATCTTCCAGTCGCTGCCCGACATCTGGGCCATCGACCAGGTCTTTCCCATCGTGCCGCTGAGCCGGCTCGACGAGGAGCCGACCGAGCGCGCCGTGCTCGAGGACCTGACCTGCGACTCCGACGGCCGCATCGACCAGTACGTCGACCGCGGCCTGCTCGAACCGACCCTGCCGGTCCACCGCATCGGCCCGGACGAGACCTACCTGCTGGGCATCTTCCTGGCCGGCGCCTACCAGGAAACCCTGGGCGACATCCACAACCTGTTCGGCGACACCGACAGCGTCGACGTTCATCTTGAAGACGACGGCTTCCGGCTGGACAACGCCCGCGCCGGCGACAGCGCCGACATGCTGCTGGAGCTCGTCGGCTACAATCCGCGCGAGTTGATGACCGCCTGCCGCGCCCGCGTCGCCGCCGCCGGCCTGGCCCGCGAGGAAGCCGAAGCGCTCGAGCGATTGCTGGCTGAGGGCCTGTCGGCCTATACGTATCTGGAGACTTGAAGCACCGCGGTCGCGGCGCAGGTTTCCGGTTTCCGGTTTCCGGTTTCCGGTTTCCGGTTTCCGGTTTCCGGGCAATGATCGCGTAGGTCGCGGTTACATCCGCGACGGACGACCTTCCGGCCGCCTCCGTACGGCACTACGCGTGTTCGAATTCTCGACTGAACCATACGGCACGCCGGCTACCATTCCGTCACCACGATCAAAAGGAAACGCAAAAACATGAAAACAGGCTGGATCGGACTCGGCGCCATGGGCTGGCCCATGGCCGGACATCTACACACGCACGGCCACCTTGCTGCGGTGTGGAATCGAAGTGCCGACAAGACGAAGGCTTTCGCCGCCGAGCACGAGGGCGTTCTGGTTTCCGGATCACCCGCCGAGCTCGCCACGCAAGTCGACGTGATCTGCCTGTGCGTGTCCGCCGACGACGACCTGCGCGAAGTCGTCGCCGCCCTGCGCGATTCGCTGCGCGCCGGCCAGGTCGTGATCGACCATTCCACCGTGGCGCCGGCCACGGCGCGCGAGCTGGCCGCTGAACTGGCCGAACTCGACGTCGCCTTTGTCGACGCGCCGGTGACCGGCGGCGTGGAGGGCGCGAAAAACGGGCAGCTGGCGATCATGGCCGGCGGCGAAAGAGATGCCGTCGAGCGGGTGCGGCCCGTCATGGACTGCTACGCACGCCTGATGCACCATCTCGGCCCCTCGGGCGCGGGCCAGTCGGCCAAGGCGGTCAACCAGCTGATGGTCGCGGGCATCGCCGAGGCCGTGTGCGAATCACTGGCATTGATGGAACGCCTCGAACTGCCGCGCGAGCCGATGCTGGAACTGCTCGGCGGCGGCGCGGCCGGCAACTGGTTCCTCGACAAGCGCGGACCCACCATGCTGGAAGATTCCTTCGAAACCGGCTTCGCCCCGAAGCTGCTGCTCAAGGACCTGAAGATCTGCGACCACCTTTGCCGGGAAGCCGGGTTCGATTCGGCCGTCCTGACCCAATCGCTCGCCGACTACCAGAAGCTCGTCGACGCCGGCGAGACCGGCCGCGACATATCGGCCCTGTTCCGTTACAAACGCTGAAAGGCAGCGCCACGGACCGCGCGCCCTAGGCGGCGTGCATCCGCGAGCGACATCCGATATCCTCTGGCGTTTCGACAATCGTCACCACCCAGGGGGCGCCCGCCGGGCGAAATACCAGGAGTTCCACCCAATGAACAGAATCGCCATCGCGCTCATGCTGGGCGCTTTCTCGGCCACGGCCTTCGCTGCCGGCGACCGCGAGCCGCCAATGAGCTGGCAATCCGGTAGCAGCAATCTGTCCGGCGACCTTCCGGCTGAAGTCTTTCCGGCAATCGAACCCGCCCAACTGCGCGAGCGTGATGCCGACCCGGCCAAGCTCGGCGAACCACTCCAGTACGCAGAGCCCTTTTCCAGCCGGGCCACGCTCGCCGAGCACGGCCGCTGGGTTACTCTTTCAAATGGCGACCGGATTTGGCGCCTGGCCATCGAGGTGCCGGGCGCGACCGACCTCAGCTTCGGCTTTACCGACTTTCACCTGACCAAAGGTGCGCGTTTCCACGTCTACGACGCGGCGCGCACGTTTTTTCAGGGCGGCTGGGACAGCAATCAGAACGCCGCGCATGGCGAGTTCTGGACACCTGTCATCCCGGGTGATTCCGCCGTCATCGAGGTCTATGTGCCGGCCGGCGTCGCCACACCCGACCTCACCCTGGCCCAGGTCTCCGGGGGCTACAGGGATTTCTTCGGCCGTCAGGGCGGCCCCTACATGGTCCGGCAGGGTAGCTGCAACAACGACGTCGTTTGTCCCGAAGGCGATCCCTGGCGTGACGAGATTCGCAGCGTCGGCGTGTACACGCTCAACGGCATCTGGACGTGCACTGGCACGCTAATCAACGACGTGCCCACGTCACTCACACCCTGGTTCCTTACCGCCAACCACTGCGGCATCAGTAGCGGCAACGACCAGTCGATGGTCGTCTACTGGAACTTCGAATCACCCTCTTGCGGCGACCTCAGCGGCGGATCTCTGGCCGACAACCAGTCCGGTGCCACGTTCCGGGCCGCGCGCAGCGACGTCGACATGGCGTTGGTCGAACTCGACGAAGAACCCATGGAGGCGTTCAATGTGCACTACGCCGGCTGGGATCGCACGAACACCCAGCCCGGCGGCGCAGTCGCCATTCACCATCCGAGCACCGACGAGAAGGCCATCAGCTTCGCCGATTCCAATCTCGACACCACGGCCAGCTGCATCGGGGGGCCGGGAACGCCGAGCACGCACTGGGAAGTCCCGTTCTGGGACGACGGCACCACCGAACCGGGGTCTTCGGGTTCGGGAATTTGGCACCCACAGAACAAGCGACTGGTCGGCTTCCTCTCAGGCGGCCTTGCCGCCTGCGGCAACCAGGAGTACGACTGCTACGGCAAGTTCGCGATCGCCTGGGACGGCAGCGCCGCCTCCAGCCGCCTGCGTGACTGGCTCGATCCGGGCGGCACCAATCCCGACGGCATCGACGGCACCGACCCCGCCTCCTGGGATTTTGATCTCGCATCCGACAGCCTGGCCCAGTGTGGCTTCAGTGCGCTCGACATCCCCGTGAGCCTCACCGTCTCGGGTGGCTTCTCGGATTCGGTCAACCTGTCCACTTCGGGAATGCCCTCCGGCACGACCGCCGGCTTCTCGGTCAACCCGGTCAACCCGCCGGGGAGCACCACGCTGACTTTGGACAACTTGTCCAGTGCCGGCACCGGCACCTTCCAGTTCGACCTAGCCGGTAGCGGCGGCGGTATCGATGCGTCGCGCAATCTCTCGGTAACCCTTGCCGACACGGCACCGACTGCAGCCGCGATTACCGGTCCGACCGACGGCGCCATCAACGTGCCGGCCACGCCCACAATCACCTGGACAGCCGTGGCTCAAGCCGCTGAATACGAGCTCGAGATCGCCAGTGACCCGGCCTTCAATAACGTGGTCTACTCGGCGGAGGAAGCCACAACCCAGCACGTGGTAAGCGCGGCATTGGATACCAGTTCGACACACTTCGTGCGCGTACGCGCCGGCAACCAGTGCGGAGACGCCGCCTGGTCCGATGGAACGAGCTTCACGACCGAGGCCGGCCCGGGTGATTGCCCGCTTGGAACCGACGCCCAATCTCTCCTGTTCGAGGGCTTCGAGGATGCCGGCATTCCCGCCGACTGGAGTACGACAGGCTCAAGCGGCGGCACCACCTGGACTGCGTCGGAAGCGCGAGCCTGGGAGGGCTCGCGCTCGGCCTTCGCCGAAAGCATTTCCGGCAGCTCCGACCAGCGCTTGATCTCGCCGCAGATCGCCCTGCCCGCCTCGGCGGTCGGCATCTACCTTAATTTCCGCACCTGGCAGGATATCGAGTCGACCTCCGGCGGAGGCTGCTTCGACGGCGGCATTCTTGAGCTCTCCACCGATGACGGCAGCAGCTGGGCGGAGGTTCCAGATACGGACATCCAGGTCCGGGCCTATGATGGCCCGATCGAAACCGGCTCGGGCAATCCGATCGAAGGGGCATCGGCCTGGTGCGGCGACCCGCGCGACACCTGGGAGCGCTACTCCGTCGATCTCTCCGACCAGGCGGGAGAAAACGTGCGACTGCGATTCCGCTTTGGCACCAACAGCGTCATCCGGCAGACCGGTTGGCACGTCGACGACCTGCAGGTCGATGCCTGCAGCCAGTCGCCCCGGATTTTCCTCGACAGCTTCGAGGCGCCGGAGGCGCCCTGATGGAACGGCTCATTGCCGAAGCGCCGGCCTCGTGCCGGCACTTCGGCATGGTGGCCGCCGCTTCGGGGGTCACGATTACCCGGGAAGGGGCGCAATGGATGCCCCCTCAACGTGGATCTTTCGTCGAAGCACGACCCTGGCCCAGCGCTCCCGGAAGCAATAACGAGCCTGCCCGACGTTTGGCCTATACTCAGTTTTGCGAATAAGGGGTGCCTCATTCATCGACACGAAGGAAGGAACCCATGCCAGCGCTTCGCATTCTTCTCCTCAGCCTCTGCTTCACCGCCACGTCCCTGTTCGCCCAGATCCCGGGTGATGTGACCATTGAAGAGGTCTTTCCAACCAGCACCTTCGACGAAGCGCTTGGCCTGGTCCACGCCGGCGACGGCAGCGGCCGCCTGTTCGTCATTCGCCAGAACGGCATCATCGAGAGCATCGACAATGGCTCGCGCGATGAATTCCTGGATATCACGTCCCTGACGAATGCAAGCGGCGAGCGGGGCCTCCTCGGCCTGGCCTTCCACCCGGACTTCGAGTCCAACGGCCTGCTGTACGTCAACTTCACCTCCAGCGGCACACTCGCACCCAGCGGGGATACGGTCATCGCCGAATACCAGGTCAGCGCCGGCAACCCCGACGAAGTCGACCCGAACAGCCGTCGGGTCCTGATGACGATCGTCCAGGATTTCTCCAATCACAACGGTGGCAACCTGGCCTTTGGACCCGACGGCTACCTCTATATCGGTATGGGCGATGGCGGCAGCAGCAACGATCCGTGCAACCGAGGCCAGACCCTCGATCCCGACGACCTGCTCGACTGCGGCAGCCACCCGACCACGGCCGCGAAGGCGCTCCTGGGCAAGATGCTGCGCATCGACGTCGATACCGCCACGCTGGCAGGTGAAAACAATCTGTGTGGTGCAGACACCGATGGCTCGGCCCCGTACTCAGTACCCGGCGACAATCCATTCTTCACCGCCGGGACGATCGTCTTCCAGGATCGTTTCGAAGTCGTTCCGGACGCCTGCGCGGAAACCTGGGCCTATGGCCTTCGCAACCCCTATCGCTTCAGCTTCGACCGCGACACGGGCGATCTGTGGATCGGCGACGTAGGCCAGAGCACCTGGGAGGAGATCAACTTCGAGCCGGCGAGCAACAGCGGCGGCGGCAATTACGGCTGGAAGCTCTGCGAGGGCAGTTTCGAGCGGGGGTCGACCACGACGGCTTGTCCGCTGACGGACCATTCAGGACCGATGCACGAATATGCCAACACCGGTTGCGGTGGCGGCGACGGCTCGGTAACGGGCGGCTTCCGCTACCGCGGACCCGTAACTTCACTGCAGGGCACGTACGTGTTCGCCGACTTCTGTTCGGGCAGAGTCTGGTTCATGACGGATATCGGTAACAGCGGCACCGTCGACGAGTTCGACAACATCGGCAACGTTTTCGGCTTCGGCGAAGACGAAGCCGGAGAGCTCTACGTCATGCTCGGCGGTGATATATCGCTTCGATGCTTCAACGGCCGACCGGCTAATCATGGATCACAACGAATCAGTCGTTGCCGAAGAGAGCGCGTACGTCGTCACCCCGCGCCATGCCGTCGCGATAGCCCAGCTCGATCAGCTCCCGGCAGAATTCCGCCTCGAACAGCAGGTAGCTGGGCAGCCGCCCCCCGCCCCAGGCGCCCACGCCCTTGAGCAAGGTTCGAACGCTCGCCGGCACGCGGTGGCGGTGGCGGATGGCGATTTCGCGAACATCCTTCGACGGCTGGATCACCAGCGTCTCGATCGGCCGCAGGCCGGTCTTCTCACGCTCGGTTTCCGGCACGTGCTCGAGCGTGCGGTTGATGCGCTCGAGCCGGGCCAGGTCATTGGCAAGATAGTCCATGAACAGCACGTCGAGCAGGTAGGCGCCGACATCGCCAAGCGAGGGATAGGCCACGTCTTCAGCCGGTTCCGGGTCGGGCCGGACGTCGCGCGTGCCGATGATGAGCATGCGGTCAGCGCCCATGCGAATCGGCGGGCTCAGCGGCGTGGTCTGGCGCATGCCGCCGTCACCAAAGTACTCGTGCCCGATACGGGTGGCGGGGAACAGCAGCGGCAGCGCAGCGCTGGCCAACAGGTGCTCGGCGCCAATGGCGGCACGGCGGCCGACGCGCTTGCCGTCACGCCAGCCCTCGACGCGCTCGTCGGCCTGGAAGAAGGTCACGGCCCGCCCCGAACTGTAGCCGGAGGCGGTGACCATCAACGCCTTGAGAATCCCGCTGTCGATGGCCCGCTCGATGCCCTCGACGTCGAGCTCGCGCTCGAGCAGCCGGCCCAGGGGCTGGTTGTCGAGCAGCGACTTCGGGTTGGCCACGCCCAGGCCGCCGAGGGTCATGGAAGCCAGCCAGTGCAGCCCCCGGCCCAGGTTGTGAAGCCAGCCCGTGCGGTAGATGTGATGGCAGCGGAAGTTGCCCCAGAAATGCTCGAGGCGAGCGGCGCCGTGGGCGAAGTCGCCGGCATGCGAGGCCATGACGGCCGCGTTGATGGCGCCGGCCGAGGTTCCAGTGATGATGGGAAAGGGGTTTTCCCGTTCGGGTAGCACCTCGGCGACGGCCCGCAGCACGCCCACCTGGTAGGCGCCGCGAGCGCCGCCGCCGGGGAGAATCAGGGCAGCGGACGATTCCGCGCTCATCCGCCGCGCAGCACCATGGCCTCGAACCCGTTTTCGAGCAGCCGACGGCGCGCGCCGTCGGCGGCGCGCGCGCTGTCGAAGGGCCCGACGCGCACGCGGTGCCAGGTTGAATCGTCGACGGTCACCGACTGCACGCTCGCCTCGAGCCCCAGCAGGGTCAGGTTCGCGCGCAGGCTTTCAGCGTCTTCGCCGGAGCGGAAGGAGCCGACCTGCAGCACATAGGGCCCCTGCTCGGCGGCCTCGCTGCTGCGCTCGCGGGCTCGCTCGGCGATCTCTTCCTGCGGCACGACCACCTCGCGCTCGGGCAGGACGGTGAAAAAATCGTACTGGCGGCTGCGCTCGCCGGCCACTTCCTCGGCGATCGGCGGTTCGTCGCGACCCGAGGGCTGCTGGCCGCTACCGGCATCGTCGCGGCCGGGCAGGTAGCCGCCCAGCCAGGCGAGCGTCGCCAGCACCAGGCCGCAGACCAGCCCGGCCCCGAAGGTCAGCAGTCCGCCGGTGGCCGGCGAGCTGCCGCGCTTGGCCTGCCGCCGGGCCACTACATTTCCTCGGGCGCGGACACGCCGATCATGTTCAGGCCGTTTCTCAGCACCTGGCCGACGGCGGCGACCAGGTTCAGGCGCGCGTTGCGCAGGTCTTCATCGTCGACCAGGAAGGGCATGGCGTTGTACCAGGAATGGAAGGCGGCGGCGAGGTCGTGCAGGTAGTGCGCGAGGACGTGCGCCGCGCGCTGGCGCGCCGCCGACTCGATCAATTCCGGAAACCGGCCCACCATGCGCAGCAGGTGTTGCTCGTGATCGGTCTCGAGGCGCTCGACGGCGGCCTCGCCGATAGCCTGGTTGTGACGCTGCCCGCGGCTGTCGAGCTCGCGGAAGACGCTCCGGATACGGGCGTGGGCGTACTGGATATAGAACACCGGGTTTTCGTTGGCGCGCGACTTGGCCAGGTCCAGGTCGAAATCCAGATGCTGCTCGTGCGAGCGCATGACGTAGAAATAGCGCGCGGCGTCGTTGCCGACTTCCTCGCGCAATTCGCGCAGCGTCACGAAGCTGCCCGAGCGCGTCGACATCTGCACTTTCTTGCCTTCGCGGTAGAGCACGGCGAACTGAACGAGCTGGAACTCCAGGCGGTCCGGGTTCTCGTCGAGGCCGGACGCGGCGGCCTTCAGGCGGGGCACGTAGCCGTGGTGATCGGCACCGAAAACATACAGCGAGGTACCGCTGCAGCGATCGAGCTTGTCGAGCATGTAGGCGACGTCGGAGGCGAAATAGGTGGTGCGCCCGTTCTCCCGCACGACCACGCGATCCTTGTCGTCGCCGAGCTCGGTGGCCTTGAACCAGGTCGCGCCCTCCTTCTGGTACAGCCAGCCCTGTCGGTCGAGCTTGTCGAGCGCCCGCGCGAGCGCACCGCTCGATTCGAGCTCGCGCTCGGAAAACCAGCGCTCGAAGGTGACGCCGAACGCGGCCAGGTCGTCGCGGATATCGGCGACCATGGTCTCCAGCGCCGCCTTGAAGCAGGCCTCGTAGCCGGCTTCGCCGAGCAGCTCGCGCGCACGCGCGATCAGCGCATCGACGTGCTTTTCCGAGTCGCCGTCGGGCGCGTCCTCGGGCAGCCCCTCGGCCACCTGCATCGAACCGTGCCGAAGGTCATCGCCGTAACGCTCGCGCACTTCGCGCGCGATGTCGTAGATATAGTCGCCGCGGTAGCCGTTGGCCGGGAATTCGACCTTCTCGCCGCTGAGCTCGAGGTAGCGAAGCCAGACGGAAAGTGCCAGGATGTCCATCTGGCGTCCGTGGTCGTTGACATAGTACTCGCGATGGACGCGGTGGCCGGCGGCCTGCAGGATGGCGGCAAGGCTGGCGCCGTAGGCAGCACCCCGGCCGTGACCGACATGCAGCGGCCCGGTAGGGTTGGCGCTGACGAACTCGATCAGCACGTCGTCGCGACTGCCTTCGGGCGCATGCCCGTAGCGGTCGCGCTCGGACAGGATATCCCGCAGCACGACCTTGAGATAATGCGTGCTGGCGAAGAAGTTGAGAAATCCCGGCCCGGCGACCTCGACGCGGGCGACGCGCTTGGACGCCGGCAGGCGTTCCTTCAGCTTTTCGGCCAGTTCGCGTGGTGGCATCGAGGCCGGCTTGGCCAGTACCATTGCAATGTTGCAGGCGTAGTCGCCGTGGCTGCGATCACGGGTGTGCTCGATCTCGATGGCGGGGTCGATCTCCGCGGGCAGCTGGCCCTCGCGTTTGAGATAACCCAGGGCCTGGCCGATCAATTCCTCGATATGCGCGCGCATGCTTTGCCAAACTGCAGAAACAACAGGTATTGTAACGATGCGCAGGGGCTTGTGATCGGAAGGTTATCCACAGAGCCTGTGGAAAAGTGTGTGAACAAGTCCGGGAAGACGCCGTCCCAGGCCCGTCATCACCGTAGCGGCTGCAGATTGGTCATTTTCTTATCATTTTTATAAATCTCATATAATCAATAAGTTGGAACGACAATACAAACTCGGCGAAAGCTGCGGCGCACTAAACCCCTGTTTCTTTTACAGTGCGATGACGATGTGCATAATTTGCGAGGGAATCAGACCGTGAACGGCAATATTCGGCGCTTTCAGGGCCAGGAACCGACGCTCGGCAAGCGCGTGTGGATCGATCCGGATGCCAGCGTCATCGGCCAGGTCGAGCTGGCCGACGATGTCTCGATCTGGCCGGGCGCGGTACTCAGGGGCGACGTCAATGCCATCCGCGTGGGCGCGCGCAGCAACATCCAGGACGGCACGATCTGCCACGTGACCCACGACGGGCCCTACACGCCCGGCGGACTGCCGCTGGTGCTCGGCGCCGACATTACCGTCGGCCACGGCGCGATCCTGCACGCCTGCACCATCGGCGACCGCTGCCTGATCGGGATGGGGGCGCTGGTGCTCGACGGCGCCGAGATCGCCGAGGACGTCATGCTGGCCGCCGGCAGCCTGGTCAGCCCCGGCAAGAAGCTCGAATCGGGCCGGCTCTATCGCGGACGACCGGCCGAGCCTGTCCGCGAACTCGGCGAGCGCGAACTCGAGATGCTTCGCTACTCGGCCGCCCACTACGTGCGGCTGAAGGACCAATATCTGAACGAGGGGGATCATTCATGAACGAAGTGCCGACGATCGCGGCCAATGGCGTCAACATGCCGGCTCTTGGCATCGGAACCTTCGAGCTCGAAGAAGACACGGTGGCCGAGATCCTGCCCCATGCCCTCGAGCTGGGATACCGGCATATCGATACCGCCCAGATCTATCGCAACGAGGCGGCGGTTGGACGCGCCATCAAGCGCGTGGGCGTGCGTCGGGAGGACCTGTTCATCACCACCAAGGTGTGGATCGACCAGTACGAGCCGGCGGCCTTTCTTCGCTCGGTCAAGGGCAGCCTGAAGCGCTTGCAGACCGACTACGTGGACCTGCTGCTCCTCCACTGGCCGGTGTTCGGCGGCAACGGCATGAACCCAACGCTCGACGCGCTGATGCGCGCCCGCCGCGACGGGCTGACCCGCCACATCGGCCTGAGCAATTTCACCATCGACCAGACCGAACAGGCCGTGGCGTTCTGCGGCGAGGGCCAGCTGGCCACCAACCAGGTCGAATACCACGTCTACCTCGGGCAGGAAAGGCTGCGGCGCGTGCTGGCCCGCCACAACCTGATTCTCACGGCCTACATGCCGCTGGCCAAGGCGCGCACGGTCAACGACCCGGTGCTATGGGATATCGGCGAGCAGTACGGCAAGACGGCGGCGCAGGTTGCCCTGCGCTGGCTGGTCGAGCAGGATCGGGTCGCGGCCATTCCGGCCACCTCGAACCCGCACCACGCAGCGACCAACTTCGATATTTTCGACTTTCAGCTAAGCGAGGAAGACCAGCAGCGCATCGCCGGCCTGGACAAGAAGCGCCGCATCTGCAAGCCCGAGGGCCTGTCGCCCGAGTGGGACGACTGATCAGGGGCGTACGCTGACGCCGTCGGCGATCAGCCGGTATTCGACCGGATCATCCAGCAGGGCGGCGTCGGCGCCGTCTTCTGTCACCATGTGCTCGGCCGCCTCGCGAGACAGCTCACGCCGCTCGAGTACGCCGTGGGCCACGGCCGGCCCGCGGGCGTCTTCGGGGATGGCGAAACCGTGGTCGCGGGCGACGATGCGCAGCATCGCCCCGCCGCTTTCGAACACGGCCCAGCAGCCCTTGTTGGTGCACACGTCGGTCATGCGGCCGGACAAGGCAACCGGCTGGTCGAGCCACTGATCGGGATCGGCCAGAACAGTCTCGATTTCCAGCGCTTCGATTTCTTCGCCCGGAGCCTGTCCGAACCAGTCGGCAGCCGCAACCGCGGAAGAAAGAGCCAGTGCGACAAGGGTCATCAGTGTGATGCTTTTCATGATTCCTTCTTGTCCTTTTCCATATTCTCGAGGATACCCATGAAGGGCTTGACGAAGTCCATTGGCAGGGGGAAGACCACGGTCGTGTTCTGCTCGGCCCCGATTTCGGTCAGCGTCTGCATGTAGCGCAGCTGTAGCGCGCCGGGCGCTTCGGACAGCTTGCTCGCGGCCTCGACCAGTTTTTCGGAGGCCTGCTGCTCGCCTTCGGCATGGATGACCTTGGCGCGCCGCTGACGCTCGGCCTCGGCCTGCTTGGCAATGGCGCGGATCATCGACTCGTCGAGATCGACGTGCTTGATCTCGACGTTGGCGACCTTCACGCCCCAGCCGTCGGTCTGCCGGTCGAGAATCTGCTGGATATCCTCGTTGAGCTTATCGCGCTCGGCCAGCATTTCATCCAGCTCGTGTTTGCCGAGCACGGAGCGAAGCGTGGTCTGGGCGAGCTGGCTGGTGGCGTCCATGAACCGCTCGACGTTGATCACGGCCTTCTCCGGATCGATCACGCGGTAATAGACCACCGCATTGACCTTGACCGAGACGTTGTCCTGGGAAATGACGTCCTGGGTGGGCACGTCCATGACCACGGTGCGCAGGTCGACGCGAACCATCTGCTGGATGATCGGAATGACGATGATCAGGCCGGGCCCCTTGACCATGTAGAAGCGGCCCAGGGTAAAGATCACGCCGCGCTCGTACTCGCGCAGGATCTTGATGGTGTTGGCCACCAGCAGGACGAGCAGCACCAGGCCGGCGCCCAGAAAAGAAAGATAGTCCATACTCATGACTCTGCTCCTTTAAGAATCTTCGATCGGTCGGACCTTGAGCACCAGGCCGTCGACGGCGACGATCTCGACCGTCTGTCCGCGTTTGACGGGCTGGTCACTGGCCGCACTCCAGTCTTCGCCTTCGACGTGCACCCGGCCGTCGCCTTCGGGGAAGTCGCTGATCGCCTCGGCATGCCGTCCGGCGAGGGCTTCACGACCGGCGGCCTGGGGCCGCCGGAATGCCTTGGCGGCCAGGTAAACGATGGCCAGGAACACGAGAGCCGAGGCCAGGCCCATGGCGGCAATCACGCCAGTGTTGATGCCCATACCGGGCACGTCGCTGTCCATCAGGATAATCGAGCCAATGACTACGGCCACCACCCCGCCTATGCCGAGGATACCCAGGGAAGGCACGAACAATTCGACAGCGATAAGGGCGAAGCCGAGCAGCATCAGCGCCAGCCCGACGTAGTTGACCGGCAGGATCTGGAAAGCGTAGAGGGCGAGCAGCAGGCAGATACCGCCGATCACCCCCGGCACCAGCGCACCTGGGTTGTAGCCCTCGAGAATCAGGCCATAGATGCCGACCATCAACAGCAGGTAGGCGAGCGTGGGGTTGGTCAGCACGCTCAGGAAGCGATTGCGCCAGTCCGGTTTCTGCTCGACGATGCGGGCACCGGCGGTCGCCAGCGTTTGAGTTCCGGCGGCCATTCGCACCTCGCGGCCGTCGATCGTCTCGAGCAGGGAAGGAATGTCGCTACTGACAAGGTCGATGACGTTCATTTCCAGGGCATCGCTGGCGTTGAGGCTGGCCGCCTCGCGCACCGCACGCTCGGCCCAGTCGGCGTTGCGCCCGTGGCGCTCAGCCAGGCCGCGGATGTAGGCCACGGCATCCTCGACCGCCTTGCGCATCTTGGCGTCGCCGGCACCGCCGGCGCCGGAAGCGCCTTCCGATTCACTCTCGGCGTTGTCTTCCGCCGCGGGCTCGCCGGATGGATCGCTGTCGGATTCATCGGTTATGGAGCCTTCGCTGGTGGATCCTTCGCTTTCGCTTTTCTCGTCGCTGGACTCATCTTCGAGCGCCTCCTGCTCGCGCTCCATGGGCGAGGCCGACTCGTCATCGCCGCCGCCACCACCGCCGATCTGGACCGGCGTGGCGGCGCCGAGATTGGTCGAGGGCGCCATGGCGGCGATATGACTGGCATACAGCATGTACGTGCCGGCGCTGGCGGCGCGGGCGCCGGGCGGGCCCACCCAGGTGGCGACGGGCACGCGGGCGTTCAGCATCTTCTTGATCATGTCGCGCATCGAGGCGTCCAGGCCGCCGGGCGTATCCATGCGCAGCACCACCAGGGCTGCGTCATTGGCTTCGGCCTCCTCGATGCCGCGAATGACATAGTCGCGCGTGGCGGGGCCGATGGCGCCGTTGACGTCGAGAACATGCACGACCGGCGTATCCGTGCCCGACGCGTCCTGTGCGAGGGTCTGCGGCAGGAAAGAGGCGGCCAGCAGAAACGCGCCGAGGATCCCGATCCACGGAGCGGCCTGCGCAAATGATTTCGATGGATGGTAGTGGCTATTCATCACGCCTACATTAGAACGTTGTGCGCGTGATCGCAACGTGCGCGCTTTGAATCCGCCCCGCCGTGCCCCAACCATCGATGGACAGGATATTTTGCAAAGTGAATCAGGAGCCAGACATGAACGACAACAGCATGCGCGAGCAGCTGAGCATGGACGCCGACGCACTCTACCGCGAGGAGACCTTCACTGACCGCCGGGTGGGCACCATTCAGCGGCTCACCCCGGTCACCGCCGACGGCGACGACGACACATCGCGCAGCGTGCGGTATATCGGCCAGACGCAGGTCATGAGCCCGGCCGGGGCGCTGCCGATCACCTTCGAGCTGGAGGTCGATTCGCTGTCAGAGGCCGTCAGCCAGTTCCCGGAGCTGGCCGAGAAGGCGGTTGAGGAAACCATCGAGGAACTCAAGCGCCTGCAGCAAGAGCACCAGTCGTCGATCATGGTGCCCGGCCAGGAAGGCGGCCAGGGCGGCACGGGTGGTTTCGGCGGCCAGGGTGGCGGCATGCCGCCGGGCGGGGGCATCCAGTTCTGACAGCGCCTTAGGGGGACACTGGCGTTCTCGCCCCGCGGGCCCGTCACAACCGGCTTCCTGCGCCTTGTTGCGCATCCCCTCCTATACACAGGATAAGTTGGTGTGACCTGTTCGGTTCCTGCGGTTCTCGCCGCCACACCGCTTGTCCGGCTGTGTGCGTGGGTCTCACTCTACTTGGATCGAGTCGGCGATTCCCTTTGGGGCGATTGTTCTCTTTGGCTACATCGCCTTCGGTTCGTAAACCCGCTGGGCTCCGGATCCTTCAGACCTCACGTCACCGTGAGAACCCTTGCCGTTCCGGACGGGGTTCCCGGTCATCAAGGTCCCCAGGGGACTTCCACCCCCACGCCACTTCCCGCTTCGGTTTCCCTCCACGGTTGAAAGCGCCAGGTCATGGCGCTTCCCGCCATGACCTGGCGCACCAAAAAAAAGGGCCGACGATCGAATCGCCGGCCCGATATCGGGGCACCGGTGGTGCCCCATACTTGTTGTTGTTCGGCTTTTCGCTTACTGCTCCTCGAAGCGATCGCTGAAGATCAGGCCACTCGAGACCTCAAGCGTATACGGAATCCCCAGCTCCGGATTCTCCGGATCATTGGAGAAGATGCAAACGAAGGCCTCGTACACGCCGTTGCTCAGGCCGGTCGCATCCACGCTCACCTCGATGTTCGCAGAATCACCCGGCGCAGTCACTCCATCGTTCGGGCTGACATCCAGCCAGCTGACGTCACCCGGACTCATGCAGCCGGCGAGCGGCATCTGAGGACGAACGAGCATCGCTCTATAGTCCGGGAAGAGCGCGGCGTCGTTGATCACCTGCCAGGCACCGCCATCGGTCTGGAACCAGCCCTGCTGCTGTGTCGTACCAGCAGTCTCGTCTGCGGCAATGAAGATGCCCTCTGTGGTCGGTACGTACCGAACCCCAATGTAGACACCGCCTGACTGGATCGCCAGGTCCAGCGAGCTAAGATCAGCCGTGAACCACGGCACCTGAGCCGGCAGACCACCGCCCGGAATGCCTTCTGCCGTTGCACTGACGGCACCAATCTCGGTGCCCGGTGCTCCGTTTGTACCGTCGTCGGCAAATATGACCAGTTCGTATGACAGATCCTGATCCGAAGTAGCCAATGTAATAAACGAAAGGCAAACATTGTCGATTGTGGCCGGATAGTTCTCCGGCTCATAGTATTCGACGATTGCGACTTCGCTGACACTGGCGGCGTTTCCAGAATAGCCGTTCTCGATGCTGCCGTCATCATGGATTACCAGATCCGCCGCATTCTCGCAGTCGATCGCGGTACCCAGAGCGAGGCCCTCGATGGTCGGAAGCGTCCCGCCAAACTGTGAGGCCATGTCCATTCCGCCTTCATTGGCAGATGTCGCCACACCTGCGCCAGCGTTTCCTGAGACGCCGCCGACGACATTGGCAATAGGCTCTTCAGCGGTTGACCAGTCGAGATCGGACGCGCCGTTGTTGCTCAACTCGAGGGTCTGGGTGCTCGTTCCACCGGGCTCGAGTGCTTCGGACATCGCATCCGGAGTAGCGACTGCACAAGGTGCGTCGTATTCGAGATCGAAGTCCACAGGCACCGGGCTTCCCTGCGTCAGGTTCACGCCTTGAGCGCTCCCAGCCTGGTAACCCGGGTGTGTGACGTTGACATCCACCGGACCTTCGGATGCCGGCATCGCCACTTCGTAGTAGCCGCTGGCGTCCGCATTCACCGTATAGGTGTCGCTCGATCCAATGATCTCGATGGTCGCGCCCTCAATGGGGCCAAAGTCGTCGCCGCAGTAGCCCGGTGAAGTCACCGTGCCCTCAACGCCCGACCATGCGGTCGGCACTCTGACTTCCAGTGAAACCGGCACGGCGATCAGCGACTCGATCGGGTCATTGCTGGTCACGCACAGCGAGGCTTCGTAGTCACCCGGCTGCATCCCGGCGGTGTCCAAGTCGACATTGATAGCCGTCGTCTGACCCGCCTGGGTCACGCCGAAGGCAGGGTTGGCGTCAAGCCAGGAGATACCTTCCGGATCGTCACAGACCGAGGGACCCGATCCGCCGCCATTTGCTGCTTCAACCGCGGCATCACAGGCAGCCTGGTCATCGCAGACCAGTCTCAGCCCCGGCGGCAACGCATCACCGCTTTCCGGATCGCTCCAGACCGATTCGATGTCATCGGGGAAGTCGGCGAAGGCGTCATGCCACTCGATGTGGAGATTGCCGTTGGCGTTGGCTGGGACCGGGTCGATGCCATTGTCCTCCAGCATGAGCACACCGCCGGAACTATAGGTGCCAACACCCGGCGCCTCATCATCGACGCCGACTGTGAGGAACAGTCCCGTATCGTCGCCGGCAGTGGGGACGAAGGCCATGACGGACTCGGAAAGCAGGCTTGGATCGAAGGCCTCGACCGTCACTTCCCATCCGATACCGATCAGGGCGTTGCCGGCACCGATGTCCAGATTGACGGTTGAGTTGTCGGGATCACCGCTGTCATAGACATCCCCCGTCGTCTTGCCATCAACCGAAAGTGTCGGACCTGTGCCTCGCTCATCCACGAGTGCTGGCAACTCATCGGACATGATCTCCACACGACCCGAAGAGATGACCACACCGTCGGACTGCGCAGGCTTCTTGTCCCCTGCAACCGCCGAAGCGGGATCCGGGCGCTGAACGCCGGCGGGCAATCCGTCCGCGGTATCAATCGTCCAATCCAGTTGCGCATGACCAACGTTGCTCAAGTCAACGACGCCGGCCGCAGTGTCGTCAGCATCCAGGCTGAACGATATGCTGTCGGGCGCCACATCGGCGCATGGCGTGGACTCGGGCAGGGTGATGTCCGTAGTGACAACATCCAGGCCTTCATAGCTAATACCACTGACGGTCTGATCCTCGTGACCACTCGCGGTCGCCGTGATGCTGACCGGGCTTTCGTCCTCATGGACCTTGATGAAGTAGTTCCCGTTGGCATCGGCCTGCGTGGTGAAAGTGCCGCCCTGAGAGCCTTCAATGGTCAGCTCGGCATTGCCAAGCGCAACCGGATCGGCACTGCAGGTCTGCGAGTACACCTGACCGGTCAGCGAACCCAGCTCGGGGTCGTGAACCGTCAGGCTGACCGGGACTTCCACATCACCGAAGGTGCCGTCGTTGGTGCCCACGCAGATGCTGGCTTCGTAGTCGCCGTCCTCGAGACCGGCGGTATCGATGCCAACACTGATGTCGTCGGTCGCACCCGGCGCGGTTGTGCCGGTTCCTGCACCCAGCGTCATCCAGGGCACGTTGTTCGGGTTCTCGCAGCTTGGGGGTACTTCGCCGACGTAGATATTGTCCACGTAGGCCCAGTAGTCCCAGCCGGATGTGTACCTCCAACGCAGCTGCACACTCGACTCCCCTTCATAGTCGGTCAGATCGATCTCAACCGGCAGGGAAGCATCGGCGGGATAGGCAAAATTGCCGGCCCAGGACTCGAGCGTATCCCATGTATCGCCCCCATCGGTCGAGGCGTCCACGAAGACCTCGGTGCCACTGAAATCACGAATGGCGAGGTCAAAGGTCAGCTGCAAGTTCGTAGCGCCAGAGAGATCGAGCTCTGGCGTGATCAGGGAGGTATCAGCGGAGCCTCCAAAGGTGTCGCCGAAACACTCATCACTGTCGACGCCAGCGCCACGCTCCGAGCCGCCCCAGTCAGGCATTGGGTAATCCTCAGTGGTCAGCCAGGGGCAAGAGTCTGCTCCATCATCGGTGACGGTCCAGTCAGCAGGCGGGAACGTTCCCTCGAAATCTTCCTCGAGCGCCACAATCGCCCGAGTCGAACCTTCGTTGGCCAGCGTGTACTCCTCGACTGCCCAGTCCAGGTCAACGTTACCGTCGACATTGCCGATGGTCAGCGTGTCGGAGTCGGTGTTGCCGAGCACCAGCTCGAAGTCAAAGGCTTCGGGTGTCACCGTCGCGCAGGCGGAATCGACCGGCAGGTCGAAGTCTTCGACCACTTCCTCGCCGCCAACGACGCTCAGGTTGGTCGTTGCTTCGAGATGATCGGGTGCCGTGACGGTTACGTCGACCGGGTTCTCGTCGATCGGGATATTGAGGACGTAGTACCCGTCGCTGTCGGTCGTCGTGGTGTAGGTGTTCAAAGCACCGACAGCCTCGACCGTCGCACCTTCGACCGGCCCGGGGTCGGCTTGGCAGTAGCCGGTTGTGGTAACCGTGCCCTCCAGGACGCCGATATTCGGGTCGAAGACGTCGGCGATGACCGGAATCGCGACCATGGTGTTGCCGTCGGTGCTGTTGGAACCAACGCACAGGTAGCCCTCGTACTCGCCGTGGGTCAGCCCGTTCGCGTCGACTTCAACAGTGACGTTGTCGGTTCCAGCAGCCGCGGTGCTGCCCGCATCGGGGTTCACACTGAGCCAGGGGATGCTGGTCATCTCGCCTTCGATGCAGACCGGCAGAGGCTGCTTGTGCAGGGTGACCTCCACATCGCTCCACTCGATATCTGCTGCGCCAGCAGAGGTCCATGCGTTCAGGAAGGTGATGGTCCAGGTTCCCTCGTCAATGAGCGGGTCGCCCGCGAAGGCATCGGAATGGTCGCTTTCGTAGGTTCCCGGGTCGGTGGAGCCGGGTCCCTGGAAATCCCAGGGGGCATCCTGGAAGTCAGGGCCGCAGTTCGGCTCGTAGCTCGAGAAGCCACCGACACCATAGGTGGTGCCATCCGGTGCCTCGATGATCATGCAGGAGTCAGAGGCCCAGGACCCGCCCGGATCTGCTGTCCCGACAAAGCTGAATCCAACGACGTCACCAGTGGTCGCATCGCCCGCCTCTACGGTGAACTCGACCTCGGGCGGCGCAGTCGCATCGCCGATCAACGTGAAATCACCCAGACTGAACGTTTCATCCAGCGCGGGATCCACCTCCAGGGTTCCAGCACCGCTTCGAACCAGCTCGTCAATTTCGACGGTCCAGTCCAGACTACCGGTACCGGTATTGCTAATCTCAAGCGTGTCGGTTTCGACCGCATCCGGCTCGACTTCGATCGTGAATGCTTCCGGCGTGACATCGATGATCGGCTCGAAGCGGGTCTGGAATTCGAATACATCACTCCAGTCACCAGTGCCGCAGGCGTTATTGCCACGTACACGCCAGAAGTAGTCGGCGCCCGTGGCCAGTTCGGCGGCAGGCTCGAAGCTGCTACCGGCGACGGTCTCGTCGATCACAATATCCGTAAAGCCCGAATCGGTCGCAACCTGGATCTGGTAATCGGCGGCCGAAGCGGCATCCCATGCAAAGCCGGGCTGCAGCTCGATGTTGGTCGCCTCGTCGGCGGGTGTCTGAAGCACGATCGGCCCGGTACTGGCCTCGTAGAGGGTCAGGTCGGACAGGACCGTTGCCGTGATACTACTGTCGGAATCGTCGGTCGCAGTGAACTCCAGCTCGTAGTCACCACCGGTCGCCTGATCCAGATCGGCCAGCGTGAAGGTGCTGGTGTTGTCAGGCGCGATGACGGGATCCGGATCAAAGCTGCCGTTTGTGCCTGACGGAAGACCGCTTGCTGTCAAGTTGGTTGTGCCCTCGAACTGCTCGGTCAGCGTGATCTCGTAGTCGAGATTACCGTCGGTGGTGCAAGCTTCGGCTGAAGCCGGATCAAGCCCGAAACCGCCAAAATTGCCAGTCATCACCAGCACGAACGGCTGGGGACCCTCGGGCACGTTGAATCCTTCAACGCGCATCGTGTAGCCGCCGCTCTCCGGCAACTCAATATCCACGCCTTCAACGTTGTTGGTGCGGTCAACTGTGCCGCCGGTCAACATGTGGTTACCCAGCAACGTGCCGTCTGGTGTTTCCACGATCAGGTCGAGGTCATTGGTCAGCGCGCCATCGCTGGCTTCCGTGCCGGGATAATCAGTCCAGACGAGCGTCACCCGCAACGGCGCATCCGCGCCAGCATAGAAGGTCGTTTCAAAGTCCTCGCCAGTATCCAGGCCAGTGTGATCAACGTATTCCAGGCCACGCGTATCGTCGTAAACCAGCGAGTTGACCAGGTCAACGCGACCCCAGCCCTGATGATTGTCGGGACGGGCCGTCACATTCTGGGTAGCGCCCTCTCCATACTGTCCGGGCGTCATATCGAAAGCGCCGTTGATCAGGATGGCCTTGACCAGATTGGCGTCCGGCGAGAAACCATGCTCGGTCTCGAAGTAGTCGCGAACGACCGCGCTGGCGCCGGCCACTAGCGGTGTCGCCATGCTGGTTCCACCGTTGTAGATATAGTGTTCGTCGTAGACGCCCCAGCCTGTGCCGGTGCTTTCGTTTCGTGCGGAGACGATATTGCTGCCGGGGGCAACAACATCGGGCTTCAGACGCCCAGAGTTGGTCGGTCCGCGCGAAGAGAAAGCAACCATGCCGCCGGTGTCGTCCGAAAGGCGATCGCTGTTGATCGGGTCGGCCGGGAAATCGCTCGGCCAGCAACCGCCCCAGGTCGAGCATGGCCCGCCCGGGTTGTAGCCGCCATCCATCCGGAAGTTCTCGGAGGCACCAACCGTAATGATGTTCTTAGCCGAGGCCGGCACGCCGATGGAGCCGAGATCGATGACGCCGTCACTATCGGCATCGACACCATCGTTACTGGCGGCATAGGTCAATACCATATCGGGGTGGTCCCACACGAAACGGTCGGTTTCGCGGGTGAACGTATTGTAGCTTCCAGGCGTCGTGTTGAAGCCCCAGGAATTGGTGTTGACGCGGGCACGCGGGTCTTCGTCGTAGATAACGCTGTAGTAATCGTTGTAGCCATCATCCGGCAATCCACTGAAATCGTTGCAGAAACCCCAGATGAATGCTTCCGCCTCAGGCGCTATGCCGGCATTCGAGCCCGTGTAGTCCTGGTTGGGAATGTCGGCACCGCTGTGGAACCCGCTGCCGAGAACGGATCCGGCAACATGCGTGCCATGACTGAAGTTGTCGGCCCAGCCTCCGCAAGTTGAAGCAGGGCCGGTGGTGCCGCCAATCACCCGGCCTTCGAAATCCTGGTGCACTGTGTTGACATCACCAGTACTCAGACCAGTATCGCCCACGGCAACCACCTGGTTCTGGCCGTAGAGCCCAAGCACGGATTCGACACCGTCCTGGTTCATGGCTTCTGCGCTGCGCGCGATCTCGTTGAACAGCCGCGGCTCGCTGTATGGTTCGATCCACGCAACGCCAGCAACGTGCGTCAAGTCGATCAAGGCCGACTCGGGCAACGTGACCCGGAACAGGCCAGCACGATCAGAGCCTTCACCTTCGGAAACAAATGAGGCACCCAGTGCAGAAAGCTGGGAACGGATGTCGTTGGAAGATTCACCCGCAAAGCCGCGGACAACCAGTTCGATCGATTGTCCGGATGCGGGCCGAAGTGCCGTTTCGTTGAGGACGACATCCAGCCGATAGGCCGGTTGGTAGATGCCGGTCCAGCGCACGTATGAAAGATTGCTCAGGTCTGCCCTGACGCCTTCGTCCATCCGCACGATGTAGGCGAAATCGGGAACGTAGTCGATCACGTCCGCACCCATGGCTTCGAGATTACGGCGCCAATCCTTCTGGATCGGACCGTTGAACTGAACCAGGTAGTAGTCGTTGCCCGAGCGCAACGGCGCGTTGGTGCGAAGCTCAGCGGGAATCTGCGCCTGCTGCTGCACCGGATCGAAGTGCGCTTGCTGCAGGCGAATCTCCATCGACTCAGTCGCTTGCGCAAATAGGGCCGCACTCTGTACAAGCAGAACGGCAAACAGGACTGTATAGCTCAGCCCACTCAACCAGGATCTTGATCGCATTTAACCCTCCAAACGGCAGTGGCGTCGCCCCTCCTTCGGAAGGCGACACTTGGTCATATTCCGCACCGAGGTGCGAGCACACAAGATGATTGCTTAAGTTCCAGCCCGGCAGACAACCCGATGCTACGCATCCTTCTTGCCCCCAAAGCAAAATGGATTGAATGCTGGTTGCCGGCGACGTAAGCGCCGGCGGCCCGAGCTGGACTATCTGCTCATCGGCCCGACATCGCACCCGCAAAGTGATGCAGTCATGTATTTGTACCTTGCACCATATCGATACCGATTGAGAATTGCAAGCGAGCAGAGCGAACTCGATCCATGTCTCCTGCAGTTTTGCAACCCGGGTATACAGAGTGCAGAATCAGCGACGGCTTAGGTGCGCAAGCCGACATCCCCGGAGAGGCCAGTCAGGAAGAAGCGGAGAGGAATTGTGTTAAAAATCAGGGCAATGAAGTTGATCCACTCGAGTGGATATCACTCTATCAGGCGCACCAGCAGACATCCTTGCTGCCTTTGCCGCCGGTGATCTGACCGCCCCAGAAGATCAAGCGCGATGCTCGGAGATTTCGGAGCAAGAAGGCCGTGATCCAATTCCACTTGGATGGGCTGGATCTCTACCCGGAGGCGGTCCGGACGTGAACCTTGCTCAGGATTCAGTCAAGAGCCAGATTCCAGTTCCCGGTCGAAACCGGGCCGGCGACCTCAGGTGCGCAGGCCCGTGCCCCGCTTGAGCAGCATCAGACTGATCCAGCCGAGCGCTGCGCCGAACAGAAGAATCATGAAGTAAGCCAGCCCGAGCGACACGTCGGTGATACCGAGCATGCCGTAACGCAGCGCGTTGACCATGTAGAGGATGGGATTGGCCAGGGCAAGCTGCTCCCAGACGCCGGGCAGCAGCCCGACGGAGAAGAACACCCCGCCAAGGTAGGTCATTGGCTGCAGCACGAAGGTGGGAATAATGGCGATGTCGTCGAATTTCTGCGCGTAGATGGCGTTGATGAAGCCGCCGAGCGCGAACACGATGGCTGTCAACAGCAGGATAGACAGCGTCACCGCGACGTTGTGCATATGGAAGCCGGAGAAGAATCCGGCCACCAGCCATACCAGGAAGCCGACCACCAGGGCGCGGAAGATGGCACCAGAAACGTAGCCGGCCAGGATGATCCACGGCGGCAGCGGGCTGATCAGCAGCTCCTCGATGTGCTTGCCGAACTTGGCGCCGAAGAAAGAGCTGGTGATATTGCCGTAGCTGTTGGTGATCACCGACAGCATGATCAGGCCCGGCACGATGAACTCCATGTAATCGATACCGCCCATCTCGCCCACGCGCCGGCCGATGATCGAACCGAAGATGACGAAATACAGCGTCATCGTGATCACCGGCGGAATCAGGGTCTGCGGCCAGATGCGCACGATGCGGGTGACCTCCTTGATCAGGATGGTCTTGAAGCCGGTCCAGTAGGTGCTTGCCGAAACCTCGACGCTCATGCCGCTTCCTCGTCGATACCCACCAGCCGCATGAACAGCTCCTCGAGCCGGTTGGCCTTGTTGCGCATTGAAATGACTTCCACGCCCTGTTCCTCGAGCACGCGGAAGAGCCGATTGAGGCTGCGCGACTTCGGAATACTGGCTTCCAGGGTGCTCGGGTCACGCTGCACGATCTCGATGCCGTCGACTTCGGGCAGCGTCTCGTTCGGCTCGCGCAGGTCGAGCACAAAGGTTTCGACCTGAAGCTTGCCCAGCAGGTGCTTGATCGAGGTGTTCTCGATGATGTCACCGTGGTCGATAATGGCGACGTTGCGGCACAGGTTCTCGGCTTCCTCCAGGTAATGCGTCGTCAGGATGACCGTCGTGCCGGCGGCGTTGATCTCGGAGATGAACTTCCACATCGAGCGGCGAATCTCGATATCCACCCCGGCGGTGGGCTCATCGAGGATCAGCAGCTTCGGTTCGTGCACCATCGCGCGGGCAATCATCAGGCGCCGCTTCATGCCGCCGGAAAGCTGGCGCGAGGGGCCGAAGGCCTTGTCCCAGAGACCGAGCTTCTTGAGGTAGCGTTCGGCACGCTCGCGCGCGAGGCGGCGCGGCACCCCGTAGTAACCGCCCTGGTTGACGACGATGTCGATTGGCTTCTCGAACTGGTTGAAGTTGACTTCCTGCGGCACCAGACCAATTTGCGCCATGGCGCGTGAGCGCTCCTTCTGAACGCTGATGCCGAAAACCTTCGTCTCGCCGGAAGTGGCATTGACCAGCGAGCTGACGATACCGATCAGCGTCGACTTGCCCGCGCCGTTGGGTCCGAGCAGGGCGAAGAAGTCGCCTTCCTCGACGGTCAGGTTCACGCCCTTGAGGGCGACGACGTCCTTGCGGTAGACCTTTTTGAGGTCCCGGACTTCCAGCGCATTCATGACAATCGGCCTATTGGTTTTGATTGGACAGCAGGGCAGAATAGCAGTGCATTCCCGGCCTGCCTTGCCGGGTTATTCATCTTGGGCCCAATCACGTGAGAATCAAATCCCGATTTCCATCGATCGCGCTGGTCGCATTCACAGCCATGGCCGCCATCGCCGCCAGCCCGGCATCGGCGCAGACCGGGCCGGACGAAGGCCGCTGGGCCGAGCTGTCGAAGTGCGAAATGTCGGCCGCGGGCGGTCGTCTGACGGCCTCGGCCCTGTGCGGCACGCTGACCGTGCCCGAAAACCCCGAGGAGCCGCAGGGCCGTCAACTGGAACTGGCCTTCGCGGTCCAGGAGGCACGTGCCAGCGAGGCCCAACCGGACCCGGTCGTCTTCCTCGCCGGCGGCCCGGGCCAGTCGGCGCGCGACGCCCTGCCGATCATGCAGGCCGCGCTGCGCGATCTCAATCGTGACCGTGACCTGATCTTTCTCGACCAGCGCGGCACCGGCGGTTCCAACGCGCTGGAATGCCGCTTCGACGAACAGGGCGAGCTATGGCTCGAACCCGACTGGGAGGAACTCAACCGGCAACTGCGCGATTGCCTGGACGAGTGGGACGCCGACGTGCGCCACTACACCACCACCGAAGGCGCAGCAGACCTCGAGGCCCTGCGCGAGGCCTATGGATTCGAATCGCTCAACCTGATCGGCGGCTCCTACGGCACGCGCATGGCGCAGGTCTACCTGCGCAACTATCCCGAGCGCGTTCGCAGCGTGGTGCTCGACGGAGTCGTTCCCACCCGCCTGGCCCTGGGCGCCGAGCACGCCGTGATGCTCGACCGCGCTCTCGGCAAGCTGTTCGCCGAGTGCCGCGAGGATACTGCCTGCGGCGACGCCTTTCCGGGCCTCGAGGACGCCTTCGAATCGCTCAAGGCCCGTTACCGCGATGAGAGCCCACAGCTGGTGGTGACCCACCCGCGCACCGGGGAGGGCGTCGACCTGCGCTTCTCCCGCGACGTTCTCGCCGCCGGCCCTGCGCTTTCTCGCCTACAACCCCGAAAGCCAGATGATGATTCCCTACCTGGTGCACGAAGCGGCCAGCACCGGCAGCCCGGAACGCCTGGCCAGCCAGGCGATGATCGTCTCCGACCAGATGAACGACATGATCGCGATCGGCCTCAATTTCGCCGTCGGCTGCAGCGAGGACTGGCCGGTCTGGCCCGAGAACACCGACCACTCCGAAACCCTGCTCGGCAACAGCATGGGCGAACTCTACGCACAGGTCTGCCAGTGGTGGCCGGCCGGCGACACGCCACGGGATTTCCACCAGCCTTTCGATGCCGATGTGCCGGTGCTGCTGCTGTCCGGCGAACTCGACCCGGTCACGCCGCCCGAATACGGCGAAGAGGCGGCCGAGCAGTTTTCCGACAGCCGCCACCTGGTGGCCAACGGCCGCGGCCATATCGTGCTGACCACGCCGTGCATGAGTTCAATCGCCACCGAGTTCGTGCGCGAGGCCGACGTCGAAGACCTCGATACCGAGTGCATGGACCGCATCGGCCACGAACCCTTCTTTCTCGACCTGCTCGGACCTGCGCCATGATCGAAGCGAGGAACCTCCGCAAGACCTTCAACAAGGGCAAGGTGGTCGCCGTCGACAACGTCAGCTTCACCGCCCGCGACGGCGAGATCACCGGCCTGCTCGGCCCCAACGGCGCCGGCAAGACCACGACGCTTCGCATGCTCTACACCCTGCTGCGACCGGACTCGGGCAGCATGCGCATCGACGGCATCGACCCCGAGGAACAGCCGCTGTCGATCAAGCGCGCGCTCGGCGTCGTACCCGACTCGAGGGGCCTCTACGATCGCCTGACCGCGCGCGAGAACATCCGCTATTACGGCAAGCTGCACGGCCTGAAGAAGGCGGACATCCAGCGCCGCATCGACGACATGGTCGAGATCCTGGGCATGAGCGAGTTCATCGACCGGCGCACCACCGGCTTCTCGCAGGGCCAGCGCGTCAAGGTGGCCATCGCCCGCGCCCTGATCCACGAGCCGAGAACGGTGCTGCTCGACGAGCCCTCGAACGGGCTCGACGTCATGACCACCCGCGCACTGCGCGAGTTTCTGCGCCAGCTCAAGGCGCGCGGCAGCTGCGTGGTTCTGTCCACCCACATCATGCAGGAGGTGGCCGCGCTGTGCGACCGCATCGTCATCGTCGCCGACGGCAAGGTCGCGGCCGAGGGCACGGCCGATCAGCTCCTGGCACGCTCGGGTGAGGCCAACCTCGAAGACGCCTTCGTCAAACTCATCGGATCGGCCGAAGGACTGCTCGCATGAACGCCGTATTCCTCAAGGAACTGCTCGACAACTTCCGCGACCGGCGGGTGATCCTCAACACGCTGGTCATCGGCCCCCTGATGGGGCCGGTCATTTTCGCGGTGATGATCTCTTTCATGGCCAGCCAGGCGGCCGAGCGCATGGAGTCGCGGCTCGAACTGCCGGTCGTCGGGGCCGAAAACGCGCCTAACCTGATCGGCTTTCTCGAGCGCCAGGGCGTACTGATCGAGGAAGCGCCCGAGAACCCCGAAGAGGCCGTACGGCGCGAGGACGAGGAAGTGGTCGTCCGGATCGGAGCCGACTTCGCCGAAGACTGGGAGGCGGGCCGGCCCGCCAGCGTGGAAATCATCGCCGACCAGTCGCGGCGATACAGCGGCACGACGATCAGCCGGGTGCGGTCCTATCTCAACGGCTACAGCCAGCAGATCAGCCAGCTGAGGCTGCAGATGCGCGGCGTGCACCCGGAAATCACGCGGCCGATCAACAGCGTGGTCACCGACCTGTCGACGCCGGAGTCGCGCGGCGGCATGGTGCTCGCCTTCCTGCCTTATTTCATCCTGATCACCGTGTTCATGGGCTCGATGCACATGGCCATCGACACCACCGCCGGTGAACGCGAACGCAAGTCGCTCGAACCGCTGCTGATCAACCCGCTGCCGCGCTGGCAGATCATGACCGGCAAGCTCGTCGCCACCACCTTCTTTGCCCTGGCCACGCTGGCCCTGGGCCTGGTGGCCTTCGTCTACGCCATGGGCTTTCTGCCCGTGGCGGCCATGGACGTCGCGCTCAACCTCGACTTCCGCGTCGCTGCCCTGGCCTTCCTGCTGGTCGCGCCCGCAGCGCTGCTCGCCGCCGCGCTGCTGACCATCCTGGCCTCGTTTGCCAAGAGCTTCCGCGAAGCGCAGAGCTACATGGGCCTGGTCATCATCATCCCGATGGTGCCCAGCTTCTGGATCCTGATCGACCCCAGCCGCGCCGAGACCTGGATGACGCTGGTGCCGTTGCTGAGCCAGAACGTGCTGATCCTCGAGCTGGTTCGCGGTGAAGCGATCAACTGGGCGTGGTTCGGCTACAGCATCGGGACGACGTCCGCCCTGGCCGGCATCCTGGCGGCCGTGGCCGGCACGCTCTACAACCGGCCGAAGCTGATCTTCACGTCGGGGTAGGTCGGGGTTACATCCCCGACGGACGACGTAGAAAGTCTGATCATGCGTAGGTCGTCCGTCGCGGATGTAACCGCGACCTACGCGGGCCTCGATCCTTTTCGTTAGCCCCTCAATCTTTCGGCGGCCACGGGATGAACGGCGAGGTCGTGCGCTGGTATTCCCGGTAGGCGTCGCCGCGTGACCTCAGCGACTGCTGCTCGGTGTAGGGGATGCCCGACACCCGATAGAGAAACAGCAGCATCACGACCGGCCCCAGCCAGGCGACCCACTGGTTGGGCGCACCGATGGCGACCAGCGGGTAACTGAACCAGTGCAGCCATTCGAAGAAGTAGTTGGGATGGCGCGAGTAGCGCCAAAGACCATCGCGGCACACGCTGCCCCGGTTGGCCGGGTCGGCCTTGAACGCGGCCAGCTGCCGGTCGGCGAGCGACTCGCCCGCTAGGCTGATGAGCCAAATGGCCACACCGGCCACAACCCAGATCGAAAGCGCTGACGAGGGATCATTGGCCACGACCCACACGGGCAGGGCAAATAGCCAGGCGACCAGGGCTTGCAGCATGAAGAAAGCGAAGAAGAACGGATTGGCCCGCGCACCGAAATGATCGCGCATGGCCTGGTAGCGCCCGTCCTCCCCGGCATGCCCGGACAGGCGCTGGATGAGGTGGGCCGACAGCCGAACCGACCAGGTCACCGCGAGCATCGCTGCGAGCAGGCGCTTTTCCACCGCACCGTCACCGACGAGCGCGAAGGCAATGGCCTGAAGGCCGATCAGCACCGCCCATGCCGCATCGACCCAGTCGGCGCGTCTGGAACGAAGCTGCCAGAGCCACATGGCCGTCATCACGACGGCACAGCCGAGCAGGGCGATCAGTAGTTCCATCTGAATGAGACTAGCAGACAAGCAAACGCCCACCGTGAAGGCGGGCGTCGGCATCCGGTCGATGGTGCTGACCGGTCAGACAGGTGCACCGAAGTGCACCACGGGTTCCCCTTCCCGAATTCTGGTGGGAGCGCGGGCCGGCTTCAACCGGCGACAGCGCGCAGGTTCGATTCCTGCTCAAGCTGCATCAGCCATTCAACGACGACTTCGTCGGCGAGCAGATTGTCGAATCCCTTTTCGTCACCGTGGGCGGCCAGTTGCACGTCCTGGTCCTGTTCGGCGGCTCGGATGGTCTTGGTCATGGGTGGCACCTTTTGTCAGTTTTGCCATTCCACCTGAGTAATGCAGAAGGCGTGCCAAAGACGGGAAAAACGCCTTTTCCGGGATTTGAGCCGGCCTTTGAGGGCCATTCGGGCGCAAAAGTGACAGTTTTCGTCCACTTGCTGACAGACAGCGTCCACCGAAATGCCGCATCGGGCCACCCGGGGTGTGGGGATCGGGCACAATGGGCCGCCGCCGAGCCGCTATCGTCGCCATGCCCGTCCCGCATTTCGTTTTTCTTCTGTTCATCTGCCTGCTCTGGGCCGGGAATTTCATCGCCGCGGCCTGGGCCGTACGCATTCTCGAGCCGGTCACCTTCACGGTCGTGCGCTTCGGCCTGGTGCTGCTGTTGCTGGCGCCCTTCCTGCGCTGGCCCGCCCGCGACCAGTGGAAGACGCTGCTGGCGTGCTGCTGGACCATGGGCGCGATTCATTTCGGCCTGGTCTTCCTCGCTCTCGGCCGATCCGAAGACGTCTCCTCTATCGCGCTATTGATGCAGATCTACGTGCCGATCTCGACCCTGATGGCGGTGCTGCTGCTGGGCGAGCGCATTGGCTGGCGCACCACCAGCGGCATCCTGATCGCTTTCGGCGGCGTGCTGGTCATGGGGCTCGACCCGCTCGTGCTGTCACAACTCGACGTCGTGGTCCTGGTGCTGTTCTCTGCTCTGTCGCTGGCCACGGGCACCATCCTGATGCGGCGGCTGAAGGGCATCGGCGTGTTCAGCTTCCAGGCCTGGAACGCGCTGCTTTCGGTCATCCCCCTGGGGCTGCTGGCCGCCTGGCTGGAGACCCCCTCCGACGTGCTCCGTCTGGCCGGCGAGCGCCCGGAGGTCTGGTATGCGGTGGCGTATTCCGCCGTGGCCGCCTCGATCATCGGGCACGGCGGGTTCTACTGGCTGATCCAGCGCCATGAGGTCAATCGCATTACGCCCTTCCTGCTGCTGGTGCCCATCCTCGCCGTGCTGCTCGGCGTAATATTCTGGGGCGACCGCCCGGGGCCGCGGCTACTCACCGGCGGTTCGCTCGTCCTCGCCGGCGTACTCTGGATCACGCTGCGGGCCCGCTGGCGCCGCCCGGGTCGGCGGGCCGGCACGCCGCCGCCGGCGGCCTGAATCAGTTCAGAATGGGTTCAGTGCGCTCGCGCATAATGTCGGCATGAAACATCTCGTTGCGATTACTGGTTTTGGACCCGCCCTGCTGGCGGTCATCCTGACCGGCATGCTCGAAACCAATACCGCGCGCGCCCAGCCGCCGCGCGGATACGGCGACTGGCCGCCGCCGAGCTCGCATTACCGCCTCGAACACCCCCAGCACCGCCTGGCCTACTGGTACGCCAATGAATCGATGCGCCAGGCCCAGGAAGCGCGCGAAATGGTCTGCGGCTTCACCGGCCAGCACTGGACGCTGGACTGGGAAGTCCACTACCGATGGGGCCTGCGCGCGGCGCCGCGCCGCGTCTACCAGCGGGTGGAGGACCGCGACCGGCACCTGACCACCTGCCGCAGCCGCAAGCTGCGTGACCATCAGCGTCCCTACTACCGCCGCGACCCGGGCGCCTACGGCCGCGGCTGAGCGTTTTCGTTACGCGCTCACACCACCGCGAGCGCGACACGCTTCCGAATTCACCTCTTTCAGATCGCTGTTGGCCTTTTCACAGGTTTGTGCTATTGTAATAGCGTGTTATTACATTAGGCCGTCATGAAACAGCACGACCCACAGCACTTCGAAGCCAACCGCGCCGCCCGGTCCAGCCTGGCCGAGGCCCTGATGGCCATGCAGACCCCCGGGGAAATGCGGGCCCTGCTCAAGGACCTCACCACGCCGGCCGAGCTCGAAGCGCTGGTCGACCGCTGGCGGGTCGTGCGCTACCTCGACCAGGGCATGCCCTACCGGGAGATCCACGACCAGACCGGTGTGAGCGTCACCACCATCGGCCGCGTCGCGCGCTACCTCGAACACGGCAACGGCGGCTACCGCCTCGCCCTGGAACGCCTCAAGGATGATTTGAGTGAGTGAAGCAACGCGGGTTACCGAAATCTCGTCTGACTCACGCAGAGCCGCGGAGCCGCAGAGGACGCAGAGAAAAAGCGTTACTGAAAGTTACAAGAACGGACCCGTGACCGACGAGGCGCTGGCCGCTTGCGCTGTTTTTCATTTTCATTCTCTTCTTCTTTCTCTGCGAACTCTGCGGCTCCGCGGCTCCGCGTGAGACCAAAACCGCACCCAACATAACTGAAGCCAATGAACCGAATACAGATCGCAATCCAGAAGTCCGGCCGCCTGGCCGATCAGTCGCTCAAGCTGCTCGAACGTTCGGGCCTGCACTTCGCGCGCAGCAAGGACAAATTGTTCTGGTACGGCCGCAACCTGCCGGTCGACCTGCTGCTGGTGCGCGACGACGACATTCCGCGCCTGCTCCTCGATGGCGTTTGCCAGCTCGGCATCGTCGGTGAGAACGTGGCCGAGGAGAAGTTGCTCGAAGCGCGCCGGAGCCAGCCCGAACTGCGGCTTGAGAGCCTCGCCCAGCTCGACTTCGGCCACTGCCAGCTCAAGTTGGCCGTTCCCGAGGATTCCCTGGCCACCTCGATCGCCGACCTGGCCGGCAAGCGCCTCGCCACCAGCTACCCGCAGCTGACCCGACGCTTTCTCGAGAACAACGGGGTCGAAGCCGATATCGTCATGCTCAACGGCGCCGTCGAGATCGCGCCGAGCCTGGGTACGGCCGATGCCATCGTCGACCTGGTCTCGACCGGCACCACCCTGCGGGCGAATCACCTCAAGGCGATCGAACCGGTGCTGACCAGCCAAGCCGCCATCTACCGCTGCCCGCAGCGCATCGATGCCGATGGCGAGACCCTACTGGCCAAGCTGCTAACGAGAGTTCAGGGCGTGCAGCAGGCGGCCGAGACGAAGTACGTGATGCTGCACGCGCCGCGCTCGCGCCTGGCCGAAATCAGCGCCATCCTGCCCGGCGCCGAGTCGCCCACCATCCTGCCGCTAGAAGGGCAGGACGACCGCGTCGCGGTGCACGCCGTGTGCACGGAACAGGTTTTCTGGGAGCACCTCGAAGAACTCAAGGAAGCCGGCGCCTCGGCCGTGCTGGTCCTGCCCGTGGAGAAGATGCTGGCATGAGGATTGTCATGAAAATCGTTACCTGGAACGCGCTGGGACTGGAAGAGCGCGAACAACTGCTGGCCCGACCGGCGCTGGAAACCACAAGCGAGCTGCGCGAGACGGTTGCGGCCATCATGCAGACGGTCCGCCGCGATGGCGATCAGGCCATCCTCGATTACGGGCGCAAGTTCGACGGTCGCCTGCCGCAGCAGCTGCTCGCATCAAGCGACGACCTGGATTCGGCGCTCGACGAGCTCGACCCGGCCGTGACCGCGGCCATCGATACGGCCATCGGCACCGTCACGCGCTTCCACGAGGCCGCGCGACCGCAAGACCTGACGGTCGAAACAGCGAACGGCGTCACCTGCGAGGCACGCTGGCGCGCGCTCGACCCGGTCGGGCTGTACGTGCCGGCCGGCACCGCGCCGCTGCCGTCGACCGCCATCATGCTGGGCGTGCCTGCCCGCCTGGCCGGCTGCCGGCAGATCGTGCTGGCCACCCCACCCGGCCCCGATGGCCGCGCCGACGCCGCGGTGCGCTACATCGCCCGGCGCCTGGAGATCGACACCGTACTGGTCGCCGGCGGTGCGCAGGCAGTAGCCGCCATGGCCTACGGCACCGAGTCGGTACCCAAGGTCGTGCGGGTGTTCGGCCCGGGCAACCGCTTCGTCGCCGAAGCCAAGCGTCAGGCCGCCCAGGATCCGGCCGGCGCGGCCATGGACCTGCCCGCCGGACCCTCCGAGGTGATGGTCATCGCAGACGACAGCGCCGATGCCGACTGCATCGCCATGGACCTGCTCAGCCAGGCCGAGCACGGGCCGGACTCGCAGGTCTTCCTGGTCACCGACTCCGAGCGTCTGGCCGGCAAGGTTGTCGACGCGCTCGACCGGCTCACGCCCGAACTGCCGCGCGGCGACACGGCGCGCCAGGCCCTCGAACACGGCGCCATCATCACCGTCGATGCACTCGCCGAGGCGGTCGCGGTGTCCAATGACTACGCGCCCGAGCACCTGATCATCGCCACCGACAACGCCCGCGACCTGTGCGACGGCATCACCAGCGCCGGCTCGGTGTTTCTCGGCCACTACACGCCGGAAGCACTCGGCGACTACATCTCGGGCACCAACCACGTGCTGCCCACCGGCGGCTGGGCGCGTTCGTATGCCGGGCTGTCACTGACCGACTTCATGCGCCGCATGACGGTCCAGGAAGCCACGCCGGAAGGCCTGAAAACCCTCGGCCCCGACGGCGCGAGACTGGCCGCCCACGAAGGCCTCGACGCCCACCGCCTGGCCATCCAGCTGCGGCTCGACCGCCTGGGAGCAGAGTCGTGACGAGCATTACCGAACTCGCGCGACCGGAGATACGCGCGCTGGCGCCCTACGCCTCGGCGCGCGCGCTCGCCGACAGCGCCGGCATCCTGCTCAACGCCAACGAGAACCCCTGGCCGCCCGAAGGCGACGGCGGCCTGGGACTCAACCGCTACCCGGAGCCGCAGCCGGCCGTGCTCAGGCGAAAGCTCGCCAGCCACTACGGCATCGACGAGCGCAACCTGCTGCTGACCCGCGGCAGCGACGAGGGTATCGACCTGCTCAATCGCGCCTTCGTTCGCCCCGGCGAGGACCGCGTGATCACCTGCCCGCCCTGCTTCGGCATGTACGCGCTTTGTGCGCGTATCCAGGGCGCACGCCTGGAAGAGATTGCGTTGCTCGAGACGGCAGCCGGTTTCGAACTCGACACCGCCGCGCTTGCAGCCGCCGCGCCGGCCAGGCTGCTGTTCCTGTGCTCGCCCAACAACCCCACCGGCAACGGCCTGTCTGCCGAGACCGTGCTGGCGATTGCACGAGAACGGGCCGACGAGGGCCTGGTTGTCATCGACGAGGCCTACATCGAATTCTCCGAGCGCCAGTCGCTGGTCGCACGCGTGGTCGAGCAGCCCAACCTGGTGGTCCTGCGCACCCTGTCGAAGGCCTTCGGCCTGGCCGGCTGCCGGCTGGGCGCCTTGATTGCATCCGAAGCGGTGGTCGGGCTGCTGCGGCGCATCATTCCGCCCTATCCGCTGCCCACGCCGGCCGTGGCGGCCGCCGAAGCCGCGCTAAAGCCCGAAGCGATCGCGGCTCGGCGCGAACAGCTCGACCTGCTGATGGACGACAAGCGCCGGGTCGTGCAGGCGCTCGACGCGCACGATTCGATTCGCCGGGTGTGGCCGGGCGAAGCCAATTTCGTGCTGGTACGCGCCGCCGACGGCGCCGCCCTCGTGCGCGAGGCCGCGAACGCCGGCATTCGCCTGCGCGACCAGTCCAGCCAGCCCGGCCTGTCCGACTGCGTGCGCATCACGCTGGGCACGCCCGAGGAAAACACCACGCTCATCGAGTTTCTGAAAGGATGGCGCGCATGAAAAAGATTCTCTTCATCGACCGCGACGGCTGCCTGATCGAAGAGCCCGATGACGAACAGGTCGATACGTTCGAAAAGTTCCGGCTGATGCCAGGCGTCATCCCGGCGCTGCGGCAGCTCAAGGACGCCGGCTTTCGCTTCGTGATGGTCAGCAACCAGGACGGCCTCGGCACGAAAGCCTTTCCCGAAGCCGACTTTCGCGGCCCGCAGGAACTGCTCTTGCAGATCCTGGAAAGCCAGGGCATTGCCTTCGACGCCGTCCATATCGACCCCACGCTGCCGGAAGACAACGCACCCACCCGCAAGCCCGGCATCGGCATGCTGCTCGACTACCTGCGCGACCCCGAACTGGACCGCCGGCAATCAGCCGTGATCGGCGACCGGGCAACCGACCTGGAACTGGCCGACAACATGGGCCTGCGGGGATTGCGCATTGGCCCGGAAGGCCTGGACTGGCCCGGCATCGCCCGCACCCTGCTCGCTACCGCCCGCAGCGGCGAGGTGCGGCGGCAAACGCGCGAGACCGACATTTCGGTGCGCGTCGATCTGGATGCCACCGATCCGGTCCGCATCGAAACCGGCATCGGCTTCTTCGATCACATGCTCGAACAGGTCGCCGCCCACGGCGGCTTCGCGCTGGACCTGCAGTGCCGCGGCGACCTCGAAGTCGACGAACACCACACCGTCGAGGACTGTGCCCTCGCCCTCGGTGCGGCGCTCGACAAGGCACTGGGCGATCGCAGCGGCATCGGCCGCTACGGCTTTCTCCTGCCCATGGATGAATCCCTGGCGCAGGTCGCCGTCGACCTCTCCGGCCGCCCGGCGATCGTCTTCGAAGCCGGTTTCCCGCGCGAGGCCGTTGGCGGCCTGCACACCGAAATGGTCGAACACTTCTTCGCCTCCCTCGCCCAGGCCCTGCGCTGCGCCATCCACATTAAAGTGACCGGCGAGAACACCCACCACATGGTCGAAGCCTGCTTCAAGGGGGTGGGGCGCGCCCTGCGTCCCGCGCTCCTCAGAACCGGCTCGGGCACTCCTTCGACCAAGGGGGTTTTGTGATGGGTTTGGGGGTTGTTCCTTTTGTCTCACGCGGAGCCGCGGAGCCGCGGAGTTCGCAGAGAAAAGAAGAGAATTTTCTTGGCAAGGCAAGTGGCTCCAGGACTCGAGCGGGCGCAGGCCCGTACGAAGAGTTCTTCGAATTTGTCTCTCTTTCTTTCTCTGCGTACTCTGCGGCTCCGCGTCTCTGCGTGAGTCCCAACACGAGAGCGCAAAGATGACGATCGCGGTGATCAACTCCGGCGGCGCGAACCTGGGCTCAGTGCAGCACGCCCTCCACCGCCTGGGCGCCGAATCGGTGCTGACGAAGGACGCGGCGACCATCCGCTCGGCCGACAAGGTAATCCTGCCCGGCGTTGGCGCAGCGGCCTGGGCGATGAATGCGCTCAGGGAGGCCGGGCTGGTCGAGGTGATCCAGCAGCTGACCCAGCCGGTTCTGGGCATCTGCCTGGGACTTCAGATCATGTTCGAGTCATCCGAGGAAGGCGATGCCGAATGCCTCGGTCTGATCCCCGGGCGCGTGCGCAAGCTGGCGGTCGACGAGCACCTGCGCCTGCCGCATATGGGCTGGAACCAGCTCGACTGGGTGGTCGACGACCCGCTGAGCCGCGGCCTCGACGGCAGTGAGTGGTACTACTTCGTCCACGGCTTCGCCGCCGGCGTCGATCACGCCGTGGCGGTAAGCGAACACGGCCAGCGCTTCGCCGCCGTCGTGCGCCACCGCAACTTTGCCGCCTGCCAGTTCCACCCCGAAAAGTCCGCGAGCGCAGGCGCTCAAATCTTGCGAAACTTTCTCGAATCCTGAAAAAGAAACAAAAGGTCCACAGATGAACACGGATAAACACAGATACTGCAACTTCACAACAGCGCGAACATCGGCTTCGCGGGCTCAGGCTTGCACCGAATATTTGACTGCCAACTCAGGCGAACATTGTCTTTATCCGTGTTCATCCGTGTTCATCCGTGGACAAGGATTTTCATGAAGCTGATACCGGCCATCGATCTCAGAGGCGGACGGGTGGTGCGTCTGCAGCAGGGTGACTACGAGCGTGAGACGCGCTATGACGACGACCCGCTGGTGCTGGCCGGGCGCTACGCCGATGCCGGCGCGGCGCTGATTCACGTCGTCGACCTCGACAGTGCGCGCGACGGCGGCGAGGCCAATCTGGCCATCATCGAGCGCCTGTGCCGCGAACTCGACGTCGACGTCCAGACCGGCGGCGGCGTGCGCTCGCGCGAAGACTTCCAGCGCCGCATCGACGCGGGTGCGGCGCGCGTTGTCATCGGCAGCCTGTGCGTACGCGAGCCCTCGACCGTGGTCGAATGGCTGGGCGGCACGGACGGCGGGCGCATCGTCGCCGGGCTGGACGTATCCAGGGGCGCCGACGGCGGCTGGATGCCGCGCGCCGCCGGCTGGACCGAAGCGGGCGAGGTCGACCTGTTCACCCTGCTCGACCGCCTGGCCGACGCCGGCCTGAAACACCTGCTTTGCACCGACATCGAACGCGACGGCATGTTCGCCGGGCCGGCGCTGGCGCTTTACCGGTCGGTCTGCGAGCGTTTCCCGGCGCTCGCCGTCCAAGCCTCCGGCGGCATCGGATCGAACCGGGACCTGGCCGAGGTCGCGCCGACCGGCGTGGCCGGGTGCATCGTCGGACGCGCGCTGCTCGAAGGCCGCGTCGAGTTCAGCGAGATCTCGAAATGGTCGCGGTAAGGCTCATCCCCTGCCTCGACGTGCGCGACGGGCGCGTGGTCAAGGGCGTTCGCTTTCGCAACCATCGCGACATGGGCGATATCGTCGAGCTGGCCGGGCGCTATCGCGACGCCGGCGCCGACGAGCTTGTCTTCTACGACATCTCCGCCAGCCCCGAGAAACGCAGCGTCGACATCGCCTGGGTCGAGCGCGTCGCCGAGGCGATCGACATTCCCTTCTGCGTGGCCGGCGGCATCCGAAGCGTCGACACCGCCCGCGCGGTACTGCATGCCGGCGCGGACAAGATCTCGGTCAACTCCCCGGCCCTGGAGCGCCCGGCCCTGATCGCCGAACTGGCCGACGCCTTCGGCTCGCAGTGCGTGGTCGCCGGCATCGACTCGATCCGGCAGGAAGGCCGGTGGCACGTGCGCCAGTACACCGGCGACCCCGACAACATGGTCGACCCGCGACGCGACACGCTCAGCTGGGTCACCGAAGTTCAGCGCCTCGGCGCCGGCGAGATCGTGCTCAACTGCATGGACGCCGACGGCGTACGCGAAGGCTACGACATCGAGCAGCTCAAGACCGTGCGCGACATCTGCCGCGTGCCCCTGATCGCCTCCGGCGGCGCCGGAAAACGCGAGCACTTCCTGCAAGCCTTCGAGCAGGCCGACGTCGACGGCGCCCTGGCCGCCACCGTCTTCCACTCCGGCCAGATCGCCATCCCCGAGCTCAAGACCTGGCTGCAGCGCGAGGGCGTAGTGGTGCGCTGGTGATGGAAGAAGGGTTCAGAGTTCAGGATTCAGGGTTCAGGTCGGCAACTGCCAGGCTAGGCGGGGCGGCTGCGCCGCGAAGGGGTTGGCGGAAAACCGGAACCCCTGACCCCTGACCCCTGACCCCTGACCCCTGAATCCCGACCCCTGACCCCTTCGCCAACCAACGGAGCCCCCGAACCATGAGCAAGCAACACGACTTCGAAGACCTCGACAAGAACCTCGACTGGAACAAGGGCGACGGGCTGCTACCGGCGATCGTGCAGGACGCCGACGACGGGCGGGTGCTGATGCTCGGCTACATGAACGCCGAAGCACTCGACGCCACGCGCGACAGCGGCCGGGTGACCTTTTTCTCGCGCAGCAAGCAGCGTCTGTGGACCAAGGGCGAGACATCCGGCAACCACCTGGCGTTCGTACAGGGGTTCGCCGACTGCGACCGCGATACCCTGCTGGTGCTGGCCCGGCCCCAAGGTCCGACCTGTCATACCGGCACCGACACCTGCTTCGGCAACACCCGACCCCCCGCTGTCGGTTTTCTGGCCGAACTGGAGCGCACCATCCGCGCCCGCGCGGGCGCGGACCCGGAAGAGAGCTATACCGCCCGGCTACTCGCCGAGGGCGTCAAGCGCTGTGCCCAGAAAGTGGGCGAAGAAGGCGTGGAAGTCGCGCTCGCGGCGGCCGCCGGCGAGCGCAGGGAACTTGAATCGGAAGCCGCCGACCTGCTCTACCACCTGCTGGTGTGCCTGCAGTCGGCCGGCAGCGACCTGGAATCAGTTGTCGATACCCTGATCAGGCGGCACAGGCGTTGAGTTCGAAGCCGTCGCTATAGCTGCGAAAGAAGTCGGTCTCTTCCTCCGCCTCGGCCAGCTTCGGGCGCCCGAAGTAGTAGCCCTGGAAGTGGGCGACACCGGCCTGACGCAACCAGTCCAGTTCGGCTTCGCGCTCGATACCCGCGGCAATCGGCACAATACCCAGCGCCTTGCAGCTGGCCACCACGCCCAGCACCATGGCCTGGCGCCGCACGCTGCCGTGGATGCCGGCGACCAGTTCGCGGTCGAGCTTGACGAACTCCGGGCGGAGCACTGCCAGGCGCTTGAGGCCGGCTTCGCCGGTGCCGAAGTTGTCGGCGGCGACGCGAAAGCCGCAGGCGTTGGCGCGTGCACGCACTTCGGCGAGCTGGCGCGGGCTGCCGAGGCGTTCGAGCGAATTGAACTCCAGAACGATCTGCTGCGGCTCGAAGCGGCTCGCTTCCACGGCCTTGGCCGTGGAAGCCAGCGCGGCTTCCAGGTTGCCCGGATCGACCTCGGTGCAGTTGATGTGCAGATCGCCGCTCAGCCCGAGCCGGCTGGCTTCGCGGATGGCGCCGAGGCGGCAGGCCTGGTCGAAGTAGAAGAGGTTTTCAGGCCGCACGGAGGCAATGATCTGCGCCGGCGACTCGCCGGAGCATCCGCGAACCAGGGCTTCGTGCCCGACCGTCCGGCCGCTTTCGGCGTCGACCAGCGGCTGAAAAGCGAATCGGATTCCGACATCCAGCACGGACATGTAGTCTTCGAGCCGCGTATTGGCGTTGTCGTGATGCATTCCAGTCATGGTCGTTCCCCTTCCAGGTCTCGTTGATGAGAATTCTTGTCTGGGGATATAGATGCACCCGGCGTGCCAAGCCCGTCAGAAAACGATCGCCCGGCGACCTTAACCAGGGCGGAAAGTGAACGGGGTCACGCTTGCCGGCCGTGTTGGGTGGCACGTACCGGCCTCACGACTGACCGGTTGCGGCGCAGAGCTACCCAACGACGTCAGCGAATGCGCTCGAGCAGACGGCGCCGACCGGCCAGCCGCGCCCAGAAACGGCCGCAGACGAACCAGCAGAGGAAGGCGGCCTCGCGCAGGCTGGCGACAAGATTGCCGCCGCCGGGGCGCCACCGGGCTTCGGCGGCAACGGGGACGGCATCCAGGCCCAGCTGCCGCGCGTAAACCGTCACCCGGGCCAGGTGAAAGCGGCTGGTCACGATGCCCAGCCTCGCACCGGGCGGCAGCAGGCCGCGGGCGTGACGCAGGTTCTCGAAGGTATCGGTGGAGATTTCCTCGAGTTCCACGCGGGCGGCATCGAGCCCGCATTCGGCCACCAGCCAGTCCCGCCCGACGGCGGCCTCGGAGGGTTCGCCGCCGCCGGCCAGCAGCAACCGGGTTTCGGGGCGCTCGGCCACCAGGCGGGCAGCCCGGCGGAGTCGCTGCCGATACGCCGCCGACGGGCGACCGGCGTCGAGCACGTGACCGCAGACAATCAACCAGTCGACGGATGCCCGATCATCGCTGCGCACGGCCCGGTAGAGCACCCAGCCCCAGCTCGCCAGGAAGACCAGCCCGCCGCTGACGAGCAGCATCAACAGCGTGACGAGCAGCGACTCGCGCAGGGGCGAATCGGCGAGGGCGCCGCGCAGGCTGAGGTTCGATACGGTACTCATCGCTAACGGGATTTTCTGTGGATAAGACCATGATAATGTCGTCAGCGAGAAGGCGGCATCGAAGATTGCTAGTGTACCCCGTCACTCATATTGTGACTTATAGCGAGTGCCTCAGGGGTCAGCTGCAAGGCGCGATTGCGCCGGCGTAGTGGGTGCTACGTCAAGCAATTGCAACACGAGCGACGGCTGCGCTCGCAAGGCTTTATTCGCTTCGCGAATGCCGCCATGCGGCTTCGCCTGCTCTGCAGATGGCCCCTGAGGCGCTCGCCCGGAGGGAGCGCCGTACAAGCCCGATCGCGGCGTTGGCGCTCTTGCAAAGGGAACCACCCTTCCCGGCGAGCGCCGCCTTGCGCTCGAGCTTGTACGGCGCTCTATAAGTTACAAGATGAGTGACGGGGTACACTAGCGCCCTTCGCCCTGCCTATACTGGCGCACCCTTGAAACGGCCCGCGCGGCGCGCGACCGCAACGAAACGAATGAACGATCTGCATATTGCCGCCATGACCCTGACCTGCGCCGCCGGCACCGGTCTAGACGCGGTGCGCGCAGCCCTGTCCGGGGGCCGCAGCGGCCTGCGCGCCAATGACTATCCGCACTGCGACCTCGACACCTGGATCGGTCGCGTCGACGACGTGGAAGACATCTCCCTGGCGGGCGATCTCGCGCGCTTTCAGTGCCGCAACAACCAACTCGCCGAGCTGGCCCTGCGGCAGGACGGATTCCGCGACCGCGCCGCCGCCCTGCTGGAGCGCCACCGCCCAGAGCGCGTTGCCTGCGTGATGGGCACCTCGACGGCCGGCATCAGCAGCACCGAACTCGCCTATCGAGAACTCGATGAAAACGGCGAATTCCGGGCCGAACATGTCATGCCCTGGGTGCACACACCGCATACTTCGGCCGCCTTTGTCGCCGCGGCCCTGGGCCTGGAAGGGCCTGTACAGACCGTCTCCACAGCCTGCTCGTCCTCGGCCAAGGTCTTCGCCACCGCCGCCCGCCTGATCGAATCCGGCTGGGCCGACGCGGCGGTGGTCGGCGGCGTCGACAGTCTTTGCCTGTCGGTGCTCTACGGCTTCCACTCCCTGGAGCTGGTCTCGACCGACCCCTGCCGCCCCTTCGACCGCGGCCGGAACGGCCTCAACCTGGGCGAAGCCGCCGGTCTCGCCATCGTCGAGCGCAATCCGGATGCTTCGCTGGGCCGCCTTCTGGGCTGGGGCGAGACCTCCGACGCGCACCACATGGCCTCGCCGCATCCTGAAGGCGCCGGTGCAATCTCGGCCATGCGCCGGGCACTCGATCGCGCCGGCATGTCCCCGCAAGCCATCGGCTACGTCAACTGCCACGGCACGGCAACGCCCATGAACGATCGCATCGAAACCATGGCGCTCCGCACGGTCTTCGGCGCGCCCCCGCCGGCCGGCTCGACCAAGGCCTGGACCGGGCATACCCTCGGCGCGGCCGGCATCACGGAGGCCGTGTTCAGCCTGCTCGCCCTGGGCGACGGCTACCTGCCGGCCAGCCTCAACTGCGCCGACCCTGAGCCCGATGCCGGCGATTTCATCCTGCGCGAGGGCCGCCGCGAGAAAGTCTCGGCGGTCATGTCCAACTCCTTCGGCTTCGGCGGGTCGAACTGCACGCTCATCATGGGGGCGGCATGAACATCGGCATTCTCGGCTGCGGCATCAGCGCGCCCGGGCTGGCGGACATGGCCGCCCTCTCGAAGGTACTCGCCGGCGGCGAGCTCGGTGAGGACAAACCCGGCAGCGCGGGCATTTCCCTGCTGTCGCCTCGCGAGCGGCGGCGCGCGCCGGAAACTGTTCGCCTGTCGATGGCCGCCGCCGAGCAAGCCTGCGCGGCCGCCGGCATCGACCCGGCCGCACCCGCCGCCGTGTTCTCCTCCGGCATGGGCGACCTGGCCATCAGCGACTATATGTGCCGAACCCTCGCCGAGACGCCCGACCTGCTCTCGCCGATGCGCTTTCACAACTCGGTACACAATGCCGCGGCCGGCTACTGGTCGATCGGCGCGGGCGCGCGGGGCGACGTCACCGCACTCAGCGGCGCCACCGACAGCCTCGTCACCGGCCTGCTCGAGGCGGCCAGCCGCGTGCAGACCGAAGCGAGACCGGTATTGCTGGTCGTCTACGACAGCATGGCCGAAGGACCGATGCGCGCCGTCTGGCCGGCGCGGCATCCCTTTGCCTGCGCCTTCATGCTCGGGCCTGGCGACGGCGACAGGGGCGCGATCACCCTGACGCCTGAGCCCCGTCTCGACAGCGACGACTGCCCGCCGCTGCCCGACGGCCTGGCCGAGCGCGCCAGCGACAACCCGGCCGCGCGCGGCCTGCACCTGCTGGCCCTGGCCGCCGGCCACCACCGCAAGCCGCTGCGCCTGGCCGCCCGCCAGGGGCCGGGGCTGCGCATCGAGCCGGCAGCATGACGACCGCCGCGGTCATCCCGGCCCACAACGAAATCCGCACGATCCGCGCCCTGGTGGAAGCCGTGCGCGGAAAGGTCGACCTGGTCATCGTCGTCGACGACGGCTCGAGCGACGGCACCGGCGAAGCCGTTGCCGATCTCGATATTCGCCTGATTCGCCACGACACCGCCGGCGGCAAGGCCGCGGCCCTGGCCGCCGGCTTCGAGGCAGCGCTTTCGGCCGGCGCAGAGCGGGTCGCCACGCTCGACGGCGACGGCCAGCACGACCCGCGCGACCTCGATCGGCTGCTGCGCGCCGCGCGGCAGCACCCCGATCACCTGGTGGTCGGCGCCCGGGTGCGACAGCGCCATCGCCAGCCGGGCATCCGCCGCTTCGCCAACCGCTTCGCCGATTTCTGGATCTCCTGGGCCGGTGGCCAGCGCCTGCCCGACAGCCAGAGCGGCTACCGCGTCTACCCGCGCGGCCTGCTCGAGCAGGTCCGGCCCTCGACCGCCCGCCGCCACGGCTTCGTGTTTGAAACCGCCATGCTCATCGACGGCTCGCGCGCCGGATTTCCGGCGATCGCGGTCGAGATCGACAGCATCTACCGCGACGATGCCCGGCCCAGCTACTTCCGCCCCGGCAAGGACGTGTGGGAGATCTTCTGTTTCGTGTTCTGGCGCATCCTGCTCGCCGGCCTCTATCCCCGCGGGCTGTGGCGCATGATCACCCGCCCGGCGCGCTTCGCCTGAGTCAACGCCGCGACATGCCGGGGTAGACCCGGTGGTCCTCGTAGACCTCGCGGTCGTGGAAAGGCATGTCGGCAACGTCCTCAGGCTCGACGCCCAGCCTGCTGTCGATCCGGCGCAGTTCATCGATCAGCTCGCGGCGCCTTTCACGACCGATATGCCGCCGCTTGAGCTCCGAAAGCGTCGACTTGCGCGCATTCTCCAGCGCCAACCGTTCATTGCGCGAAAGACCCCGGGAAGATCGCTTTTCCCGCCGGCCGTTCCGGCTTCCGTCGGCGTTTCTTCCCCCACCCGCATCGGTGGATGCTTCCGCGGGTGGGTAAGCCGGCGCGCCCGGCCGGGCCGGCGTGCGGTGTCCCTGGTGGGGCGTGGCGTCGACGCGCTCCTGGCGACCCGAGTCGGACCGGCAGGGCAGGTCCGAGAACGTGAGCGAACCGTCCGGGCCCGTGCAGCGATAGACCTGCTGCGCCCCGGAACTGGCCGGAACAAGCGTGAACAACACGGCCAGGGCAACGGTGAGTGTCTTTGTAACCAAGGGTTCTCTCCCGCATGGCATGAATAGAAGCAAGACAGTAGCAATCGACAGCGCCGCCCTCAGTCGGAGAAACGCTCGAATCGCCGTAGGATCCCGGCGATGCATTACCAACGCCAGATATCGATCGGTCACGGCCCGACCGCTATAATCGCCTCATGACAGGCACACCCGCACCCCACCCCTCCACAACCGACGTCGCCATCCTTGGCGGCGGCCTGGCCGGGCTCACCCTGGCCCTGCAGCTCAGGCAGGCCGACCCGGCCATGCGCGTAACGGTCATCGAACGCAATCGGCACCCGGTGCCGTCAGCCGCGCACAAGGTTGGCGAATCCACCGTCGAGATCGCCGCCGACTACTTCGCCAACGTTCTCGGCCTGGCCGAACACATCAAGAACGAGCAGCTGCGAAAGTACGGCCTGCGCTTCTTTTTCCATGCCGGCGACCACGACGATCTGGCACAGGCCGCCGAACTGGGTGCGGCCCGACTGCTGACCGTCCCCAGCTATCAGCTCGATCGCGGCATCTTCGAGAACCATCTCGGCCAACGCGCCCGCGAACTCGGCGTCGATTTCATCGACGGTGCCCGGGTCACCGCCACCGAACTGTCCGCCGGCGGCGACGGGCACCACCGCGTGCACATCGATCGCGACGGCGAGCCGGCCTTGCTCGAAGCCCGCTGGGTGGTCGACGCCATGAGCCGCGCCTCGCGACTGCGCCGCAGCTTCGACCTGGTCGAGGACAACGGCCACCACTGCTCGGCGGTGTGGTTCCGCATCGATCGGCGCATCGACTTGAGTGAATGGAGTGAGGACAAACGCTGGCAGGACCGCTGCAGCGAGCTGCCGCGCTGGCTGTCGACCAACCACCTGATGGGTACCGGCTATTGGGTATGGCTGATCCCGCTGGCGTCGGGCTCGACCAGCCTCGGCATCGTCTTCGACAACGCCCTGCACGACTTCGAATCGCTCAAGTCCTTCGAGGGTGCGATGAACTGGCTGGCCGAACACCAGCCGCGCTGCCATCGCGCCGTTGTCGATGCCGGCGGCAAGCTGCAGGACTTCCGCTACCTGCGTCACTTCTCGCACGGCGCCCGCGCGGTCTACTCCGGCCAGCGCTGGGCGCTGACCGGCGAGGCCGGCGTCTTTCTCGACCCCTTCTATTCGCCCGGCAGCGACTTCATCGCCATTTCCAACACCTTCGTGACCGACCTGATCACGCGCGACATGGCCGGCGAGAAGATCGCGCGCCGGGCGCGGCTCTACGAACGAACCTACCTGTCCTTCTACGAGTCCTCGCTCGCCCTCTACCGCGGCCAGTACCCGCTGTTCGGCCATTTCCGGGCGATGAGCGCCAAGACCGTCTGGGACTACGCTTACTACTGGGGCGTGCTCGCCCTGCTGTTCTTCGCTCGCCGCACCACCGACATGGGCTTCATCGCCCGCCACGGCGAAGCGCTCGAGCGACTGCGGCGGATCAACGTCGAGATCCAGGCGCTGCTGCGTCGCTGGGCCGAGGTGGAACCCAACCACGAGGCGCCCGGCGTCCTGGTCGATCAGTCGGCCTCACCGCTTCTGGTACGGCTCAACCGCGAACTGACCGAAGTCGGCGGGGAAGCCGACGAAGCGCTCGGCCGGCGGCTGACCAACAACGCCGACATGCTGCACGCCCTCGCACTGCGCATCCAGGCGATCGCGCCGCCTCAAGCGCGCGCCGAACTGCACTCGGCCGACGCCTCGCGCCGCGTCGACGAAGACCTGCTCGCCGGCCTGCCCGAGGCCTTGACCGAGCTACCCGGGCAGCGCACCGAAGCGGCGGTCAGCTCCGGCTGACCGCCTCGATCTCGACCAGCAGGTCGCCGCGGCAGACGTCGCCGCGCAGCCCGGCCAGGCGAACGTTCGGCCAGCGCTCGCGCAGACGATGCTCGATGACCGGCCAGTCGGCGGCGTGACGCACGTACACGCGCAACAGGCTGTCGGCATCGAACTCACCCAGTCCCGGACGGCCCAACTGCCCGGCCGCCTCCGCAAGCAGGGTCTCGAGATTGCAGACCACCTCTTCGAGCTGGGCCTCAACGTCCCCGGCGTGCAGGGTACGGTAACCAACCACACTGGCCGTGCCCGAGATCATCAACAAGACCGAATCATCCGGCCCGCCCACGGCAGTGGCGCGGGCAAAGGATGGACTGCGCGGCCCGTACTGGCGCGGGTAACGATACGCGCTGACCTGGCGCGGATTCTCGATGTTGATACCGGGCTGCGGTGCGCACAGCAGGTAGATTCTCATGCGGGGCTCATCGCCGCCGATGGCTGTGCCGGCGCACAGCTCGCCGTCACCGTAGCCGGCCTTCTCCAGCGCGGCCGCGCGCCCGAGGCAAAACCGGCGGTAGCGCTCGGCATCGCCCTCGCCGTCGTTGATGGCCGGCAGGTAGTTCCAGGCACGCAGCAGTTGGCCGCAGCCGGCCTCGGCAGCGACTGCCAGCAGCCGAGTGTAGGCGTCCGCGACCGCCCGGTTCGGATCCGCTGCAGGATCGTCGGGCTGTTCCAGCGCGAGAAAAAGCAGCTCGCCGGCGCGCCGCCAGGCAATGTCGCCGACCGCGCCCGAGGTCACCACCGCGTCGCTGCGCCAGCATTCTTCGCGCAGGTCACCGCCGAGCCATTCGAGCCCGCAGCCAGCCAGGCCCGGCCGCGGCTGCGCCAGGGCGAAGCGCAGCAGCGCCGAATCGTCGCCCGGCCCGCCGGGCTCGACCCTGAGACCACCCGGCAAACCGAAGGCGGCGGCCCTATGCAGCATGATCGAACCCCGGTTGGGCGTTGCGCAGGCGCTGGCGCCGCGCCCGGATAGCGCCGGACAGATAACGCAGGCTCATCAGGCTGTAGATCAGCCGGAACAGACGCAGCCGCCACCGCACGCGAGCGTTGTCGTGCAGGTCACCGGCAAGCACGGAAATGACCGCCTGGCGCAAGCCGAAGACATTGCTTGGATTGAGAAACAAGTGCCGCATGGCGGGCGCCGGGAAACGGTAGATGAACCAGCTCAGTTCGCGCAGGCCCCGGCTGATCTTGCGACGGTAGGCGCGGCGCGCCCGGGCTGCCGCGGGCCGGTCGCCGGCCGCTTCGGCGCGCACGATGTCGGCACCCAGCCGCGCGCTGTACATGGCGAAGAACACGCCCGATGAAAAAACCGGGTCGACGAACGCGCCGGCATCGCCCACCAGCAGCCAGCGCCGACCCATCAGCCGGCGGGCGGAATACGAGTAGTTGCCGGTGGCGGTAATCGCAGAAGCGAGCTCGGCCGTGCGCATGCGCTCGCCCGCGTGCGGATTGTGCGCCAGGGTGTCGAAGAAGAAGCCTTCGACGTCGCGGCCGCGTCGGCGAAGATAGTCGGGATTGCAGACCGCGCCGACGCTCATCACCCCGTCGGCAAGCGGGATCATCCAGATCCAGCCGTGTTCGAACCAGTAAATGCTGATATTGCCGGCCGCTTCGCCATCGCGCCGCGGCACGTTTCGAAAATGACCGTAGAGCGCGGCCGTCCCGTGCTTGCGATTGCGCCGCTGCAGCTCGAAGCGCTTGGCCAGCAGCGCATCGCGGCCGCTGGCATCCACCACAAAGCGCACCTTCAGGCGACGCTCGGCACCGGCATGGTCGACCGTCAGTTCGGGATCAGCGGAATCGAAATCGATCTGCCTCACGCGGGCGTTCTGGCAAGCCTGCGCGCCACAGGCGGCGGCGTGGTCGAACAGCATCCGATCGAAATCCGAACGGCGCACCTGCCAGGCATGACCGCAACCCGCCGGGACGTCCAGTGCTTCGTCGAATCGAATCTCGTGGCGCTGCTCCTCGACCGCATCGCTGGTGAAGTCCGCACCCGGCTTGAAGACACCCAGCGCCGCCACGCGATCGACCAGGCCCAGCTCGCGGATGATTTTCATGTTGTGCGGCAACAGCGACTCGCCGATATGAAAGCGCGGGTGGTCATCCTTTTCCAGCAGAACGACCGACAAACCGTCACGGGCCAGCAGGCTGGCCATGGTCGAGCCGGCGGGACCGCCCCCGACAACCGCCACGTCCGCCCGCCCTGGCAGGCAGGCCGCGCCGCTGCTACGGGGCGAAGAATCGGGGGTGGCGGTCGTAACTGGCATCTTCCGTATTATAATGTCGTTAATTGATCGATACCGTCGCTGACCAGCGCCTCGAGACCGGCGACGGTGTAATCCGAAGAACCTTTCCTAGACCGACGACCCGGGCGCGTCGGGCGCACAAGCCGTCGCCGACCGGGAGGAGCATACATGAGCACACAGCAGTCGCCGCAGGAGCACGAACTCGCCGAGCTGATCGTCAGCTCGCTCAACCTCGAGGACCTCTCGCCGGAGGAGATCGAGCCGGAGAAGCAGCTTTTCGGGGGCGAGTACGGCCTCGATTCCATCGACGCGCTCGAACTGGCCGTCGCGGTTTCCAAGCACTACGGCGTCCAGCTCAAGGCTGACGATGAACGCAACCGGCACGCCTTCGCCAACCTCCGCTCGCTCAACGAGCACGTTCAAACCCTGCGCGAGCAGGGATGAGCGCGGACCGAAGCGGCTAGCATCCACCATGCCTCGCTGGCGCCTGATTGCCCTGGCCCTCTACCCGGCCCTGGTCTTTGCCTCCCTGCAGCTCGGTCGGCCGGAACTGCGGTCGCTTTGCCTGCCGCTGCTGGCCTTGCTGTTCCTGCCCCTGCTGCCCGGCCGGACCGGCCGCGTCTTGCTGATGGCAAGTGCACTGGCGCTTGCCGCGATCGCACTGTTTTTGCCCGGCCTGGCGCTGTGGCCCCCGGGCGTGATCTTCGTTACGCTGGGCCTGTGGTTCGCCACCACCCTGCGTGCCGGCGAGACGCCGATCATCGAGCGCTTCGCGCAACTGGTTCACGCCGGCAACGGCACCGAGGCGCCCGCTCATGCCAGCGCCTGGCTGCGGGGCTGGACTCTCGGCTGGGCGGCAGTCCTGTCGGGCATTGGCTTCGTCGCCCTGTGGCTGGCCGGCCACGACCACGTGCAGGCCTGGCTGATCTGGGTCGTAGCCGCGGCGCCGGCTATCATGCTGGGCACGCTCTGGCTCGAACTGCTTCTTCGCCGACGGGCATTTCCGGACGATGAACATCCCGGCCTGATCCGCTTCCTGCTGGACGTCGTGCGCATTCAACCGCATCATTTCGCCCGATGAACAAACTGCCCCTGACAACCCGTGCACTCGACGAACTCGTCATGCTGCACGCCGGCGAGCCGATCAGCGTGGGCCGCTTCATCGCCCAGGCCGACGCGCTGTCCCGGCGACTGCCGGCGGGTGTGCCAGTGATCAACCTGTGCCAGGACCGTCATGCCTTCAGCGTGGCCTTCGCCGCCAGCGTAATGGCCGGCGGCTGCAACCTGTTGCCGGCCAACCGCCTCGAAGCCACCGTAGACGACCTCCTCGACGCTTTCGAAGGCGCCGTGATCGTGGCCGAGTGCGCCCTCGAGGGCTTCAAGGGGACAATCATCGATCCCGCCGAAGCCCTTTCGACAACCGGCCGGGCCGCCGCCACCCCGCACATCCGGGCCGACCAACTGGCCGCCGTGGTATTCACCTCCGGCAGTACGGGCGGGGGCTCGCGCATCGACAAGACCTGGCGCACCCTGCACGACAGCAGCCTGCTCAACCTGGCGCAGCTCGACCCGCCACGCGGCGCCCGAGCGCTGGCCACGGTTCCGCCCCAGCACATGTGGGGCCTGGAGACCTCCGTGCTCATGCCCCTGTTCGGCCCGCTCACCGTCAACTCGGCACACCCCTTCTTCGTCGCCGACATCTGCCGTGAGCTGGAGCGCATCGAACCGCCCCGGGTACTGGTCTCGACCCCGGTTCACCTGCGCGCGCTGGTGGAGTCCGGCGTCGAGTTGCCGGATATCGAAACGGTCTACTCGGCCACCGCACCACTGAGCCGATCCCTGGCACGCCGAATCGAAAAGAGCACCGGCGCGAAAGTCGTGGAAATCTACGGTTGCTCGGAAACCGGCTGCCTGGCACGCCGCCAGACCGCCCGCGTGCAGGACTGGCAGCTGTTCGACGCCTTCGAACTGACCCCCGATGGAGACGCCACCATCGCCAGTGCGCCGCACCTGCCCGGCCCGGTCCGGCTGATGGACCACCTGGCGTTCCGCAGCCGCGACAGCTTCCGCCTGCTGGGCCGGCATAGCGACCTGGTCAACATTGCCGGAAAACGCGCGTCCCTGGCCGAGCTGACGGGCGTGCTCCTCGACGTTCCCGGCGTGCTCGACGGCGTGATCTTCCAGCCGTCCGAGCACGAAGACGGCCCGGCGGCGCGGCTGGCCGCGCTGGTCGTGGCACCCAACCTCGAAGCGGCCGACATTCGCCGCGCCCTCGGCCGCCGCATCGACCCGGCTTTCATGCCGCGCCCGCTACGACTCGTCGAGCGGTTGCCCCGGGCCGAAACCGGAAAACTGCCACGCCAGTCGCTGCTGCAGTTGTTCGCGCAGAGCTGCAGGCAGGCAGGATGAATCCGGTCGACATCATCTGCCGCATTCCGGCCGATCATCCGGCCCTGCCGGGGCACTTCCCCGATCACCCGATCGTGCCCGGCGTGGTTCTGCTCGAGCTGGTGCAGCGCCAGGCCGTTGCGCTGGCGGGGTTTCGCGACGGCCCCACGCGCTGGCGGCGCGTCAAGTTCCTGCGCCCCGTCCACCCCGAGCAACCCATTCACCTGCACATCGAGGGCGCGGCCGACGAGTTTTCTTTCAACATCCGGACCGAGGACGGCGAAGACATCGCCCGCGGGCAGTGCCGTCATGGCCCACTGGCGTGAACGCCCCGAGGGCGGCAACCGCTTCTGGCTCGCCCTGATCCGCTGGTTCACCCTCCACATCGGGCGGGGATTCGCCCGCCTGTGCCTGCTTCCCACCACCTTGTACTTCTTCATCGTCCGCGGGCCGGAGCGACGGGCCTCGCGCGACTGGCTGGCCCGGGTCGAGGCGCCCAAGCAGGGCTGGTGGGGCGTGCTGATCCATATCTATACCTTTGCCGTGACGATCATCGACCGGGTGCTCTTGCTGGCCGGCCGCGAGAACGAACTCGACGTCCGCCCCGAGGGCGTCGAGGCGCTGCACGGTCTGCTCGACAGCGGCCGCGGCTGCATGCTGCTGGGTTCGCACCTGGGCAGCTTCGAGGCCATACGCGTCTTCAGCCGCCAGGCCCCGCCGCAGTACCGCCGGCTCAAGGTCGTGATGGACCGCGACCAGAACTCGCTGATGACGCAGATGATGGAAGAACTCCTGCCGGACATCCGCGACACCGTCATCAACGCGCGCCAGCCCGGCCCCGCCATCGTGCTCGAAGCCGGCGGCGTGATGGAAGCCGGCGGCATGGTCGCCATGCTGGCCGACCGGACCTGGGCGAGCGAGGCGGCCGTCGAAGTCTCCTTCCTCGGCCGGCCGGCCCGGCTGCCGGCCGCGCCGCTGGCCATTGCCGACACCCTCGGCGTGCCGGTCGTGATGGTTTTCGGACTCTACGAGGGTCGCGGCCGCTACCGGCTGGTGTTCGAGCGGCTGGCGCGGCCGGCCGAACGGGCAAAAGACCGCAGCGAGCGCCGCCGGCAGCTGAACGAGGGCGTGCAACACTACGCCGACCGCCTGGAACACTACGCCAGGCAATACCCGTACAATTGGTTCAATTTCTATGATTTCTGGGCTACTGACACTGATCCTGCTCGTCGCGACGGCAAGCGCTGAAGCCGACGGGAGGCTTGACGAACTGGTCGCCGCCGTCGCCCCCGACGGCGACCGCGCCGAACTCGATTTCCGCGAAGTGCGTCATTCACCGCTGCTTTCCGAACCGCTGGTCGTGACCGGAAGGATTTGGCGCGATCACCGGGGGCATCTGGTACGCGAGACCGTCGAGCCGCGCCGGGCGACCTATACGCTGACCTCGAGCATGATCGTGATCGAGCGCCCTGGCCGGGCGCCACGCAATCACAGCCTGGCGCATGCGCCGGAGCTGGCCGTGCTTTACCACGGCCTCTCGGCCCTGCTTGGCGGCGATGCCGATGCCCTGCGCGAACGCTTCGAGCATGAGCTCACGCGCGACGAGTCCGGCTGGCGCCTCCAGCTGAGACCGCGCGACGGGCAACTGGCCGAAAGCGTCAGCGTTCTGTCGCTAAGCGGCGAGGGCGACCAAATCCAGCGCTTCGAGCTGGCGCTCGCTGAAGGCGAGACCATCGAGACCGAGCTGAGCCGCCAGCCGTGAGGCACGTCTGGCGACCGCTGCTGGCCCTTGTAGTGCTGGCCGGTGCCGGATTCTTCATCCTCGCCGGACTCGAGCTCGATTACCGACTCGACGCCTTCCTGCCAGCCCCGCAAACGGCCCAGCAGGAAGTCGTAGTCGACCAGGTCTCCGGCGGCAGCGCCGGGCGCCTGATTCTCGCCGCCGTGGAAGGCGCCACCACCCCGGAGCTGGCCCAGACCAGCCGCCTCCTGGCCGAACAGTGGCGCCAGCTCGACGGCGTCGAGCGCGTCGACAACGGCGACTGGTCGGCCGAGGACGGCATCGTCGACAAGCTCATGCAGGCGCGCTTCGTGCTGGCCGGCGACGTGACCGAGCGAGTGCAGGCCGATGCCGTGGCCGAAGCACTCGACGAGCGTCTGTCCGAACTGGCCTTCGCCGGGCAACGCGTCGAGCGGCTGATCGCGCGCGATCCGCTCGGCCTGGTCGAAACGCTGGCCGCCGACCTGGCCAGCGCGGGTCGCACCCGAAGCGTCGACGGGGTATGGTTCGACGACGCCGGCGAGCGCGCGCTGCTCCTCGTGCACTCCGCCCACGCGCCCTTCGCCATCGACGAGCAGTCGCACCTGCTTCAATCCCTGCGCGAGCGTTTCGACGATACCGCGCCGGACGCCGTCGACCTTGTACTGGCCGGCGCACCGGTCATCGGCGTGGCCAGCGCCGAGGCCTCTCGATCGGACGCGCTGCGCCTGAGCCTCTGGGGCAGCGCGGTGGTGCTGGTCGTGCTGGCATTCGCCTGGCGCTCGGCCAGCGCCATGCTCGCGGGCGCCGTGCCGCTGGCCGCCGGCGTGGTCTGCGGCCTGGCGGTGACCGCACTGGCATTTGGCCAGGTGCACGGCCTGACCCTCGCCTTCGGCTTCACCCTGCTGGGCGTGGCCCTCGACTACCCGGTCCACCTGTTCGGCCACGCCGACCGGCGGGCGTTGTCGGCAACTGCGCGCAATATCCGCGCGCCGCTGGTGCTGGGCGTAGCCAGCACACTGATCGCCTATATCGCCATATGGCTGTCCGACAGCCCCGGCCTCGCCCAGCTGGGGGCCTTTTCAGCAGCCGGCCTCGCCGGCGCCGCCGTGGCCACGCTGTTGCTTCCCACGCTCGACCCGGCCCTGCCGCGACGGGCGCAGCCGACGCGGGTTCAGCCGGTGAACTGGCCGGCCGTTCCGCTACTGCTCGGCCTGGCCGCGCTGGGTTTCCTGCTGTGGCAGGGCGAAGCGCGCTGGTCGAACGACCTGTCGCGCCTGAGCCCCATCGATCGCGAACAGATCGCCGCCGACCGCGAACTCAGGAACGCACTTGGCGGCGGCGACGTGCGCTACCTGATCGCCGCCGGCGGGGAAACGCTGGAAGGCGCGCTGCAGGCGGCCGAAACCACCGGCGAGCTGCTCGAGAAAGCCCGCGAAGACGGCCTGATCGAGCACTGGCAGACGCCCACCGAACTGCTGCCTTCCGCCCGGCGCCAGCAGCAGCGCTTGTCCGCCTGGCCCGACCCGGACGAGATGCGCGAACGGCTCGGGGCGGCCGACAGCGGCTTTCGCGACGAGGCCTTCGAACCCTTCCTCGATGATCTCGCGCAAGCGAAAACCCGCGGCCCGATCGATCGCGAATTCTGGCAGGGCACGCCGCTGGCGGCACGCCTGGATGCGCAGCTGCGCGAGACGGCCGACGGCTGGCGCGCGCTGATCGCGCCGGTCGGCCTCGACGATGCCCGAGCGCTTGCACAGTTCCTGGCAAACGGCGAAGCGCCGGCACGGCTGGTCGACCTGGCGGAGGGATCGCAGGCCATGGTGGCGGCCTGGCGCCGGGAGGCCAGCGTCAGCCTCGGCATCGCCGCAGGCGTCATCCTGCTGCTGCTGGGACTGAGGCTGCGCCGGCCGGCCGAGATCCTGGCGGTCGCGCTGCCGCCGGCGGCCGCCGTCCTGGTCACGGCGGCGGCGATGAGTTATTTCGGCGGCGGATTGAGCATCGTTCACCTCATCGGCCTGTTGCTCACCGCGGGCATCGGGCTCGACTTTGCGCTCTTCTCGCGCAGCTTCCGCGGCGATCCGCCGGCGATGGCGCGCAGCCGGCGCGCCATCAACACCTGCGCGCTATCGACCGGCGGCGTGTTCTTCGTGCTCGGGCAGTCGACCATCGGGCTGCTCCAGATGCTGGGCTTGACCGTAGCGCTGGGCATTTTGCTATCGTGGCTGTTTACCCGAATCGGGCAACCCCGGTGAACGAAGCATTGACGGATATCGAATCGCGCGTGCCGCACGCTGGCGCCATGGTGCTGATCGACGAAGTCGTCAGCCACGACGAGGCGCGCATCACCTGCCGCGCCCACACCGGCGCGCTCGCTGAGCATCCGCTGGGCCGCAAGGGCCGTCTGCCGGGCACCGCCCTGGCCGAGTACGGCGCGCAGGCCATGGCCGTTCACGGCAGCCTGCTGGCGGCCAGCGGCGCCGCCCCGCGCGAGGGTCGGCTGGTTGCCCTGCCGGAACTCGAACTCGGCGTTTCTTCCCTCCAGGCGCCGGCCGAGCTCACCATTCACGCCGAGCGCGTCGGCGGCAGCGCCGTCGGCGAAGTCTACGAGTTCCGCGTTCTCGCCGACGACGCTGAAATGGCTCGCGGCCGGGCGACCGTGATGTTCCCCGTACCGGGAGTGGCCGCTTGAGCCGCGCCCGGGGCGCTCACCGGCCCGAAGGCAGCCGAGCGCTGGTCACCGGCGGCTCCGGTGAGATCGGCGCGGCCATCTGCCGGGCGCTCGCCGCCGACGGCCATCACGTGTTCGTCCACGCCGGCCGCGGCCTCGACCGGGCCGAGCGCGTGGTCGAAGCCATCGCTCAGGCCGGCGGGCAGGCCGAGGCGGTGCAGTTCGATCTCGCCGACGCAGAGGCCACGCGCGCTGCGGTAGCGAGGCTGGTCGAGTCCTCGCCGCTGGCCGTGGTGGTCCACAACGCCGGCATCCACGACGACACCCCCATGGCCGGCATGTCGCCCGGACAATGGCGGCGTGTCATGGAGATCAACCTCGACGGTTTCTTCAACGTCGTGCAGCCGGCGCTGCTGGGCATGGCCCGACTGCGCTGGGGCCGCGTCGTGGCCGTCTCCAGCGTCGCCGCGCGAATCGGCAATCGCGGCCAGGTCAACTACGCTGCGGCCAAGGCCGGACTGCACGGCGCGGTCGCCTCGCTGGCGCGCGAAATGGCCAGCCGCGGCATCAGCGCGAACGCACTCGCGCCGGGCATTATCGATACCGGCATGCTGGGCGACCTCGACCGCGACGAGCTGCTTGCCGCCATCCCGGCCGGGCGCTTCGGACAGCCGGAAGAAGTGGGCGCCCTGGCGGCGTTCCTGTGCTCGGAAGCCGCCGGCTACATCAACGGCCAGGTGATCGGGGTGGACGGCGGCATGGCCCCCGGCTGAGGAATCGCTGGAAAACTACTGCGCACGCGGCTGAGGGCGTCCGGCGGTACTCGGATTCCTCATGTATTCAAACATACACTGCGGATCCTGCGTTCCGGCGGCCACCCTCAGCCACGCGCTCGCTACGTTTTCCAGCGATTCCTCCCGATCAATTGGCTACTACTGCGCTGGCGGTGGATCGGTTTCTTCTTCAGTTTCTTCCTCTGCCTCGGCTGGTTGTGGCTCCTCTTCGTTAGCGGCGTCTTCGTCCTTTTTCGACTCCAGCAAGCCGCGCAGGAGACCGCGGGCGGCGTCGCGCCGTTGATCTCTTTCGTCGCGTTCGCCCTGGCGCTGTTTTTCACCTTCTTCGGTTTCCTCGCCGCCTTCACTCTGTGGCTCCGCCGGGTCGGCTTCGGCTTGCGGTGCCTGTTCGTTCTCGTCTTCGTCATCGTCTTCAAGCGCATCGAGCAGGCGACGGCCGAGTTCTTCGCGGATGGCACCTTCAGCCAGGGCGGCGAGGTCGACCCGCACCGTCGGCCGGTTGAGTTCGCCGGAGATGCTCAGCGGTATGCGGCCGCCGGTCGAGCGCCGCAGGGCCGACGGCAGCTGCTGCGTGAGCGCCTCGCCGAGGTCCAGCGCAAGGGCATAGTCGACGCGGTTCGCGCCCAGGTCGATTCGACCTTCGCCGGTGGCACCGTAGCCGGCGGCAGACAGGTTCAAATTCGGCAATTCGATGACCCCGTCCTCGATGCGCATGCCCCCATCGAGCTTGCTAAAGCGCGTCTCGCCGCCGAAGGAGCGCGCGATATTGCCGAGATTGTCGGAAGTGAGCTCCTGTTCGATCAGGGCCTGCAGGTCCACGCCCTGGAGTACGCCCTCGGCAATCGCGAAGCTGCCGCTGCCGTTGAGCGAAGAGAGCATCTGCTCGGGGCTGAAGCCGCGGAAGCGCACGTCCATGGTGAACTCGCCCTCGCCGTCGACCGGCGACTGGCCGGTAAACAGGGCAGCCAGCTCGGCCACGCGAATGCCCGACAGGTTGGGGCTGAGCACGACCTCGGGCGGCTGCTGGTTGAAGTCGACGCGGGCGCTGCCCTGGAACTGTCCTCCGAACAGGCGGGCCGAGAGCGGGTCGAGCGTCAGCTCGCCGCCGGTCAGCCGGCTGCGGGCGGAGACGTCGGTCAGGCGCGCCCCTTCGGCCATCACCAGTTCTTCGAGATCCAGTGAAAAGCTCAGGTCCAGCATCTCGAGCGCGCTGAAGTCCGCCTCGGCGCCGTCGCCTGGAGACCCAGCGGATGCCTCTTCGTCCCCGGCGCCCGCCGGCACCAGTGCCGTAAGATCCAGTCGCTCTCCGCTGACTGCCAGGCGGCCACCGATACGCTCGCCGATGGTGGCCTCGCCGTCGAGATCAAGCACCTGACCGTTCAGTGACAATCGCGCCGAGGGCAGCTCGGCGCGAATCACGTCGCCGATCGTGGCGGTGATGGCCTGGTCGGCCGAAAGCTCGGCCGTCGAGGCCGTCCAGTTCGACGCGGTTGGTAAACGACAGCAGCTCGATGCGAAGCGGCTCGGACGCCGGCTCGGCGACCAGGCTGCCGGCAGCTTCGCCTTCGATGCCGCCGTCGGGAAGCGCATAGCGCAGGGAGAAATCCGACAGGGCGACGTTGCCCAGATCGGCGGCGACGCGCAGCGTGCCGTCGAGCGACAGGGTCACCACGGTCTGACCACCCTCGAGCAGTTGCCCGCTGAGCGAAAGCGGCACGTCGCGGCCGGCGGCGAAAGGATCGAGGTCGAGACGCTCCAGGCGCAGCTCGGTTCGCGTGCCGGCGGCCAGGTCGATCAGGTTCAGCACCACGTTCTCGAACCGCACGGCACCGGTACGAATCTGCGACAGATCGGTCGGCTCGCCCGAATCGGGCGCGCTATCGGCAGGGGCGAACAGGCCGTCGAGATTACTGGCACCATCGCGGCCCGTAACCACGTGCAGGCCGGCGCGCTCGATGGTTACCTTGCCGACTTCGATCTCGCCGCGCAGAAGCGGCAGGACACGCACCGACGCGGTAGCGCGCTCGATGCCGGCCAGCGGCGGCGCCTGGTCGAAGCCCTCGGGATTGCCGACCGTCACGTCCCGGATATCGAGCGCCAGCCAAGGAAAGAACTTGAGTTCCATCGGCCCCTCGAGCCGAACCTCGCGCCCCAGTTGTTGACTGGCCCGCGCGGCCAGCTCGTCGCGATAGTCGTCCGGATCGATCAGGAAAGCGGCAGCCACCACTGCGATGACCAACAGCGCGAAAAGAATGAAAACCAGCAGAACGATCTTGCGCAACATGACAAGCCCTCCGGGCGAGTTCGATACCCGGAAGCTTACCAAATGCCCCGCATGCGCAGGCTTGCCGACAGACACCATCGCTCCGCCTCACGACACCCAATGCTAAGAGGCACCACGGACGTTTGGGACATTCGAATTTAGATCATTCGAGTTTGTTTGGTACTTGGTGCTTCGGATTTCGGAATTTCAGAGACCGCCTTCGGCCCGAAAGCGAGCAGCTTGCAAGCCGAGGTCGGCCCAGGCGTCATATTCCGAACCAGGCAAACGCGTACCCTTCCATCAACTCCTCCCGATGCGGCGAGACCATCTCCACGACCTCCTCCGGCACCTCGAAGCTGCGCGTCTGGGGCGCCTGGTCGCCGAATGAGGCCACCGCGACTTCCTGGCCCAGGGCGCGATAGGTCTGGTTGCGCACGTAAAGGTATTCCTGCAGCGAGAAGTTGTAGCGGTTGAGCGCTTCGACCTGTGCTCGTTTGGCCTTGATCAACAAGTCGCCGAGGCCCTTGTAGGCGGTGAACATCTCGCCGATACCGGCCTCGCGGTTCTCCGCTTTCTGCTCGTTTTTCATGGCTTCCAGCCGCTGGTCCAGCGCCTCGAGTTCGCCTTCCATGGCTTGGCGCATGTCGCGCTGCGCCACCAGGAAGCGCTGGAACTGATCGCTGGTGACGGCGCCATCCGAGGGCGGATCGAAATCGCCGGTACGCTCGATCTGTTCATTGAGCTCGGCGTATTCCTGCACGAACTCCTGCACGCCGCCGGCAAACTCCCAGGCCGGCTTGATAACGAAGAAATAACCGGCCGTGCCACCGGCGCCCACCAGGACGACGACGGCCACCAGGCACCCGACGAGAAACTTTTTCATTGCTGCAAATCCATTTTTTGTCCCGAATGCCGATAGAAACGAATTCGGCGGCCCAATCCGGACACCCGGGCCGAGAATTCATCATGTCGTCGTCGCCCAGACATTAGAATCAACGCATCCCCGTTCGGAATACCCTTCAATCATGTCCACGCTTTACCGTTTCGTTGTCCGCTCCCTGTGCCTGTCGCTGGCCGTGCTCGTACTCTGTGCCTGCCAGGCCGGGCCGTCCGAATCCGGCGGCGACAAACCTGCACCGCTACTGCTGATCTCCATCGACGGCTTCCGGCACGACTACATCGAGCGCTTCGACAGCCCCACGATCGACCGCATGATCCGCGAGGGCCTCTACGCCGACAGCATGCAGCACGTTTTTCCGACCAAGACCTTTGCCACGCACTACAGCCTGGTAACGGGCCGCCATCCCGGTACGCACGGCGTGGTCGCCAACAATATGTGGGATCCCAAGCGCGAAGCCCGGTTTTCGCTCGGCAACCGCGAGGCGGTCAACGACGGTTTCTGGTACCAGGGCGGAGAGCCAATCTGGGTAACGGCCGAGCAGCAGGGGCTAATCGCCGCCACCTACTTCTGGCCGGGCTCGGAGGCGATGATCCAGCGCACCCGTCCCAGCCACTACCGGGCCTACGACGGTCGGGTGCCGCACGCCGAGCGCATCGACCAGGTGCTGGAATGGCTGGCCATGCCCGAAGCCGAGCGCCCGGACTTCCTCACCCTGTATTTCAGCCGCGTCGACTCACGCGGCCACGGCGACGGGCCCGCGGCGCCTTCCGTGCTGGAAGCCGCGGCCGAAGTCGACGCCGAGCTGGGCCGCCTGTTCTCCGAACTGGAAGCCAGGGGCCAACTCGATTCGATCAACATCCTGCTGGTTTCCGACCACGGCATGTCGACCGTCAGCCGGGAACGCACGGTGGCGCTGGACGAGCACATCGATCTGTCGAAGGTGCGCGTCTCCGACTGGGGGCCGGCAGCGCAGATCTGGGCCGGCGAGATGAGCGCGGACGAGATCGTGGCAGCGCTCGAGAGCGTCGAGCATCTGCAGGCCTGGAAGCGCGCCGATATCCCCGAGCGCTATCATTTCGGAACCCACTACCGCGTCCCCGACGTGCTGGTCGAGGCCGACCCGGGCTGGCTGATCTCGAGCAAGCCCTACATGGCCAACCCCAGCCCGCCGAAAGGCATGCACGGCTGGGACCCGGCGCTGGCCGAAATGCACGGCGTCTTCATCGCCCGCGGCCCGGGCTTCACGCCCGGCGCTCGCAGCCCGGCGGTTCGCAGCGTCAGCCTCTATCCGCTGATGACCCACTTGCTCGGACTGGATCCGGCCGAGCACGAGGGGCATTTGGAAACCTTTCAGCCCTACCTGGCCGGCAACCGCGCGCCGGACTACCGCATCGAGCGATTCGACTGCGACGCGGGCACGGTCGAGGCCCGGATCGGGCCGCAGCACATGGCACTGCACCTCGGGGATTCGATCCACGTACTCGAGCGCCGCGGGCCGATGCGCTTCGAGGCGGCCGGCCTGGCTTTCGAAATCGACGGCGAACAAGCCGGTGGGAAAATCGACGGGAATAGCCTGGGGGCGTGCAGCCGCCTGCCCTGAGGGCCCGTCCAGCGCGATTGAATACCCCGAAATGAAAAGCGGCCCCGCAGGGCCGCTGTTATTGCATAGTGATTGACCGGAGCCGGCCGGACAGCGCGTCCGGCCGCCCGATGGACGCCGATCAGAACCGGCGCCGGGCGCGGCCCAGGCCAAAGAAGCCAAGCACGCCAGCGCCTAAAGCCAGCAACCCCAGGGCAAAGGGATGATTGACCGGTACACTCAACGCCTCGGTCGCCGGCACGCCAGCCACCTCGACGCTGCCAAGATCGCATTGCCCACTGGTCGCGTCGGGCCGCGGCTGCCCGCGCTGATCAACCGTGAAAGTGGTGCCGCAACCGTTTTCTCCCGAAGGAATCAGGTTGACCCCCGGGCCGGTTGCGGCCGGCAGGTGACTGGGCGTCGGCCCGCCGTTGTCGCCCAGGCCACCCAGCTGCGGGTTGGCGCCGACCAGGCCGGCGCTGACGGTATCAGGGGTGAAAGTACCTACGCTCGGGGCGGCGCCGATCAGGCTGTAGGTCACCTCGAAGGTCGCGTTGCCCGATCCGGGCGGTGGCGGCAGGCCGCGGTCCCAGTCCTGGAGGGCGGCTTTCGACGCGTTTGCGGCCGAACGGACGCCCCAGACGCTTCTGGCCGATTGCCGGCGCGAGATCAACGGCTTCCAGCCGCCTTCGTCATCGCCCCGGTCTGCGGCTTGGGTACTGGCCGCCGGCTGCCCAAAACCTCCGCTCAGATCGACATCGCCTTCGGTAGCCGAATTTCCGGCGATGATGCTGTTGCCGATAGCGATCTGGCTGGTTTCCGCCTCCGAGGACGCCAGCATGCCGCCCACCGGCCCGTCGGTCGCGGCGTTGCCGGTAATCGTCACGCCGTTGAACTGAACCGGCGCGCCGTAAGGACCCTCGCGCAGGTACAAGCCGCCGACCGTCTCGGCCGAATTGCCGCTGATGGTGGTGTTGTCCATCGCCAAGCCGAACTGAGCGATTAAAGAGGCGCCACCGTCGTAAAGGCCCGCGGTGTTGTCAACGATGGCGCTGCCCGAGATCAGGGTGGCGACCGAACCGCGCACGGGCGTGGGTCCCATTGACAGTGGTCCCGACAGCAGGCCACCGCCGACGTAGGCGGCGGAATTACCCGAAACCTCGGTGTCGATCAACGTCAGGTCACCCACCAGGTTGAGCCCGCCGCCTTCGCCAGCCGTGTTGCCGGAAATGACCGTATTGTCGAACACGGACCCGCCGATCATCTCGCCCCGTTCGATGCCTCCGGGCGGCCGATTGATCACACCCCCGCCTCTATTGGCGTTGTTGTCCGAAATCGTGGAATCCTGCACCAGCAGCTGCGGCCCCGAGTGCGCGATGCCGCCGCCGTAGGTCGCTTCATTGCCGGTGATCACCGAACCGTCGCTGACGCTCAGCGAGGCGTAGACGACCGCAACGCCGCCGCCATAGCCAAAGTCGTACTCGCCACCGCCCGTGCTGTTGCCCGAGACCGTCACGTTGCTCAGGCTCACATCGCCGTAGTAGCTGAAAATGCCACCGCCGGCCCGGTAATTGTAGGGCCCGCCGCCCCCGCCACCTCCGCGGATGCCGCCGACATTGGTGCCCGCGCACGCCGTGATCGTCATGTCGCTGACATCGAGGTCGGCATAGCCCGCGGCCAGGCAGCGGTATTGATCGTCGCCCGACAAGGTCACTTCGCTGCCCTGCAAGGTCAGGTCTTCTTCGATGGGCGGCAGGTCGCTGGTCAGGGTAAGCGTCTGGCCCGAGACCTGCGTGAAATCGATGATGTGGGGCCCGGCCTGAGCATTGGCCGAATCGATGGCCTCGCGCAGGGAGCCGGCACCGGCGTTGGCGGTCGAGGTCACCTCGAAAGTGGCGGCCTGCGCACCGGAGGCCGCGAGGGCCAGGCCGATGGCGGCGGCAAGGGTACGGGGACGAAACCCGGGCTTGTTCGGCAATTGCATGCGTGATTCTCCTTGGGTTGCTCTATCTTGATAATGGGCAGCAAACCGCGAAGCATCCGCGGGCTGCCAGGACATGGGTTCTAAATTAACTGTAATGGCTCGGCAGCGCTCCCCCGAAAAACGTGATTTTTATCACTTTTCCGGCAAGTTTGCCAGCATCGTCGCGCTTTTGCAGGCGGAAACATGGCCCGATCTCAGTCCCGATTCTCACCGACATCGCGCCCCGACTCCTCCCCGGACGCCGTCTCGACCGTTTTACGGCGCGCATCGCCCTCGTCGAGCAGGCGCTGGATGCGCTCTCGCAACAGGGCCTCGTGCAGCTCCTCCTGACGCTGCTCGTCGCGAAAGGCGCGCAGCAGCGACGTGGCCATGAAAATCATCAACAGCATGAAGGGAAACGCGGCGATGATCGAGATCGTCTGCAGCGCGCCCAGGCCGCCACTGGCCAGCAACGTGCCGGTGACCAGCACGGTGGCCACGCCCCAGGTCAGCCGGATGGCCCGCCCGGGGTTGAGCCGGCCGCGGCTGGTGAACATGCCCAGTACGAAGGTGGCCGAATTGGCCGAGGTGATCACGAACAGCACGATCAGCAGCAGGACTGCGGGCCCGAGCACGGCGGCGGCCGGCAGCAGATCGAGCATGGCGAACAGGCCCGAGCTCATTTCTGCCTGCACTGCATCGCCCAGCCCGCCGTTTTCGAACAATTCGAAGTGCAGCGCCGCACCGCCGAAGGTCGCGAACCACACCATGCTCAGCAACACCGGCACGCCGATGACGCCGAGCACGAACTCGCGCACGGTCCGCCCGCGCGAGATGCGGGCGATGAAGCTGCCCACGAAGGGCGCCCAGGACAGGCCCCAGGCCCAGTAGAAGAGGGTCCAGCGCTCGACCCAGTCCTCGCCAGTATAGGGCTCCATGACCAGGCTCATGCCGATCAGGTTGGCGAAATAGTCGCCGATCCCGTTGGTCAGCACCGCCGTGATGAAGTCGGTGGGCCCGGCGAAGAACACGAACACCAGCACCAGGCCGGCGAGCAGCATATTGGCGTCGCTGACCCAGCGAATGCCGGCCTCGAGCGGCGTCAGCGAGGCGAGCAGGAAGATCACGCCGATGCCGGCCAGGATGGCGAGCTGGTTGTCGAGCCCGAAGCCGATACCCGCCACCGTACCCAGGCCGCTGTTAATCTGGATAACGCCCAGGCCGAGCGTTGTGGCCACGCCGAACACCGTCGAGAGCACCGCCAGGGTATTGATCGCGTAGCCGGCCGGGCCGTCGACCCGCGCACCCAGGCTGGCACGGAAGGTTTCGCTGATCAGCCCGGGGCGGTCCTGCCGGAAGCGGGCGTAGGCGATGGCCAGGCCGACCACGCCGAAATTTGCCCACTGGTGAAACCCCCAGTGGAAAAACGAGTACTGCATGGCCAGGCCGGCCGCCTCGGCGCTGCGCGGTTCGGCCATGCCCAGCGGCGAGTCGACGAAATGGCTCATCGGCTCGGCCACGCCCCAGAACACCAAGCCCACGCCCATGCCGGCCGAAAAGATCATGCCCAGCCAGGTGGGGTAGGGGAACTCCGGTGCCTCGCCGTCGGCGCCCAGGCGAATCGAGCCGTAGGCGCTGAAACCCACACCAATGCAAAAGATCAGGAAACCGGTGGTGGCAAACAGGTAGAGCCAGCCGAAGTGCGAGGTCGTGAACTCCAAAACGCCGGCGGCACCCGCGGCAAGCTGCTCGGGCATGCGCACGCCCAGAACCACAAAGCCGGCCATGAGGGTCAGCGAGACGATGAGCGTCCAGGGGGCGCTGGCGAGTCGGTACTTGAGAGAAGTCGCTGTCATTGCTGGTGGCGCCAATCAGTGATGATTCCGGTGTCGATGGCCGCCGGCGTGTTCTTCGTAGCCGCGCAGGCGCATGTATTCGGCGACCTGTTCTGCGTCGAGCAGGTCGACCTGGGCGAGATGAGCCTGCAGATGGACCAGGCGAATCTGGCCTTCGATGTTCGCGCTGCGCGAGACCAGTTCGACCAGGCGCTCGCGCGTGATCGATTCTTCGGAGAATGCTGATTCGAGTTCAGCCTCCGCCGCGATCAGATCGCGGCCAAGCGCGCCGGCGCGCTCGCGCATCGTCTCGAACAGCGCCTCGGTGCGCCGAACCTGATCGGCGTCGAGATCGAGATCGTCGGCCAGTTCCAGCACGTGCATCGGCCCCGGGTAGCCATTGAGCTCGGCCGCCTTGGCGTAGCCGAGCCCGCGGCCGGCCTCGAGCCCCTCGATCCGCTCCGGGGACATCGACTTGATCGGCCGCTGCTCCTCGCCGGCGTAAGGGGACTGGGCGAACGCGAGGCTACTGCATATCAACAGGAAGCAAAAGGCCGGGAGGCTGCGCATGAATGAGGGCTCCGAATGACGGGTTGAAGAGCAGCCCATTCTAATCAAACAGCCCAACCCCATCGCCGGCCAGCAGACTCGCGCCTTTCGGAGGCCCGTCGCAGCGCTGCGCACCCAGGTCGAGCCGGTGCCAACTCACACCCAGCGCCTCGTGCGCCGGCAATAGTCGCGGAATTCATCGCCAAAGCGCCCGGCCAGAGCGCGCTCTTCCGGAACGATCTGGAAACGCGTCATCCAGGCCAGGTAAAACGCGGGGCCGAGAAGCGCCCAGGGCGCGGCGAGCCACACGGCCCAGGCGATGAGCACGAACAGAAAGCCCAGGTACATCGGATTGCGCGTGTGGCGATAAATGCCGTGTTGGACGACCCGGCTCGACGCCTCGGGCGTCATTGGGTTGACAGTGGTGTCGGCCCTGCGGAATGCCACCACACCCGCAGCGGCAATCCACCCACCCTTGATCACGAGTATCAGCGCGAACGCGCCGCGGACCAGCGGCATCGCGTCGAAAGAGACGGTGATGCGAGCCGTCCACCACATGACCAAGGCGACCAGCGCCACGAGCAGGACCGGCGGCAGCCTGAGTTCCAGACGCTTCAAGTCAGGCGGCCATGTAACGATCAACCATCTCGTCGGCCGATGGTGCCCGCGCGCTCCAGGCGAGCACAATGGCCAGCAACCCCACAACGAATCCAGTCCGAATGCTCATTACGCCATCTCCCGTCTGATCCGAAAACCTGTCACAACTCAGCTGCCTCGATCCCGAGCAAGTCCATGACGACCGACCGCGCCTCGGCCCAGGCTGGGGCGAACGGCGCGATCAGATCGAAGTGCCCGGCCCGCTCGATGATGTGGCGATGTGCCCCACCGCCGGCCGCGCGAACGCGGGCGGCATGAATCACGCTCTGATCCAGCCCGACGATGGTATCGGCCCGGCCGTGCACCAGGTGAACCGGCACCGTCGGCGGCAGGAGCCGATCCGGGCTGGCCAGCGCCATTCGTTCCTGCCGGCGCGAGGCGTCCTCGCCGATGAGGGGGTCGACGCAACGGTTGCAGTCGCCCTCGCCTTCGGCGTAACGGGCCAGGTCGCTGATGGCGGCCAGGCCCACGACGCCGCGCAGCCCGCCCGGCAAGTCCGCATGCCAGCGATGATCGGCCGGCAGGCGACTGCGGCCCGCCAGCCACAGCGCCAGGTGCCCGCCGGCGGAGTGGCCCACCAGTGCCATGCGGCCGGCGTCGATCGGCTTGTCGGCCGCCAGCGACTCGAGCCTCGCCAGCCCGGCTACCACGTCGTCGAAGGTACCGGGCCAGCCGCCGCCGGACTCGCCCAGGCGGCGGTACTCGATGGCCCAGGTGGCGATACCGTGTTCGTTGAGATCGGCGGCCAGCGGCGCGATGTGGTCCACACCATAGTGATGCTGCCAGCAGCCGCCGTGGAGCAGCACGGCCACCGGAAACGGTCCCTCGCCCGCCGGCAGGCGAAGCTCGCCGTACTGCGACTGGCGCATCACCGTAGGCGATTACCTCACCGGGCGGCGGCTGCGGCAATTCCTCGATCTGTGACCAGGAAACGCCCTGCTGTGCAGAACTCCACGAGGCCATCACGGCAAGTATCGCCGCCAGCAAAAGGGCCCGAATCGCAACCGCCGGTCGCATCGACATGATCCACTCTCCTTGATGGGAAATCTCCAGTGAGACCATCGGCCGTCAGCCCCGGGCACTAGTGTCGATCCGCGCCTTCGCGGTCGGTACTGACCAGCAGCAACCACAGCACGAAGAACACGGTACCGACGCCCGCGGCGGTCAGGCCGAATAACAGGAAAGGCAGCAGCCAGAAAACGAGGGATTCGTCGGGCTGGCCCAATACGGGAAGCGCATTGAAAACGTAGATCGCTACCGACAACAAGCCGCCGCCCACAAGCACCGCCGATATCGCCAACAGCGTCTTCGATCGCCGACTGTGCCGCCAGGCCGTCATTTGGCCGACCAGCCGAAACCCGCGCCGCAGAAACGCTTGGCCCGCGCCAGGTCGGTCACCGGAATCTCGATGTAATTGATGGCGTGATGAATCGGCGCCTTCGTCGTCATATGCTTTCTCTCCTTGCCAACGCCCCGGCTGTCTTTTTCCAAGCCGGGGACCAGCAATGCGATAGCGATGATTCGAAACCCTGAACCCTGAACCCTGAACCCTGAACCCTGAACCCTGAACCCTGAACCCTGAACAACATTATGGCGCCATCGCACCGCACAGGCTACGCTCCTCCACCAGAAGCCTCAGAGGCAGCGGCCACAGGTGTAGACTCCCGTCCACGCCCTCGCGGAGTGAAATGTTTATGCAGATCTGGATCAATGGGCAGCTCGTGCCCGCATCCGAAGCCCGCATATCGGTCTTTGACTCCGGCTTCGTACTCGGCGACGGCGTCTGGGAGGGCGTGCGCGTGGTCGGCGGCAGGCCGGCCTTTCTGACGGCGCATCTCGATCGGCTGGCGGAAGGGGCGAAGGCCCTGATGCTGGCCGGCATGCCCGATCGGGACACGCTGACCGATGCAGTCGAGGCCGTGATCGCCGGCAACGAGCTGGTCGACGACGCCCACCTGCGCATCATGCTCACCCGCGGCGTGCGGCGCGAGCCCTACCAGGACCCGCGCCTGATCCACGGCGGCCCCACGCTGGTGATCATTCCCGGCCATCACCCGGTCACCGACGAGATCCTGACCCGGCCGCAGCGCCTGTTTACCGTGCACGTCCATCGCGGCGCGCCCGACGTGCAGGACCCGCGCCTGAACAGCCACAGCAAGCTCAACTGCATTCTCGCCTGCATCCAGTCCTCGGTGGCCGGCGCCGACGAGGGCCTGATGCTCGACCCCGACGGCTTCGTGGCCACCTGCAACTCCACGCATTTCTTCATCGTGCGCGACGGCACGGTGATGACCTCCGACGGGCGCTACTGCCTCGGCGGGATCACGCGCGGCCACGTGCTGGCCCTGTGCCGAGACAACGACATCCCCTGCTCGGAGAAGACCTTCAGCCTGACCGACGTCTACGCCGCCGACGAGGCGTTCACCACCGGGACCCTGTCGGGACTTCGTCCGGTCGGCGAAGTCGACGGCCGCACGATCGGCACCGGACAACGCGGCCCCGTCACCGAGCGGCTGCAGCAGCTCTATGCCGGCCTGCTTCGGAGCGAGACCGATGTCTGAGCCGACTCGCATCGCCATGTGGTCGGGCCCGCGCAATATCTCCACGGCGATGATGCGGGCGTTCGAAAACCGTCCCGATTGCACCGTCAGCGACGAACCCCTCTACGGCGCCTGGCTGGAGATGAGCGGCGAGCCGCACCCCATGCGCGAGGACGTCATCGCCGCCATGGACAGCGACTGGCGCTCGGTGGTGGAGACGCTCACCGGCGATATCCCCGACGGCAAGCCGGTCTGGTACCAGAAACACATGACCCACCACATCCTGCCGGAGATGATGGACGCCGACTGGCTGTCGAAGCTGACCCACGTGTTCCTGATCCGCGACCCGCGCCATGTCGTTGCCTCCTACCTGGGCAAGCGCGACACCGTCTCACCCGAAGACATCGGCGTGCCGCAGCAACAGGCCATCTACGACTTCATTGTCGGACGGCTCGGCAAGCAACCGCCGATTATCGACAGCGGCGAATTTCTCACCGACCCCGAAGGTCACCTGCGCGCGCTGTGCGAACGGCTAGACATCGAGTTCCGGCCCGAAATGCTCAGCTGGCCGCCCGGCCCGCGCGATTCCGACGGCGTCTGGGCGCCGCACTGGTACCAGAAGGTGTGGGAATCGACCGGTTTCGGCCCGCCATCGTCGGGCATCCCCGAATTGACCGGCCGCCCCATGAACGTCGCAGCCGCCTGCCTGCCGCTGTACCAGCAACTCTACGGTCAGCGTCTACGGCCCTGAACCGACATCCGCCTTCTTATCGCTCCGCGTCCGCGGGGCGGGTATAGGGAAACCAGCTTGCTGCCAGTCCAAGGACAATGCCGACCGCCGCCATCGCGCGGAAAGCGTCCACATGCCCCAGTGTCGATACCAGCGTGCCGGCGAGGGGCGAACCCACCGACTGCCCGATCGCAATCGCCAGAAAGGGAATGACCGGCCCCAGGGACGGGTGCTCGGCCAGCAGGCGAACGCCCGTGACCAGGTAGATGCCCGTCAGCATCATGTAGAAGATGCCGAAAAGCGCCGCGGACGAGACGGCCAGCGCGAGGGAGCCGGGCCATTGCGCCAGCAGCAGCAGCGACAGCCCCAGCCCCACCAGCGCCGCGCCTTGCGTTCGCGCGATGCCTGCGTTGTCAGCCAGGTCGCTGGCCGCGCCGGCCGCCAGGCCGCCCAGACCCAACGCCAGCCACAGCCAGGCGCTGGCGTTGTCCGGCAGGTCGCCCAGGGTTCCAACCAGGTCCGGCGCGAATACCCAGTAGGCAGAGCTGACCAGGCCCATCCCGAAACCGAACAGCCCGAGCCGCCACAAGGCGCTACGCAGGCTCGGTTGTCGCGAACGTTGGGCGTGCGGTTCGGCCATACCGGCGGAAGCCGGCAGCATCGCCCAGGCCAGCACTACGCAAAACAGGGCGACCAGCGCAAAGCCGAGATAGCCCTCTCGCCACTGGCCCGACAGGAACAGCGCACTCGGCACGGCGATGATGACGCCCAGGCTGGTGCCGGCGTTCATGACGGCCCCGACACGCCCGTGCACGGAAGGTCGAATCGCCGCGTGCATGCCGCCCGCCAGCGCCGGCATCATCAGGCCCGTGCTGAAACCACAGGAAAACACCCCGGCGGCGAGCATCCAGGCGTTGTGGGAGCGGCTCACGATCGCCATGCCCACGACCGCGAACAGGCAGGCCGTCAGCGCCGCACCCCTCGCGCCCAGGCGATCGACGACACCGGCGGCAAAGACGCTGGCCAGGCAGAAACTCACATACGGCAGGGCGCCGACCCGGCCGATGATATCCGGCGACAGGCCGAGATCGGCCCGGATGGACGGGACATAAAGCCCGAAGGCAAAGCGCGCCAGGCCATAACTCATGGCGATCAGCGCCGCCCCCAGAATCGCGTAGCGCTTGGCGTTGAGCGGTGCGCGCACGATCGGGCCTCAGGCTTCGGACACGGACACGGCCGGAACCGTCACTGCGAGGCCTCGTCCGGCGCGGCGTAAACCGATACGGGCGACATCCTGCCGGCACGCATCACGTGGGTGATGCTGCGGTAGGCGCTGGCCGACTCGGACGGATTGTCTTCGAGCACCACCAGATCGGCCAGCTTGCCGGCCTCGAGCGTGCCAAAATCTTCGAGGCGCCCCATGGCCGCCGCGCCGTTGCGCGTTGACATGGTGAGGATCGCCGACGGCGCTATGCCGGCCGCTTCCATGGCTTCCATTTCCGCGTAGATCGACGGGCCGTGCAGGGTCAGGGGGTTGCCGGCGTCGGTGCTGGTCACGACCGTCACGCCGGCTGCGTGAACGCGCTCGAGGTTGATCGCGGCGATCTGCCGCGCCGCACCGGCACCCTCCAAGCCGGCGTAGAGACGCGCCAGCGCAGCTCGCGGCAGCGCCCGGCCCGATCCGAGCGAGTCGGCATCGGCAATCACCTGCTTGGTGCGCTCGTCGACGCAGCCGTTCGGATCGTCCAGGCGCGGGGCGTCGATACCCAGCAACACGCTGGCGACGGCGCGGCGCCAGTTGGCGCCGACGATCAGCGTGGGTGCGTAGAAGGCGTCGTTTTCACGTAGCAGCTCGATGAATGCCTCGTCCACCAGCTGGTCCTCGACGCTGTGGACCAGCATCGTGGCGCCGGCACGCAGCGCCGCCTTGGCGTTGCGCAGTTCGGTAGCGTGCACGATCAGCGGCAGCCCGGCTTCACGCGCGGCCCGGCCGATCAGGGCCAGGCGTGCATCGAGCGTTTCCTGCTGTCCCTCGGGGGGCTCGAGATACCAGACCTTGATCGCCGCCGCGCCCAGGTCGACCAGCCGCTCGACGCTGGCGACCGCAGCCTCGTCGCTGTCCATCGGCAGGAAGGAATCCTGGCCCTGCGCGCTCAACACGCCGAATACCGGCTCGTAATGTGTGATCAGCGGCCCGGCCGCACGACGATGCGGGCGCAGCGCGTCGGCCGCCGCCGCATCGGCCAGATCCAGCGTCCACGGCAGGCCGCCGACATCGTAGACGGCGGTCACGCCCGAGCACAGGTACGCCCGGTCCCAGCGCGCCGGATTCGCGCGAAGCGAAGCCTGCAGCGCTTCATAGTCGTAGTGATTGGTGCCGATGCGACTGTCGGGCCGCCCGTCGAGCCAGCCGGTCTGGCTGTAGTGGACGTGACCGTCGACCAGCCCCGGCGTGATGTGCATTCCGCCCAGGTCGATGGTTTCCGCCGCCTCGGCCGGCTCGCACTCGGCCCGCGCGCCCACACAGGTGATTCTCTTGCCGTCGACCAGGATCACCCCGTCCTCGATCGCAGCCCCGCCCGTGCCGTCGTGAACGGTGGCGCCGACCAGCGCGAGCTGCTCCGCGTTGGCCGCCCCGGCAAGAAGTACGGCCATCATCACAATAAAGCGTCGCTTCATGGGTTCACTCCGGTTCAGGACCGCCGCGGCAATGAAAGGGCCGTCATGCCCCAGACACCGTGCGCGAAAAAACGTTGATGACGACCACGCCGGCCACGATCAGGGCCATGCCCAGGATCGCCGGCGCATCCAGGCGCTGGCCGAAGAAAGCGTAGCCGACCAGCGCGATCAGCGCCACGCCCACGCCCGCCCAGATGGCATAGGCGATTCCGACCGGCAGGGTTTTGAGTGCCAGCCCCAGAAAAAAGAAGGCGACGATATAGGACACGACCACGACGACCGAGGGAACCAGGCGGGTGAATCCTTCCGCGCTCTTGAGAAACGACGTCCCGATCACTTCGGCCACGATCGCCAGCGACAGGTAAATCCAGTGATGCATGGCGGGTCTCCGCTAGTGCGTCTCGCGAGCGCGCGAGAACATTCGGTCATTCCGGGCGCTGGTGTTGTCGAGCGCCGTGCGCAACCTACAGACCCCGAGCCACCCTTGGTTGTCGCCGGTCGCGATCCGACCCGCGTGCCACCCGATTGTAGATGACCGATCTCCGGGAATGCCATTGCGGCAGGGCCACCCGCCCGTCGGCAAGCCGGACAAGGCCGTTCAGCTAGCGCTCGCGGTCAATTGCATCGGCGCCACGCATGCCCTATTTTTAACAATAAACGATTAGAATCTACATACTTGACCGGGACAGACCCCATGACCGCGTTGATCATGGCCGCAAAGCGGGGCCTCAACGATCTCCACCTCTGGAGCCGACGTGCGCTGTCGTGGCGCCTGCTGATTCCGCTTACCCTGCTTGCCCTGGGTCTGCTGCTTCCCGAGGCCGGGGGCATCATGGTCGAGACGATCGCCGAAGCCTATCTGCAGGTCAGCGTCTTCGTCGCCTTTACCCTCGCCCTGATTTACGGCGCCGAACGCCTGTTCAACTTCGACATGGCGGGGTTTCTCGCCTCCCACCCAAGAGCGCAGGTGCCAGTGGCAGCATTCCTCGGCGCGCTGCCCGGCTGCGGCGGCGCCATCGTCGTGGTCACCCAGTACGTCAACGGCCACGTCGGCTTCGGCGCGCTGATCGCCGTGCTCACGGCCACCATGGGGGACGCCGCTTTCTTGCTGCTGGCACGCGAGCCCTTGACCGGGCTGATGGTTTTCGGGCTCGGCATGGTCGTCGGCACAATCAGCGGTTACCTGCTCGAAGCCCTCCACGGCCGCGAATTCATGCGCCAGCAGTCGTTGACCTCACCGGAGGAGGCCAGGCGACGCGCCGAGGCCGGCCGCCACCGACCGGCCTCGATCAAGGCGCTGCACCCGGTCTGGGTGGCGCTGATGCTGCCGGGTGTCGTGTTCGCCGTACCGATCGCCATGCAGATCGACCCGAATACCTGGTTCGGCAGCCTGGCGGTCTATCAGCCGGTCACGCTGCTCGGCTTCTTCGGCGGGGTGCTGGCGCTGATGATGTGGTCCGCCCATCTTTCGTCCGACCCCGGCCACCAGTACACGGCCGCCAACCCCAGCGACCTGGCGCAGCCGCAACCGAGCGCCACCAACCGCGTCATCAACGACACCAACTTCGTCACCGTCTGGGTGATCGCGGCATTCTTGCTATTCGAACTGGGGATTCACTTCACCGGCGCGGATCTCAATAGCTGGTTTACCCTATGGGCCCCACTGACACCGCTGATCGCGGCCCTGGTCGGATTCCTGCCCGGCTGCGGACCGCAGATCATCGTCACCACGCTCTACCTCACCGGCGCAATTCCGATGGCAGCGCTGTTCGCCAACGCCATCAGCAACGACGGCGACGCCCTTTTCCCGGCCATCGCGCTGGCGCCGAAGGCCGCCATTGTGGCCACGCTCTATACCGGTATACCCGCGCTGATCGTCGGCTACACCATGTATTTCCTGATGGCCTGAAGGCCGGGCGTGTAGGCCGGGCGACAGCTACCGGGTTCAGGCGACTACACCGAACAAGCGGCCGACGCCGGCAGTTGCCGCCATCGCGAGCATGCCCCAGAAAGCGACGCGCCCGGCGCCCTTGAGCATGGATGCACCGCCGGTTCTCGCCGCCAGGGCACCCAGTGCGGCCAGCAGGGGCAGGCATGAGCCGGCCACCGCGGGAATGACCATTGAAAGCGGTGAAAGCCACGCCACGCCAAGCGGCAGGCCGGCACCAATGGAAAAGGTCGCCGCCGAAGACAGTGCGGCGAGCGTGGGCCGCGCGCTGGTCGCCTCCGAAATCCCGATCTCGTCGCGCGCGTGCGCAGCGAGTGCATCCTTCGCCATGAGCTGACTGGCGACTTCCTGCGCCAGGCCTTTGTCGAGCCCCCGGTCGTGGTAAATATCGGCAAGCTCCTGCAGCTCCGCCTCGGGGTTCTCCGTCAGCGAGCGCCGCTCGATCTCCAGGTCCGCCCGTTCGGTATCAGCCTGCGAACTGACCGATACGTACTCGGCAGCGGCCATCGACATCGCCCCGGCCATCAGGCCGGCGACGCCCGCAATCAGGATATTCTCGTGCGATGCACTTGCCGCCGCCACCCCGATGATCAGGCTCGAGGTCGAAACGATACCGTCGTTGGCACCCATCACGGACGCGCGCAGCCAGACGGTTCGCTGAACTCGATGGGGCTCGTGAATGACCATGCCGCCAGACCCTTCGCTTCGTGAGGAAATCAATCAATGCCAGCGTACAGCACGTCACACCGCGGCGAAGCACCGCGCTGGACAACCGGACAGTTGCGGCGCTACAGAAGACCCGGGTTGAGCCGCCAGATCGCCAGATTGAGCGCCGCCGCAAAGCTCACCCAGGCCAGGTAGGGCAACAGCAGAATGCCGGCAACCGGTGAGGTACGCCAGAACACCGCAATCGTCGCCGCGATCGACAGCCACAGCAACACGATATCGACAAACGCCAGGCCACCGAGCTGCCAGGCGAAGAAAAGCCAGCTCCACAGGGCGTTGAAGGCCAGCTGCACCAGAAACAGCGTCAGGGCCACTCGGCGCCGGGAGAATCCGCCTTGCTGCCAAACCAGCCAGGCGGCGACAGCCATCATGGCGAACAGCACCGTCCAGACCGGGCCGAATAGCCAGGCCGGCGGCGCCCACCCCGGCTGTGCAAGCTGGGCGTAGAAACTGGGCGCCTCCAGGGAGGCGACCGCGCCGACGACCGAAACCGCAAAGCACAAGGCCAGCCAGGCGAGCAGACCAAACCACTTGCCCTTTCCAACGATCGGCGCCGCGTCATATTCCGCCATTTTTCAGTCTCCTTCAAAGAGTCTACTCTCGCTTCCACAAGTTGCGCGCTTCGCCCGATTTCACGCCTGTATCTCTGTGCCCACTCGAACGCCAGCAGCCGTGCAGTCTGTCCACAGCAACTTGGGCCTGATGGATATTGCGGCATCAAGAGACCGCGGAAGCCGGTTCATCATGCATGCCGAGGCCCCGACATGATGACGGCCATACCAACCAGAATGATCGCCACGCCCACCCAGTCGGTCACGGTAGGACGAATGGAATCAACGGCCCAAAGCCAGATCAGAGCCACGCTGACATACACCCCGCCATAGGCCGCGTAAACGCGCCCTGCCGCGTGCGGATGCAGCGTCAGCAGCCATACGAATACAACCAGGCTGACGGCAGCCGGTATCAGCAGCCAGGAAGAGGCATCCTTCTTGAGCCACAGGTAAGGCAGATAGCAGCCAACGATCTCCGCAACCGCGGTTGCGATAAAAAGCAGAAGGGCTTTGACTATTTCCATTTGAGACAATCTTATAGGCGGACGACAATTTTTCCAATATGTCCCGCCGCGCCGAAATGATTTAATGCCTGTTTCAGGGCACTTTCGTTCAAAGCATATTCAGAATCAATAACCGGCACGAACTTTGCCTCTTCAAAGAGCTCGTTGAAATTGGCCAGATCGAAGTTAAGCGATTTGTTAGGCGATCCCCCATAACCCCAGCACTCCGACTGGAACCACCAAGACCCACTGGGGAAAACGAAACAAGCCGCCTGGCTCCGCCACGCCGACGGTCACGATGAGAAATACCACGCCGAATAGCAACCACAACGCCGAAATGTACGCCACCATCGGAGGAGAGGTGATCAGGTCGGCACCACTGGCTAGCGATGCAGGGGCCGATAGCACGAGAGCAACTGAAACGAAATGCCAGCAGGCATACATGGTGAGCTTCACCACATCGTCCACGGGACTTGCCAGCAAGGGACGCGCGACCTCTTTTCCGCCTGCAAATATGTGTATTGCAGCCGTGGAACAATCTCTTGGAGCAAATAGGGGCCCCGATTTAGGTGGGGCCCTGTCCGTTCATAAATTGATTATGTTCAGCCTTTCAGTTTCGCTTCAAGGTGGTTCATAAGTTCACCCATTTGGTCGCTTGGACTAAACTCAATTGCCTCGTAATCTTCGTCAACTCTGACCGTGTGCCCTGGCGGCCAGTAGTAAACCTCGCCGGCGGTCACCGTCTCTTCAGTACCGTCTGCATAGGTAACATGAATGGAACCTTTGACGACGGTTCCCCAGTGTGGGCACTGGCATAGATTGTCCGGCAATCCTTCGAGTAACGGAGTCGCATCTGCACCAGCAGGGAAACGGACGCGAGCGACATTGATACTGCCCCAGTCTTGGCCCTGAAAACAGACTCCTCCAGCTTCGAGGCGGGTCGGTAGGTCGTTTTTTGCTTGCTTCATGAGCACTCTCCTTTTTTGTTCCGGCGGGACACCCGCAGGAACAACACTATTACAGCCCGCACTTCGAAAATACAAGGAGAAATAGATAGAACGGCTGCGTTGGGTCAGCTGCGCCTGGCCGCTTTCGGGTACATAGCATACACTCAGATACGATATACTTTTTGCTGCAGCCTAACGCCAATGTTAAGCGGCGACCTCTTTGCAGCGAAGCGGAGAAAACGGCGTCCGGCGGACGCCCGTCAGGCCGGGAACGAACTTTAACGACTGGTTAGGCGTCGTTTTCACTGTGCCTCCTTAATCCCCATATGGACAATGCCACAGCGACTAGCGAGGTGATGGCTACGCTGATGAGCAAAACGGCAACAATAGCCTCTGGGCCAGCGTCGGCTTTCGCTCCCGACGATGCTACTGGTGTCATTAGCCCGGCGCCAGTAAACCCGCTAACCACGCAACCTAGCCAGTTGGCATAACCGGAATAAACCCAGCTCCAGTACATGACAAGAAGCTGGCGGCCGGATAAGCTGAATGTACTCCAGATGGCACCAATCCCGATGAGTAAGACACCACTCAGAATGCCTATTGTATGTGCCGACAGCCCAAGCCTCGGAATTTGCATAGCAGGAAGCAAGAAGCCTGTCACCAAGGCGATCAGGATCAGGATAAACCCGTGTCGAATGATCCTTCGATCCATTTTTTCGGTCTCCTCATCGAGACGCCTAACGTCTGAGCTAAGCGGCCTGCCTTTGGCGCATCTGGTGGCGGCCCGTCAGGGCCGGAGCGCACTTGATCGGCTTGTTAGCTAGCATATTGAATAGCGGCTAAGCCGATCAGTATAGAGAGCCAGATCCAAGCTGGAATGGCCACCAGCCAATCGCGACTGAATCCGGAGGGGCCTTCCGTAGCGCCATTGCTCTCTAAGATTAATTGGGGAAAGATCGCCGCTCCGTAGGCTGCGCCAGAAAGCGCGAAGAACAGGAAACCCCTGGACGGAAAAAAGTCAGCATTGAGAATATCTCCTAACCTACCGCTCACCGTCACGTACATATGCCCTAATAGCAGAATCACTGCGAGCACTCGCCACAGACTCCATCCACAACCCTTCCCAAACGCAAACCCGTACTCCCGAATATATTGGAGCGATAGGTATAGTGATGGCCCGGAAAGGCATATAAGGGCTATTACTGTTCGCATGAATAACTGATAGCTAACGACTAGCTTTGCCGGCGTCCGCGTTGAAGCTATAGTTAGAACAGTCGGGCCTTGCCATCATTCGCCCCTCAACCCGCCTGGGCCTGACAATAGTTCCGTTTGGAGCTACGACTATATCCTCATGACCTTTTCGGCCATTGAATCCAATTCGGTAGAGCCATATCGTTCCTTCTGGGCCGGCTCTTTCAAAACGGTGAACGATCCGAATATCATTTGGCGACTGCGAGTCCGCTTCCGCTGCTAGTGAGACTGCTTCTGATTTGGTTAAGGGACCCTTTTCGCTGGGGGATCCCGAAGCCTCAATCATTTCCAGGAACTCATCTCTGAGAACGACATAGTCGTAGAAGTGACTTCCCGAATCGTCAAAACTAAGGCGAATACAAGCTGGCTCCGGAGACTGCGCAAAAAGGAGACTTGGCACCACAAAAAAGACGAGAAAATGCTTTGCCATGATGATTCTATCGTTTGCGTTAACCGGCGCCGCCACCAAGCTCGACCGGCTTTACCGCCGACGAGCTTACCGGAGTCCGTTTGAACCCTTTGTTACGCGCGTGTACCATATTCAGGTACTTTCTGGTATCGGGTGGATTCAAAATGGCAAGGAACACTAGCATTACATTAGGCGGGCACTTTGACGAGTTCATTTCCCAACAGCTGGCGGAAGGGCGATACGGCTCGGCGAGCGAGGTAGTACGAGCAGCCCTGCGCCTACTTGAGGAACGAGAGGAAAAAGTTCGAGCTTTACGGCAGGCACTTCGAGAAGGCGAAGAAGGTGGGTTCGACAATTACTCACTGGATTCTGTGATCTCCGAACTGGACGAGAGTGCAAGTGGCTAAAGGCTAATTCCGCGTCACCCGAGCCGCTGGACAGGATTTGCTTCGAATTGGTCGGTTCACTGAACGCAGATGGGGGAAGGCGAAGAGAAACCACTACCTTAGACAGCTTGATGACGCATTCGCGCTTATTTGTGAAAGTAACTCGATCGTTAGCATCTGCGATGATATTTATCCAGGCTACCGCAAATTTCCCGAAGGATCCCACGTAATCTACTACCGCATAACTGACACGGTGGAAATCATTCGAATCCTTCATGAGCGCATGGATCCGGATTCGAATCTGGCATAGCGTCTGAGCTAAGCGCCGCGGCTTTAGCCGCGTCCGGTGGAGGCCCTAAAGGGCTGGAGCGTACTTAAGCGCTTTGTTAGGACCTTGGGGCCACTAGAGTAATCCTGAGTGGCAAGTATCACATCAATCTTTCTCGTCGTCGTAGATCATTGGCTCCTGTGCTGTCGCGTCATCATGGCCGGCGCAGCATTCCTCATCCAGATAGCTCATCACTGCGTAGAGCTTCGCGTAGTTCGGCAGCGAGTACAGGGTACGCCCCTGCCGTCGCTGGGTAATGAGGTCTACGTGGGCCATTCGGGCAAGGTGGTGCGACAGCGTCGAGTGCGGAATATCAAGTGCGCGCTGAATCTCGCCGACGGACGCGCCTTGGTGCCCCGCCTTCACCAGGTACCGAAAAATTGCCAGCCGATGCACGTTACCCAGTTCGGCCAGGGTATCGGCAGCCTCCTCGTGGTCCATTTCCGACCTCCCATATATCTACATATCTAGTGATGTAGTTGACTATAGTCGCCCGAGCCTTTAAACTCAAATCCGGATATCTAGATACCTAGGAGAATTGAGATGTCTAGCGCGCTTGCCGATAGCCTCGGAATGTTTGCGTTCCTCGCGGTTGAGCTGTCTTTGCTTTTTCTCATAGTCGCTTTCTTGGTCAGTGTACTTCGGCAACGGATCCCACAGCGCACTATCGACCGCGTCCTAGGCGCCGGCCACGCCCGGAGCTATTGGCTCGCGGCTGGGATTGGCGCACTGACACCGTTTTGCAGTTGCTCGACCATACCGATGCTGAAGGGATTGATCCGGGCACGAGCCGGATTCGGCCCGATGATGGTTTTTCTGTTCACCTCACCGCTGCTCAACCCGATCGTGGTCGTTCTACTGGCGGTTACCTTCGGGCTTCGTTTGACTGCCATCTATATGGTCGCGGCGCTTCTCGTTTCCCTGATCGCGGGGTGGGCGTTATACCGGCTCGGATTCGCACGCCATATCCGTGAGTCGGCTGTAACAGACGAACCCAGCTGCGAATCAGGCTGCGGGCAAGCGACCGAAGCGCCGGCCTCGGCTGGGTGTGGCGTATCGACCGAGTCCAAAGACAATGCCTGTGGCGCGGACCCTACGCACGCCGCTGTAACGGACAGCGCTGGTGGCTGCGGAGCAACATCTCCGACCGTACCGCAGCGACCCTTAGCCGCCGCGTGGAGTGAAGCGTTGTCCGACTTTAGATCCGTTTTGCTGTATCTGCTGCTCGGCATCGCCATTGGCAGCTTCATCTACGGTTATATCCCGGCTGACTGGATTGAACAGCATGCGAGTGGCGACTCGTTGTGGACAATTCCTCTCGCGTCGGTGATCGGCGTGCCACTTTATCTGCGGGCCGAAGCCTTGATCCCGATTGCCGGTGCCTTGCTCGACAAAGGTGTTGCCTCGGGCGCAGTACTCGCGCTCATCATCGGTGGCGCCGGTGCTAGTTTGACCGAGCTGATCCTACTGCGCGCATTATTTTCCTACCGGCTGCTGATCGCCTTTCTCGTCGTTATATTTTCGATGGCCATGCTGGCGGGATTCACTGCAGTAATGCTCTTGTAGTCCTAACGATTTAGCTAAGCGGCGCGCGTAAGCGCGTCCGGTGGAGGCCCGATAGGGCCGGAACCAACTTGAGCGACTTGTTAGGAAGCATTCTGCATATACAGCATGCCTGCAATGGCTGAATGAGCAATTTGAAGAGCTAAATAGATCCCGACAAAGGCGATAGAAGCTCGATGCTTTGCTACAGACTCAGCCATGGACCGGGAAATTAACCAGAAACCCGCGACGGCGTGAGTAAGTGAGATTCCTAGAACCAGCCAAAGCATCACAGCAGCGTGTGTAGGTTGGGCAGAAGCCTGAAGCGCGTAGTACAGTGAGGCTGATGGCCCAAACAGCAGCGCAACCGCACCGCCGCCGACCGTAAATACTCCCAAACTGAAGCCCAGCGTCCTGGTAAAGGGAATCGCTCTATGTTCGGCAGCCGGAATTGAAGTATGTGGCATTGCTTCTTAACGTTTGAGCTAAGCGGCGCGCTTTAGCGCGTCCGGTGGAGGCCGAAGGCCGGAACGAACTTGAGCGATTTGTTATGTTTTCGTTTGACTGAGAGCATCCATTAACCAATCGGGCTGGAGGATAATGGCCAGTATGATTAGTGACCAATAAACCACTTGGACGAATTTAAGGGAAATATCGGCCGCCTTTGAGGTTACTTCGAGTCCTGCGGACGAAACAATCTGCTTCGGAAGGAAGATGAGCACCTCAACCCAAAATAGTGGGTTGATACTCTTTATTGCCTCCACCTTATAATGCCCGGCGGCAAGCCTCATTGTGTGGTTCGCCTTACCAAGAATCTCCTGATTTTGAAAGAGCATGTTATCGAGCACGCTCATCGATTGCTGTGAGACATGCCCGTAGCCTGCGGGCTCCATGATGGTCTTTCGTGGGTTACTAACGCCAGCCTGCTCCACTCGCCGCTTGATCTCTGACAGGTTATCGACAAGCCATCTCGAAGCTTTGTGAGATTTCTGCCCAGCCGGGTCGTCAGCACTATTAGCCATCCCGCCCACGTAAAGCACATGCTTCTTTACAGCTCTTGTCATATACAGGTATGCGTGGAGGTTTACCAAGAAACGGGCGAGAGGAATTAGCAGGACTAGGTAGTAGGGACTCATTCTATTTGAGAAACATAACGTTTGAGCTAAGCGGTGCGCGTAAGCGCGTCCGGTGGAGGCCCGAAGGGCCGGAACGTACTTGAGCGACTTGTTAGGCCTACGAGTTACTAGCCAAATCAGTTCGACATGACACATATATACTATCGCGGTCGGGATCTACCCATACGTGACCAACGGCTGTCCAGTTATCCTTGAGTCGTTCTGAAAAGCCGTAACGCTTTATGTATCCAAGTCGTTGTCCGTTAGGCCTACGAACCTCGGCTACACCATGATAGAGCGCATTTTCTAGTATCAGTGAGTGTTCTTGTCTCTGCATCGACAGTCTGTAAAACTCGGACTTCAAGTAGGTTTCAGGAATGGGCTCCGGCCTCTTTACATGCTCCCAGGCGGAAGAAGGCGGAATTAGTGTCGCCATGTCCACCGGCCACTGAGAATCACTGAGCGAATTGATTCGTTTCTTTAGATAGGCTGATCCATAGGAAAGAAGGCCGGAACGCTCGATTCTAGCTTCTCGAGTGTCTAAGATGTTTAAAATCGTAGCCTTTTCAACCCGTACCTCATAACCATCCAGCGTCCAGTAACCAAATGGTGACTCTACGCTCTTGACAGGAATGTCTCGGCTGTATTCAGCCGTTACCGTTGTATCCGCGCACTGAGACTCAACACTAGCGAGCCCGGTTTCCGTGAGATTCAGGAATGCGGCGCCAAGGAATATAGTCCACGTACTGAGTGACATATGGCCTAACGTCTGAGCTAAGCGGCGCGGCTTTAGCCGCGTCCGGTGGAGGCCCAAAGGGCCGGAACGAACTTGAGCGATCTGTTAGGTGTCGCTAGGGTTGCCGTGGTCGCCATTACTGTATTGGCCAGCTTGTTCTTGCACCTCTTTCTTCCACTTTGTGTACGTGTATCCTGCTTGCGCCAGAAAGAGAACCAGGAAGATTCCAAAAATTGCGTCTCTGAGTATTCCTACAACGACATACGTCGGAGACACAAAGTAGAGCAGTAGAATAGCGGCGCCAACCCAAAGGGTGCGAACAAACTTTCTTCTGTAGGAGAGCTTCCAGTAGAAAATCTCAAATCCCCGATCAGTTCCGTTCTTCATTAGACTGACACCTAACTTTTGCCTTAACCCGCGCCGCCCCACAGCCAACCCGGCTTTGCCGGCCGCAACGCTATCCGGCGTCGGGTTGAAGGCTTTGTTATGGCACGAGCTATGTTGAAATTGAATGGATACCAGAGCGCCCGGGATTGCCGCCTGTTTTCAGGCCGAAGGTACTGGGGGCGAATCTGCCCTCCGGCTTCGGCGAAGGGTGCGGCCTCGAGCGAAGGCACTGGCCAGAGCGGAGCCCTCGGAAAGCCAGGCCAAAGCGCCAACCTGCTGAAACCACCAACTCCAAATGCGCCACCACCGCCCATGGCTCAATTCTGCCAGTTTGGCGACAAGCTTTCCACTCGAAGCCCTTGCACCCAGAGCTTGAGCAGCGCGAAGTTGGCTGACGCGCTCGAAAGGCAACGCGACCTGCCGCGTAGGGCTGCTACCAAATCTCTGCCAGCACTCAGGCGGAAGCGGCGACACTTCGACGTTTGGCAACAGGTCATTTGCTGGACAGCACAAGTGCTATAACGTTTGAGCTAAGCGGCGCGCGTAAGCGCGTCCGGCGGAGGCCCAAAGGGCCGGAGCAAACTTGAGCGACTTGTTAGGGTATTACTGAGCTCGAACATCTGTTTGGCATTTCGTCAGGTTGTCGGAAAGTACAGGTTTAGCGACGTATAAACCCCCAGGCTCCAATTGTATCTCCTGTGTTTCAGATTTCTCGTACTTGGATTCGCCGTTTAACAATAGCTGGCATTCAAACGTCAGGCTGGCAGTGCGAGAGTAAATGAAGTACGTTCTAAGGGCGCCTCCCGGCAGAGGTGAGGGATAGTGGTAGTAGGAAACGTCTTCGTTGACTAGCCTAGTAACTGAGGAAATCTGAGCTGATTCGTCCGATTTGAGTGTATCTAGGAAAAGTGTCGGGCCGGACCTAACCTGAACCCGAGCAACACCCGGATATGTTGAGGCGGCTAGGACCTCTAAACACGGGGCACAAAGAAAGGTGGCAAGTACTAGGGTGGTTGCTCTCATATACCCTAACGTCTGAGCTAAGCGGCGCGGCTTTAGCCGCGTCCGGTGGAGGCCCGAAGGGCCGGAACGTACTTGAGCGACTTGTTAGCTGTGGAAGGGGAATTCACCGTAACTGCGCCCCTGCCAGCGAGCGAAGCCCGCCCCGGTTCTCGATTGGCGCGAAGCGGGACGCTACCCCAGCCCTTCCGGGCCGAAGCGGCAACCACGCAGCCCGCTGGACTGCACACAAGAACGTGGCAACGCCCAGTCTGGCTAGCAACTCCGCGCCAGGAGGCAGCTACGGCGCCCGCGGCACGGCGGGAACTACCAACTGCCTCACTCGGGCCGTTCTGCGGTGCCGATCTGAAAATACCCATTCCAACAGCTAACGTCTGAGCTAAGCGGCGCGGCTTTAGCCGCGTCCGGTGGAGGCCGAAGGCCGGAACGAACTTGAGCGACTTGTTATAAGTAGGGTTTCTACTGGTTCTCGCCGACATAGAGGTTGCCCGCAAGCTTGAAGCCAACTCCCTGGCCGAGCCAGTAGTAGAGCGGAAAGCCCACTAGTCCGGCTAAAAAGCCGTTGAACAAGCCAGCGATGGGGGCGCCGAAAGCAAATATGGGGGCACTCCCAAGTCCGAGCTGTCCGTAGTTAAACAGAATTAGCAGCGGCACTGAGCCCACCCCAAAGCAAAACCCGATAAGCAGCGACATTTTCAGGAACGAAAAGAAGTCGAGCTGGACCGTGAACTCCTTCATCTGGCGTGTCTCTTTCTACTTATAACGTCTGAGCTAAGCGGCGCGGCTTTAGCCGCGTCCGGTGGAGGCCCGATAGGGCCGGAACGTACTTGAGCGACTTGTTATTGATTGGCGAAAAAGAGGGGAGATTTTTCATAGAGCCAGTGATCTACTCGCGCAAGAGTTTCGTTCTCGTGGAAAAAGAAGGTGAGACCTCCAGCCTCGAGGGCAATTTCATAGGTCGGGCCCTCCCCAAACGTCCACATGCTCGGATGGTCCTCACGAAGGCGCTTCTCCAGATTCGGAAATTGAGACTCTATGCGATCTGACACGTACGTTAATGTCATATCTTCGTTTAATAAGGACCCGAGCACTTCCGTGTTGCCTAGGAGCTTTGGATAGTACCTGACGTAGTAGAAGTCGTTGAGATAGGAATATAGCAGCACTCCGTTAAGAGAAACGGAGAGCAGCGCTAAGGAGAGGAACAAGAACGTGAATCTCGTCATATATCAATAACGTCTGCACTAGTGTCCGGTTAATAACTAAATAAATTCAACTGGTTAGAAATATCATCCTGGTCGAATCTGTTATCGATGTTCGTAACCGCTTGTTGTAGCGGCATTTTTTCGAACAAGGTGAGCGAAAAAACCTGTAGCAAAGTGTATAGCGAGGCATCGACATTCATTCGTTTTTTGACAATGGCAACCAGCACGTACACGGAGACTGCAATCCAGATCTGCGACTTCACCGCGTTCTCGGATGTCCCGAAGAACCGCTTGATTCGGAGATGCTGCTTGATCCACTTGAAGAACAGCTCGACATGCCAGCGCGCTTTGTACAGCGCACAGATGGTCAACGGCGGCAAGCCGAAGTGATTGGTCAGGAAGACCAGCGACTTTCCAGTGTCGGGATCCTTGAATCGGATTCGGCGCAGATACTCCGGATATTTGCCATGGCTGAGATAGCCGTTGAGCGCGATGGTCTGGTCGCAAATGATGCCGGTGTCTCGGTCGACTGGACTGGAATACACCCGGCGTGCATCGAGATTGCGTTTGGCCCGAGTCACGAAGAAGGCGCCCGCACCGTGCACCGCGTAGAGTCGCTCGAAATCGACGTAGGCCCGGTCCATGATGTAGAAAGCACCGGGCTCGATGAGCAGGATATCGAGTACGTTGACATCGTGCCACTTGCCGTCGGAGATGTGAACGAAGCTGGGGATGTGGCCCTGCAGGTCGAGCAAGGTATGCACCTTGACGGCCGATTTTGTCGTTCGGAACGGCGCCCAGGGAAAAAGCGACAGACACAAGTCGATGGTGGTCGAGTCGAGGGCGTAGGCCGTTCCGTCCCAATCGATATCCAGGGGTGTGTCGGCATAAAGCGCGCGAGCCTGCGTGATCAGGCGCTGGGCGAAGTCGGCATAGATGCGCCAGTCTCGCTTGGCGCCAGCATCGGCCAAGGTGGCACGTTTGATCGGTCCCCTGAAGCCCATGTGATAGAGCTTGCTCGATTGAGCCGCCAGGCAGACTTCGATATCGCGCAGACTCTCTCGATAGGCCAGCTGGGCAAACGCCATGACCCGATAGTGCTGAGCACACGACAGCGACTTGACGTATCGGTCGCCCTCGTAACGACTGACGATGCGAGTGAAGGTCGTCCAGGGCAGGACGTCCATCAGCTGGGCGAACAGGGTTTTGCCGGTGTACACGACGGCGATCTCCGGGGCAAGTCCCGAAAAAATGGCAGAAATCGCCGTTCAAGTCGACACCACCCAAAAACGGTCGTAACATGCTGATGAATTTACCTTTTCAAGCATTCTTATCAAGTTTTACCGGACAGTAGTGTAACGTCTGAACTAACCGGCGCCGGCTTTGCCGGCGTCCGAGTTGAGTGATTTGTTAGATTGCAGTTCTCTGGAAACCTGCTGGACAAACTCTGAAATCAAATGGGCGGGCGAGGTGAAATCCCAATGCTCAAGGGTGCCGAGGCCCTCTATTTGCGCACCGTCGACATAGATCCAAAAGCGCCGGCAACTTCCCGGGATTATTCCCTCGAATACGGATTCTCCCTGGACTGAGGTTCGGCCGACCTTGCCTGGTGAAAGCTCTGTTCCAAGTTCTTTGACCAGGCTTCGTTTGCACTGAAACTGGAACTCGCTCCAGCCACCATCTACGATCTGAATAGAGTCAGCCCATTCTTCACTCCTATACCGCAGCCCGTCTCGAATGTAGGTCATCGTAAAGGGTCTTTATATGTCAATCTAACGTCTGAGCTAAGCGGCGCGGCTTTAGCCGCGTCCGGTGGAGGCCCGAAGGGCCGGAACGAACTTGAGCGGCTTGTTAGCTCCATACTGACTTAAGGAATACGACCCGTCGATAGCATTCTGAAGTCTCAAAGCCCGAGCGTCGCAGCCGCTCTCGGGACGCTTCGCAGTCTCCCCTTGTTTCAAAGAGCCCGATAATGGCATCCCATTCGTCTGAAACTGAAACATCTATGAAATATCTGTGCCTAGGAACAGCGAATCCCTTTCTGAGTGCTTCTCGACTCTCGGAAAGACTGTCGATTATTTCTACGACTGCAGAACACTTAGCTTCTGCTTGTTCAAGGCCTTCAGATATTTCTCGCTGCCGCCACTCAGGTGCGTGGGGATATGTCCACTTCATCGCAAATTCATAAGTTTCTTGATCTAGGCAAGCCGTCCTGGCAAAGCCCTCGTTTTCGTAAATAAACCTTGAAAAGTGGCGCTCCTCCTTACAGCCTGTAAGCAGGAAGGCGAGAAGTGTAAGGAAAATCAATCGGTGCATACTTGTGACTGGAGCTAACGTCTGAGCTAAGCGGCGCGGCTTTAGCCGCGTCCGGTGGAGGCCCGAAGGGCCGGAACGAACTTGAGCGACTTGTTAGAAGGCATATCTCTAGAGCCCGTACGCATGACGCTTATTCTCGGACCAAACCTGAATCTTTAGATGATGAACTTGTCGGTCGCCCGCTTCCTTTCCCCGATCCAGCATAGTTTCTGTTAGATCGCCCAAGCCCCAACTCTCCGACATCAAATGAACATGAGGGCTCTCCTTTTCATCCAACGCTCGGCGGAGGCTCTCAAGACGTCCAATGAGATGTTCCAATCCGTTCTGATTAGCATGGACGGTAACTTCACTTCCATCAACGCTGGAGCTTATGCTCAAGAGCCGCACATCATCATTCATAATCGTGCCTTCTAACGATTTAGCTAAGCGGCGCGCGTAAGCGCGTCCGGTGGAGGCCCAACAGGGCCGGAACGTACTTGAGCGACTTGTTAAGTGCGGCCCGAATCGGGGCTCACATTTGCGTATTCTCTGGCGGGCCTGCCAACAAGCAGGTGCCACGCCAGTGTTAGCTGAAACGTGGCAATAAGGACATACACTATGATAATGGGTATTGGGCCACCGGCCATTGAAACAAGCACTGAACCTAAGGCTCCCAGAAGCCCACTGATCGAAAGTTGAGCAACGGCCAGAAGTCGCCCAGTGTTCCTATCGTAAAAAAGCGCATAGAGTGTGTATGCTGCTAGACCATACAATCCCAAAGCGAATAGGCCTGCGATTGAGAGCAGATCAATTTGGAAGAGCGCAAAAATACCGGAAACGCAGCCAAGGGCGAGCAAAACGGCGGCCAGTATCACTGACAGTGGCGGATTGTCTTTCATAGCACTTAACGTCTTAGCTAAGCGGCGCGCCTCTGGCGCGTCCGGTGGAGGCCGAAGGCCGGAACGAACTTGAGCGACTTGTTAGGTGCCGCCGGATTCAGAGGCACCAGCCTTCCCGCGCAGAGTAAGCGGAAGGCCGACGCACATAAAGCCGAGCCACACGATATATATTGGCAGCCAAGTCCCCAAACTCGCATCACCTGTTGCTAAGGCCACGGTCATATGCAGAAGTCCTGTGCAGGCAAACGCCAAGGATCCGATGATGTAGAAGGGATGGATTGATTTCATAGTAAGCTCCTTTACCAAGGGTGTAGTTGGGAGAACAGCTGTTGCGTTGACTACTTCCATGCTACCTACTCGTTCTCGCTAATAAGACTTAACGGTGCAGCAGTCAAACTTACTGCAACTGAGGCACCTAACGTCTGAGCTAAGCGGCGCGGCTTTAGCCGCGTCCGGTGGAGGCCCGAAGGGCCGGAACGTACTTGAGCGACTTGTTAGCTGTGGAAGGGGAATTCACCGTAACTGCGCCCCTGCCAGCGAGCGAAGCCCGCCCCGGTTCTCGATTGGCGCGAAGCGGGACGCTACCCCAGCCCTTCCGGGCCGAAGCGGCAACCACGCAGCCCGCTGGACTGCACACAAGAACGTGGCAACGCCCAGTCTGGCTAGCAACTCCGCGCCAGGAGGCAGCTACGGCGCCCGCGGCACGGCGGGAACTACCAACTGCCTCACTCGGGCCGTTCTGCGGTGCCGATCTGAAAATACCCATTCCAACAGCTAACGTTTAGCTAAGCGGCGCGCGTAAGCGCGTCCGGTGGAGGCCGAAGGCCGGAACGAACTTGAGCGACTTGTTAGCTGTGAATGCGCCATTTCCCGGCGGAGCGCCGTTGCCAAGAAGCGAAGCCCGCCCCTGCATTCGATTGGCAAGAAACGTGATGGAACTGCAACCTATCCGGGTAGAAGCGGCACCTACCCAGCCCGCCGGACTGCAGACCTGAACGCGGCAACGCCCAGCCTGGCTAGCCACTCCACGCCTGGAAGCAGCTACGGCGCCCGTGGCACGGCGGGAGCTACCAACTGCCTCGCTCTGGCCGTTCCGCGATGCTGATCTAAAAATACTCATTCCAACAGCTAACGCTAAAGCTCAGCCGCCGCCGACGAGCGCAGCGAGTGGACGGTCGGCTGGAGCGCCTTGTTGGGTGCCACACCGCCAACTATCCAATTTTCAAGTGTCTGTCTTTGATAAGCGCACTGCCCGTATCCAATCTGCAACCTTGCTTAAAACGTCATCCAAATGAGATTTGCCTGACGCATCCCGCATCTGATGGTCTCGATCAGCCAACTCCCAATAGGAAAGACGGTTACCCTCACCCGCCTCAGCGAATGCGTCTCGGGTGGCGCGCGCAGCAGCAACAGGGCTGTGGCTGTCGTTTTCTCCGTGAACAAGGAGCGTAGGCACCGAAGATTTGAGCAGGAAATCCGACAGGCGTCGATCAAGAATATCCGCCCACCACTTTAGCGAATTACCACCGAACACGCGGGAGGACTCCGGATTCGCTCTTGCTTCCGCAAACACGTCTGACAACCGCTTCGCTACCGGCGGCGGCACAACCATCGGCAGGGACTCCCGCATCGTCAGACCAGTGCTAGTGGAAAACACCACGACTGCATCTACATCATTCAACTCGTGGGACAAGATGGAAACGACCGCCCCGCCTTCCGAGCCACCAAACAGCACCAATCGACCGTCCCATAGAGACTGGGAGCGTAGATCTTCCAAGACCAACTCTGCATCTTGTACGCCACGAGTGACAGTGTGACTAGCATAATATGCGTCAGAGCACCCTTCAATGGGATCTCCGGGAACGACTTCTGGGTCAACGCCGTACTTCTCGATCGTCAGAACCGCAAACCCCGGCAGAACGCTCTCAAGCAGTGCAATGTTTGAATTCGACCTGGCCGGGGCGCATCCAGACCCTTGGGCGGAAAGCAATATCGGCAGGGGAGTGCGGCTTGAAGCTCGCCTTAGCTTCCAATGAATAGTCGAGCCATCACTTCGATCTGTTTCTCCAACCAATTCCTGCGCAGTCGGGCCGCCGACGGTCGCACAGCCGACAATCAACGCGAGGCACATCAGCGTCCCAATGAACCTAGTCAACAACTGTTTCATTTATCGATACCTCCAAGGCATTCTGGCGGCAATAATGGCCGCAGGACACCCAACGTCTGAGCTAAGCGGCGCGCCTCTGGCGCGTCCGGTGGAGGCCGAAGGCCGGAACGAACTTGAGCGACTTGTTAGCTGTGGAGAGGCCATTTCCCGGCGGGGCGTCGTTGCTAGCGAGCGAAGCCCGCCCCTGTGCTCGATTGGCGAGCAACGGGATGGAACTGCAGCCTATCCGGGCCGGCGCGGCAACCACCCAGCCCGCCGGACTACGGACATGAACTCGGCAACACCCAGCCTGGCTAGCCACTCCACGCCTGGAAGCAGCTAAGGCGCGCGTGGCACGGCGGAGGCTACCAACTGCCTCACTCTGGCCGTTCTGCAATGCAGATCTAAAAATACTCATTCCAACAGCTAACGTCTGAGCTAAGCGGCGCGGCTTTAGCCGCGTCCGGTGGAGGCCCGAAGGGCCGGAACGTACTTGAGCGACTTGTTAGGCATGTGGAGTGGCACTTTGCTCGGCGTCTTTACCAAGTAAAACATGTCGGTAGTGTTTTCGAGCAAAAGCAGTGATGACCTGGCTAAAAAGGAATCCGCCTAATGCTGCACCGAGCGCTCCACCCAGCATCCCTGAATTAAACTTTTGGCCATAGTAGGAGCCAAGCCCGCCGCCAAAGGCAGGCAGTAAAAGTGCAGCCCAGGTAAAGAAATGTCCAAGACACTTGCCATAGGCGCGACGCCAGCGGCGGCCCCTCTCACGCCACGGCTCTGATCTCAGTTCTGGAATGCTTTTTAACGTCCAGTAGATTTTCATATTAAATGCCTAACGTTTGAGCTAAGCGGCGCGGCTTTGCCGCGTCCGGTGGAGGCCGAAGGCCGGAACGAACTTGAGCGACCTGTTAGGCCTGGCCATTAAGGAATTCCCGAATAACTCTGTGGGCTGCCTCAACATCTTTGTATTGCTCCCGTCCGAAAGATAACCCTACTTTCTTCTTTAACTGCACATGCGGATGTATGCGATTGCGGACCTCTCGAAGCAAATGAGCGATGGCCTTGCCGCTGAAAATGAAGCGCTCTGTCTCTACATTAGGAATCCATCCCGCCTGTGCACTGATTTCAATCAGAGTTTCTAGCTTCCACGCTAGCGGATTCTTTGATTTGAGAACTTTATTTGTAAGGCCCAACTCGAACGCCGCCTTCCGAACCTTCTCATCGTTGGAAAGACATTTAACCAGCAAACGGGCCTCGATTGCCGCGCACATCATGACACTTGCACCCAGATACGCCTCGCTCTCCTGGCTAAGTAGCGCTTCGCGCTCGTAGCCGATGGCAAGTTCATTTAGCCGTGCAATGTCATTGTCCACGAAGATTGACTTACGGCCAAGTTCACTATGAGCATCGAAGTTTTCCCTCTCATTCAAGAAACACTCCGCTAGATCATCAGCTCCAAACTCCCGAAAAACCTCAACCAGCTTCAAATCTAGCACCTGCTCATATTCAGCGTTCAACTCCATGTATTCAGGCGGCCCCTCGCCTTTAGGCCAGTATTCATCATCGGTTAAGCCATGATCGAGCTGAAGTTTCTTAATTCTTTCAGATATTGGTCCGAGCGCATCTTCGTAGTATCCATTGAGCAAGCGAGATTCATAAACGAGGTTTTCAAGAGCGTAACGACGATGAAAAGCTCGCTCCTCTTCAGAAATTTCACCTGCGTTGAACCTAGCTTCGGCAATATTGAAATAGTGCTCCGCACGCTCTTCCACGCTGGATTGATCACCAAAATCCAGTTCTCTCAATTCCCCGTGCGCCTTTCGGAGTCCGTCTGCTTCCAACGACTTTTCGGCACGAAACTGAAAATGCCGAACCGCCTCAACAAAATCTGAGGAAGTTTTGTCATTCATCATGAAGGCCTAACGATTTAGCTAAGCGGCGCGCGTAAGCGCGTCCGGTGGAGGCCCAACAGGGCCGGAACGTACTTGAGCGACTTGTTAGCTGTGGAAGGGGCATTCACCGTAACTGCGCCCCTGGCAGCGAGCGAAGCCCGCCCCTGTGCTCGATTGGCAAGCAACGGCATGGAACTGCAGCCTATCCAGGCCGAAGCGGCAGCCACCCAGCCCGCCGGACTGCAGACCTGAACGCGGCAACGCCCAGCCTGGCTAGCCACTCCCCGCCTGGAAGCGGCCACGGCGCCCGTGGCACGGCGTAAGCTACCGACAGCCTCACTCTGGCCGTTCTGCGGTGCCGATCTAAAAATACTCATTCCAACAGCTAACTAAGAACTAGGTGTAAAAAGTGTTGGTTGGCGGTTTCGGGGGGCGAATTTCGCTTTAACTCCGCTTTTGAGCGTTGTTTGGATCGATTTTTTCCTGAAATCAATCATTTCGATTGCCGGCCGCCAACCTGGAATATGACATTTGTCCGTTTAACGCGCAAATTTCCTACCTGAATCCGCGCGTGGTTCTGATTTTGTACTGATGCCGTGTGGTTTTCAATCTGGATTGGTTTTATCGAGGTTGAGGACCAATGGCTAAAAAGTTACTGGATCAGTTGCGCGAGGCGATTCGGGCGCGCCACTACAGTTACCGGACGGAGGAGTCGTACGTTCACTGGGTTCGTCGGTTCATAATTTTTCATGGCAAGAAACATCCGTCCGATATGGGCAAGCGGGATGTTGAGGCTTTTCTGACCTATCTGGCTGTGGATCGCAATGTTGCGGCTTCGACTCAGAACCTGGCGCTTTCGGCGATTCTGTTCTTGTATCGCGATGTTCTCAAGGTCGAGTTGCCCTGGCTGGATGATGTTGTTCGCGCGAAGAAGCCTGCCCGCATGCCGGTTGTTCTGGAACGCGACGAGGTGCGCATGATCATGGCGCGGCTGCCGGTTCCGCAGGACCTGGTTGTCAAACTGCTCTACGGGTCGGGGCTTCGGCTGACCGAAGCCTTGCGGCTGCGCATCAAGGATGTGGATCTCAAGCGGCGCGAGCTGGTTATTCGGGACGGCAAGGGCGCGAAAGACCGGGTAACGGTTCTTGCGGATGTCTGTCGCGACGGGCTGCAGCTTCAGATTGATCAGTCGCTCGAGTTGCTGGCGCTCGATCAAAAGCTGCGGCGCGGCGGCGCGGTGCTTCCGAATGCGCTCGATCGCAAGTATCCAAATGCGCGGTTCGAGCCGGGCTGGCAATTCGTTTTTCCGTCGAGACGGCTGGCGATGGACCCGCGGTCGGGTCAGGTGGGTCGTCATCACCTGTTCGGCTCAACCGTTCAGAAGGCGGTAAAGCGCGCGGCGCGTGACTGCGCGATCCGCAAGCCCGTCACCTGCCACGCCTTTCGGCACAGCTTCGCCACGCACCTGTTGGAGTCCGGCGCGGATATCCGTACGGTGCAGCAGTTGTTGGGGCATTCGGACGTGCGCACCACGATGATCTACACGCACGTGATCAATCGCGGGGCGATGGGGGCCAGGAGCCCGATGGACAGGATGTGAGTTGTACTAATGCGGTCACCCATCGGCAGGCGCTTAGCTTGTCTGTCAGCGTTCGTGGCAAGGCGTCGGCGCGCCGATGTAGTGGGTTCTACATCAAGCGCCGAGAACGCAGTCCACGGACGTTGACAGGCAGGCTGAGCGTCTGCGGATGGGTGACCGCATTAGTCCAGCCACGCTACCGCCATGGCCCGTGCCGCAGCCGCGTCCCCGCTGTCAGTGTAGCGGGGGCGCTTCGGGGGTTCAATCGGCGCGGGGCGGATCGCCCGTTTCGGCCGGCCCGCGGCGTGCGCGACCGACGGCGATGAAGGACTTGGGCAGCAGGAAGACGCGTTCGGTGATGATTTCGTCGCCTTCGAAGAGGTGCTCGAACATCGGGCGATTGAGCAGGCGCGAGCCCTCGATGAAGCGCATGGCCTGGTCCACCGTTTCGGCCCGTTTCCAGTGGCCCAGGGCGAAGCGCATCACAAGGCGGATGCGCAGCGGCTTGGGCAGCCAGTGGAAGAACGGCGTCATGCAATGCGGCTCGACGGGAAACCAGTAGTTCGGGGTCTGGACGAAATGGCTTTCGGCGACGCGGCGGATTTCAGCGGCCAGGCGCTTCATCTGTGTCCAATCGCCGACGTGCTCGATCACCGAGTTGGAGTGAGCGATGTGGAAAGCGTCGTCTTCGAATTCCTGCAGGTTGCAGCCGTCGGCGCGGATGAAGGCGAAGCGTCCGTGGCTTTCTGGGAGTTCGCGGTCAAGCTTGTTGCCGATCGTGACGTGCACGCGGTGGCGCTCGAGGAAGTCGGGCGGGATGATCTTCCAGTAGCGCTCGGTGCCGCCGATGTCGAGGATGCGCACTTCGCCGTGGGTGCGGTGGGCTGATTCGATCAGGGCCATCAGCGGACCCGCGCGCCGGGCCCGAAAGCGCGAGCCCAGCGAGCGGTCGTCGTTGTAGTTGGAAATTCGCTTGGCCAGGGATCGGCTCATCGCTATGTCCCGGGTACGGCCACGGGCCCGACCCGCGCCGTCGGGCCGGGCTCGATCAGCCCAGCTCCTTGAGCAGGGCTTCCATCGAGGCCTTGGCGTCGCCGTAGAACATGCGGGTGTTGTCCTTGAAGAACAGCGGGTTCTCGATACCCGAGTAGCCCGTGCCCTGCCCGCGCTTGCACACGAACACCTGCCGCGCCTTCCAGACTTCCAGCACCGGCATGCCGGCAATCGGGCTGCCCGGGTCGTCCTGGGCGGCGGGGTTCACGATGTCGTTGGCGCCGATGATGATGACCACATCGGTGTCCGGGAAGTCTTCGTTGATTTCTTCCATTTCCAGGACGATGTCGTAGGGCACCTTGGCCTCGGCCAGCAGCACGTTCATGTGGCCGGGCAGCCGGCCGGCGACCGGGTGGATGGCGAAGCGCACGCGCTTGCCCTGGCCGCGCAGCTTTTTCGTCAACTCGGAGACGGCGGACTGCGCCTGGGCCACGGCCATGCCGTAGCCGGGGACGATGACGATGTTGTCGGCGTCCTCAACGGCGGCCGCCACATCGTCGGCGTCGGCGGAAACCATGTCGCCGTCGACGTCGGCCGAGCCGCTGGATTCACCGCCCCAGCCGCCGAGAATCACCGAGACGAAGCTTCGGTTCATGCCCTTGCACATGATGTAGGACAGGATGGCACCCGACGAGCCGACCAGCGCACCGGTGACGATGAGCAGGTCGTTGCCGAGGGTGAAGCCGATGGCCGCGGCGGCCCAGCCCGAGTAGGAGTTGAGCATCGACACGACCACGGGCATGTCGGCCCCGCCGATGGCCAGGATCAGGTGGCAGCCGATGGCCCCGGCGATCAGCGCGACCAGGATCATCGTCCACAGTCCGGCGCCGTCCAGGTAGAGCCAGCCCAGCGCGAGGCAGGCGATGATCGCGGTCAGGTTGAGCAGGTGGCGGCCTGGCAGGGTCAACGCCGCGGAGCTGAGCTTTCCGGACAACTTCCCGTAGGCGATGATCGACCCGGTAAAGGTGATCGCGCCGATCAGGATGCCCAGGAATAGCTCGACCTTGAGAATGTTGAGCTCCAGGGCCGTCTTCTTGGCGATGGTCGCGGCGAAGCCGGCCAGCTCGGCGACCGTGCCCGCCTCTTTCGCGGCCAGCGCCAGCGTCATCTCGAGGTGGGCATTGATGCCGATGAACACGGCCGCCAGTCCGACCAGGCTGTGGAAGCCGGCGACCAGCTCGGGCATCTGGGTCATCTGTACGCGCTTGGCGACGAACCAGCCGGCGATTCCGCCGATGATCACCATCAGGGCGATGGTGATGTATTGCTCGACACCCGATGTGCCGATGGTGGCGGCTACGGCCAGCGCCATGCCGACGATGCCGTACCAGATGGCGCGCTTGGCCTTTTCCTGGTTCGACAGCCCGCCCAGCGCGAGGATGAAGAGTACTGCCGCGACAACGTAGGCGGCGGTGATCAGTCCGTTACTCATCAGTGATTTTCCTTTAGCTGCGCTTGAACATGGCGAGCATGCGGCGGGTCACCAAAAACCCGCCGAAGATATTGACCGAGGCCATCAGGATCGCGGCCGCGGCCAGCACAAACACGATGGAACTCCCGGAGGATATCTGCAGCAAAGCGCCCACGATGATGATCGACGAGATCGCGTTGGTAATCGCCATCAATGGGGTGTGCAGCGAATGCGCCACGCCCCAGATCACGTGATAGCCGACAAATACCGAAAGCACGAACACGATGAAGTGCTGCATGAAACTCGGTGGCGCCACCGTGCCCAGGCCCAGGCAGAGCAGGCCGCCGACGCCCAGCATCATCGCCGTGCGGTTGAGCGAGGCCTTCATCGCCTTTTCTTCGCGCTCGGCCTTTTCCTCGGGCGTTTCTTCCTTCTCTTTCTTTTTGGGCTTGGCGGCGCCGATCGCCTTGGTCTTCGGCTCGGGCGGCGGCCAGGTAATCTCGCCGTCGTGGCACACCAGCGTGCCGCGAATCACGTCGTCTTCCATGTCGATGACCGGCTTGCCGTCTTTCTCCGGCGTCAGGTCGTCGAGCATGTGGCGCACGTTGGTGGCGTAGAGCGTGGACGACTGCGTGGCCATGCGGCTGGGGAAGTCGGTGTAGCCGATGATGGTCACGTCGTTGTCGGTGACAATCCGCTCGTCGGCTTTCGTGAGCGTGCAGTTGCCGCCGCGCTCGGCCGCCAGATCGATAACCACCGAGCCGGGCTTCATCGCCTCGACCATGTCCTCGGTCCACAGCTCGGGTGCGGGCCGGTTCGGGATCAGCGCGGTGGTGATGACGATATCGACCTCGGGGGCCAGCTCGCGAAACTTCTCGAGCTGCTTCTCGCGAAACTCGGGGCTCGAGGGGGCGGCGTAGCCGCCGGTGTCCGCGCCGTCCTGCTGTGAATCGTCGTCCCCGTCGTCGAAATCCAGGTAGACGAATTCCGCACCCATCGACTCGACCTGCTCGGCCACCTCGGGGCGCACGTCGAAAGCCAGGGTGATCGCACCCAGCGAGGTCGAGGCGCCGATCGCCGCCAGGCCGGCCACGCCGGCGCCGACGACCAGCACTTTCGCCGGCGGCACCTTGCCCGCGGCGGTCATCTGGCCCATGAAGAAGCGGCCGAAGTTGTTGCTCGCCTCGACCACGGCGCGGTAGCCGGCGATGTTGGCCATCGACGAGAGCGCGTCCATCTTCTGCGCGCGGCTGATGCGCGGCACCATGTCCATGGCCAGCACGGACATGTTTTTCGCGTTCATCTTGTCCAGCAGGTCTTCGTTGGCGGCCGGCCACACGAAGCTGATCAGCGTCTTGCCCTCGGGCGCGGCCTCGATCTCCTCGACGGAAGGCTCGCGCACCTTCACTATCACGTCGGCCTGCTTCCACAGCGCCTCGGCGGAATCGACGACTTCCACGCCGGCGTCCTGGTAGGCCTGGTCGGTAAACGAGGCGGCCATCCCCGCGCCCGTCTCGACCAGGCACTCATAGCCCAGCTTCTTGAGCCGGCCCGCGCTCTCGGGTGTGAGCGCAACCCGCGCCTCGCCCGATGCGGTTTCTTTCGGTGCACCTACTTTCATTGCCATGCGCTCCTGGAAGTTCTAGTCCACTCTGCCGCACGCGCGGCGTATTTATTCTCTACCGGCCTACTAGTGTACCCGGCCAGGCCCGGCGCCTCCCGGTTTGGGGCAAAACTCAGCCGGCCATCTTCTTCAGCGCCTCGCTCGCCACACCGACAGTTTCGGCAATATCCGCCTCGCTGTGCTTGATCGACACGAAGCCGGCCTCAAAAGCCGAGGGGGCCAGGTAGATGCCGGCGTTCAGCATTTCGGTGAAGAAGGTCTTGAAGTGGTCGATGTTGCAGGCAGCCGCCTGCTCGAAGTTGGTGACCTCCTCGACATCGGTAAAGAAGTAGCCGAACATGCCGCCCACCGCCACGGTGGCCATGGGCACGCCGGCGTTGTCGGCGGCCTGCTTGAGGCCGTCGGTGAGTTGGTTCGTGAGCGCTTCGAGCCTTTCGTAGAAGCCCTCTTCGCGCAGCAGCTCCAGATTGGCGATGCCGGCGGCCATGGCGACCGGATTGCCCGACAGCGTGCCGGCCTGGTAGACGGGGCCTTCGGGGGAGACGAGCTTCATGATCTCGTGCTTGCCGCCGAACGCGCCCACGGGCATGCCCGCGCCGATGACCTTGCCGAAGCAGGTCAGGTCGGGCACCACGCCGTAGCGGCCCTGGGCGCCGGTCGGGCCGACGCGAAATCCCGTCATGACCTCGTCGAAGACCAGTACGGCGCCTTTCTCGTCGCAGATCTGGCGCAGGCCCTCGAGAAAGCCGGGCTGCGGCGGAATGCAGTTCATGTTGCCGGCCACCGGCTCGACGAACACGCAGCCGATCTCGTCGGGATACTGGTCGAACAGGGCGCGCACGCTTTGGAGGTCGTTGTAGCGGGCGTTGAGGGTCAGCTCGGCCAGCGCGGCGGGCACGCCCGGCGAGGTCGGCACGCCCAGGGTCTGGGCCCCGCTGCCGGCCTTGACCAGGAAGCTGTCGCCGTGACCGTGGTAGTTACCCTCGAACTTGATGAAACGATCCTTGCCGGTGGCCGCGCGCGCCACGCGCAGGGCCGACATGGTGGCCTCGGTGCCGGAATTGACCATGCGGACTCGTTCCAGGGAAGGAATCATCTCGCACAGCAGCTCGGCCATGGTCACCTCGCCCGGCGCGGGCGCGCCGAAGCTCAGGCCCTTGGCCGCGGCCTGCTGCACCGCCTCGATGATTTTCGGGTGGGCGTGGCCGCAGATCATCGGGCCCCAGGAGCCGACGTAGTCGATATAGCGCTTGCCGTCGACGTCGAACATGTAGGCGCCTTCGGCGTGGTCGAAGAACAGCGGCTCGCCGCCGACGGACGAGAAGGCGCGAACGGGCGAATTGACCCCGCCGGGCATGCGGGCGCGGGCGCGGTCGAACAGGTCGTGGCTGGCGGTCATGGCTTCTCGAACGACTCCTGGAACGGGAAAAATTGGAACATTGGGTTCGGTCGAACAGTTTACGGCATCGGGCTGTTTGCTTCGGCGGGCTTCTTTACTCCCGGCTCCAGACCGATCATTTAGAATGCGGAATATTGTCCAACTACGGATTTTAACGCGTGAGCGAAGAACAACCCTTCAAGACCTGGATGTGCATCGTCTGCGGCTTCATCTACGACGAGGAGGAAGGCTGGCCCGACGACGGCATTCCGGCCGGCACGCGCTGGGAAGACGTGCCCGATGACTGGCTTTGCCCGGACTGCGGCGCGGGCAAGGAAGACTTTGAAATGGTCGAAATGTAGTCCAGATCCGTTTGCGGCTTGCTGCACGCACGCTGCGCTTGCAGCCTAGAGAATCCCGGTCTCCCACCGACCGCTCGGCCACAGCCGAAACCAGCGCGCCGAAGGGCCCTGCTCGCTCGGCGTGAATTTCTCCGCGTCGCGCCGGCCGTTGGCGGCCGTGGACGGCGCCGAGAGGCAGGCGATCCCGTCGTGCTCCCCCTCGAAGACCTGGTGGACGTGGCCGAAGGCTACCGCCTTGACCGGCTTGCCCGCCAGCTTTTTCCACAGCCGGTCCGGCTCGATCAGCGGATACTTGTCGATCCACGGCGCACCCACCGCTACCGGCTGGTGGTGGACGAACACCAGCGCGGGTCGCCGCGCGTCCATCGCGTCGACGGGTGCAAGGCGGCGTTCATCCGCCTCGCCCTCCGGGCGATTCGGCCGGGCCGAGTCCAGCAACACCACTTGCCAGCCGCCGATCTCGATGATCGGGCCGGCGTCGAATCCCAGCTCGTCGAAGATTTCGGCCATCACCTCGCGCTCATCGTGGTTGCCCGGAATCCAGGCGATCTTCCCCGCCAGGTCGCGCACGAAACCGCCCATGCGCCAGTACGAAGCCGGCGAGGCATCCTCGGAGATATCGCCGGAGAGCACGATGGCGTCGGGGCCGAGATCTTGGATGGCCGGTCGCAGGCTGGCCAGGTTGGCGTCGGCGTGCACGCCCCGGTAGACGGCCTGCGGGTCCTGTGAAAGATGGCTGTCGGACAGCTGCAGAAGGGTGATCGGTTGCTCGGGCTGGGCGGGTAGCAATGTCATGGCGGGAAGGATAACGCAGGGGATTGTGACGGAGCATCAGCGAATGCGACACGCACGAGCAAACGGTGGAGGAAGCCGAGATGTCGACCGTCGGGGATGTAACCCCGACCTACGGTTTGGTGTCGTTTGAATCCGTGTCGATTGCGGCGCTCTTGTCGCCCTTCCGCCGTTCGCGGAAGGCGCCAACAATAACGGTGGCGACCAGCATGATCAGCTCGTCGATGAAGGGAATGACATCGGGGATGAACAGGTTGGCGCCGAACAGTGCAGCCAGGATCAGGAACAGCGTGGGAAAGCGCCGGCGCTCGAGAAAACGCTGGATGGGGCCGAAGAGCCGTCTAAAGATCCACATGCCTGCTATTCCTTCCAGTTAACCGGAGCTACAAGCCTATCACCGGCCCGCGTAGGTCGGGGTTACATCCCCGACGGACGACCTTTCAGATATTGATCACACGTGAGCTAAGCGTATACAGACCGGCTACCTCGCCTATCACTCGCAGACGAACGCAACATGTCGTCCCGGAAATCGCGGTAGCGATTCTCCGGGACCTCGCACTTATCGGCGTGCACAGGCGAGCAGCCGTGCAGGACCGGCGCGTGCGAGGTCCCGGCTCGGGGGCCGGGACGACAGCGGTGGGGCTATTTCGAGACGGCGCCGGGCTCGATCTGCGGCACGTTTTCGACCTCGATCCTGTCACCCGGCGCCAGGCCCAGTTCGGCAGCCCGCCCGCCGTTGATCTCGAGCACGTACTGCGCCGGGCCCTCGCTGGGGTAGCTCGGGCAGCGCCGGGTACGCGACCGGCACGGCGGCGTGTCGGCGCTGATGCTGACCACCTCGAAATCGCGGTCGATGTAGATGATGTCGAGCGGAATGCGCGTGTTCTTCATCCAGAACGAGCGCGGGCGCTCGTTGGGAAAGATGAACAGCATGCCGTGGTCGTCGGCCATCTCGTCGACAAACATCAGCCCCTGCGCCCGCGTGGCGTCGTCGTCGGCAATCTCCACGCTGAAGCGCTCACCTTCGACGACCACGTAAGGCTCGCCGGCATCACAGGCGGACAGGACGAACATGGCGGCTGCGCTTGCCATCAACTTGATCAGGTTACCGGTCATGATTTGGCATCATATCGCTTTCGGGGTTTGGGGGCACTAGCCCTTGGTTTCTCGCAACGGCGCAATGGCGCAAAGGACGCAAAGTAAAAGAAGGAAAGGAATCTTTGAAAGCCTGATTCAACGTCCCGGTCCAGTTTTTACATGTTCCTTTCCATTGCGACCCTTGCGCCTTTGCGCCGTTGCGAGAACCCGACGTGACATCCAACGCCCCACCGGCACGTCGGGAGACCACCGAAACCTTAATCAGCGTCACGACCCAGGTAGGTCTCCAGCCATTCCTGCTGTTCCCACAGCATGTGCAGTAGGCTGGCGCGGGCGCGGTAGCCGTGGGACTCGTAGGGCAGCATCACCAGCCGTGCGCTGGTGCCCAGGCCCTTCATCGCGTCGAACATGCGCTCGGACTGCATCGGATAGGTGCCGGAGTTGTTGTCTTCCATGCCGTGGATCATCAGCATCGGCTCGTCGATCTTCTCGGCGTGGAAGAACGGCGATACGGTGGCGTAGACCTCCTGCGCCTCCCAGAAATCGCGCTCCTCGCCCTGGAAGCCGAACGGCGTGAGCGAGCGGTTGTAGGCGCCCGATCTCGCAATGCCGGCGGCGAACAGGTCGCTGTGGGCGAGCAGGTTGGCCACCATGAAGGCGCCGTAGGAATGCCCGGCAATCGCGATGCGGTCGGGATCGGCGACGCCGCGTTCGACCAGCACGTCCACGGCCGCCTGAGCGCTCGCAACCAGCTGGCCGCGGAAGCTGTCGTTGGGCAATTCCTCACCGACGCCGACAATCGGCATCTTGGGGTCGTCGAACACCGCGTAGCCCAGCGCCAGGTAGGCGAGCGGGCCCCAGAAGCTGATCTGGTTGAATTCATACGGCGACTCGCGCACCTGCCCGGCCACGGACGAATCCTTGTACTCGAGCGGGTAAGCCCACATCAGCGTGGGCAGCGGGCCGTCGCCTTCGGTGTAGCCCGGCGGCAGGTAGAGCGTGCCGCTCAGGTCGACGCCATCGTCGCGCTTGTACTGGATGAGTTCCTTGGAAATACCGGTCATCTGCGGGTGCGGATGCGGAAACTCGCTGACCTGGATGAGCGACTCGGCGGCGCGGTCGCGCACGAAGAAATTGGGCTGCTCATCGCGTGCTTCGCGCAGGGTCAGCAACTCGTTGCCCGTCTCGTCTAGCACGTCGACCACGCGCTCGTAGTACGGCGCCTCGGAGTGCCACAGGCGCTCGGTCTCGCCCGATGCGAAATCGTGTCGATCCAGGAACGGAATATTGCCCTCCGGCGAGGCGCCGTCACCGGTCAGCAGCACCTTGCTGCCGTCGATGACGTCGATCACCGTGGTGCCGAATTCGCTGCGCGTGGTCACCGGGCTGCCCGGATCGTTGTAGACGTCGTTGTAGGAGCGCTCGTTGAAAAGCTGCGGCTCGGCGTCCGGATGGTCGGGCTCGAATTTCCAGACACGCAGCTTGCGGTCGGAAAACCGCCACTCGACCAGCATCGCGAAATCGCTGTTGCTCCACTGCAGGCCGGCAAAGCGGCGCTCGGTGGCGATCAGCTCGGCGGGGTCGCCCTCGAACGGCGCGGCCCAGGTATAGACCTGGTCGTGGTGGGGCACGTCGGTCGCCATGTCACCGCCGTCGAGCGCCTCGACCCACACCAGGGTCGCGGCGGCGTCGGCGCGCCACTGAATATTGCGCCGGCCGGTGCGTACCGAATCGAATCCCTTGGGGATGTTCTCGGCCACGGGCAGGTCGGCGACGGTGGCGACGTGCTCACCGTCGGCGTCGAGCACGTCGGACTGCATCGCGAAACGGTAGTAGGGCACGGAATAGGAGAACGGCCGCTTGATGCGCTCGACCAGCAGGTAGCCGGTATCGGGCGAGGGATCGAAAGCGGCGATCATGCCCGCCTCGCCCAGCGGCGTGAGCGTGCCGTCCAGGTCCACTCGGGCGAGGCGGCCGGTGGCGAGGAACTCGAACTGCTCGGCGTCGGCGGGCGTTTCAAGCAGGTCCTGGTAGGTGCGCACCGGGGCCTTGTTCTCGGGGTCGGTTTCCTGGATGACGGGGGCCACGGCCTCGATACCCGGCTGCGGCAGTTCCAGCGAGTGGTTGACGGCCAGGTTGATGATCAGACCGCTGCCGTCGGGCAACCACTGATAGGGTCGCGAGGTCAGAACGCCGTTCAGCGGCTGACTGGAGAGCCGGCGCACGTCGTTGTCGGCGACGTCGTAGACCCACAGCGTGCGTTTGCCGTCGTGCGCCAGCGTGAAAGCCAGATGGGCCGAATCCGACGACCAGGACGGCGAATCGATGCGGCCGCCCTCGGGCAGGCCGTCGACGGCGATGATGTCGCCGGTCTTGAGGTCATGCAGCGCCAACGACTCGTAAGTGCCCGAGCGCGAGCGAGAAAAAGTCACCGGGTCGATGCGCACGCCCGCGAGCTTGAGTTCGTCGCGCGCCAGCTCTTCCAGGGGCTTGACCCACTTGCGCTCGAACGCCGCCAGCCAGCGCTTGTCCGGCGAAACCGACGATGCCGGCTGCAGCGGGGCGTCGACCAGCGCGGTCAGCGCCGGGTCGGGTTCACGGTAATTGTCGTTCGCCCCAGCCGAAGCGACCAGGCCGAAGACAATCAGAAAGGCGGCCAGTACACGTTGCATGCTCCACTCCTCGCGATTCAAAAGGCGACCAGTATAGCCACAGCCCCCGGGAGCCTTTCACGTGCCAGAAGTCCCGGGCGGGTAGTCAGAGAGCTGTGGAGCGACTCCCAAGTCGCCGGCCTCACGCAGAGGCGCAGAGCCGCGGAGTTCGCAGAGGAAAACAATAAACTCTTAATCAATCTGCTCTTCACTCTCTTTTCTCCGCGAACTCTGCGCCTCAGCGGCTCTGCGTGAGCCAAGAGCTGTTGCAACCACAGCTCTACCCCTCCAGCATGGCCTTCAGGGCGGCGATGTTGTCCATGGCGTCCTCAGTCGAGGGCGCTTCGCTGCCGTGGCGGGCCGGCCAGCGGATGGCGTCTTCGGGCAGTTCGTCGAGGAAGCGGCTGGGCGTGGTCTCGACCTGTTCGCCGCCGCGCTTACGGCGGCGGGCGTAGGAGATCTGGAGCTTTCTCTCGGCGCGGGTGATGCCCACGTACATCAAACGGCGCTCTTCCTCGATCGTGTCCTCGTCGACCGACCGGCTATGCGGCATCAGGCCTTCCTCGCAGCCGGCCAGCCACACGCGCGTGAATTCCAGCCCCTTGGCGGCGTGCAGGGTCATCAGGCGCACCATGTCGGCATCGTCATGGCGGTCGTCGTCGGGGCCGGCCACCAGGGAGACGCGCGCGATCAGTTCCTCGCCGGACTGCACGTCGGCGCTCAGGCGCTCGACCCAGCCGGTCAGATCCCTGATCGATCGACGGCGGCGGTCGGCCTTCTTCGGCTCGTCGTCGGTCTCAAGCAGCCACTCAAGGTAGCCGATGTGATCGAGCATTTCACCGAAGGCCTCGCCGATGCTGCCCCGCTCGGCGCGGTCGTTGAAGTCGATCAGCATATTGGTCAACGACCGGAAACCCCGCTGCGCGGGCAAAGGCAGCTCGGACTGGAATATCGGGTCGATGGCTGCTTCGAACAGGCTCTTGTGGGTGGCGTCGGCGTAAGTCGCCAGGCGCGACATCGCGCCCGAACCCAGCCCCCGGCGCGGCGCGTTGGCCACGCGCATGAAAGCGGGGTTGTCTTCCGGGTTGACCAGCAATCGCAGGTAGGCCAGGCAGTCGCGCACTTCGCGCGCGTCGAACCAGCTCGGGCCGCCGGAGACGACGTAGGGCACGCCGTACTCGCGCAGCTGCTGTTCAATGGCGCGGGCCTGGAAGTTGGAGCGATACAGCACAGCGCAGTCGCCGAAGCGCGCGTGGCCGCCGTGGACCTCGGTGACGACCGAGCGCGCGATCGATTCGGCCTCGTCGGCCTCGTCGGCGTATTCGACGATCTCGATCTTCTCGCCCGGGCCGTGCTCGCTCCAGAGCTTTTTCTCGAACTCGTGCGGGTTGCAGCTGATCACCGAGTTGGCGGCGGTCAGGATGTAGCCCGTCGAGCGGTAGTTCTGCTCGAGCTTGACCACCTCGAGGTTGGGCCAGTCGGACTTGAGGCTGACGAGGTTTTCCGGCCGCGCGCCGCGCCAGCCGTAGATCGACTGGTCGTCGTCGCCCACCGCCGTGAAGGCGCCGGTGTCGGCGGCGAGCTTGCCGAGCAAGCGGTACTGGGCCTCGGAGGTGTCCTGGTATTCGTCGACGAGCAGGTACTTGAGCTTGTGGCGCCAGCGCGTTCGGATGACGGGATCCTCGAGCATTTTCGCCGGAATCGAGATCAGGTCGTCGAAGTCCACCGCATTGAGCGCGACCAGTCGCTCCTGGTAGCCGGCGTAAATCTCGGCCGCGCGCGCGGCGTTCTCGCTGGTGGCGGCCGCGTGCGCCTGCTCGACGTTGAGCCCGGCGTCCTTGTAGCGGCCGATGCCCGACTGCACCGCGTAAACCATGTCCTTGGGCGCGCCCGAGGGCAACATTTCTCGCACCAGGTCGCCGGACGAGTGCTGGTCGAGAATGCTCATGCCCTTGCGCCGGCCGGCGGCCTCGGGATCGGAGCGTAGAATCTGCCAGCCCAGCGAGTGGAAGGTCGAGACCGTCAGCCCCTCGATCTTCTTGCGGCCCAGGCGCTTGCCGATACGGCCCTTCATCTCGCGCGCGGCCTTGTTGGTAAAGGTGATGGCCGCAATCTCGCGCGCGCCGTAGTGACCCTTGTCCACCAGCCAGGCGATCTTCTCGGTAATCACGCGCGTCTTGCCCGAACCGGCGCCGGCGAGGACCAGCAGCGGCGTGTCGATATGGGTGACCGCGGCGCGCTGGGCAGGATTGAGTTTGATGGCGGTCTTCGACATGGGCGCGGCATTTTACTGGATAGACGATTCTACCCGCCGAAAAGTTTTCTACGGGGATCAGGGATCAGGGGTCAGGGGTCAGAAAGAGAAAATGGGCTTCGGCCTCGAAGCGCCTTCAGCGCTCTTCGGGTTCCCGGCGAGCACGGCGCAGCGGTTTTCGGCACCACACCCTCGGCTTCGCCAGGCGCTCCTGAACCCTGAACCCTGAATCCTGAACCCTTCCCTTAAACGATATACTCGCTGTCATGCGAATGCTCATCTCCCTCACCATCCTCCTGACCACGCTGGTCGCCATCGCGCCGGCCCGGGGCGCGGACGTCACGCGCGTCGAACTCCACCAGCGCGAGGAGGTGATGCAGCAGCAGCAGCGCTTTGTCGGCAACCTGCGCGCGCAGGCCCAGCGCGAGGGCATCGTGGTGAAGGTGCCGCAGCTCTACGTGTATTTCACCGATCGGAGCGCGGCCTGGCATCTGCAGGGATTCCGTCGCGGCTTCGAGCGCGAACTGGGGCTGACCTACGAGCATGGGCGGCGCGAGCGCTCGATGGTGCGTCTCGATCGCCTGCTCGATCGCACCGTCACGCCGGAAGGCGATCCGTACACATCGGAGGATCTCCCGGAGGCTGATCTCTACCTGCTGCTTTATCACCGCGAAGGCTGTGAAGACTGCCGCCGGGTAGAAACGACGGTGAATGAGTGGCTGGATACGCAGAACAACCTCCAAGCCGTCTGGTTCGACGTCTGGGTAGACCGGCACGAAGCGGATTGAGCGTTCGGGCATGGCCAAGCTCTATTTCTATTACTCGACCATGAACGCCGGCAAGACGACGGCCCTGCTGCAGTCAGCCTGGAACTACCTCGAGCGCGGCATGCGCCCGCTTTTGATCAGCCCCGGCATCGACGACCGGGCCGGCAAGGGCGTGATCCGCTCACGCGTGGGCATCGAGCAGCCGGCGCTGGCGGTCGGCGCCGAAGACGACCTGTTCGAACTCGTCCAGGGCGAACTCGAGTCCGGCAACATCCACTGCCTGCTCGCCGACGAGTCGCAGTTCTTTACCCGCGAGCAGGTCTACCAGCTGACCGAGGTGGTCGACCGCCTCAAGGTTCCCGTCCTGGCATTCGGCCTGCGCACGGATTTTCGCGGCGAGCTGTTCGAGGGCAGCCAGTACCTGCTGGCCTGGGCCGACGAGCTCAAGGAACTCAAGACCATCTGCCATACCGGCTCGAAGGCGACCATGGTGGTGCGCGTGGGCGACGACGGCTACGCCCTCACCGACGGCGCCCAGGTGGAGATCGGCGGCAACGAGCGCTATGTCCCGGTCAGCCGCCGCGAATTCAAGCTGATCTTCTACGGCGGCAAGAAGGTGCGCGATTTCGAGAACGTGCAGATCGAGAGCCAGCCCGACCTGCTCGAAAAGTAGCGGCGGCTTATCGGCTTATGCCGCCGGCTTCGTCGGCATCGTCTGCGGGCGCATGTAGCGACGGTCCAGCCAGAAACCGGCCGCAATGGCCAGCGCCAGCGGCCCGAACCAGGCCAGGTGCTGCACCATCGTATTGCCGAGCTCCGGAATCAGGCGCATCAGCCCGATCTGCAGGAACGCGATGTGGGTAGCCACGCCGTTGCCGATCATCGCGCCGTAATGTTCCTTCAGCCACCACTTCGGGCTTTGCGGGCCCTGGCGGACAAGCTTGCGTGCGTCGAGCGCGCCCAGCGGGCCGATCAGGCCGAAGATGATCAGCAGCCACGCCCCGTACACCATGCCCAGCAAGGAGACGGCCGCACCGGACAGCCCCAGCACGACGGCGCTGACGCGAAAGCCGGTGCCGGTATAGCGAGCGAAGTCGCGTTTGTAGCGGATCGCGGTCCAGGCCAGGCGACAGGCGTGGCTGACCAGGATCACCAGATAGCCCAGGAAGGCCGCACCGACCCAGTGGCCCGCCAGCGCCTGGGACAGGGCCAGCGGAATCGCGGTCGCCACCACGCCTATCATCGCCAGCAGATAGATCTTGCCGACGCGCTTGTGGAGCGGCGAGCCCTTCTTTACCGCGGCGGCGGTCCAGAAGGTGGCCAGCGCAAGCGTGCCGGCCAGGGCATGGGGCATGGCAAATCCCGAAAGGGCCTGCGCAAGGGTCATGGTGGTCTCTCCTCATTGCTTAGTGACCACAGGATTGCGCGGCGCGGCGCGGCCTTCAGGTGCCACAAGTCAGGTAAACCGGGTGCCAGAAGTCATGACTTTCACGCCGGCGGTTGTGGTCGCCGGGCCGGACAGCTATACAGGTGTCATGGATATCGACTGGGAGAAGGCCGCCGCGCGTGAATTGCTGGTCAGCCCGCTGGCCTGGGCTTCGTACTTCGCCTGGGCGGCGGTCTGGCTTTCGGTCAGCGCCGTTTACGGTCGACCGGATGCCGCGTTTCCCTCTGCGACCGACGCGCTGCTGGTCGCCTGGCTGTTGTGCTGGATGGCCTGCCTGCTCGACGACCTCATTTTGCGTCGAGCCTACGACGCGCTGCTCACGCTTCTGGTCGCGCTGACTGCCCTGGTCCTTTGGTTCATCCCGGCCGGCACCACGCCGATCCTGCTGATCCTGCTGGCCACGCAATTCACCAACCGCCTGTCCACGCCCTGGCTGGCCGGGGCGCTTGTGGCCGCCAACCTGTATTTCGGCGGCGTGATGATCGGGCCCTGGGGAGTGGATCCGGAAAGCGCCTCGCTGAATTTGCTGGGCATGGTCGGCTTTCAGCTCTTTGCCGTGATGGTGATTCGCTATGCCAACGCCTCCGAACGGATGGCCGAGGACCTCAAATCGGTCAACGCTCGCCTGCTCGCCACGCGTTCGCTGCTGGGCGAGACCGCACGCGACCAGGAGCGCCTGCGCCTGTCGCGCGAGCTGCACGACGTGGCCGGCCACAAGGTCACCGCGCTCAAGCTCAACCTGCGCGGGCTCGCGCGCAAGCTCGATCCCGAAGCGGCCGCCGAAGTCGACAAGGCCACCGAACTGGCCGACGAGCTGCTGCAGGACCTGCGCTCGGTGGTGAAGCACTTGCGCAAGACCGAAGGCATCGAGCTGTCGGAAAGCCTGCGCGAACTGGCCCGTCCCTTTCCGCGGCCGAAGCTCGAACTGGCCCTGGACGAACACGCCCGCGTACCCCGCGCCGACCAGGCCGAGGTCCTGCTGCGCGTAGTCCAGGAAGCGCTGACCAACGCCGCCCGCCACGGTCCGGCCGAAAACCTGAAGGTCCGGCTGCAGCGTGAAGCGGATCGGCTGGTGCTCACCGTCGAGGACGACGGCCGTGTCGCCGGCGAGATCCGTCCCGGCAACGGACTGACCGGCATGCGCGAACGCCTGGCCGAACTGGAAGGGTCGCTGGATATCGCTCGGTCCGAGTCCGGCGGACTGAAACTCACCGCCACCCTGCCCCTGGAGCTGCACTGATGACGACCCGCATCGCCCTGGCCGACGACCAGGCCCTGGTTCGCGAAGGCCTCAAATCGGTGATCAACGACCTGCCCGATTTGCAGGTCGTTGTCGAGGCCGCTTCCGGCGGGCCGCTGCTCGAAGCGCTTGAGCACGAGGCGGTCGACCTGGTGGTGTCCGATATCCGCATGCCGGGCGTCGACGGCATCGAACTGTGCCGGCAATTGAAGGATCGCGAACACGCGCCGCCGGTGCTGCTGCTGACCACCTTCGACGACAGCCAGCTGATGCTCGCCGCCGTCGAAGCCGGCGCCCAGGGTTTTGCGCTCAAGGACATCTCGCCCGAAGACCTCGCCGACCTGATCGCCGCGATCGTGCGCGGCGAAGGCCGGCTGCAGCCGATCAGTACCGCCGGTGTGGCCGAGCGCTATCCCTACCGCGACGACTCACCGCCGGTCGATGCCTTCACCGATCGCGAAGTCGAGATCCTGCGCCTGATCGCCGGCGGCTATTCCAACAAGGAAATCGCCCGCAGCATCCACCTGGCCGAGGGCACCGTCAAGAACTACGTCTCCGACATCCTCGACAAGCTCAATACCCGTGATCGAACGCGGGCGGTACTGAAGGCCATCACGCTCCGCATTATCTAGCGACCTCGCGATGACGCACCTTCTTTCATGGTGAATTTCAGCGACTCCACCCTGAGGCTTCGGCCTGCTTGACCAGCCAGCGGGAAAGGTAGCGGATCCCGGTTTCGTTGGCGCGCGAGGTCTTGCAGGCGAAATGGAATTCGTCGCCGGTCTCGAGTTCGTGGGCGGGCAGGCGAATCAGGTCGGGGTCGCTGGCGGTATCCAGCATGTAGTCGTTGGACAGGGCGATGCCCTGGTGGTGACGCGCCGCTTCGTGGGCCAGCAGCATGTGGGAGAAATGCTGAACGCGCGCATCGGCGGGCAGCTTCGCTTTGCCGACCTGGAACCAGCGTCGCCAGTCCTCGCCCGGGCGTTCGAACACACTGGCTGCTGACAGCAGGGTGAATCGTGACAGCCATTCCGCCTGGATCTGGCGGCCACTGCCGCGCTTGCGAAGGCCGGCCTCGTCGAGCTCGTCGCGCACGTGCGTCCAGTACTGGCGTGAACACACGGCGAACAGGCGCTCGACATAGAGCCGCTCGGACTGGTAGCCGCGCTGCTTGTAGCGGAAGGTGATGTAGCAATCCGCCAGGCGCTCGGACATCAGGGGCATGTCGGCGAGCATCTCGAGATCGAGGTCGAGCTCGGGGTGCTGGCGCTGCAGGTGCGGCAAGCGCGGGATGAGCCAGCTGACGGCGAAGGAACTGGGTACGGCCAGGCGTATGCGCGAATCGCCAACGCCCCGCAACTGTTCGCTGGCGCGCTCGATCTGCGCCAGGGCCGGTGCGATGGCTTCGAGGTAGCGCTCGCCCTGCTCGGTCAGCGTCACCCGTCGGCCGCCGCGCTCGAACAGGGTCTCGCCGAGGTCATCCTCGAGCTGGCGAATCTGGTGGGAAACCGCCGACTGGGTGACGTGCAGTTCCTCGGCGGCGGCCGAGAAGCTCAGCATCCGGGCGACGGCTTCGAACACCGGCAGGGCCTTGAGCGGAGGCAGGCGCATTATCGTTTTTTCTCATGGGTGATGAGTATTGATCATTTTACATAATGATAGGCCATCCCCAGAATAGCGTCATCAACTCGCTTTTCCCTGGAGACACGGGCCATGACCGGACGCACCGTCAACAGCGCGATCTTTCTGCTGGTCGTCGGCAACCTGCTGGCGATCTTCTCCGATGCGCTCATCAAGTGGGCCAGCGGCGACCTGGCCCTGTTCCAGTTCGTGGCGGTGAGGTTGCTGTTCACCCTGCTGCTGCTGGCACCGTTCTTGTCGCTGGTCGACTGGAAGAACTTCTGGGGTGGTTCGCGGGTTCACCTGCTGCGCGCGCACGTCGGCCTGGGCGGCATCCTTTGCATGGTCGTCGCCCTCGGCGCCCTGCCGCTGGCCACGGCCAATGCGATTTTCTACGCCGCGCCGGTTCTGGTGATGGTGCTCGGCGTGCTGTTCTTCGGTGAGCGGCTCAACAAGTCCAGCGTGTTCGCCGTCGGCGGGGGCATGGTGGGCGTGTTGATCATCCTTCGCCCGACGGAAATGAACCTCGCCGGCTTCACCGCGCTGGGGCTCGCCGTGGCCCTGGCGGTCAACGCCCTGCTGGTGCGCAAGCTGCCGCGCGAGCAGTCGGTGGTGCACAGCCTGCTGCTGAACTACCTGTTCGCGCTGCCCGCCGCGATGATCCTGGCCTTCGTCGAGGGCGCGCCGCTTGATGTCTCATCGCTGGGCGCGGCCTTTGGTTCGGCGCTGTTCATCCTCGGCTACAACATGACGGTGATCCTGGCTTACCGACACGTCGACGCCAACCAGGTAACCGCCTCGGAGTACACCGGGATTGTGTGGGCTTTCGTGATCGGCTGGCTGCTGTTCGCCGAAGTGCCCGACCTGTGGTTCTGGGTCGGCACGACGCTGATCGTGGTGCCGCTGCTGGTACAGGCGCTGATGTCGGCCCGGCCCGCGGGTCGGCGGCGCCTGGCCACCCAGGTCGGCGGGTCGCGCCGCGCTACCGACCGGCTCTCGGCCGGCGGCGAAGCGCTTGAGGTTACCGCGATCAGTCGGCCGGCAGGCGCGCGCGATCGTGCTTGCGATGAAAGTCCAGCGCCGGGCCTAGCGGCACGATGTAGTTCGGATTGATGGTGTCGTGGCTGCCGTAGTAGTGCAGCTTGATGGCCTGAAAGTCGACCGTTTCCGAGATGCCCGGCACCTGGTAGAGCTCCCTGAGGTAATTCGACAGGTTGGGGTAGTCCTCGATGCGCCGGATGTTGCACTTGAAATGGCCCACGTAGACCGCGTCAAAGCGTATCAGGGTGGTGAACAGGCGCCAGTCGGCCTCGGTCAAGCGCGGGCCGCATAGGTAGCGGTTCTCTTCGAGCCTCACTTCGAGCTGGTCGAGCGTTTCGAACAGCGGAATGACCGCTTCTTCGTAGGCATCCTGGGCGGTGGCGAAACCCGCCTTGTAGACCCCGTTGTTGACCTTGTGATAAACGGTTTCGTTGACCGCGTCGATTTCCTCGCGAAGGTCCGGCGGGTAGTAGTCACCCTCGGCCGCACCCAAACCGTCGAAGGCCGAGTTGAACATGCGGATGATGTCCGCCGATTCGTTGCTGACGATGGTGTTTTCTTTCTTGTCCCATAGCACCGGCACGGTCACCCGTCCGGAGTAGTCGCGCTTGGCCGCGGTGTAGACCTGGTGCATGAACGCCGCGTTGTGGATCGGATCGGGCGTTACCTTGTAGCCGGGCTGAAAGGTCCAGCCGTTCTCGCGCATCAGGGGGTTGACCACGGAGATGGGAATCATCTTTTCGAGTCCCTTGAGCTTGCGCATAACCAGGGCGCGATTGGCCCAGGGACAGGCCAGGGCCACGTAGAGGTGATAACGATCGGCTTCGGCCTTGAAGCCGCCCTCGCCGGTCGGACCCGGCGAACCGTCGGCCGTGACCCAGTTACGGAAGGCCGCGGCGTCGCGCTCGAAGCGCCCGCCGGTCGAGTCGGTGTCGTACCACTGATCGTGCCATTGCCCGTCGACGAGAAGTCCCATCGCTCACTCCAGAACAGTTTCTGATGTAACTATCTTAACAATTCGAGGTGCAGGATCGTTCTCGACCGCCGGGGGTGATCGGGCGAGGTTGCTCAGTGATTGAGGATGCGCCGGCACAGCTGCTCCGACGCCTCGATATAGGGGCCGCCGAAGAGATTGGCGTGGTTGAGCATGTGGTAGAGCTTGTAGAACAGCCGCCGGGTTTCGTAGTCGCTCGGCAGCGGCCAGGCTTCCTCGTAGCTGCTAAAGAAAGCCTCGTCGAAACCGCCGAACAGGTGCGCCATGGCCAGGTCGCATTCGCGGTCGGCGTAGTGAACCGCGGGGTCGTAGATGACCGGCATATCGTCGCCCAGGGCACCCGCGTTGCCGCGCCAGAGATCGCCGTGGATGAGTGAGGCGTCCGGACGGTGCCTGCTCGAGACCGCCTGCCAGGCCGAAATCACCTCTTTCTTGAGATCGTTCCAACCCTGGTCGGGGCGATTGCGGCGCAGGCGGTCGAACTGCGCGCCCAGGCGATGCGCCGCAAAAAAGCCCGACCATTCTTCCCCCCGAGTGTTGATCTGGGGGGTTCGGCCAATGTAGTTGTTGCGGTGCCAGCCGAAGGCCTCGCCGGTGCTTCGATGCATCTCGGCGAGTTGCCGGCCCAGGCGAGCGTCGGCGCGGGGGTTGCGTGACTCGAGCTGCAGGTATTCCAGCGCCAGCCAGGCGAAACCGTCGTGCATGCCGCGACGGATGACGCGCGGGGTGCGAACGGCGCCGGTTTCGGCCAGTGCCTGGAGGCCGTCGGCCTCGGCCGAGAGCAACCCGGCCTGGTCGAGCGGCAAGGTCTTGAGAAAAACGATTGCGTCGGCGGCGCGCAACAGCGAGGCTTGCGCGATATCGCCGCCGGAGACGGCGTCGATGTGCAGTCCGTGCTCGTCGAGCCCAATCGCCCGGGCAACGGCGGCGGCCTGTTCGAGATCCAGGATCATGGCCACCCCCTGCGCCGGTTCAGCCGGTCACGTAGCGCTCGAGTTGCTGGATAAGCTGTTGCTGATCGCCGATGACGGCGCTGACCAGGTCACCGATGGAAACGACGCCGAGCAGCTGATCGTCTTCGACCACGGGCAAGTGACGGATGCGCTTGTTGGTCATCAAGGCCAGGCCTTCCTCGGCCGACGCCTGCGGGGAGATGGTGATCGCCGGGCTCGAGCAGATATCGCCCACCCGGGTGTCGCGCGACGATCGCCCCTCGAGGATGACCTTGCGGGCGTAGTCGCGCTCGGAAATGATGCCGTGCAGCGTTTCACCGTCCAGGACGATCAGCGCCCCGACGCCCTTGGTGGCCATCATCCGGATGGTGTCGTAGACCGTGTCGCTGGGGCTGACCGACCAGATCTCATCGCCCTTTTCGGAAAGAATCTGTCGAACCGTGTGCATTCCACCACCCTCTTTGCAAAATACGTTGTCCGGGTTCGAGTATAGGCCTGCCGGGCCGGCGTCGGCAAACGCTTCCACTCACTTGCCGATGCAGAAGCTCGAGAAGATCCGCCCGAGCAGCTCGTCGGAACTCATGCGCCCGGTGATTTCGCCCAGGGCGTCGGCGGCCAGCCGCAACTCCTCGGCGAGCAACTCACCCGAGCCGCTGGCTGCCAGCTCGGCCTGGCCCCGGGCGATATGCTCGCCGGCCTGCGCGATGGCGTCGACATGACGCTGCCGGGCGGAATATTCGCCGCCACCGCTTTCGTCGAGTCCGAGCTCTTCCAGAACCACCTGCTCGACCAACTCTAGGCCGGCCCCGGTCCTGGCTGACACGCGCAGGTGCCGGCCGTTTCGCGACGGGCTTTCATTGGCAAGGTCGATCTTGTTGTCGATGCGGATCAGCGCCACGTCGCTGGGCAGTCCGGGCAGCGGATCACCCTCGGGCTCGGTGGCGTCGACCACCCAGAATACGAGGTCGGCGGCGTGCATTTCGCGCTCCGCCCGGCGAACGCCTTCGGTCTCGATTCGATCGTCGGTGGCGCGAATGCCGGCCGTGTCGGCCAGGGTGACCGGCAGGCCCGCGATGGTGATCGTCTCGCGCAGCACGTCGCGGGTGGTGCCGGGCACCTCGGTCACGATGGCGGCATCGTGCCGGCTGAGCGCGTTGAGCAGGCTGGACTTGCCCGCGTTGGGTCGCCCGACAATAGCAATGCGCACGCCGCTGCTCAGCAGCCGCCCGGTGCCGGCGCGCGCGAGCAGTTCCTCCTGGCGAGATCGCAATGCCGCCACCCGCTCGGCAACCTGGCCGTCGGCGAGGAAATCGATTTCCTCGTCGGGAAAGTCGAGCGCCGCTTCCACCCATACACGCAGCTCGACCAACGCTTCCACCAGTTCATCGACCTCCTTGGAGAAGGCACCCTCGAGGCTGCGATGCGCGGCCCTCGCGGCCGTGTCGGTGGCCGCGGCAATCAAATCGGCCACGGCTTCGGCCTGGGCCAGGTCCATGCGGTCGTTGACGAAGGCACGCTGACTGAACTCGCCCGGCCCGGCCCGACGCGCCCCGAAACCGACACAGGCCGCCAGGATCATTTCCAGCACCACCGGCGAGCCGTGACCCTGCAGCTCGACGACATCCTCGCCGGTAAAGGAGCCCGGACCGGAGAAGAACAAAACCAGACCCGAGTCCAGGGTGTCGCCGTGCGCATCCCGAAAGGTTCGAAGCCCGGCCTGCCGGGCTGAGGGAAGCTCGCCGCAAAGTCTTTCGGCAATGAAGCGACTATCGGGGCCGGAAAGTCGAACGATACCGACTCCTCCCCGGCCGGGAGGAGTGGCAACTGCGCATATGGTGTCGCCGCTGACTGTCATGGCCGCCATTCTGCCACCGCCCGCGCAGCGGCAGGTCACAACCTTCGGGGGTCTGGCCCCCGAAGGTTATGACACCGACAGTCTAGCGGCGAAGGCCGCCAAGCTGCCACATAGCGAGGATCGCCGAGGCCAGGATGAGCATCAGCAGGGCGGGCCATCCAGCAGCCGGCACCGGCAGCGGCGCCATGACCGGCGTCTCGCTGCTGTCCTCGTCATCGACGGGCTCGTCGTTTGGATCGTCGCCCGTCACCGTGGCGACATTGGTGATGAAGCCCGAACCGAGATCCGAAAGCTGGATCTCGTACGTTCCCGAACACGACAGGGTCTCGCCCGGTGCCAGGGACGCCGGCTGCTCGGGCGTGCATGTGAGTGGTGCGATCAAGTCGTCGACGATCTCGACGTTATCGAGCGTGACGTCACCGGTGTTGGTGGCCACGAGGGTGTATTCGATCACGTCGCCAAGTCCGCCGACGGTCACGCCGTCGAGCAGTTCAGCCTGCTTGACGAGCGCGATCGCCGGATTCTGCGATATCGGCGAGGCGACTTCGGTATCGATGACGTCGGTTTCGTCGCTTGCGGCCGTAGCGGTGTTGACCACTTCACCGGCATCCACATCGGCCTGCGTAACGGTGTAGGTCCCCACCAGCGTGCAGGTGTCGCCGGGCGCCACCGAAGCACAAGGCGTCGTACCACCCGTCGGTGTGATCAGATCATCGGTCACGACCACGTTCTGCAGCGTGACGTTGCCGGTGTTGGTGGCGGTAATGGTGTAGGTCAAAACGCTGCCGAGCTCGACCGGATCAGGCGCATCGGTCAGCGCCTTGTCGATTGAAAGTTCCGGGATCACTTCGACCGGGGTGACCACGCTCGAGTCGTTGTCGTCCGGGTTGGCATCCGGGCCGTTGGACCCGTCGTCGCCGATGGTCGCCGTATTGGGCAATTCGGTGACGGTGTCCGGAAGCGGGTCGGCCACCACCACGGCGAACTGAGCCTGGCCACTGTCGCCGACGTCCAGGTCGCCGATGGTCAGCGTACAAGTAGATCCGGCGCTGGCGTCGGGCAGGCAGTTCCAACCGGCTGTGCTGGCGCCGGCGTCGAAGCTGCTGTTGGCCGGCACCGTCTCGATGATCTCGACACCGGTGGCGTCCTGATTGCCGACGTTTTCGTAGTCGAGCGTCCAGACGACGGTGTCGCCGGGCGCGGCGGTCACCCCGCCGTCGGTCTTGACGATGCGCAGGTCGGGCACGGCGTCGACGGGCGTGGTGTCGCCGTCGCTGTTGTCGCCCGGCGTCGGATCCGGACCGTTGCTGCCGTCATCGCCGATACCGGCGGTGTTGATAATTTCGTCGACGGCATCGGGAAGCGGATCGTTCACGGTGAGCGCGAAGTCGATAGATCCGCTCTCGCCACCGGCAACGGTGCCGAGGATGAACACGCAGCTGCTGCCGGCATTACCGTCAGGCGTGCAGTTCCACCCGGCGGTGCTGGCGCCGGCGTCGAACACCGTGTTGGCCGGTACAGTCTCGGTGATCTCCGCGCCGGTGGCGTTCTGGTCGCCGCTGTTGAGGTAGTCCAGCGTGTAGACGATAGTCCCGCCCGGGGTTGCCGTGACCCCGCCGTCGTCCTTGACGATGCTCAGGTCAGACTGGGCATCCACCGGCGTGGTGTCGCTGTCGCTATTGTTGTCCGGCGTGGGGTCGGCACCGTTATTGCCGTCGTCGGCCACGGTGGCGCCGTTGAACAGCTCGGTCACGCCCGAGGCGAGCGGGTCGTCCACGGTGACGGCGAACGTTGCATTGCCCGAGGCACCGCCGGCCAGTGAGCCGACCGCCAGAGAGCAGGCGCTGCCGGAACTCGCATCGGGAATGCAGCTCCACCCGGGGCTGCTGGCGCCGGGCTCGAAGGTCGCGTTGGCCGGGACGATATCGGTCAGGATCACGCCTGTGGCGTCCTGGTTGCCGACGTTCTGGAATGACAACGTCCAGGTCACGGTTCCACCCGGGGTCGTCGTTGCGCCGCCGTCGTCCTTGCTCAGGACCAGATCCGGCGCCGCGCCGTTGATCGGCGTGTTGTCGGCGTCACTGTTATTGCCCGGCGTGGGATCGGCGCCGTTGCTGCCGTCATCGGCAACGGTAGCGCCATTGACGAGCTCGGTGACACCGGCAGCCAGCGGATTGTCGACGGTCACGCCGAACGAAGCGCTAGTGGAACCTCCGCCACCGGTCAGGCCGCCGATCGCAAGCGAGCAAACGCTTCCCGCGGAACCATCCGGTACGCAGCTCCATCCGGGCGAACTCGCCGCAGGGTTGAAATTGCTGTTGGCCGGCACCGTATCGGTGATGACCACACCGGTGGCGTCCTGGTTGCCGACGTTCTCGATACCGATGGTCCAGGTCACCGTTCCGCCCGGCGTGGTCGTCGCCCCGCCGTCGTCCTTGGTCAGCACCAGGTCGGGCACCGCGCCGTTGATCGGTGTGTCGTCGACGTCGCTGTTGTTGCCCGGCGTGGGGTCGACACCGTTGCTTCCGTCATCGGCCACCGAAGCCCCGTTGACCAGCTCAGTCACGCCGGCGGCCAGCGGGTTGTCCACGGTGACGGCGAAGACCACGCTGCCCGAGCCGCCGTTGCCGCCCACGGTGCCGACGTTGAAAGTACAGGTGCTCCCGGCGCTGTTGTCGGGCGCACAAGCCCAGCCGGCCGTGCTCGCACCGGCATCAAAGCTGCTGCTGGCCGGTACCGTGTCGGTAATGGTCACGCCGGTCGCCTGCTGATTGCCGACGTTCTCGTAGTCCAGCGTCCAGGCCACGGAACCCCCGGGAACGGTGGTCGCACCGCCGTCGTCCTTGATCAGCCCCAGGTCGGGCGCGGCGTCGATGGGTGTGGTTTCATCGTCGCTGTTGTCGCCGGGCGTCGGATCGGGACCGTTGCTGCCGTCGTCGGCGATGCTGGTCGAGTTGAGGACCTGCGTGACGCCCGAATCGAGCGGCGTGTCGACATCGACCGCGAAGAGAACACTGCCGGTGTCGCCGGCATCAACGTCGCCAGCACTGAAGGTGCATGTGCTGCCGGGGGTCGTGCCGCCGCAACTCCAGCCGGCGGTGCTGGCACCGGCGTTGAAGGTGGTCGCCGCCGGGACCGTTTCGGTAATGACCGTGCCGGTGGCGTCCTGGTTGCCGTTGTTGGCGTAGTCCAGGCTGTAGACGATGGTGTCGCCCGGAGCGGCCGAGCCGACGGTGTCGGTCTTGACCACGCTCAGGTCGGGCGCCGCGTTGACCGGCACCACCGTGGGATCGTCGGGATCCGGCGGGCCGGGGTCGTCACTGACGCCCGGTGGCAGTTCATCGGAATCAAAGGTCGCCTGGTTGACGACTTCGGTCACGCCGGCCGGAAGCGGCGAATCGATGACCGTGTCGTATTCGATGATGGCCGTGTCGCTGGCCGCCAGGCTCGGGATGGCCACCTGAACCGTGGCATCGCCGGCCGTGTTGCCGATATTGACGGTGCCCGAGCTGGTGATCACGCTGCCGACGACAAGCGCGCTGTTGGCGTCCGGGCTGTCGTCGATGACGATCCCCGTGGCCGCGGCAGCGCCGTTGTTGTCGAGGGTCAACGTGTAGCGCAGCGTATCGCCGGGCGAGACGTCGCCGGATCCGTCGGCATCGGTCTGCAGCGCTGCCGTCTTGGCCAGGGCAAGATCGGGCACGCCGATCTGGTCGGTGTCGGAATCTGTGGGCAGATCCCGCTCGGCCGGGTCGTTGCCCGGCAGGGAGTCACCGGCGACCTGATCGGCCGTGTTGGGCAGCGGGTTAGGGGTGGGCGGCAGCACCGCCAGCGGTACGTCGAAGACGGCCGAGACGTTGGATCCGGCCGGGACCGTGCCCGCCGGCGAAACGGCGCCTGGATCGGTCGCGAAGACCAGGGTCTGCTGGCCCGGACCCGGTGTGGCTGCCTGCAAGTTGAGAGTGAAACCGGCCGGGACGGACACCGGGCTGAAACCGCCCAGATTCCAGTCAGCCTCGTCGAACACGTCTTCGACCGACAGGTCGTAAGCCGGCGCCGTACCGGTGTTGTCGATCGTCAGACTGATACGCACCGTGCCGTCGGTGACTGGACCCATGGACTTGGTCAGGTCGGTCTGCGGCTCGACAATCTCGATATCGGCATCATCGGACAGGCTGCCGCCGTCGTGGGTGAACTGTGCGTTGTTGACGAGCACATCCCCGCCAATGTTCGCCGGCACATCGGCGATGCGAGCGACGATCTCCACGGTGACGCGGTCATTGGCGTCATCGACTCCGTCTGGCGTGTTCGTCACGTCGCCGAAATCGAAGGTCACGGTATCGTCGATGCCGTCGCCGTTCTGCAAATCGTCGAGAACCGGCGTGCCGGGCAGCGTGGTCGACAGGTTGCCGCCTGTCGCGGTCACGACCGCGCCGATGGCTTCCATCACATCCGGCAGCGAATCGACGAGTACGGCATTGCCGGTCACACCTTCGGGGAAGACCAGTGTGAGCTCGTAGGTCACGGTCTCACCAATGGACAAGTCGCGCAGGGTAGGATCACCTTCGGCCATGCCCGTGTCGTTGAGGCTGGAATCGACGTCGACCTTGACCAGTGTCGGCGCAAGCACGGTCACTTCGGCCGTGTCGGCGCTCGTACGGCGTCGCGTCTCGCCGCCCACGAACACCGGCTGAGAGTCGTATTCCATCACCGCCGAGTTCTGCAGGGACTCGGCCGGCATGACCGTGCTGTCGACGGTGACCTCATAGGTGATAAAACAGTTGTCGGTGGCGAGATCGAGCGTCGCGATATCGAAGGCGATCACCGGCTGGGCGGTGGAGTCGGTGACGAGTCCCGGGCAGTTGCCCGCAACGGTGCCGTCGCCGCCCCAGGTCAGGCCAGCCGGAAGCGTGTCGGTGATCGACAGGTTGAAGGCATCTGCGGTCGATGCGGCGCGGTGATCGATGTCGAGACGGACCGTCACCGTGTCACCGGCGTCGACGAAGCCGTCGGCCGGGTTGACGATGGTCTTGGCCAGGTCGACGTCGGGCGCGACGATGTCCACGCCGACCGTACCCGAGGTTGTGCTGGTCGACGTGGTCAGCGTGGCGGTGTTTAGCTCATCGGTATCGCCGCTCTGATTGGCGGAGACATCGATGACCTGGGCAACGACCTCGAAGGTGATCTCGTCATTGGCGTCCACCGCGCCATCCGGGGTGTTCTGGACGGTGCCGAAGCTCCACTCGAGGCGATCGTTGTAGGTATCGGAATTGGTATCGCTCGCCGTACCGGCATCGCCGATCGAAGGCAGCGAGGCGCCCGAGAGGTTGCCGCCGACGCTGATGACTTGCGAGGAAACCACTTCGAGCGTGCTCGAACCGGTGGGCAACTGGTCGGTCACGACGACCGCATCGCTGGTGCCTTCGGCAAAGACCGTCGTAAAGCGATAGGTCACCTGCTCACCGATGGTCAGGTCATCCGGCGCGCCGAACTGACCATTGCCCGTGCTGGTTTCGCTGGTGTCGAATATCACCTTGTCCAGACCCGGCTGCGTCACCAGGATCGAGTGGCTATCGCTGTTGTTGTTGGTCCGCTGGTCTGGGTCGGCGCCGGCGATCGAATCCCAGGTCACCGTCGCAGTGTTGGTCAGCGTCTCGCTGGGCTGTACGCCCGGAGTCAGGGTCGCTTGGTACTCGAGCACCACGACTTCACCGACCTGGAGGTCGGTCCAGCCGAGGGAGACGGTGTTGCCCGCGCTGGTGTTGACGTCGAAGTTCGGACCGCTGACGACCTGGATGCTGGGCAGGCTCAGCGCGAGATCGGTTGGCAACGGATCGTCGAACACGAGATCCTGGGCGTCGGCGGCCGAACCCCCGGTGTGCTGGAGCGTAACGGTGTAGGTCACGCTGTCGCCGGCATCGCCCTGGGTAATGCTGCCGGATTTATCGAGTGACAGGATCGGCTCGACCACGTCGATATCGGCGCTGGCGGAAGCATCGAGCCCGGGGCCGAACTGCACGAGTACGTTGTTGGTGAGGTCGTCGTTGTTGACGTTGGCGGTCTCGTCGACCAACGTGGCTTCGACACGGACGACGATGCGGTCGGCGGCGGTTACCGCGTTGTCCGGCGTGTTGTCCACCTGGCCGAAGTCGAAGCTCACCGTGTCGTCGATGCCGTCGACCATCTGTGTGTCGCTGATGGCAGGTACCGGCGATGGCACAGCCGGGTTGAGATTGCCGCCGACACTGACGACCGAAGCGCTGTCGACTCGCATCACGCCGTTGGAAAAGGGCACGGTGTCGGTAATGACCACCTGCGGCGTCGTGCCTTCGGGAATGGTCACGGTGATATCGAAGGTAGCCGACTCGCCAACGACCAGGTCGGGAACGCCGGGCCGGAACTCGCTATCGCCGGTCTCTGTTTCGGAGGTGGCTGTAACACTCTTGGTCACGGCCACCGATTCGACGCTGACCGTGTCGGAACCGCTGTCGGCGTAGTCGTTGATGCCGCCGCTGCTGTCGCGTTCACCGCTGTCGGATCCGGGCGTTCCCGGCGTTGTCGATCCGGTCGGGTTGCTGGTCGTGCCGTTGGTGCCGGGCAGGCTGGTCCAGATGGCGCTGGCCGTGTTGGTAATGCTGGTCCCCGGCGCAACCGTGTTCTGTAGGATTGCATCGAAGGCGATGTCGATCTGGCAGCCCGGTGTCATGGTTGCGACGAAAACGTCGAGCGTGTCGCCGGCGGTGTTGTCGACGATACCCGGGGCGGTGCAGCCACTGGAGTTGATGGTCAGATTGCTGAGCCCGGTAAGGCCGGACGGCAGGGTATCGGTAATCGCCACTTCATGCGCCGGACTGCGGTTGGCTCCGGAGGCCGCCGTCACCGTGACGTTGAACGAAATCGTGTCACCGGCATCACCCGTGGCCGGGGTCGCCGACTTGGAGACGCTGACGGCCGGCTCGGCGACGCGGACCTGAACGTTGTTTGAATTGCCGTTGAGGGCGCTACCGTTGCTCAGGGTCGTGAAGTTGTTGTTGCGATTGTCTCCAACGTCGTTGCTGCCGGCACCGGCGTTGTTGACCAGCGCGTTGAATTCCAGCAGCAGGAATTCGTCGTCGGCGTCGCTGTCGGCGTTGGTCACGTCGCCGAAAGCGAAAACCGGGTCGGTTCCGTTTGCAAACGGACCGCCGGAGATGGCCCCGGCCGGAATGGCAAAAGTGATCGACGCGCTTGGCACGGCTCCGGGACCCGATGCATTACCGCCGATGTTCGGTACTGCGAGCGTGCTCGAAGTCAGGCCGGCGCCGTTGCTGATGAATGCGGCAGTGGCGGTGCCGTCGTCGAGAAACGTCAAGCCGGAAGGCAGGTTGTCGCGCAGGCTCAACTGCGAGATTTCGCCTTCGGGAATGCGCACGGCCGCGCGATAGCGCACGATCTCGCCGATCGTCGCGCGCGGCGGATTCGCAGCGTCGGACGTGCCGGGCTCGGAACTGGCGATGAAGTACTTCTGCTGGCCGATGTCGGTGCTCTCGGCGATGGCGTCGTCGGTTTGCGTCGGGAAAGTCGGCCGCACCGCCCTGGCTTGCCCAGTTCAACGAGGCCGTGTTGGTAATCGTGCTGTCGGGCGCGAGATCGGCGGCCACCTGGCAGTCCACGGTCACCAGTGCGGTGTCGGTTCCGTAAGGCGCACCCGCGCTTCCGTCGTTGGCCGCCAGCGGGTCGTCGAGGAGGATGCCGGTCGCGATCGAGCCGGTAAAACCGAGGCCCACGCCGGTCCCGTCGGTCACGCCGGAGACACTGCATCCGGTCAGCCCCGGGGCTGCCGGATCCGTGATCGTGACGTCATAGGCCTGGGCACTGCCCTGATTTTCGGCGGTGATGGTGTAGGTGATCGTGTCGCCGGCATCGATACCAGTGACATCGCCGTCGACCGGCAGGTTGCCCGGTGCCGGGTTGATCGAACCATTACCGTCCGTGGCGGATACGCCTTTCGTAACGACCATGTCGGGTGCGCCGACCTGGAAGCTCACCGGGCCGGTCGCGATGGCCGACTGGCCCGGCGTGTTTTCGGTGCTGCCGAGGAGGATGTTGGTGAGAAACAGGCCGTCGGCGAAGGGAATGTCATTGATCAGCGCCGACACGTCGACTTCGATGGTTTCGGGCGACGTGCTCGTCACATCGGGCCAATCGATGAACAGCGCGTTCTGCGCCGAGTTGATCGTGATGCTGTCGGGCGTCAGTCCAAGCGTGTCGTTCGGGCCATAGTTGATATCCACACCAAAAGTCGTCGAGATATCGTTGATGTCGATGACCGGCAGCGGGAAGTAGTCTTCGAAACGAATGGCGCTGGTATCGCCGGCGGGAATCTCGAGCGTCAGACGAAAGATGATCGACTCGCCCGGCACGTAGAACGGCTGGACGTTGACGATTTGCTTGCTCAGCGCGACGGGAATGATGCCCACGGTTGCGCCGCTGCCATCGCTGCAACCGCTCGCGCCCTGCACGAGACTGTAGTCGACCGTAACCGTGTTGGACAAGGTGTCGGATGACAGCACGGGCTCGCCGGTGTTCTGGTAGTCCTGGCGCAGTTGCACGTCATAGCCGAGGGTGATCGAGCTGCCGGCGGGGATCGTCCCGGCTACCGCGCCGATGTCATAGACGACGGTGGTGGTGAAGTCGCCGTTGATCGTTACCGAAGGCGTGATGGCGACGGGCGAGCCGTTGACGGTCAGCGTGTCATGAGCGACGAAGTCGATTCCGTCGGGAATGGTGTCGGTGACGACCAGGCTGTCGGCATCGCCGAAATCGGTGACCTGGAAGTTGAGCGTATAGTCCAGCGCGGCACCGGGGGAGGCCTGACCGGGAGACACGCCTTTCTGAACAGCCAGATGCTTGGCGGTCACCGTGGTCGTGTCGCTGATCGTCGGTAGCACCTGGTTCGGACCCACAGTCGGGACATACGTCCCGTCTGCACTGGCGTTGTTGACCTGGTCTTCGTTGGTGCAGACGCTTTCATCGAGAGTGTCGATGATGTAGCCGCCGTAGTTCACCTCGACATCATTGGCCGATGTCGTGCCGACCGTGTTGCCTGAACAGGTTACTTCAAGATTGCCGCCGGGGGTGATGGTGGACGGTTGATTCGTAACAGTGCAGCTGCTTCCTCCGGTGATGTTGACCGGGCCAGTGAACTGAAAGTCGGCGGGAAGTTGGTCGGCGATCACCAGCGGATTGATAGTGGCCGTGTTGGCGATATCGGCCGTCAACGTGTAGGTATACGGCCAGGTCGTTGCCGGCGGGCGCTCCGATTCGGGTGCATCCTGCGTTTTGCTGAATGTCAGGACGGTCGGGGTGACCTCCTGGTTGATCGTCGAGCCCGTAATCGGCCCGTTGTCTCCGGTCGGCGTATCGCCGAATTCATACATGGGAGTGATGTTGACCGGCAGGGAATCACCGACAATCGCGTCTGGGTCGATGGTCAGACAGATCTCGATGGGCAGGTCGGGTCCGCCGTCGACCACGGACCCGACCGGGTAGGTCAAGACGAACAACGCGTTCCCGGGCGTGCCCGTGACGGTCTGACTGGTGATCGGGTCGGTAAGCTGGTTTCCAGGTGCCGCGGGGAACGTGCCGACGTTGCTAATGCCGCCGCCGGTGCCGAAGACCTCGGCCGAATCCAGGGTCAGGTCAGCGGCAAGCTCCACCCGAAGGTAAGGCCCGTAGCCGGGCGAACCGGTATTGGTGAAGTTGGTTTCGAAACAGAATTGTTCGCCGAGAAAGCTTTCGGCTGGCAACGTCTGATCAATCTGGGGGGTCTGGGCTGTCACCTGGCCTGCAAAGACCAGCATCAGTCCGGTCAGGACGACTCCAATTCTGGACACGATCTCTCCCTCAAGACAAAACGTAAGTTTAAGTCCAAAAGCAAAAGCCGTGCCAGTTGACATGGCAGTGGCGTGACGGCCGCTATTGAGGGGGTCGCAGCCAGAGCTGCATTCGGTTGAGGCGCCCTAGCAATCGGTTGGAGTGACAATCCGTGTCACTTTCGGCATTTGGGTTTACTCTACCGCTTCTTGCGTTCCGCTTCCTGATCAAGCCGCCGCAGGATATACCACTGCTGCGCCAGCGACACGCCGGCGTTGGTCGCCCAGTAGAGCACCAGCCCGGCCGGGAACAGCGCGAACAGGAAGGCGAACACCACCGGCAGGCCCTGCATGATCTTGCGCTGCATGGGATCCATGCCGGCGGCGGGCATCAGGCGCTGGGTGACGATCATGAACGCGCCGTTGAGGATCGGCAGGATGAAGTACGGATCCGGCTGGCTCAGGTCGGGAACCCACAGGAAGGACGCCTGGCGCAGCTCGACCGATTCGAGCAGCACCCAGTACAGCGAGATGAAGATCGGGATCTGCACCAGGATCGGCAGGCAGCCGCCGAGCGGATTGACCTTCTCCTTCTTGTAGATCTCCATCATGGCCTGACCGAACTTCTGCCGGTCGTCGCCGTAGCGTTCCTTGAGCTGCTGGATGCGCGGCTGAAGCTGGCGCAGCTTGCCCATCGAGCGGAACTGCGCTTCTGTAAGCTTGTAGAACAGCAGCTTGATCAGCAGCGTCAGCACCACGATCGACCAGCCCCAGTGCTGGATCAGTGCGTGGATCTTGTCCAGTGCCCAGAAGAGCGGGCGAGACAGGATGGTGAAGAAACGATAGTCGACGGTCAGGCGCAGGCCGGGTGCGACTTCGTCGAGGCGGTTTTGCAGCTTGGGACCGGCAAACAGCCGGGCGCTGAAGCTGTGGCGATCGCCGGCCGGGACGGTCACCTGCGGTGATGTGGCGGCGAGCAGGTAGCGCGGGAGCTGGCCGTTGCTGATCTCGCGCGTGCTGTAGCGATGGCGCTGGTCTTCGGGCGGAATCCACGCAGCCAGGAAATAATGCTGGATCATGGCTGCCCAGCCGCCCGCGTGCGTGGCCTGGTAGGGCTTCTCCGAGAGATCGTCCCAGCCACGCTTGGTCAAAGCGTCTTCCGGCGAGTAGATGGCCGCGCCGTTGTAGCTGAACCGTTCAGGGTTGGTGAACGCCCAGCCGGCGTCGCTTGTGTCAGGCCGGGTTCGCTGCAGCTGGACGTAGCGGGCGCCCTGCCAGTCCTCGCCGCTTTCATTGACCACTTCGATTTCGAGGTCTATGACGTAATTGCCCCGGTGGAAGATCCAGGTCGCGATGACTTCCAATCCGGACTCGTCACGCCATGTCAACGGCACTTCAAGCGTGTCCTGCCCCGGCTGAAGCTCGTAGAAATCGCGTTCGAACTGCCATTGGCTGCGGTGGTTCGGGGCCGGCTGACCGGCGCTGACCAGACCGGCCTGCGCCACGAACAACTCAGGTAGATCCTGGACAAGCAGTACGAAGGGCTGGTCGGGGCGGTCGACGCTGACCGGGTAGTCTTTCAGGCGCAGGTCGACGAGGGTGCCGCCATTGGCATCGAGATCGACGTTGAGTACGTCGGTGTCGATGGTGATACGACGACTGGCCGTGATCTCCGGTGGCTGCTGCGGTTGATCCGGAGCGCTCGCCAGCTCACCGCGCTCATCGCCACGAGCGTCGCCGCGGTCGTCTGAGAAATCGGGCACTTCTGGCACGTCACCGGGATCGGCCGATTTCGTGGCAGCTTCGCCGGCGTCGGACGCAGGCGCGGGTTGCTCGGTTTCGGCGGCTGGTCGCGGCGGCGGCGCATAGTCCTTCTGCCACTCCATGTAGACCATGAAGCCCAGCAGGCCGATGAGAAGAAGAAGGAAACTGCGCGTATTCATGGATTATCGCTAAACCGCTGCCAAAGTTGTTCGAGCTTGTCTCTCAGGACGCGGCGGTCGGCCTGACGGGCAGCCGACCGGGCCACGACCACGTAGTCCATGGCTTCCAGGCGTTCGCGCCGCAGTCGGAAAGACTCCCGAATCTGGCGGCGGATGCGGTTTCTGTCGACCGCGCGCCTGGAAACCCGGCGTGACACGGCCATGCCGAGCCGCGCCTGATCCGAGGGGGCATAGTGAACCCGAAAGTATTCGTTGCCGCAGGAGCGGCGGGCGGCGAAGACCGCCTTGAACTGCGCGCCGCTGAGCAATCGCGCGGTTCGCGGCAGACGGTGCCGCCATGGCACTTGCCCTGAAACTTACCGGCCCGGATTGGCGGCCAGGCGCTTGCGCCCCTTGGCGCGACGGGCGTTGATGATTGCGCGGCCCGACTTGGTCGCCATGCGCGCACGAAAACCGTGACGACGAAGGCGCTTGATTCTGGAAGGTTGGAATGTCCGTTTCATGACCGAATCCGTAAACTGTTGGCGATAGAATGGCGGGCTCGTTCGCTGGCGCTGCCGGCCTTGGCCGGACACGCCGATACGTCCCTGTCGCGGCAAACCGCGCAAGGTAGCCCAACAAAAGACATCAAGCATAACCTTCGAAGCGCTTTTGTGTCAACGTCTCAAGCGACACGACAAGCCCTTTCCCGCCGCGCGTTCGGGCTGACGCTGTGCGGGATGAATTTGCCCGTCATGGAGACTAGACTGAGCAACTTATGATCGAGTCGTCGAACAATGGCCCAGTGGCCGATCTCTGGCAGCAGTGCCTCGAGCGCCTAGAGCGTCAGATTGCGCTCGAAGAGCTCAATACCTGGATTCGTCCGCTGCAGCTCGACGGCAACGGCGGCAGCCGGGTGCGTCTGAGCGCCCCCAATGACCTGGTGCGCGACCAGGTACGCCAGCACTACCTCGAAATAATGCGCGAGTTTTTCGCCTATCACGGCTTCGAGCGCGATGCCGTGACCATCGAGGTCGGCGCGCGCAGCGCACCGCGCGTCGAGCAGCAGCCCGAGCGGGGCGGTGGCGCCTGGGGGCTGGATGATCGCTACCGCTTCGACAACTTCGTGCTCGGCAAGTCCAACGAGCTGGCGTTTGCCGCCGCCAGGCAGGTGGCCAACAGCCCCGGTACGGTCTACAACCCGCTGCTGCTGTACGGTTCGACCGGCCTGGGCAAGACCCACCTGCTGCACGCCGCCGGGCGCTTCATTGCCGATGCCAATCCGAACGCGCAGGTGATGTACCTGCACGCCGAGAAATTCGTCAGCGAAATGATCCAGGCCCTGAGACGCGACAGCATCGATGCGTTCAAGCGTCGCTACCGGTCGGTCGATACCCTGTTGCTCGACGATATCCAGTTCTTTGCCGGCAAGGACCGCTCGCAGGAAGAGTTCTTCCATACCTTCAACGCGCTGCTCGAGTCGCGCCAGCAGATCATCCTGACCTGTGATCGCTATCCCAAGGAGGTCGACGGGATCGAGGCGAGACTTCGCTCTCGCTTCGGCTGGGGGCTGACGGTGTCGATCGAGCCACCGGATTTCGAGACCCGCGTCGCCATCCTGCAGAAAAAGGCAGGCGAAAGGGCGCTGGAGCTGAGTGACGACGTCACGTTCCTGATTGCCCGGCGCATGCGTTCGAACGTTCGTGATCTCGAAGGCGCGCTGAACTCGCTGATTGCAAACGCGCGCTTTTCCGGCCGGACGATCGATCTGGACTACACGCAGGAAATCCTGCGCGACGTGCTGGCCGTGCATGACCGCTTGATCACGATCGAGAATATTCAGAAAGTGGTCGCCGACTTCTACCAGCTGCGGGTCGCCGACCTGCTCTCGCGCAGGCGCAGTCGCTCGATCGCCCGGCCCCGCCAGATGGCCATGTCACTGGCCAAGGAGCTGACCGAGCATTCCCTGCCGGAGATCGGCAACGCTTTTGGTGGGCGTGACCACACGACAGTGCTTCACGCCTGTCGTAAAATCGAGAGCTTATGCGAGTCGGACGGGCGCCTGCGCGAAGAGCATGCCCGGCTGACGCGGGAATTGACCAGCTGAGAAACAAGCTGTGGGGACAAGCTGAACAAGCTGTGGATAGAATTTAGAAAGCAAGTTATCCACAATTGGCCAACAGGTTCCGCTAGTAGTTTCAAAGGCCAGTTTTTAAGGATAAATAGTTGAAAATCAAGGGAAATTCAATTTATCAACAGTTTCAACAGGCCCTACTACTACTGCTGTTTTCTTTATATAAACAAAAACAGAAACAGTCATCCGACTGCCTCGACATGAAGGAGCAATCATGAAGTTCTCGATTCCACGTGAGACGCTGCTGGCGCCCATCTCCCAGGTGGTCAACGTGGTCGAACGACGGCAGACGCTGCCGGTTCTGGCCAATTTCCTGATCGAAGCCGTCGACGAGGGGCTCCGGATCACCGGCACCGACATGGAGGTCGAGATCATTGCGCGGGCGCAGGCGGAAGTGGCGCAAACCGGTGCGATCACGGTACCGGCGCGCAAGCTCGTCGACATTTGCCGAGCCCTGCCCGAGGGCGTGCAGATGAACGTGCAGCTCAATGAGGACAAGCTGGCCGTGCACGCCGGCCGCAGCCGGTTCAGCCTGGCCACGCTGCCCGCGAGCGAGTTTCCGTCCAGCGACCAGGCGGAGACTCAGCAGGTCTACGAGCTCAACCAGGGACGATTGCGCTGGCTGCTGGAGAAGACCTCCTTTGCCATGGCGCAGCAGGACGTACGGCACTATCTCAACGGCCTTTTGCTGGAGTTCCGCGAAGGACAGCTTCGCGCCGTGGCCACCGATGGCCACCGGCTCGCGCTGGCCGAGACGGAAGCCGAGATCAACGGCGATGCACGCAGCGTCATTGTCCCGCGCAAGGGCGTCATGGAGCTCAACCGCATTCTGGAGGACATCGACGAGCCGCTGAAGATCATGCTGGGTCAGGGCTTTCTGCGGGTGGACCGCGAGCGCATCGTGATGACCACAAAGCTGATCGATGGACGCTTCCCGGACTACGAGGCCGTCATCCCGCTGCTGAGCGAGCAGCCGATGAAAGTCGACCGCGACGAATTCATGCATGCGCTGCAGCGCGCCGCGATCCTGTCCAACGAAAAGTACCGCGGTGTGCGCCTCGAGATGCTTCCCGATACTTTGCGCATCGTGGCGCACAACCCGCAGCAGGAAGAGGCAACCGAAGAAATCGAGGCCGAGCACAGCTTCGACAAGCTCAAGGTCGGGTTCAACGTGAATTACGTGATGGACGCACTGAGCTCGATGGAGGGAGAAAAGGTCTCCATTTCGCTGAAGGATGCCAACAGCTCCTGCCTCATCACCGACCCGGACAGCGAGGCCGTTCGCCAGGTCGTAATGCCCCTGAAGCTGTGATCTCTTGAGCCTGGAGCGCCTGTCGATCCGGGGGGTTCGCAATCTCGAGCCTCTCGACTTGACGCCGGCGCCGGGCATGAACTGGTTTTTCGGTCCCAACGGGGCCGGCAAGACCAGCATTCTCGAAGCCATCTATTTGCTTGCGCGCGGTCGTTCATTCCGCTCTGCGCGTGTCTCCCGCGTGATTCAGAAGGAAGCGGACGCGCTGACCGTCGTCGCGCAGCGTGCCGATACCGGTAATCGGCTGGGCGTCGAGCGCGGCGCGGACGGTTGGCGCGGTCGCATCGACGGGCAGGACTGCGTGCGCATCAGCGAGTTTGCCGCCCTGCTGCCGCTGACCCTTATCGAGCCCGGCAGCCATGCCCTGATCGACGAAGGGCCTGAGCGGCGCCGCCAGTTCCTCGACTGGCAATTGTTCCACGTGGAACAATCCTACCTTTCGGCCTGGCAGCGCTTCGCCCGGCTTCTGCGGCAGCGCAACGCCGCCTTGAAATCGCATGCTTCCAATTCGGTGCTCGACGCCCTCGAGCCTGACTTCCTGCAGAGTGCTGAACGAATCGGCGCGGCGCGACGCCTGCTGGTCGATCGTCTGTCGATCTTCGTCGATGCAGTTCAGGGCGAGCTGGGTTTCAGTCTGCCCGGCGACTTGGTGCTCCAATATCGTGACGGCCATCCCCGCGACGCCGATCTGGCGTCGCTACTGCGCGATCAGCGGGATCGCGACCGCGAGCGCGGCTTTACGCGGCACGGACCCCATCGCGCCGAATTGCTGCTGAGCTGCGACGGTCGGGCCGCGGCGGAGATGTCGCGCGGGCAACAGAAGTTAATTGCCGTGGTTCTGCTGCTGGCCCAGTACCGCCTGCTGTCGCAGGGTCAGTCCCTCGCGCCCCTGCTGTTGGTGGACGACCCCGTATCAGAGCTCGATGCACCGCACCTCGATGCCCTCCTGGGCTGGCTGCGGCGCGAATCGGTCCAGAGCTGGATCACCGCCACCGCCGAACCACCGGTGGCCGCGGAGATGTTCCACGTGGAACACGGGTGCGTCGAGCGACGGTGATATAATCCTGCCATAGAGTTCCGAGTCCGCGCTAAAACCTCTGGACGACGCAGCGGGCGGCGTGCTGATCCCGGCCGCCGGGCACTGTAAAAGCAGGCGCTTTCGTTCAATCAGGGGTTCGGCAGACGTTCGTCGGACGCGCGCAAATCTTCCTGGAAACTGCATCCACATGGCGCAAGACAATTACGGCTCAACCAGCATCAAGGTTCTCAAGGGCCTGGATGCCGTCCGCAAACGGCCGGGCATGTACATCGGCGATACCGACGACGGTACCGGCCTGCACCACATGGTCTTCGAGGTGGTCGACAACTCCATCGACGAAGCCCTGGCCGGCCACTGCGATCGCATTCGCGTGATTCTGCACGGCGATGGCTCGGCCAGCGTCTCGGACAACGGCCGCGGCATACCGGTCGATATGCACGAGGAAGAAGGCCGCTCGGCGGCCGAAGTGATCATGACCGTGCTGCACGCCGGCGGCAAGTTCGACGACGATTCCTACAAGGTATCCGGCGGCCTGCACGGCGTGGGCGTGTCGGTCGTCAACGCCCTGTCCGAAAAGCTCGAACTCGTCATTCACCGCCAGGGGCAGCGCTGGTACCAGAGCTATACCAACGGCGTGCCCGACGAACCGATGAGCGCCACCGGCGAGAGTGAGCGCAGCGGCACCGAGATTCGCTTCACCCCCAGCGGTGAGACTTTCTCGGACGTTGAATTCCATTACGATATTCTGGCCAAGCGGCTGCGGGAGCTGAGTTTCCTCAACTCCGGGATCCAGATCGAGCTCATCGACGAGCGCAGCGGCAAGCAGGACCGCTTCATGTACGAAGGCGGCATCCGCTCCTTCGTCCAGCATCTCGGCGACAAGAAGAGCCCGCTGCACCCCACGCCGTTGCACTTTATCGCCGAAGTGGACGGCATCACCGTCGAGGCGGCGCTGCAGTGGACGGATGCCTACCAGGAATCGGTGTTCTGCTTTACCAATACCATTCCGCAGAAGGATGGTGGTACGCACATGGCCGGCTTCCGCGCCGCGCTCACGCGCACCATCAACCACTACATCGACGAAGAGGGCCTGGCGAAGAAATCAAAGGTGCAGACCTCCGGCGAGGATTGCCGCGAGGGCCTGATTGCCGTGCTGTCGGTGAAGGCGCCCGATCCCAAGTTCTCTTCCCAGACCAAGGACAAGCTCGTCTCATCCGACGTCAAGCCGGCGGTCGAGACGGCGCTGTCGACGCACCTGCGCGACTTCCTGCTCGAGCACCCGAACGAGGCCAAGGCCATCGTCGGCAAGGTCGTTGACGCAGCACGTGCCCGCGAGGCCGCCCGCAAGGCACGCGACATGACGCGCCGCAAGGGTGTGCTCGATATCGCCGGACTGCCCGGCAAGCTGGCCGACTGCCAGGAAAAGGATCCGGCGCTCTCCGAACTGTTCATCGTCGAGGGTGATTCCGCCGGCGGCTCGGCCAAGCAGGGCCGCAACCGCAAGTCCCAGGCCATTCTTCCGCTGAAGGGCAAGATTCTTAACGTTGAAAAGGCGCGCTTCGACAAGATGCTCGGCTCTGCCGAGGTCGGCACGTTGATTACGGCCCTGGGTACGGGGATCGGCCGCGACGAGTTCGATATCGACAAACTCCGCTATCACCGCATCATCATCATGACCGACGCCGACGTCGACGGCTCCCACATTCGCACCCTGCTGTTAACCTTCTTCTACCGGCAGATGCCCGAGCTCATCGAGCGTGGCCATATCTATATCGCACAGCCGCCGCTGTACAAGATCAAGCAGGGCAAGCAGGAGTGGTACCTCAAGGACGAGGCCGAGATGAACCGCTACCTGCTCGACCGCGCCCTCGACAGCGCGCGGCTCTTTCCCTCGGACGCCGCCCCGGCGATCGACGATGCCGCGCTTGGCGAGCTGCTGAAGAATTTCCAGCAGGCGCGCCTGGTGGGCGAGCGGCTCAAGCTGCGCTACGATGCCGACGTTATCGAGCAACTTGTTGATTTTACTCCTTTTTCAGAAGATTCCGATTTCGAGACCTGGTCCGAAGGTTTGATTGCGCGCCTCGAACAATCTACGCCGGCGGGTGTGACCTGGAAGATCAAGCCGCTTGGCGGCGGGGGCGTCGCGATTTCGCGCTATGCCCAGGGCGTGGTCCAGGACACCGTGCTGGATACGTCGTTCTTCAACTCGCCCGAATACCGGCAGCTCGCGCGCGTCGGCGAGGTGGTTCACGACCTGTTCGAGGAAGGCGCCCGCGTCGAGCGTGGCAACAATGCGCGCCCGATCACGCGCTTTGCCGAAGCCTTCGACTGGCTCATGGACGAGTCGCGCAAGGGCCGAAGCTTCCAGCGCTTCAAGGGCCTGGGTGAAATGAACCCCGAGCAGCTGTGGGATACCACGGTCAACCCCGAAACTCGCCGCTTGCTCCGCGTGAACATCGAAGATGCCGTGGCCGCCGACGCGATCTTCTCGACCCTGATGGGCAACGAAGTCGAACCCCGCCGGGCCTTCATCGAAGACAACGCCCTGCAGGCCTCCAACCTCGATATCTAGAAGAATAGCGAGTCGGTGCCGGGAAAGGCGCACGCGGAGGCGCGGAGCCGCAGAGTTCGCAGAGGAAGAAAGAGCTAAAAGATGCGATAAAGAGCCCTTTCTTCCGAAAGTTGCGGCTAAAAGCGTACTCTCAAGCAATCCCAGGTGGCTTCTTTTTCATATTCTTTGTATTTGTTTTCTCTGCGAACTCTGCGGCTCCGCGGCTCCGCGTGAGAAACCGTACCACCCGCAAAGAATGATCGAAGAAGCCCCTAAGAGACGTTGGCTAAAGCGGTCTTGAGGTCGTCGAAGTTGGGTGCCTCGACGGCATCGGAATGACCCACCACGTGCAGCTTCAGCCCGACGCGATCGGCGGCCTCTAAAAGCGCGTGATCGGATCCGATAAGCGTTATTTCGCCGACGTTGCGCCCATATCGACGCGCAGTCTGTACAAGCTCGTTCTTCTGCCGGTGCTTTTTGCTGAACAGCCCCGTGCCCAGGTAGAGCACGCCGTCGAGCTCGGCACCGGCGCGCGAGAACAACTGGTGGAGCTTCTGCTGCAGCGCCAGGTCGTGGTCGACGCTGCGGCGGGTCGGGCGCCAGCTTGCCGGTTTTGGTGCCACCAGCAGGACGCGATGACCGCGCCGCTGGAACGACACAACCCGCTCGATCCGGGCGGCATCCGGCGTCCTCTCGCCCCGGCCCAGCAGCAGGGCGCGCTCGATCAGGACCGGAGAGAGTTGGCTGCCCATCAGCGGCCCAGGCGGGCGACGTCGGCAATGCGCAGGAACACCGCTCGCAGGTGGCCCAGCAGGGCCAGACGGTTGTTCCTGAGCGTTTCGTCGTCGCACATCACCATGACCTCGTCGAAGAACGCGTCGACCGGTGCCTGCAATCGGGCCAGCACCGCCAGGGCGGCCGGGTAGTCGGCCTGCTCCATTGCCTGTTCGAGCTCGCGTTCGGTCGTATCGATCGCTTCGGCCAGCTGCTTCTCGGCCGGCTCGGCCAGGTGATTTCGGTCGATACGGTGGCTGACATCCAGATCGGCCTGCTTGAGCAGGTTGCTGGCGCGCTTGTTGGCCGCCACCAGCGACGCCATCGCCGGGTCATCGGCGAACTGCTGGACCGCGCGGGCACGGGCGATGAAGTCGGCAACCGAACCGGAATCACCGGCGGCCACGGCGTGTACCGTGTTGGTTTCCACGCCCTGGTCGCCCAGCCACGAGCGCAGCCGCTCGAAGATGAACTGCTCGACTTCATCGATCAGGGCCTCGTTGACGTCGACACGACTCTCGAGCGCGCGAGCGGCCGACTCCAGAGCCTTGCGCAGGGTCAGCGTGGTACCGGAATCGCCCAGCAACCGGACAATGCCCAGGGCGGCTCGGCGCAGCGCAAACGGATCCTTGCCGCCCTTGGGCTTGAGCCCGGCGGCGAATACGCCCAGCACGGTATCCAGGCGATCGGCCAGCGCCAGCGCCTGGCCGGCGGGCTCGGCTGCCAGCGCGTCCCCGGCGTGCCTCGGCCGGTAGTGTCCCTCGATCGCGTCGGCGACGGCTTTCGGTTCACCGTCTTCGAGCGCGTAGTAGCGGCCCATCACGCCCTGCAGTTCGGGGAACTCGCCCACCATTTCGGTCACCAGGTCGCACTTGCACAAGCGCGCGGCCCGGGCCGTGGCGTCGATGCCGGCGTCGAGCGCCGGCGCCGTGGTCTCGACCAGCTTCTCGAGCCGCCGGACCTTGTCGCCGATGCTGCCGAGCTTTTCCTGGAACAGGATCGCGTCGAGCCGTTTGCGCTTGTCGGCCAGGGGTTCGCGCCGGTCCTGGTCCCAGAAGAAGCGGGCGTCGGCCAGTCGCGGACGGATCACGCGCTCGAAGCCGTGCGTCATGAGATCGGGGTCGACGCTCTCGATATTGGCCACCGCGATGAAGCGCGGCGCCAGGCGGCCCTCGCCATCGCGTAGCGCGAAGCTTTTCTGGTGCTGCTCGAGCGAGGAAATCAGGGCCTCTTCGGGCACCTGCAGGAAGGTCTCGTCGAATCGGCCCATCACCGCCACCGGCCACTCGGTCAGGCCGGCCACTTCCTCGACCAGGTCGTCGTGGAGCACCGCCTCCAGCTTTGCCTCAGCAGCCAGGCGCCTGGCCTGCTCGACGATTCGTTGGCGCCGTTGCGCCGTATCGACGATAACCGAAGCCTTCTCAAGCACGCCTTCGTAATCACCGGCCGCCTCGACCGGATGCCAGCCCGGCGCGTGGATGCGATGACCACGGGTCTTGCGGTCTGCCCGCAGTCCGAAGTATTCCAGCTCGACCACCTCGGCGCCGTGCAGGACCAGCAGCCAGCGCACCGGGCGCAGGAAGCGGTCCTCGCGGTCGGCCCAGCGCATGGAGCGCGCCCCGGCCATGGACCGGATGACCGCGTCGAACATCTCCGGCAGCAGCTCGGCCAGCGTCCTTCCCGGCTGTTCGACGCGCGTGAACAGCCAGCGTCCCTGCTCGTTCTCCAGCCACTCGAGCTCCTCGAAGGATTTGCCCACGCTGCGGGCGAAGCCTTCGGCCGCCTTGGTCGGGCGGCCATCGTCGTCCAGGGCGACCTTGTCGGCCGGCCCCTTGCGTTCGAGCACCTGGTCGGCCTGACGGGCCTTGACCGCGGGAATGCGCACCGCCAGTCGTCTTGGTGTGCCCAGGCGAACGATGTTTTCGCCGTCGTCGATCAGGCCGGCAGCGTGCAGACGAGACCCCAGGCCGTCGGCGAGCAGGTTTAGCTGGGAAGCGAGTTGCCCGGCCGGGAGTTCCTCGCAGCCGATCTCGATCAGCAGGTCAGCGCGCTCGCTCATGCCGCTGCCTCCTCGTGGGTCTTGAGACCCGGGAAGCCCAGCGCCTCGCGCCGGGCGTGATACGCCTCGGCGACGCGTCGGGAAATATCGCGAACGCGCAGGATATAGCGCTGGCGTTCGGTGACCGAAATGGCCTGGCGTGCGTCGAGCAGGTTGAAGCTGTGCGAGGCCTTGAGCACCTGGTCGTAGGCCGGCAGCGGCAGGTCGGCTTCGACCAGTCGTACCGCCTCGCGGTAGCAGGTATCGAACCAGCCGAACAGGCTGTCCACATCGGCGTGTTCGAAGTTGTACGCCGATTGCTCGACCTCGTTCTGATGGTAGACGTCACCGTAGGTCACCTTGCCGAAAGGCCCGTCCGCCCAGACCAGGTCGTAGACGCTGTCGACGCCCTGCAGGTACATCGCCAGGCGTTCCAGGCCGTAGGTGATTTCGCCCATCACCGGCTTGCAGACCAGCCCGCCGGCCTGCTGGAAGTAGGTGAACTGCGTGACCTCCATGCCGTTGAGCCACACCTCCCAGCCCAGGCCCCAGGCGCCCAGCGTGGGCGACTCCCAGTTGTCCTCGACAAAGCGGATGTCGTGCACCTTCGGGTCGATGCCCACCGCGTCGAGCGAGCCCAGGTACAACTCCTGGATATTCAGCGGCGAGGGCTTCATCACGACCTGGTACTGGTAGTAGTGCTGCAGGCGGTTGGGGTTCTCGCCGTAGCGGCCGTCGGTCGGACGGCGGCAGGGCTGAAGGTAGGCCGCGTTCCACGGTTCGGGTCCGATGGAGCGCAGGAAAGTGGCCGGATGAAACGTCGCGGCGCCGACTTCGAGATCAAGCGGCGCGGTCAGAACGCAACCCTGGTCGGCCCAGTAGCGGTCCAGGGTACGTATGAAATCCTGAAAATACACGGTGTTGCTCGACTTCATGGGGTAAGCCTGCAAGTATAACGGCCCGACAGCCGCCCGGTGGCTACCATCCGGTTATGATGAAAGACCCGGCCGATGAGTTTGCAGCCACCAGGCAGGGCAACCGTTTCTGCCAGAGTACTCGACAACATGCACAAGCCGATTCGACTGCTGGTGTTGATCACCACCTTGCTGCCCCTGCTGGCCTGGGCCTGCTTCACCAGCGAGCGCGCGCGTATTCTCAACGAGCAACACCCGGATCTCGATTTCGAAGACCTGGCTCACCAGATGCACCGTCAGTCGCAAATCGAATACGATTTTTCTGGTGCTGCCGACTGCGTCGACGGTACGGCCGACGGCTTTTCCTGTAGCAAGGTGCGACTGGCCGGCTGGCTCCCGCTGGAAGACATCGGCGGCGGCGCCAACGGCGCCGACAACTGGGGCTGGGTGCACGAACAGTCCGGACGCATGTTCGCGTTGATGGGCCGATCCAATGGCGTGGCTTTCGTTGAGATCACCGATCCCGAGCAACCGCTCTTCCTCGGAAACCTGCCTCGCCCGTCCGGCGTATCCGACTCGGTCTGGACCGATATTAAGACCTACGACAATCACGCCTTCATCGTGGCTGATGCCGTCACCGGCCAGGGTATCCAGATTTTCGATCTGCGCCGTCTGCTCCAGGTCGATCCGGACCAGCCCGAAACCTTCGATACCGACGCCCACTTTGCTGGCTTTGACAGTGCCCACAATATCGCCATCAACGAGCAGACCGGTTATGCCTACGCCGTCGGCGGCGAACAGTGCGCGGGCGGCCTGTTGATAGTCGATATCCGCCAGCCGCAGAACCCCCAGCAAGCCGGCTGCTATGCTGACGACGGCTATACGCACGATGTGCAGTGCGTGATCTACAGCGGGCCCGATCCCGACTACCAGGGTCGGGAGATCTGCCTGGCCAGCAACGAGGACAGCCTGACCGTGGTCGACGTGACCTACAAGTCCCGGCCCCAGACGATCGCGCGTCATGGCTACGACCATTCCTATTCCCATCAGGGCTGGTTTACCGAAGACCAGCGCTATTTCCTGCTCGACGACGAACTCGACGAGCGCAATCAGAGCCTCAAGGGAACACGAACGCTGATCTTCGATCTGCAGGATCTCGACAGCGCACCGGCACCGGCCGAGCACATTGCCGATGGCCTGTCCATCGATCACAACCAGTACGTGATCGGCGATTACGTCTTTCAGGCCAACTACCAGCGCGGCCTGCGCATACTGAAAATCGATGATGCCAGCGCCGGCCGGCTCTCCGAAGTGGCCTGGTTCGATACCTTCCCCGGCCCGGACGACCTCAGTTTCGAGGGTGCGTGGAGCGTTTTTCCTTATTTCGGCAACAACATCGTGATGGTCTCCGATATCAACCGCGGTCTTTTCATCCTGGAGGTCACCGACCCCACTATCGCGAAGGCCCTGCAGGACGCAATGTTCGATGACCGCTTCGAGCCGCAATGACCCGGCACCGCCTGCTTATCGTCAAGACCGGCGCCGCATTTGCAGAGGCTCGACGACGATTCGGCGATTTCGACGACTGGTTCGCCCGCGGCATCGGCCAAGAGCGATTCGCCTACGAGACCGTCGCAGTGTCGGACAAAGAGTCGTTGCCGGCCCCGCGTGAGCTCGACTCGTATTCCGGCGTGGTCGTGACCGGGTCCTCGGCAATGGTTTCCCACAAGCTCGACTGGTCCGAGGCCGCCGCCGACTGGCTGGCGCAAGTGATCGGGGAAGACCGGTTGCCCGTGCTCGGCGTGTGCTATGGCCACCAGCTTATTGCCCACGCACTGGGCGGTTCGGTTGGACCCAACCCCAACGGCCGACGCATGGGAACCCGGCCGTTCGAGATTGCAGCGGCCGATGACCGGCTGCTCGGCGCGCTGGCGCCCCGGACCTCGGTTCACGTCACGCATCTCGAAGCGGTGCTCGACCCGCCCGATTCGGCCCGCGTCGTCGGTCGGACCGAGGGCGATCCTCACCACGCCCTGCACTTCGGCGGCCGCTGCTGGGGGGTGCAGTTTCACCCGGAATTCGACGCCGCGATCATGCGATGCTATGTGCAGGCCCGGGCAGCGCTGCTCGAGGGCGAAGGGTTCGACAGTCGGGCGATTCTCGAGAACGTGAGCGAGTGTCCGGCGGGCGACGCCGTGCTGCAACAGTTTGCCGAAATCTGCCGATCAACCCGCGGGGGTAACAATGGCAAGTAGCGCTGAAAAGACAATCCGTTTCCTGGGTGCTGCCGGCACCGTCACCGGCTCGAAGTTCCTGCTGCGCTGCAAGCGCTCCCACTACCTGGTGGACTGCGGGATGTTTCAGGGCTACAAGAACCTGCGCGAGCGGAACTGGCGTTCGCTGCCGATCGAGCCCGCGCGCATCAAGCACGTGATCCTCACCCACGCGCACATCGATCACTCCGGCTGGCTGCCGGTGCTGTGCCGCGAGGGATTTGCCGGCAAGATTCTGGCCACGCCGGCCACCCGAGACCTGTGCCGCTACCTTTTACCCGACAGCGGATTCATCCAGGAGAAGGACGCCGAGCTGGCCAACCGCCACGGCTGGACCCGGCACAAGCCGGCCCGGCCCCTCTACACCAAGGCCGAAGCCGAGGAATCGCTCAAGCGTTTTCGCGCGGTGCGCTTCGACGATCCCTATCGTACCGACCACCTCGAGGTGTTGTTCCGGCACGCCGGGCACATTCCCGGGGCGGCCACCGCGCAGGTCGACATCCACGGCACCCGCATCGTCTTCAGCGGTGACCTCGGCAACTACAGTAGCGCCACGATGCCCGACCCCGAGCCGGTTCGAGAAGCCGACTACCTCGTCGTCGAATCGACCTACGGCAATCGCAGCCGCAACCACGAAGACCCGGAAGTCGAGATCGCCCGGATCGTCAACGAGACCGCTGCCCGGGGCGGCAGCGTGATCATTCCGGCCTTTGCGGTGGGGCGCACACAGCTGTTGTTGCACCACCTGAACCGACTGATCCAGTCCGGCGCGATTCCCAGTATTCCCGTCTACCTCGACAGCCCGCTGGCGATCAATGCCACGCAGGTGTTCTCCGACCATCCCGGGGACCATCGCCTGAGCGCGGCCGAGGCCGAGGCGGCCTGCTCCCTGCCCGAATACGTTCGTGACGTCGAAGGCTCGAAGGCGCTCGACACCAACCCACACCCCAAGATCATCATCGCCGGCAGCGGCATGGCGACCGGTGGCCGGGTAATCCACCATCTCAAGGTCTACGCGCCGGACGCGCGCAATACCATCCTGTTCGCCGGCTACCAGGCCGGCGGCACGCGCGGCGCCAAGATGGTGGCCGGCGAGGAATCGGTGAAGATTCACGGCCAGTACTGGCCGGTTCGCGCTCGCGTCGAAAATCTCGACATGCTCTCGGCCCACGCCGACGCCGACGAAATCATGCGCTGGCTTTCGGGCTTCGAGCGGCCGCCGCGCAAGACCTTCATCGTTCACGGCGAGCCCGATGCGGCCGACGCCATGCGGCTTCGCATCGAAGAGGAACTGGGCTGGGACTGCGTGGTGCCCGAGCACGAATCGGAACACGTGCTGGCATGAGCGATCCTTCGGGTCACGCCAACGGCAACGATCTCGTTGCCCGCCGTCTCGGCCTCGACACCCACGACGAGCTCGTGGTCATCACCCGGCGCGACAGCCCCGTCTGCCGCTCGGAAGGTTTCTCGGCCCACGCCCGCGTTCGGCTCAAAAACGCCGGCCAATCGATCATTGCCACGCTCTACCAGATCGAGTCCGAGTGGCTCGGGCTGGACGAAATCGGCCTGTCCGAATCCGCCTGGGCGCACCTGGACGTTGACGAAGGGGATTCGATTCACATCGCGCACCCCCAGCCAATCGCCTCGCTCAGCGCCGTGCGCGGACGCATCTACGGCAATCGCCTCGATCGCGCGCAGATGCATGCAGCCATCAACGACATCGCGGCCGGTCGCTATGCCGACGTTCACCTGGCGATGTTTCTCACCAGCATGGCCGCCCGCGATCCGGACGACGATGAACTCTGCGACATGATCGCCGCCATGGTCGACGCCGGGGAACGCCTGGAATGGGCGCGCGACATCATTGTCGACAAGCACTGCGTCGGCGGCCTGCCCGGCAACCGCACTACGCCGCTGGTGGTCGCGATCGTTGCCGAACACGGCCTGTGGATGCCCAAGACCTCTTCGAGGGCCATCACCTCTCCGGCCGGCACGGCCGATACGGTCGAGACCATGACCCGGGTCGATCTCGACATCGAGAAGCTGCGATCGGTGGTCGAGGCCGAGGGCGCCTGCATGGCCTGGGGCGGCGCGATGCGGCTGAGCCCGGTCGACGATACGCTGATCCGCGTCGAGCGCCTGATGGACATCGACGCCGAAGGCCAGATGGTCGCCTCGGTGATATCGAAGAAAGTCGCGGCCGGTTCGACGCACCTTGTGCTCGATGTGCCGGTGGGCGAGACGGCCAAGGTGCGCTCGCAAGCCGATGCCGAGCGTCTTGCCGCCCGGCTCCAGGCTACGGGTGAACGATTCGGCATGAAGGTCCGCGTACTGATTACCGACGGAAGCCAGCCGGTCGGTCGCGGCATCGGTCCCGCGCTCGAGGCGCACGACATCCTGGCGGTTCTGGCCAATGCAAAAGACCAGCCGCGCGATCTGCGCGACCGCGCCGTGATACTGGCCGGTGCCTTGCTCGAGCTGGCCGGTGTGGCCGGGGACGGACAAGGATCGCCGATGGCCGAGGAAACGATTGCCAGCGGCCGGGCCCGGGCCCGTTTCGAAGCCATCTGCCGCGCCCAGGGCGGCCTGCGCCAGCCGCCCGTGGCCAGCGAAGAACATCCGATGCCTTCCAGACACGCAGGCGTGGTCACTCGCTTCGACAATCGACGCCTGGCCCAGGTGGCCAAGCTGGCCGGCGCCCCCGGCGCTCCCGCCGCCGGTGTCTACATGCACGTTCGCCTCGGTGACCGGGTCGAAGCCGGCCAGCCGCTCTACACCATCCATGCCGAGACCCGAGGCGAACTCAACTATGCCCGCGAGTTTGCCGAGACCAACGGCATCGTGGCCATCGGGAGCGGGGCATGAACGATTCCTTCCGTGGGCTCATCGTTTCGATGCCGGGCGCTGAAGACATGGCAGCGCCCCTGTCCGAGCGGCTCGGCCTGCAGCGGTGCGAACTGGAATGGCGCCGCTTCCCGGACGGCGAGAGCTATCTGAGGCTGCATGCCGACCCGGCCGAACGCGACGTCCTGGTCGTGGCCCGCCTCGATCACCCCGATGACAGGCTCGCGGCCCTGCTCTTCGTCGCCGACCTGGCGCGCGACCTGGGGGCGAGAAGGGTCGGTCTGGTTTGTCCCTACCTGCCCTACATGCGCCAGGATATGCGCTTCAAGCCGGGCGAGGCGGTTACCTCGCGGCCTTTTGCGCGTTGGCTTTCGGCGCAATTCGATTGGCTGGTGACCGTGGACCCGCACCTGCACCGCTATGCCAGCCTCGACGAACTCTACTCGCTGGAATCACGCGTGGTCGAAGCCGCGCCCGCCCTGGCCGGCTGGATTGCAGCCGAGGTCGCCGATCCGGTGCTGATCGGTCCCGACGGCGAGAGCGAACAGTGGGTCAGTGCTGTCGCGGCCCTGCGCGACCTGCCCTGGCGGGTGTTCACCAAGAAGCGCCACGGCGACCGGGACGTGAGCCTGCAGCTGCCCGACCTCGAGGCGCTGGCCGGGCACACGCCGGTGCTCGTCGACGACATTATCTCTTCTGGAACGACCATGGCCGAAGCGGCCCGAGCGCTTGTCGCCGCCGGATTCGATGCGCCGGTCGTTGTCGGCGTTCACGGCTTGTTCGGCGAGCGGGCACGCGAAACGCTCAGCGACGCAGGCATCGAGCGGATCGTTTGCAGCAACAGTGTAGACGTACCGGAATCCAGGATCGACCTGACACCGTTGCTGGCTGAAGTGGTTGGGGAGTGGCTCCATGCCTAGAGCTTTCAGCTTAAAGCCAATAAGTTTGAAAATCGAAGCACCAAATCCGAAACAAATCAAAGCCGAAATCGAATGTTCAAACGAATATGGCTGACCGGTAGGCCTCGGTAGCTATTGGAACATTCGACCCGCTTTAATATTTGTTTCGGATTTGGTGCTTCGTATTTCGAATTTCTAAACACGACCCCCGCCGAAGGCGAGGGCCTCTGTTTTTACCAAGGCTTATCCGAAGCCTCAAATGAGTCCCATCAGGCTGGCCAGCACGACCAGGATCAGCGCCGGCGTGACGACCCGCACCAGCCACAGCCAGGTTTTGAAGGCCCAGTCGGGCATCTTCTTGTCGAGCTCTTCGTGCGTGATCTTGTCAGACAGCACCCAGCCGGCAAAGACCGCGATCAGCATGCCGCCAAGCGGCATCATGATGTTGTTGGCCACGTGCTCGATTGCGTCCATGATCGATTTGCCATGGAACCCCCAGTTTATAGCAGCGATGTTTCCTAGCGGCCCAAACTCGACATCTGGCAACTGAAAGTCTGGCGCGCCGAATCGAATGTGCTGCCATACATTGAAGGAGAACACAGACGCCATCCCCGCGAGCCAGGCAACAGCGCCGACGACCAAGGCTGATGCTTTGCGAGTGAGGTTGGTGCGCTCGACCAGGTAGGCGGTGGCCGGCTCGAGCAGCGAGATCGAGCTGGTCCAGGCGGCCACCGAAAGCAGCAGGAAGAACATCATGCCGTAGAGAATGCCGAAGGGCATTTCGTTGAACGCCAGCGGCAAGGACGTGAAGATCAGCCCCGCGCCGCCGCTGCCCGGATCGATGCCGTAGGAGATCACGATCGGGAAAATCGCCAGCCCGGCGATCAGGGCTACCGCTGTGTCGGCTGCGGCCACGGTTATGCCCACGCGGGGAATGCTAACGCCGGCCGGGAGGTAGGCCCCATAAGTCATGATCGCGCACATGCCCAGGCTCAGGGTGAAGAAGGCCTGCCCCATGGCGGTGACGATCATGGCGCCCGAGACCTGCGACCAGTCGGGCTTGAACAAAAAGCCCACCGCTTCGATGAAGTGGCCGGTACTCATGCCGAAACCGAGCAGGATCAGCAGCAGTCCGAGGAGCACCGGCATGAGGATACTGACGGCGCGCTCGAGTCCGCGTTCCACACCGAAGGCGACCACGCCCAGGGTCATGGCCATGAACACGGCGTGCCAGAAAGTAAGCTCGGCCGGGTTCGCCAGCAACGCGCCGAAGGTTGCATCCGGGTCGGTAATGGCCGGCCCGCCGAGCAACTGCTTGAGATACTCAAAGCCGTAGTGCAGCGTCCAGCCGGCAACGACCGAATAGAAAGACAGCACCAGGAAGCCCGCGATGATGCCCATCCAGCCGATCCCCGTCCAGGCGCGCGTCTTGCCGGCGTCGTCGGATAACTCCTTGAGCGAATTGATCGGGCTCATCCGGCCGCGCCGCCCAATGACGATCTCGGAGAACATCACCGGCAGGCCGACAACAAGAATGCACGCCAGGTAGATCAGAACGAAGGCGCCGCCGCCGTTCTCGGACGTGATGTAGGGAAAGCGCCAGATGTTGCCGAGACCGACGGCTGAACCCGTGGCGGCCAGGATGAAGGCCAGCCGCGACGACCACATGCCGTGAATGGAAGTGGTTTTCATTATTCTCGAGTCCCCGAAAATGAAGTTGTCATTACAGGCCGGCAATTGTGCGTCAATGCTTTGGAGGGTGCAAATTGGGTTGGATCGGAGCTTTCGATCTGAGGCTGCGCCTTGTGAGCCCGGTGGGGACGCGGGTGGGAAAAATTTTCAAATCACAAGCACCAAATCTCAAACAAATTCGAATGACCGAAGTTCCAATGTTCCAAACGGCCCAGGCGTCCAGGGGTTTGGCAATGAGACAAGCGGTTCCGCTGACACCTTTGTGCCTGTTCCTCACCCGTTGGCGATGGGCATGCGGCAAAATGGCAGATTATGAATTCGGTACTCACCATCGAAGACCTGCGCTTCTCCTGGCCCGGCCAGGACGAGAGGGTGCTCGATATCGAACGGTTGTCCGTCGCCCCGGGGGAGAAGGTCTTTCTGCATGGGCCCAGCGGATCGGGCAAGTCGACGTTGCTGGCCGCCATCGGCGCGCTGGTGGTGCCGCAGGCCGGGCGAGTCAAGCTGTGCGGTCAGGATTTGTCCGCGCTGTCCGGCGGCGGCCGGGATCGTTTCCGGGCGGACCATCTCGGCGTGATCTTCCAGCAATTCAACCTGCTGCCCTGGCTGGACGTGATCGCCAATGTGACCCTGCCGTGCCGGTTCTCGAAGTCGCGGGCGCAGCGTGCAGGTGATGTCCAACAGGCGGCCCGGAACCTGCTCGAAGCGATGGATCTCGAGGATGCCCTCTGGAACCGTCGCGCCGACCAGCTCAGCGTGGGCCAGCAGCAGCGCGTGGCCGCCGCCCGCGCGCTGATCGGTCAGCCGGACCTGGTGCTGGCCGATGAACCGACCTCCTCACTGGATACCGATCGGCGCGAACGCTTTCTCGACCTGCTATTCGGTCGCCTCGAAGCCGCCGGAAGCGCGCTGTTGTTCGTCAGCCATGACCGCGAACTGGCGGCGCGCTTTGACCGCAGCGTGGAACTGCCCGAGATCAACCGGGCGGGAGTGCGGGCATGACCCTGCTGCGACTGGCCTGGCTTTCGCTGGGCAACCGCCGCGCGACGGTGATGCTGACAATCTTCACCATCGCGCTGTCCATTGCCTTGCTGGTGATGGTCGAACAATTGCGCACCGACGTGCGCGAAGGCTTCTACCGCTCGGTTTCCGGCACCGATCTGATCGTGGGTGCGCGCACCGCCCCCGTCCAGCTGTTGCTCAACACGGTTTTCGGTATCGGCACCCCGGGCAACAACATCTCGCACGAGACCCTCGAACACATCGAAGATCAGCGCATGGTCGAGTGGACCATTCCGCTGCTGATCGGCGACAGCCATCGCGGCGAGCGCGTGATCGGGACGACGCCGGATTTCTTCGAACACTATCGTTACGGAGACCGCCAGCCGCTGGCGATGGCGGCCGGCGGGGCTTTCGAGGATCTTTTCGACGTGGTCATCGGCCACCAGGTGGCCAGACGTTTCGGCTACTCGACTGGTGACGAAATCCACCTCGCCCACGGCGGCGGCAACGTCAGTCTGCACGAGCACGAGGACCATCCCTTCACCGTCCGCGGCGTGCTCGAACCCACCGGCACGCCGGTCGACCGCAATCTCTACATTCCAGTCAACGCCTACGGCGTGATCCACGTCGGCTGGGAGTCGGGCGTTCACCGACCCGGAAGCGGACTCGATCCACACGAGGCCCGTGAGCATGCCCACGAGCACGAACCGGATGAAGTCTCCGCCGTGCTGGTCGGTCTGACCGCGCCCGCAGCGGTTTTCGGGCTACAGCGTGACCTCAACGAATACGAGGCCGAAGCGCTCTCCGCGGTGATGCCCGGCATCACCCTGCAACAGCTGTGGCGTCTGACCGGCGTGGCCGAACTGGTTTTGCGCGCCGTAGCCTTGCTGGTGGTGATCACCGGGCTGCTCGGCATGGTCACGGTGCTGTTGACCACGCTCAACGAGCGCCGGCGCGAGATGGCCATCCTGCGCGCCAACGGGGCACGCGCCTGGCAAATTGCCGCCCTGCTGGTTTTCGAGGCCGGGTTGATCGTTCTGGGCGGCCTGGTGCTGGGTATCGCGCTGGCCGTCGGTGCCATCGTCGGCCTGGGTCCCTGGCTGCTGGATGTCTTCGGCCTGGCGGTGGGTGTGACGCTGCCCGAGCCCTGGCAGTGGGCGGTGCTCGGCGGGATTTTCGTCGTCGGCTTGCTGGTGGCGCTCGTACCGGCCATCATGGCCTACCGCCGCACCCTGGCCGACGGTATGCAGGTCCGGCTTTGAACCCGCGCTCGTCCCGGCTGTCGGTGTATGAGTGAACTCGAATCAAACTACGGGAGTGTCATGAAGCGCAACATCATCCTGGCCGCTGCGGCCGTCGGCCTGATTCTTGCCGGTGTCGCAGGGGCTAACGAAGTGCGCGAGGTCGAGTGGATGGACCTCATGCCGGAAGAAGAGCAGACGGCCTGGGATCAGGCCTCCGAGAATGTCGATCATTCCGGCTACGCCTCGGCCGAGGAGTTTCAGTCCTGGGAGACCGTGGGCGAGCTCGACGGCAACAAGATCCGCATCCCGGGCTTCGTCGTGCCGGTGGAAACCGACGGCAAGGGCAACCTGAAAACCTTCTTCCTGGTGCCCTATTTCGGCGCCTGCATCCACGTCCCGCCGCCGCCGGCCAACCAGATCATCTACGGCCGCCTCGAAGAACCCATCGAAATGGTCAATATCTGGGACGCCTTCTACATGGAAGGCACGCTCAACATCGAAGAAGTCACCAACGAAACCGCCGACTCCGCCTACACGATGGCGGTGGATTCATTGAAGCCCTACTCCGGTTGAGGGGTGCGGGTGGTATGGCCTCACGCAGAGGCGCAGAGCCGCAGAGTACGCAGAGAAAAACAGGGAAAGAGCAAAAACTGATCCTGACTTTTTAAAGAATGAGTTTTCCAGTCTTTTCTCTGCGAACTCTGCGTCTCAGCGGCTCTGCGTGAGACCTCAACAGCAACGCGACACAACGAAGGCACCAGAATGAAAAGACTGCTATTAACCCTGCTCCTCCTCCTCCCGATCCCGGCGCTGGCCCAGGATGACAGCGGCGAAGACGAACGGAAGGTTCTGTCGGCCGAAGTCCTGTGGGAGCTCGACCGCATCGGTTCGCCGGTGATTTCTCCCGACGGCGACTGGGTGGTCGCGCCCGTGACCGACTACGACGTCGAAGAAGACACCGGCGAGACGCGCTTGTGGCTGTTCGCCGCCGACGGCTCGGTCGAACGACCGCTGACCGTCGAGGGGCAGGATGCCTCCAGCCCCGCATTCTCGCCTCAAGGTGACCGCCTGGCCTTTGTCGCCAAGCGCGGTGAAGACGAGGCCGGGCAGATCTACGTGCTCAGCATGGACGGTCCCGGCGAGGCGCAGCGCCTGAGTGAGGTGCCCACCGGCGCCGGCGGCCTCAAGTGGGTGGGTGAACACATCTATTTTGTCTCCAGCGTCTACTCGGACATGAACTGGCAGGAGATGGAAGAGAAGATCAAGGAAGAAAAGGATTCCAAGGTCACCGCGCAACAGTGGAACGCCCTGCCTTATTCGTCCTGGGATCACTGGATCGATGAGGAACGCCAGAACCACGTCTTCCGTATTCCCGCCGACGGCGACGAGATCGAAGCGATGACGCAGCCGTTGGGTCGCCAGCTCTCCCGCTCCGGCGCCGGGGCCGGCAGCTACGACATCCACCCCGACGAGACGCACATCGCCTTCGTGGCCGACCGCAAGCGCGACGGCGTCGATCCAGACTACGACGTGTTCCTGGCCGAGATCGGCGGCGAATCAGCGGACAACATCACGCCCGACAACGAAGCCAACGACAGTACGCCGATGTTCAGCCCGGACGGCGAAAGGCTGGCTTACTTGCAGCAGGATATCGCCGGCTTCTACGGCGATACGCAGGACATCGTTCTGGTCGACCTCGACTCGCTCGATCAGCGCAACATCACCGAAGGCTGGGATCGCTCCGCCTCCGGCCTGGTGTGGGCGCCGGATGCCTCGGGCTTTTACGGCAGCATCCAGGACGAGGGCACGGTGCGCGTGTTCTTCATCGACGCTCAGGGCCGTGAGCCTCGCGCGATTACCGCCGAGACCAGCTATGGCGACCTCGCCATTGCCGGCAACGGCACCCTGGTCGGCAGCAACGAGAGCTTCCTGTACCCGCCGCGCCTGGTCCGTATCGACACCGACAGCGGTGAGGCCACGCGCCTGAGCACGATCAACAAGGCACTGCTCGACTCGGTCGACGCTGGTAGCTACGAGTCGGTTACCTACACGGGCCATGACGGCGCCGACATCCAGATGTGGGTTAACTATCCGGCGGGCTTTGACGAGAGCAAGGAATACCCGCTGTTCCTGCTGATTCACGGCGGCCCGCACGGTTCGATCAACGACGTGTTTCATTTCCGGTGGAACGCGCAGACTTTCGCATCGTGGGGCTACGTCACCGCCTGGCATAACTTTCACGGTTCGTCGGGCTTCGGCCAGGACTTCGTCGATTACATCAACCCCGACTGGATCACCGCGCCGTACAACGACACCATCGCCGCGGCCGAGTGGTTCGAGGACAAGGACTGGATCGATAACGATCGCATGGTCGCCGGCGGCGGTAGCTACGGCGGCTACCTCTCGACGATCCTGCTCGGCAAACCGCATCCGTTCAACGCGCTGATGATCCACGCGCCGGTCTACAACATGTACTCGCAGATGGCTTCCGACTTCGCCGTGCACGCCACGCGCTTTGGCCACTTCTGGGAGACACCCGAGATCTACAAGGAAATCTCGCCGCACTACTATGCCGAGAACTTCGACACGCCGGCGCTGATCATTCACGGCCAGCAAGACCTGCGCGTGCCGGTCGGTCAGAGCTTCGAGCTGTTCCGCACCCTGCAGAGCAAGGACATCGAATCGCGCCTGATCTACTTTCCGGACGAGAACCACTGGGTGCTCAAGCCCAACAACTCGCTGTACTGGTACGACGAAGTCCGCAAGTGGTTCGCGGGTTTCGCGGAACCGGGAGGGCGGTAGTTGACGAGAGCACGCGTAGCTATGTGTGTACAGGGCTGAAACGTCGTCCGTCGGGGATGTAACCCCGACCTACGCGGGTCATCGAGACATCGATGCCCGCGTCGCTTGGCCTCCATCTTGACGGACGCACAATCGGCAGCCGAAACGCTCGATTCAATCGTAGGTCGGGGTTACATCCCCGACGGACGAGACATCGGACCTGATCAATCACATCTAATGCGTGGTGAAACTTGCTCGAAAGCATCGCCGAATTTTAATGGCATGATTGGCGTTTCATCTGCCGGCTCTGGAGGCTAGACATGCGTGCCGTATTGACAACCTGCTTTCTAATCGCCGCACTCCCACTTTCGGCAAGCGACCTGCCCGACGTCGCCGAACTGGACGTTGCCACCATCCAGGCCGGCTACGAACGGAGTGACTTCACCGCCGAAGAAGTCACCGCCGCCTATCTCAAGCGCATCGAAGAGCTCGATCGATCCGGTCCGATGCTCAATGCCGTTCGCCACGTCAACGAGAACGCGCTCGAGAGGGCCGCCGAACTCGACCGCGAGCGCGCCCAAGGCAATGTGCGTGGCCCCCTGCACGGCATTCCAGTCCTGCTCAAGGACAACATCGACACCGCCGACATGCCGACCACGGCGGGCAGCGTCTGGCTCGACGGCGTTGTACCCCCGAGGGACGCCTTTATTGTTTCTCGACTGCGCGAGGCCGGGGCAATCATCCTGGGCAAGGCCAACCTGAGTGAGTGGGCCAACTTTCATTCCAGCACCTCTTCAAGCGGCTGGAGTCGCCTGGGTGGTCAGGTGAAGAATCCCCACGATCTGCAGCGCAATCCCTGCGGCTCCAGCTCGGGGCCGGCCGTGGCCGCCGCGGCCAGCCTGGCGACATTGACCATCGGCACCGAGACCAACGGCTCCATCGTCTGCCCCGCCAATGCCAACGGCATCGTTGGAATGAAGCCGACGGTCGGGCTGTGGAGCCGCAGCGGCATCATTCCCATCTCGCACACGAGCGACAGCGCCGGCCCGATGACGCGCACGGTGCGCGATGCGGCCGTCTTGCTGGGCGTGCTGGCGGCCGAAGATCCGCGCGACGACAAGACGCTCGGCGACGAGATCGTGCGGCACGCCGATTACACGCAGTTCCTCGATGCGGAGGCCCTGAAGGACAAGCGCCTGGGATTGTGGACCGGCCCGACCGAACAGAATCATCGCGTGGAAGCGCTTACGCGCGAGGCGGTTTCGGCGCTCGAAGCCGCCGGGGCCGAGATCGTCGAGATCGACACGATTACCGAAGAGAACATCGGCGGCGATGCCTTCAACGTGCTGCTCTACGAGTTCCATCACGGCATGGACGCCTACTTTGCCGCGCTGGGCGATCGCGCGCCGTTCGAGACTTATAAAGACCTGGTGGAAGCCATTCGCAACGATCCGGAATCCACGGCGCGTTTCGATCGCGCGCTGTTGTTCCAGGCCGCCGAAAAAGACGACATCCAAAGCAGCGAATATCTCGACGCGCTTTCGCGCATGCTCGAGCACGGCCGTGAGAAGGGCATCGATCGGGTGCTCGCCGAGCACGACCTCGACGCGATCATCGCTCCGACCGGCTCGCCGGCGTGGCAGACCGACCTGGTCCTGGGCGACAACTTCCAGCTGGCCAGTTCATCCCCTTCCGCCCGCGCGGGCTATCCGATCATCACCGTTCCGATGGGACAGATCGAGGGACTGCCCGTGGGATTGTCGTTTTTTGCATCGGCCTGGAGCGAGCCGAAGTTGCTGGGGATGGCGTATGCCTACGAGCAGGCGACGAAGAAGCGTGTCCCGCCCGAGCTATAGACAGGTTCGGAAGGCAGCCGAACGGTCGTCCGTCGGGGATGTAACCCCGACCTACGGTGCCGCTGGATTACCTATTGCCCGCGTAGGTCGCGGTTACATCCGCGACGGACGAGGTCCCCGATCTGATCAATCCTTCCTCACACGTGCCATCCACGTGATCGGAGACACCTTCCTGAGCTCCGATCAGGCACCCAACGCCCGATCGAGATCCCGCCACAAATCATCCACCCCCTCGATCCCGACGGACAAGCGCATCAGCCGGTCGTCGATGCCGAGCGCCTTCCGCTTTGCGTCGCTGATCTTGGCGTGGCTGGTTTTCGACGGCTGGCTGACACTCGACTCCACGCCGCCCAGGCTGATGGCCGGGCGGATCAGTTCAAGACGGTCGAGGAAGGTATCCGGCGCAATCGAATCGACGAGTCTGAAGCTGAGCATCGCGCCGAAGCTTTGCATCTGCTCAGCCGCCACCGAGTGACCCGGATGGTTCTCGAGCCCGGGATAGCGCACTTCGGCAATGCGTGGGTCGGCCTGTAGTTTCCCAGCCAGTTTTCCGGCATTGTCCGACGCTCGCTCGACGCGAATGCCCAGCGTCTTGATCGATCGCTCCAGCAGGGCCAGGTCCTGGCCATTGAGCGTCGCGCCCAGGCGGACGATGTTGGGATGAATGCGGTCAATCAGAGCCTTCGAACCGGCCAGCGCACCGCACAGCAGGTCGGAATGCCCGCCCAGGTATTTGGTGGCCGAATGCATGACCAGGTCGAAGCCGTACTCGATTGGTCGCTGCAGGATCGGCGTGGCGAAGGTGTTGTCGATGAAGCTCACGACCCCGTGCCGGGCGGCAATCTTCGCCGTCGCGGCCAGGTCGACGATCGACAGCAGCGGGTTGGTGGGCGACTCGACCATCAGCAGCCGCGTTTTTTCCTCGAACAGATCGGCCAGCGCATCCGGCTCGCCGTTCCATGTGGCAAACCGCATGCCCATCGGTTCGAGCAGGCCTTCGATCAGGTCCGTGGTGCCGCCGTAGAGGCCGTCGAGAATCACGGCGTGATCGCCGGGCTTCATCAGGGTCAGGAACACCGCGCTGATCGCGCCCATGCCCGAAGCGGTGACGCGTGCCGCTTCGGCGCCCTCGAGCGCCGCGATCTTGTCGGCGGCGACCTCGTGGTTGAGCGCGTTGGCGTAGCGCGGATAGCGCACGCCACCCTCGCGATAGTCGAAGGCGGTGCTGGTCACGACGGGGGTATTCAGGCCGAAGCGGCTGTCGCCGTGCTGTTCGCCGGCATGGACGCAGGCGGTGTCAATCGAGGATTTGTGCGTCACTTCCCGCCGCGCAGGGCCATGATGAGCCCGACGATGAGCGCTGCACCGCCGCCGAGCAGGTACCAGGTGGTCTCGTCGGTAAAGCGGCCGGTGAAGGTCTCGTGCACTTCCTCGGTCAGTGAGCCGGTGGCCTGCAAGCCGAAGAACAGCAGACCGCCGCCGACGATGATCAGGATGATCCCGATGATTCTATTCGTGCTCATGGATGTCACTCCTTGGAAAACCCCTATGCCGAAAGCATAGCTCGGCACCGCCGCTGCTGTACAGGCGGTTTGATCTTGCAGCTGTCGAAGGATTGTCCTATCGCTGACACCCTGGGCAGAAGAATGTGCTGCGCTGCCCGATGACTTCTCTTCGCACCGGCTTGCCGCAGGCGGGGCAGGGCCGGCCGTCGCGGCCGTAGACTTTCAGCGACTGGCCGAAGTAGCCCGGCGTGCCGTCCCCCACGGTGAAATCGCGCAGCGAGGTGCCGCCGAGCTCGATGGCGTCGGCCAGGGTTCGGCGGATGCACTCGGCCAGCCGGTCGTAGCGCGCCCGGCTGATGCGCCCGGCCGGCCGCCGCGGGTGGATGCCGGCGGCGAACAGGGCCTCGGAGGCGTAGATGTTACCCACGCCGACGACGGTCTTCGCGTCCATGATGAACAGCTTGACCGAGGCCTTCCGCCCGCGGCTCAGCCGCCACAGCCACTCGCCGTCGAATGCTTCGCCCAGCGGTTCGGGGCCCAGGCTCGCCAGGCGCGGGTGCTCGAAGGGATCGTTCCCGCCCCATAGCAGCGCGCCGAAGCGGCGCGGGTCGGTAAAGCGGATCAGGTAGCCGTCCTCGACCTGCAGATCGACGTGATCGTGCGGGCCCGGCGCGGGAGGATCCTTCCAGCCCCTGAACGAACCCGACATGCCCAGGTGCCACAGCAGCGAACCGGATTCCAGGCGCCATATGAGCCACTTGGCGCGGCGCTCCAGTGCCGTGATCGTCTGTCCGGGCAATGCGTCGATCCGGTCGGGAACGGGCCAGCGCAGCTGGCGCTGTCGGACGGTGACCGCGCTGATGCGGCGGCCCTCGACCAGGGGCGTCAGGCCGCGGCGGGTGGTTTCGACTTCGGGCAGCTCGGGCATCGTTCCTGGCGGGTCGGCCGCATCAATGGGACCGCCGCATTATCTCGCACGGATGCGGGCGGGTCAGTGAGGGATCTGCCCCGAATCTGAGCAGTCGCTGCGCAGAAGCCGTGCAGAGCGCGCGTGCCGGCGCTGGAAATCCGCGTTCTATCAGTGCCTTGGCGAAGTGGCACGGGGCTTGCCCTGTTGTGCGGAGATACTCACGGGAGATTTGCCATGAAACTGGTCACGGCCATCATCAAGCCCTTCAAGCTCGACCCGGTGCGCTCGGCGCTGGCCGAGGTCGGCGTCACCGGCATGACGCTCACCGAGGTGCGCGGCTTCGGTCGGCAGAAGGGTCACACCGAGCTCTACCGCGGCGCCGAATATCACGTCGACTTCCTGCCCAAGATCAAGCTCGAGATCGCCGTCGATTCGGACCGGATCGAAGACGTCGTCGAAGCCATCCAGGCCTCGGCCGGCAGCGGCCGCATCGGCGACGGCAAGATTTTTGTCGCCGAGCTGGATTCGGTCATTCGCATTCGCACCGGCGAACGCGACCAGGACGCCATCTAAAGGAGGATCGGGAACAATGGAAGCCATTATCGAAACACGCTACGCGCTCGACACCTTCTACTTTTTGGTCTGCGCCGTCCTGGTCATGTGGATGGCCGCCGGTTTCACCATGCTTGAAGCCGGACTGGTGCGGGCGAAAAACACCGTCGAGATTCTCACCAAGAACGTCTCCCTCTACTCGGTCGCCTGCCTGATGTACATGATCATCGGCTACAACCTGATGTATCCGGCCGAGGGCATCAACAGCATCTGGCCGGGCGTCGACTGGTTGCTGTCGGCGGCCGACAACTCGGCCGAAGCCGTGATCGCCAGTGACGGCGACGTCTACTACTCGAGCCTGGCGGACTTCATGTTCCAGGTGGTCTTCGTGGCCACGGCCATGTCGATTGTCTCGGGTGCGGTCGCCGAGCGCATGAAGCTGTGGAGCTTCCTGGCCTTCGCCGTCATCTTGACCGGCGTCATCTATCCCGTTCAGGGCTACTGGAGCTGGGGCGGCGGATTCCTCGACGGCCTGGGCTACAGCGACTACGCCGGCTCGGGCATCGTGCACATGGCCGGCGCAGCCGCCGCGCTGGCCGGCGTGCTGCTGGTCGGTGCGCGCCAGGGCCGCTTCGGCCCCGACGGCCGGCCCCGCGCCATTCCCGGCGCCAACCTGCCGCTGGCCACGCTCGGCACCCTGGTCCTCTGGATGGGATGGTTCGGCTTCAACGGCGGCTCGGAACTGGCGGTGTCCAGCGTTGAATCGGCCAACAACGTGGCCCGGGTATTCGTCAACACCAATGCCGCGGCTGCGGCCGGTCTGGTGGCCGCCCTGTTGCTGGCGCGCACGATCTTTGGAAAGGCCGACCTGACCATGGCCCTCAACGGCGCCCTGGCCGGCCTGGTATCGATCACGGCCGAACCCCTGGCGCCGGCACCGGTGCAGGCCGCGCTGATCGGCGCTGTCGGCGGCGGTCTGGTGGTCGGTTCCATCCTGATGTTCGACAAGCTCAAGATCGATGACCCGGTCGGTGCGATCTCAGTGCACGGCACCTGCGGCATCTGGGGCGTGCTGATCGTGCTCTGGACCAATGCGGATGCAACCTGGGGCGGACAGCTTGCGGGGCTGGCCGTCATCGGCGGATTCGTCTTTGCAGCCAGCCTGGCCGTCTGGGCCATCCTGCGTGCGACCGTGGGCCTGCGCGTCCATCCGGACGACGAAGCCGCGGGCCTCGACCGCGTCGATTGCGGCATGGAAGCCTACCCGGAATTTTCCCCGGGCCGCAGCGATTGATCCGGAGCCATGGCATCATGAGGTCGGGTTCAACGCTGATGGAGTGCATATGCCGATCGAACTCGTTGAAGGCGATATTGCAAGCCAGCCCGACCTCGATGCCGTGGTCAACGCCGCCAACGCCGAGCTCATGCCCGGCGGCGGCGTGGCCGGCGCCCTGCACCGCGGGGCCGGCCCGAAACTGGCCGAAGCCTGCCTGCCCATGGCCCCGATCGAGCCGGGCGAGGCCGTCATTACCGAGGCCTTCAATTTGCCCAACCGCTGGGTCATCCACGTGCTCGGGCCGCGCTACGGCATCGACAAGCCGGCCGACAAACTCCTGGCCGAGTGCTATCGCAACATGCTCAGGCTGGCCGGGGAGAATGGCATCCAGTCCATGGGCTGCCCCGCCATCTCGGCCGGCGCCTTCGGTTACCCGCTGGAGGAGGCGGCGCGTATCGCCGTCGAAACCGTACAGGCACACGCACCGGAAGCACTGCAATTCCGGTTTGTCCTATTCGATGCAGGTACGAAGGATGTCTTCGCGCGGCTGATGCGGTAGGTCGGGGTTACATCCCCGACGGACGACATGTCCGATGTTGTCACTCGTGTCTCATGCGTGCTGTTTGCTCGGATCTTGGCACCTTTCCGGTTTGGCACCACCGGTCGCTGTGCGGGTTTCGACAAGTCAACTGCGGTTTCGCCCGGCGCTTCGCGCTCTTTCGGCGACTCACTTTTGTCAATTACGACAAAAGTAAGCAAAAGCGCTCTCACATTCACGCGGTTGGTCCGCACACCCAGCAAGGACTGGGGTTTAACGGAATATTGCTTCTGTCCTCGCCAGAATTCGGTCGAGGCACATGGCAACCTCATCAGAGCCTGGGCGTAGCCCGCACCTGAACAGCACGACCTCGATAGGGCCGGCTACGTCCGCGGCATGAGATCTTCTATTGCCTGAGGCTTTAGCCGTCGCGCGCGTCAGAGCGCGTGATCGTGTCTGCCGGCAGCCGCTGATTTCGACCCGGGCCACTTTCGGCCCCTGTCGAAGTCCGGGCGCCCTCAGCCGGGCCCTCGCGAAGCCGTAATCGGCATTCTGGAGCCCTGGACGCCATAAGGTTCCTGAGACGCCTCCGGTATCTTTTAAGCGCGTTTTTGGTGACTTTTTTCGCGCAGGAAAAAAGTTACTCGCCGAAAGAGCGCGAAGCGACGGGCGAAACCGCCGTTGACTTGTCGAGGCTCGCACCGCAGGCGGCGACGCCAGACCTGAAGGGGCCATCACCTGAACCGGTCTCGCCCGCAGGCCCCGCAAAGCGCACCCGGGCGAAACACCAGTTGACTGGTCGAGGATCGCACTGCGGCCAGTTGCCCCGCCCTGACTAAAGCCTTTGACTTGTCGAAACCCGCACAGCGCCCGGTGCCGCCACACCTGAAGGGGCCACCACCGACCTTTACGCGGTAAGCTTGCCCGATGTACACATTCGTGGATAGCCCATGCGATTTTTCACCATGCTCCCGGCATTGCCGCTGCTGACCCTGATGGCAATGAACGGTCCCGCCGCCGCGCAGGAAGCGCGGCTCGACGCCGACACCGCCGGCCGCTTTGCCGCGCTGGCGCTCGAGTGCGTCGACCAGGAATACCCGAACCTGATCCATCACGTCATGGCCGGCGATGACGATGTCGGTGCGCCGCGGGAGCTGACCCCCGCCTTCTACGGCTGCTTCGACTGGCATTCCTCCGTTCACGGCCACTGGCTGCTGGTGCGCCTGGCGCGCCTTTTTCCCGAGGCGGACTTCGCCGGGCAGGCGCATGAGAAGCTTTCGGCGAACCTGACCGAGGGCAATCTCCTGGCGGAAGCGGCCTACATGGCCCATCCGGACCGCACCGGGTTCGAGCGTCCGTACGGCCTGGCCTGGCTGCTCCAGCTGATCGCCGAGCTGGATCAGCGGGATGATCCGCAAGCCAAGCAGTGGCGCGCCTGGCTGCGGCCGGTGGAGGAGATCGCGGTTCGGCGCCTGAGCGACTGGATTCCCAAGCTTCACTACCCGATCCGCATCGGCGAGCACGACCAGACCGCCTTCGCCTTCGGCCTGGCGCTCGACTACGCCCGGCAGGTTGGCGACGAGCGCCTCGCCGGGGTCATCGAGAAAGCGTCCGGGCGATTCTACGCCGACGATCGCGGCTGCCCGCTGGACTACGAGCCTTCCGGTCACGACTTTCTCTCACCGTGCCTGGCCGAGGCCGATCTGATGCGTCGCGTGATGTCGCCCGATGCCTTTGCCGGATGGCTGGAGACCTTCCTGCCCACCATCGGCGAAAAAGACTGGCTGCCGGTCGCGGTGGTGACCGACCGCGCCGACGGCAAGCTCTCCCATATTGACGGGCTCAACCTCTCCCGGGCATGGATGTTGGAGGGCATGGCCGCCGGACTGCCGGAGAAAGATCCTCGACGCGAGGCCCTGCTTGCATCGGCGGCCGAGCATGCGCGGGCGGGCCTGTCCGGCGTTAGCGACGAACACTATGCAGGCGGCCACTGGCTGGCTAGTTTTGCCGTCTATCTGCTAAGCGAACGGGGCATTTCACCCTGAGCTAACTCGCAGCGGCCGCCCGGATGCTCCGGGCGGCCGATCTCCCGGCATGTTAACCGCGCTTTAGAAACGGCAGGCGCCGGCTTCCGGCGCCACGGCAAATCGCTCGAGTTCCTGCGTCTGCGTGCCGTGGATTCCGCTGATCTCGGCCGTTGCCTGGCTACAGCTCTCGAAAGTCAGTTGCAGTTCGCCCCAATACTGAAAGGCTTCGGGGTCGGTTGGCTCGTCGAAGGAACCGGTTTGGCTGTAGAGCAAGTCATACGAAACGGTCTCGCCAGCTGCAAAGCCAGAGGCGCCCTCTTCGGTTACCAGCCACAACGGCTCCCCGGCGTCGCCGAAGCCGTAAAAGTAGCCGAACAGTCCGTCCGCGGTTGCCAGGAAGTTCCAGCCCTGCCCGGCTGAATCCGGCTCGTACCATGCACCCGCCAGATCGGCATGGGGCACCACATCGAACTCGACCAGCATGGTCATGTCCGAATTTTCCGGATCCGGCTGCATCGGATTGGGAACCTCGGCGACCCAGGCGTAGCGTCCGGGCGTGAGGTTGACGTGCAGGTAGGCCGTGACCGGAAAGCTCTGTCCGGCCGCCTCGTTGGCAAACAGGTCTTGCACGCCGCCGAGGAAGGTTCGGGGCCCCGGGTCGTCGTGGGTGGAAACCAGTGCGCCGCGATCGGCATAGAAGCCGTCCTCGCCGACGTCGAGGTAGTTGACCCATGTATTGACGTCTTCGAGCCCGGTGTCGCCGTCGAGGCGGATCAGGTGGACATCGTGGCCCAGACCGTGTCCATAGGCGATGTTGTCCTCGAAGGTCACCGACACCGTGTGCAGACCGGGCCGGACGCCCCCCATGTCGGCGACGATGCCGTCGGTTGAGGAAATCGACACCGACAGGTCGGCCTGCGGCTGTTCGTTCTCGCTGACCTCGTCGGTCACGACGAGTTTCTCGAGCATGCCGTCGACATTGTGGAAAGTGCCTTCACCATCCATGACGTAGCACTCGAGAATGTAGGTGCCGGGCGTCAGGAACTGGGTGGTCCAGCCGGTGCGCGCCGCGTCCAGGAAGCCGGGCCCGCCGCTGGGGAGGACGTTGCCCCACCATTCCGGCAAGCCGGCGACCAAGTTGTCGAAGAACTCGTTGACATCGACATCGCCGGCAAAGAACGGGTCCCAGGCCTCCTGGAACGCCCTGGGGGTCAGCTCGGCGTATTCCTCGACGGTCAGGTCAGCCTGATCGTCCGGGAGACGGAACATGTAGACGAAGTGCAACACGCCAGTCTCGTTGACCTGCTTGAGCGTGGTCCAGCCCGAGGGAATTTCATTGTCGGAGAGATCGAATACCAGTTGGTGATCTCCTTCGTCGCTGTCCCCGTGTCGGGACACGATCTCAACGACGTTGCGTTGCTCAAAACCGAATGCGTGTTCGGCCTGGTCGGGCTTGGCCGTTGCCGGAATGGCCGCGCCGCCAAGCGCAAGCGCCAACAGGCCCGAAACGAAGTGACGAGTGAATTGCTGCATGTACATGAGTTCCTCCTGGTTGCCAGAAATCGAAACGCCGGTTCTCCCGGCTTGCCTTGTGCCGTTGCAGGCTATGGAAAGCCCTGCCGGAAGTCCTGTGAAGTGGATGAGCATTTCCTGTGCGATATCTTGAAATGCGGCACAATGAACGAAGGCGTTTGGCCGGACGTGACCGGGACTTTCGAATCCGAGACTGAGGCCGTACTGAGAAGTCAGGGAGCATTCAGTGCATCTAAAAGACGGTTTCAATCTGGGGCAGTGGCGGGTCTATCCGGATGCCAACCGGCTGGAGGGCCCGGCCGGGGAGGTCACGATCAACGCCCGCTCCATGGACGTCCTGCTGCACCTGGCCGAGCACTCGGGAGAAGCGGTCAGTCGACAGGATTTCTCCACCACAGTCTGGCAGGACACGGTCGTCACTGACGACGCGCTGAACTGGTGTATTTCCGAACTGCGCCGCAAGCTGGGTGACTCGGCGGCCGATCCACACTTCATCGAAACCATCCCCAAACGCGGCTACCGGCTGATCGAATCGGTGGCCCCCATCGAAGCGGATGGCGCATCATGCGCTGCCACGTCCGGCACGGGCGCAGCGGATCCCGATGTCGATCGCGGCAGGGGCCGGCCGTATGTAAGTCGGCGACGGGGCTTGTCGATCACCCTGTTTGCGGTTCTGGTCGTTGCCATGGCCGCGGTGCTGGTCATCCGGGATCGAGTGCCTGAGACATCGTCCACACCCTCGATTGCCGTTCTTCCGCTAGCCGATCTCGGCCCCGGCGACATCCCGCTGGCTGAAGGCATGCACCAAGACCTGCTGACCCGGCTGGGCCAGTCCCGCGACTTGCGCGTCATCTCGGCGACCTCGGTCCGCCGCTATCGCGATACCGACAAATCGATCCCCGAAATCGCCGCGGAGCTCGGCGTGAACTGGATCGTCGAAGGCGCCGTACAACAGCTCGGCGACGGTTTCCAGGTCAATGTCCAGCTGATCGAAGCACAGGCCGACTTGCATCGCTGGGCACGCCTCTATCGGGGCGACCTCACGGCCCCGGATCTTTTCGCCGTGCAGAAAGAAATCATCAACGACATCGCTGATTCATTGCGCGCCGAGCTCACATCCTCCGACAAGAATTCGGCATTTCCGACCGAAAACCTCACCGCCTATTCCATGACGGTGCGTGCACGTACCCTGCTGCAGCAGCGCAGCGAATCGACCATGCGCCAGGCTGCCAGCCTGTTCGAACGGGCCGCCGGCGTCGACCCGTCCTACGCCGATCCGCTGGCCGGCCGGGCGAACGCGCTGTTCTTATTGCACTACTACGGCCACGAAACGGCCGAAGCCACGCTGCCCAGGGCCCGGGAGCTGGCCGAGCGGGCCCTGGCCCTCGACGACCATCATGCCCGGGCCCGGGTCGTCCTGGCCATGACCCACCTCTACCTCGAGCGGGACATGCCGCGCACCCTGGACATCCTGCGCGACGCCCACCGGCAGCAACCGGAAGTCGCGAGAGGCTGGCTGAGCTGGCTGGAAGCCACCAGCGGCGATCTGGAGCGTGGCATGCAACGCATGGACGAACAGCTTCAATCAGCTCCTTTCGCGCCTTCGGTGCACTGGTCACTGTCCGTGCTCAAGCTGTGCGCCGGCGACCTCGATCGTGCGCTGGCGTTGACCGAACGTGCCGCTGAGCTGTCCCCCGGCTACGGAGCAGCTTATCTCACCGAGGGGCAGATCCTGCTGCTACAGGGCAAACGCGACACCGCCATTCGCCGCTTCGAGCTGGCCCTGGAAGACTTCCCCGACACCGAACCGGAAGCGGCGGCGGCCTGGCTGACCGCGGCCGAAATCGCCGCGGGCAGAATCGCGCCGGACGATCGACGCGTCGAAGAGATCTTGCAAGGCGCCGATCCATTTCCCCGGGCGATCGTTCTGGTGGCGCTGGATCGCCCCGGCGATGCGATCGAAGCGCTTGAACGGGTCGAGTGGGATGATTTGCAGACCCTCTACACGCGCTATCATCCCTGGTTCGATCCCCTTCGCCAGCGGCCCGATTATTCGGCACTCATCGACAAACTCGATCGGTGGTGGGGCCAGGCCGGCTAGTGTACCCCGTCACTCATCTTGTAACTTATAGAGCGCCGTACAAGCCCGATCGCGGCGTTGGCGCTCTTGCAAAGGGCACCACCCTTCCCGGCGAGCGCCGCCTTGCGCTCGAGCTTGTACGGCGCTCTATAAGTTACAAGATGAGTGACGGGGTACACTAGAGCGGCTTGATATTCGGTGACCGGTGGCAGGCTTGCGCCTCGGAATCCGTAGAGTGATCAGGTTTCAACAAGCATCTCCCACACCATGCAACAAACCCTGCGCAAACCCGGCTTCGGCGAGCGGCTCAAGCAGCTCGGCTATCTGCTCAAGCACACCTTTACCATCATCGGGCGCGACCCCGGCATTGTGCGCCCGTGGGTGCGCATGACGATCTACGGGCTGGTGCTCACCTGCCTGTTCTTCGGCGCCATTACCGCATTCATCGTCGGCGCTAACGGCACCGGCATGCTGCTGTTGTTCGCCTCGATTTTGATGTTCATCTACCGCTACTTCTTCGACACGCGCCAGGAACTGCGTCAAAGCTGGCTGGTCAGCGAAGTTCTCAAGGGCGAAAAGCGTTCGGCCGACCAGGCGAAATTCCGTGTGAAGGAACTGGCCTGGACGGCGCGCAAGATTGCGTTGATCGACATGCTGGTCGCGTGGATGATGTCGATGGCGAGAAGCAACGGCAAGGCCGGCGCGTTGGTGCGACTGTTCATGAAGGGCCTGGAGGAAGTCTGGGATCTGCTCAACAACTACCTGCTGCCCTCGGCCGCGGTCGACGGACTGGGCATCCGCGAATCGGTCTCGCGCATGGGCACGCTCAAGGACAACGTGCCAGAAACGCTGGCCGGCGTATTCGGCATCGACATCGCCGCCCGCGCGGTCGGCGCAATCATGGCGCCGGTCTACTTCGTGCTGTTCGTCGGCGCCCTGGCCCTGGGCCTGTGGGTGGGCGATGCCGTGCCGGCCTTCTACGCCGGCGATGCCCGCGAGCTGTTCAATAACGTCGAGGCCGGTTTCCTGCCCGAGCAGATGCACTTTTCCTGGCTACCGCTGCTGATCGCCATCTGGCTGGGCAAGCTTGGCTCGGTGGTGCTCGACCGCTTGACCAACTCGGTCAAGGTGATCTACTTCTCGATCTTCTACATGCGCATTACGCACACCGAGGACATCATTCCGGAAATCCGCGGTGAACTCGACAGCTACCTGCGCATGGAAGCCGAGGATCCCGAACCGGTGGCCAATCCGTCTCCCGCGTGATCGACTGAATCGTCTCCGCCCCGGCGCCATACGGCACCGGTACGGTGACGATGGTTCAGTCCTCGAGCATGGATTCGATCTGGCCGTGATCGGGCACGCTTCCACTGTGGACGAGCTTGCCGTCGATGGCCACGCCGGGGGTGGACATGACCTGGTAACCCATGATGGTGGCCGGGTCGGTCACCTTTTCGACTTCGACCTCGACGCCGAGCTCATCGGCCAGGGCCTGAATCTGATCGGCGGTGTTCACGCACTTCTTGCAGCCGGTACCCAGAACTTCGATTTTCTTCATGGTTTCTCTCCTTCAGTGTAATCCGCTGAACAGCCACGGGCTCAGCAGGTTGATCACCCAGCCCACGATCATGAAGTTGATCAGCAGGATGACGAAAATGGTGGCAAGCAGGCGCCATTGCATGACCTGCTTGAGCATGATGAATTCCGGGAAACTGGCGGCCACCGTGCTCATGCAGAAGGCCAGGGTGGTGCCCACCGGCAAGCCCTTCATGATGAGACTTTCCATGACCGGGATCACGCCGGTGGCATTGGAGTAAAGCGGCAGGCCGGCCAGCACCGACACGGGAACGCTCCACCACTGGCCGCTCCCGAGGTTCTCTGCGAACCAGTTGTCGGGAACAAACCCGTGGAGGGCGGCGCCCAGCCCGACGCCGATGATCACCCACTTCCAGATGCGACCGACGATCTCCTTGAGTTCGGCAGACGCGAATTCGTGTCGCTGGCGAAGCGTCAGCGGCGTCGCCTCGGGCGCCGCGTTGTCCGAGGGGGATACTTCGCCGGCTTGTTCATAGGCCTTGCGGGCAAAATCCTTCAGCCAGCGCTCGGAGCGCAAGGCGTCGAGAAGCATGCCGCCGCCAATACCGACGGCCACACCGATGACAACGTAAACCAGCGTGAACTGCCAGCCCAGCAGGCTCCAGAGCATGATGACCGCCACTTCGTTGATGATCGGCGAGGTGAACAGGAACGCCATGGTGATACCGAGCGGAATTCCGGCGCTGGTAAAGCCCAGGAACAGCGGAATGCTCGAACAGGAGCAAAACGGCGTGATCGCGCCGAAGCCCGAGCCGATGCCGTAGCCGGCGAGGCGATGCTTGTTCTGGATGTAGTGGCGCACGCGCTCGAGTTGCAGCCCGGCGCGCAGCAGTGCAATCACGTAGATCATCACCACCAGGAGCGCGAAGATCTTGGTGGTGTCCTCGACAAAGAAGTGCAGCGAGGTTCCGAACTTGCTGTCCGGATCCAGGCCGGCAAGATCGTAGACCAGCCAGTCGGCCAGCCAGGTAAATACTTTCAACATGAATCGTTTTCCCGCGTGTTTTTTCGTTCGTCACTACAGAAGACGAAGCAGCGGGAAAAAGGATGCAGGTCGGTTCGGGTTCAGCCCCGTTCGCCCAGATGACAGCAGACGCGACCCTGCTCATCGAAGCTGATGCCGCAGCGTTCGATCAGGCATGCACGCAGCCGCTGACGCGCGCGTCTCAATCTGGCCTTGGCGGCTGGAAGCGTCAGTCCCTCGCGCGCGGCATAATCGGCCTGACGAAGGCCCTCGAGATCACACCGCCGGATGATGTCGGCGTCATCGCGTGAGCAATACGGCAGGGTTTTGTGGATGCAGCCGATCAGGTCGTCGAGTGGCTCGTCGACGGGAGGCTCCGCAGCCATTTCCGGCACTTCGCTGGTCTTCAGGCGACCCGAGCGACGCTGCTCGTCGATCCATTGATTGCGCGCCACCCGGAACAGCCAGGCCCGCGGTGAGTCCAGACGACAGAATCTCGGCCGGTTGGACAAAGCCTTGGCGTAAACCGTCTGGAGGAGATCGTCCACCGAATCGCGGTCGCCGCCGCGCTTGAGAAGGAAACCCCTCAACTCATCGCGGTGCGCTCGCCAGGCGGATTCAATGCAGGTATATCGTTGCCGGGTGCTGTCGGTCATCGAAACGGGTGTCTGCCATTCATTGTCAGGATTGGGTCTGGACCGGCCTGAATCAATGTGCACGACCGTGGACGCCCGGAACTCAGGCCCCGATCCATTGACACAATTGTGCCGTCAGGATGGCCAGGTAGTTGCCAAGCGCATAGCCGATCAGTGCCATGAGGATCGCGACCGGCACCAAGGCTTCCCGGTGATAGGCGGCGACCACCGGCGCCGATGCCGCGCCGCCGACGTTGGCGGCCGAGGCGATCGCGGCCGAGTGGACGTCGACGCGGAACAGCCAGGCGCCGAACAGGCAGAAGGCGCCGTGTATGAAGATCCAGATATAGGCGCCGAGCACGAACAGCGGCGCCTGCTCGAAGCCGGCCAGTGAGGCGCGCGCGCCCATGCCGGCGACGAACACGTAGATGATGGCCATGGCCAGCGCGTGCGAGCCGGGCAGGCCGCGCACGTGGGTGGCCGAAAGCGCCAGGGCGAAGGTCGTGACCAGAAGCACCGTCCAGGTGGAGGTGGTCAGCACCTCGCCGACTTCCGGCAGCAGCGGGGCGATCAGTTTCGCCGCGGTGGCCACCAGCAGTGCCCAGAACAACAGGTAGAGATAATCCTGCATGCGCGGGACGACTTCCTCGCGGGCTTCCTGCGCGGCGGCTGTTTCCATCCGCTCGAGGCGTTCTTCGGGCACCTTCGCCCAGCGATTGAAGCGGTCGGCAAAGGCCTTGGAGCCGAGCAGGATGGGTAGCCACACGACGTAGACCAGGTTGTCGGCCAGCACCGCCAGGCCGAGCATCTCCGGCGGGGTCTCGAGCGCGCCGGCGACGCCGGCCATGTTGCCGGTGCCGCCGATCCAGCTGCCGGCCAGGGCGCCGTAGCCTTTCCAGGCCTCCGGGTCGAGACCGCCGTGGACGATGGCGTAGGAGACCACGCCACCGACGACGATGCCGACCGTACCCATGAGCATCACCAGCACGCCCTTGCCCATGATGCGCACCGCCGAGGGCACGTTGACGTTGAATAGCATCAGGGCGATGAACACCGGCAGGGCATAGTCGCCCAGTCCCCCGTACACCGGCGAGTCGGAGGGAATGAAGCCGACGTTGTTGAGCACCACCGGCGTGGCGTAGATGAAGATCAGCGGCGGAAAATAGTTGAAACCCTTCCAGCCGGTCTTCTGCTCGAGGTAGAAGAACAGCGCCGCCACTCCGACCAGCACGGTGAGCACCGCCATCGGCGATTCGATCATGGTTCCCTCTCTCCTCGATGAATGACCCGAGTCGAATCCGGCGAGTTTAGCAAAGGGCACCTTGCCCGGGGAAACGGCCGGCTCGCCGAGCGAACCGGCCGAGTGCTTATAGGGGCCACAAGCCCCACACCAGGGTGACCAGCGACAGGCTGACCACGCCCAGGCCGGAAAATGCCAGGCCAATCACGCTCGAGGGTTCGAGCTGGTCCCGGTAGCGCCAGGTCTGAAGCAGGCCGAGCAGGCCCAGCAGCAGCGACACCGGCGCGAACCAGGCCACCCAGGCGGCCCAGGACACCAGCCCGAAGAGCACCATGGCCTCGGTGATGTCGGTCGAGGCCTTGACCGCCAGGCCCATTCCGGCGGCGTGGACCACCGCGGCGAGCGTGGCCAGGAAGGTCAGCATCCGACTGCCGCCGGCCGCTGGCAATCGCCGCGCGTTGATGCGCCGCGCCAGCCAGGCGAGGAACAGAACGACCAGCCCGGCGACGACGATCGCCGCCGAGGCGCCGGCCCAGGCCATGTGTAGCTTGAACCGGGTTTCGTGTTCTTCGTAGAGCACGATGCCGTCGGTGGCGAAGTCGGTCCGGAAATAGGGTGCGACATACTCGGCGGCGTCCTCGCCCTCTTTGACGCATTCCATGTCGAGTTCGGCGGAAGGGTCGTCGAAGAAGGCGTTGAGGAAATCGCCGGCGCAATCGAGCGAGCGCGTCGGGCCGTGACCGGCGTGCGGGAACACCACCAGGCGGCCGTTGCTGAAGCCGGGCATGATCGCCTCGGCCAGCGGCACCGGCGTGATCGGATCCCAGGCGCCGTTGGCTACCACCACGGGCAGGTCGGTCTCGACCAGCTCGAACTGCGCGGCATCGCGCGGTACCAGGCCGACCTCGCGGCAGGTCTCGGGCGCCTCCTCGATCACTTCCAGCGCGCCGAAGGCCCGGGCCAGGACGGGGTAGTCGCGAAAATCGCCGGGCGCCGACTCGGCCCAGCGGTCCACGTAGCCGTCGAGGCAGCGAACCGCCACCGACATGCCCATGCTGATACCGAAGCCGCCCGAGGTGTCGGCCAGTGCCAGGGCGCGGAAGAAGGATTCGTCCTCATCTTCGACCGCGCGGGCCAACCCGTCCATGATGGCCGGCACCGCCGGATGATTGGATTGCTCGTAGAGCAGGCTGAAGGGCAGGCCGGCGATCAGGTCGCCGAAGAACCAGGTCTCGCCGTCCGGGTAGCGTTCTCCCTCGGGCACGTCGACCCTGATCGGGTTTTCCGTCAGCTGGGAGATCGCCGCGCGGTAGCGCCGCTCCAGGCCTTCGAACTCGGCTGCGCAGGCGGGCTGCTCGCTGCAGGCGGTAAACAGCTTGTCCAGGTTTCGGGTGTGCCAGTGGGGAATGCGCATCAGTTCGCGCAGGTCCAGCGGCACGATGGCGTCGATCACGGCCGCGCGGATGCCCTCGGGATCGACCTTCATGTAGGCCTGCCCCAGGACGGAGCCGTAGGAAATGCCCCAGACGTTCCAGTCCTCAAGGCCCAGCGCCAGGCGCAGCGCCTTGATGTCGCGCGCGTTCTCGAAGGTGTGGTAGCCGGTTACGTCCACTCCGCGTGCCCGGGCGCCCTCGATGCACACTCGCGCCTGCTCGAACATGGCCCGCTGGCTGTCGATGAAATTGTCGGCCTGGTAGTCGGCCCGGTTGCGGTCGGCAAAGAACGGGCAGAAGTCGCCGGAGTAGCCGATGCCGCGCTGCTCGAGGATGTAGAGATCGCGGCCGTCGGCCACGCCGTGATCCTTCAGGCGTTCGACGTAGCCGGTCACCGTCACGCCCGGCCCCCCGGTGAGATAGATCACCGGGTCGTCACGCACCTCGACCTCGTCGCCGTCGTCGTTCTCGCCGCGGGCGTTGATCTTGACGAAGTGCAGTTCGATCGTTCGGCTGCCCTCGACCTCGCGATTCTCGGGCACCTGGATGAGTCCGCATTCGATATCGCCTCGTTCGTAGTCGACCTCGTCGCGGAACGGACAGACCACCGTGTCGTAGCCGGGCTCGCGCAGCCACTCGAACGCAACCGGCCCGGTGGGTTGTTCGCGCGATTCGGCGGTCTCGGCGGCTTCGGAATCGGCGGCGATGGCTTCTTCGACGTCGGAAACCGGCGGCTCGCCCTGCTGCGCGGGCACCGACGGCGCGGCCAGGGCGATGATCAGGAGAAGCAAATGGCGCATGACGATTCCTTCGGGTGGGCTGAAAGACCCAAAGGGTAGCGCAGCCGGGCGCAATGCGGCAGTGTCTCCGGTGGCAGTTTATAATGGCCGCTGTTGCTAATGATTGTCATTTGGGAAGCTTTTGCATGAACAAGTTCGTCGCAGTCTGTTTCACCGCCGCCCTGGTTTTCGGCGCGCAATCGGTGCTGGCAGAAGAAGAGCCCGAGATGATCGAGACCATGGGCCAGCTACAGCTTTTCCTGCACAAGCTGAGCCTGTCGGTGGATGCCGGCAATATCGAGCTGGCCGACTTCTATGCACATGAGCTCGAAGAGGCCATCGAGGCGGCCGAATCGATCGAGGCCTACCACGACATCCCCGTCGGCCGGCTGACCGGGTCGATCCTGACGCCGACCTTTGAAAACCTGGAGGCGGCGCTGGACGGTGGCGACCCCGAGGCGGTCAAGTCGCGGCTGCGCGGCGTGATCTCGTCGTGCAACGGCTGCCACGAGGCCACCGGCTACGGATTCATCCGGATTGCGCCGAGCGACGCCAACCCGTACATGCAGAGCTTCGAGCCGCGCGACTGACGGGCGCCGCTATTCAAGGTCGGTCGCGGTGGCGGCCGTGACCTATGGGCTATTGGACGGGCGCCGCGCGTGGTTTAGTCTGCGGGTTCGGGCCCGACGGTGACGCCCTCGTGGCGTTTCCATGTCATGCGTCGGTCATGCGTCATGGCGTACAACTGACGTCGCGCCCGATCCGGTTTGCCGCTTCAATGGCGCCGCAATCCAAACCCAGGAGCACATGTAATATGAAACCGAGAACTTCCCTTCTGCTTGCGGGCGCAGCTGCTGCCGTATGCAGTATCGCGGCGGTGGCCGCCGACAAGGCCGCGCCGCTGTCGTACACGGATCAGCTGCCGCCGCTTGTCGATCGCCAGCTATTCTTCGGCGACCCCGAGATTTCAGGCGCTCAGATTTCGCCCGACGGCGAATTCGTGACCTTCATGCGCCCTTACGAGGATGTGCGAAACATCTGGATCAAGGGCATTGACGAATCCTTCGACGATGCCCGGCCGCTGACCGACGACGACCGCCCCGTGCCCGGCTACTTCTGGAGCCGTGACGGCGAGTACGTGCTCTACGTCCAGGACAAGGGCGGCGACGAGAACTATCACGTCTGGGCCGTCGACGCCGATGCCGAACCGGCCGAGGACAACGCCGTTCCGCCGGCTCGCAACCTCACCGATATCGATGGCGTCCGCGCCCAGATCTACTCGGTGCCCAAGTCAACGCCGGGCGAGATCATTGTCGGCCTGAACGACCGGGACCCTGCCCTGCACGATGTCTACCGGGTGGACATCGAGTCGGGCGAGCGTGAGCTGGTCATCGAGAACAACCAGAACATCGCCGGCTGGGTCGTGGGCCTGGAAGGCCAGGTTCGCCTGGCGGTTCGCCAGACCGAAGACGGCGGCACCGAAACGCTGCGCGTGAACAACGGCGAAGTGGGCGAGCCGCTCTACACCTGCTCCTGGCAGGAGAGCTGCGGACCTAATCGCTTCCACCCCGACAACGAGCGCGTTTGGTTCCAGTCCAACAAGGGCGAGGACAACGACCTGGTCGGGCTCTACCTGATGGATGTCGAAACCGGCGAGATGGAGTTCATCGAGCGTGACCCCAAGGGTCAGGTCGACTTCGGTGGCGCCATCTACTCCAATGCCACCGACGAGATGCTGGCGACCGTCTACGAGGGCGACCGAACCCGCATCTACCCCAAGGACGAAAGGTTCGAGAATGCGTTGACGTTCCTGCGCGAGCAGCTGCCCGACGGCGAGATCAGCTTCCGCCCCCAGACTGCCGACGACTCGCTGGTCCTGGTCAGCCTGTCACGCGACGTCGATCCCGGCACAACGTACCTGTTCAACTGGGAAGAAATGGAAGTCAGTGAACTCTACCGTTCACGCCCCGACCTGCCGGTCGACAACATGGCCGAGATGGAGCCGATCCGCTATGAGGCCCGAGACGGTCTGGAGATTCCTGCCTACCTGACCACGCCGAAGGGTGTCGGCGACGAGAAGCTCGCCCTGGTCGCGCTGATCCATGGCGGCCCCTGGGCGCGCGATACCTGGGGTTATAGTTCGCTGGCGCAGTTCCTGGCCAACCGCGGTTATGCCGTGCTGCAGCCCAATTTCCGGGGCTCGACCGGTTACGGCAAGGCGTTCCTGAATGCCGGCAATAACGAATGGGGTGATGCGATGCAGGACGACATCACCGACGGCGTCAAGCACCTCGTCGAGCAGGGCCTGGTCGATCCCGAGCGCGTATGCATTATGGGCGGCTCCTACGGCGGCTACGCCACGCTCGCCGGAATGACCTTTACGCCCGATCTCTACGCCTGCGGCGTCGACATCGTCGGCCCGTCGAATCTGATCACGCTGCTCAACTCGATTCCACCCTACTGGGGACCGATCCGCAAGATCTTCCTGCAGCGCATGGGCGACCCGAGTACCGAGGAAGGAAAGGCTCAGCTCGAGCGCCAGTCGCCGCTTAACCACGTCGACAAGATCGCCGAGCCGCTGCTTGTCATCCAGGGCGCCAACGACCCGCGCGTCAAGCAGGCCGAGTCGGACCAGATCGTGGTCGCGATGCGTGAAGCCGGATTGCCGGTGGAATACATCGTCGCCCCGGACGAGGGCCACGGTTTCCGCGGTCGCGACAACCGCCTGGCCATGTTCGCCCGCACCGAGGAATTCCTCGCGACACACCTGGGCGGCCGTTACCAGGAAGAAGTGGAAGACGAGGTGGCCGAACGGCTGAAGGAGATTACGGTTGACGTCGATACGGTGGAAGTCACGGAACTGGCCGACGAGCTCGCCGCGGCCAAAACCCTGCCGCTGCCCAACAGCGATGCCGACAAGATCGAAACCGGCAGCTTCAGCTACGTCACAACGCTGAACATTCAGGGCAACGAGATGGAGATGCAGGTCACACGCCGTATCGCGCCGGAAGAAGGCGAAGACGGCGAGACGCTGGCCATCACCTCCGACATGTCCTCCAACATGGGTGCTGCCAGTGACCATTTCGTTCTCGATGGCAAATCGCTTCGGCCGATCAGCCGCAAGCTGGCCCAGGGTCCCGCGACGATCGACGTCGAATACGGCTCGCGCCAGGTCACCGGCACGATCAAGGCGCAGCAGGAAATCCCGATCGATATCGAGCTCGAAGCGCCCGTCTACGGTGGCGACGCCGCGCTCGAGGCGGTAATCCTCGGCCTGCCGCTGGAGGAAGGCTACAGCAGCCCGGTTCGCATCGCCGAAGTCGGCATGCAGCAGCGCGTACGCTACTTCACTATCAGCGTAGCCGGCCGCGAGACCATCGAAGTCCCGGCCGGGGAGTACGACGCCTGGAAGGTGAACCTCGAAGCCCTCGACGGCGAAGGCGGCGACCTGACGATGTGGGTCTCGGCCGAGCCCCCGCGCAAGGTACTGCGCGCCGAAGGCAAGCTGCCGGCCCAGATGGGCGGGGGTGACTACAAAACGGAGCTGACCGGCGTCGGTGAGTGACGCGTGACACTCCCATGACCAGCAAAAGAGGCCCGGTAACCCCGGGCCTCTTTTGTTCTAGCTGATGCATCTTGCTGGTTTGAGGCCCCGCCTGCGGTGCGGGTTTCGACAAGTCAAAGGCGGTTTCGCCCGGCGCTTCGCGCTCTTTCGGCGACTCACTTTTGTCAATTACGACAAAAGTAAGCAAAAACGCTCTTAGAACCACGCGGTTGGTCCGCACACCCAGCGGGCACTGGGGTTTAACGGAATGTTGTTTGTGCCCTCGCCAGAATTCGGTCGAGGCACCTGGCAACCTCGTCAAAGCCTGGGCGTAGCCCGCACCTGAACAGCACGACCTCGATAGGGCCGGCTTCGTCCGCGGCATGAGATCTTCTACTGCCCGAGGCGTTAGCCGTCGCGCGCGTCAGCGCGCGTGATCGTATCTTCCGCAAGCCGCTGAGCCCGACCCGGGCCCTATTCGGCCCATGTCGAAGTCCGGGCGCCCTCAGCCGGGCCCTCGCGAAGCCCCAGTCCGAAGGGGCGTGAAGCCGCTCCCATAGAAGGTTCCTGAAACAACCCCGCCGTGCTTTTAAGCGCGTTTTTGGTGACTTTTTTCGCGCAGGAAAAAAGTTACTCGCCGAAAGAGCGCGAAGCGCCGGGCGAAACAGCCTTTGACTTGTCGAGACCACCAGAGTGACCGATGTTGCCAGATTCAGAAGGCGCCATCGCCAGCCAATAAATTTCCCGAAGTCCTTGCGATGCGCACCCGGGCGAAACAGCAGTTGACGTGTCGAGACCCGCAAAGCGGACGGAGCCCCCCAAACCAGCAAGGCGCCTAAGCCTCACCAGCCCACCCCGCCCCAAAACGAAAAAACCCCGCCAATGGCGGGGCTTTTCGGCCAAGCAGCTTGTCGCTAACCCTTACAGGGTTTCGACGTTCGCCGCTTGCGGGCCCTTGGGGCCGTCGGTGACGTCAAAGCTGACCTTGGCGCCTTCAGCCAGGGACTTGAAGCCCGAGCCGTTGAGTGCACTGAAATGCACGAATACGTCAGATCCGCCGTCGTCCTGCGAGATGAAACCAAATCCCTTCGCGTCGTTGAACCATTTCACTGTTCCGGTTGTGCTGGACATAATGTCTTTCTACCTTTTTCAAAACTGATGATGTACGAGATGCGGCCACACGGCCGGTCCCGGTGATGCTGTAGATTTCAGATGGTGGAAAATGAGGGGTAAACGGAAGGAATACTTTCAGATTCGACCACTGCTTTGTTCCGCAGCGCTTTGAACTATACGCGCTATATTTCCAAATAGCCACAACTATCTCGAGAATTTCGCATCACCCTTGCATCTGATGGTTCCGGCACCCACCATTGCAGATGGCCGGATGGATGGACATTCGGCGCCAACCTACCCTCACCGACAGCAGCGCGCCCTCCATCGCTCCCGCCCCGGCCCTGGCCGGCGTCGCGGCCTCGCTGTTTCAATCACCACCGGCCCGGAGGCCGCCCACGACATGAAAACCCTGTTTGTTCGCAATATCCATCCCGAAACGCGCGAGAAGGACCTGCGCGAATTGTTCTCACAGCATGGCACCGTGCGCGGCCTCAAATTGCCCATGGACATCTTCACGCGCCGCTGCAAGGGCATCGCCATGATCGACATGGAAGGCCACGAGGCGCGGGCGGCCCAGGCCGAACTCGACGGCTCGATGTTCAACGGCCAGGCGCTGCAAGTGCGCGAAGAGCGCCCCCGCGGCAAGCGCGGCGGCCGCCGCTAGCGCAATTCGCAGCGCGTGTTCAGTCGATTGACAAGAACGCTGCCGTTGCCAGCGAGACAGACCTTTCAGCTAACGGCCTTGCGACTGGCTGAAAGCTGCACAATCGACAGCAGGGTACACGGGTTTTCGCACACCCGTGGTTCGGAAGCGCAGTCGACCGTCATGAGGTGAAATGCTGCAGACACACGGCCGCAACGGGCCTGGCCCATTCAGGCATGTCGGTTTCGTAGTGCAGCAGACGCTTGTCTCGGGCCTGGAGCAATTTGCGAAGCTGCGGTTTGTGGTTGCGCTCCAGCGGCAGGCTGTTGTCGTAGACGACAAGCTGGTGCAGGCTTGGAGCCAGTCGACATAAATTGCGCATGGAGCGTCGATAGCGCTTGCGGATCAGGTTTTCGGGGATATCGTGACCTCCACGGGCGACGCGCTCGGCCACGCGCTGGATGTGCAGGTCGACGGACGTCAGGCCGCAAAACCATACATCAACCCGAATGCCGCCAGCGATCGCGTCAAGCAGGGTGCCGGTGATGGTGTTACCGCCCAGTGTGGTTTCGAAGGCGAAGTGAGTATCGGCCAGCATTGCCTGTTTCAATCGACTCAGGCCCTCGCGCCAGACGCGCTCGTTGATCTCGTTGGTCGGCCGATCAGGAAACCGGTACTGCAACTCACGGGCGACTTCGTCGGGGTTGTACCAATCCTGACCGTTGGCCCGCAGAGCCGACCCGCCGATAGAACTCTTGCCGGCGCCGTTGACGCCTGCCAGTACCGTGATCAAGCCTTTCGGTCTTCGCCCGTTTCGGTCATCCCGGGTTGGTAGCTGGCGTTCAAATCGGCTGGATCAGCGAAAAGGGCTGCATCCACTGCCTCGCCCGCAGGGCGTTGGTTCATGGTCGCCACCAGCGCGTCGAAGCGCGCGCCGAGGGCACGGGTGAAGTCGTCATCCTCCGGCTCGGGCCCGAGACCGTTGACCATCGCCACGATCTCATCGTATCGGCGGCGTGACAGCGTCACCATGGACCCGACGCCCTGCACTTGAACCGCGACGGCTTCCGAACTCTCGGTGAGCTCAGAGAGCAGTTCGGTTCCCTTGCGCGCCAGACGCGAAACAGGCACGTGCTGCAGTTCGGACGAGGGCTTGAGGCGTTTGTCGTCTATCAACGTCTTTCTGCTGCGCTCGGCCATGGCAATGCACTCCTGGAAAAGGATTGCACAAGCGTATCACATAATTCACATCACTCGGCCGGCTCGTCCCCAGGAAGTGCAGCATCGGCGTACGCCTGGACGAGCGCGATCTGGAGCGATTCCACGGTGGGAACTATCGGCACTACCAAAGGCAGGTACCGCAGTTGGTGCCACTTCCCGGACGTGTCTGGCTCGCGACCACACGGATCAGGGCCGGGGGCTCACTATGCCTGCTCGGCCAGCCAGTCGTCGTCGGAGCCTTCGTGGATGTCGTCGAACATGAAGGTCGACAGATAACGCTCGCCGGTGTCGGCCAGCATGGCCAGGATGCTCTCGCCCTCCTCGGCCTTCTCGGCCACCTTTAGCGCGGCGGCCACGGCGCCGCCGCCCGAGATGCCGGTGAAGATGCCTTCCTTCCTCGCCAGCGCCAGCGCCGTGTCGCGGGCTTCCTCGTCGGTCACCGGCACGATTTTGTCGGCAACGTCGACCTTGAGTACCTTGGGCAGAAAGTCCGGCGTCCAGCCCTGGATTTTGTGCGCGTGCCATTCCTTACCGGCCATCAATTGTGCCTGTTCGGGCTCGGTGGCGATGACCTTGATGTCGGGCCGCGCGAGCTTGAGCATCTCGCCGGCCCCGGTCATGGTGCCGCCGGTACCCCAGGCGGTCACGAAGTAGTCCAGCCGTCTGCCTGCAAAGTCGCGCAGGATCTCGGGGCCCGTCGTATTGCGGTGATAGGCGGGGTTGGCTTCGTTCTCGAACTGCCGGGCCAGGAACCAGCCGTGCTTGTCGGCCAGCTCCTTCGCTTTCCTGACCATGCCGGTGCCTTTCTCTTCCTTGGGCGTTAGTAGAAGCTTCGCGCCCAGCGCGCGCATCAGCTTGCGCCGCTCGATCGAGAAGGTCTCCACCATCACGGCCACGAAGGGATAACCCTTGGCGGCACAAACCATCGCCAGGGCGATGCCGGTGTTGCCGGAGGTCGCCTCGACCACGGTCTGGCCCGGCTTGAGATCGCCGCGCAGCTCGGCGTCTTCGATGATGCCGATCGCCAGGCGATCCTTTACTGAAGAGAGTGGGTTGAAGAACTCGGCCTTGACGTAGAGGTCGACGTGCGACGGGGCCAGTCGGTTGATGCGAATCACCGGCGTGCGGCCGATGGTCTGGAGAATATTGTCGTGGATCATGGCTGAGCCTCCCGATTTCGGGTGTGGGTGCCTGGACAGCGAATGACCGCTTTGTTGACCAAGCGTAACGAAATACAAGCTTACACTTTGCGCGCTAACCCGGTAGTGAAAACCGCGCGGGCGGCCGTGAGCCGGGTCCATCACACGCCGGACGCCCTGGGCGGTGAAGGCCGTCAAGGATGGGGCGTGTTGCCGTGATCAAGTGGACTTGGCCGCCCGTCGCGTTTACTCTTTGCGCCAAAGGGTCGAGGGAACGGATTGTCATGATCGCTGGCGCTCGCCGCCATCTTCCGGAGTATTGCTTGTGAGCGATCGTATCGGTCGCTCCTGGCTTGTGTGCCTTTCCTGCGCGCTGATCCTGATCGGCGCCTGTGCACCGCTGTTTGCGCAGCACCGAGCCGAGCTGATTCAGCTGCCTGTGGAGGGCACGGTCGGTGACCTGAAGGCCTCGGCAGCGGTGCGTCCCGACCCCGAGCGCGCACTGGACCCGCAGGCGTTGATCCGCAGCGATGCGGGCTTCGAGGCCTACTCGGACACACTCGAGCGAAACGCACCCCCGCTGTGGCTCAAGCTACGGGTGGCGGCGCCGTATGATTCCAAAGGGCAATACGTGCTGCGCATCGCCCGACGCTTTTTCGAGGATCTCGACGTCTTCGTGCCCGGTACCGGCGGTGAACTGGCGCATTATGCGGCTGCCTACGACGAGGCGGTCACGGCGCAGACCGTCGGTCGCCACTTCGCCGTCGAATTCCGGGTGCCGCCGGGACAGACCCAGACTCTGCTGGTGCGTGCCCAAACGTACCAGGGCAGCCTTCAGCCGGTGGAACTGTGGATTGACGACCGCGAGTCCTTCGCGACTTCGAAGGCGACCGACTTCCTGGTGTTCGGCCTGCTCTTCGGTGCCCTGATCGCGCTGGTGTTCCACAATTTAATCCTCTATTTGAACCTGCGCCAGCGCGGCCACCTGTTCTACGTGATGGCCATGATCAGCCTGCTGTTGTTGCTGGGCATGGATTCGGGGCTGATTCAGACCTATCTGCTACCCCAGGCTGCGCTAGAGCACGTCGCGCGACTCTATACGTTGTTCTCGACGGCTACGCTGATCACGATCAGCCTCTTCTTCCTGGCCTTCGTCAACCCGCAGCGTCATGCACCGCGACTGACTCGGGTGATTCACGTTGCGCTGGGCCTGCTTACTGCCGTGTTTCTCGCCCTGGCGGTTGTTCCGATCGAGCACCTGATTGCGCTCGCTGGTTCGGTAATGCAGCCGCTCCAGCTGCTCATACAGTTCCTGCTTCTGTGGGTGGCCTTCATCGCCGGCCGCCGCGGGGCGACAGAGGGCTATATCTTTCTTGCAGCCTGGGCCATCTTCATTTTCAGCGGGTTCACACGCATCTTCATTTCGCTGGATCTCGTGCCCAGGACGGACGTTTTCGAGTACTTGATCTACTTCGGAGCGGTGGTCGAAGGCAGCATCCTGGCCCTGGGCCTGACCTGGCGCGTGCGCCAGCTCTACCAGCGCCACGCGCGGGCGATCGAGGAGCAGCACAAGGCGTCGCGCCTGGCCAACCTCGACCCCCTGACCGACGCCTACAATCGACGCTTTCTGCAGACCTATCTCGACAGCGTGATGCCGGGTGCCTCTCCCGATTCCTTCGACCGGGCGGTGCTGATCCTTGATCTCGACAACTTTAAGGAAACCAACGACGAGTACGGCCACGCCGCCGGCGACATGGTGCTGCGCGAACTGGTGCGACGCTGCCAGCGGGCCCTGCGCGAGGGTGACGTGATCTGCCGTCTCGGCGGCGACGAGTTCGTCATCGTCCTCTCCGACCAGGCCGACCGGACCGGCCTGCAGGTGGCCCAACGGATCATCGAGACCGTGGCCGAACGCCCCTTCCTGTTCGAAGGCACAGACATGCATGTGACGACCAGCATCGGCGTTGTTTCGAGCATTTCACCCAAGTGCGCGGTCAGCGACATCCTGCGCATGGCCGACCAGGCGCTCTACCAGGCCAAGCAGGCCGGGCGCAACCGGGCCGTTCTATTCGACCCCGACAAGGCCACCCCCTTCCGGCACGGCCCCTCCCGCACACCGACACGGCAAGAGGCATGACGCAAGCGCAGATCACGATCGTCGGCGCCGACCAGAGCTATCTGCACGCGGTGAAACTAAAGTAGCCAGACGATCGGCAGCCGGGCCAGGATTGCCACGCCGAGGCGTTTCCACACGCTGGTGTGCGGTTCGCGCCAATGGCGGACTTCACCGGCGTCGGTGCGCTCGATCCAGTACAGCCGGCCGCGGTCGTCGAGGTGCACGGCGTAAGCGCGTTCCGGAACATCTTCGGCGAATGTCCGTTCCAGGTCGGCCGCCAGCCGGGGACTGTCGATGACCAGGCCCATCTCGGTGTTGAGCTGCGCCGAGCGCGGGTCGAAATTGAACGACCCGACGAACACGCGTTCGCCGTCGACGGCGAAGGTCTTGGCGTGCAGGCTCGAGCCGGCGCTGCCCAGCGGCCCGGTGCCGCGCATGCGTTCCTGGCCGGACAGGCGCTGCATCTCGTAGAGCTGCACGCCGGCCTTGAGCAGGCGCTTGCGGTAGCGGCTGTAGCCGGAGTGGACGGCGGCCACATCGGTGGCTTCGAGGGAATTGGTCAGGACGATAATTTCCACACCGCTTTCGGCCAGTTCGGTGAAGAGCTTCGCGCCGGTGCGCGTCGGCACGAAATAGGGTGAGACCACGTACATGCGCTCCTTCGGCAGGCCGATCGTCTCCTGCAACTGGTCGCTGAGCGGGCCCTTCGGGCCCGGCTTGTCGAGGATCTTGCGCGGGTCGTCGCTGAGCAGCTCGACGTGGCCCCAGATCATCTCCAGCCGTCCGTCGAGAAAGCGCTCGACAAAGCGCGAGCGCTCGAAGTTGTCGAGGTAGGCAATGGCGCGTTCGTCGTCCCCGACACGCGCGGCATCGCGACGCAGTCCATTGACCGCATTGCCGTCGGCGGGCTCGACCAGGGTCTCGATCGGCCAGGCCGATTCGCTGTTCCAGTAGCGGTCGAAGTCGTCGGAGACCGCCCCCACCACCCGGCCGATGGCGATTACGTCGACGTCGGCAAACAGCAGTCCGTCGCCGGCGGCGAAGTACTCGTCGGCGATGTTGCGCCCACCCACGATCGTGGCGCGGTTGTCGGCGGTGAAGGACTTGTTGTGCATGCGCCGGTTGATGCGGCGGAAGTCGCTCAGGTAGTTGATCCAGCGCGACCGACGCAGGGCGAAGGGATTGAATAGTCGGATATCGATCCGCTCGTGCCGGGTCAGGGCCACGAGCCGCTCGTCCAGGCCTTCGATGCCGTTGTCGTCGAGCAGCAGCCGTACCCGCACGCCGCGGTCTGCGGCCTCGAGCAGGGCGTCGAGCATCAGGGTGCCGGTCAGGTCGTTGCCCCAGATGTAGTACTGCACATCGAGGGTGCGCTCGGCCGCGTGCACCAGCAGGTAACGCGCGGCGAAGGCATCCAGCGGATCGTAGAGGGGATGAACGCCGGTCTCGCCGGCATGGTCGCTGAGCTGCTCAGCCAGCGAACGGCCCAGCCGGGTTTCGCGCGCGGTCTCGGCGCTCAGCGCTTGCGACTGCGCCGCGTCGGGATACTCAGGAAGCCGGGGCCAGAACACCAGCAGCGAAACCGAGACAAACAGCAGGGTGGCCACCCACCGCCACCGCACGCGCGTTGTGGGCAAGGTGGCCGGGGTCATCCGGCCCGGTCGAGTCGGTGCGTACGGGCGTCACGATGTGGCATGGCCCACTAGGCCGGGCCGCATGGCCAGTTCACCGGCGCCCAGCAAGTCGGTCACGCGGGCGATCGGACAGTTGCCGTGACAGGGATGCCTTTTGCTCATTACGCGAGTCTGTCGTTCTCAGTTGCGAAATACAACCGTATTTTTCAGTGTCATTCCTCGAGGGCTTCTCACCATGCTGATTCCCGACAACGAATATCGCCTGACCGTCTGCTGAATGACGGGGTGAACTGGCCTGGTTGGTAGAATGAAGTTGAGATTGCAGCGTTTCCAACGTCCATACACTTGGCGTAAACTTTCCGTGGGGTTTCACCCGGCTGCCATCACAGGAGGTCCATCATGAGCGGCGAAGACAGAAAGGCATTCATCGAGCGACTCAAGTCGCGCCTGGACGAACTCGACGAGAAGATCGAAGAGTTCGAGGGCCGCGCCGAGGAGGTCGGCTCGAAAACGCGCGAGGAATACCATGAACGCCTGGCCGAGCTGAGAGGCCGGCGCAAGGATCTGGCCAACAAGCTCGACGAGGTTCGGGCGGCTAGCGAACTGCAGTGGAACAAGCTCAAGCGTGAGGCCGAACACACCTGGGACGCGCTCCAGAATTCGTTCAACTACTTCAAGTCGCACTTCAAGTAGGCCATGCCGTACGATCGCAATGCCGACCTGCCGGAGTCGGTTACCGACAACCTGCCGCAGGGTGCGCAGACCATCTATCGCAAGGCGTTCAACTCGGCCTGGGATGAATATGCCGACAAGTCCGATCGCGAGGGCATCGCCCATCGTGTGGCTTGGTCGGCGGTCAAGGATTCCTACGAAAAGAACGACGACGGTGACTGGGTCAGAAAGGACGACTGAAGACGAGATGACAAGCAAGCTGACCCTGCTGCCGGCACTGGCCGCTGTGTTGACGACCACGCTGTTCACAGCCGAAGCCCCGGCGGTCGAACAGGGCCGCGTGATCGAATCCGCCGACCGGGCGGTGCTGGACACGCGCGAGCGGGTCGAGCCGGAAAACGCCATGCTCACCGAGCGGCTGGAGAACCTGCTGCCGCGGCTGATGGAAGAGACCGGTATCGACATGTGGCTGGTGCTCAACCGCGAGTATGCCGAAGACCCCGTCTACTTCACGCTGGTACCGCAGCCGAGCTTTGCCGCACGGCGCACCACCATGCTCGTCTTTAACCGCCGCGATGACGGTAGCTTCGAGCGCCTGACCGTCAACCGCTATCCGCTCGGCGCACCCTACGAATCCGCCTGGGAGGGCGGCTCGCTCGACGAGCAGTGGCAGGCCCTGGCCGACTTGATCGCCGAGCGCGACCCCGAGCGAATCGGCATCAACGTGTCCGACACCTGGCCCGAAGCCGACGGGCTGACCCACGGGCTGCATCGCAAGCTGACCGAGGCGCTGCCCGAGGGCCTCGCCGATCGTCTGGTGTCGGCCGACGAGCTCGTGGTTCGCTGGCTCGAGACCCGCAGCGAGGGCGAGCTGGCCGTCTATCCGCACGTGGTGGCGATCGCGCGCGGCGTCATCGCCGAGGCGTTCTCCAGCCGGGTCATCACCCCGGGCGTGACCTCGACCGACGATGTGGCCTGGTTCATCCGACAGCGCTTCGAGGATCTGGGGCTGGCGCCCTGGTTCATGCCCTACGTCAATATCCAGCGCCCGTCGCAGGCGTGCGGCGATGACGCCCCCTTCTGCGGCACGGCCGGCACGATCGAGCCCGGCGACGTGCTGCATACCGACGTCGGGATCTGCTACCTGAAGCTTTGCACCGACACGCAGGAGATGGGCTACGTGCTGCGAGCCGGCGAGGAAGCGGTTCCCGAAGGCCTGGTCGATGCCCTGGCCGAAGGCAACCGCTGGCAGGATGCCCTCACTGCCGAGTTCGTCACCGGCCGCACCGGCAACGAGATCCTGGCCGCCGCGCAGGACGCCATGGCCGACGAACCCTGGTCTTTCAATATCTACACCCACCCCATCGGCTTCTTCGGCCACGGTCCGGGGCCGACCATCGGCATGTGGGACCTGCCCGCCGAGGTCGCGCACACCGGCGATTGGCCGCTGCATGCCGACACCGCCTACGCCATCGAAGGCAGCATCAAGACTCCGGTGCCCGAGTGGGATGATCGGCTTATCAACATCAAGCTCGAGCAGACCGCCGTGTTCGACGGCGAGGGGGTGATCTACATCGCCGGCCGCCAGACCGAGTGGCACACGGTGCGATGATGCCGGCGGCAGGGGCGTCGACGGCGCCTGTGAGACCATCGCCTTATGGATCAAGTACAAGCGTTCGGCGGCATCGCCCTGGACAACAGCTACGCCCGCTTGCCCGGGCAGTTCTATCAGCGCACCGCGCCGTCACCCGTGGCTGCGCCGCAGCTGATCCGCCTCAACCACGAACTGGCGCATACGCTTGGCATCGACCCGGCGATCCTCACTCGCCCCGAAGGCCTTGAATGGCTCGCCGGCAATCGGCCGGCCGCGGGCTCCGAGCCGCTGGCAATGGCCTATGCCGGCCACCAGTTCGGAAACTGGGTGCCGCAGCTGGGCGACGGCCGAGCGCTCTTGCTCGGCGAGGTGATCGACCGCCGCGGTGTCCGCCGCGACCTGCAGCTCAAGGGGTCGGGACCCACCCGTTTTTCGCGCGGCGGTGACGGCCGCTCGTCGATCGGGCCGGTGGTGCGCGAGTACATCGCCAGCGAGGCCATGGCCGCGCTCGGTATTCCCACTACCCGCGCCCTGGCGGCGGTGGCCACCGGCGAGAGCGTCATGCGTCGCGACGGCCCCGAGCCCGGCGGCATCCTGTGCCGCGTCGCCCGAAGCCACGTACGCGTGGGGACGTTCGAATATTTCGCGCGCAATGATGACCCGGAATCGGTGCGGGCACTCGCCGACTATGTCATCGACCGCCACCATTGCGATCTCAGCGGACAGCCCGGCCGCTATATCGCCCTGTTCGAGCGCGTCGTCGAAGCCACCGCGGCGCTGATCGCCCGCTGGATGCCGGTGGGCTTCATCCATGGCGTGATGAACACCGACAACACCTCCATCGTCGGAGAGACCATCGACTACGGTCCGTTCGGATTCATCGACACCTTCGATCCGGCCACCGTCTACAGCTCCATCGACCGGGGCGGGCGCTACGCCTGGAACCAGCAGCCGAAAATCGCGCACTGGAACCTCGCCCGACTGGGTGAGTGTCTGCTCAGCTTGTTCGACGAAAACAGTGAGGTGGCGGTCGAGCGGGCCAACAGCGTCCTGGAGACTTTTCCGAGCGCCTTTGAAACGCGATTCAACGCGCAGCTTTGCGCCAAGATCGGTATCGAGACGCCCCGTGACGGTGATGCCGACCTCGCCTTTGAATTGATGCGCCACATGCACGAGGGCCGGGCGGACCTGACTTTGACCTTTCGCCGGTTATCGGCATTGTCGAGCGGACATGACGGCAACGACGAGACAATGCGCGCATTGTTCGATCAACCCGCCGCCATCGACAACTGGCTGGCGAGCTGGCGCCGGCGACTGCAAAGCGAGCGTCGTACTGATTCGGCTCGACAGGCCGCCATGCAGCGGGTCAATCCCGCTTTCATCCTCCGCAACCATCTGGCACAGCGCGCGGCCGACGCGGCGACGGAAAACCTGGATTTCACGCCGATGCATCGGCTCGTCGAGGTGCTGTCGCGACCGTTTGAAGATCAGCCGCAACACGCCGATCTGGCATGTCCACCCAAACCCGAAGAGCGTGTGCTGGAAACGTTCTGCGGCACCTGAGCGTCAACCAAGCCGCGCGGCGCCCCGATATTTCAGCGCAACCAGCGCCGCAGGCTGCGATAGACCGTCGGATGGTGCATCAGGCCGAGGTGGCCGATGCCGGGGACGACCCGGCAACGGCTTTCCGGAATCTTCAAATCGCGCGCCGGATCCGGATGACGCCCCAGGGCGCTGTCGATGGGCACCAGGCCGTCGCTGTTGAACCCACCGGGCAGGCTGCTTGCCCGGTTCCGTGCGGTCGCAGCGATGGCAAATTCCTCCACCCCGCTGTTCACGATGGGCAGTCCGCCGTGTCGCAGGTCGATAATGCCCGCGCTGCGCATGGCGCCCAGTTTCATGAACGGCGCGCTGTAGGGACTCATGTCCAGAATCGACTCGAAGCGATGGCCCGCGCGTTCCAGCGGCGCGCCGTGATGCGGTGTGCCGAGGTAGACGATGCGGTCGAGCGACTGCGTCCAGGCATGCCCGGCATCGATGCCGGCATCGAGCGCGTATCGGGCCACCAGCCCGCCCATGCTGTGTCCGAGGATGGTGATCGACTCGACTTCGACGGGCCAGTTTGCGACCAGCGCATCCAGCAAGCGGGCAAATTCTTCTCCGTTGTCCGCCAGGCGACGGCCGCTGTTGTAGTGCAGGTAAAGCGGCGTGTGATCCAGCGCCCGGCCGAGGCGCGCCGGCAAGCCGTCGCGTCGAGCGCCGTTTTCGCCATTGGGCTGCCAGCGCAGGTCATTGAGACAAAGGCCGTGGACCGCGATCAGCAACTTGCCGCTCGGCTCAATAACACGTTCGGCGAGGGCCGACGGTTGCAGGATCAGGCCTTCGCCTTCGAGCCGGAACGACATCGGGATGGCCAGCGGATTGTCGCTGGCCGCCAGGTGGTCGCCGAGCACGCCGTTGAGCGCAGCCAGCCAGTGTTCCCGCTCTACCGAAGGATCCTGCCGGGGCAGCCGAGCCAGAACGGGGGAAGCCACGGCATCCACCGTCGCGCCGACGGTCGAGGTGACGCCCCTTATCGTGCCGTAGACCAGGCTGGTGATGCCGCGGGTGCGGGAATCCTTCCCTCGGCCCAGGGGCGGTGCAAAGCCGGCAATGCTGGCGTGAAGCTGCTCGACCAGACGGCTGGTGCCGGCCACGCCGTCGATCGACAGCCGGGCGAGGCCGTGGATGTCCGAGGCATGAAGGTAGCGTGTGGGCGTCACATTGCGATCCGGTTGGCGGGCGGCTTTTGATTGGACCTCGCACCGCATGTTTGGTTGCTTCGTGACTTTTTGCCGCGAAGTTGGGTAAAATACGCGCCCAGCCCGATCCAGTGGGGCCGTAGCTCAGTTGGGAGAGCGCAGCATTCGCATTGCTGAGGTCAGGGGTTCGACTCCCCTCGGCTCCACCATTCTAATTCATCGCCTTGATCACGCGCCTCACTCAGGCTGCGCGAGCGGCTGCTCGATGTAGTCGCCCTGAATGAAGTCCACCCCGGCCTGCCAGAACTCGATGACCTGATCCTCGCGGTCGACCTCGGGCATGATCACGGCGCGCTGCTGTTGGTGCGCGTGGCTGATGAAGCCCATGAACTCCCCGGCGAGCCCGGCGCGCTCGTGCAGGCTGTCGGCGAACTCCGGGGCCATGCGCAGGTAGTCGATCGGCGCCTCGTCGAGTATTCGATGCCCCAGGTGCTTCTCACCGATGCCGCTGACGCCGATGCGAATGCCGAGCGTGCGTAGTCGCTGCATCGCGTGCTGCGTCTCGCCGGCCCGGTGCTCGAGGTCGAAAAGTTCGAATTCGGCGATCAGGCGCGGCCCCACCTCGGGATGCCGTTGCCGGATTCGCACCAGCCATTCGAGCAGTTGCTTCGACAGGGCCTCCGGTGACACGTTGACGAACAGCCGAACCGGTGAGGGGTTGCCGTGGGTCGTGGTCAGGTAGTGCACGCTTCGACGAAGCGTCCAGCGTTGCAGGGCCCCGATCAGGTCGTGGTGGCGCGCCACGGCCAGGAAATGCCGTGCCGGAATGAGCTTGCCGGAGTCGCTGATCAGCCGTGCCCAGGTCTGGTAGTAGCGCCCGCCCTCCGGCGAGGCGGCCAATAGTGGCTGGAACACCATTCGCAGGCGGTTGGAATGCAGGGACCGACTCAGCTGGCGCGCCAACTGTTCGTCACTGCCCAGTTCCTCGCGCGGCGCCCGCACTGGGCGGAACAGCCGATACTGGTTTTCGCCGCGCTCGGCCAGCTGTTCGGCCACGTGCATGGCGTCGAGCAGCGCCTCCTCGGCGCCGCGCACGCGACGGTCGAACCAGCACAAGCCGATGCTGAAAGTGGCGGTCAGCCAGCGCGAGCCGATGGGATACTCGGATTCATGGAGCTTTTCGAGCATGTCCGCCGCCCAGCGCTCGATGTCGCGCTCACCCTCGCCCGGCCAGAGCACGCCGACCAGGCTGCTGTCGGCCAGTCGAAGGAAGATATCGTGGTCGGCCAGGGTCTCCAGCGCGCGTTTCTCGATCAGGCCGTTGACCGTCTCCAGGCCGCCGAATCCGAAGTGGTCGCGGCATTCGCGCCAGTTGTTGAAATAGATGCAGGCCACGCCGTGCGGATGCTGGCTCGGGTCGTTGATGAACTGGCTGTAGCGGAACTCTGCATAGCGCAGGAACTTGCGCCGCGCGCGCCGCGTCCCGGCGTGCGCGTCGATCAGTCGCGCGCTGCCGACCTGCTCTGCGATGTCCGCCTTGTCGTCTCGATCAGTCGAATCGGTCAATGCTCAGCCCTTCCGGCGCATCGTCGGCGCTGCGGCTGCGCGAAGTGCGAATGGCCAGCCCGAGATCGTTGCGCGAATCGGCGTGCTCGAGAGCCTGTTCCTCCGTGATTCGCCCGTCCTTGTAGAGTTTCAGCAGCGCCTGGTCGAAAGTCTGCATGCCGGCCTGCCCGCCTTCCTTCATTGCTTCCTTGATGCTGTCGATGTCGTTCTTCAGGATCAGGTCGGCCACGTAGGGCGTGCGGATCAGTACCTCGACCGCCGGCACGCGCTTGCCGTCGGTCGACGGCACCAGGCGCTGGCTGATGATCGCGCGCAGGTGCTCGGACAGGTCGATGAACAGCTGGTGGTGGGCCGACTCTGGGAAGAAGTTGATGATGCGGTCCAGCGTCTGGTTGGCATTGTTGGCGTGCAGCGTCGACAGGCACAGGTGGCCGGTCTCGGCGTAGCTGATGGCGTGTTTCATCGTCTCGCGGTCGCGAATCTCGCCGATCAGGATCACGTCGGGCGCTTCGCGCATGGCGTTCTTGAGCGCGTTGGTGTAGCTGAGCGTGTCCAGGCCCAGCTCGCGCTGGTCGACGATCGCCTTCTTGTGCTGGTGCAGGAACTCGATCGGTTCCTCGATCGTGAGGATATGCCCGGTTTTGTGCTCGTTGCGGTGGTCGATCATCGACGCCAGCGTGGTCGACTTGCCCGAGCCGGTCGCGCCAACGACCAGGACCAGGCCGCGCGGCTCCATGATCAGGTCCTTGAGAATCAGCGGCAGGTTCAGATCCTCGATCGAGGGGATTTCGCTCTTGATGTAGCGAATTACCATGGCGACCGAGCCGCGCTGGCGAAAGAGATTGACCCGGAAGCGACCCAGGGATTCGAGCGCGATCGCCAGGTTGAGCTCCATTTCGGCCTCGAAGGTGGCAACCTGCTTGTCGTTGAGCAGCGAATAGGCCAGCTTGCGAACCTCCTGGGAAGAGAGTTTGTCCTGGCCCAGGCGGCGCGTCTCGCCCTCGATCTTGATGCCTGCAGGCGTGCCGGCGCTGAAGAAAAGGTCGGAAGCGTTGTGCTTGACCATCGTTCTCAGGTATGTCTCGATCTCCATGCGGCCTCCTGTCGTGTAGGGGCAGCATAGAAAAGCCCCCGCCCCGATGCAATCGAATCCTACACGGTGCCGTGGGGCGCCGCGGCTGCTATGATCGCTGCCATGGACGATCGCTCGACGCATGCGGTGTGGTCGCCATCGCCGAAAAAGTGAAGGGGTTCATGTTTAGTCAGCAAGGTAATGCAGCCAAGACCCTGCTGATTGCAGCCGCTCGAACGGCTGCGCTGGCGCTCGCGTGGATTGTGCTGTGGCGCGCTTCGGCGGTCATGGAATATGCCCCGCACGCCAGCATCTGGTTTCCCCCCGCCGGCCTGACGCTGGCCGCCTTCCTGGTGCTCGGTTTACGTGCGGTGTTTGCGGTCGTGCCCGCGGCCATCATCGTGACTTTCTGGGCCAACGCCCACTACAGCCTGGGCCAGGATGCCATCGAGGCGCTGGTTGCCGGCGTATTGTTCGCTATCGCCCATTGCCTTGCCTACGGGGTCGGTGCGGCCGTCTTGCGGTGGCTTGGACGCCGCCGGCCGGGGCCGTCGCTGCCGGCGTTCGTCATTGTTTTTCTGGTAACCGCTTCGGCCTCGGCGCTGCTTGCCGCCACGCTCGGTATCGAGGCCCTGCTTCTCGGCGGCTCGCTGGCACAATCCGAAAGCGCCGGCCTGTGGCTGCCCTGGTGGATCGGCGACATGGCGGCCGCCGTGGCGCTCACCCCGTTTTTCGCCGGCCTGCTGGGCGCCGGCCGCGAGACTGGGCAGCGCTGGTTTCCGATCATCGATCTGCCGGCCACCCGAACCGCCCCGGGGCCCTGGCTTCTCAAGCTCCTGATCCTGCTCTCGCTCCTGGTAATGATCATGAGCTTCACCGCGCTGTTCGGCCGTGACGAACTGCTGGCCTTTGCCGTGTTTTTCCTGATCATCCCCCAGATGTGGATTACCTATACCGAATCGGCATTCCGTGTGGCCGTCTCTCTGGTCGTGTTCAGCACGGCCATCGCCCTCAGCGTGGGGTTGCTCGGCCTCGACGAACAGGCGATGGTCTACCAGTTCGCCATCACGGTGATCGCCGCCAGCACCTGGTTCGGGCTGGCGGTGCCGACGCTGGTCGAACAGAACCGGCAGCTGCGCAAGATCACCGAAGCCGATGATCTGACCGGCGTGACCAGTCGCCGCCATTTCTTCGAACGCTCGCGCGAGGAGCTCGGTGGGCTGCGCGGTCGCGGCGCCAACGCCGCGCTCGTGATCTTCGACATCGACCGCTTCAAGCAGATCAACGACCAACACGGCCATCTGTTCGGCGACGAGGCGCTGCGCCGTGTCGCCGAAGGCGTCGGTCGCCAGCTGCGACGCGAAGATCTTTTCGGCCGCTTCGGTGGCGATGAATTCATGGTGCTGATGCGCGACTGCACCGGCGAGCGCGCGGCCGAGCGTGCCGAAGAGTTGCGCCTGGCCCTGCACGACATCCGGCTGCCCGGGATGGGCGGCACGCTGTCGGGCACTTTCAGCGTGGTCGAAATCGGCCCCGGGGAGTCGATCACCCAGGCCTTCGACCGGGCCGACGCCCTGCTGCTACGCGCCAAGCGCGCCGGCCGCGATCGCGTGATGTATCGCCCGGGCTGACCCGGCAGACCGGGCCAAGACGCGTGGGCCATAATGTGCTCCATGACTGACACCATACTCATCACCGGCGCAAGTTCCGGGCTGGGCCGGGGCATGGCCCGCGAATTTGCCGCCGGCGGTTGCAACCTCGCGCTGTGCGCCCGGCGCAGCGATCGCCTCGAATCGCTGCGCAAGGAACTCACCGGCAAGCACGGCATTCGCGTCGAGCTGCGCGCGCTCGACGTCAACGACCACGACCGGGTCTTCGACGTGTTTCGCGAGTTCGCCCGCGAGCTGGGGCGCCTCGACCGCGTCATCGTCAACGCCGGCGTCGGCGACGGCCGGCGCATCGGCACCGGCCGGTTCGACCACAATCGCAAGGTGATGGAAACCAACCTGGTCGCCGCCCTGGCCCAGTGCGAGGCCGCCGTCGAGATCTTCCGCAAGCAGGATCACGGCCATCTGGTCCTCGTCTCGTCGATGAGCGCGGTGCGCGGCCTGCCCGGCCACATGACCACCTATGCCGCCAGCAAGGCCGGCCTCGCCCACCTGGCCGAAGGTATCCGCGCCGAGCTGATGAAAACGCCGATCAAGGTTACGACCCTGCTGCCCGGCTTCATCCGCACCGAGCTCAACGAAGACGCCGGCAAGATGCCCTTCGAAGTCGACGAGATCACCGGCAGCCGCGCCATGGTGCGCGCCATCGAACGCGCCCCGGCCACCGCCTGCGTCCCCGGCTGGCCCTGGCGGCCCATCGGGTGGCTGATGAAAATCCTGCCGCTGAAGGTGATCGCGAAGAACGCCTGAGGGGGTCAGGATTCAGGGGTCAGGGGTCAGGGGTCAGGGCGGCTTCGGCTTTCCTCATCGTCACCGATGTTCCGTGCCGCATTTTCGGCAACATGCCATCTGCCTTCTCCACTAGCCCACTGCACCCTGACTCCTAGCCCCTGGATCCCGAGCCCTCAACCCGGCTGCCGCGGGTGAATCTGCTACCGTTGCAGCAGGCAAACCGGGAGCACCACATGCGCCGCTGGAACGGCTGGGGTGAGGAGTCGGTGGAGATGGCACTGCCGCGCTCGGCCGGGGCGCTGCTGACCGAACTGCTGGGTTCGTCCGCGCCCCCGGACGATGCCGCTCTGGCCGATGTGATCCGTGAGGTTCCCGAATCGCGCCTGGCCGGCGCCGATCACGCCCTGCTCGAAACCGACGCTGAGCTTCGCGTTCGCCACGCCCGCGGCCAGAGTCTTCCCGACTGGCTGGCGATGCGATCGGGCGATTTCGGGGTCTTTCCCGATGCCGTCGCGCGGCCGGAGAGCGGCGCTCAGGTGCGCGAGCTGCTGCGGCTGGCGGACGAGTTCGATGCCATCGTCATTCCCTACGGCGGCGGTACCTCGGTGGCCGGCCATATCACGCCGGCGCCGTCCGAACGCCCGATCATCACCCTGGCCCTGACCAGGATGAACGGCCTGCTCGACCTCGACGAGATCAGCGGCGTGGCCACCTTCGGCGCCGGTGCGCGCGGCCCGGAGGTCGAAGCCCAACTTCGCGCTCGAGGCTACACCCTTGGGCATTTCCCGCAATCCTGGGAGCTGTCGACCCTGGGCGGCTGGGTGGCCAGCCGCTCGAGCGGGCAGCAGTCCTTGAGGTACGGACGCATCGAGCAGCTGTTCGCCGGCGGGCGGGTCGAGACGCCGTCCGGTCCGCTCGACCTGCCGACTTTTCCCGCCTCGGCCGCGGGGCCGGACCTGCGCGAACTCGTCCTCGGTTCCGAGGGTCGGCTGGGCGTGATCACCGAGGTGCGCGTTCGGGTCAGTCCACTACCCGAAGAGGAGCGTTTCGAGACGCTCTTCCTACCCAACTGGCAAAGCGCCATGGGCTGCGCCCGCGAGCTCGCCCGGCAGCGCAGCGACCTGTCGATGCTGCGCGTGGCCAATCCGGCCGAGACATTCACCGGCCTGCGCCTGGCCGTCGACGAAAGCCGGCTGGGTTGGTTCGAGCGCTTGCTGCGCCTGCGCGGCATCGGGGCGGGCAAGTGCATGCTGACGCTGGGCTACACCGGCGACCGGGTGTCGGTGGCCCAGGCCCGTCGCCGGGCCCGGCGCGTTCTGCGCCGCCACGGCGCGGTGGCGATCATGGCCGGCCAGCTGGGGGCGAAGTGGGCGCACGGGCGGTTTCCGCTACCCCTACCTGCGCGAGGCCCTGTGGCGCATGGGCTACGCGGTCGATACCTTCGAGACCGCGCTGGACTGGTCGCGCGTCGACGGCTATATCCGCGATGTCGAGTCCCGCGTCGGCCAGGCCCTGTCGGAATACGGTGAGACCGTCCACGTGTTCACCCACCTCTCCCACATCTATCGCCAGGGCTCGAGCGCCTACACCAGCTATCTCTACCGAGTCGGCGAGGACCACCAGGCGACCCTCGAACGCTGGCGGGTGATCAAGGCCGCCGCCAGCCAAAGCATCGTCGACTGGGGCGGCACCATCAGCCACCAGCACGGCGTGGGCCGCGACCATGCGCCGTATCTCGAGGCCGAAAAGGGCCGGCTGGGCCTGGCGGTCCTCGGTGGCGTGTTCGAGCGATTCGACCCGGGCCGGCGCATGAACCCCGGTGTCCTGTTGCCCGGAGAGGATTCGTGAAGCGTCCCCGCGGCTGGCAACCCGGCACGCGCGAGGGCCTGCTCGACCGCCTTGCCGGCGAGGACGAACCCTGGGACCTGGTGATCGTCGGCGGCGGCATCACCGGCGCCGGCATACTGCGCGAGGCCGCCCGCCGGGGCTGGCGCGTGCTGCTGGTCGAGCAGCGTGACTTCGCCTGGGGCACGTCCAGCCGTTCGGCGCGCATGATCCACGGCGGCCTGCGCTACCTCACCCAGGGCGACCTGCGCCTGACCCGAGAGGCGGTGGCCGAGCGCGAGCGCCTGCTGCGCGAGGCGCCGGGCCTGGTCGAGCAGTTGCCCTTTCTCTATCCGCTGCGCAAGGGTCAGTTTCCGGGCCGGCGCGTGTTTGCTTCGCTGCTGTGGTGCTACGACCGCTTCGCCGGTAGAAGCCGGCAACGCTTTCACTCGGCCGACGAAACCGCCTGGCTCCTGCCGGGGCTCGACGAGACCGGCCTGCAGGGCGCGATCGGCTACGTCGATGCCGTCACCGACGACGCCCGCCTGGTCATGCGCCTGCTCGGCGACGCCCGTCGCGACGGCGCCGAGGCCGTCAACTACCTGCGCGTCGATGCGCTCGAGCAATCGGCTGACGCCGTCGACGGCGTCAAGCTGGTCGACGAGGTCGAGGGCCGTCGTTTCAGCATCCGGGCCCGATGCGTCGTCAACGCCACCGGTGCCTGGGCGGATCGCCTGCGGCGGTGCGTCGGCGGTGCCCCGCGCCTGCGTCCGCTCAAGGGCTCGCACCTGGTGGTGCCGGCCTGGCGGCTGCCGGTATTCCAGGCCCTGGCCTGCCGGCATCCGCGCGACGGGCGTTTCGTCTATCTCTATCCCTGGGCCGGCCGCACGGTTATCGGCACCACCGACTTCGACTACGAAGGCGATCTCGACGACGAGCCCGGCATCGCGCGCGACGAGCTGGCCTACCTGCTCGAGGCCGTGGATTCGCAGTTTCCCGCCGCCGGCATCGGCGAGGCCGACATCGTCTCCAGCTGGTCGGGCATCCGCCCGATCGTGGCTGGTGCCGGCGACGATCCGGCCCGCATCGCACCGTCGAAGGCCAGCCGCGACCACGTGGTTCTGGTCGAAAACGGCCTGGTCACCGTCACCGGCGGCAAGTTGACCACCTTCCGGTTGATGGCCGTCGACGTGCTCTACCGCGCCGCGCCCATCATCGGCAAGAACTTTTCGCCCGAGCACGAGCGGCCGGTGTTTTCGACCGCACCGTCGCGCCTGCCCGGCCTGCGCTTCGACAACGAGCTGCCGCGGCGCCTGGGCGGCTACTTCGGTAGCGCGGCCGTGCGGCTGCTGGCCGAGGCCGACCCCGAAGAGCGCGAACCGGTCCCCGGCACCGGTACGCTCTGGGCCGAGCTCGCCTTTTCGGCCCGACGCGAGGCGGTGGTGCATCTCGACGACCTGCTGCTTCGTCGCAGCCGCATAGGACTGCTGCTGGCGCGCGGCGGCGCGGACCTCGCCGGAGCGATCGAGACGCTGTGTCGACGTGATCTCGGCTGGGACGCGTTACGCTGGCGGCATGAATGGCAGCGCTACCGGGCGATCCACGCCCAGCATTACGCGCTGCCCCCGCCGAAATAACCACGGGAGTGAATATGAGCGACGACGACCAGCCACTGATTCTCGCCATCGACAGCGGCACCCAGAGCATTCGCGCGCTGCTGTTCGACGCGCGCGGCGAGCTCGTTGGCCGACACAAGATCGAGATCGAACCCTGGGTTTCCGATTCCCCGGGCCGGGCCGAACAGGATCCCGAGCTGTACTGGAACGAGGTCGGCCGCGCCTGCCGTGCGCTCTGGGAGGGCGACCACGATCCCGCCCGGGTGGCGGCCGTGGCGGTCACCACCCAGCGCGGCACGCAGATCTGCCTCGACGCCGACGGCCGTCCGCTGCGACCGGCCATCCTCTGGACCGACCGGCGCCGCGTCGACATCGACCGCCTCCCGAAGATGCCCCTGAAATGGCGCGTGCTGAGCGCTGTAAGCGGTCGCGGAAAGGCGCTCAAGCACCTGCGCGAGAACGCTGAATGCAACTGGCTGGCGGTTCACGAGCCCGATACCTGGGAGAAGACGGCCGCCTTCGTCGGCGTGTCGGGCTTTCTCAATCTCCGGCTTACCGGCCGACTGGCCGATTCGGTGGGCAGCCAGGTCGGCTACCTGCCCTTCAACTACCGCGGCCGCCGCTGGGCCGGGCCGAAAAACTGGCGCTGGCCGGCGCTGTCGATTCGCCCGGAGCAGCTGCCCGAGCTGGTCAACCCGGGTAATCGCCTGGGCGAGCTCACCGACCCGGCCGCCGGGCACCTGGGCCTGCCTGCCGGCCTGCCCGTGATCGCCGCCGGCGCCGACAAGGCCTGCGACCTTATCGGAGCCGGTATCAGCGATCGCCAAGCCGCCTGCATCAGCTTCGGCACGCGCTCGACCATCAGCGTCCACAGCGCGCGCTACTTCGAAGCCAGGCCACCGATGCCCGCGTTTCCCGCTGCCCGCCACGGTTACTTCATGGTCGAATCGGCCGTGCCCAGGGGCTTCTGGATGGTGCGCTGGTTCAAGGAACAGTTCGGCCTCGAAGAGCGCCAGCGTGCCGAGGCCGCCGGGGTGACCGCCGAGTCGCTGCTCGACGAACTGGTTTCCGACGTGCCGCCGGGGTCGCTGGGCCTGATGCTTCACCCCTACTGGGGCAACGATATCGACACCGGTCCGGAAGCCAAGGGCTCGATCATCGGTTTCGGCGACGTGCATACTCGCGCCCATCTCTACCGCGCCCTGCTCGAGGGGGTGGCCTACGAGTTGCGCTCGGGCGCCGAGCGCATCGAACGCCGCAGCAGCCGGCGGCTGCAGGTACTGAGAGCCTGTGGGGGCGGGGCGCGATCGGATACCGTCATGCAGATCACCGCCGATATCTTCAACTGCCCGGTCGAGCGCCCGCACACCGTCGAAACCTCGGGGCTCGGCGCAGCCGTGCTGGCCGCCTACGCCCTGGGCTGGTACCCCAGCGTGCGCGTGGCCACCAAGGAGATGACGCGCGTCGGCCACCGCATCGAGCCGGATGCCGACAACCACGCCATCTACGACAAACTCTACCGCCGCGTCTACCGCCGCCTCTACAGGCGCCTGGCGCCGCTGTACCGCAGCATTCGAGAGATTACGGGTTATCCGGACTAGCCGTTACTACGACACCGCATGAGCCGCGCGTTCTTCGAGAGCGTTCCCTTCCCCGGCCTGGCCGCCGACGCGATGCTGATCGTCCATGCCCTGTTCGTGGCCTTCGTCGTCGGCGGGCAGGTGGCGGTCCTGGTCGGCTGGGCGCGCGGCTGGCTGTGGGTGCGCAACCGGTGGTTTCGCTTCATCCACCTGGGCGTGATCGCCTTCGTTGTCGTCCAGACCTGGCTGGGCAAGCTGTGTCCACTGACGGTCTGGGAGGGCGAACTGCGGCGTGCAGCCGGGCAGGCGCACCACGGCGAGAGCTTTATTGGCTACTGGCTGGGTGAGTTGCTTTATATCGACTTGCCCTGGTGGGTATTCACGGTCGTCTACACCGCTTTCGGAACGCTGGTGGTGGTCAGTTGGGTTCACTTTCCACCCCGTCGGGGCAGGCGCGATTGCTGATCGGCGCAGTTTAGGTCCGGTAAGGTGCATTCAACCCGCCGACCCGCCTTATTCCGCGCCTGCGGCGATGCCGCGCAACGTCTCAGCCAGCGCAGCCAGGCGCTTGCGCGTGGCGCCTTCGTGCCGGCTCGACTGCTCACCGAACTTGTCGGCCAGCGTTGTGAGTTCGTCGACCAGTTCGCTGCTGGTCCGGCCGGCCTCGATCCGGTCGAGGGCGGCAGCCAGCGCATCACCGTGCTCGACGCTCAGCGTCTCGCTTCTCACCAGCTGGTCGGCATAGGCGCGCGCGACCACCGGCGTGTCGGGCCAGTCCAGGCGCGTTTGCGTCTGTGGGTTGAACAGGTCGCCGTCGATGGCGGCCCTGGCTGCGGCGATCTCGTTCTCGCTCAGGTGCTCGCTCGGCAGCAACTCGAACACGTCCAGGCCGCGCGCGATCTCGGTGCCGTAAATACGCCCGTCGTACCAGTAGGTCGACCAGTAGCCGCCCATGGTCAGTTCCTCGCCGTTGACCGGGCCGCGGTCGAAGAAGGCGATTTCGACCGGGTTGGATGAGTCGGTGAAGTCGACGACCGAGACGCCGCCCTGGTACCAGGCCTGGACGAAGATGTCGCGCCCGGGCACGGGAATGATCGAGCCGTTGTGGGCCACGCAGTTCTCTTCCGGGGTCTGCGGGGCGGGCATCTTGAAGTAGCCGCCGGCGACCAGTTCGCCGTCGACGATGTCGTAGAAGGCGTCCGCGCCCCAGTCGAGCGGGTCGGAGGCGCGGCAGCGCGGCCGGCTGCCGCCGCCCCACTCGTCGGTGAACAGAACCTTGCTGCCGTCGTTGTTGAAGGTGGCCGAGTGCCAGTAGGCGAATCCGGGGTCGACCACCTCGTCGATGCGCTGCGGATTCATCGGGTCGGAGATGTCGAACAGGATGCCGTTGCCCGAGCAGGCGCCGGCGGCCAGGTTCTTCTCGGGGAAGACCGTGATGTCGTGGCAGTGGTCGGTCTGGTTGGTTTCCTGCGTCTCGTCGCCGTGGTCGCCGCCGGCCCACAGGCCCGCCAGGTTGCCTGATTCGGTGTCGGCGAATACCGCCGGGCTGTCGACGATGCGCGCGTCTTGCGGGCGGTCGACGGGAATTTCGACGATGTCGATACGAAACAGCGCGGTGCGCTCGTCGCCGTAGCGGCGCGTGTCGAGGCAGCCTTCCATTTCTTCTTCCTCGCGCACCGGGGCGGTGCCGGAGTTGTAGACGATCAGCGACGAGCCGGGCGTGCCGTCGCCGGAGACGATGGTGTGGGTGTGCGAACCGCGGCAGGTCTGCACTGCCCCGACCTGGACAGGATTGGCCAGGTCGGAAATGTCGAAGATGCGAAGGCCCCGGAAGCGGTCGTCGCTGACCTTGCCGGCCACACCCATCAGGCCGCAGTCGACCCGGGCGCGCATGTCCTGTACCGACATGATCAGCAGGTCGCCGGCGATCGACACGTCACCCTGGCCGCCGGGGCAGACAACGGAGCTCACCAGTTGAGGCACTGCTTCGCCGATGTCGTACACGTTGAAGCCGTGATAGTTACCGGCCACCAGTACGTCGTCGGTGAAGGCCATGTCGGTATTGGAGAAGCTCAGCAGCGACGGGCGGGGCTTGCCGTCGTTGTCGCGGCCGCCGTCCTTCTTGTCGCCTTCCTCGCCGTCTGCCGCGGCTTCGTCGCCGGCATCTTCGCCTTCGCCGTCGTCGTTTTCTTTTTCTTCGTCCTCATCCTCATCCTCGTCGTCGCGGGGAATCGGCCGGCCGGCGGGGTGCTCGGGGTCGAAAAAGCCGTCGGGCTTGGGCAGGGCGGCGACGAGTTCCAGGTTGGAGATCGCCTCGCCGGCATCGCGAAAACCGGCGGCCAGGCCGACACGCGGGTCCGGTGAGAAGCCGGCCAGCATGGCCGTCATGCGCTCGATCTCGGCTTCCTGGTCGTTGACGATATCGGTCGTGAATTCGTACATCACCGGGTCCTGGGCCGAGCCGTCGGACTCGAGCAACTCATCGACCATCGTGATCGCGCCCTGGTGGTGGTCGATCATCAGCTCGAGGAACAGGCGGTCGAAGTCCGGGCCGGTGGAATCTTCCAGTTCGGCCATCTCCTCCGGGCTGGCCATGCCGGCCATTTCATGTTCCATGTGCATGGCGTGGTGCGCGCTCGGGTCCGGCACATCTTCGCCGCGCTCGCGCAGCCATTCCTGCATGAAGGCGATTTCGTCTTTCTGCGAGGCCGAGATGCGATCGGCCAGTTCGGTCATCTCGTTGCGCCCGGTGCGCTCGGCGACCAGCGCCGACATCACGAGGGCCTGGTGGTGGTGCGGAATCATGTCCGTCATGAAGGTCACGTCCGCCTCCGAGTAGCCGATCCCGGCCAGGTCGGTCGCTTCCTTGGCGCTGATCGTGCGGCTGGGTTCGCCGGGCTTGCCGGGCTGGATGATCGGCGACTGTGCGAAGGCTGCCTGGATCAGGCTGGCGACAAGAATCAGCGCGACGAGCGGCTGGAAACACTTCGGAACTGCGGACATCTGGGTCTTCCCGTACTTGGCAGAACACGGGAATCTAGCAGATTCGTGGCGACGGGGTGTCGGCAGGCTCGAAATGCACGCGCTTTGGGGCCGCGCCGGGCGGGCCGCATCAGAACATCAGGCGCAGGCCCGCCCGGGCGATATTGGTGTCGAATTCGTCGGTTTCGAGCTGCAGCGTTGCCGCGAACAGGCTGGAGAAGTGGTACGAGCCCTCCAGGCTGAGCAGATAGTCCCCGCTGCTGAAGCCCTCTTCGTCCCGATAGCTCAACATCGCGCGGCCTTCGAAGTTGCTCCACAAGCGTGAGCGCACGCCAACGGACGCGCGGTAGTCGCGCTCATCGCGAAAACGCCTGCTTCGATCGTCGACACCCAGCTCGATGTTGAGGTCTGTGCGGCGGCCGATCGGCAGACGGTAGCCCAGATTGGCATTGACGAACTCCAGGCGGATTGAACCGTCGCGGCGGACGACCCACTCTGCCGTGGTGGGGTCGTTGCCGACGAGCACGACCTTGAACCGGTCACGGCTGTATCGCTGCGCTCTGCCATCGACGTAGAACGAGTCGCCCAGCTGTACAGAGAAACCGGCCCAGTAACCTTCCCGGTCCCAGTTGTCGAAGGTTTCGAAATCGTGAAAACCAACCCCGCCTTCGATATAGCTGTAGGTGGGCGACTGGGCAAAGGCCAGTGCCGAACTGGCCAGCAGCAGGCAGGCCAAAGCGCTTCGACCCAAGATAGAGTTGATCATGTGTTTCTCCCGTTGTTTGACCAGGGCGAACGAAAACTGCCCGCCAAAGGCTCAATGGCAACCCATGGAATCCAACAGGGAGAAAACGTTCCCTACGTGCCCCCCAGGTGCCAACCCGCCGCGCGAGAGGTTACCCGATTTTTACGGTGAATACACCACCGCCCGAACGACTCGCAATGAATTCATCGGCTGCGTAACCGATAGATGCGCTTACCGATCGCCAGAGCGGTGGGGACCACCACCCAGGGCGCGCTGAAGCGCCGGCCGAACCTTCAGGAAAACCCGATAAAGCCGCTCCAGCACCCACAGCACCGGCCGGTACCTCGCCGCCAGTCCGAGCGGTCTCAGCCAGGGGATCTGTCGCCACATGGCGGCGAATGCCGCCGCGCCGGAGACCAGCTCGCCATGCTCGTCGCGGGCGTGAAAGCGGGCCAGCAGGGTTTCGCGATCGAGGGGGCAATGGCCGCCCTCGTCGAAGACATCGACGAAGTCGATCCGTCCGCGCTTGTCCAGGCGGCGCATCGTCGCGATTTCGCGCAGGCACAGCGGGCAGCTCGAATCGAAGTAAACGGTCACCGCCTGGCTCATGTCAGCCCCGCGCGCTCGAGCAGTTCGGGGATGTGCTTCTTGAAGGGAAAGAAACCCTTGGTGGCGAACGGCCAGGCGGCGCCGTCCCAGTCGCGGCGGCTGCGATGGAGCGGCAGGCCCGCGGCGTGCAATTGTGCTGACAGGGCATCGAGGGCGTCGTCGAGTGGGCCGACCGGCGCGTCGGGCGTGATCACCCGGTCGGCGCCAACCTGTTTCGCCTGCTCAACGATGGCCTCGGCGTTCAGTTCGGCGATCACGGGGACGTCCAATGACAGGGCCGACGCGGCGTGCTCGGCGGCGCTCGCCGCGGCGCGCTGCATGAATCCGGCGGCCTTGTCGCCGAAGGGCCAGGGATGGTCGGCGTGAGCGCCGGCGGCAACGAGGCCGCCGGCGATCGCCACCCCGTCCGGCAGCGCGTCGAAGCCGGTCAGGTCGTCGCCGTGCAGCAGCAAGAGCGCCCGCCCGCCGGTGGCCAGTTTCGGGCGCGCCGGCAGCTCGCCGGCTTTCGGCGGCCGCTCGTCGCGAATCGCCTCGGCCGTGGTCGCGAGCCCTTCGGGCCGGTAGCGTCCGTCGGCGTACTTTTCGATGTTGTCGGGCCGGGCCAGGTAGGTTTTGCCCGGGGTCTGGATACCGGCCACCCAGCGCCAGCCGAGCGTGTTCGAGGCCGGATCGGCGTCGAGCAGGTGGCGCAGGAAGAAGTCCGCGCCCAGCGCCCAGGGCAGCTTCAGCGTGAAGATCCAGATCGAGGCGAACCACATGCGCACGTGGTTGTGCAGGTAGCCGGTGGCGACGAGCTCGCGCGACCAGTCGTCGAAGCACTCGATACCGGTGCGACCTTCCTCGGCATCCAGCAGGGCCCTGGTCAGCCCCGCGTTGGCCTCGACCCGTAAACGGTCGTTGTCGCGTTCCCGGACGAAGGCCTGCCAGACCGACGGCCGCATCTGCAGCCAGCCCTTCCAGTAGGTGCGCCACAACACCTCCTGGATGAACTTCTCCGCCGTCGACGGCGCCCAGCGAGCCAGCACCGCTTCGGCCACCTCGTATTCGCTGATGAGGCGATGACGAATGTAGGGCGATAGCATCGAGACGCCGTCCTTGCGCCCCGGGCCGGAATCGGCGTTGCGTTTGGCCGCATACGCCTTGCCGGCGTGCGGCACGAAATCGCGCAAACGATCCAGCCCGGCCTCGCGGCTGGGCGGGAACAGGTCGAGCGGGGCGGGATAATCGAGGTCGGCCATTTCTCACGCGCATTGCGAAACAGTCGAAAACGATACAGCCCCACCCGCCAACAACACGTGAGGTCGACGGTGCTGCGTAGGTCGGCGTTACATCGCCGACGGACGACCTCGATGGTTGGAACACACGTAGCTCACATGTGTACAGACCCGCTACGTCGTCTGATGAAACACGCCGCCGCCGACCGTGCGGCGCGACGGCTTGCGTTAGTATCGAAAGCGAATCCGCACAAACAGGCGTGACCCTTGCAATCGGACCACAGCAGCCAACCCTATTTCAGTGGCGCCAGCGCCGCGCTTTTTACCGACATGTACCAGCTGACCATGGCCCAGGCCTATGTCGCCGAGGGCATGTTCGAGCCGGCCACCTTCAGCCTGTTCTACCGCAACCTGCCCGACGACCGGAACTACATCCTCTCGTGCGGCATCGAGGATGTCGTCGATTTCCTGTGCGATATGCGATTCGACGATTCCGACCTGGACTACCTGCGCGAGACCGGCCATTTCTCCGACGCCTTCCTGGATTGGCTGGCCGGCTTCAAGTTCGAAGGCAGCGTGTATGCATTGCCCGACGGCACGCCGGTGTTTCCGCAGGAACCGTTGCTGGAAGTCACCGCCCCGGCCCCGCAGGCGCAGATCGTCGAGACCTGGGTGATGAACCAGATGCACGTCCAGTCGGTGCTGGCGACCAAGGCGGCACGCATCGTCCACGCCGCCGGCGGGCGGGCGGTGCTCGATTTCGGGCTGCGCCGGATTCATGGCGCCGACAACGGCCTGAAGGCGGCCAAGGCTTTCCATGTCGCCGGCGTTACGGCCACCTCCAACGTGCTCGCCGGCAAGACCTACGGTGTGCCGATCTCCGGCACCATGGCGCACAGCTACGTGCAGGCCCACGACAGCGAGATGGCGGCGTTTCGCAACTTCGTTTCCGAGTTTCCCGAAACAGTTCTGCTAGTCGATACCTACGACACGATCGAGGGCGTGAAGAAAGTCGTGCGTCTGGCCGAGGAGCTGGGCGACGACTTCAAGGTCAAGGGCATTCGTATCGATTCCGGTGACCTCGCCGAGCTGGCCGACACCTCGCGCAGGATACTCGACGAAGCCGGGCTCGATGACGTGTCCATTTTCGTCAGCGGTGGCCTGAGTGAGTTCGAGATCCGAGACATGGTTGCCGCCGGCGCGGCCATCGACGGCTTCGGTGTGGGCACCGCCATGGGCCTGTCGTCCGATGCGCCCGACCTCGATATCGCCTACAAGCTGGTCGAGTACGCCGGCGAGGGCCGCATGAAGCTCTCCAGCGGCAAGCCCACCCTGCCGGGCGCCAAGCAGGTCTTCCGCCGCTACGACGGCGACCAGGCCACCGGCGACACGCTCGGACGCCGCGACGAAGCGCTGGACGGTACCGCCCTGCTCGAGCCGTTTGTGGTCGACGGCCAGCGCCGGCGCGAGGCCGATGATCCCGAGCGCTCGCGCGAACGCGCCGAACGCCTTCTCGCCACCCTGCCGGAAGCGATCCTGCGCCCCGAGCGATCCGACGAGGACTACCCGGTCGAGCTCAGCGACGCTGTGCGTGATCATCGGGACAAGGTAGAGGCGGCCGTAAAGCGCTCGGCCGGCGAAGACTGACCAGCCGAACCCCAGGAGCAACCAAGTGACCCGCAACGAAAACAGCGACGAGCCCAGTCTCGAGATCATCGATGCCGAGGGCGTGGAAGCCCTGCTGGACGACCTGGCCGGGCGCATCGCGCCGCAGCTGTCGGACTCGACCGCGCTGGTCGGCATTCTCCGCCGCGGCAAGCCCCTGGCCGAAATGCTGGCCGAGCGCCTGGCGAAGGATCACGACCTGCGTCCCGAGATCGGCCAGCTCAAGCTCAAGCGCTACAGCGATTCGCTCGAGCTGCTGCACGACCGTCCGCATATCGACGACGACGAGCTGGATATCGATATCGAGGACCGTCACCTGATCCTGGTCGACGACGTGCTCTACACCGGCGAGACCGCTTTTCGCGCCGCCTGCGCCCTGCGCGCCGCCGGCGCGACCCGCATCCAGACCGCTTTCCTTTGTGCCCGGCCGGGCCTGAAAATGCCGCTGCACGCCGACTTTGTCGGGGCGCGCTTCGACATCCGCGAAGGCTGGGTCATCGAGTGCGCCGTACCCCCTTACGAAGACCGCCTCGGCATCACCCTGGCCCACCAGGACGCGGTGCGCGAAAAGGACACGTAGGTCGGCGTTACATCGCCGACGGACGACCTCGATGGTTGGAACACACGTAGCTCACATGTGTACAGACCCGCGACGTCGTCCGTCGGGGATGTAACCCCGACCTACACGGGTTTCGATCGACGACACGCGAACCCTCTTGGCGAACCAACCGTAATACATTTGTTATACTCCGCGAGTCCCCGCTCCGGAGCCCTCCCCATGACCCGCAAGCTCAAAGTCTCCGCCATCGGCAATTCCACCGGCGTGATCCTGCCAAAGGACGTGCTCGAGCGCCTGCGTGTGGGCCGCGGCGACGAACTGATGGTGCGCGAAACCCCCGACGGCATCGTGCTCAGCCCCTACGATCCCGAACTGGCCCGCCAGATGGATGTGGCCGAGAAGATCATGCGCAAGCGGCGCAACCTGCTCAAGAAACTGGCGGAGTAAGTCGTGAGCGATCCGATCTGGTTGTCACTGGAGCTGATCGAGGCGGTTCACGAGCGACAGCTTTTGGAGCACGGCGGTGGAACGGGCGTTCGCGACCAGGGCATGCTGGAGTCGGCGCTGGCTCGGCCGCAACAGTTGAATGTCTACGGTGAGCAGGTCGATATGATTGCCCTGGCCGCGTCCTACGCATTCGGCCTGAGTCGCAATCACCCGTTCGTGGATGGCAACAAAAGAACGGCGGCCGTTGCCTGCGAACTCTTTCTGGAGCTCAACGGCTATCTTCTGGTTGCCGAGGACAGCGAGCTCTATCCCGTCTTTCTCGGCCTGGCCGCAGGGGAGCTAACCGAGGAGGCCCTCACCGACTGGCTGCGCGAACACACCCGCCCCCAACAGCTCAGCGAACCAACCGGCCAATACACGTAGGTCGGCGTTACATCGCCGACGGACAACCTCCATGGTCAGAACACACGTAGCTCATGCGTGTACAGATTCGCTACGTCGTCCGTCGGGGATGTAACCCCGACCTACAATCTTGTTGAACGAACCCTATTCTTCTTTCAGATACTTCGCCAGCCATGCATGTACTTCGCTCCAGAAGTGCTTCGCCTCCTTGCCTTTCATGATCCAGTGGTTGGCATCGTGGAATACCAGCAGGCGTGACGGCACCTGCATGCGCTGCAGGTAGGTCCAGGCGGCAAGCGTCTGGTTGAGCGGCACGCGGTAGTCGCCCTCGCCGATGGTCAGCATGGTCGGCGTCGAGAAGTTTTCGGCGTAGTTCGACGGGCTTTGTTCCTCCCACACGTCGCTCTCGCCCCAGGGCGGGCCCTGGTTCATGCGCTCGCGGTGGTAGATCACGTCGCTGGTCGACCACTGGCCTTCCAGGCTGACGAGGCCGGCGTGGCCCACCAGGGCGTCGAAGCGGTCGGTGGTGGCCAGCAGCCAGTTGACCAGGTGCCCGCCGTAGCTCGCACCCGTGGCGGCCTGGCGCTCGGGGTCGATGAACCCGAATCTTTCGGTCGCCACGTCGGCGGCCTCCACCAGCTCCTCGCCCGGCGTGGCCAGCGGGTCGCCCTCGATGTTGCGCGAGAACTCGGCGCCGTAGCCAACCGATCCGGTGTAGTCGGTCAGCAGTACCACGTAGCCCTCGCTGGCCAGCAGGTGGGGGCTCCAGCGCACGTGGTCGGCGTCCAGCGAAGAGCTGAACGGCCCGCCGTGGATGAACAGTACCAGCGGGTACTGCTTGCTCTCGTCGAAGCCCGGCGGCAGCGCCAGCCAGTTGTGGATTTCGCGGCCCTTCGAGGAGGTGAACCAGAACTCGCGGAAGGCCGGGCGATCCAGGCCCTCGGCACGCTCGGTGTTGAACTCGGTCAGCGACTCGCGAAGGCCGGTTTCGGGGCTGACCCGTACCACTTCGACCGGCACGGCCGAGCTTTCCCAGTTGGCCACGATGGATTCGCCGGCGGCCTGAACGCCGCCGTACACGCCGCGGCTTTCGACATTGAGCACGGTGATCTCGCTGCCGTCGGCGGCCATGGCGAACAGCCGTACGCGGCCCTGGTCAGCGGCGTTGAAATAAATCGTCTCCCCGTCGGCGGCGATGTCGAAGCCACTCACCGAACGATCGAAGCCCGAAGTCAACACATCGAGTTCGCCGTCGATGCTTTCGCCATTCCATTCGGCCCGCGCGATCTCGTTGTGGTTATAGACCCAGTCGTTGATCGGCTCGTAGCTGCAGTAGATGAAATCGCCGTCGGGCGCGAACTGCGCGTCGCTGCAGTTGAAATCATCGCCTTCGGTGATGCGCTGCGGTTCGCCGCCGGCAACCGGCACGCGGTAGAGGTGGCGCTGCACGATCGAGTGCGCGGCCTCGTGCAGGTTTTCCGTGGCCGTGACCACCAGTGCCTCGCCGTCGGGCGTCCAGGCGGCATCGAGCCCGCCCTCGTAGCCGGGGCCGGACACCAGCCCGGTGCCGAACATCAGGTCGGTCGGCTCGGCGCCGCGCTCGGCGGCCTGCACGAACAGGCGCTTTTGCTTCTGATTGCGCCACTTGTCCCAGTCGCGCACCGGAAAGTGCTCGTAGCGCGAGACGTTGATGCCGTCCTCTTCGTCTGCCTTCTCGCGCTCGGCGTTGGCCTCTGAACCTTCGGCGTCGGGCCAGACCTCGCTTTCGAAGGCAATGCGCTCACCGTCCGGGCCCCATTTCGGGCTGGATGCACCGGTGGCAAACTCGGTAACCTGCTGCGCCTCGCCGGGCCCGGTCATGTTCATGACGAAGATCTGCGCCTGGGCGTCTTCGGCGTCGCTGCGCTTGGCCGAAAACGCGATCGCGCCGCCGTCGGGCCGCCAGTCCACGCCGGACTCGCCCGACGGCGTGGCGGTGAGCCGGCGCGGCGGCTCGGACCCGTCGACCGTGATCAGCCAAAGGTCGGAGACCTCGCCGTCTTCCTCGTAGGACGGTTCGGTGACCGACACCACCGCGTGCTGTCCATCCGGGCTGACCACCGGCGAGCCCAGGCGCTTCATCAGCCAGACGTCTTCGTGGGTGATCGGCCGCAGCTCGGCTTCCTGGGCGAGCAGCGGCGCGGCGGCGAGAAGGAAAACAAGGACGCAAGAAGACAATCTGTGCATTGGGGTGCTCCCCTGAAACGAAGGTCCGCCCATGCTAACCAATGCGCCGCTGCCCGGGGGAGCCACGGCGCCCGAATTCTGCGCCGCACATTCCGACCAGGGGCGTCCGGGGCGGCGGCAGCCATGTGAAAGCCTGCTAATATCCAATCTGGAAAGTCAAGGGGAAGAATCGAAAATGAAACAACGGGTCAGGGCGACCGCAGGGTCTTGGCGATGACCCTGCTGCAAACGCCGCCCGGCCCAGTTGCCGCGGTGGATGGCCAGGTGAGCAGGGCCGGCCGGGATTTCGACGCCTGGCATCGCCAGGTTCGCATCGTACAGGTGCGCTACGTGGCGTTTCTGACCGCCGCACTCTATTTGGTCTATGCCGGCCTCGAGCACCGGTTCGCCGCAGACGAGGCGCTGGAGACGCTGCAGGTCCTGCGCAGCCTGGGGGTGTGCCTGCTTCTCGTCGTCATCGGCCTGATGAGCTTCCGGCCCGCGCTGTATCGCACGATGCGCGTGCTGCTGGCGCTGGCGCCGGTGGCCGCCGTTGCGGGCAATCTTTACCTCAACGCGTCGGGTCAAAGCTTCGCGTCCTATGCGCCCGAAATCTACCTGGTCATCGTCTGGACCTTTTCCGTATCAGGCCTGACACTGCGCCATGCGATGCCTTCCGCGCTGGCCTCGACCGGGCTGATTCTGGGCTACACCGCGCAATTCCAACCAGCCGAGGCCATGCCGTATCTCCACTTGCTCTGGGTGGGGTCGGCACTGGCGTTCGGATTGCTGAGCGCCTACCTGCTCGAGCGCAGCTATCGGGAGATGTTCGCGCAGCAGAACGAACTCGAAAGACTGGCGACAATCGACGACCTCACCGGCCTTTGGAACCAGCGGCACATTCGCGAAAGGCTGGCCCGGGAAATGGACCGGACGACACGCACCGGTTCGCCGCTTTCGCTCATCGTGCTCGACATCGACCATTTCAAGCAGATCAACGACCGCCACGGCCACATCGCGGGTGATGCCATGCTGGCCGAATTCGGCGGACTCCTTCGTGATCATGTGCGATCCATCGATATCGTCGGCCGTGCCGGCGGCGAGGAGTTTCTCGTCGTGCTGCCGGAGACCGAACTCGAACCAGCCCGGGGCGTGGCCGAAAAGCTGTGTGAAGCCGTCCGGCAAAACAGGTTTGGACTGGACTCGCACCAGACCGCCTCTTTCGGCGTGACTCGGCACCGTCCGGGCGAGTCCCTCAACGAGCTCATCCAGCGCGCCGACCAGGTCATGTACCGGGCCAAGCAGGCCGGACGCGACCGCGTCGCCGTCGCCGGGTAAGGGAGGCCCCCGCCGGGCCTTATGCGCTCAGTCCCCGGCTTCTTCCGGCGGGGTGGGCAGCACCATCAGCTCGTGGATGTCCACGTGCTTGGGCTGGCTTAGCGCAAAGATCACGGTGCGGGCCACATCCTCGGCCTTGAGCACGTCGGGCTTGGGTTCGTCGAAGAAGGGCGTGTCGACCATGCCCGGCTCGATGATCGTGGTGCGCACGCCGGTGCCCTTGAGCTCCTCGCGCAGTCCGTAGCCGATGGCCGAGACTGCCCACTTGGTGGCCGAATACATCGACCCGGCCAGGGTGCGGCGGCCGGCCACCGAGCCGGTCAGCAGCACGTGACCCTTGTTCTTCTTCACCTCGTCGAGCGTGGCGCGCAGCGTGTAGGCCGCGCCCAGGATGTTGACGTCGACCATGGTCTTCCAGTCTTCCACCGGCGCGCTGGCAAAGCCGGCCGGCTTGCCGCCGACGCCGGCGTTGGCGAACACCACGTCGATGCGGCCGTAGTGATCCATCACCGCCTGGACCATGCGCTTCTGGTCTTCGAAATCGGATACATCGCAGGTTGTCGCGAAAGCACGCCCGGCGCCGACCTTCTCACCGATCTCGTCGACCAGCGCGTCGAGCTTGTCCTTCGAGCGCGCACACAGCGCCAGGCGGTAGCCCGCCTCGGCCGCCTGCCGCGCGGTTTCGGCGCCGATGCCGCTGGAGGCGCCGGTGATCAGCATGACATTGTCGTGGTCTTCGCTCATTTCGATTCCGATTCTTTGACAGACCGCCAGACTCTAGCATTCCCCGGGCAAGACCGCTTCAACGCAGGGCTCCCATGGAAAAGGCGCTGTGTAACCGGTGCCTCATTCTTTTCCAAGCGCCTGTTCCAGCGCGTCCCGCCGTGCCAACAGGGCGCGGCGCTGGCGGCGGGCCCTGGCCAGCAGGATCAGGGCAACGGCGAGCATCAAAGCGCCTAGCCCGCCGGCCAGCCAGGCTGCCTGCGACTGGGTCATCGCCGCCGCCGTGAAAGCGACCACCGCGAACAGACCGCTGAACGCGCTTGCCAGGGTGCCGGCCACGACGCGGTGGGCGTGCATCAGCGGGCGACGGAAAAGCGTCCAGGCCGAATAGCCGACCCAGCTCGCGGCGATCAGAAGCATCGCGCCGAAGGCCGCCTGGGTGCGAAAGGGCAGGGCCGGTTCGGTCAGCAGTAGGGCCAGTACCAGAACGCCCATGCAGGCGGCGGCGACCAGCAGCAGCAAGTGGGCATAGCGGCCCGTTGGGGAAAGCGTTTTCTCGGTCAGCTCGCGCAACTGGCGGTGCAGTTCCTGCTCGTTGGAAGTCGTCGGGGTATTCAACTCGGTACTCATCGGATCGCTCCAGTGCCCGCAGGGGCGTGTGGGTCTTCGAGAACGGCGCGCAGGCGCGTGCGTGCGCGGTGCAGGCGTGACTTGGCGGTGCCCAACGGTACGTCCATTACCTCGGCCATCTCGGCCAGGGGCAGTTGCTCCAGGTAGAACAGCACCACGGCCTCGCGCTCGGGCGGCGCAAGTGCCGCCAGTCCGCGCTCGACCTGGTCGCGCTTGAGGTGTTCGGCCTGTAGGTCGGCCTCGTCGACCAGCACTTCGATCGGCGCGTGCGCCGGCTCGGCGTAACGCGACCGAAGCCGGTCGATGATCACGCGGTGGGCGATGCCGAACACCCAGGCCCGCAACCGCGCCGGATCGCGCAGCCCGGGCAGGCCGCGCAGAATCCGCAGCCAGGCGTCCTGCACCAGGTCGTCGGCGTCGGAGTCGCTGTTGGCGACGCGCCTTACGTAGCCGCGAAGGCGCTCGGCGTAGCGCTCGATCAACTCGTCGAAGGCCGCTCCTTCGCCTAACTGGCAGCGGATGGCCAGTAGCTCGTCACGGCCTGTTTCCTCGTTCCATTCTTCGTTCAAGGGTTTCTTTCCCGGGTGTCCTGTCCAAGGTAGTCGGAAACGCCCGAAAAAGGTTCGCGCAGTTTTTGCAAGGCCGGCTCGGGGTTTCCCTTGCAGCCCCGGATGCCCGACTTGCGGTAGCATTGCCAACTTTGTTCCGTCCATGAGCAAACACGCAACTGCGCGGGCGCCGCTCTGCGGGCTCGCTCGCGCACCGACAGGAGATCTTGAATGAAGCACGTATCGATCGCGCTGGCCGCCGCGCTGGCGCTGGCCAACACCGCCTGGGCCGTGGAAGGCATGTGGACCCCCGACCAGCTGCCGCTGATCGCCGAAGACCTGCGCGAGAAGGGCTTGGAACTCGACCCTGAAAGCCTCAACAAGCTCACCGACTTTCCCATGGGCGCGGTGATCTCGCTGGGCGGTTGCACCGCCAGCTTCGTCTCGCCCGAGGGCCTGGTGGTGACCAACCACCACTGCGCGCGCGGCTCCATCCAGTACAACGCCACGGCCGACAAGAACTACCTCGAAGAAGGCTTCCTGGCCGAAGACATGAACGCCGAACTGCCGGCCGCGCCGGGCACGCGCGTTTACGTGACCGTGCGGGTGCGCGACGTGACCCAACGCATCCGCCAGGGCATCAACGAAGACATGTCCGGCCGGGCCGTGCACGACACCATCGACGCGCGCGAGAAGGAAGTCGTGGCCGAATGCGAACAGCAGGCCGGCCATCGCTGCCAGGTCGCCAGCTTCCACGGCGGGCTCGAGTACAAGCTGATCGACCGCCTCGAGATCAAGGACGTGCGCCTGGTATACGGCCCGGCCGATAGCATCGGCAAGTACGGCGGCGATATCGACAACTGGATGTGGCCGCGCCACACCGGCGACTTCGCCTTCTACCGCGCCTACGTCGGCCCCGACGGCGAACCGGCGGAACATTCCGAAGACAACGTGCCCTTCGAGCCCGAGCACTACCTGAAAGTCTCGAGCGCCGGCCTCGACGAGGGCGATTTCGTGATGGCCGCCGGCTACCCCGGCTCCACCCAGCGCTACACGCGCCTGCCGGAGGTGGTCAACACTTTCGAATGGCGCTATCCGAAGACCATCGAGATGTTCGAAGGCTGGATCTCGACCATCGAGGAAGCCGCTCCGGAAGGCTCGGACGCGCGCATCAAGTACGAAAGCCTGCTCGCCGGCCTCAACAACTACCACAAGAACTACGGCGGCCAGATCGAAGGCGCCCGCCGGGTCGGCCTGGTCGAGCGCCGCCGCGAGCGCGAGCAAGCGCTTGGCGAGTGGGTCGAGGCCGAAGCCCCCGACGAGGGTTACGCCGACACGCTCGACAAGCTCGACGCGCTCAGCGAGGAATCCGCCGAGGCCACCCGCGACAACTGGGCCTACAACAACGCCACGCGCTCGCGCCTGCTGTCGGCCGCGCAGCGCCTCTACCGCCTGTCGAAGGAGCGCCAGAAGCCCGACGCCGAGCGCGAGTCCGGCTACCAGGCGCGCGACATGGCCTTCTTCAAGCAGGGCATGCAGGCCCTCGAGCGCCGCTACGACCCGGCCGTCGACAAGGCGGTTTGGCTGTACTTCCTCGAGCAATACATCAAGGCCGACGATAGCGCTCGCGTCGAAGCCCTGGACGAGGCCCTCGACCTGCCCGAGACCTGGGATGAACAGCAGGTGGCAGCAACCCTCGATCGCTTCTACAGCGAAACGGGTCTGGGCGCCGCCGAACGCCGCCTGGCGCTGATGGACGCCGACCCCGAAGCGTTCGAGAACAGCGACGACCCCTTCCTGCAGCTGGCCGTCGCGCTCTTCGACCACGAAATGCAGCTCGAACACGCCGCCGAGAGCCGCACCGGCCGCATGCAGATCCTGCGCCCCGACTACATGGAAGCCATCATCGCCTGGCAGGAATCCCAGGGCTACGCCGCCTACCCCGACGCCAACTCCACCCTGCGCATCACCTTTGGGACGGTCATGGGCGGCTCGCCTAAAGATGGATTGGTCTACAAGCCCTTCACCACGCTCGAAGGCATCCTGGAGAAGAACACCGGCGAGGAACCCTTCAACGCGCCCGAAAAACAACTCGAACTGATCCGCGAAGAAGACTACGGCCCCTACGAGCTCGAGCGCATCGACTCGGTGCCGGTCAACTTCCTCTCCGACCTGGACTCGACCGGCGGCAACTCCGGCTCGGCCACGCTCAACGCAAAAGGCGAGCTGGTCGGCCTGCTGTTCGACGGCACCATCGAGTCGGTCAACTCCGACTGGGACTTCGACCCGCGCACCACCCGCTCCATCCACGTCGACAGCCGCTACATGCTGTGGGTCATGGACAAGATCGACAACGCCGATCACCTGATCGAGGAAATGGAGCGCGTCGAGTAGATCCGGGGCGAATGCAACCCGACCGCCCACAGTGTGTATAATGCTATCCCTCTATACACACTGTGGGCGACAATGCGGACCAACATTGAAATTGACGATGCCTTGATGTCCGACGCGCTGGCCATGACGGGCGTGCGGACCAAGAAGGACGCCGTTGAGCTTGGACTCAAGACTCTGATCAAGCTCAAAAAGCAGGAACAGATCAAGCAGTTCAAAGGAAAGCTCCGCTGGGAAGGCGATCTCGATGAGATGAGAGCCGATCGGTGATCCTGGTTGACTCCAGTGTCTGGATCGACTTCTTCAACGGCGTCGACACCGCCGAGGTTGGGCTTTTGTCAGACAGCCTGGGCATTCAGCCAGTCGCGATAGGTGACTTGATGCTGACCGAAGTGTTGCAAGGCTTCCGCGCGGAAAGAGATTTCCGAACTGCGCTGGAACTCTTTGATTCAGTGATGGTGTTGGAACTTGCTGGGAGAGAAATCGCGGTCAAGAGCGCCAGGAATTTTCGGACATTGCGAGCCAGGGGATTCACGGTTCGCAAGACAATTGACTGCGTCATTGCAACCTATTGCATAGAACACAAGTTGCCGCTGCTGCAGGCCGACAGAGACTTCGAGCCTTTCCACGAGCACTTGGCCCTGGAGCGAGCGCTTCCAGGCACAGACTAATGCGGGCACTATCCCTCGGGAGAATTTTTCCGCACGCGATCCAGAAAACGCGCCAGCCAGGCGAAACGCACGTGTTCCTGCTCAAGGCGCAAACGGCTTGCCAGCAAGTCGTCGCGCAGGGCCTGGTAGAGATTTCGCTCGGCCTCGTCGAGCCGGCTCAACTCGCCGCAGAATCTTCGGTCTTCCGGCTCCCGGCCCCAGAGCTCACGGTGTGCGTCGAGCGTGGCGCGGTCCATCAGGAACGAACGTGCCTCGGGCAGATAGTGGCGCAGGCGGTTGAGAATGGCGAATCCGTGGGTGTCGATATCGCCCCAGTACCAGCAGCGTGAGCGGGCCAGCCAGTCGATGCCGGCCAGGCGTTCCAGGCCGTAGCCCAGGCCGAAGATGACGATCGCGCGCGGATGGGCCGGAAAGGCCAGACCGTTGATCTCGTTTTCGGTAATGAACACTTCATCGATCGGCAGGTCGAGGCGGGCGAACTCTTCGGCCGGAACCGAAAGATCGCTCAGGCCACTGAGCGCCAGGGCCGGGTCGAGAATACGGAAGCGCACCAGCACAGGACGGCTGGCCAGGCCGTAGCGCCGGTTGAAGTTTCGAGCGCCGCGGGCCTCAATGTCGATGGCGTCTTCGGTGAGCACATGGTCGAGCAACTCGCCCACCAGACCACGCCGGGTCTGTATGAACTTGGTATCCACGCCGGGGATATCGAGCTGGCGCAGGTAGACGCCGGGGCGCGGGTGCTCACGGAAATATCGCAGGATGGCCAAAAGCTGCGGCCATTCATCGAAGCGCTTCAGCGACTCGAGCGGGCGCCGCATCAACCAGCCACGCAGCTCGGGAAACTCGCCGAGCAGTTCGGCGGCCAGCTCGTCGAAGCGCTGCGCTTGCCGCGTTTTGCCGATCAGGCGCAGCGCATCGTCGGCACCGGGCACCACCACCGCGCCGGGCAACTGGTTGCGACCGAGGGTGCGGTGATTGACCGTGCGCCACTCGATCTCATAGCCGAAGCCGCGCTGCTCGCTGGCGTGCTCGGTCAGCTCGCCCACCCAGGCGCGCACGGACTCGAAGCGGTCGGTGAGATCGCGCGAAGTCGGCTTGCGCAGGCTGAGCTTGAGCGGGAATAGCGGATTGTCGCCATCGTCGAGCCGGTCGGCGAGCAGGCGGCCCGAATCCCACAGCTTGCGGATGCGGTTGATGAGGTCTTTCGAGCTTGTCCAATTGGTCACGATGCCGGCGCGGATGAGCTGGCCTTCCGGGCGGCCGCTTCGGCACGGTATTCCTCGATGCTGAGGTTGCGCAGCATCGACTGCCGGCCGTCGGGATTGTGCACGAAACCGACGCTGGCCACGAAAGGCTCGATGATGTGGATTTTCTGCAGCGGCGTGACGATCAATAGCTGCAGGTTGAGCCGGCCGAACAATGCCAAACCGTAGCGGGCCGATTCGTCGGAGCCGCGGCCGAAGGCTTCGTCGATGACCACGAAGCGGAACGAACGCGAGCGCTTCTCGCCCCATTCCAGCCCGAACTGGTAGGCCAGGCTGGCGGCCAGCACGGTGTAGGCCAGCTTCTCCTTCTGGCCGCCGGATTTGCCGCCGGAGTCGGCGTAGTGCTCGTGTTCGCGGTCGTCCTCGCGCCAGCGCTCGGAGGCGGAAAATACGAACCAGTTGCGCACGTCGGTGACCTTCCGCGTCCAGCGCCGGTCGTACTCGGCCGAGCCCTCGCGGCCGCGGAAGCGGTCGATGATGTCGCGTACCTGCAAAAACTTCTGTTCGGAATACTGGGCGTCTTCGGAGCCGGTGAGGGTGCCTTCGGTGCAAGCGCGCAGCTTCTGCTGGAATTCGCGCACGTCGGCATCGGTCGCGGCCTCGGCCATCAAGCGAATGTAGCGGCCCTTCTCGTAGTCGATTTCGTGGAGCGAGCGATTGATGGTTTCGATACGCTCGCGGATCTGTTCGCGCTCGCGGTGCAGCAGGGCCTGAAAGCCGGCCACCTCGCGAATGGTGTTTTCGTTGAGCAGCTCCTTGAAGCGCTTTTCGAAACGCGGCAGGTCGTCGCTCTGCAGGGAATCGAGCAGGCGGCGGTATTCATCGGCGGCGTCCACGCTGATATCGGCCTCCAGCGCTTCCTGTGGCCAGCGGTGATGGAATTTCTGCATGCCCTGGATGATGCGGTCGTTGAGCCGCCCGACGGCCTTGTCTTCGACATCGATGCGCTGCGGTCAGCCAGGCCCGGAACTCGCGCTGGCGTGCGTCGATACCGTTGAGATTGATGACCTGATCGCCCAGGGCGTCGTCGCGCAGCCCGGCCAGCTGTTCGAACCAGCGCTCGCGCTCGGCTTCGTCCAGTTCAGCAACCAGACGCTCGGCTTCTGAACGCTTCTCCTGCGCATCGCGGGCACGCTCCTCGGCGGTGGTCAGCTGCTTCTGGCGCCCTTCGAGTTGCACTTCGGTCTCATCGCTGGCCTTCTCGAGTGCTTCCAGGCGCTCGCGCAGGGTCTTGAGCACGTCGGATTCCTCGCGCAGGGCGCGGTACTCGGCCTCCAGTTCGCTAATGCGGCTAGCCAGCGCCTGCCAGTTGAGGCGCTGAAAGTCCTCGAACATCTCCAGCCGGCTGGCGTTGCCCAGGCGCTCACCCAGGGTCTTGAGCTCGGCATCGAGTTCGGCAATGCCATCAGCCGCTTCCTGGATACGCTTCTCGAGCCCGTCGCGCTGCTCGCCGAGCGCGCGGATCTTGTTCTCATTGCTCCAGCCCAGCACGAAGCGGGTGCGATCGTCGATGGCGTGCCGGTCGTCCTTTTCGTGACGAACGCCGCCGGACTTGACCTGGCCGGCGCGGGTGATGGCGCGCTGCTCGCGCCGGAAGCGATCCATGTCGTCGCAGCACACGTGGTCGAAGCGCCGATTCAGTTCCTGCTCCAGCCAGGCGTAAAAGCCGCTGTCGGTCCGGATTGCCAGCTTGCGGCTGAGGGCCTCGGGTTGTGGCCTTTCGGGGCTGGCCGAGCGCGCCTCGCGCACCCGGTAGTAGACCAGCCGGCCGCGCAGGCGGGTGGCATCGACCCACTCGGCCACGGCGCGGTAGTGCTCGTCGGGCACCAGCAACGACAGCGCAAAATTGTGCAACAGGCGTTCGATGGCGCCTTCCCAGTCGCGCTCTTCCTCGCGCACCTGGATGATTTCGCCGGCAAAGGGCAGGTCGTCGGGTTCGAGCGCCAGCGCCTGGCACAGCTTGTCGCGCAGCGCGAGCATGGCCGCCGGCAGGTTGGAGCGGCGCGCCTCGAGCGAAGTCAGTTCAGCGTCAATCTCTTCGTGGCGCGCGCGCAGCTCCCTCATCGTCACGAACTCATCCGTGCGCTCGTTCTGTCGCTCGGCCTGCCGCGTCTGCGTTTCTTCCCGCAGCCTCTGCAGGGCCTCGCGATTATCCCGGAAGGTGTCGGCGTCGCGCGCGTCGGGCAACGCCAGGCCGTCGGCCAGCTCGCGATAGCGTTCGGCTTCGCGCTTGCGCTCGGTCTTCTCGGCCTGGTGGCGCTCGATCTCTTCGCCGATACGTTCCAGACGGTCGCCGCCGTTGTCGGCAATCGCCTGGCGCAACTCGTCGCGCTGGCGCCGCTGATCGCCGCGGCTGCGTTTGAGTTCGGCCACCCGGTCGGCCAGGCGAGCTTGTTCGCGGTCGAGGTCTTCGAGCCGGTGGTCGAGCAGCTCGATCCGGAGGCTTTCGAACCAGGGCGTCAGTGCCTCGCGGCAGCCGCGCAGGCGTTCGGCCTGCTGGCTCTTTGCGGCATGCTCGTCAGCGTCGGCGACGATGGGGGTGAGCGCTTCGATCTGGTCGCGCGCCTTGAGCACCGCCTCGTGGGCGCGGTTGAGATCGTCGAAATGGCGGATCAGCTCGTCGATGCGCTGGTCGGTATCGGCGGCCTGCAGCATGTGTTCGCGCACGAACTCGGTAAGGTTGCCGACTGACTTCATCGACACCGTCTGGTTGAACAGTTCCAGCGCCTGATCGCTGCCGATGCCCAGCTTGCGCCGCAGGCTGGAACCGTAGGCCGGGAAGGCGGTGTGCAGCTCAACGTGGTCGAGCGCGCGCAAGCGTTTGCGCAGGTCCTTGAGGTCGCTGCCGAAGCCGGAGAAATGCTCGGCAATCGAAAGCGGCCGGTCGGCGGCGATGTAGAAGCGGTCGGGCTGGCCGCGGCTGTCGGCAATCCAGAACACCTGCGCGAGCGTCACATGGCGATCGAAGCCCTCGTTGTAGAAATGGCCGAGAATCACCGAGTAGCTGTTGTGGTCGCGCAGCGCCACCGGTTTGGCCGACAGGCCGGTCTCGCCGCGTTCGGACTTGTAGTGACCGAGCACATAGGATCGCAGTGAGCGCTCGCGCGCCTCGGCCCCGGCGGCCTTGTTGTAGGTGATGCGCTGAGCCGGCACCAGCAAGGTGGTGACGGCGTCGACCAGGGTGGACTTGCCCGAGCCGATATCGCCGGTGACCAGGCAGTTGGCGCCTTCCGGGTTCAACTGCCACACGTGGCGGTCGAAAGTGCCCCAGTTGAGCAATTCGACCCGATGCAGGCGGTAACCGGCGCGGGCATCATCGGTGGCGAAATCCAGCGCCAGTCCTTCCATAAGGGTCAGTCCTCGGCCGCGTGTTCGGCGTATTCGCCGAGGCGGGCATCCAGCTCGCTGAGCCACTGCGCATCAACATAGGCCTTGATGATGCGGCGCACCTCGTACTGGTCGTCCTGGCCCCTGAGCTTGCGCAGAAAACCCATCTCCACGGCCTTGTTGATGTCCATGCCGACGCGGTCGATCAGCTTGGCCTCGTTGGCCGAGTCGGGCAGGAACAGGCGTACCAGGTCGGCGATCTCCTCGCGCGAGAGCACCAGGCGCACATCGCCGCCGCCGGCGTCGTGCTCGGCCAGTTTCTTGCGCAGCAGCGCCAGCAGCAGGCTGACCGGGTAGCTCAACTGGCGCCGCGCCATCAGCCGCGGCAGTTCATGTTCGTCGTCCTCGCTCGGGCGCTGGCGAAGAAAGGCATAGCCCTCGGCCTCGTCGACGATCAGGTCCAGGCCGAGTACGGCCACGTAGTCGGCAACGGCGGCCTGGCGTTCGAGCAGGTTCTGCCAGTTGTCGGGGCTCTGGTCGGCATACACCACGCCCTTGAACAGGGCAATCAGCGGCAGCGACAGGCGGGCGTCGGATGCGGTCTCGGTCATCGCGAAAATACTACCAGAGGTACCCGCGCACGGCGCTCGCGACCATCGGCCTGGGTCCAGGTGACGGTCTGCGTTTTCTCGTCATCGATTAGCCCGCCGTCGTCTTCATCGGCGATTGCGAGGTAGGTGACCAGCTCGGCCAGGCCCTGTTCCAGCGGCTGGAGGTCGATGAGCTCGGCCAGGCTGATCTGCTCGCGCTCCTGCAGGGCGCGGCGGATGCCGGCCTCCAGTGCCGGGCGGTCGACATGGGCTTGTTCGAACAGGGCTTCGGTGTCGATAAGCTGGTCGTCGGCCAGGGCGACGTCGCCCTGGATGTCCGGGCGCAGCGGCGGGCTGAACAGCGGCCGGTCCATGACCAGGTCGAGCTCGGGCACCGGCATGTCCAGGCGCATGCCGAGCTGGCGCGGAGGATCGTCGCGCACGGTTACGGCCTTGCGCTCGAGCCCGCGGATCAACTCCATGATGCGCCGGTTCTCCAGCCAGGCCTGGTCGTCTAGAAAGCGGCGCAGCTGTTCGGACAGCCGGGCGACGGTGCGCTGGGTCACCTCGCCGGCTTCGAGCCAGTCGTAGTGAACGCGCTTGAGACGGCGGTCGGGCTTGAGTTCGACGACTGCTTCGAGCTCGAAAATCTTCTCCAGCAGTCCGCTGAGTTCTTCCTGCCGCGTCGGCGACATCAGGAAATCCCAGAAGGCCCGGAAGCTGCGGCCCTGGTCGGAGTCGGCAATCGTGTCGTGCTCGCCGAACACCTCTTCGAGCACCTCGCCTTTGCCGCCCTCGAACCAGGTGATGCGCTCGCGCACCTGACGGTCGAGCCGGCGAAAGTTGTCTTCGACCTGGCGAAAATCGGCCAGCAGGGCGCGGGCCGTATCGGCCATCTGCAAAAAGCGTTCCTTCAGTTGCGTACTGTCCATCAACGACAGCTCGCCGTCGCGGATGCGCTCGATCTCGGCGTCAATGGATTCGCGCTTGGCCTCCAGTTCGGCAATGCGGGCCGCCGGGTCGGTCTCGGTGCCGCTGACGATCTGCTGGAGCAGGTCGAAGACCGTCATCAGGCGCGATTCGGCGCCGACGAACTGCGGCTGCTCCAGCCCGGCCAGCCAGCGAATGGCGCTTTCGGCCGCCGGTGTCAGATCGTAGTGCGCCTCGTCGCTATCGGCGGTGTAGTAGCGCCGCAGCCAGGCGCGGCGGTCGTCGGCCCAGTCCTTCAGGTACGACAGCGCCGGGCGCGGGAAGGCTTCCTCGCCCTGCACTTCGCGGATACCGGCCAGGTGATCTTCGAGCCGGCTGACCAGCTCCCCCTCGGTCACGGCGCGCACGTTGGGCTCGATGAAGCAGCGATGAAAGAAGCTGACAATCATCGGCGAGTGATCGGCCAGCAACAGCCGCCACCCGCCGTGGGACTCGCGCAGATTGTGCAGGGTGTCGAAGTCCATGCGCGCATTGTAGTCGCCGCGCCCTTTGCCAATCTCCGGTCATTGTGCAAAAATCTCACAAAGGTTATCAATTTCTCAAAAGTTGATAATCCTCCAATAATTCCCCTACAATGATTATCATTTTCTAGGAAATTGATAATCATGGCCTTCCCCCCTCCTCCCAACTGGCGGCGCCGGTTCACGGCACACAGGGACCGGTTGGTCGAGCTTCTCGCCGAAGGCAGCGTGGGGCCCCTGCCGGACGGGCAGTATTTCCATTGGGACAAACTGCGCCACCGTACGCCACCCGATGACCTGTCGCCGGAAGACTGGTGGGCTGCCGTCAAGGCGGCGCGCTGGCCGCTGCGAAAGTCGGTACCAATGCATGATCTTCGGGGATCGGCCTTTCATTACTGCCCGGTCGAGCCGATCCAGGAAAAACTTCATCGAATCGACAGCCGCCTGGCCGGTCGAATCGGCACGCCTGATGCCATCGCCACCGGCGCCCAGCGTGATCGCTACCTGGTGTCATCGCTGATCGAAGAAGCCATTACTTCCAGTCAGCTCGAGGGTGCCGCTACGACCCGCAGAGTGGCCGTCGACATGCTGCGCAGCGGTCGCCGGCCGCGCGACCACGACGAGCGCATGATCTTCAACAACTACCAGGCCATGGCGACCATTCGCGAGTGGCGTGACCGCCCGTTGAGTCCTGAACTCGTCCTGCAGCTGCACCGCGAGGTTACCGAAGGCACACTCGATGACCCGGAAAGCGCCGGCCGGCTACAGACCGAAGGCGAAGAGCGCGTGGAAATTCGCGACAATCGTACCCGGGAACTCCTGCACCGGCCGCCCTCGGCAAACGTACTACCGCAGCGGCTCGACGAACTGTGCGAATTTGCCAACCGGACCCTGACCGGCCGGGACTTCCTGCACCCGGTCATCCACGCCATGATCCTGCATTTTTGGCTGGCCTGGGACCATCCCTTCGTCGACGGCAACGGCCGAACGGCCCGCGCGCTGTTCTACTGGAAGATGCTGCAGTCCGACTACTGGCTGTTCGAGTTCATCTCGATCTCGACAATCCTGCGGCAGGCCCCGGCCCGCTACAAACGCGCCTTTTTGAGAACCGAAACCGACGACAACGACCTGACCTATTTCATTCTCCACCAGCTTGAGGTTGTCAGCCGGGCCATGGAGCAGCTTGACGCTTACCTGCGACGCAAGACCGAAGAAATCCAGGCCGTCGAACGCAAGCTCAAGACGCGCGTGCCCCTCAATCACCGCCAGCTCGCCTTGCTGGGTCATGCACTCCGTAACCCGCGAGCCGAATACACCTTCAACTCACACCAGCGCAGCCACGATGTCGCCTACGCAACCGCCCGCAGCGACCTCCTCGAACTGGCCGAGCTGGGCTTCCTGGATCAATCCGCTCCCGGACGCAAACCCATCCGCTTCCTCGCTCCCGAAAACCTGGCGCGAAGAATCGAATCGGGAGCGAGCGACAGATAGGCTCGTAGGATGCGTGGAGGCCGAAGGCCGCAACGCATCAGCGCCGCGGCCTTAGCCAGCCAATCTCCGGGACCCGTGCTGCGACCAGCGCGGCATCAGTGAGGCCGCCCGCAGCATTTCTTGAACTTTTTGCCGCTGCCGCACGGGCAGGGTTCATTGCGCCCTACCTTCCTGGAACGCGCGGGTTGCTTGGGCTTCGCCACCGCGCGTTCCCGGGCTTCGAGGCCGTAGCCAGCATAAAGGCCCAATGCCTCCGGGACGAGGTCGACGATGGCGCGGGCAAATGCTTCGAAGTCTCCAGCACGGTCGGCGACACTGTCATAAATGTCGTCGGCGATCTCGCGGCCGCTGAAGAAAGACAGGGCGGTAATGGCCATTCCGAACGCTTCGTCTTCATCGGGCTCGTGCAGTTTCCATACCTCACTTAGCCAGCTGAAAGCGGTCACGAACCCGAGGCTCCAGCGGCCGAAGCCGGCGTCCGAATCGAAGTTTCGCAGAGGATCGTCCGCCAGGTGGCAGCCCGGCGGCAGTTCGGGGTTCTCGCTGAGCACCTGGTCGGTGATCCACCGATACAGGGTCACGAGGTCTTGCTGCGCTGTCGCGGTCTGCTGATCGGACTCGAATTCGAAGCCGTCCAGCAGCGCCCCCAGCCAATCGTCCTGAGCGATCGGCTCCGGGCTGCCCGCGACTGCAAACAGGAAGCCGCAGGCCTCGCAATAGCCGAGCGCGTCGTGATCGCGCTGGGGATCGAGCAACGCCTGCAGGCGATCTGGAACTTCCGATGGCAGATGCTTGCCTGCCTGAGGCGGCCTGGAATTCTGTGCTTGTGTCAGGGTGTCGGCCGATAGGGTCGCAAGCGCCCGCTCGTAGTCCTGCCAGTCCGATTCACCGGGTTCCTGCTGCAGCATTGAGTGGAGATGCTCGGCCAGAGGCCCGCCCACGGCATGGATCGCATCATGCCGGGTCAGCCCGCCACCGATCAGTCTGTCCAGCGCCTGGCGCACCGCCGGTGGATCATCCATGGCCAACTGGTTTTCGACAATCACGTGCAAGTGCGAGTGAAGCGTCCAATCCCCGCTCTCGGGTAGTGGATCGTCGCAACTCTGGTGATAGTCGAGCACGACTTCGAGCCGCTCGTCGTCGCTGAGGGCGAGCCAGGTTTCGGCGCCGGGGTCGCGGTCGGGATCGTATCTCATCACACTACATCGCGGGTGGTCAGTCGAGACTAGTTTGCCAGTCCTGGCGTACGCGATAAATACCGCGCGTTGAGCGGCTATCCGGCGCTTCCGCCGCAAGCGGTTGCCCCGGCCCGGGGACGGCCCTGAAGTACAGCAAGCTTGAAGCCTCAACAGACCCAGCCGCCCAACGTTCACTTCCCCGCGACGCGCAAGCCAAGCGCAAACTCGCCCGTTCAGTTACGTTACCCAGCTCTTTATTTAAGTTTTCTGATAAAATATTAAATAACATTCCGCATTGGTTAACGGGATCATGCAACAGTTCAACTCCGGGAAATGGGTCAGCGAAGGCAGTTACAAGGCATTTCAGCCCGCGCCGATCAACCGCCAGTGGACATTGGACGACATGGAAGTCCAGTCCTTGCTGAGTCAGGCGGACCGCCATCTTGGTCGGCTGGATATGTTCTCCGAGTACGTTCCGAACATCGACTTGTTCATCCACATGCACGTTATTAAGGAAGCAACCCAGAGCAGCCGCATCGAGGGCACCCGAACGCGAATCGACGAGGCACTGATGGAGCGAGAGGATGTGCCGCTCGAACGCCGGGACGACTGGGAAGAGGTCCAGAACTACGTTCGCGCCATGAACCATGCGGTCACCTCGCTGGATGAATTGCCCATTTCGACCCGCCTGATTCGCTCGACCCATCACGTGCTCATGCAGGGTGTTCGCGGCGAGCACAAGCAGCCGGGCGAGTTTCGGAGCAGCCAGAACTGGATTGGCGGGGCGACCATCCGCGATGCGATTTTCGTGCCTCCAGTCCACACGGGTGTTCATGCCCTGATGAGCGATCTCGAGGAGTTTATCCACAACGACAGCATTCAGCTGCCCGATTTGCTGAAGATCGCGCTGGTCCACTATCAGTTCGAAACCATCCACCCGTTTCTGGACGGGAACGGTCGTGTCGGCCGAATCCTCATCCCGCTGTACCTGGTCGACAAGACCATTCTCAAGCGCCCGGTGCTGTATCTGTCGGATTTCTTCGAGCGCAACAGAACGCTCTACTACGACAACCTGATGCGTGTGAGGGACAAAAACGATATTGCCCAGTGGTTCAAGTTCTTTCTCGTCGGGATCATCGAAACTGCCAAGAGCGGCACAGACACTTTCGATGCCATTCTGCGGTTACAGCGGGAAGTAGACGAGCAGCTACAGTCCCTGGGTAGTCGCGCGGCCAATGCCGCAAAGGTATTGAATGCCCTGTACAAGCAGCCGTTTATCGACGCCGAGGGCGTCCGACGCGCGTGTGGGCTGTCAATGCCGTCTTCCTACAAGATGATCGCCGAACTCGAAAAGCTTGGAATACTGAAAGAGATCACCGGTGCGCAACGCAACCGCATGTATCTTTTCGAGCGGTATCTACACCTTTTCCAGACGTAATCTCTCAACCGTATCCGGTCGTCGGGCGGCCCGGCGCAACGCAACTGTACCCTCGGGCATTGATTCGCTCCACGAGGGCAGAGATACTGCCCGCATGACCCAAGACAACCCGCAAGACCAACCCGCCGAATGGCCCGAACTGGCCGAATTCAAACAGCGATTCCGCCAGTTCGTCGCCGAACGCGACTGGGCCCAGTTCCACTCGCCCAAGAATCTGAGCATGGCGCTGGCCGGAGAGGCCGGCGAACTCCTCGAGCTGTTCCAGTGGCTGACCCAGGATGAAAGCCGCAATCTGCCCGACGACGCCAGACAGGCCGTCGCCCATGAAATCGCCGACATCCAGATCTACCTGGCCGCCATCTCCGATCGCTTAGGGATCGACATCGGCCCGGCGGTGGCCGAAAAGATGAAGCTCAATGCCGAAAAATACCCGGCTGATCTGGCACGGGGAAGTGCCCTGAAGTACAGCAAGTTGAAGCGGTGATCGTCAGACGCCCTCAATGGGGATTGGCGCTTGAGCCGAATAACCGCCATAATCGGCTCATAAACTGATTCGATAAGGCGAGCACGCAAACTGCCCGGGGGTGGACGCAGTACCCGCTATGTCATTGCCCTGGAGACACGGAATCAAGGGCCGGGGCGTAAATCGCCGACATCTCCGACCGCTTGTGCATCGACATCAGTAAACGCGGCCTCGATGCGATCGATGATCCGTTGTCGCAATTCGGAGGTTGCCTCCACCTGGTCCAGCCGTTGCAGGAGTTCGGTTTTGCTCAATATTCCGGTTTTCGACAGCGCAGCGTTGAATTCGAGGTCCTTGGGCCGCCCCGCTCCAAACTTGGACAGCGCCAGGTCGTGAACTTCCATGCATAATCCGGTGTAAGCACCCGCCCTCAGGGGCCGCGCGCGCATCATCCAGTCTGATGGCGCAAACTGCGGGCTGGAGCGCGACAGTCCCTGCGCGTAGTACTGATGCTCAATCTCAAAGTCGGAACCTTCCCCGAGAACCCAGTCGATCTGATTGGCAATGCGGTCCTCCTCACTCGTGCTGGCGGTGCCGGGGACGACATCGACATCACGAGTCTGGACGAGCGCAGCATCCGTTGGCTCCGGCAACTCGGCCAGAACCGCCGCTGCACCGATGATGTAGAAATACTCCAGCCCGGTGCGGCGGCCAACCTCCTCGATTACATGTTCGAGTTGCCGTCGATTCATGGCGCCTGGCCCAGGCGCTGAAACACTTCTCTGCGTTCATCGGCGTCGATCAGCGCAGTAAAGGGTGACTCCTTGCGCAGCAGCTCGGCCTCTTCGGAATCCTCGGTCATCTTGCGCAGTAACCTGTGGCGCGGCCCCTGCATCAGTTCCAGCCACTGCTCGTGGTAGGGCCGGCCGGCTGCATTGCTTTTCGAGATAGCCGCCAAGCGCTCCCGGGCTTGATCGATCAGTTCCGGATGATCGACCAGCTTGTGGGCGATGATTTCATGCAGTCGACGCCGGCGCAGCGCCGCCAGGCCCGGCCGGCCCCCAATCCAGTGATAGCGCCGGCTTCGCGCACTACCTTCGGCCAGAATCAGTCCTCGCCCCTGCAAGCGACGCAGCATACGTGACAACGTCGGCTGGCTGACGCCAAGCAGCCCGCAGAGCACGGGGGCAGGTGCGCCATCGGGCATAGCCGCCAGATGGCCTATTAGCCGATCCTCGTCCGCAGGGATGGATGTGAGCGTTTGCGTCATTGACCAAAACCGTGAATAGATTACGAATAGATAATACGTCCGGCATGGGAACTTTGCAATCTGCCCGACAACGCCAAGCAGGCCGTTGCCTTTGAGATCGCCGACATCCAGATCGACCTGGCCGCCCTGTCCGACCGCTTAGGCATCGCCATCGGCCCGGCAGTGACTCAGCCTCCGTCCGCGTTCGGAGACTCCTGAATGCCAGGCAATCACCACCGAAGGACGCGATCTAAACTGCCAAACGCTTAAGCCGCTCGTAGAGCCGGGGCAATCGGGCTTGGCTGGCCGCATCTCCTGGCAAGAAGCCTGCTATAGCTTCGACCAACCGGGTATCCTCCAAAAGTTCGCTGGTACGCTCACGAATGGCCTCCTGGATGTCTGCCGGCGCCGCTGCGATCTCCTCCTCGAGTTCTTCCCGACCATCCAGCAGGGCGATCACATCCTCAAGGTCGTGGCTGAGCAATAGGTCGGAGCGACCCCTCGAATGAAATGCATCAAACTTTGTAAGCAGAAATATTGGCGCCGAAATCAAACGCAGCGACTGCCCGTCCGGGAGCGCAACCGTTTCCGCCAGGGCGACGGCGCGAGCATACCAGCGGTTGCCAAAACCCAGTATGTCCGGATCCGTTGGCATCAGATCGACGATGACTTCTTCAAAACGCCATCGGCAAATCGGCGCCTTGGGCGACTGATCGTTGATGAATCCCCGGTTCCGTAAGCTTTGCTCGATCAGTTGGTAATCATGCCGGGTCGCCGCCTCGACGACCAGATCAACGTCGCGCGTGGGCCGGATCATCTCCGAGCGTGTGGCGGTCAAGAGGAGTCCCGTCGCACACCCACCGACAAGCACGACCGCATCGCGCAAATCGCCCAGTGCGACGAGAGCAGATTGAACGGCAGCCAGATTTGGATCGCCCGCTACGCCAACGGTCTTCATCTCAGTCTCCCTTGCTCAGGCGGTCCTCTATCAATTCAACAGCCAGCCGGCGTTCGCGAGCCTGTCCGATGCGTAGCGCATCGAACAAGGCCAGCAATTCGTATAGCGCGGGATCGTCAAGGGCCGCCTCGGGCAATTTCGGATACAACGGCAGCAACACATTGCCACGTACGCTGCCGTGAGGGTGTGGCCAAACCGGCGGCCGGTCACTTCCCCGGGCAAAATGCGCATCGAGTGGCGGTGCTCCGTGTGCGGTAGGCACGCCGATGGTCGGTTCGCCAATAACCGGCGGAAACGCATAGCGCGCACCATGGACCAGAAATTCCTTTAACGCGCCTCGAGCAAGTTCATGGCCTTCGACTCCAGCCACCACCAGACGCGCTGCGCCCAGCCGCTGAACTGCCGCATGGGCCTCGTACGGAGAAAGCCGCATGGCTTTGGCCAGGGCCGCATAGGAGATCTGCTCGCCACGCAGCAACAAGAGCTTTAGCGCCACGGCCAGATCCTGCGGCTTGAGCGTCCACTGCTTGCGCGTTGCGCGCCGCATGGCAACCGTTTGTTGGGCGAGGCTACTCATATGCTGTATGCGTATACCATATGCCTGCCTGCATCGCAAGTCAAAGATTGTATGCTATATGCAAATCCCAAATAGCTGGGCGAGCTGGCCCGAGCCACGGCACTAGTCGCGTAGGTCGGGGTCGCATCCCCGACGGACGACGAAATACAGCCAGCTGAAATAACGCTCAGTCAGCCGACCCGCTAGCCTCTTTCCCCCCGTCCGCCTGCCGCTCCGCCATGTCATGCAAAAACGCCGTGGCCCGACGCAACGCACCGCCGCTGGTCAAAAACAAGGTGACGTGCCCACGCAGGCGCATCCTGTACAGCTCGGCATGCACGCCTTCTTCGAGCAGCGCGTCGTACAAAACCTCGGCATGCTCGAAAGGGACCGTCTGGTCCAGCGTGCCGTGGAACAGGAAAAACGGCGGGGCATTGGCATGCACGTGCGCAATCGGCGAGGCCGCTCGGTAAGCCGCCGGCGCTTCGTCCTGCCTGGCCCCCATGAGCTGCCTGAGCAGCTTCCCGCCGGAGAACAGCCCGAAATCCGACGGAATGCCCCCGACCACCACCGCAAAAAAGCCGTCATCCGCCGGTCCGTAGTCGGCATTGAGCGATGAGTCCGTCCCGGCCACCAGCCCGGCAAGCGCCACCGGATGCGCCCCGGAGGAAAACCCCAACCCGGCGATGCGGTCTGGATCGATCCGCAACCGCTCGGCTTCATCGCGCATCCATCCCAGCGCCACCTGCACGTCATGCAGCTGGGCCGGAAAGCGAAACTCGGGCGCAAAGCGGTAATCGATATTGACCGCCACGAAACCGCGATCAGCCAGCCGCCGCGCAATGCGCGTCATGTCCTCCCGACTGCGCCGCTCCCACCCGCCGCCGTGCACCACCAGCACCGCCGGCCAGGCAGACCGCTCGCCGTCGGGAATATAGACATCGGCATACAACGCCTGCGGCCAGTCCGCCGGCGAGAAGCGCTGATCGGCCAGCACGACATGGCCCTTTTGCGGCAGCGCCACGTCACGCCCCGGGTCATTGAGATGACGCGCACAACCGGCCAGTACCAGGCAGGCCACAAGCACGAAAATGACGGCAAGTGAGTTGTTCATACCCACCATCAAACCATACCCGAACGAACGATGGCGCCAACTAGCCGGCGCCTACGAAATTTCCGACATGCAACTCAAATACGAGCTCGCCTTGCCCCGACGGGGCTTGGCGTGGATACGTGGCCGAAGCGTGTGCTGGTAGGGCCTCGCTACGCCCACCCATCGGGGCACTTGCAGGGCGGGAGCTTAGGCCTTCGGCTCCCGTTCAATTCCTTGCAGGTCCCAAATGGTTGGCGCTCAGAAAATCGTTTGTCCCGGGCCGTTTCAGTTCAGGGGGGCTTGACTTGACAAAACGCGCAAATAAACCATAATGGTTGATCCTCGCGCCGGAGAAAAGAAGCAATCGCCGGATTATTCGCTGGACGCCATTCGCCGGCTGGCGAGCTTCGGGCAAATCGAGTATCGGGGCAAGAAGGTGCCGCGCGATGTGGCGACGCTCGGAATGGACCTGAACGAGGTTTGCCTATGTCTGCAGACCCTGCAGGAACATCAGTTCGCGCACTCCATTCGTTATGACAATTTCCTCAGGTGGCACGATGTGTACAAGATGCGCTACCAAACGCGAGACGATCGGTCACTGGACCTCTACATCAAGTTGAGACTCGACCGCGAATGCGTAGTGATCGAGCTATGCTCCTTTCACGAATGAGGCGATCATGACCTATCAATCCGAAACCTGTCCTGATTGCGAAGTCGGCCAACTGCAGCTCGAAGCCTATTCCGACGAGATCGAATATCGAGAGCATACGATCCGGCCGGATGGTCTTCAGTGCCTGGTCTGCGACAACTGCGGTGCCGAGATCTTCCGCCCCGAGCAGATTCGGCACAATGACCGGCTCATCGCCGAGGCCAAGCGCCGCGCAGACGGGCTGCTACTTGCCGATGAAATCCGCAGCATTCGCAAGTCCTTCGGCCTGACCCAGCATCAGGCCGCCGAAATCTTTGGCGGCGGCGCCAATGCGTTCTCCAAATACGAGCGCGGCGAAGTGATTCAAAGCGTGCCAATGGATCGCCTCTTGCGACTGCTCGCGCGCTACCCAATTCTGCTGGTGGAGATGGCGCTGGAAGCCGGCGTCCGCGTGCGCTCCATTGAAGAGGCAGGAACCTACTCGATCGAGCAAAGGTTGTCATTGAACGACCCGGACTTCCGCGGCACCCGCCATGCACAGACCATTGCCGAACTGGGTTCGGACGAATGGAGTAAGACAGCGTGAGCGTAGGTCGACGAGAACTGATCAAGCAGGCAACAGAAGCACTGCGCCTGAAAGACATCTTTCTCCATCAATCGAACCTGAGCCGGCCCACGCCATTTCCTGACCAATCCGAAGTTTCCGCCGAGCAACAAGCCAGAGTCAGCGTTCGCCTCGAGCGGCTCGATCCCGATTCAGCTAGCGCGGAGGTAGCATCACTGATGCAGTGCTCCGTTCACCTGGGCACGCGTCTGGTCGCCGCCGGTGACGAAGAGACAAAAGCTGACGCGCCGGTCTATGTGGAAATCCAGGCGGAGTATCGGGTCACTTACGAAATCACCGTGGAAGATCTGGGCGAAGAGGCGATGAAAGCCTTCGCCGAGTTCAACGTCGTCCACAACGTCTGGCCCTTCTGGCGGCAGCACGTATTCGATCTGGTTCAGCGCGGCGGACTGCCTAAGCTGGAAATGCCGCTGTTTGCCGGTATCAGGCTGTAGAGCCAGCGTTAAGGGAGCCGAACCGAGTGCGTGACGGCGGTGCAGGACAGCATCTTTGCGGCCAATCGCGTACGCGTCCATAATCGATTTCAGGCGTTCAAGGGGAGCGAACCCACCATGCCGAGCAAGATGTACCTCGGCGTCACCGACTCCAACTGGTTTCACTATCTGGCGGCGCTCTCGAGCGCGACCCTCAAATCCTCCGCGTCATCGGGCATGTGACGAATTCGCCACTGAATCGCCCGCGCCTTGCCGTTCCACTCGAAAATGTCGGCCCGCTCGAGCACGACGCCAAGATAACTGGCGCCTTGCGCGTGAAGTGTATCGCCAGGCCGCTGTTGGTGAATCGCCCCGCCCAGCCCATAGCGTTCCGTGCCGTGGTGCAGCTTCTCGACATTGTTGGCCAGCGGAAACCAATTGCTCCGAAAATGTGTCTGCAGCAGGCGGATAATGCCGAGAATCTCCGCCAGGTCGTACGCGTGACTCATGCCCGATTCACTTTCAATCCGCAGGGTGTCGTGGTCCAAACTCCACTCGAACGACCGAGCGCGTCCTCCGTGGGTACTGATCTGCCCATGGTTTTTCGCTGTCGGGGGGCGGGCCTTTTCGCCACTGGCTTCAGGACCGCCAATCCTGACAAACCGCACGCTTCCTCTCTCGCCCAGCTTGACTCCATCCACCCGATATCCAGCGCTTTGCCACGCCCGGCTTTGGGGACTCTTGTTGGCCCCTTCGTGATTCGCCCACCAGGGCCGGTAGTCGCGGGCCGAAGCTGGCAACGGCGCGCCGAGAATCCGCTCCAGCTCGACAAACGATAGATCCACGACGTCAGAGGCAGTTTGCAGAAAATCGTGAAGGGCTCCGTATTTTCTCTTGCGTGCGCTTTGGGTCGTGCGAGCTGATGTCGGTCGGGGCCGGGTTTCATCACTCCTCGTCGTGGCTTCCCCGCTCCTGAGTTTTTGCGTCGCACCGCTCGCCATCGGCCGGGCACCGAGGTGCTGCGTCAGCCACAGGCCGCTTTCCCTGATTCGCTCCACTGGCGAATGGCGACCCGGCCAGCTTTCCGAAGGCCCGCATTCGGGGCACTGGGCAACGGTGCCGATCAGCTCCTTTTCCAACTGCAAGCGCCGCGCCCGGTTCGGCTCTTCGATGACAGCGAAGCTGAAGCGCTCGCGAATATAGTCGGACACACGTGCCTCGACTTCCCTCAGCGCCTTCCGGTCGACATCATCGCCGAACCGCTCCCTGGCCGCGCGGGAGGTCAGGTCCAGGTTCCACTGTTCCAGCAGCCGGTGGTTGCCGTCACGCCCCAGAAGCGCTCGTCCGATGTTCTTCCTGAAGATGCTGCGGTCCTTGTTCTCGGCGATAAAGTGCTCGCGCAACCGCCCGGGAAGGTTACCGTTGCCCGTGTGCGTGCCGATCCGCACGATGCGGTCACCCCCGTGAGCGCGCTCGCCGCGCTCGAACACGATATATAGGCCATTGCGCGGCACCTTCTCCGGGCTCATCGGCAGCTCGTGACGTGGAACCGCGTTGGCCCAGTCGTGAATGGCCTGGCAGGAACCGGCAGTCTCATCCTTCGGCCGGGGCGCGTGACGACCCCCTACTTTGCGCTGCAGCCAGCTGACCTGCTCACCGATCTTGAGGCGAGCCAACGGTGCCGCGGCATGGGTGAGCCGGGGCACGAGAAACCGGCGATAGCGCTCGCCGGCCAGAAACACGAACCGGTCCCGCTCGAGATCGAAGCGGCTTGCCAGCTGGTCGAGAACGCGCTCCGACCAGGCGCGAATCTCAACCACCGGCAGGTCGTTGAGCGTCAGGTCGTACGGCTTAATCACCTGGTCGAGCGCAACCAGCCCGTACTTCGCCGACAGGATGCAAATGGCATCGGCCGCTTGGCGGCGCGCCCAGTCCAAAGATGCCCGAAACAAGGTGCCCTGGTACAGATGCCCGGCCCGTGCGGGCCGGTCCAGCTTACGACTAGAACAGGCGATCAGGACGACGGTTCGGGATTTCGAGGGCATAGCAACAAAGTCTAGCCCGGGCACTTCAGAGGAACAATCCACCCTCTAGCCCAACCGAAACCCGCCAGGCAAACAACCGATCCTTGCCCCCGCTTGGACTGGTATGGATACTGGCCGGCATGAGCGCCCCCGAAAGCTGCCCGTTCTGCGATCCGGACCCGGATCTGGTTTTCCACGAAGGCGAACTGGTCTTAGGCCTGTGGGATCGCTACCCGGTCAGCCCGGGCCACGCACTGCTCGTACCCCGCCGCCATGTCGCCAGCTGGTTCGACGCCACCCCGGCCGAACAACTCGCCCTCATGGCCGCCCTGCCGGTGGCGCGTGAGCGGATCGGCCGCCGGCACAATCCGGAAGGCTTCAACATCGGCATCAACATTGGCGAGGCGGCAGGGCAGACGGTCTTTCACCTGCACGTGCATCTGATTCCGCGCTATGTCGGTGACCAAGAAGACCCGCGTGGTGGCGTTCGGAAGCTATTTCCGGAAAATGCCAGCTATTGGCAGAGACCAAAATCGTGAACGAGGGCACGGCATGGGAGATCACTAACACCGGGGAACTGGTTGACAGGCTGTACTCGCTGCGCGTGGACGTCAGCGGCGGCTACGAAAAGCCCTACAAGCCTGCCTTGATGCTAACCATCTTGGACCTGCTTGGTTCTGGCCACATCAAGCAAAACAGAATCAAGTTGACTGATGTTCTCGTTGAGCGATTCAGGGCCTACATCGGTCTAGTGGGGCGGAAAAGCGACCAGCCCAATGTTGCGCTGCCATACTGGTACTTGTGCGGCGACGGGATCTGGATGGTCTATGGGCACCAGGATGAACCGCTGTATGCACGAGGTCATGCAACGCTCGCTAATCCGAGCACTTCTCACCTGAGGCGGATCTCCGCCTACGCTGCATTTGCAAGCGAGGTCTTTAACATCCTGGACCGGCGCAAAAGCCGAGAGCTCGTTCGAAACGCCCTGATTGCCAGGTTCTTCCCGGAGCTTCGGCAAAACCTGCTACTCATGGCCCAGGATTGGTCCGGACGGCCAGAGGAGGCTGCCGACAAGGCGGATCTGGACCTGGACCCTGGTCGAAGCAGTGCCTTCTCCAATCTGGTTCGCTCCGCTTACGAGTACCGCTGCGCAGCTTGTGAAGTGCAGGTATCGATCGAGAATGTACATGTGGTCGAGGGTTGCCACCTTGTCCCTTTTAAGGAAAGCTACAACGATCACCCCACCAACGGTATCAGCCTGTGCCGCAACCACCATTGGGCCCTTGACCGGTACCTGATTGCGCCAACATGGGAGCGAGGCCAGCTGATTTGGGTGGTTTCGCCCCATGTGACCGAAAAACTGGATGACCGTGCCCTGCTTCGATCATTGAGGTCAAAGCCCGTGCTCCTCCCCAGCGAAGAAAATTACTTTCCGTCTGAACACGCCATTCAGTGGCGAACAGAGCGGTTGCTGCGGTAAACCTAGCAAAGGCTCATCCCAGCATCACCCTTGTCGGTCCAGGAACTCCTCGAAGCGCGCTGCCAAGGCATCACGATCAGGCTGGTGCTGAACATATCGCGGGAGCGTCAGTGACTCGCCATGCAGCGCTTTGAGTCCGTGCTGCAGCATCGGACCATCTTTTTCTTCGAGTAGATCTCGCCTGATCTGAATGACGGCATCGGGCCGGATGCCCAGGAAATGCTGGTCAAAGGCGGTGTGATGGATCTTGCACAGCGCCAGCCCATTACTGATCCGGGGCTCGCCGCCCGGATCGCGGTCGGGGATGATATGCGAGGCATCCAGCAGCTCCCGGTGGCCAAGCCGGCACAGCGCGCAGCGCTCGCGGTAGGCTTTGAGCACCCGCTCCCGAAAGCTGGCCTGGTGCAGTCGGCGCTGCACCGCGGCCGTAATGTACTGGCGACGTGGCGCGTCGGTCTCATCGGCTACAGCTGATTCAGCGCCGCGAACCAATGAATCGGCGATGGAGTCGCTGTCATCCGCCATGACCGTGAAGCACAGGGCATCCGGGTTATCTGCAACGACAAAGACCGGCCAAACCGGCAGGTAGCGGCCCGGTGTCAGCCCGAAGAGGTAAATCAGCGGAACCCGTCGCCGCATGCTCTCCCGCAGCCCGATGTTCTGCCAATGATTCGGGTCCGTGCCCCGGTAGCTGTAGAGGAGGCGATGGTCGTCGGCAAAATTGTCCGAGTAAGGGCCGCCGCTGGGCGAGGTCGTGATCGTGAGCGGCAGCTCCGGGCAAACCGCCGGCTTGAAGATGCCCTGTGGCGCAACTAGCGGCACGCGCTGCCCTTCGAACTGGAATCCCTCTGACAGTACAGCGCGAGGCAGCGTGCCCCCGTGGAGCGCGCTCTGCACCTCCAACCACTCGAAAGCGGCCTTGCGAACCGCTGCGTCACGAACATCGCCCTGCATACAACCAGGATAGCTCCTCGCTGCCAGGAACGCGACGGTGTTGCCGGCACTGCACTTTTTGCACCAGCGTACCCACTCGTCCATAATCTTCAGCAGGCGTTCGAGGGGAGAAACTGGATCATGCCGAGCGAAAGCTATCTCGGCGCCACCGATTTATGTTGGGCGGACAACCTGGAGCAGCGGCGCCATGCCAGGGCTTCTGCAGCCCGGGGCAGTCCAACCAGGCGCGGCTGCACGCTCCGCGATTTTGTTTGCACCAAGCGTCTCGCTGTCGTAGAATCGATATCAATAGACCCGCCAAGCCTCTGTGGACCCCGGTTCGCACGCTTAAATCGAGCGGGTTTTTTATTGCCCGCCTGAAGCTCCGGTTTGCAGCCTCCTGGAGCGCCGCCTGATGCACTTCAGAAAGCCAGCGCTTACTCCTCAGCAGCAGCTCGATCACCTCATTGCCCGCGGCCTCCAGGTTCGGGATGTCGATCGTGCTCTGCGGCTTCTCGAAGTCACAAGCTATTTCCGCCTCATTCCCTACATGCGTCCATTTCAGGATTCAATCTCTGATGGCCGGCGCTTCAGGTCAGGCACAGGGCTGGATCAGATCTACTCGCTCTATCAGTTCGATAGCCAGCTAAGACAACTCGCTATGGCCGCAGTCGAGCGCGTCGAGGTCGCCGTTCGTGCCGCCATCAGTAATCACATGGCCCCGATCTATGGGACGCACTGGTACCTGGAGCGCAAGCGTTTCAACGACCGCTACCGGCACGAAAAACTCATCAACAACTTGCATACGCAGATCGAGAAGGAGCGCGAAAAATTCTCGCGCGAGCGCCGGCAGATCGAAAACAGCCGGGCAAGCCCAAGGCGGCAGGCGCAGCTGATTGACAGTCGAAAGCGCGATAACTATGTCCGTTTTTACGCTGAAACCTATACCGAACCCGCCCTGCCGCCATCCTGGGCCATGGCCGAGGAGCTGAGCCTCGGCGGCATCTCGCATCTATACAGCGGGCTGGCACGCGACTGGGACCGCAAACAGATCGCACATTACTTTCAGGTGCCACAGCGGGTACTTGGCAGCTGGCTACACACCCTCACCTTCATTCGCAATATTTGCGCCCATCATGCCCGTCTGTGGAACCGCGAGCTGGCCGTACCGCCCCGATGGGATCGCAGTCTGCCGGAGCCGGACGGCAGCCCAGGGCCGCATCCGCCCCGCCGATTCATGACCGTGGCCGCGATGCTGGTTTACTTGAGCTGGCAGGTTTCGCCCGATACCCGCTGGCTGGAAAGTCTGATCGCCCTGATCAACGAGTATCCGGACATTCCCCGAGAACCCATGGGCTTCCCGCAAGATTGGCAAACACGCTTGCGAGCCTACCAGGAATAGCCTGCAGGCCAGCGAAGGGCGAGCCAACATTGCAGGGCCGCTTGCAGATGGCCATAATCGGGCGGGCGAGTGGCAGGCCAGGCCTTCAAGGGAAGAGTGCCGGACACATTCTTCATTCCCGGCACCGCTGAAACCGCTGCCGGAGCCAGGTCACCGAGGGGGCCGGCCGAAACCGCGCCAAGCCATAGGCGAAATCTCCAAAACGACAGGAAAACATGTTCGGACCATGACCGAAAACTTCAGCCAAACCGCCAGTTTCCTATGGTCCGTCGCGGACCTGCTCCGGGGTGATTTCAAGCAGTCGCAGTACGGGCGCGTCATTCTGCCGTTTACGTTACTGCGCCGGCTCGAGTGCGTGCTCGCGCCCAGCAAGCAGGCCGTGCTCGACGAGGTGAAGCGTTTGGAGGGCGAGGATCTTCCGCAGGACCCGTTTCTCAAAAAGGCCGCCGGGCTGCCGTTTTACAACACCTCGCCAATGGACCTGAGCCGGCTGGGCGAGACGCAGATTCTCGACAACCTCGATACCTACATCCAGAGCTTCAGCCCCGAAGCGCGGGAGATCTTCGAGAAATTCAACACTCACACCTTCATGGAGCGCCTCGACGAGGCCGACCTGCTCTACAAGGTGGTCCAGCGGTTTGCAACCACCGACCTGAGCCCCGAAACCCACGACAACTACACCATGGGGCTGATCTTTGAGGAGCTGATCCGGCGCTTCGCCGAGTCTTCCAACGAAACCGCCGGGGAGCACTTCACGCCCCGCGATATCGTGCGCCTGACCACCGCGCTGATCTTCACCGATCAGCAGGAAAAGATCGCGCCGGGCAAGATCATCACCGTCTACGACCCCACCGCCGGCACTGGCGGCTTTTTGTCGGCCGGCGAGGAGTACATTACCTCGATCTCCGCCGGCGCCCGCGTGCGGGTATTCGGTCAGGAGCTCAACCCCGAGTCCTACGCCATCTGTATGGCCGACATGCTGGTCAAGGGCCACGAGATCAGCAACATCAAGCACGGCAACACGCTCTCCGATGATCAGCTTGGTGAGCAGACTTTCGATTTCATGCTCTCCAATCCGCCCTTCGGTGTGGACTGGAAGAAGGTCAAGAAACAGGTCGAGGACGAGCACAAGCACCAAGGCTTCGCCGGCCGCTTCGGCCCCGGCACCCCGCGCGTCTCCGACGGCTCGCTTCTCTTTCTGCTGCATCTGATCTCCAAGATGCGCCCGAAGGACGAAGGCGGCTCTCGCATCGGCATCATCCTCAACGGCTCGCCGTTGTTTACCGGTGGTGCAGGCTCGGGCGAGTCCGAAATCCGCCGCTATATCCTCGAGCACGATCTGCTCGAAGCGATTGTTGCTCTGCCTACCGACATGTTCTACAACACCGGCATAGCCACCTATATCTGGGTGCTGTCCAACGCCAAGGCCGACGAGCGCAAGAACCAGGTCCAGCTTATCAACGCCACCGACCTGGCCGAGAAGATGCGCAAGTCGCTCGGCTCCAAGCGCAAGTTCGTGTCCGAGGCCACCATCGACGACATCGTCCGTTTCTACGGCCGGTTCGAGGAGTCCGAGCGCTGCAAGATCTTCCCGACCCAGGCCTTCGGCTTTCGCCGCATCACCGTCGAGCGCCCGCTGCAGCTCGCCTTCCATCCGAAGGACGAAGATCGCCTCGCCGCCATGCGGGCTGACAAGACCTGGCAGAAGCTTGACGAAGACGTCCAGCAGGCGCTGCTGGAAGCGCTCGCCTGCCTGCCCGAGGACAAATACCTCTCGCGCACCAAGTTTAAAAAGGCGCTCAAGACCGCCCTGGGAGACACGAAAATCTCCGCCGCAATGGTCAAGCCGCTGGAGCGGAATTTGAGCGAGCACGACGAGGAAGCGGAAGTCTGCACCAACAAGGGCCAGCCCGAGGCGGACAGCGACCTGCGCGACTATGAAAACGTGCCGCTCACCGAAAATATCCAGACCTACTTCGAACGCGAAGTGCTGCCGCACGTGCCGGCTGCCTGGGTCGATGAGTCAAAGACCGATGAACAGGATGGAGAAGTCGGGATTGTCGGCTACGAAATTCCGTTCAACCGGCACTTCTACCAATACGAGCCGCCGAGGCCGCTGAAGGAAATCGACGCGGATCTGGATCGGGTGAGCGCGGAGATTATGGAGCTGCTGCGGGAGGTGCACGTTTGAGTGTGCTGCAAGCATATCCGCATTATCGAGCAGTGAATGGGCGCTACACTGACTCTGTCCCAGAACACTGGGCCTGGGCGAAGCTGAAGCATGTAGCAAGCTTCGATGTCGGCTGGACACCTCCAACTGGTAAAGACTCGAACTTTGATGGGACGCGGTATTGGGCCAATATTTCGGACCTTACGAGCAAGACGATCTTCTCGACGGCGAAAAACGTTAGTGATGCCGCAGCCCTGTCGAGTCGTATGAAATTGATGCCTCCGGGCACGCTTCTTTTGAGTTTTAAGCTCTCAGTCGGGACCGTCGCGTTTGCAGGCGCACCAATGTACACAAACGAGGCTATAGCGGCCTTCCCGCCTACGCCCGGTGTAGATCTAGGGTTTCTGTACTACGCGCTGCCGATCTGGGTGCGGAACAATGCGGCGGCGAATATCTACGGTGCAAAGATTCTGAATCAGGAGCTTATACGGAACGCTCCAGCAGCTGTGCCGACAGTGACTGAACAACGCAGTATCGCTGCCTTCCTCGACCACGAAACTGCGCGGATCGACCGGCTAATTGAGAAGCAGGAGCGGCTGATCGAGATACTGAAGGAAAAGCGCCAGGCCGTCATTTCCCACGCCGTTACAAAGGGCCTGAATCCCGACGCCCCGATGAAAGACTCCGGCGTCGAGTGGCTGGGAGAAGTGCCGGGGCATTGGACTGTCCGACTTCTTTCCACCCTGTCGACAAAAATCACTAACGGCTATGTAGGACCGACCAGAGATGTTCTCGTGGATGAGCCGGGAGTTCGCTATCTCCAGTCTCTGCATATAAAGAACAACGAGATAAGATTCGACAAGCCGTACTACGTTCCGAGAGCATGGAGTTTGACGAAGTCCAAATCGATATTGGAAGAGGGCGACGCCCTAATCGTCCAAACTGGCGACATCGGGCAGGTGGCTACAGTTCCTAAGGAGTTTTCAGGCGCGAATTGCCATGCGCTGATCATTGTCTCACCAGTCCCTTCACTTTCAGGATTCTTTTTGGGGTGGCTTCTCACTTCGACGTATGGTTTTCACAGCCTGAAGGCAATCCAAACCGGGGCATTGCACCCACATCTAAACTGCGACTATGTAAAGACACTAAAAATCCCTCTTCCGCCACTGTGGGAGCAAGAACAAATAGTTAAAGCCGTTGCGGGCCAGTCCGCAAAAGTTGACAGCGCGATTTCAGCCGCGCTTTGGATGATCGCGATACTCAAGGAGCGCCGATCCGCTCTGATCTCCGCCGCCGTCACCGGCAAAATTGACGTCCGCAATTGGACGCCGCCTGAATTCAAATCCCCAGAAACGGCCACCGCATGACCGACAAAGTCGCCGAACGTCTCTTCCAGCAAGCCATCGTCCGCGAAATGGTCGAAGCGGGCTGGGCGGAAATTTCGGCCTCAGGCTACGACCGCGAACTTGCCCTCTACGCGGAAGAACTGCTGGCCTGGCTGCGCGAGACGCAGCCCAACGAGGTTCAACGGCTGACCAAGTTCTACGGCGAGCAGACCGATTCAATGATCCTCAAGCGCGTCGCTGCCCAGATGGACAAGCGCGGCTCGCTGGACGTGCTCCGCCGGGGCGTCAAGGACCGTGGTGTGCGCCTGTCGCTATGCGCCTTTCGCCCGGATCATGGGCTCAACCCCGAAACCCTGGCGCGCTATGAGGCCAACCGGCTGCGTGTGGCGCAGGAAGTATCTTATTCGCCCCATGCCCGCGATGGCTATAACCCGCGCCTGGATCTGGTGCTGTTCGTCAACGGCATCCCGGTCGCCACCCTGGAGCTGAAATCCGAGTTCAAGCAGGCGATCGAGAACGCGAAAAACCAGTACCGCTTCGACCGCCCTCCGAAGGACAAAAAGTCGCGCAAGGAAGAACCGCTGCTGGCCTTCAAGCGCCGCGCGCTGGTGCATTTTGCCGTCAGTCAGGAAGAAGTCTGGATGACGACGCGACTAGCGGGCAAGGGTACCTACTTCCTGCCCTTCAACCAGGGCCATGACGGCGGCGCGGGTAATCCGCCCAACCCGCATGGCTACGCGACTGAGTATCTGTGGAAGCGTTTATTCCAGCCTGACGCCTGGCTGAATATCCTCCATCGCTTTATTCACCTCGAAGAAGACGACGACGGGAACAAGGAGAAGCTGATCTTCCCGCGCCATCACCAGTGGGAGGCAGTGACCAAGATCGTCGGCGCGGCCCGGCGCGAGCGCGCGGGTCAGCGCTACTTGATCCAGCACAGCGCTGGTTCGGGCAAGTCCAATTCCATTGCTTGGGTCGCGCACCAGCTCGCCTCCCTGCACAGCACGGGTGATGAGCGGGTTTTCGACTCGGTCATCGTCATCACCGACCGCACCGTGCTCGATGACCAACTGCAGGAGACGATCTACCAGTTCGATCACAAGCAGGGCGTAGTCGTGCGCGTCAACCGGGAAGAAGGCGAGGGCAGCAAGTCCGAGCAGTTGGCCCAGGCGCTGGAACAGTCCGCGCGCATCATCATCGTCACCATTCAGACTTTCCCCTTTGTGCTCGAGTTGATCCAGCAGCGCAGCGGGCTGAAGGGCCGCAAGTTCGCGGTGATCGCCGACGAGGCACACTCCTCCCAGACCGGCGCGACCGCCTCCAAGCTGCGTCAGGTTCTGCTGGCCGAGCAGATCGCCGAAGGCGAGGACCTGAGTGCCGAAGACGTGCTGGCCGCGAGTGTCGCCGCGCGCGGGCCCAACGAGAACATCAGCTACCTGGCCTTCACTGCCACGCCCAAGGCCAAGACCCTGGAACTGTTTGGTCGCGTGCCCGACCCCGACCAGCCGCCCGGCCCAGACAACACCCCCGAGGCCTTCCACGTCTACACCATGCAGCAGGCCATCGAGGAAAAATTCATCCTGGACGTGCTGCGCTGCTACATCACCTACGAGACCGCCTTCGAGATCGAGCAGAAGGCCACCGCCCCGGACGAGGAAGTCGACCGCGCCCGCGGCGCCAACCGCATCTACCAGTGGGCCAAGCTGCACCCCTACAACATCGAGCAGAAAGTGCAGGTCATCATCGAGCACTTCCGCCAGCACGTGGCCAAGCTGCTTGATGGCCAGGCAAAGGCTATGGTGGTCACCGACTCGCGGAAGGCGGCGGTGCGCTACAAGATCGCCTTCGACAAGTATCTGGCCGAGAAGAAATACGAGAACCTGGCAGCCATGGTTGCCTTCTCGGGCGAAGTCCATGACCCCGAGAGTGGCTCGGAACCGTTCAACGAGCGCAACATGAACCCGGGCCTGCGGGGGCGGGACATGCGCCAGGCCTTCGATACGCCCGACTACCAGGTGATGATCGTCGCCAACAAGTTCCAGACCGGTTTCGACCAGCCCAAGCTCTGCGCCATGTACGTGGACAAAAAGCTCAAGGGCGTGGACTGCGTCCAGACCCTGTCGCGGCTGAACCGCACCTATTCGGGTAAAGAAGAGCCGGTTGTGCTGGATTTCGTCAACGACCCCGATGACATTCTCGAGGCTTTCAAACCCTATTACCGAACCGCCGAACTTGAAGACGTCACCGATCCGAACCGAATTTACGACCTGCAGGACGCTCTGGAGACCGCGCGCATCTACACCCAGGACGAGGTCGATGCCTTCGCTGAGTCCTTCTACGACCCGAAGCAGAAGCCCGACCGGCTCAGCTACCTGATCAAGCCGGCCGTTGACCGCTTCAAATCGCGCTACCGCACGGCGCTGCAGGATTTATCCGACGCAGAAACGGCCGAGCGCCGCGCGGAACGCGCCGGCGACACCGAAGGCCAACGCCGCGCCGCCGAGCACCGCAAGGCCGCGGGCGAAGACAAGGACCAGCTCGACCTGTTCCGCAAGAACCTGGGCACTTTCACCCGCTTCTATGAGTTCATCTCCCAGGTCACCGAACTGCGCGACGAAGACCTGGAGCGCCTAAACGTCTTCACCCGCCACCTCCGCCCCCTGCTCAGAGACGAGCAACCCCCGGAGGAGATCGACCTGTCCGGCCTGGAACTCAGCCGCTACCGGCTGCAGAAGCAAGGCGAACGAAGCCTTGAACTACGCGACGGCGACCCCCTCCAGCCAGCCGACGGATTGGGCTCCGGGAATCCGCATGAGCCGGAAAAGGACCCTATGTCAGTCATCATCGAGCGCCTGAACGAAATATACGGAACTGGCGATTGGACCGAGGCTGATTTGGTGAACCATTTTAAGGTTCTTACCGACAAGGTCATGGAAAAAGAACAAGTTATCTTGCAAATTAAACACAATAGCGATGATCAGGTTATGCACGGCGATTTTCCGGCTGCAGTGCAAGCCGCCGCAATGGAAGCTTTTACGACCCAAGGAGATTTATCTAGACGAATCCTCGGTGACGATCAAGTGATGAGTGACGTAACACTACTCATACTCGAGGCAATCCGGAGAAACTTGCAACAACCACAATCGCGCTTCTAAACAGATGGCAGGGGCAAGCGTCATTAAAGATAGCTGCTCCAATTTTGAGAGTACAAATGTGATGTCTGTCACACCTATTCTTCTGCCGAAAAGATGCCATAATCCGCTGATTCTAAGATCTATTCTGGATTTATAGATCTAGCGTTTGCGAATAGCCTAGCGGAAGGTGCATAATCAAGTCGCGTGGCGCGCATTGACAGGGAATAGCTTCGCCGTTCACAAGAATCTACGAAAGGCCAACCTCTCAGCTTGAAACCCAATGAATCAGTGGGTGCGGCTTTCAGCCAATAAACTTGGGCTATTTACAATTGCCACGCGTGGATTGCGATGTAACCGGCTTGGCGATCATCGCGTGCTAATGATAATGAACTACAAAAGCGATGTAGAGCGGTTTGCGAAAACCAGGGTGCTAGAGGACCAACAGGGGACATCATGCAAGTACCAGTAGCCATTCTCATATTGCTTATTACTACGACGCTTGTTGCGTGCGGGCTTTGCATCTATATGTATCGATGGAGGAGGGTGTTAGTGGGAGAAGAGAATGCTCTCCTTCCTGAGCACACGTCCGAAGTGCTCCATAGACACATGGATGTATCACAAAAATATATGGAGGCTCTCCCAGAGATCCTCGAACAATTCGCAAAAGCTATACATGAGACCGTTGACTCTAAATTAGCTGACCAAAATGACCTTATTTCAGTGTTTAAAGATGCTGTTAATAAGCGGGAGCATGAAATAGCGAAGCTTCAAGATGGCTACGAGATTCACATATTCAAAAAAGGAGCATCTGAAATCATCGAGGTGCATGATTTTTGTAGGGAAATCCTGCAAGACGACCCTATTCATCCAAAAGACCTAGAAATGCTTTCTAAACTAATTGAGAAAAGCCTTTCTTCTTTAGGTATTCAGGTGTATTACCCCCAAATCGGCGAATCGGTTACTGACCAAGCTGATCGAATTTCAGATTCCTTCTCCACACGGCCGACAAAAGATCCTGAAAAAGACATGTCTATCGCTGAAGTGAAATGCCCGGCCTACATTTTTGAAGGGCCAAAACACAACGAGATTATTAAGAAAAGCAAAATCGAAATTTTCAAACTTGACTATAAGGAGGGTGAGTGATGGCGGTTATCGGGATTGATCTAGGGACAACATTCTCAGCGGTTGCATATATTGACGATATTGGCCGGCCGGTCATTCTGCGTGATTCGGAGGGTCAGAACATCACTCCATCCTGTGTAACCGAGGCTAATGGAAGGATCGTTGTAGGCCGCAACGCACAAATCAAATCGCTCATTGAATTAGATGATCCTAAGAACGAGGGTCGCGCGGGCGCAAGATTTAAACGTCTCATGGGCCATTCAGAAACGCACCAGGTGGGAACCCAGACGCTGACGCCAACCGAACTGAGCACGTTGGTACTAAAAAAACTCGCGCATATTGCCCAAACGCAGCTAGGAGAAGTGACGGAGGCGGTTGTCACGATTCCGGCCAATTTCGCGCACGAAGCACGCGAAGCCACGCTCCAAGCTGCACGTAAAGCCGGCCTTAACGTCAGGAGCATTATAAATGAGCCGACAGCAGCGGCCCTCTTTTATGCCCACGAAAAGCAATCGTCGCTTCACGGCCATTACGCTGTTTTCGACCTTGGTGGTGGCACGTTTGATGTGTCAATAATTAACATCAACGGCGAAAATGTGGATGTTAAAGCATCATCTGGAGTATCGAGATTGGGTGGAGATGACTTTGATATTGCACTGACCGACGTGGTAGCCAGGAAATTTGAGCAGCAAGTCGGTAGCCCAATGGAGCCGGACGATTTCGGCCGAGAAGACGCCGAAATACTAAAAAAAGCACTGTCGACCATGGAGGCGACTGAAGCGCGGGTTGGTCGCAGGGATTTTATCCAAGTGACTCGTTCGGAGTTCGAAGAAGAGATCTCGGGCTTGTTGGCACAAGTTCAAATGCACTGTGAGTCAGCGCTCGAAGAGGCGGGTTTAGCACCGAGTGATGTAAACGGCGTATTTATGGCGGGTGGCAGCTGTCGCGTCCCTGCTGTACGTAAGATTGCCCAAAAAGCATTCAACCAAGAGCCTGTGGAGACTGCGAACCTTGATGAAGTCGTTGCGCTCGGGGCTGCACTATATTCCGCGAGCAAAGCGGATAAGGCTAGCCTTAACCCTGCTCAGAGCCGCGCCGTATCCGGGATTGGTTTGAACGAAATTGCAGCCTATTGCTTTGGAACGTTGTCGATTGGTGTTGATCGCGCTACTGGACAGCAAGAGATGCAGAACTCCGTCCTTATCAAGAAAGGAGATGCAATTCCTTGTAAAGTAACCGAAACATTCTACACAGTAGCTAACGATCAACGGAACGTTGCTCTTACCGTCACTAGTTGTACCACTCCGGAGACAGACCCGGACTTCACGGAGACAATATGGGAGGGTAATTTGCCCCTTCCTCCCGGTCGTCCCGAAGGTCAAGAAATTCAGGTTTCCTTCTCTATTGATGATAATGGCAGCATGCATTGTCATTTTAAGGACGTTGCAAGTGGCCAATTCCAAGAAGTTGATATCAACGAAAGCATCAAGAAAGAGATGAAAGAGTCCGAAGTTGAAGCGTTTCAGGTGGATTAGCCATGGAAGCCCTAATTTTAATTGGAATAATTTGGTTTATATGGTGGGCAATTGGGGAGGCCTTAAAAAATAGAGGCCGTGAGGCGCAAGGCTCTGCTTCCTCGGGTTCTATGGGCAAGCTCGAAGCGCGCTGCAGAAAGGAGTCATTTGGAGAAGGCGGCGCTAAGTTTGACGCCCTCGCAATCGAGCTCCGAGGTCTTTTCCCGGTGAACGCCAACACAAGAACGAAGCTGGTTATTTCTGTCTTCTGGGAAGACGACAGTCAGGAGCTTCTCCCGGTCTTGTCTGCGCTTGAAGATTTCCAGGAGGAGGAGACCATTGGCTACCAAAGTGGTGTTGAGCTACCTGTTTTAAAGCCTGGTTATGGGTTTGGAAACTGGGTTCATGCGGGAGCCGTTATTCCTGATCTGTTGATCGCTCCCTATGGCGGTCGTCAGAAAATAAAAATTTTCATTCGACTGATGGATCTGAGTAAGCCTTTTGATATCCGTCTCGGTAGACATTCCGAAGTATCAAATGCGGCGACTTTGTGGACGCAAGTGCTAAACAGAGAGGTCGAGCTATCTCAAAAGGGTTATATTGAAGCGAAGGAATCACAAGATAAGGCCGTAGTGCTTAGTGCAAAACTGGCTGTTGCGGTTTCTGTCTCAGACGGTTCGGTTGATCCAAAAGAGTCAGAAGTTGTTAAGCGTTGGATTAAGAAGCATCTTGAGAGCTTCGAAGGCAATGATCGAGAGAGCCGGAAGAAGACTCTAAACGCAGCATTGTCAGATACTCTGCGAGACGCTAAGGAAGGGCAGTTGCAGATAGGTGAAATTTGCAAAGAGCTGAGGGCGCTTGAGTTACAAGGTGCAAAATATGAAGCCATCGAACTTTGCCACGACGTAATGGCAGCCGACGGCATTGTGGATAAAGATGAAATTAACATTCTCGACCAAATTTCCAAGGCTCTCGAGCTCGATGAAAAGAAAGTAGAGGCGATTCGGGATAAGCGTATTAATACGCTCAGTGTCGGGGATTCAGGCACGGAGAGCCGCGCGCATGTTCTAGGAATCAAAGACGACTGGTCGCCCGAACACATTAAAGCCCATCTACGTAAAGAGTTTACGAAATGGAATAACCGCCTCAATACTCTTCCTAAAGGTCCTAAAAGAGAGCGGGCGCAAGAAATGCTTAAACTCATAGGGGATGAGCGGAAAAAGTATGAGTAACGCGGCCCCTTCTGAAGAGAAACAATTAGAAAAACTGCGTTTCCCTTCAGACTGCCAGTCCGTATTAAGCGCTCTGGCTCCTATTGAGGAGCTTTTTGCGGTAGCGGCCGAGTGTGCATTAAATGAATTCCCAGTAACCGAGGATTTAATCCCGGAGCTTGAGGCTGCCCTTTCGCGGTCTTTATCCAAGCTTGGCCTGAATAGAGAGGATGTGCAGGCCTACGTTTATCCAGATTCCAATATTCAGGCAAGCTGTCTTCCATCACAAGATTCACACTGTATAGTTCGGCTGTCCTCTGGGCTTGTGCAGCTACTTAATAACCGGGAAGTATCCTTTGTTATTGGCCACGAACTGGCACATCACGTTTTCAGACATGGTTCGACCGTTGGTGGCTCGGATCAATTAGCGCTAGAGGAAAAGGTTGCGCTCAAGCACCGAGAGATCTCCGCTGATCGACTAGGGCTAATTGCCTGCGGCTCACTCAAAGAAAGTATAAGTGCCTTAATCAAAACAGTTTCGGGGCTCGATGGCTCTCATCTAAGATTAGATGTTAATGCATATATTGAAACACTATCAAAAGTTGACGTCCAAGATGATCTTGGCCGATCCATGTCGGCTCAGACACATCCTCCAATTCTAATCCGTTGCCGATCGTTGCTTTGGTTTTTTGGTGCGCTCGGGTCTAGTTGTCAGATTAGCCATCTGAGTCAGGAAGAGCTTGAGCTTGTTAATCAGCGCGTTCTCAGAGACTTAGAGCGATTTGTTGATTCGGCTGCATTTAACGCAAAGGAAGACCTGGTTCTCAATTACGACATGTGGGCGCTTATTTGCAGAATTCTTAAAGAGGGGCGCTTTTCCCGGGAAGGTCAGGAGGAGTTTTCTACTAGGTTCGGCCCAGAGCGTCTCGAGAAGGTAAAGAGATTTCTCAGCTCCTCCTCTCCAGAAGAGCTTCGTACGATTGCGAAGCGCAAGCGAGATTCAGCAGCAGATGAGGTAACTCGCCAATTCCCGGTCTCCGGGCCTTCTCTTATGAGGCTTTCGTAATCCAGGGTAGAATTTTCCGCCATTGTGGCGTGCCATCAATTGGCAAATTCTTGGGCGTAAAGTCTGGCGGTGCATTTGAGCGGCTCAAAGCGTATTGCGTTGTAGCCAATAATTCTAGTAAGCAATGAAACGCGGAGCCGGTTTCCCTAGCAATAATTGGACGGATTCCGGTGCCAGATTGAAGAGGTTGGGCGCGAATGGCAGCGACTCTTTCTTGGCTAGATTTGACCGCCTCGGACCGCGACAAGGTCCGTCGCGTTCTTGACCTGTTCAACGAGCAGGGCACGGTCGATGAGCTAGGCCTCGGCAGCTTGCGCGACACGATCTCGAATGCCCTTTTCCCAGGCACGTCGGTCCTGCTTACACGTCTCCGCTACGCGCTGTTCATCCCCTGGATTTATCGGGAGCTCGAGTCCTGGGGCCCGGGGTACGACATCTCCCACCACGCCCGGGAGATGGAGATCGAGCTGATTGATTCGCTCGCAGCGAGCGACGATACCTCAGGGGTTATTGGTATTTCATCGGGGAGCACGCTGAAGCGTCTTGCGAGCAACGCCTACTGGGGATTCCTCGTTCACTTAGGGCTTTTCGTGCCGAAGAGGTCGCAGTCTTGGTATCACAACAACTTTGACGAGCTGCTGCGTCGGCGGGCGCGGCATTCCGGGGCGGATGATCCCGGGGTGGTTTGGACCCAGGAGCCGACTTGGCATCCTCGTTTGCCTGGGGCGCCGGATGGGTTTCCGGATGTAGCCGAATTTGCGCTGACTTTTGACGAAGCGGATTTTCTTCAGGATCGGATCCTTGCACGATGCCCCGATTCCCTGATGTCGCACCTGGCTCAAGCGGGCAGTTCGCAGCTTGCTTCGGATTTCTGGGACGAGCCGGTTGCCTTGCAGGCACCGGCGGAGTCTGCCGACCTGATTGAGCTTGCACGTCGGTTCTCGCTGCACGTGGAGGGCGCCCCGCTGCTCTACAACCTGATGCTTGCAGAGCAACGGCACGCGGTTCAGCCGTCTGAGGGCGACGAGGAGCGGATCGAAGCCTACCGGATGGAGCTTAGCGAGTGGGCGGAGCAAGAAGCGCAGGAATCTCCTCTAGACACTTCCTGGCTATGGGCGACAGTGCTCAAGTACGGTGGCGCGACTCGGGAACCCCAGCGCCGGTTCATCGAGCGTTGGAGCGCCGAGATTTGGGAGCATGGCGCGGATGCGGTGTCGGATTCTAATGCCCTGCGCCAGTTAATACGCCGACGCGAGATTGGTTTGAAAGGACCGCGGGCTCGGGTGACCAACCGAGGCCGGTTGCTGGACTGGAGCGGGCGAACGGGTACCGGCCGCATGCGTTTCCGGTGGCCTAACGTGCGCCAGCTCTTGATCGATCTGCACCAAGGCTTGGAGACCTGATGCTTTCGCCGGAAGCCCGCACAGTCGCCACCGATATTCTGCGCCCGCCGGCGGGCTATCAGCTCGACCATGCGGCGATCACGACCTACTCGCTTGATTTAGACGTGATTTTGGCGCTGCCGCTCGCAGTGATGGCGCAATCCGATCGCGGGATCGAAGAGTTGCTGGGCGATCCGATGCTCATCCTGGAGTCGCTGCGCGAAGCGGGGTCTCGGTTGGATATTTTCGTGGATGCGACCAGCATTGCGGTGCCCTACACCAATCGAGCCCTCTACACGATGCTCGAAGATTGTGTCCATCCGGTTCGGGCCCCGAATGGCGGCGCGTTCCATCCAAAATTGTGGGTGGTGCGATTTGTTCAGGAGACCGGGCCGCCGTTGCTGCGCGTGGCCGTGATGAGCCGCAATCTCACCTACGATCGCTCCTGGGACGCCGCGCTGGTCACGGAAGCCTCGCCTCGATCCGATGCTGTCGTGGAATCGTCGGCAGCACTGGGCGAACTGCTGCGTTCGCTGTCGGGCGCCGCGGTTCATGGCGTCGATACGGTGCCGCAGGACGCACTCGAAGAATTGGCTGCGCAGGTCGAACGCATCGAGTTTCCCGCGCCGGATCGGTTACAAAACCCCGTGCGGTTCGAGGCGCTTGGCCTTGAGTCCGGCCCCACTGCGGCCTGGCAGCCTTACCGACGCGGCCAGGATGCTATGGCCATTGCGCCATTCGTGAATCGGGCCGGACTGGACGTGTTGGCTGAGCGCTCAAGTGGACAGCGCACGTTGATTAGTCGGCGCGAGGCGTTGGACGAATTACCTGAGACGGCACTGGCCGCTTGGGAAGAAGTCTTCGTTTTGTCTGAGGCGGCCCTGGACGAAGCCGAAGACGGACAGACTCAGGCCTCCGATCTGCACGCTAAGATGTTTGCCTTGGAGCATGGGCGACGGGTGACCTGGTTTATGGGGTCGGCGAACTACACGGCGAGCGCATTGACCGGACGCAATGTCGAGGTGATTGCGTCCATGTCCGGTCCGCGCGATGAGCGCGCGCAGACCAAGGGTTACGGCATCCAGTCTTTTAAAGAAGCTGGGTTTTTGAAGCTTTGCGAGCCCTACGAGCGAGCGGAGCAGCCCGACCTAGATAAGGCCGCCCAGGAGGCCGTCAAACAACTGGAAAAAGCGCGCTCTGCTCTGGCCGCAGCGCCCCTGAAGTTACAGTGCCGAAATGATCAAGGCGCCTGGCGTTTAACGCTGGCTGGCGAGGCGCAGATTCCTGAGGGCGTTGAACTCCGGGTCTGGCCCGTCTCGCTGAAGGAAGATCAGGCGGCGGTGTTCCAGCAAGATATTTCCTGGGAGGTTCCGCTCGATCGGTTGACGGCTTTCATGGCTTTTCGTCTTAGCGCGGATGCAGACGTGGATGATGTCCGGTTTGTGCTGAAGCTGCCGGCTTCGGGAATGCCCGAGGGACGCGTGGCGCAGGTGCTGCGCGGCCTGATCAATTCGCCGGAAAAATTCCTGAAGTTTCTACGGGCGCTGCTGGGTGGCCTGGAAGGGCTCGTTGGCTGGGCTGAGACCGACGAAGCCGGCGCGCGGGCTGGTGACTGGGGCGAGGGCTTTGATGCGGAGCCGCTACTAGAAGATCTGATGCGGGCTGCTGCCCGTGATCCGGAACGGCTCGGACCGATTCGCCGCCTGATCAGTGATCTGCAAGATTCACCTGATGGTCACTCGGTCGTGCCCGCTGACTTCCTGGCGATCTGGGATGTGGTCGATGCCGTGGTCGGTAAGGAGAGTCGGTGATGAACCGACCCGACGTCGAAGCTGTCCTGGCCCCGCTAAAACCGTTTCAGCGAAGAACGGTAGAGCACGCGTTCCGCCAGCTTTTCGAGGACCCACAAAGCACGGCACGATTCCTGGTAGCCGACGAAGTTGGGCTGGGGAAGACCCTGGTCGCTCGAGGTGTGATTGCCAAAGCGATTGATCACTATTGGGATGAGGTCGATCGAATCGACGTCATCTACATCTGCTCCAACCAGGCCATCGCGCATTCCAATTTACCCAAGCTTCAGGTCACCGGAGGGGGTGATAAATCATTTGCCTTGGCCACTCGCCTGACCATGCTAGCCACCGAGCTGGCGGGAGGCAGCGAGGGCAACTCGCTGGCCAAGAGCAAGGTCAATTTCGTCAGTTTTACGCCGGGAACCTCCTTCAATATGGGCGACTCTGGCGGCATGGCGAAGGAGCGGCGGGTCTTGTTCGCGCTGCTCGACGGCTTGGTCGAGCCCCGAATTGGGCTGATGAACTTAATGCAGGGCTATGTCACGCGCACCAAGTGGTGGCGTGGCCGGCTCAAGAACCGTCCTATGCCGCTTGACCCCGGCATTGCGAAGCAGTTTCGGGAGAAATTCTTTGCAGATCAATCCCTGGTCGACGAGACGAATGAGGTCATCGAGCAGTGGTTCTTCAAGATGCGCAAGCAATATCCGCCCGAAGCACGGTCGGCTCGAAACCGAATTCTCGGGCGGCTGCGGCGGATGCTGGCCGATATCTGCGTTCAGGCGCTTGAGCCGGATTTGATCGTTCTGGATGAATTCCAGCGCTTCAAGGGGCTGCTGGAGAACCGCGACGACTATGCCGACCCGGCTGCTGAATTGGCCCAAGCCTTGTTCAACGCGCCAACACCGGAAGGTCATCGCACGCGAACGTTGCTGTTGTCGGCCACGCCTTACAAGCTCTACACCGCCGACGCCGAGATCGAGTACGAAGATCACTACCAGGACTTCATCGATACCACCCGATTTCTCTACGGTGGGGATGAGTCTCGCGTCAACGCGCTCCAGCAGTCCCTGCGGACTTTTGGTCGCGAACTCAAACAGGCCTCGCAGAGCCTGCCGCACGACGTGGCCGCAGCCAAGGGTGAGGTGGAACGCTTGCTAAAAGCTGTGATGGCGCGCACCGAGCGCGTGGTGGCCAGCGACAAGGGCGATGCCATGCTCCAGGAGGTCGGCGATCCCCTGACCCTGCACCCTGTTGATGTTCGGCAGTACATGGCAGCCGATGCACTATTCCGAGCCGTTGGAGATTACGACCCCCTGACTTTCTGGAAATCGGCGCCTTACCTGCCGCACTTCATGCACGGCTACAAGTTCAACGAACGGCTGACCGAATGCCTGGAGCAATTCCCCGAGAAGGTGCTGAAGGTCCTAAAAGATCACTCGGGGTCCATGCTGGCCGACGAGCACTTGGACCAGTGGAGAGAGATCGATCCGGGCAACGCCAAGCTGCGAGAGATAACTCGCGACGTGCTGGATGCCGGGCTTTGGAAGCTGCTCTGGATGCCGCCAACAGTTCCTTACTGGCCGCTTCAGGGGGCTTACCAAGGCCAAGATCATCGGACGAAGACGCTACTATTTTCAGCTTGGAACGTGGTTCCCGACGTCATCAGCGGCCTGCTCAGCTACGAAGCCGAGCGCCGGATGCTGGGCGGGAGTATGGATCAATACAAGAATCTCTCGGAGCAGCAGAGCCAGTTGCTCGATTTCGGTGCCTCCAACGCCAATCGAACGCGGCACCGGATGCTCCTTCTTCTCACGCCATGTTTGAGGCTAGCTGACGAAGCCCATCCTCTGAATGCCGTCACCGAGGATGTCAGATCCTGGGTTCGTGGGCGCGTAGAAGCCATGCTGGCCGAGCTGCCTGATCCGACCGATGGGCTGGTCGACGAACGATGGGAATCGGTGATTCTGCGACTCCTGGATCCCGGAATCGACGAATTCCTTGCATTTTGGCGGGACACTGAATTTGACCCTGAAGATCCGCTCCGGCCCGAGGCCGCCAATTTCGAGGGACACGTTCAGGACTTGCTCGAAATCGACGCTTCGTCACTGGGTCGGCGCCCCGATGATCTTGGAGATCTGGTCACAGAGCTTGCGCTTGGTGCGCCCGGCGTTTTGGCCGCACGCACGATTGCCTCCGCGAATCTCGATGATCAAGAGCGCCGCCGCCAGGCCGTGCGGTTGGCGAATTCCTTTTGGAAGCTCTTCAATCGCCCAGCCGTTATCAAACTACTCCGTCAGCTAGCGGAGTCCAACAAGCCTGTCGGCGAGAGCGCCGCACCTTACTGGCGGCTGGTAATTGAGTACTGTCTGGATGGCAATTTGCAGGCCGTTCTCGATGAATACTGGCATTTGATCTGGGAGCAGCATGCTTGGTCGCAGCGTGAGGAGCCAGCGACCATCAGTCTCAGGTGTGTGCATCAGATGCGAGACACCATTGAGCCTCGTTCTTCCCGGGTCCATGCCAGCTTCTACAAGGCCAACGGCCAACGTGTAGAAGAGCAGGAGATTCGACTTCGGACTGTACTCGCCTTGCGATTTGGCCGCGCAAAATATGAAGAGGGCAATCATAGCCAGAATGCGGTTCGCGGTGCGTTTAATAGCCCTTTCCGCCCTTTCGTCCTTGCCAGCACGTCCGTGGGCCAGGAGGGGCTGGACTTCCACCCCTGGTGTCATCGGCTCGTGCATTGGGACCTGCCAGGCAACCCGGTAGATATGGAACAGCGCGAGGGTCGCGTCCACCGCTATAAGGGCCACGCCGTTCGGAGGAATGTCGCGCAACATCACGCCAACGGCGCGCTTGGCGGGTGGGCGCTTGGTCAAAACTTATGGGATTTAATCTTTCAGCATGCCAACGAAGACGCCAGAGCCAAAAAGCAGAATGACTTGATCCCGCACTGGCTTGCACCGGGTGCCTTCACGATTGAACGGAGTGTACCGCTCTTGCCCTACACCCGAGAAGTCGAGGCGTTTAAGCGCCTCAAGCGCCAGCTCGCTGCCTACCGAGTTGTTTTCGGTCAGCCCCGACAGGAAGAGCTGCTGAATCTGTTGGATCAATCCGATATTGATATCGAGTCCTTGAAGGATTGGCAAATATCACTTGAGCCTCCTGAAAACTAGAGTGGTCTCATATCTACAGACTTGACGCTAAGTTTCCGCCAGTCCGGATACATCACCTTGTTCCAGAAAGCAGCTCAGATCGCTCTCCAAGTCCTTCATAAACTTGGCACGCTAAATCAACAAAGCGTTTGGCCAGTTCTCCGTTTGCCATTTGGAGCCAGGGTGTTGAGCTAGTACGCCAATCTCTCAGCGCATCGTCTATTGGTGCTCGGTCCATAAACCATGCCCAGTATCTATTCTTGTTGCCTTCGGATTGGAAAACGTCTCCCAGCAACCTGAATAGCTCTTCGGCAGCTTCCATTGAGTCGCTCGGTATGGTGCCTTGTATAGTGCCAACGCCCCAGTAAAGATCTTTGAGGCCTGGATTGGCAAAGTCAAAGCAGGGGATGAACGTTTGATTATCAGCGACACTGAACCCGAACCACGCCTCTCCAGCCTCCGATTCCATCCTTGGGCTCCAATGGAGTTTAGCTGATGGATTGCCCAACTGTGACTTCTCCCAGGCCCTTCCGAGATCCTTCCGAAATTTCTGTAATCTATCTTTACGAATCTGAGGCCATGCATTTGCGATTGCCAGCATGGCGTCGAGATTCTTTTGGTCGGTCTCTATAAGTTTTCTAATCTCTTCTAATTCATTCATATCGGGGGTTCCGTTGACATGGCTGCGAATGTATTTGGATATCTGTTCGGCAAATACTCGTACCGGTAAGGCGCGTGAAAGAAGCCCTGTCCGCGAGAAAAGCTCCTCAAGCTCGTAGAAGCTGAAGAGGCGGAAATGAGCGTCGTCTTCCAAATCCTGCAGATGGTCCTGCTTGATTGCGCCTACCGGAGGGCTGTCGTTGGCAAAGCAGACCAGCATCCAATTGGATTGTTTCGAGTTTTCTTGAAGCCAATCGGAGTAGTCTGCTAGTTGTGCGTCTTGATAGCCGGCCCAGGGTTTGTTTTCTATACCAATTAGCAGTCCATCAAGATCGATGAGAATGTCAATTCTGCGCCTTTCAGAAATAACGGCTTCGGTGGAGACGCGAACAGGTTGATTTTCTTTGGTAGCTCTATAGCGCTCAAGTTTCAGCAATTTAAGGAACTCGTCTAGGAACAAACTCCCCTGACCGTGCGTTCCTGAAGGGTCTAGCAGACTTGCGATGCATCCAGAAAGAGTCGTTTCGTTGACCCTAAATCGATCAAATAAAGAGAATCTAGGAGCGAGGTCTCTCGAGAAACGCCGTTCTGACTCTTCCAGTACCTGGAGGCGAACCGATGCTCTTTTTAGAAATCTTCGTATTTCCTCGGCTGACATTGATGGCTTTCCCGTGTGTTGTGGCTGTTCCTATTAGGCAAGCAGGTTGGTGTTGTGAGACCAGGCGGGCTGCATGGCAGTCTGGCAGCTCGCTCCGAGTCGCTCGTATGGAAAGTTGGATAGCATGCTAGCGTGCTCGTTGGTTTGGGCCAACTCAGTGGAGGTCGCTTGAAGGTTGCGTCAGAGGTTTGCTCCCACTACAGTGATGCGGCCGCTCGGCGAAATGAAGGAAATACCGATATCCATGATTTCCCGGCACAGCAAGAATAGGGGGTCAGTCTGTTTTCGTTTCTCTCTAGCGGAAGCAGTGAAGGAAATACGTGCCTGAGCTTCCCTCGCTTTAGACTGATCCCGCGCAGAGTCTGCCGTTGTTCAGATGTTCCTAGCTATTTATCAGTCCATGCTATCGGCCGGGCTTGCCTCAACTTTACAGCCCAATTACTAATAGGAGGACTCCCTCATTGAAAATTTCCCGCCAGGCCATGAAACGAGGATACTAGGTTTTTGATCCGGATCTAGGGTGAGCTCACGCATCTCTGCAGGTGCATCGTGATTTTGAGCGAGGGCGCGGCCAAGCCGCTCAAAGAATGGATAGAGTTCCTGGCGATGCTGATAGATCTTGTCCGCGTAGCTTCGGGCCTGGTCCCAGGCATTACCCCCCTTCTTCCCCCCGACCATATGAGCCTCATGTTCGCTTTTCTTGAGCTCGATAACGATAAGATGGCGGTTCGAGGGATCTGCGCACACTAGGTCGACTGTGCCGGATGAGGGCAAGCGCCATTCCTGGGTAATAAAGAAGCCGGGACCAAGTGCAAGCCCATCCGCAAGTGCTGACGAGATTAAACGCAGCGCGTAAGCCTCCTCAGATGACGCGCGCTTCATTGAGCCACGCTTTGCCTGATAACCTTCCACAGCCTTCTGGACAATTGTCCAATCAGGCGGAAGGGAGCTTATTGTGTGCTCTTTAGAACCCCGGGCTCCAACACCTATCATCGAGGGGCAATTATCGGCATCGAGACTGAGAACCGTGAAACCATCGTCAGTTGGTCGCAAAAACACATCAACACCACCGAGGGCTTCGCGGTAGAGATCGCGGGTTTTCCTGTAGGCTTCGGCATTTTCGACCTGTTTGATTGCCCTGCGATGACCGTCGCGGACGACTGAATTAGTCTGATTTGAATCCATTGATATATCTCCTTCTTCCCTTGATTCGGCCCGTCTGGGATGATGCTCTAGCTACTTCACTCTTAGCTCCCGAACCCCCTACACCACTTCCCTCTGTAGCGTCCGGTGCAGGTCCACCATTGCCTGGGTATCCATTCGGCAGTAAATTCGAAGTGCCTCGAATGTTGCCTTTGCCTCGGCACTTTCAGGGTCGGGAAAGGCGCTTTCGTAGGCTGTTGCCGCCGCCATGCCATCGGCAATGTCGAGGTCGGTCCAGTCGTTTCCCTTGACCAGTGCTGGCAAGACGGCCTTGATGGAAAACGATCCTCTGAAATCAGGGTGGTAGTAGTGCTCCCTCACAACCGGCAGCAAGTCCCAGAGCCGGGCCTTGATGGCTTCGAGCTCGGATGCCAACTCCGGGACCGCGGCTGCTAGGTCGTTTAGCATTCGCCGCTCGTAGCCCGAATAGACGACGATGCTCCCGGTGTCTCCGACGGCATTCACCAAGGCGCGGGCTAGCGCCGGGCGGGGGTCGGTGTCTTCGGTGTGCAGGTACTCGAAATGCTGGAGTTCGCCTTCAGGCGTCTCGTGGTGAAGCGAGTACTGGAACGGGATGGCCTGGAAGGGCCTTGTGCCTGGATAGCGCGGCAGGGCCGGCTGGAAGGCCTCGAAATCCAGGTAGAAAAGCGGCCATTCGACCTGTCTCAGCGCCTCGGCGAGGTTCCCGGATTGCCAGGGTTGTTGGGTGATAACCGCCTTTCGGATGCGTTGCTGCATCTCGTTGAGGTCGAAATTTGGCGGAATGTCCTCGATGCGGTCGATGCCCAGCGCCTCAAGTTGCGCCCGGCGGTTGGGGTGCAGGCGATGGAGCTGGTCGAGTCCGTTTTCCGGGAACACCATGCCTTTACTGCAGTGGGCGTAGTACGGGCATTCGTAGGGCGTGAAGCAGTGATCGCCGATGGGGATGTCGGGTGGCTCAGGCTTGGCCAGCATGTGATGAAAGGCCTGCACCTGCTCCCCGATGCGCCCGGCGGATGCCAGGCAATGCTCGCTGGCATCGAAGAAGGCGAAGAGCTGGTCCAGGTCGTACGCACCGCCGGGGTAGACGTAGTTCCGGTTGAGGACCAGGATGCCGGCTTGTCGGATGTTGAGGCTGGCGCCGGTGGCGACCCAGTGCTGGAGTGCGACGTCTTCCTGAAAGACTTCTTTTTCTGCCCGGGTGGCGGCTTTGACTTCGACCAGATCCCATCCCTCTCCATTGCGCGCCAAGATGTCGACGCGGATGAACACGCCCTGGTGTTCGATGGCGGCCTCGTAGATTGCCGGTACGGCCGGGTCGGCCATCAGCTCGTTCGTGACGGCGATGGCTTCCTCGCGCTCCCAGGGCTTGAAGCCGACCAGAACGCCGCCGGGCCAGCGCTGCTGGGCCAGCTCGCCCACGGCCGTGCCGCGGTCGAAAATGGTCTGAAGCGTCGCATCGGGCGGCGTGGCCAGATCCCGCCGGTAGATATCGTTCCACAGTCGCAGCTGGCACTGCTGGCCGGCGATGAATCTGGACTTGCTCAGGCGCGTCATGAGGTTTCGTACATTTTCAGCAGTGCTTCGGCATCCTTGCGCATGTCATCGCGCAAGTGCTTGGGCGCGACGACTTCCACGCCGCTGCCGAAGCCCATTAGCCACCAGCGCAGTTGCTGCGAGTCGTTGACAGTCGCGCGCACCTCGATACGTCCATCGTCCAGGGTCTCGTGGGTTTGCTCCGGCGTCAGCGGGGTTTCCAGCAGGGCCTTGCCGGCGTAGGCATCGAATCGGGCGACGAGCGCAATTTTCTCGCCGCTGGAATAGTCGAAGCCGCCCTCGTGGATATAGTCATCCAGGTCGAAGTTCTGTGGCTCCTTTGCGGGTTCTTCGAGCAGGCGGGCCGAGCTCATGCGGTGCAGCACCACTTGCCGGATGTCGGTGAAGTCCCACACGGTGGCGAGCAGGTAGTGAACCGAGTCGCGCACGACCAGGGCGAGTGGATGCAGAATCATCCGGCGTGGCGCTTCGCGGCTGCGGTTGATGTAGTCCACTTCGACCTGACGCTTTTCCAGCAGCCCCTGATAGACAGCGTCCAGCACGTCTCTGGATATCTCGGGCGCGTGAAGCTGCATGGAGCGCGGCAGAATGCGCACGCGCCGGGTCCAGCGTTGGAAGTTGCCGGCACCGGTGGACTCCAGGAACCCCCGGGCCGCGTCGAAGTGGGGCTGGATTTCGTGGGCCAGGCTGCGCGGCAACAGGGGTTGCAGGTGCTGCTCGATCAACTGCCAACTCAGCGCTGAGAGCGGGTCGTGCCCCGGCAGGGTGACGGTTTCGGCGTGCGGTGCCCAGTACCAGCAAGGCGGATCGCCCTCGTCGCAGATCAAGGGAAAGGGACCGGACAGCTTGATCAGGTCGCGCTGAATCGTGCGCAGGTTCACGTCGAAGTCGCGCGCGGCCAGGGCTGATCGCAGCGACTCGGTCGTGATGCCGGGCGCGCGCCGGGGCACCAGGCTCAGCATGGTGATCTGGCGCAATGTGGTGTCCGGCATGGTTGCTCTCCCTTTTTCGTCCCCGGCCCCAGTCTAGCCCAGCGCGTTTTGGCTTGTGCGGCATCGAGACCTGATTCTCCGGGCTGTTGGCGACAGAATTTGTCGCCATCGAGGCTTATGCTGCCATTTCGCTTTTCTCGAACCAGGGGGTCTTGATGCACAAGTACGAGCGCAAGCTGATGTGGACGATGGTCCGGAACCTGCTGCGCCACCTGCCGGCGCGCCACCCGGCCGTCGATGATCTGTTTCGCCAGAGTGACGAGTTGTTCGTGCTCGGCCGCTACGCCGAAGCCTGGCTGAAGGCCCGGGCTGTTTGCGATGAGCATCCTGAATGGGTTCCCGACGAGTTCCTGCCCGATACGCACAAGCCATTGCGCTGGCATGATCTGGCGGAGCTGGAGCTTCGTGCCCTGGGCCATGTCCGGCCCTCTGCTACCCGACGGCGCCTGGACCTGATCGGACGCTTGTTCGGCATCGACGCGTTGGGCCTGTCTTTGCTCGAGCTGCTTTATCTGAAGGAAGTCTCTTCGTTGGCCGGCGATCTGCTCCGCCTGGGGGAACGCGTCTCCACGCGGCCGGCGCTTGCCATGTCCATCATCTCGGGTCACGGTGTGACGGCCATCGAGCGTCGATTTGCTCCGACAAGTTCACTGACGCAGTACGGTCTGCTGGAGAGTCCGAGGTTCTCGCGGATCGATCCCGTGCCGGAGCCGAGCGCGGCCACCCACGCATTGATCTCACAGCCGCTGCGCTCGGCGGCTGATGTGCGACGCGTCCTGCTGGGACGTCCACCGAAATCGGAGTTGGGCTGGGATGACTTCAAGCATCTGGGTGAGGACTCGCAGTTTCTTGCCGATCTGATGGCCGGCGCGCTCAGGCAGGGCCAGCGAGGCGTCAGCGTCCTGTTGTATGGTCCACCGGGAACCGGCAAAACCGAATTCTCCCGTACGCTGGCGGCCAGGCTGGGTACCGATCTGTACGCCCTTGGAGAGGTGGATGATCAAGGGGGCTCGCCGAACACCCAGGAACGGCTGGGCAGTATCCAGATGGCGCAGAGTCTGCTGCGCGACCATGGAGAGGCCCTGTTGCTGATCGACGAGGCCGAAGACGTGTTGGCTGGTCCCGGCTTCCCACTCGCCCTGTTCGGGTTGGGGCCCACGCGGCGGCAACCCCATACGGCGCGCGTGTTTCTTCACCGTCTGCTCGAAAACGCGCCCGCGCCGATGCTGTGGATCTGCAATCGCGTCGACGCCATCGATTCGGCGGTTCTACGCCGCTTCAGCTACGTGATGGAAATGCAGCCGCCTACCCGGCGGACGAGGCAGCGCGTATGGATGCGCAGCCTGGCCCAGCACGGCTACAGGAACTGTGAGCCGCTTGCGGCTCGATGCGCCGAGTTGCCGGTGTCACCGGGCGTCGCTGCCCAGGCCGTCCGTTCGGCTCGAATTGCCGGCCGGGGCGCCGAAGCGGTCGAGCAGGTTGCTCGTCAACTGGGCCAGGGTGTTTCCGGCAAGCCCCTGCCCGCCCGCGATGCGCCATCCACCTCGTTCAACCTGGACCTGGTCTGCTGCGAGCAGGACATCGGCGCACTGACCGCGCGCCTGACCGAGCTTTCCGAGCCCCGCTTCTCGCTTTGTGTTGACGGCCCGCCCGGTACGGGCAAGTCCGCGTGGGTACGCCATCTGGCCGAGCAGCTGGATATGGAGGTGCGTCTTCAGCGAGCTTCGGACCTGCTGGATATGTATGTCGGTGGCACCGAGGCCAACATCGCGCGTGCATTCGCCCGGGCCCGGGCCGCCGGTGAACTGCTGGTTTTCGACGAGGCCGACTCCTTTCTGTGCGACCGGCGCGGCGCGCTGCGCAGCTGGGAGGTAACGGCGGTCAACGAGATGCTGACCTGGATGGAATCGCATCCACTGCCGTTCGCCTGCACCACCAACTTGCTGGACGCTGTCGACCCTGCCGCCATGCGTCGGTTCACTTTCAAGCTGCGCTTCGACTACCTCGATCCAGCGCGCGTACGTGCTGCGTTCCAGTGCTTCTTCGAAGCCGACTGGCCGGAATTGGTCCCGTTGGTCGATCAACTGGCGCCCGGCGATTTCGCCGTGGTGAAACAGCGGGCGCGGATCGAAGGGATCGAGGATCGGGTTCGTCTAGCGGAGATGCTGGCCGAGGAATGTCGCCACAAACCCGGGCGATCACGAGGAATGGGGTTTCTCCAGTCGGCTGGATGATCTGAATCTGATGGGGAAGCGCGAGCACTGCAGCTGGCAATCGCGTTGCGGAAGGAATCAGCCGTGGACGATAAATGCTGGCGGCACGCCAATAGCGGCCGCCAGCCTAGCCCCCAGCAGGACGTTCGTTGTCCCTACTGGCTTGAAAACTGCAGTCGGTCGTCGCGAATTTCTTGGTAGCGCGGCTTGTGCCACGCCTGCTGCGGCGGTAGTTGAACCAGGTAGCGCCGGTCCCCGACCGAGCTGATGATTACGACGGCTTCTCCGGTTGCCTTGAGCATGGCACGCCTGCCTTCCTGCATGGCTGAACTCCTTGAGCGAGCAAGTGGAGGGCAAGCCTAAGGGCGGGTGGCGACAAATGGTGTCGTCAGGTCGCGATCATTCGTCCGTCCGTGACCTAGTCAAACTGACAGGCCACGAAGGAAACCTTCGAGTAGTCCTGCAAAACGCTGCATTTGGTGGGCTGGCACTTGCTGGAGTATCAGCCCCGGACTTGCAGATTCTATCTGCGGCTGGATGATGTCTCTTAGCGCCGAGAGTGCCGGATGGTCGCTCGATGGATCAGCTCAGTCCGTTTGCTCAAGTCCATTGACGATATCCCGGTAGATCAACTCGGCCGTTTCGATGCAGCGCGTTTCGCCGGTGGCCAGCAAGTCGGCGTAGACCAGTGGTTTCGGAACGAGCCCCGGTCTGTCTGCTGCGAAATTCCAGAACTGTTCCAGGATCTCGACATTGCCGTTTTCGGCCGGGCGCAGCGCATGGCGTGCAGCCAATTTCTGGTTGATCTCCTTGCCGTAGAGCGTGATCCGCTCCGGGCGAAGATAATTGGTTAAGCGCGCTCCTGCGGGCTCGCCGCCGAGCAGATAACCATAGGCACCCGCATCCAGATGTTTCCACCAATCAATCTCGTCGGCCTGATACTGGGCTAGTATTTGTTTGGGGCGAAGGGTGCGTGCATAGGCTTCGGCCCACTGTACGAGCAGGCGTTCGTACTGCACAAGGACACGCCGTTTTCGGTACTCGGCCATGAATCCATGGTCAGGCAGTTCGGCCATCACCCAGCCGACCGTGCCATGGGCGACGCCTGCATACTCGGCGATCTTTCTGTACGGCTGTTCAATCAATTCCGGTTGACACAAGAGCGCGAACAAGACCCGGAGCCCGCCCGGCTGAAACGCGCGGTACTCGGCTTTTCTGGTCCGCTCGCGAACTCTTGGGCGACCGATTACCCAAACGAACAGGGGTGGTTCCTCGATATAGGCGTTGCCGGCGGCGTCGGCGAACCAGATACCCTCTTTCCGGAGGCGTTCTGCCATTGGTGGCGTGACATGGTCCGCAACCAACAGTGGTTTTTCGCCTAGCGCTCGAAGCTGTTGCAGCGTCGCGCCGAGGGTTGCAGGCCGAAGGTGGTGTTTGACTTCCGCTAGGCAATGCAACTCCCTCCCCGCATAGGTGATCGTGACCTCGGCGTCGGCCCTGCGGCCACCTTCAATCGGCACGTCTCTGCGTGCCAGCACGTCCAGCCCGTGCAGCTGCAGTGCCGCCAGCGCGCGATCCAGCGTCGCCTTTTCCAGATTTTTGCCTTGCGTGTCCATTATTATGCATTGTCCATGATTCGCGGACATTAATCAATAATGGACAGAGCTTCAGGTTTATTCTACTTTTCCCAAGAAGGCACTGGTTTGCTACTCGCCGGGCGCCAGTCTGTTAGGTGCTCTACGCGATGTCCATTTAACCGAACGCAAAGTGGTTCCAAGCACACTTAAACGAACGCAGACTTGACGTCTGGTCTGACTAACACCTATTATGTCCCTTTAAGTGGACGCGAAGCTTCTTCACGTCAATCAAAATGAACAATGGGCATGCATCGCCATGAAGCGCAAGAGAAGTTATGCGCGCCAGACTCGCCAGGCGCTCTCGATCCTGGGAAAGCTGATCCGGATCGGGCGCATGGAACGCGGCATGACGGCACAAGAGCTGGCTGACCGTGCCGGAATCAGCCGCACCACCCTTCATAACATCGAGAAGGGCGCGCCAGGAGCGGAGATCGGCACCGTGTTCGAAGCCGCATCACTCGCCGGTGTGCGCCTGTTCGAAGATGACGAGGCAGCGCTTCGCCTCGAGAACGCACGCCTCGACGAAAAACTGACGCTGCTCCCGAAGAGTGTCCGCGTATCCCGCACGGAGGTCGATGATGACTTCTGATCGCAAGACGCCCGACAGCGTCTTTGTGTGGGTCTGGCTGCCGGGTGAGACCCAGCCGGTCGTGACCGGTCGCATCACGATGGATGGCGGCCGCTACACCTTCAACTACGGTGCCAGCTATCTTGCGCGCAAGAATGCCATTCCGATCTATGAACCCGAGTTGCCACTCAGGCGCGGCCGGATCGATCCGCTTCCCAACATGGAGATGGCGAGCTGCCTGCGTGATGGCTCGCCGGATGCCTGGGGCCGCCGAGTGATTATCAACCGTCTTGTCGGGCCAAAGGCCGCCGAGCGGGGTGCGGACGAACTGAACGAGCTCACCTACTTGATCGAGTCTGGCTCGGACAGGATCGGCGCACTGGACTTCCAGCGCTCGGCCAGTGAGTATCTCCCGCGTTTTTCGGCCCAGGCAAGCTACGAGGAGCTGCTCGAGGCAGCCGACCGCGTTGAAAGAGGTCTCCCTCTTACACCGACGCTCGACCAGGCGATCCACCACGGTACATCGATCGGAGGGGCGCGACCCAAGTCCCTGATCGATGATACCGAGCGCAAGCTGATCGCCAAGTTTTCATCGAGCACGGACGTCTATAGCGTCGTGAAAGCTGAGTTTATGGCCATGCGGCTCGCGGCCCTGTGCGGGCTCAACGTCGCGCCAGTCTCGATCCTCGAGACGGCCGGCAAGGACGTTCTGCTCATCGAGCGCTTCGACAGGATCAGGATCGGCGGCAAGTGGCAGCGCCGCGCCATGGTCTCGGCGTTGACCATTCTCGGACTCGGTGAGATGGAAGCGCGCTACGCATCCTACGAAGACCTTGCCGAACAGATCCGCTACAGGTTCACCGATCCGAAGGCAACGCTTCGCGAGCTCTACGGGCGGATTTGCTTCAACGTGCTGTGCGGGAATACGGACGACCATGCACGCAACCATGCCGCCTTCTGGGACGGCAAGATGCTGACGCTGGCGCCGGCCTACGACATCTGTCCGCAGGGACGCGCCGGCAACGAGGCGACGCAGGCGATGCTCATCAAGGGGGAGAACCGCATGAGCACGCTCGCCACCTGCCTTTCGGCGTTCGCCGATTTTCTCCTGAGCGAAGACGAGGCCACGGCGCTCATTAAAGGTCAGATCGACACCATCGCGCAAAACTGGAAGGCAGTCTGCGAAGAGGGGGCATTGAGCCCTGTCGAGGCCAGACTCTTTGCCGGCCGACAGTTCCTGAACCCGTATTGCGCACAAGGCCTTGGCGGGCAGCACAACGCACTAACAGATCATTTCGAAGATGCGAGAGCGCACATCATCGGTCTGAGCGCGCAGGATGGATAATCGTGTTGCGCTGAAACGCATTCCCGGGTGCCTTTGACCCGAAAATTTCCGATTTCGGACAGGTACACGAGGACTACGGTGGCGACTGTTTGCGTCGGCAGTTCCAAGGCTGGCAATTCTGAGGGATAGAAACAAGCGCGTTGTCTTTAGGCCACCGCCCGGCCGGGCGCGGCGGTTTCCTGGCCGCGGTGGTGAGATACTGCGCCCCGAGCTGTTGATCACGTGGGCCCGAGGCGAAGGAGAGGAATGAAAACGCAGCGCTACGCGGTCATCGATTTCGAAACCACCGGCCTGTCGCCGGCCCACGGTGCGCGGCCGACCGAGATCGCGGTGGTGATGGTTTGCGGCGGCGAGATCGTGGATCGGTACCAGAGCCTGATGAACCCGGGGGTGCCGATCCCGGGCGATATCCAGGCGTTTACCGGCATCACCAACGCGATGGTGCGCTCGGCCCCCTCGATTCGCCAGGTGATGACCGAGGCGCTGGCGTTTACCGGCCGAGCTCCGATCGTGGCGCACAACGCGGCGTTCGACCGGAAGTTCTGGGAGCGCGAGGTCTTCGCCATTCGGCCGGACGGCAGAGACACCTTCATCTGCTCGCTGCTGCTGGCCCGACGGCTGTTCCCGGCTGCCCCGAATCACAAGCTGGCAACGCTGGTCCGAACGCTGGGATTGCCGAGCGCTGGCCGCTACCACCGTGCACTGGCGGACGCGGAATGCACCGCGCATCTGTTCATCCGCTTGCAGCAGGAAATCTCCCGCCTGTTCCAGGTTCGGGATCTGGACTGCGGGTTGTTGCTGAAAATGCAGGGGGCTAATCGGAAGCAGTTGCACAAGTGTGTGGAGCGGTATGTTGAAGATGTAACTTAGGTTTCAGGGTTCAGGTTTCAGGGGAAAAGTCTTGCCCGCGACCGGAGTCAGATGTCCGGCGTCGATCATGCCGCGCAGGATCTCCATGGCAAAGCGCTTTATTTGAAACCTCGCAGTTCCGTGTTCGTTCGCAGGCCGACCAGCCGCTGCAGCGGCTGGCCGATGAAACGATGAATCACGAAGGTCGCCAGCGCCATGAGCGTGCCGAACAGGGTCGGGAGGACGACGCCGAAGGCCGTGCTCATGCCCAGCACGAATCCGAGCAGGCACTCGGGACGGTACACCGGCAGCAACAGCGCCAGCGGCAGCAGGCCGAAGAACAGGTAGCTGGTGACCGACTCGTTACCGCTGAGGAAAGTGATGGCCATGGCCAGGCCGCAGGCCAGTCCGGCCACTAGGCCGACGATTACGGGCATGAGGCCGGGCATGAGACCGGGCGACTCCGCAGCCTTTACGCGGCGCCTGGTGAGGCTCAGCAGGAACCAGGTCAGGACCGGCAGCAGCAGGCCGCCATACCAGTCGGAGATTCGCGGCAGGTCGGGATTGTGCAGCAGGTGATGGGCCGCGACCCCGCCGTGGAAATGCTGCCAGACGAGCAGGCTCCAGATGGCCACCGTCGCGAGGACGGTCAGGCCCATTCTCAGTCGGTCGAATTGCTGCATTGGAACGCTGCTCCGATGATGTGTTCGGAGCATGGCCTATCGGAATGAGAAAGACCTGTGCCATGAGTCATTCCCGCGCCTGCGCCCGCTTGACCATCTGCCGAACCCGCGGCGTCATGTTGATCGGCTGCAGTTCGATCGCCGGATGGGCAGAAGCGAATACTCGGAACACTTCGTCGGCAAACGCCTGGCCGATCGCGTCGACCTCGTCGAAATCGAAGATGACTGTCTTGAAGCGGTCCACGCGGTTGAGGAGCCTGCGCGCCTGTGAACGGGAGACGAGCCGGTCGTCACCGTAGCGGGCGAGGCGAACCGGTACGACGGTCTTGGTGAAGGCGTACTCTTCGGGCCCGGCGAATTGATCGAAGACTTTCTGCACGGTTCGTGACGTGTGATTGTCCAGCTTCATCCACACGGCCGTGCCGCAACGGAAGCGATCCCGCTCGATGATCCAGTCCTCTTCTTGCGAGAACTCGTGCGAGAAATAGACGCCGCCGGAAAGAATGTCGAACTGATCGAACATGCGCGATGAGAAGAAAATGCCTTCGCCCGTATGGTGCTCGGGGTCGGTCGACAACTTGCCCTTGGCCAGTTCCAGGACAGCGTGGCGCTCATCGGCCAGGTTCAGCGCCTTCTGGATCTTCTGGAAGATGCCTTCGCCGTCGTCGACGATCATGACTTGGGTCGTCATCGCCGTGCGCTCCAGCGCCACGATCAACCGGGAGCCGCGGGAGTGATCGACGGCATTGTTGATCATCTCGGTCGCGCTGTACTGCCAGATCTCGAGGACATTGTCGGGCAGCCCTGCAAGCCGGGGTGCGATGTCCTCACGCCAGAGCTGGTCTTCGGCCAGATCGGGTGAGAGCTCGTACTCGCCCGACCATTCCTCGATGGGCGCCAGATGATAGGTGCGCGCGCGAGTGCTGCCCTTGCCGATGAGGGCGCCCTGGTCGATCAGGTTGTGGACGTGCCGATTGACCGCCTGCCGGGTAATGTCGAAACGATCCATGACCATGCCGACGATATCGCGCGGATGGTCGCCGACGTGCCGCAGTATGTAATGGCGAATTTCCTCGCCCCTGGATCGAACGCGCATCGTATTTTGTCAACTTTAATAGTTTACATTGTCAATATAAAACGCTTTATTGTCAACCCTTGGCGCGAAGCTGCCACCGAACTATGTCGGATCAGTCTGATTCCTGCGCGTCGGAAAGGACCTTGGACGCGACCTTGCCGAGTTTTCGATCGAATGTGGTCAACGGGGCGCGCAGCTCCAGCGCCAGTTGCAGGTAGGCGGCGTCGTATGCCGTCAGCCCGGTACGTTCGGCCAGCTCGAATTGCGCGGTCGCTTCGACCCGGCAGCGGGTGAGCTGGAGTGCGGCCAGGTCGGCCAGTGCCTGTCGGGCGGCATCGGCGTAACCGGCGGCGGATTTTTTCAGCGCGACGCTGACGATCTCATGGTCCAGCAGGTCGGGTGCGAACAAGGCCTTGCCGGCCATGGCCAGCGCAGCGGCGTCCCGCCCGGGCTCGTCGAAAAGTACGGCCGCCAGGGCGCTGCAGTCGACTACCAGCGGCGGTTTGTGCGCGTATCGCCCGGCCGTTTCGGCCACGAACAGTTCGTTATCGGGCATCGCGTTCGCACCGAATCAGTTCGGCCGCACTCGGCGCGTCGGCCACTGGCTGTGCTTGCCGCTCGCGATGTTCGGTGACGATCTGCTCGATGGTCTTGTGGCCGTCCGGTTCGCGCTGCGAACGCCTGTCTGGCTCCGGTGCGGCATCGGCTGCCTGTGCGGCCCGGCAGGCCAACTCGAGGAGCTCGCCCTGCAGCGAGCGATGGTTGGCCCGGGCGCGCTCGCGCAGACGAGCCACCACGTCCTCGGGTACGTTCTTGATTGATAGATTCGGCATGGTAGCGCGCAGGTTCCAGAATGGAGCCACTTTGAAGCCACCGTGCTTGCCTGTCAAGCGCAGTTACCATGGACTCTCATGGCCAAACTGAAACTCGACCTCCACGACATCTACAACCGCGGCACCGCCATCGACCGCGAGCTCGAGCAGGTGATCCACGAGGCGGTGGACAAGAAGATCAAGGAGGTCGAGATCATTCCGGGCCGGGGCTCGGGGCAGCTCAAGAAGCGCGTTTTGAAATTTCTGGAGCGCCCGGATATCAAGAAGCTCTATCATCGGCTGGAAAAGGACTCGAAGAATCCGGGGCGGCTGTTTGTGTACTTTCGGTTTTGACGAATGGCTCCGCTCGTTCAGAGTGCGACAGCACACCGTATGCGCTCAATTCATGCAGTAAGCAACGCTGCCGGAATCACGCCGATACCATCCTTGCGTCGGTAGGCTTCAGGCCCGGTATGAATCACGATTGCATCGAGCAGGTCATCCCCGATTCGGTCTTTCAGCCATAGAAGTTGCTTGACGTCTTCGTCGTCGACCGTTCGGCTGAGTTTCACTTCGACGGCCAGCACCCGGCGGTCAGCGCGCTCGATGATGAGGTCTATTTCGCGCTGGCCACCGTGCAGTCGCAGGTGTCTGACATGGGCTTCGCTGGCCTGAGCGTAGACGCGCAGGCAGAGCGTGACCAGCGATTCGAACAGCCGGCCCAGCAATGATCCGCCACGGGACACTCGCGGCCCGCCTTCACTGCCTTCGAGCAGCGCATCGGCGTCCAGACCGAGCAGACGCACTGCCAGCGCCGGGTCGGCAAGATGATGCTTTGGGGCCTGTGCCAGCCGATTGAGTTCGTTCTGCGTCGGCAGCCAGGCGGGGACGGGATCGAGAATCCAGAGTCTCACCAGCGCGTCGTGCCACGGCTGGGTCGTAGTTTTTGCGGGTTTGTCGCCCTCTCCACTGGTTGCGGCATCGCGGATGGCTTCGAAACTCGCCGAAGTTGCCGTGGCCGCGGCATAGGCGATCAACCAGCGCCTCAGTGCCTCGGGTCGGCGTACGGTCAGTCCCTGTTGTTGGAAGTCGCGCTCGATGATTCGGTGCAGGTAGCCGTCGAGCTGCGCGCGCAGCCTCCGGCCTGAATAGCCGCGCAGGCCGGGCAGACCGGATTGGACGATCTCTTCGACGTACTCCTGCAAGCCTGTCTCGCACCTCCCATCGAGCGCGGGCCTTTTGCCACGCAACAGCTCACCCAGACTGATAGCCTGACGCATCGGGCGGCGTTCGGCGAGCGACAGGGGCCGCATCCTGACGGTCACGATGCGTCCTGCGCCGGAATGGGTGGGCGTGTCGGGTGGGCTGGCCGAGCCGGTCAGCAGAAATTTCGATGGCGGGCAGCCGTCATCGACCGCGCGACGGACGACGTCCCAGAGGGCCGGCACTCTTTGCCACTCGTCGATCAAGAGCGGTGGGGTGCCGGCCAGCACTCGTGATGAGTCTGCTTCGACGATAGTGCGCTGCGCCGGATCATCGAGTTCGTGGATCGTACCGGCGCGACGCCGTGCGGTCTCTGTCTTGCCGACGCCCTTGGGGCCCTCCAGTGAGATGGCGGGTAGCTGAGGCAGCAGCTCATCGAGTTCACCGTCGACGATGCGCTTGTAGTACGGCTTACTCACGGATGATCCGCCTTGATTCCGTAAAAAATATAAAGACTTGTTGGCGAGCGCATGAGCGCTTATTCATAAACTACCATTTCGCAAGCTCTGACACTACCATTTCGAACGGTTTAACACTACTGTTTCTCAGGCTCTCGCTACCCACTCGAATGATCCAGTTTGCGCTTGGCGAGCGGTTATTTTTGAGGCAGTGGACAAGCGAATCCAGGAGACCGAGATCATTCCGAGCCGGGGCTCCGTGCAGCTGTAATGCGGCCCCAGCGATGATTTGCTGTGGACCTGTTTCTCACCCTATCGCCGAACCCCAAGCCGGCGGTACCAGCCGACCGTGTATGATCCAGGCCGTCCTTCCAGAAACGGATGATCATGCGGGGCGTCGAACAGATTCCTTGGTTGTATGACCTGATGATGCGCCTGGCGCCCAGGATCGCGCGTTGGCGTAGCGAGCTCGTAGCCGGCGCCGGCGGGCGGGTGCTGGAAGTCGGCTGCGGGACCGGCCTGGGGTTGCAGGGCTACGGCGGGGACGTCGAGCTGTTTGCGCTTGATCCGAATTTCGAAGCGCTGCGCTGGGCCCGGCGCCGGGATGATCATGACGCCTGTCTGGTAAGCGCTTCGGCCGAGTCGATCCCCTTCGCCGACGACAGCTTCGATTGCGTAGTGTCCTCGCTGGTGTTCTGTAGCGTACCGGACGCCGATCGCGGTCTGCGCGAGCTCAAGCGTGTGCTGCGTCCGGGTGGCCGGCTGCTGATGCTCGAGCATGTGCAGTCGAGCTCAAAGGTCGGGGCGCTTATGCTTGACTGGATGCAGCCGGCCTGGACGTGGATCAGCGGCGGTTGCCATCCCAACCGAGACACCGTTGCTGCGGTTAAGCGGGCCGGTTTTGTCATCGATGATGATTCGTTTCGCGCGCGCGGCGTGATGCGCCGCTTCACGGCCCGGCTGGGTGATTGACCCATCTTGCCAGTGGTAGGCTTGACTGAACCCTTGGGAGACCTGATGACCGGCATCCACACCATCGATACGCACTATCTCGGCCGCCCTGAACTGGCAGCGGCCTACCTGATCGTCGAAGGCGACCGCGCGGCTTTTGTCGACAACAACACCAACGACGCCGTCCCAAGGCTGCTGGCCGCGCTCGAGGAGCACGGGCTCACGCCCGAGCAGGTGGCCTACCTGATCATCACCCACGTGCATCTCGACCACGCCGGCGGTACGTCCAAGCTGGCGCAGGCCTGTCCGAACGCGACCGTCGTGGCCCACCCGCGCGCCGCACCTCACGTGATCGATCCGTCCAAGCTGGTTGCCAGCGCCTCGGCGGTCTACGGTGAAGACGAGTTCAAACGCCTCTACGGCACGATCGAACCGGTGGCCGAAGATCGCGTGCAGGTCATGGAAGACGAACAGACCCTGCGATTCGGCAGCCGCGAACTGCGCTTCCTGCACACCCGCGGCCACGCCAATCATCATTTCTGCATTGTCGACAGCGCCTCGGGCGCGATCTTTGCCGGCGATGCCTTCGGGCTGGTCTATCCGGCCCTGCAGGCTGAGGGCACCTTCGCCTTTCCGTCGACCAGCCCGACGGATTTCGAACCCGAACTGGCGCGCGAGTCAGTGCGCCGGCTGGTCGAGGAAAGGCCAGGTTGCATCTATGTGACGCATTTCGGTGCCGTGACCGATATCGAGACCGCCGCCGGCCAGCTCACCCGCTACCTGGATTTCGCCGAGCGCCTGCGCGACGACGCCGAGGCCAGCGACCTGCCCGACGAGGAGCTGGAGGCCCATTGCCGTCCCCGGTTGTACGACTACTTCGCCGGCCTGCTCGACGGCTGGGGCAAGCTCGGCCGGGATGCCGACACCTGGTCGCACGTGAAGATGGACCTCGTCCTCAACGCCCAGGGCATCGCCTTTGCCGCCAACAAGCGCCGACGCAAGGCGCGGGAGACTGGCAACCGGCCCGTGTAAAAGCGCCCTGGAACAGCAACTGACGTACAATCAAGCCATTGTTGCGTTGGTCGAACCGTGAACAAAACCCCGAGTATTCCCAAAGATAAACTGCTGGATCTTCTGCTTGACGCTGTCTGCGTGGTTGATGTTGACGGTCGCTTTTTATGGGTCAGCGCCGCCAGTGAGCGGGTTTTCGGTTTTCGGCCGGAAGAAATGATTGGCCGAACGGCCTTCGAGATGATGCACCCGGATGATCGCGCCGCCACCCGGGCATTGGTCGAAACCATCAACTCGGGCGTGGCCATGTCGGGCCATGAGAATCGCTACCTGCACAAGGATGGCAGCATTGCCCACATCATGTGGTCAGCCCGATGGCTCGAGGACGAGCAGGTCAGAATCGGTGTGGCTCGGAATATCACCGACCGCAAGCGCGCCGAGGCCAAGCAAAGCGCGCTCTATGCCATTTCCGAAGCGGCGCACGAGTCAGATGATTTGATGGCGTTGTTCGAGCGTGTTCACGCCATCATCAACGATTTGCTGCCGGCCAGGAATTTCTTCGTTGTGCTTTATGACGCCAACAAGGATGAGCTGAGCTTTCCCTATTATGTTGACCAGGTGGGCCAGACTCCACCGTCGCAACCGCTATCTTCCGGCTCACTGAGCGCAGAAGTCGTCCGGTCGGGCCAGCCACTGCTGTTGACGCCCGACAACGCTGATGAATTGCTGGTGCAGAAAGGGCTGGGGGCCAGTGAGTACTCCCTTGACTGGCTGGGCGTGCCCATGATCGCTGACAATCAAACCGTGGGCGCGCTGGTTGTCCAAAGTTATGATGGCAATGCGCGCTACAGCGAGCAGGACAAGGAGCTTCTGCAGTTTGTCTCCAGTCAGGTTGCTGCGGCCATCGAGCGCAAGCGCGCCGATGCCCGGCTGCGGCATATCGCCGAGCACGACCAGCTCACTCAACTACCCAACCGCGCTCTGTTCATGGATCGGCTCCTGACTTCGCTGGCCCGCGCACGGCGAAACAGCCTTCAGCTTGCAGTGCTTTACCTCGACCTGGACCAGTTCAAGCAAATCAATGACACGCACGGACATACCACCGGCGACCAATTGCTGCGAGAAGTTGCCGGTCGCCTGCTTACCTGCGTGCGGGAATCCGATACGGTCGGCCGGTTGGGTGGTGACGAGTTTGCCGTCGTTCTGGATGATATCGGATGCGCTGAGGATGCCACCGTGGTGGCTGAGAAGATCCTTGCCGCACTGAGTGAGCCCTGTGCGCTGCCTGGCCGAACCCTGCAGATCACCCCCAGCGTAGGCATTGCGATCTACCCTGAGGATGGACAGGATGAAGAGCAGTTGGTGCGGCACGCCGATGATGCCATGTATGCGGCCAAGCGCGGCGGGGGACGCCGCTACAACACAGGAAGCAGTCCATCGAGTGGATGACTGCACGAAGCCGGTTGTCCTCCCGAACTGAACGTCAAGGCAACGGCCATCTTCAATCCTTTTTCACCGCATCCCGAATGTCGCGCAGGACGAGGAGTTCCTCGCTGGGCGCCGGCGGCGTAGTGGGTGCCGCTTCTTCCTTGCGCTTCATGGCATTGATGGTCTTGACGGCCACGAAGATGGCCAGGGCCACGATCAGGAAGTCGACCAGGGTCTGGATGAACGCGCCGTAGCGGATGGCGACCTCGGCGGTCTCCTCGGTGGCTTGCTTGAGCACGATGGACAGTTCGGTAAACGGCGTGCCGCCGATGGCCATTCCGATCGGCGGCATGACCAGGTCGTTGACCAGGGACTGGACGACCCGGCCGAAGGCCGCGCCGATGATGATGCCGACGGCCATGTCGATCATGTTGCCCTTGAAGGCGAACTCCCGAAACTCCTGAAGCATTTTCATTGGTGGTTCTCCCTTTTCTCACGGGCCTTTGGCGCGGTCTCATTGATCGCCTCGCCATATTAGCGACTTCCCTTTTCACGAACCAGGCGCGCGTGCGCATTGTTTCGGCCGGGCAGTTGAAGATCTGCTAGCGAAGCAGAACCACGTGGCTGCGCCTATTGGGTAATTTGGCGGCAGGTGGGTTGGTCGATTGTCAGAACGGCGGTCGGCCGATTTCCGGGCACACCGGATTTGACGGGGCGAAGCGCCATTGGCCGGGCGAGCCAGGCGCCGGCGCCGCGCTGTGCCTTCGGAAGCGCCGGCAGTACAGAAGACAGGTCCACGGCAATCGGGTCTCCAGGGCGCCATGCCACCAGGATCGAGTGGGCTTCCAGGATGTCTTGCGGCAGCTGCTCCGGCGCTTCCGCCGACCATGTCTCGGCCGGGAGGAACGTCGCCGCAGTGGGTCGGCCTTTCGGGTCGAGTCCAAGCGCGTAAAGCCCGGGCTCGGTGGGGTGGGTCATGCGCCCTCGCCAGGAGAATCGTTTGGACCAGTCGCGTCCGTTGACTCTGAAGCTCACGGGTCCGACGTCGCCGGCCGGGACGCGAATTTCGGCCGCTTTCCCGCTTCCGCAGTCCATGGCCATCGGTCGATGGGAAAACGTCTCGGCCAGCTGGTGGAGAAGATCCAGCAGCCGGCGTTTGTCGCAGGGGGACAGCGGCAGTGAAGGCGGCTGATCGGGTCCGGATTCGTGATCCGGCCGGTCGCATTTGCGCGGCGAGTTGTCGACGGGCCTGCCCCGTTGGATATCACCGCGGCGCGTGACCAGGTAGTCGGGCCGGTCGTGGGCCTGGGCCAGGGAGCGGCCCATGGCAAATTTGGCGTTGTGGTGAATGCCGAGCAGGTCGAGCAGGGTCGGGGCCAGGTCGAACCCAGCGCCGCGTTCATGCACGGGCGGTTGGAGGTCATCGCCGATGACGATAAACGGCAGGCGCGTGTCGTGGGCCGCCGGTCCGAAAAGCTGGTCCATTTCCGGGTTGGCGAAAACCGGATGGTCGCCGACGATCACCAGCACCGTGTCTTCGAGCAGCTGCTCGGCTTGCAGGCGTTCGATCCAGTCGCCGATGACCTGGTCGGTGCAGTGCAGGGCGTCGAGGTAGCGCTCGTCTCCCTGGCCATAGGGTGAACAGCTATCGTAGACGTAGCCCGGGATGTGCGAGCCCACCGTCAGCGAAGTGACGTTGAAGGGCCTGCCCTTTTCGTGCCTTTGAGCGATGGCCAGGCGGACCTGCTTGAGCGTTTCGACGTCGCCCATGCCCCAGTGACCCGGTTCGCGCTCGTGGCCGTGCGAGCGCCAGTATTCCCAGCCCTTGAGATCGTCATAGCCGTGTGCGTCCAGGAACGCGCCCTTGCCGGTGAACGACATGGGCCCGCCGCCCAGGATATAGGTCTGGTGGTAGCCGGCCTCGGCCAGCACGTCGCCCAGGCAGGGCAGCGACTGGGCGAGCATGCCGCGACCGGCGAAGCCGCTGCCGTGGCCCTGGAAGGGAAACAGCAGGCCACATTGGGTATTGGCGACGCCTTCGATGGTGACGAAGCTGCTGGTATGGAACTCGTCGATCCAGCCGTGCTCGCGGATCAGGCGCCGGAAATTGGGCATCAGGCCGGGGTAATCGGGATGTTCGACGATGGCGGTGGTCAGTGCCTCGACGTAGAGCAGGACGAGGTTCTTCGGCTGCGCGGGCGTGTCCGCCACGATCTCATCGCTACTTGGCAGGTCAGTCTCGATCAATCCGGTCTGCGTCCAGCGCGCCGCCCGGTCTTCCGAAATGGACGGCACGGCATCGCGCGAATCGACCAGCCCCTCATCGGCCCGGTCGGCAGCGATCCAGTCGCCCGACCGTTTCCAGTCCTGCCACGCCTGCCACAGCTGCCATTCCGGAAGATTGCCGCGCCCGGCGATGAGGATCGGCACGGCCGCCAGCGCCAGAACCATTGCGGCCCACCGGGGTGGTTGGCTTCGCGCCACCGCTCGGACCATTCCCCAGAACGCCGCGGCGCCGACCAGGGCGACGCCGGCTGCGCGATAGACAAGATCGTCGTACTCGTGCCAGACGATTCGGAGGGACTCGGGCTCGAAATGCAAAAAGAGCTCGGGCCCGAAGCCCTGGCCGCTGAAGTGCACCAGCCCGTAAAACAGCAGGCGGGTCATCAGCGCCCCGACGAGAACCGGAAGCAGGATCAGCGCGAGCGTCCAGCGATTGCCGATAAGGCCTGCCGCGCCCAGCAACGCAATCAGCCCAAGGACGAGCCCGGCATTGATGATTCGATCGGCGGGCGTGCCGAGGAACTGCAGTGCCCAGTCCACGGGCACGGCCAGGGCGAGCGCCACGAGAAGACAGCAGGCTGTCGCGAGAATGACGCGCCGAAGTCCCCGCCCTCTCAGCTTGTGGTTGCCAACTGCCAAGTCTGTGCCCGAAGGGATTGAAAGCCAGTCGCAGCACAAGTTAACACCGAACTTCTCCGGCTCGGAACAAACCAGATGGACGTCGTCGTGGAATGGAGGCTAGGCTGCGCCGCCGGACCGCGACTTTACGGGGGGCTTTGCCGCCTGCTTGGCGGCT